>CAVTOL010000017.1:0-208966 GCA_963736375.1 uncultured Actinomycetota bacterium
AACGACTTACCAAGGCAGTGAATAAGCCTCCATGAACTCGCATTCGATCGCCCAAAGTCGCTCGAGAACTCGGCATCAACGGAAGGAACTCCCGGGAACTGCGTGGCCATCTACCGGCAAGAACACGCCAACGAGGAACCGCCGCTTGACCTCGGCGAGCGAGCCCGGTTCCGCGACCCCGAGTGATTGGTCCGGGAACTCAAGATGGAAAACGAACTCCTGAAAAAGCCGCAGCGTACTTCGCCCGGGATCCCCGGTAGCCGAGAAGTTTGAGTTCATCGAATCCTGCTAGATTGATTCGGTGAAGTACGCCTGCCCCGTGAAGGATATGTGCCGATGGCTCACTGTGTCCCCGTCGGGATTCTTCGACTGGAAACGTCGCCCTCAATCGGCGACCGTCGCCCAGCGGGCCGATCTCACCGCGCTCATCGAGGTAATCGTCGAAGACTCCGACGAGACCGACGGCTACGGTCGGGTGCAGGCCGAGCTGGACGCCGCGGCGTCCAGGTCGGGCCTGAAAAAGTGCGGCGACCCGATTCAGCTCACCGACCCGCCCCGACCCCCCGGCCCCGGAACCCGTCGCGGGTCGTGGCGTAGCGCGCGCCGCTCGGCATCCCCGAACGATCACATCTCGATCACACCACCGTGTGGCGCGTTGTGCACCGCCCGTCAGTGTCTCCAGAGTGCCCGCTGTTGCGAGGGTGTCGTTGCGGCACCCAGTCGTGGGATGCCCGGTCGCGGGAGGTGGCGGTGGGGCGAGGCGGCGAACGTCGAGCGGTCCTGCGCCTCGGTGCACGGGCGGCAGTCCTCCTGGCCCTCATGCCCGGCCTGGCGGTGCTCGCCGCACCCCCGGCTCGGGCCGATCCCTCCGGGGAAGACTGGGCTCGGCTCCGCGCCTGTGAGTCCAGCGGCCGCTACGATGTCGTCGCCACGCACCAGCACTACGGCGCCTACCAGTTCGACCTGCCCACCTGGCGCAGCGTGGGGGGCGAGGGGCTCCCCTCCGCCGCCTCAGTGGAGGAGCAGGACTTCCGGGCGCTGCTGCTCTACCGGATGCGCGGGTGGCAGCCGTGGGAGTGCGCCGGGATCCTCGGGCTGGAGCCGGAGAAGGACGCCCTCAGCGGCCGGCCCGCGAGCCGGGCGGAGGCGGCGTACATGCGGCCAGCTGGAGCCCCGGACGGATCGGGGAGGATCGGGCCGACATGGCCGGGCAAGGTGTTCCAGCCCGGCGACTGCGACGCCGCCCTGAAGGCGTGGCAGCTGCAGATGAACGCCTGGGGCTACGACTTCGACGGCACCGGCTGCTACGGCGAGGAGACCCGGCGGGCCGCCCTGGCTCTGCAGCGGCGACACAAGCTCGCCGAGACCGGTCGCCTTGGACCGCGCACATGGCGGGCCGCCTGGGATACGCCGACCTGACAACTGCGGAGCATTGGTGCCGCCGGCCCCGTTGCCGTATCGGGAGATCGCGAGCAGCACCTCGGGGCTCAAAGGCGCAGCAGCCGCTGGCACCCACAGGCTCGCTACGAGTCCTCGGCCCCAACGTGGAGGGCGCGCAGCATCGCCCAACAGCGTCGGCATCCCACCCGCGCGCAGCACATCCAGATCATCGATGCTGTCCGCCCCGGCGCACATCCCGGCGATTAGACCCAACAGCTTGAGACCGGGTTCGCCGCGCCGGATCGAATCGGCGAGCGTTGTGATCGACACCTTCCCGGCGATGATCCGCGACAACCGGGTCTGCTCGGCCAGCCCGACCAGCGGCATCAGCCCTGCATTGCTGAGCCGGTGCCGCGGTGTGTCTCTCCTCTCTCATCGCGGGCTACAGGGCTACTGGTCGCGTCGCCGGGCGCGACGCCGACGAGTTCGCTCGGCTGCGCCCACACGCCGGGCGGCCCTGGACGTCCCCGGGCACCGCCCTCCTGCTCGACGTCTGCGGCGGCGTGTGGTGCACGTTGCAGAGGTGTTCAGCATGGTGACGACCAGCGTAGGTTTCCCGACGGTGGACGTGGTTCGATCCCGTCGCGGAGTGCAGGGTTTGGGGCTGTCAGCCCTGGCGCGTCGCGTTGCCCCTAGGTGGCTGGTGTCGTACGGCCGCTTCGGGAGTGTGGCCGGCTCGGCTGACGGTTCATGGGGTTCCTGGGTTCGCTGAGATCGGGACGGGTGGCGGTTCCGCGGAACCCGCTTGAGGAAGCGTTCTGGCCGGCCTGTCGCCGCGGCGAGCCCTCGGTGAGGGGTGTCTCGCTTGCTGGTCACGCCGCCACCGCCCATCCTTGGGCGGTTCCGCGCAGCCCGAGCACGGCCAGCCGGGCCAGGTTCACCGCGCCGGCCAGCAGCCGGAAGTCGGCGTCGACGCGGGCGGTGCCGCGGACCCGGGCTCGTCGTCCGCCGTGGTGACGGCGAACGAGATGGCCGAGCTTGCGCTCGACCTTGGGTCGGGTGGCGCGGTAGTCGGTGACCCAGGAGGGATCGGTCTGGCGGGCGCGGGCGTCGGTGAGGGTCTGCTCGTACGGTCCCACGGACACCGTGCGCCCGCCGGCGGCGGTGGTGCACTGCGCGCGCAGTGGGCATGCGGAGCAGGCCGAGGCGAAGTAGGCGGTGCCGCCGCCGGCGCGGGCCGGGCGGATCGGCGCGGTGACCCCGCCCGGGCAGGTCACAGCGCCGGCACCGAGATCTGCGCCGAGGTTGATGTCGAATCGGTCCTTGCTGAACAACCCGCCCGCCGCGGTGGGTGTCTGGGTTTTGCAGCGGTCGGCGATCCCGGCCTGCTCGAGCCGGTCGTGGAACGACCCGGTGCCGTAGGCGTTGTCGCCGTAGACGCAGGCCTGCTCGGCGTCGCGGGCTGCACCGGTGCTCGGCTCGACCGGCGACGTGGCCGGCTGCGGCTCGGCAGCCTCGGGCTCGTCCCGGCCCGCCCTGTCGTCGAGGTCGTCGTCGAGGTCGTCGAGGTCGTCGAGGTCGTCGAGGTCGTCACCGAGAGGTCGGCGACGAGGTCGTCGGCAACGCTGGCGTCGCCGGCGTTGCCCGGGGTGACCGTGGTCGCGGTGATGATCTCCGAATCCGGGTCGACCGCGGCGTGGCCCTTGTAACCGTCGAACCCGCGCGCGGAGGTCTTGTGCCCGTGCCGGGTGTCCGGGTCCACGGTGGAGATCACCCGGTCCTTCGCAACCCGACGCGCGATCCGGAATGCCCCATCGGGGCCGGTCTCCAGGTCCTGACCCAGCACCGTGGCCAACAACGTCGCCGCCTGCTCCACCGCCTCGGCCAGTTCGCGGCCATCCAGCAGCGCGAGCATCGCGAACCCGTCCCGGGCCCGAGAATCGATCAACTGTTCGCGGGCGGCCCGGTCGTCCCAGTCGATCTGCGGCTTGCCGTTGCCGACGTAGTCGTCCCCGCTGCTCAGCACCACCCGCAACTCCGCGGCCAGGTCGGCGTCGGCGGTGGTGGCGGCGGCGAGCAACCCGCGCACCGCCGACCGGATCAACGTGATCGTGTCCATCGTGGCCACCGCGTCATACAGCGGCGTCGAGTCCAGCACCCGGCGCCGGCCCACCAGACCGGCCGCATGCGCCGCCTCCAGACCCACCTCGAAGATCCGGTCCGGGCATGTCGAACGACGCAGCCGCGCGCGCATGTCCACCAACACCGTGTGCGCGAAGCTGCCCCACCCCGTGCCGTAGCCACCGACCCCGGCCGCGTAACGCCACCGCACATCGAAGGCATACCGCTCGACCGCCTCCCGGTCCGAGAGCCCGCCGAGGCGCTGCAACACCATCACCGTGGCCACCACCGACGGCGGCACCGAACGCCGACCCGAAGCCTCGAACAGATCATCGAACAGCTCATCGGGGAACAACCGGTCCCGCTCCCGAGCCAGGAACCCGTAGATCGAGTTCCCCGGCAGCGAGCCCTCGCAGAACCGGACCACATCGTCGAACAGATCACCCTGACGGTCCACCCGGCCCATCGTCACCTGATCATTCTCTCGGAGCCCCGCACCGACCCGGGGGACCGCCACGCGAAAAACACCAGCCACCTAGAGGGCCTGGACAGTCGCGCCCCGTTTGGTGGCGGCCACGTCGGACCTCGACCGCGCAGCGCCGGTTCCCGGTGTAGTGGTGGTGCGGGGCGTGGTTTGCGGGGGCGCGACGCGACACACGGCCGGGATAGGGCGCAAATGCTGGTGTTGGCAGGCAACGTCATTGAGCATCTGTCCGAGTAATTGACGAGATGCGGTGCTGGAGCGGCGGCGGGAGCGAATGGATGACGGCGCAGCAGCGGTTCCGTGGCCAGGGTTTCGATGGCGCGATAGGCCCTGTTGCGCTCCGTCGGTCAGTGGCGATTTCCCTGTCGCCTGCCGGGTGGGGCAGGACGCTTGTCGCTGTCGGCGGCGCCGCGCTGCTCGTCGCACTCGCGCTGTGGGCGTCGGCCGGGACGGCTGTCGCCGTCGTGGCCGTCGGCGTCGGTGTCACCGCCTGGGGATGGCAGCGTGCGCAGCAGCGCAAGGGGCCGGACCTCGCCCACCGCAAGGGGCCGGACCTTGGCCGCGACGAACTGGCTCGGTTCTGTAGCCCGCTTCCCGCGTCCGCAGCCGCGTCCGGTTCGCTGCGGTCGCCGCGGACGTTGCCCGCCTTGTTGACCGCGGAGACCGGATTGACCAGGCCGGAAGCGCGAGCCGAGCTGCTGGCATGGTGCACCGACCCGGCCGCCCGGCCCGTGCGGGTGCTGGCGGGTGTCGGCGGTGCGGGCAAGACCTGTCTGGCCGTCGAGGTGGCCCGTGCCCTGCCGCCAGGGTGGACGGGCGGGGTTGCTCGGCCGGGAAGGGCGGCGCAGGTCCTGCCCGCCGCCGTCCGTGCGGAGCGACCCGTGCTGATCGTCGTCGACGACGCCGACACCGAACCGACTGCCGACATCGCCGCCCTCTCCAGGCAAGCCGAGGGCGAACAGCGGATTCAGGTGCGGGTGCTGCTGGTCGTGCGGGACGCAGACGCGTTCAGCACCGCGCTCGACGAACACCTGTCCACCGCGACCTGGCAGACCACCACGCTGCCCGTGATCGCGGTCGACAACGATCGACGCCGGGTCTTCGCCGACGCCGTACGGGCCTTCGACGGGCTCGCCGACGACGCGCCGTTGCCGCCGTGGGCCGAGGTGGAGCGCGGCCCGGTCGGCGCGGACGGGGAACCGATGGCCGTCATCAAGACCAGGGCCGCACTTGCCGTCCTCGCCGAGGATCCAGACCGCGCCGTGGCGATGCGCACCGCCGACCTCGACCGGTTGACCGACGAGATCCTTACGCACGAGCGGAAGCGCTGGCACACCGACGCCGTCGATCCCGACGCCCAGGAGGAGGCGGTGCTGACGCTGCTCCTGCGCGGGCCACGCAGCATCGAGGACGCGGTCGGCGCGCTACGCGCCCTTCACCGCTTCGGCGATCGAGACGACGTCCACGACATCGCGGTCCGGGTCCGCTCGCTCTACCCAGCTGCGACCGACGAGCCGTGGCCTGCCCCGCGGCCGGATCTACTGCACGCAGCGATGCTGACGGCGGCGATCGAACGGCACCGATCGCAGGTGGACGCCGCACTGGACGACGACCCACCGGTCTTCCTGCGCATCGCCCGCGCCGCCGCCTGCTCCCCCCGCCTCGCCGCACTGGCGCACCCGCTGCTGACCGACGCCCGGCTGGTCGCGGTGACGGAGGCGGCGGTGCTCACCGACCGCCTGAGCCTGCGCGACGACCTCGTCGAGACCCTGACCGGCCGCGCACTGGACAGCGCCGACGTCGAGCGGCTCCTCCCGATCACCGAGGCGACGGCGTGGTCTCCGGTGCGGGCGGCGCTGCGACGGGCCGAGGCGCAGCATCTGCGCGCGCAGACCACGGAGGATGGTCCGCGGCTGGCCTGCGCGCTCGCCCAGCTCGGCGGGATCCTACGGGACACCGGGGCGCACGCCGAGGCCCTCACCCCCACCCGCGAGGCCATCGAGCTCTACCGGGATCTCGGCGACCACCCCGCCGACCTCGCCCGGGCGCTTACCGGCCTCGGCGCGAGCCTGCGGTCGCTCGACAACCACGACGACGGCGTTGCCGCCGACCGCGAAGCCGTCCAGCTGATGCGCGACCTGGACCTCGCCCTGGCCCCCGATCTCGCCCGCTCCCTCACCGGCCTCGCCGTCACCCTGACGGCGGCGGGGGCGCATGCCGAAGCCCTCGCGGCGGGCCGCGAGGCGGTCCAGGGTTGCCGGGATCTGGCTACCGCCCGCCCCACGCGCCACTACCCCGACCTCGCCGCCGCCCTCGCCGCCGTGAGCGCGAGCCTGCTGGAGCTCCGCGCGCTCGACGAGGCGGCCACCGCCGCCCGCGAGGCCGTCCGGCTGCACTGGGACGTGGCCACCAACAGCGCCGAGCGCCACAGCCCCGATCTCGCCCGTTCGCTCACCGACCTCGCCGCCGTCCTGCGAGAGGCCGGCGCGCACGACGACGCGCTCACGGCCAGCCGCGAGGCCGTCCAGCGCTACCAGGACCTTGCCGCCGCGCACCGCAACCGGCACCTCCCCGACTTCGCGCGCGCGCTCGGCGTCCTCGGGGCGTGTCTGCGGGACATGGGGTCGTACACGGCGAGCCTCGCCGCGGGCCGCAACGCGGTGCGGCTGAACCGGCAGCTGGCCGCCGGCGACCCGGCCCGCCACACCCCCGACCTCGCCCGCTCCCTCACCCACCTCGGCATCGGACTGCGCGGACACAGGCCCTACGAACAAAGCCTCGCCCCCGGTGTCGAGGCCGTCCAGCTCAACCGGGAGCTCGCGGCCGCCGACCCGGCCCGGCACACCGCCGAGCTCGCCCGGTCGCTCACCGAGCTCGGCATCAGCCTGCGTGCGCTCGGGATGCACCACGACGCGCTCGCCGCCACCGACGAGGCCGTGCACCTTGGCCGCCACCTCGCAGCCGCCGAGCCTGCCCGCCACACCGGCGACATCGCGCGTTCGCTCATCAGCCTTGGAGCAGGCCTGCGCGCCCTCGGCCGCAGGCCGGAGGCGGTGCTGCACGAGGGTGAGGCCGTCGCGTGGTGGTGGCAGCTCACCCAGCTGTGCCCCGGCGAGTACGACGACCGGTACCGCGACGCGCAGCTGCGGTTCCTCCGCACGTTCAGCCTCTACGACCACGACTCCGGCGACCTGCGCACCGCCGAGCTCATCGCGCGCAGTCAGGTCCAGAGCTATCTCGAAGGCGCCGGAGATCGCCAAGCCGACGCGAAGTCCGAGGCGTTGGTCGAGCACCGAGGGCGGACCTCAAGTTCCCCGGCCCGCTGCCACGCGGTGTAGGCGGGTGCGGGTTGATGCCGTCTGAGCAGCACCGTTAGGGCGGTGCGGGTTCGTTCGTGGCACGCGATGTCGCGCCGTGCTGACCGTTCGTTGGCCTGAAGTTTCGTGATCTTGGGCGGGTGTCTCCCGTGCGATCAGAGGATTTGTCGGTGGCGGCCTGTCTACGTGATGGTCAGCGGGGCGGGAGCGTCGAGCAGGTCGAAGGCGCGTTGCTGGGTTGGGGTCGGAGTGGCGAGCTGGTCGAAGGCGTGCTCGCCGAGGGCGATGGTGTTGCGGGTCATGGTGCCCTAGTGCTAGAGCAGGCCGCGGAAGCCGCGCACGGGCAGGCCCTCGGTGGTGGTGTGGGGGGCGGGTTTGGCGTCGGCGTGGGTGGAGCGGGTGGCCGGGGCGAGCGGGTTGGCCCGGGCCGGTGGGTGTTCGGCGGTGTAGGTCAGCGGGGCCAGGGGTGCGGCGCAGGTGCCAGGTCAGGTATTGGCGAGCATGCAGATCAGCACGTGGCCGCGGACCCGGTGGGGCAGCCAGTGGTCTAGCACCGGGCGCAGCAAAGCCGCCGAAGCGCTGGGCCGCGCCGACCGCCCCGTCGTCCAGGCGCGTCGCCCGCACGCCGGTGTCGATATCGACGAAGAACTTGACGCGCCCGCCGAGCTCCGCTCGAGCTGCATCCGGAAGCCCCGCACCGTCGCAGGCTCCCCCGTGCGGAGAATGTCCCCAAAGACCTCGAACGCGCGCTGGTCGACCAACTCCGCGAACGGCTCCCGACCGGGCAGCCCCCGCGTCAGGACGGCCGGTGACCGCCGGTACGCCGCGGTGTCCGCCGTGATCCGCAGCTGCGGGCCCTCGATCATGACTGCGATCACCGATAGCCGGTCGAACGCCCGCTGCATGCCGCACCCGGTCCTTCAGTACTGCCGGTGAATGCTGATGGCCGATCAGCTGCGCGATCACCGTCGCCGGGATTGCCCCTTCGCCTGGTGGGTAGTCCCTGCCGTGCGAGAGCGGGACGTTGTCCCGGTCTTCGTGGAAGTTGGGGTGGCGGTCCCTGACCTGAGACCCGCCTGGTGGTAGGTCCTGGGGTGAACGGCCAATAACACCTCGAAGGAAGGCGAGGGTCCGCCATGAAGACCGTACCTCCTGTTCGCCTCGCTGAGGTCTCCGCCGCTGCCGCGTTGCCGGATCTGCCGGAGGAGGTTCAGCTGGCGATGACCGATATCGCCGGTGCCGCTCGGGAGGGGCTGTTGGCGATGAGCGTGGCCGCCGGGATGGCGGTGATGCAGGCGATGTTCGAGGCCGAGATCGCCGAGGCGTGCGGGCCGAAGGGCCGCCACGACCCGGGCCGGGCCGCGGTGCGTCACGGCACCGGGCCTGGCACGGTCACCCTCGGCGGCCGCAAGGTCGCGGTGACCCGGCCCCGGGCCCGCACCGTCAACGGCCATGAGATGCCGCTGACCAGCTACGCGCACTTCGCCGCCGAGGACGTGCTCACGCGGGTGGTGATGGAGCGGGTGCTGGCCGGGGTGGCGACCCGGCGGCACGCCCGCACCGCCGAGCCGGTCGGCGAGCAGGTGACCGGCATGCAGAAGTCGACGTCACGCTCGGCGATCGCGCGTCGGTTCGTCAGGCAGACCGCGCTGGCCGAGTTGATGGCCCGCGACCTGGCCGGGGAGGACATCACGTTGCTCATGCTCGACGGCGAGCACCTGGCCGAGCGCTGCATGGTCGTCGCGCTGGCGATCACCGCCGACGGCACGAAGAAGCCGGTCGGGCTGTTGGAGGGCTCCACCGAGAACAAGACCGTGGTCGCTGCCCTGCTGGCCGACCTCGTCGCCCGCGGCGGCTTGCGCTACGACGACGGGCTGCTGGTCGTGGTCGACGGCGCCCAGGCGCGTCCGCGGCGGTGCGCGAGGTGTTCGGCGCCCAGGCGCTGATCCAGCGCTGCGCCCTGCACAGCGACTGTAAGAGCCTGTTGGCGAACTGATCAGGGATCGCTGGCGCAGCTCCCGCTGCGTATGAAAAAGATCATGGGCGTCTCCGGCGTGTCATGCCGGGTGCAGAAAAGGGCTTCTGGGCAGATGGAGATCACCACGAACCCCTCGCCCAGAAGCCCTCGGGATGACTGTCTACCTTGTCTCGGCAGAGAAGGCCAACTGCCCCGTTGCCAGCTGTGTGTGCGCGCAGCGGGTGCCCCGATATCCCTCGGACATGACCGACGCGGAGTGGGAGTTGTTGGAGCCGCAGGCGCGGGCGGCAATGGCCGAGTTGCGGCGAGGCCCGGGCGGACGGCCGATGGTGCACCGGTTACGGGTCGTGGTGGACGCGATCGGCTACCTGGTCCGGTACGGGGTGGAGTGGCGCGCGTTGCCGGCGGATTTCCCGCCCTGGCAGGCGGTGTTCGCGTTCTTCCAACGGTGGGCCGAGCGGGGGTTGCCGCAGCGGTTGGTCGACGCGCTACGGGGGCAGCTGCGGATGGGCGCGGGCCGGGCCGAACTGCCGACCGCGGCAGTGATCGATTCCCAGTCGGTCAAGGCCGCGGACACGGTCGGGGCCGCCACCAGCGGATTCGACGGCGGAAAGAAGATCAAGGGCCGCAAGCGGCACGTCGCGGTGGACAGCAATGGGTGGCTGCTGGCCGTTTTGGTCACCGCGGCGAGTGTGCAAGACCGCGACGGCGGTCACCGGCTGGTGGCGCTGCTGCGGGAACGGTTCTCCACGATCACGCTGGTGTGGGCCGACGGCGGGTACGCCGGGCGGCTGGTCGTCTGGGGCTGCGGCCGTGCTGGCCCTGACCGTCACCGTCGTCAAGCGCACCGACACCGTCAGCGGGTTCATCGTGCTTCCCCGCAGGTGGGTGGTAGAGCGCACGTTCGGCTGGCTCAGCCGACACCGGCGTCTGGTCCGCGACTACGAGCGGCGGCCCCAGCACCACGAGGCCATGGTGCTGTGGGCCACCACCATGATCATGACCCGGCAGTTGGCCCACCAACGCAGCGGAGAATCGCCCCAGCCGCGCTGGGGTACTGAACGCACCGTGCCGAAGCCGCAGCAGAAAGATCCACAAACGGCGTGAAACCGTTCACCAACAGGCTCTAAGCTTGATCTTTAACCTGCCAGCGCTGTGACGCCGCCTGTTTGGCTGCTCGTTCGGCGTGTCTACGGGGTAAGACACGGCCACCGCTTGATCCTCTTCGGGTTCCTCTCACAGAGCCGGGAGACGGAGGCGGTGGCCGCGATGTGCAGTGTGGCGCATGCCCGAACTGCGAGGTCGGGTGACACCCTGACCGGACCGGGTGATCTGGCGTGGTTCCGTCGGGAGTTCTACGCCTCACTGGCGGCGCGGGCGGATGCATTGTTCGAGCTGACCGATGCGGTGTTGTGCGCCCAGGGGCCGGTGACCTCGCTGGTTGAGCTGACCCTGACCGCCGAGCACCGCCGCGGGCATGGCGCCATGTACGACGCGCTGAACGCGGGCTGGGTCGAGCCGCAGCGGCTGCGCCGGGTGCTGACGTCGCTACCGCTGCCCACCATGGATGGACGGATCGTGCTCGCGGTGGACGTCAGTCCGTGGCTACGCCCGGACGCCGCGACCAGCCCGGACCGGTTGTTCTGCCACGTCTACGGGCGGGCCAAGAACAACGCGCAGCTGATCCCGGGCTGGCCGTACTCGTTCGTGGCCGCGTTGGAGACCGGTCGCAGCTCGTGGACTGCGGTGTTGGACGCGGTGCGGCTCGGCCCGGCTGACGACACCACCGCCGTGACCGCCGACCAGCTCCGCGGGGTGATCGACAGGCTGATCACCGCCGGGCACTGGCAGCCCGGAGACCCGGACATCGTGATCGTGGCCGACACCGGCTACGACATCACCCGACTCGCGTATGTGCTGGCCGACCTGCCCGTCCAGCTGGTCGGCCGACTGCGCTCCGACCGGGTGCTGCGTCTGCCCAAGCCCGTGCGAGCGGCGGGGGTGACCGGGCGGCCGCCCAAGCACGGCCCGGAGATCGCCCTGGACAAGCCCGCGACCTGGCCCGCCCCGCAGCACACCACCAGCACCGAGACGACCCGCTACGGTACCGCCGTAGCGACCAGCTGGGATCGGGTCCATCCCCGGTTGACCCGGCGCACCTGCTGGATCGACCACACCGGCGAGTTGCCGATCATCGAGGGCACCCTGATCCGGCTGCAGGTCGACCACCTGCCCGGTGACCGCGACCCCAAACCGGTGTGGTTGTGGACCTCCACCACCGGCGCCGCACCGGCCGATGTGGACCGCTGGTGGCAGGCGTTCTTGCGCCGCTTCGACCTCGAACACACCTTCCGCCTGTTCAAGCAGACCCTCGGCTGGACAACCCCGAGGATCCGGACCCCGGCCGCGGCCGACCGCTGGACCTGGATCGTGATCGCCGCGCACACCCAACTGCGTCTGGCCCGACCGCTTGTCGCCGACCTGCGCCGCCCCTGGGAACGCCCCGCAGCCCCGAACCGGCTGACTCCGGCCAGGGTCCGTCGCGGGTTTCGGAACATCCGCCCGACCACCCCGCTGCCCGCCCGCGCACCCAAACCCGGTCGACCCGGCCCGGGACGCCCACCCGGCTCCCGCAACCGCCACCCTGCCACCAGCCACGACGTCGGCAAGACCGTCAAACGCGACAAGACCATCACCGAGCGACGACAACGCACAGGTTAAAGATCAAGCTAAGAGATCAAGGCGTCGGTGTGTTGGTGTTGGTGCTGCTGGATGGGGCCGTTGCGGCGAGGAGTTCGGCGGCGGTGCGGTAGCGGATAAAGGCGGACGGAAGGCGTGCGTGTTGCTCCAGTAGTGGCCGCGTCTCGCGGATGACGCCACCGATCGCGGAGCGGCTGACATCGCCCAGAGCGTCGGCGAGAACGTCGAGGGTGCACAGTTTGCGCAGGTAGAGGACGGTGAGTAGGACCCGCTCATCGTTGCTGATCTTCTGCGGAAAGACCCGCGGCGGGTGCCGGGCTGGCGTAGGCGGCCGCGGCGCTGGTGGGTGAGCCGCTCGGCCTGGGCCGCCTGCCGGGTCGCGAGCCGCTCGGTGAGCTTACGCAACTCGTCGCGGCTCATCCCGGTCAATACGGGGTCGGACAGGGTCTGGATGATCCCGGTCCGGGTTGGGCGGATGTCCTGGTCGAGGAAGGCGATCAGGTCGGCAGCGGTGCCGAAGCAGACTGATGTGGCGCCGGGATGGTGGTCGTGGTCCTCGAGGATCTCGCTGGTCTCCTTCACCAGGGAGGCGATGCAGGTGGCGGTGACCTCCAACAGCTCGCCCAGCACGTTCATCGAGCACACTTGTCGCTGGTAGATCAGGGTGAGCAGCAGGCGAGCGGCGTCGTCGAACAGCGGTGTGCCGCGCAGGTTTCCCGTTTCGCGGCGGGCTCGGCCGCCGCGCTGCTGGCTGTAGCGTTGCTGGGTCCGGGCGGCCTGGGCCGGGGCCAGGATTGCGGCCAGCTGGTCAAGTTCGGGGGTGCTCATGCCGTTCAGCCGTGGGTCGGCCAGTCGGGCGAGCACCTCCCGGCGTCGCTCGGCCGACCCGCCCTGCTCGCCGACCGGCATCGCCCCGGTAGCTGTCGCGGGCTGCGGGTGCAGCGTGTCGTTCCAGGCGCCGTTGGTGGTGTGGCGCTGCAACGGCAGGGCGCCCAAACGCTGCTTGCTGATGGTGATCCCGATGGGGTAGTCGCCGGTGTCCAGCGCAGCCTCGACCCGCAGCCCGGTGCGGGTGCGGGTCCACTCGATGGTCTTGACCACGACCTCGTGGCTGGTCAGCGGTCGGCCCCGCCAGTTGGCGGTGATGTGGGAGAAGAGCCGGTGTTCGATCTTGTTCCACTTTGAGGTGCTCGGGGCGAAACCTCGTGGTCGAGCAAGAGGCAACGCAGCCAGGATCTCGTCGTGGGAGCTGAGGACGATCCGCTCCGGCACCGCGTCAACTCGCCCCAGCTGGTTAGCCTGGGCAGCTGGCTCGGGGCGTGGGTCTTGAGCGGTCACCACCTTCGGGCCCGCGCGTAACGGTCCGCCCCGACCGGCCGATCTGCGCGATATGACCGCTCCCAATCCTTACCATGACCAGCGCCCCAGGTCCTACCCGCCCCCGCTCCGTCCACGACGGCTCCCGCCAGGCAACGGTCTCGGCACCGCGGGGCTTGTGCTCGGCATCATTGCCCTGGTCTTCGCTGTGATCCCGATCGTCGGCGTTGTCGAATGGTTCATCTGGCCGATCGGGCTCGTCCTGGCCCTCATCGGTTTCGCCCGCGTCCGCAGTGGCGAGGCGACCAACCGCGGCCCAGCCCTCGCCGGGGTGATCACGTCGGGGGCGGCGGCTGCAGTGTGCCTGCTGGGGCTGGTCATCACCGCAGTCGGGGCGGCCACCGCACCGAGCTCTCAGCCGCCCCGCAATATCTCCGTCCCCGTGACCGCGCCCCAGCAGCGCGCCCCGACCACCGCAGTCGCGCCTGCTCCTACTCCGCCCGGCGGCGCCGCTACGTCGATCAGGGACGGCACCTATGAGGTCGGCAAGGACATCGCCGCAGGCCGGTACAAGACTGCGGGGCCGCCGACGAACGCGACCATCAAGGACTGCTACTGGCAGCGCACCAAGGACGACTCGGGCGAGCTCCAATCGATCATCTCGAGTGGGGACGCGCAGGGCCCGGGGTCGGTGACGGTCAAAGCGGGGGAGTTTTTCCAGACCTCGGGCGGCTGCACCTGGACCAAACAGTAGCCCCCGACGTGGCAGCGAGCATCGGTCGCGGATCTCGTCCGGGAGGTTCCACACGGGCGTGTAGGGACTTCGCGGAACGGTACGTGCTCGACGTTTATGGTCTCTTCGTTGATGTCCTTGCGTTCTGTCGAATGTTCGATGGATCCAATGCGGTCCACTTGAGGTCCAGTTGCGGGTCCAATGACCCAAGATCAGCCCACACCGGCTCTGATGACCTGCGGGAGGTCCACTGAGCCATTCCGCGTAACGATCACTGACTCTCTGTAGCTGCGTGGGGGACGACACGCCGGGTCGGGTCGTCGAAAGAGCGCGGAACCCCAGGTACAAGGGGTGATCCTTCCAAAGATCATCCGCACAGGGGTTCCGCGCCGCCGTGAGTGTCACATACACCGCTGTCCTGGACGTGTCCGAAGACAGCGTGCTGTTCCTGTCCGGCCTGCTACACGCCGAGCGGCTCCGCCGCGGCACCCGCACCGGCAGTCGTGCCTTGAGCACCTACCGGCAGGCCGTGCTGGTGTTGCGCTGGTTGTTCGCCGACACCCGGATGATCCAGCTGGCCCGCGACAACGACATCGGCGTGTCGACCGCCTACGACTACCGCGACGAAGCCCTCACCGTGCTGGCCGCCCGCAAACCATCGCTGCACGGGGCGCTGCTGGCGGCCAAGGCCGCCGGCCACGCCCACGTCGTCGTGGACGGCACCCTGATCTACACCGACCGCCACCACGCCCCCGGCCCTACCGCGGGGGTGGATCTGTGGTGGTCGGGTAAGCATCACCATCACGGCGGGAACATCCAGGTCGTCTCCGCCCCCGACGGCTGGCCGCTGTGGACCTCCGACGTGCGTCCGGGCCGTGAGCATGACACCACCGCCGCCCGCGCCGACCCCGACCTGCTCACCCAGATCCGCGCCTGGGTCGACGACGGTGCGCTCGGCCTGGCCGACCTGGGCTACGAAGGCGAGGCCGAGGTCCTGCGTATCCCGATCAAGAAACCGACCGGCGGTGTCCTCAACATCGACCAGCAGGCCTACAACGCCGTCCACGGCGCCCTGCGGGCGCTCGGCGAACGCGCCAACAGCCTGCTCAAGACCACCTTCAAGGCGCTGCGGCGGTGGCGCGGCTGTCCCTGGCGCATCGGCACCATCGTCGCCGCCGCGCTCGTGCTGCTTCACCACGAACACCACCGCACCACGTGACCAGGCGAGGATCACACACGGTGATCAACACATTGCTCGGAAAGGCTCACTGGGTCCACTGACTATTGGGATTACGTGCACTACGCGCGCGAGCCGGGCTCGCGCGCGTAACTTCGAATCTCATTTGGACCCATTGGACCCTTCTCAGGTCAGGGGCCTGGTCAAACGATCTTCGGACATTGGACCTCGTACGTGACCCGGCTGGGCAGACTTGACCCCCGGCCCGAGTCGGACGGGCTGTCATGGGTTCGGGACGGCGCACTCGGCGGCCCGGACGGAGTTCTCGAAGGAGTCGCCGGACGCACGCTCCGACGTCTGGATGCGGCGGACGAACGACCCCCGCAGCCCCAGCTCGTTCCATACGTGCCGCTGCCGCACCCCGCCCGCCCGCGGACGGCTATCACAGATGTCGGAGTAGACGGCTCGCTGTTGGCGGCCGAAGGTGCGGATTGGGCTCGCGCCACACGTGCCACGCGACGTAGAGCACGTCGCCCCGGCACGGTGTGCGGGCCAAGTACGCAGGCCTCGTCCACGAACTGGGCGACAAGGCTCTCCGCCTCTTCCATATCCTGGCGGGCCTCGCGCGGCGTCGGACTCGGTGAACTTGGCGTTCTTTTTCAGCCGATCGAGCCCCGCAAGCGCCCAGCGCAGGATGGCGGGTAGCTCGGCTATGAGCTCGCCCTCAAGCTCCGCGTCCTCGCGGCCGTAGAACGAGGTGACCATCTTCGCGATCAGGAACCGTGAGCCGATCAGCCGACCGGGCAGCCGACCGGTCCACGGGTCGCGGTGCTTCCGGTCCAGCCGACGGCGCGGTGCGGTTGCAAGTCGTGGAGGAACCGCCGAGCCCACGCGGTCTCGGCAGCGGCGTGCTCGCCAGCAGCGCGGCGGGGATGGCGAGCAAGGCCAGCAGTCACCATGAGGTTGTGCGGAGCAGGGCGAGGGCGGGCACGACGGCGAACGTGCCGAAGCCGAGCACCATGAGGCGGGCGCCGCGGCGCCAGGCGATGCGGGCGGCGACGGCGATGGCCAGCACGATCACGGTGGACACTGATGACGGACCTCCGCAGAGCTGGGGCGCGCTGTTGGTCGCGGCGCGATGTTCGGTGGAGCGGGCGGCGTCGAGGCGGCGGCGGGCCTCGTACGTTGCCGCCCAGTTCTCGGGACAGGCGACGCCGCTCGCCTCCGCTGGCGATCAGTTGGACCGTCCGGTCGTCGCCGTTCTACGCCTCGGCAGTTGGCGGCGCGGTCTCCCACAGCCGCGACAGGCCGTGCGCGTCGAGCAGCTCCGGCTCCTCGTCGTCGACGGGCAGAGCGGCCGGGCGACCGACCAGAACGGCCAGATGGACGACGGCGCCGAGCACCGCCGGGGCAACCGCGGAGACGATCACGACGACCGCCATGGAACCGGTAGGCGTCCGGGCCGTGCGCGAGCGCGTTGGCCACCATCGACAGCCCGAACAAGGCCAGGGCGAGGGTGCGGGCGAAGCGGCGGGCCAGCTCGTGGGTTCGGCCGCCGAGCCAGACCAGCGACCCGGCCGCCGCCCCGCGTCGACGACAACCGGCAGCAGCCACACCAGCTCGGGCGCGAACCCGCACAGCACGCAAAGGTCTCGCAGCGGAGAACGACAGCGCCGCGGCGGCCGTGGCGATGACGGTCAGCAGCGCGAACAACACGAGGCGGGCGGTCATGCTCGACACCGATCTGGCCGATGGCGCTCCAGAGGGCGTTCGCCGCGGCCGTCGTGATCGCAAGACCCGCGCGCGCTGCGCCCAGGCACCCCACGGCTTCGGCAACGCGAGCCGTAGAAAGATCTCGAGGTTCAGGGTTTGATCAAGGAAACGTCCTCCTGGTGGGGTTGACGGGCTTGATGTCCCAATGACCTACTGAGGAGGACGTTCGTGGCCCAGCGTAGCGGTTTGACCCGTGGGGATCGTCGCCGTGACGCCAAGATCTGTGAGTGTCGTTGCGGTGCTCCCGGGTGGAGGACCACCGGGCTCGATCGAGGCCAGCAGCGGCCGGACCGTGCGTCACCGGCTCAACCGCGGCGGAGACCACGCCCTCAACCGGGCCATCTACACCATCGCCGCTACCCGGATGCGCTGCTGCTCCTCCACCCAGCGGGCCTGGTGACCCACACACCGGGCTGGGACAGGGACCTGCACCGCGAAGTGGCCTCGATGACTCTGAGCGCGACCGGGTTGGTCGTGACCGGCCACCCACCGTGATGGCCATGCACTTGGCGCCGTGGCAGCGACGGCGCAGGCTCGGCAGTGTCGACATCACCCCACCCTTTTGCAACACCCGCGGCCATCTCGCGCCGAGGCGACGGGGTGCCAAGGACCGCGGCGCGACCGGATAGGCGGGAACTCATTAGTTGCAGGCGAACCGGCGCCGACCGACGCTACGCAAACCAGGCACTTTCCTTAAAATCACATCGGTGCAATTCAGCTCTCACCGATTTGCAAGGGCGATTCCGATCCATCTGGCCATAGGGAGAAATCATTTCGACCCTGGCGCACGTGGCGAGCACGTTGATAGCGTAGAGTCCGGCGTATCGACGGCAGAGCCGGCGCGAAAGCTGTCCATACGGCGACGCTCCGTCGATGAGGAGGGTGGGCGGAAAAGGTGACCGTTATCCGCGCCTTCGAAGACGAGCATTCGCGAGCTCGCCCCACTCCCCGGCCGAGGGCCAACCACGGACTGTTGAGGCGAGTCTCGTACAGTGATGACACCGCTCGTGACACCACGCTGGACACCGCGCTCGACACCGAACTGCTCGATGCAGCAGCACCCGCAATACCAGGCCAACGTTGCCCGGCCGTTATCAAGATCGTCGGCATCGGTGGTGGCGGTGTCAACGCCGTCCACCGCATGATCGAAGTGGGCCTGCAGGGCGTGGAGTTCATCGCGGTGAACACCGACGCCCAGGCCCTGATGATGTCCGACGCGGACGTCAAGCTCGACATCGGCCGTGAGCTCACCCGTGGCCTCGGAGCCGGGGCCAACCCCACCATCGGCCGTAAAGCCGCCGAGGAGCACCACCAGGAGATCACCGAGGTCCTCGACGGGGCCGACATGGTGGTCATCGCCGCAGGCGAGGGTGGTGGCACCGGCACCGGCGCAGCACCGGTCGTCGCCGCCATTGCCCGCAGCGTCGGCGCGCTGACCATCGGTGTTATCACCCGCCCGTTCACCTTCGAAGGCAGGCGGCGCGCGCAGCACGCCGAGGACGGCATCGCTGCGCTGCGCGAGGAATGCGACACCCTGATTGCCATCCCGAACGACCGGCTGCTCGAGTTGTATGCGGATGTGCCGCTGATGGATGCCTTCCGGTCGGCCGATGAGGTGCTGCTGTCTGGGGTCCGGGCCATCACCAACCTGATCACCACCCCGGGGCTGATCAACCTCGATTTCGCGGACGTTAAGTCGATCATGTCCGGCGCGGGCACCGCGCTGATGGGCATGGGGTCGGCACGCGGGGAGCACCGCACGGTGCGGGCGGTCGGCAATGCGCTCAACTCACCGCTGCTCGAAACATCGATCAACGGCGCCCGGGCGGTGCTGCTGTCCATCGCGGGCAGCTCCGACCTCGGCCTATTCGAGATCAACGAGGCGGCCTCGCAGGTACAGCAGACCGCTCACCCGCAGGCAAATATCATCTTCGGCACCGTGATCGACGAATCCCTCGACGACGAGGTACGCGTGACGCTCGTCGCCGCGGGCTTGGCGTGAACTTCAAACGACCGGCGTAGGCGCAGAAGCGCCGGTGATCCGTTCGTTACCCGTTTGTGTCGGCGCCGCTGACCGGCAGGCAGGCGATCGCCGGGGTCATCCTGCACACCGATTATGCCGAGCCTTACGTTAAGCCGAGGAATCGTGTCCTGGCCTGTGCCGGGGGGTTGTTTGACTGGTTCCCCGGCTTAACGCGAGGTGCTATCGGAGGCTGTGAGGCTTATTCACGGCCTTGGGAAGTAGTTTTCGCATGCGGCGTGTCGAGATAGGTGGCGGCCCGCTTTCCGGAAGAATTGGGTTTGCCGACTCAATCTACCGTAGGCAGGCCGCCGAGAATGTACTATACCACCGGGTTCTCCCGCCATGAGATCGAAGATCTGTGTGCACTGATCGCCGAGATCCAGCAATCTGTTCCCGTGGCGGACCGTCATGAGTGGCCACCGATTCTTGGGTTGGGGAATTCGGTGGTGATCACCCTGACGTATCTGCGGCGGAATCGGGTGCAGTGGGAGTTGGCCGAGACCTACGGAGTGTCGCAGTCGACGGTCAGCCGGGCGATCACGGCGATCACCCCGTTGCTGGCGCGGGCGTTGGCCCGCCATGTCCCCATCGCCGAAGAACTGCGGCCGGGCCGCCAGTACATCGTGGATGGCACCCTGCTGCCCTGCTGGTCATGGGCCTCCGACCCGGGCCTGTACTCGGGCAAGCACAAGACCACCGGCATGAACGTCCAGGTCGTGTGCACCCTCGACGGTGAGCTCGTGTGGATCTCCGACCCGGTCCCGGGCGCCCGCCACGACGTGTTCTGCCTGTGGGGTTCCAGAATGCTGCGCCTGCCGATGACCAGCGGTGATTGATGATCGACAGCGGCTGGGCATGATCTCCGCCGTGTCGATGCGGCTGTTGTACCTGATCTTCCAGCACCTGGTCGGGCTGCTCCTGCTGATGGGCCGCGCGTCCAGCACCAAGGACGTCGAGCTCCTCGTGCTGCGGCACGAGGTCGCCGTCCTGCGCCGCACCAACCCCAGACCCCGCCTGAAGTGGGCGGACAGGGCCGTGCTCGCCGCGCTCGTCAGGCGGCTGCCGCGAGCACTGCGGCGCCATCGCCTGGTCACCCCGCGCACCATCCTGCGCTGGCATCGCAGTCTCGTGCGCAAGAAGTGGACCTATCCGAACACGCCCGGACGGCCACCGATCAACGAGGCGATCGCGGCGTTGATCGTGCGGATGGCTACGGATAACCCCAGCTGGGGATACCAGAGGCTCCAGGGCGAGCTGCTCACACTCGGCCACCGCGTCGGCGCCTCGACGATCCGCCGGATCCTCAAGCGCCACCGGATCCCACCGGCACCGCTCCGACACACCGACACCAGCTGGCGGCAGTTCCTGCGCACCCAGGCCACCAGCATGCTCGCGGTCGACTTCTTCCACATCGACTGCGCGGTCACGCTACAGCGGCTCTACGTCCTGTTCGCCCTCGAAGTCCACGACCGCTACCTGCACGTCCTGGGCGTCACGACGCACCCCGACGGGCCTTGGAGCACCCAGCAGGCCCGCAACCTCGTCATGGACCTCGGCCAGCAGGTCGGACGGTTCCGGTTCCTGGTTCGCGACCGTGCCGGGCAGTTCGCGGCCTCGTTCGACGCCGTGCTGGCCGATGCCGGTATCGAGGTTGTCAAAATCCCGCCGCGCTGTCCGCGGGCGAACTGCTTCGCTGAACGCCTCGTATTGACCGTCCGCACCGAACTCACCGACCGGATGCTGATCTTCGGCGAGCAGCACCTTCGTCGGGTACTTGCCAGGTACGCCGTGCATTACAACAGGCGGCGGCCACATCGAGCGCTGCAACTGCGCCCGCCACGCCCGGAAGCGCTTGTCCCGAAGCCGGTCTACGGCAGGATCCGGCGCCGACCGATCCTCGGCGGTCTGATCAACGAGTACGAACCCGCGGCGTGAAACCGCTGGTCAGACCCCAGAATCGGGTTCTGGAACCCCGCACGGTCTGGACGAGAGATTGACGATCACCACACCGCTATGTGCGCGAAGCGCTCGCCCTGCTGGCGGCGCGGGCACCGACTTTCGCAGGCCATCGACATCGCCCGGGCAAGGCGTTCGTAACCCTCGACGACACTCTGCTGCGGATCGACCGGGTCGCCATGACCGGCGGCCGAGACCGCCCATTCTATTCGGGAAAGCACAAATGCCACGGACACAACGTGCAGGTCAGCGCCAAACCAGCCGGTCGGCTGATCTGGGCCTCACCCGCGCTACCGGGCGCGCCGCCCGCGAGCACGGCATCATCGACGCCCTCAACACCGCCCAAGTGCCCGCGGTGGCCGACACCGCCTATCAGAGCGTCGCCGCGATGACCCGGATACCGTAGCGGCGCCGTCGCCGCAACCCCCGGCACCGGCCGCTACCGGCTACGCGCCAGCGGGAGGCCGCCAACGCCGCTCACGTGCGCCAACGCGGGCCCGGCGAGCGCGCTGACGCCACCCTGAAGAGCGACGAATTGATCGACGACCCGTCCGATGAGGTGGAGTGGCTGACCGGCCTGACCTTCACCGCCGTGACGATCCATGGCGCTCACAACCAGGGTAGCTTCGAAGGATCACTGAAGTTCCGGACGTCCGGGCCGTCCGGGCTGGCGAACGTCGTCGCGATCGCGCAGACCGGAGACTTCGAGGACGTCCTGTCGATCGGGATCGGGGAACGACACCCCACCAACGTGCGCCTGCAGTGGCTCACGACACCGAATCGTCTCGTGATCGACATCGATCACTGAGCTGAGTACCTCGGTGCGACAATGCTCAACCAGACCGGGTCCACTCATCGGTGACAGTAGCCGATACCTGCAACAGCGTTGACTATTGCCCGTTGACACCGATGGAGCAGGCGAGAACCGTGGCTCGGACACTTCCGTGATGCTGCAGGTATATGACCAAGCTTCCACTACGTGGATGCGGACGGCGGGGGCAACCTCGAGCGCGGGCCCCCGGTTGGCTCACCTCCGAGTCTGCCAACGCTTGCTCGACCTTGCCACCACGAACGGGACTACCGGCAGCTACACGTTCCTGGGCGACATCGCCATACGTAGGATTGCCCCCTTGAGCGCCGGGCAGGGTGCGGGAGACTGGGGGTCAGTCCGATCTCCTGGGGATGACCATGCGAGTCACGGCCAGACTCGTGTTGATTCCTTGGAAGGAGGTTCCTGTGCCCAGGATCCATATCACCGTACATGGACCCGACCGTGATTCGATGGCCGACTTGGTCCGTGTCCACGGGGTTCGGGTGTATCCGCAGACACTGAAGGAGAAGAGCGCCGGCTTTCAGGTCGATGCGGTCGTCGACGACGCTGTGATCGGCCAACTCGCCGATGCGGGCTACGAAGTGGACCAGCATGAGGATGTTGATGAGGCCGCGCAGGAGAGCCTCACTCACGTCGGCCGAGGTAATCGGTACGCGGCACAAGCGGCGGCGATGGAGAGGGACGAGCGGTGAGCTATCTGAACGTGGCCGAGGTGGAAACCGCCCTGAAGGTGGCGGCGGGCCCCGCCAACGCCGGCTTCACTGAACTCGTCGGTCTTCCGCATCTGACCTGGGAAGGCCGGACCAGCCGCGCGATCCGAGTGCATCGCGGCGCACCCGCGGGCGGTGGGGTGTGCCTGCTCGGCGGCGTCCATGCGCGGGGATGGGGTAGCGCGGACATCCTGATCAACTTCGTGCAGCTGCTGACCGACGGCTACCGCACCGGCAGTGGTATCCGCCAGGGCGGGATGACCCTCGATGCCGAGAAAGTCCGCGAGATTGTCCAGCTGCTCGACGTCGTCGTGTTCCCGCAGGCCAACCCGGACGGCCGGCACTACTCCATGACGGTTGACCCCATGTGGCGGAAGAACCGGCGCCCGGGCGGCCCGGGTGAACCCGCCTGCTCGGCGTGAGCACGAAAACGATGGGCGGATGCGCATGTGCAATTGGTAAACGCAAGCTGTCTTAACACGAGATCGAGGACTCGAGGCTGCGTGGGCGATCTCCGCCTGTCCGGCCTCGGGAACCGGTTAGGTATCAACGTCGGGCCACGGGTCGTCGGCGGGTGAGGGTGGAGATGTTCGAACAATTCGGCGCAGTTGTTACCGGCCAGCAGGTGGAGTTCCGACTCTTCTTTCCAAATGAAAGGCTATTCAGCAACGGTGGGGACCCTCAGATCAAGGAGATCCGGGTAAGAGGCGATTTTCAGAACAAGATCGGGGGTGCAGACTGGGACTTCGCTAGCGCTCCGCAGATGGCCCGGCGCGACTTCATTTGCCGTGACGTCGGTACGAATTTCGTCGAGGACGTCAATGGTGCGACCATCGGAATTCTGTACACCTTGGCGATCCCCAACTTGCCGGATGGCTTCTACCAGTACAAGTACTACCCGACATTCGCCGACGACACACAGCGCTGGTGCTCGGACCCTTGCACCAAGCTGACGGGTAGCTCGGATTTCGAGAATTCCGCCTTCGCGGTCGGCGGGAACACGACCGTCGTCAACCCGGTTCAGCATCGGCTGTCCTTCAACGACATGGTCATCTATGAGTTGATGGTTGACGACTTCACCGCGCAGTTCAGGGGGGCGCGAGCACCCGTCGACGCGGTAAGCGACAAGCTGGACCATGTGCTGGGACTAGGCATCAACGCCATCGAGTTCATGCCGCTGATGGGTGTCCCGACTAGCATTCCTCCGTGCCCGGATGACTTCGATTGGGGATACATTCCGAACTGGCCATTTGCGGTGGAGAACAGGTACGTCGAGGACTCCGGAACACCGTTGGATCGGCTGTTCAAGCTGAAGCAGCTGATCAACAAGCTACACGCAACAAATACACACGTGATCTTTGACGGTGTCTTCAACCACGTTGCGCCCCAAGTGATGGGGCCAAACAAGGGGTTCCCCTACCACTGGCTCTACATGCACCCCAGTGACTCGCCCTTCACCGGTGGTTTCGCCGATCAGTTCGGCGACCTTGAGGACCTGGACTACAATAACAGGTGCACCGAGCTCTACATCTTGGACGTCTGCAGGTACTGGTTGGACACGTTCCAGTTCGACGGGATCAGATTCGATTTCACGAAGGGCTTCCTGGTCCGAGACCCTAATCTGGGGATTGCGAAGCTAGTCACCGATCTTAAGGCTCACCTGGCACAGACGGGCAGAGCCCAGGTGCCGCTGATTCTCGAAGATATCAATGGCTATCAGGCGATCGACGACACGAATTTCGTGTGCGCTGCAGGAAACTGGTTCGACGAGTGGCTCACGAAGAACTCGCAGTACATGAACGGATCGATCGATGCCGAAGCACTTAGGATCTTCAATGCGAGTTTCGACTACGCCACCGGCAAGTCGCCTGTCACGTACACCGACAACCACGACCACTCGACGATCACTCAACGCGCCGGCGGTCGATCATCGAGGTGGTTCAAGACGCAGCCACCAGCGATCGCCCTCTTGACCTGCCCCGGCGTACCGATGATCCGCAACGGACAGGAGTTCGGCGAAGAGTACTTCCTCCCTGATGACGACCGCCTTCTCCCATGCAACCAGAAGCGCGTTCAGCGGCGGCCTTTACGGTGGCAGCCGCTGAGTGAAGATCCCATTGGGAAGGGTCTCTACTCGATCTATCAGGCACTCATCCAGATCAGGGCGAATCATGCTTCACTGCGTTCACCGAATTTCTTTCCGGCCGACAACCAGAATCACGACAGATATGGCGTGTTCCCGGGCCAGAACGTGGCTGTCTTTCATCGGTTCGGGCAGGGTCAAGACGGTTCCCTCGAACGGTTCATCGTCGTCGTGAACTACTCCGATTTTGACCAGTCGGTGGACGTACCGTTCTCCGACAACGGGAGCTGGACGGACGTACTCAATGGCGTCACGTTCTCTGTCACGAACTTCCTACTTCTCGGTAATCGGATTCCCTCAAACTGGGGGAGGGTGTTCTTCCGGCGAAACTAGCCTTGATCATTCACTGGGTCGACGGGTTAGGTCTGCGCTCCTCGTTCCTGATCTTCGCCTCGTGATCATGCCTGAAACGTGGAATCCGTCGATCGGCGCAAGTCACAGGCTCAGGCCGACTTGTGGGAATCTTGTGGGAACCCCACAGGCTCTGGCGGCCCCGCCACACCGGAAAGATCGCGTGCGCCCGAGTTCTGGCCGAGCTGATCGCGGCCCGGTATCCCGAGCGGACGGTGCACGTGGTCGGAGACGCGCCTACGTCGGGGCGATGGCCGACCTGCTCAGCGACGCCGACCAGCACGCCCAAGCCGCCCGCGCGGCCGGCGAGAAGCACCTCGACGAGCAGGTTCTGACCGATCTGCGGCGACGGCTACCTGGGCGCCTACACCGCTGGCGTCCGCGACAACCACAACCGCTGCGGACCCCTGGCCAAAGACGCCGCCGCTTGGCCCGGCGCTTCCGCGATCACCAGGACATGATTCTAACGGCATTGTAGGTGCCCGAAACTCGGCGCAGGGCCGCGGACCTGCTGCTTTGCCGGCTGCCGACACCCTGTGGGGTTCCAAAATGCTGCACATGCCGCTAACCAGCAGTGATTGATGGCCGCCGGTTCCCTGCATGATCTCCGCCGTGTCGCTGCGCCTCCTGTACCTGATCTTCCACCACCTGCTCGGGCTCCTCCTGTTGATGGGCCGAACGTCCTCAACTAGGGACATCGAGCTCCTCGCGCCGCGGCACGACGTCGCCGTACTCCGCCGCACCAAACCCAGACCCCGCCGGAACTGGGCAGACCGAGTCGTGTTCGCCGCACTCGTCCGGCTGTCGGGTGCCAGAACTCGGCCACGGCTTCGGCCGTCACATGCTCCCCCGTCTCCCCCGCCAAGGGATAACTGAGCACCTGCGCGTAGCGTTGCGGCTGCGCCTGCACGCCAGATCAACCGAAACGGCATGCTGGCCGCTCCCCTCGTTACCCCGTGGCCCGATGTGGCTTGATCCGGGCCCCGATCGGAGGTCCCGACGTGCGACGCCCCGGAGCACGACCGGCCCCATGCCAGTCCGACCGCGTGCGCTCGATCGCCATCGACTGTTGCGGCGACGGACACCGCCACCAGGTTTCCGTCGAGGTGGCCAGCCGGGAGTTAGCGCGCGATGGACGGGTGATGGCGCGATGCGGGCACCTCGTGATCGCTGCCGCCCTCGCCGACGTCCCCCGGCCAGCCTGCCCGCTGTGCTACCCGTCAAGATCCGCCATCTGATCCGCTGGCAGCACGCGCACTGAACGATCTCGGGTAAGTCGCTGGCGTGACCCGGGAGCGTTAGGCCAGGTCGGCAGGCTCCAGGTCGCCGCGTACCCGTCGGTAGGTCGTGGCGTGCCGCCAGCGCTGCTGATCGAAACAGATGTCGGCGTCAACCTCGACGACCAGCAACGGCTCGGTGGGCGTGTAGTCGAGCGGCTGCGGGGGAAGTCGCCCGAACCGGCTTGAGGAGATGCGCTGCGGCCAGGGGTGCACCCGCTGCGGGGGCACCAGCAGACCGCCCAGCTCCCGGCGGGCAGGCAGGGTCAACGGGCCGGTGCGGCCAGCCACCCGCAGCTGGCCACGCTCGTCGGGCAGCCCCAGCACCAGCATCTCCGGTGCCTTGAGCGGGCCGATGACACCACCGACGACGGCCTCGGCCGTGGTCCGGCGGCGCACCTTCCACCACGAGGACCGGCGCCGTGGCCGGTAGCCGTGCCGGCGGTGTTTGATCACCACCCCCTCGACCCCGGCGTCGGCGTAGTCGCGCATCCAGGCCTGGGCGCCGACGAGCTCGCGGGTGGCCGGCATCAGGGCCAGCGGCGGCGCCGCCCCGTCCAACAGGGCCCGCAGGCGTTCCCCGGCGAGCACCAACACATCGAACACCACGAACGTCACCGGGCAGGCCACGCTCAGCCGGCCGGTGACCCGCCGCTGCAGGGCGGCGAAGTCGCAGCGGCCGCCGCAGTAGGCGACCAGCTCGCCGTCCAGCACGCTGCCCGCCGGCACCCGCTCCCCCACCGCCGTGGCGATCTCCGGGAAGTAGCTGGTCGACGGCTTCTGCTGGCGTGACTGCAGGGCGACCCGCCCGTTGGCCCGGTGGAAGGTGATGCAGCGCCAGCCGTCCAGCTTCGGTTCAAAGCTGTAGCAGCAGTCTTCCTGCCCGTCCTCGGGCAAGGCCGGGGCCGGCCGGGCGGTCATCACCGCGATGGGCGGCTGCAGGTCGGTGCGCGCAGCGCTCACCTGCCCGACCGTGGCAGAGCACGCAGCGCCGACCGGTGGCGGACCGGCGGTACCGCCGGGCGCTTCTCCGGCCCAGTAAAACGCGCTCAGTGCCGCAAACGATGCAGGTAGACAGCGCCGCGTAGCCGCCGGTGCGCGGCCCCGATCAGGTAGCGGACGCCGCCCGGCAGCTCCACCGCGCGGGGGTCGTCGGCTACCCGGTCCATGTCGAACAGGTCCATGGCCGGGACGGCGACCCGCTCGGGGGCGGTCACGACAGGGCCGTCAGGGCCGAAGGTCAGGACAATCTCCCCCGTCGTCTCAACGGGATTGGAAGGTGTCGTGCTCACTACTGAGTTGTGTCCTTGTCGTCAGTCGAAGTGGGGAGTCTCGCAGACGCGATGCTCCGTCCCCGCCTGGCCGGCCCAACGGCGACACGCGGCGGTCTGTCGCAACCGTGACCGGCCGGAGACCACGCCGCCGCTGGCTGAGCTGGCCGAGGCCGACGAGCTGTTGCAGGGTCATGTACGAGCAGCGCGCGAAGCACCTGGACGAGGTGGCCGCCAACAAGGAGCTCTAAGATCGTCAAGCAATCCTGACGATCGACGGACCGCCACGCACAGATGACGCATGGACACAGACGACCTGATGGCAATCGGACTAGACGGTGTCGGGGGCGGGCTCCAGGGCCAGCGCGAGGACGTCGGCGACATCGCTCACCGGGTGGATCGAGAGCGAACCGCACGGAGTCGGGCAGGTCGTCCAGGTCGGGCTCGTTGCGCTTCGGGATGATCACGTCCGTGCCCCCAGGCGGGCACGGCGCGGTCAGCACAAGGTCGGCGCAGCCGGCGGGCGCACCGGCGCGCTCGCCCACGCCGACTCGATCGGCGGGGAGCTGAGCGGTCCCGTTCCGATGCGCACGCGGCCAGTAGCGCGGCGCAGGTACCGCCGACCGCCATGAGCAAATTTGCACCGGCTACTTTCCGTACCCGATCTGCTGCACACTTGATGCGGGAGTCGAGCGCGGTCGCCACGCTGGGGAGCGGTGGGGACACTGGCGCCCCTCCCGGGGCCGTCCGCGACGCTGGAACCGGCGCCGCGGACGGTGCTCCCTCGACCACCCACCGCCCTCGTACATGCGGCGAGTGGTAGGGCCACCGACCGATCGGCGCGGCCACCGACCAGCGCAGCGGGCGCGCCGCCAATCCCACCAGACCCCCCTGGGTTTCTGATTCGATCACCGTTATGCGCGAGGCTGTGGTCACGCTCCCCAGCGGCGCCGGCGGCCAGGCGCCCCGCGGCACCGGGCGATGTGGTGGTGCCGCGCGGTTCGCACCGGGTAGGACAACGAGCCCGCGCGATCCGCGCCGTCGGCGGCCTTGGTCGCCGCGGCCGGGCTGCTACCGGCCCCTGGGGTACGGGCCCGGTGATCTCCTATTGCGCATCGCGGTGGTCGTCGCGCGAGTCGCGCTGCTCGTCGCGCCGCCTTCCGGCCCGATCACGGCGGCCGCTGATGGCGTCGCCGGGTCGCGACGGGGCGCCGTAGGGTCGGGGCGGTGAGCGATGCGCCGAGTGGTGCGGCCGCGGCGCCCGCGCGGCCGGCCCGGCGTGAGCTGCCGGTGGCCGGTGCCGTGCTCGCGACCGTACTGCTCGCCGTGGCCGACCGGTACGGCTACCACCGTGACGAGCTGTACTTCCTGCGCGCCGGGACGCAACCCGCATGGGGATATGCCGACCAGCCGCCGCTGACCCCGCTGCTCGCCCACGCCCTCGACGTGGCCTTCGGTGGTTGGCTGGTCGGGTTGCGGCTGCCCTCGGCGCTGATCGCCGCGCTGGTGGTGCTGCTCACCGGGACGATCGCCCACGAACTCGGCGCAGGCCGCGGCGCGCAGCTGCTGGCCGCCAGCTGCATGGGCGTCTCGGCGTTCCTGCTCGCCGTCGGGCACCTGCTGTCCACCTCGACGATCGACCTGCTGGTCTGGACCGCGCTGTGCTGGCTGATCGTGCGCGCGCTGCGCGACGGCGGCCGGATCTGGCTGGCCGTCGGCGCGGTCGCCGGGATCGGACTACAGAACAAGTGGCTGCCGGCTTTCCTGCTCGTCGCGCTGCTGCATAGCGGTCCGGGTCGGCGTCGGTGTCGGGGTCTTGGCGGCAGAAGCCCGCACAATCGGCTGGCCGAGATGAGGTTTCCCAGCGGCCCTCGTCAGACTCAACGGCAGCCGCGGTCGGCGCGGCGAGCGCTCACCCCGGCAGAGGACGCGAGCCGCATAGCGTTCCTTTGCTCGTGGCCATCGGCGTCACCGCGCCCGCGAGGACGTTTGCGGTTCGCCGCCAGTGTGCAGGAGCCGGGGCCTCCCGCACCCGCCGCGGCTGACGGTGGCCCCGGCGAACGGTGCCGTAGGCCGCCGGGCCACGGCGTCAAGTGCTGCGGCAGGGCGACCAGCTGGGCCAGTTTCTCGGCGGTGCGGTCCCCGTGCAGCGCCACCAGCACCGCGCCCTGGCGCCCTTCGAGCGCCGCCAGTTCCTGCTCCGCCGCCGCACGGATTTCAGCGACCCTGTGGGGTTCCAGAATGTCGCGCACGCCCGTGACCAGCGGTCATAGCCACACTCCACTGCTCGGGCACGATCACCGCCGTGTCGCTACGGCTCCTATCTGATCTTCCGGCAGGTGCTCGAGCTGATCCTGCTGCTGGATCGCTCGTCCGCAGGTGCCGCTCGCCGAAGATC
This sequence comes from uncultured Actinomycetota bacterium, assembly GCA_963736375.1. GTDB lineage: Bacteria > Actinomycetota > Actinomycetes > Mycobacteriales > Pseudonocardiaceae > Pseudonocardia. Next base: position 29,942 of record CAVTOL010000017.1, read on the forward strand.
GGCATCCGGTCGGTGGCCTCGGTCCGGACAGTCAACACGAAGCGTTCGGCGAAGCAGTTCGCCCGCGGACACCGCGGCGGGATCTTGACAACCTCGATACCGACGTCCGCCATGACGCGTCGAACGAGGCCGTGAACTGACCGGCCCGATCGCGAACGAGGAACCGGAACCGGGCGGCATGGCCGCCGAGGTCCATGACGAGGTTGCGGGCCTGCTGCGTCGTCCAGGGCCCGTCGGGATGACCGGTCACACCCAGGACGTGCACGTAGCGGTCGCCGACCTCGAGCACGAACAAGACATAGAGCCGCCGCAGCGTCACCGCACAGTCAACGTGGAAGAAGTCGACCGCGAGCATGCCGGTGGCCTGCGTGCGCAGGAACTGCCGCCAACTGGTGTCGGCGCGCCGCGATTGCGCTGGTGGGACGCGGTGGCGCTTCAGTATCCGCCGGATCGTCGAGGCGCCGACGCGGTGGCCGAGTCTGAGCAGCTCGCCCTGGGTGGTGAGTCGGCCTGGGGCGCGGTGGCCGGGTTGTCCCCGCTCCGTTTCCTTACAACATGCGGCGTCCGCATCGAGCAATGCAGCTGCGTCCGCCCCGCCCGGAATCGCCTATCCCGGAGCCAGTCCGCGGCAGGATCCGGCGTCGACCGGTCCTCGGCGGGCTGATCAACGAGTACGAACCCGCGGCCTGAAACCGCCGATCGGAGGCCATGGCCGAGTTCTGGAACCCCACAGGGTCGGCAGGACGAGTCCGAGTACCTGCTGGAAGATCAGATGTAGCGGCCGCAGCGTCACGGCGGCGATCATGCCCGACCGCTGGAGAGCGCCGGTCCGCCCGGCCTCGCCGATGCGACGATCTATTGACCTGTCGTCCAGGCTATACGAGCGCGCTTAAATCGATAGCCTCTCTTCGGAGATCAAAGTCGTCCGGCGGAACACCGTTTGCCCAATTCAGCCACTCTCCGCGCAGGCGAGGTCGATTTGCGACCTTGCCGTCGAGCATTAGGGATAAAAGATTGTCGAGCTCTTCGGCGGTCGGCACGAACGGCCGCAGCAGTCTGGCCAGTACCGGTGTCAGCGCGCTGACGGCGCGACTGATCGTGGACTGCGACACCCCGTAGGTTTCGGCGAGTTCGGCCTGCACGCGATTCCGGCGTAGATATCCCAGCGTCACCACCACCGACAAATACAGACCGAGAATCGGCGGCCATGTCCGTTCGTCCGCCGCGACTTCGGTGCCGATCATCTCGCACAGATCGAGAATCTCGTCCTTGTGCAGGCCGGTGGTATAGTACACGTGACGGTCCGTTCGCGTGAGGTTGAGTCAGCAAACCCAATCCTTTCGCGTAGCGGACCGTCGCTTATGTCGACACGCCGGGCAAGAATGGTCGAATATCTTCAGATTGAGGGCTGTGAATAACCCTCATAGCATCCGTAGTCGATAGCGAAGCCGTCGTAAAGCGTGCCAGGTTGTCGTGGATCGACGATGCCGCGCCGCAGGACATGCAGCAACCTCGCATCGTAAAGGTCATCGATCGCTTGGTGTACTGCAGTCGCGGAGTGCTCAAACAAGAACGTGCGTGATCGACGTTTGCCTACAACTTCATCGACCAGCTTGCGTAATGTTGTTCGAGCGACTTCGTTGAAGTCGATGGCGGCCTGCTTGTCGCGAAGGTACCAATCCCGTGCGGCCCGGCGGACGTGAACAAGTTCAATGGCGTGCTCGTGAGCGAGTTGGGCCGCTAGTGCGGCGATGTTGATGGCGTCGCGAGGGACTCCCTCGGCGGCTCGGACTAGCTCGCGGAAAGCCTCGCCTGCAAATGCTTCCCGCATGAATTCGGCTGCGTTGCCCGGACCGCCGTCTAGTCTGTCAAGCATTGGATGGGCATGGTTATAGAATAGTTGCGCAAAGAACTCGTCTGCGTCCCTCCTTCCATGGGCAAAGACCATGAAGTCGTCGAGGCTGACCGCAGTAGCCGCATCGGCCCCGAGTTCAATCCCGATGTAATCTCGTTTCGATTCGGATGTGCTGAACTGTGACCGGCGCTCAATCGCGGCGATCTTGACGGTGACCTTTGGTACCGGAAGAAAGCTACGCCGTAGCAAGTCTGCGAGCAGTGGCTGAAGGTCGAGGGCGATGCTGCTCCACTCGTCCAATAGTAGCCATAATCGCCGCGTTCCGAGTGCTCGGGTTATGCCTCGCAGCGCTCGGCTCAACGGTCCAAACACGATCTGATGACGTTCGACTCCTTTGCGTCGCAGCCTGCTTTGGGCGGAGGTTGAGGTACCGCCATCGGCAGTTATCTTTACGGACGGGCTAGCGCTCAACTCGAACCCGAGCTTCGCTTCTTTCGTGCCGGTGATGGTGGTTTCGCGCTCGACCTCTCCCACAACCTCGATCGCTGTCGCCGCCTCGGCGAGCGCATCCAATGGCTCCAGTAGGCTGCTCTCACCTTCGATCGCTAGTGCAAATAGTTCGTCGTGGACAGCCTCCAATACGTCCACCAGCAGTTGGGTGCCGCGTGCCGCGAGGCTCGTCGCGTTGGCCGTAGGAGGTCCACCGGTGGAGCCAATCGTTCGCAAATCGAGATAGATCAGTAAGTCGCCTGTACTTTCGATGAGGTTGCCGAGGTGATAAAGTGCGTGAGTCTTGCCCGTTCCGCGGCGCCCATATAAAATCTGATGATCTGTCGAGTGCAACATTGCCGAGAAAGATCCCGCGCTGACGTAGGTCTCAGCGAGGGTGCTTCGATCTGTGTTCTCCGCTCTGCGCGGAATCCGCATGAACGTCTGGTTCAGGTATCGTTGCCGTCTGGCGCTCATCAAGGTTGAGCGTGCACCACGTTGCTGAGTGCTCCTAGCGCCGTGTGGCTGATTTCGGCACCCATTGGTGCAGCAATGGCAGTCCGGCATCACTCGGTCGGTTGAACGGGTCGGGACCTAAGTGGAACGGCAACAGATGGTGGGCGCGACTGACGAGCCGCGTTTGCCTGGGCCCGGCCGTCCATGACCGGTGTTCGGCTCGGTGGGGCAGCGCGCCGAGAGTGCACCGTCGTGCCGCGTGGGCCGTGACGAACCGGCGTTTCATGTAAATCGGATCCGGGTCGTAGCGCGAACGGGACGGGTTGGGTCACCCGCGGGTCGGCAAAGTTGGGGTGTGCGGAAGCCGAGCTGCGACGATACGCGGCCGTAGGTTCGGGTGCTGGCACAGCGCCGCGGCGGCCCCGGCCGGGCAACGACCGGTACAGGATTCGGCGGATCGTCGAGTCGCCGATGCGGGTGGCCGAGCTTGACCAGCTCGCCCTGGATCCTCACGTATCCCCCAACGCGGGTTCTCCCGCGCCATCCGCACCACCAGTGCGGCGAGGACGCTGTCGATCGGTGGTCGACCTGCGGGGTTCCATAATGGTTGCACGCCCGTGACCAGCGCTGATCGGCGCTCCGGCACTCGGGCACGGTCACCGTCGTGTCCCTGCGGTTTGTTGTATCTGATCTTCCGGCAGGCCGCCGGCGGCGCGCTGCACGGCTCGATCAAACAGGCCCGTTAGTCGGATGGTGTGGGCTCGGATGGCGATAGGAGTCCGCCGAGGGCGCGGTGCAGTTCCTGATCGGCGGTGTTGAGCCGGGTGATCAGCTGTTCACGTTGGCCGTGCAGCAGCGCCATCTGGCGCTCGCCCTGCTCCAAGATCTGCCGTGTCTTTGTCCGGGCGTCTTCAACCGTCCGGTGGGCTTCCTGGACTGCGGCCGCGCGTAGCTCCTCGTTCATGTGGCGGGTCTGTTCTCGCTCGCTGTTCAGCAGCGCGATGGCCTCGCTGCGTCGGGAATCCAGCGCGAGCCGAAAGTCGCGCTCAACCTGCGCGCATCGCGCCTGCGAGTCCGCCCACGCCTGTGCGCACTGCGCTTGCGACGCCGCCCATGCCCGAGCCCGTTCCGCTTCTGCTGTTGCTTCTGCCGCGGCGGTGGCCTGCTTGATCTGCTCGGCGTGCACTCGTCGCGCGGTTTCCAGCTCGGCATGGACCCTGCTGCGTTCGGCCTGCACCGCCGCCATGGCCGCGGTGTTGCGCGCAGCATCCTCGCGCCGCACAGACGCGAACTCGGCAGCGACGCGGTCGTGTTCGGCTTCCACCGTGGCGGCGGCAACGTGCGCCGCGGCCCGCATCGACTCCGCACACACCGCGACCAGACGTCCTGGATCATCGTCCCCGTCGTGGTTCGGCCCGAGGGCGAGCAGCCGGCTCGGCAAGTCGACGATGTCGTCCTCGACCAGGCGCAGCATCGACCGGACCCGTTCGCTCGTGGTGGCGACGGTCAGCAGCGGCCCGGACAAGGCGCTGACCTGACCGCGCAGCCGCTCGACCCGGGCCCGGCAGGCCTCCAGCTCGACGCCCATCTGTCGGGACTGCTCTACCGCGGCCTCCCGATCAGCGGCCAGGATCTGCAGCTGGGCATCCAAACGCCGCAGATAGGCCTCGACCGCGTCCGGGTCGTAACCCCGACGGACCACCGCGAACCCCGCAGCCACCGAGCCTTCGGCTCTGTCGGGACGCTCGGGGCGGGTGGGGCGAGTGGGGCGGTCGGCGACCATGCGCCACACCGTAGGGGTATCGACAACGCAGCGGCCCGCGATCTGACTACTTCGACACAGGCATCCGCCAGCACAGCGCCTGTCAAACTCCTGGGCCTTTCCCCCCGCCCGCCACGTCCTCGGGATAGGCCTGATACCCCGACCCGTCTCCTGCCACAACATCGAACCGATGGCTGGGCAAGAATCCCGACGAGAACGCGGTCGCCGCAGCGGTAAGGAGGAGGACAATGGATCATGCATCGACGGTCAGCGACTAGGTGCGCGCTCACGGACGCGAACTGCGCCGGGCGATCCCGGAGGAATCCCGGAGGTGTACCGCGGCTACGCGCAACTGCGCACAGCAGCGCTCGCGCCCGGCGCGCTCGACGTGCGCATCAAGGAGCTCATCGCGCTCGCCATCGCCGTCACACACGAGTGCGACGGCTGCATCGCTTCGCACGCCGAGGGCGCCGCGCGGGTGCCACCGAGCCCGAGATGGCCGAGGCGCTGGGCGTGGCCGTGCTGATGAACGGCGCCCCCGCCACCGTCTATGGACCCCGCGCCTTCGCGGCCTTCCGTGAGTTCGTCGCCGCGACGAGACCTCCCGAACAGCCCGGCACCGGCTGAGCGGCCCTTCGGCTCGTTCATAATCGTCGTTATCAGGTCGTGACCTGAGGTCGTTGCCCCGAGCGCTCGCCCCCGCGGTCCAGCAGGGTCTGGCTCGAGCTCTTGACTAATCGTCAAAGGGTCAAGGAGGATCACTACTTACAAGGAAGTATTTCCGCAGCTCAGGAAGCTGATCAACGATCACCACGCGCATGCGACCTCTCGACTGCCAGCCAAATCCGGGCGCGGGCCAAGGTCGACCGTGGCGTCGGTCACGGTTGACCCCATTTGGTCAAGATCAGTAAGGATCCCGACCCCATTTGGTTGGTTTCAGTCAAAGCCCGTGACGGTCCGCTCCAGTTTCGCTCCAGTTTGGCGATTTGCGTCCATAGTGGCCGATCAACTAGAGATCATCATTAGCGATAACAGAAGATCGCCAGGGGCGGCGTTTCCGCAGCTAGAGGTACGAAAGGGGCGGCATCCTGATCGCTCAAGATACCGCCCGATCTCGCCGTCGGGACGACAGGATTTGAACCTGCGACCCCCTTGACCCCCAGTCAAGTCCGGATGCGTCCCTTCGCCCGAGTTGCACATACCTATCGCTGTTCGGGATCCCAACGCACGTGCCTAATGAGCCATGTCCCCGGAGACCGCCAGCAAGTGGGTGAGCCCCGCGGAGCGGAAGTCGTCGTCCACTTCGGAGGTGAGCGCGCTGGTGTCACCGATGGCCAGTCCGGGAAGGAGCCCGGCCTCGGCGGGTGGAAGCGTGCCCGCCGCGGCCCGCAGCCCCGCCCGCAGCCCGCCCGCGGCGGATTGCCACCAGGGCGGCGCCGACACGTCGCGCGGGCCTCCCCGCACCCGGAGCACGGCGATCGTGAGATCGGCTCGCTCGGCTGGGGCCAGCAGCCCTTCGGCCGTGACGCGTTGCCCGGGCAGCAGGCCGAGCCAGCCCTCCGCGGGGGCGAGCAGCAGCACCCGCCCACCGCCCGTCCAGTGGCCTGGCCCGGCTGTCGTCTCCATCAGCTCGGCGGGCACGACCACCCGGGCAGCGGCAGGCCCACCCGTCGGGCCCGAGGTGCGCAGCGTGCGGGGATCATCGCGCAGGACGACCCGCAGGGTGGCCGCGGCGCCTCGGAGGGCCTGCTCGTGCAGCGGATGCGTGGTGACCAGCAGCGCGTGGGCCGCAATCACGAATCCCGCCGCGGCCGCCGTGCCCGCGGCGGCCAGCAGTGCGGGCGAGCGGCGCCGACGGTGCACGATCAGGGTGGCGGTGCAGGCCGCCAGCGCGACCGCACCACCTGCCACCGCGCCGAAGCTCAGCCCGAGCAGCATCACCGCCCACACCGCGACCGCGGCCGGGACGAGCCGGAGATCAGGCGGCGGATGCCCGACGAGTTCGAGCTGATCGGCGGCCGACGGGCGCATCAGATCGTCACCACGTCACGGAGCTGCTGGAACCGGCGTTCGCCGATCCCGTCGATCTCGCGCAGCTGGTCTACCCGGGCAAAGCGCCCGTTGCGGGTGCGCCAGTCCACAATGTGCTGGGCGGTCACCGGTCCGACGCCGGGGAGGGTGTCGAGCTGCGCGACCGTCGCCGTGTTGAGGTCGACTTTCACCGCGGGACCCGCCGAGCCCGCTCGGGAACCCGCCGCTCCTGCGCCTGCCGCCACCCCGCCGGGTGGCTGACCGGCGGCGTCGGGCGCAGGCGCGACGCCGACCGCGATCTGCTCGCCGTCGATCACCCGCCGCGCGAGGTTCAGGCCGGACAGGTCGACGCCCGGCTGCGCTCCGCCCGCAGCCGCCAGCACATCGGCGACGCGCGCCCCGCCCGGCACCCGCACCACCCCGGGATGCGCGACCCGGCCGGATACGCTGACGACCAGCACGCCACCCGCTGCGCCCGCGGGCCCCGGTGCCGCCCCGCCCGTCCCGTCCGCGGCACCCCCTGGTGCCGAGCCCGCCGCCCCGACAACGGCGCCACCTCCGCCCGCACCCGCTGCACCCTCTGCGGCACCTCCGGCCGCGCCCACCGCCCCACCGGCGGCTGCGCCTGCCGCGGCGCCACCGCCTGCCGCGGCGCCACCGCCTGCCGCGGCGCCCCGCCTGCCGCGCCGACGCCATCCGTACCAGCGCCGTTCGCGCCCAACGCCCCGCCGACGACCACCGCAGGCAACCCGCGCACCGGCTCGGCCTGCGGCCGCGCCGTCCACACCCCGACCGCGGCGACGACAGCGGCCACGGCCGCCACCAGCACGAGCGCGATGGCCCCTGTGCGCCCAGGGTCGAGGCGCGCGCCACGCCAAGACGCTCGGCCAAACCGGTCGAGCAACCGCGGGCGCCATGCGGCTCGCAGCCTCGGCAGCGGCACGGTCGGCGGCCCGACGACGACGCCGTCGGCGGTCTCGTCCCCGCCACCGGGTACACCATCTTGTGCAACCCTCGCCTGCCCAGCGAGCCGCGCATCGCCTGCGACCTGGCTTGCGACATCGTCGGCAGCCGCTGCCGTGACGGGGCGGGACGCGGCGGGCGCCAGCCGAGATCGTGGCGACGACCGGGGCGACGGGGGCGCTGCCCGCCGCGGCGCCGCGCGCGGGGGAAGCACCGAGGTGAGCCGGTCGGCGTGGACGGGAGCGGTTCGAGGCACGACCCGACGCTAGGTCGACATCGACGCTCCGCGGCCGGGATTCGTCGATCTGTGGACAACCTCCGGCGATGTGGACAACTACGGCCCGTGCCATGCGTTGACCTTGGTCATGACGCCGCCGGGGCCTCCCGGACCGCGGGGTCGCCCTTCTTCGGCACCACGACGACCCCCAGAAGCCCGGTGCCGACGTGCGCGCCGATCACCGCGCCCACCTCCGAGACCAGTAGCCGCGCGACGTCCAGCCGCTCGCGCAGCCTGCAGGCCACCTCCTCGGCCCGACCTGCGGCACCGAGGTGCTGCACGGCGACGTCGACCGGACCCTCCCCCGCGGCCTGCGCGGCGAGCTCGACCAGCCGCTGCGCGGCGCGCGCGGTGGTGCGGACCTTCTCCAGCGGCAGGATGCGACCCTGCGCGACGTGCAGCAACGGCTTCACGGCCAGTGCCGTGCCCACCCACGCAGCAGCCGCACCGACACGCCCGCCCCGACGGAGCCGTTCCAGCGAATCGAGCGAGAAGAACATGCGACAACGCCCCGCGACCTCCGATGCCGCGGTCGCGACCTCGTCCATGCAGCCGCCGTTGTCGGCGGCGTCGGCCGCGGCGAGCACCGCGTAGCCGAGCCCCATGCAGGCGGCGCGCGAGTCGACGACCCTGACGCGGTCGGCGCCGACCTCGTCCGCCGCCAACCGGGCCGCCTCCCACGTGCCCGACAGCTCCCTCGACAGGTGCACCGACACGACCGCCGAGGCACCCGCGTCCAGCGCGGCGCGGTAACAGGCCGCGAACGCAGCGGGCGCGGGGCGTGACGTCTGAACGTCGAGCCGCCGGTCGGCCAGCGCGGCGCACAGCTGCGCCGTGTCGATGTCGACGCCCTCCTGCCCCTCCCGCGCGCCCAACCGCACCGACAGTGGCACTACGCGAATGCCCCGCTGGGCCGCGACGCCATCGGGGAGCGAGGACGTGGAGTCGGTAAGGACGGCGACGGGCACGCGTCAGCCTATCCATCCGGCGAGGGGCGTGCGCAGCAGCGCGGCACAGGCCCTGCCGACGTCGTCGTGCGCCGACCAGCCCCAGTGCATGCCGTCCGGGTTGCCGCCCCCGCTCAGCACGTGTTCCGCGACGAGCGCCTTGAGGTCCAGGAGCGCGACGCCATGCGCGCAGGCCCATGCCCGCGTCGCCCGCTCCGCGGCGGCCCGTCCGACGTGCACGTGGCCGTAGTCCGGAGCGCGGTGCACCGGCGGCAGCACCGCGAGCACGGGGATCCCCGGCCGAATCGCGAGAACGGCCGTACGGCACTGCTCCAGATGCCGAATGGTCAGGTGCGGCGGCAGCGCGACCGGCCCGCCACCGGGAAGCGTACGGGCGAAGGCCGATGCCAACGTGGGCTGGAACCGCTGGTACGCCGCCCGTACCACCCTGCGCAGACCGTCCGGCCGCACTACGGGGAGCAGCTCGCGCAACGCCGTCGGCAACGGTGACGGCAGGGTGTCCATGCCACCCACACCGAGCACCAATGCGTCGACGTGCGGCAACGCCGCCCAGACCCGGGGGTCGCGGATCAGCGCCTGCCAGGCGTGGCGGGCCGTCCAGCCGATCCCGGCGACCAGCTCGGCGCGACCGCCGAGCGCCGCGGCCGCGACGTTGGGCCACAGTCGCGGGTCATCCGCGGGCTCGGCGCGTTCGGGACCGTGGAAGGCGAGCGAGTCGGCAAGGACCAGCAGTGTCGGACCCGACACTGCGTGGTCAGGGGCCCGCGGGCGGGGCCGCGCCCGCGACGTTGTAGCCAGAGAGCCGCCAGCGGGGATGGTCTATACGGCGCGCGAGCGCGGCCCAATGACAGTTCGCCATGCCGCCGATCGAGGGCCATGTGGAGACCGGGAGGCCCAGCAGCCCGCACACCAGCCCGGCGATCATGCCGCCGTGCGCGACGACTACGACGATGCCTTCCGGGTTGTCGGCGTACTCCTCGTCGAGCTCGTCGATCACCGGGCGGGCGCGGCGCACCACCTCGATCCGCGACTCGCCGCCGGGCGGCGCCCAGCCTGCGTCCGAGCGCCACTCCGCGATGGCGCCTGGCCAGTCTGCCTCGATCTCGGCGACCGTTCGCCCTTGCCACTGGCCGAGGTGCGTCTCGCGCAGGCGGGGGTCGACCTTGACATCGAGGCCCGCGGCGGCACCGACGACGGCGGCCGTGTCGACCGCACGGCGAAGGTCGGAGCTGATCAGCCGGTCCGGGCCGAGCGCGGCGATGCCCGGTGCGACCACGGCGGCCTGGGCCAGACCCTCCTCGGTGAGCTCGACGTCCAGATGGCCCTGCATCCGGCCCTGGAGGTTATAGTCCGTTTGGCCGTGGCGAAGCAGGACCAACCTGCGCAGCGTCACCCGCCGTCTCCCGCCGGTTCGACTTCCGCCTCCGGGAACATGACGCGCGGGCAGTCCTTCCACAGCCGGTCGAGGCCGTAGAACCCGCGCTCCTCGCTGTGCTGGACGTGCACGACGACGTCGACGAAGTCGAGCAGCACCCACCTGCCCTCGCGGGCGCCCTCGCGCCGGGTCGGCTTGGACCCGGCGAGGCGCATCTTCTCCTCGACTTCTTCGACGATCGCCTGGACCTGCCGCTCGTTGGGCGCTGAGGCGATCACGAAGAGATCGGTGATCACCAACTGCTCGGACACGTCGAGCACGACGACGTCCTGCGCCTTCTTGTCGGCCGCTGCCGCGACAGCAACCCGGGCCATCGCCAGCGCTTCGTCGGTCGCCGCCACCCTTGTTCCTTCCCGGACGGCCCGGCCGGGCCGACGTGGCACCCAGTGTCCCAGCCGCGGCGCGCCACCGGGCCGGCGGGTGACCGGCCGCGCCGTCTCAACCCCATGACCGAGGCATGCAGGGCAGCCGCCGTCGGTCGCTTCAAGCGTCCGCAGGTCGGTGAAGGTGCCGTTTGGAGATATAGCGCCACGGGGAGAGAACGTCACGCAGGGCGAGGCTGGCGAACGGCCGTTGACGTGCACGAGCGGTTGGCGACATTGGTCGATGTGGGTCGTTGTAGGCCAAAGCGGTCAGCAGCAGGCGGTCAGCTGTGTGCCATCTCCTACGGCGGGGCTGCCGCACTCACAGGGCCCGGAGCCATTGTCGGGGCGGACGCCTGCGGCCTCAGGCGCGTCGGCCTTGACGGTGTAGACCTCCCAGGGCTCGTGACCGGGGCCGTGCACCCACACCTTGTCCTGCAACGCGTAGCAGCAGGTGATGTCGTTCTCCTCAAGGGTGGCCAGACCCAGCCCAGCGAGCCGCCTGGTCGCCGCCGTCACCTCGTCGGTGGTGTCGACCTCGACGCCGAGGTGGTCGAGCACGGTGGCCTGGTCGGGCTCGCCCTCGATGAGCACTAGCTTCAACGGCGGCTCGACGATCGCAAAGTTCGCATACCCCGGCCGCCGCTTGGCGGGTTCCACCCCGAACAACGACCGATAGAACTCGATCGACCCCTCCAGATCCGAGACGCGCAAGGCCAACTGAACACGGGACATGACCGTCCTCCTCCAACCAACGCCTGATTCGACGTCTGTCGAGACATTGCCCTTTACTTTGACGGCTGTCAATATAGAGATATGTCGAAGCAGGAGCGGGTCATGGTGGAGCTGACGGCCGCGGTCGGGTGCTGCGCCCCGCTGGTCCGCAAGCCCCTCACCGCGGATCAGGCGGTCGAGCTGGCGCGAGTGTTCAAGGCGATGGGTGACCCCGTGCGGCTGCGGCTGCTGTCGTTGATCGCCTCCCATGAGGGTGGCGAGGCGTGCGTGTGCGACCTGTCCGACGTGTTCGAGCTGACCGGACCGACCATCTCCCACCACCTCAAGGTGCTGCGTGAGGCCGGACTGATCACCGGCGAGCGCCGCGGAACCTGGGTGTACTACAGAGTCCACCCCGACGCCCTTCGGTCCGTCTCGCAGGTCTTGGCCTCCGACCTGGACGCCGACCGCGACGCTGAAGCGGTGGCCGCGGGGTGAGCAACCGTTCGATGCGCGTTGACACCCGCGATGACGCCGACGACGTCCTCGTCCCCCACACCGCCGACGGCCTCACCGCACGCGCCGCGGAAAGGAACACCCGATGAGCCCACATGCCAACCGCCCTCCCGCAGGCGACCAGTCCACGGCCCATGTGCCGCAGGTGCTGTTCGTCTGCGTGCACAACGCCGGACGCTCCCAAATGGCCGCCGCCCTGCTCGAACACCACGCCGCCGGACGTGTCGAGGTCCGCTCCGCCGGATCCACCCCCGCAGACGACATCAATCCCGCCGTCCGCACCGCCATGGCCGAAATCGGCTTCGATCTCGACGGCGCCCATCCCAAGCTGCTGACCACCGACGCCGTCCAGGCCTCCGACGTCGTCGTCACCATGGGCTGCGGCGACGCCTGCCCCGTCTTCCCCGGCAAGCGCTATCTCGACTGGGACCTCACCGACCCCGCCGGAAAGACCCTCGACCAGATCCGCCCCATCCGGGATGACATCGACCAACGCGTCCGCGCCCTACTCGCAGAACTCAATTCGCAGGCAACCAGTTAGCTGGCCCGCGCCAGGGCCGACCGCCGACCAGTTAGCGCGTTGTCTCGCGGTAGAGGTGCCGCTTGGAGATGTAGCGCCGCTGGGCGAATGCTGACCTGAGCCTCCACGTCCACCAGGCGTCCTGACCTGCTCCGATGATTGCGATTGTTGGTCGTTAGTGGTTGGCCCGGGTCGGCGTGACTTGTACCCAATCTGTGCCCGCCAGGGTGCAGTGCTGGCGGCCACGAAGCTGCGAAGTCACACTGCGGGAGTGCCCACCCGGCGCGGAGCCGGTGGCCCGAAGGAGCGGGCCCCGGGCCAGAGGCCGCCAGGCCGGAGGCCCGGGGCTCGCGTGCCGTCCGGCCGCAGTCCGGCGTCTCGTCGAGTGTGCCAGCGCGGCCAGCAGACGATGATCGTCAACTGCTCGGCCTTACTGTATGGGTTGATGCCTACACGCTTTCCAATTCTGCACGACGCTGTCCGGCAAGGGTCGGCAGCGTCCTGATCAGGTGCTCGTCGAGCTCGCGGCCAACGGCGGACCGGGCCGAACGTAGCTGAACGAGACTGTAACTGAGACTGGCGTTGATCAGTGAAGCAGGCGGGCCGCTGCCGCGGGCCTGCGGGAGTCAGACATCGCCCGAGTCGACAGCGCTCTTCCCGGCCTCGCGGGAATCGTCGCAGTGGGCGGTCGTCTGCAGCTCCGTCGCCTGTGCGCGACTAGCAAGTAGCCGCTTCCAGGTTAAGAGTACTTTTTGGTCCTCGACTTGATCGATCAGCAATTCTTCAATCGCAAACTTGATTATTTCGAGATCGCTCAAGCCGGTCAATGAAATTGCGCGCTTGGCATAGTACAGAGCCTGGTTGCGGTTCCCGGCGGAAATGCAAAGGCGCGCCAGTAGTTTGCATAGCTGCACCGAGTACGGATAGCGCGTCAACGCATCCTTGGCCGTCCGCAGCGCCTCATAAAGCCGGCCATCGTCGAGATGGCGCCCAACGTCGGACATAAGTGATTCGAGCGTTGCCGTCGAGTGCTCGGCAAGTGCCATCCTATAGACGTCGGCAGGCAAGCGATCTCGTAGCTCAAGACCTCCATTATCGTACATGATCTTCCAGTCTTCGAAAGTCGAGTTTAGCCGAAGTGTGGCTAGTACCTGACTCACCAGCGTCTGGTTTGCAGGAAGCCCGCTGGTGGCGACTGCGTCAAGTACAGCGTCGGTCTTGGCAAGAACATTGGGCGGGGGCTCTTCAGTACTAGCTACCTCGGCGATGACTTCCCAGATCCCCCATATAATCTGACCAAAGCGCCAAGAGGGGTGCCGCCATCTCGCAGTAAGAAATAGGCTTCCATTGCGTCGCTCTTGTTCGTCAAGAACGCGAGGGAGCAAGACCCGGCTCTGAGAAACCTCCTCGCGCCAATCGGGGGTAACGCGTGCAAGTGATGCGCTTACTGCCTCGAAACCAACGGTGAAATTATTTCGAGGGACATCTGGCCAACTTATGGAGAACGCGGTGGAGTCGGCAACGATTTCTTCCATTTGCGCAACGGTAGCTCGAATCGACGGTGGCAACCGGGGCAAACCGAGAGCTCTCACGGCGCCAATTAACACACCACCGGTTCGACTTAACCGCTCCTGGCCAATTATAAAGCCATCGAGGTTGCTTACCGAACGCGTATATTCAACAGCTTCGAGGCATAGCTCCGCCAGGTCCTCGAGGGCGGACACGACCTGAGGCGAGCGAACGACCGCTCTCTTGTCCCAATACGAGAGTCTTGTAGAAAAGGCAGAAACGGCCTCCAGTCGATTTCTCGGTGTTGCCCTTCGTACGAGCTCGACGTCAGAATCGGAACGGGCGCGCATAGCGAGCAGCTTAAGGATCGCAGGAAGAACCACAACATACCGTTTGGAGAGCAACCCGCCAACGTAGAGATCCAGAATGTATCGAAGCCCAGCTTCAAAGCCCATCGCGGATATCACGGAAATTGTACACCGAAGCACTTTGCGCGACGCCGCCTCGGGGTTAAGGCTCTCAAGCCTCCATGTCCCACTGACGGAAGTCAGGAACTCAGTTGGTAGTGGAGAACACGCGGCTCTATTGAGGTACCCCGCAATCGGGAGCTCTTTGCGCCAATGTATAGTATTGTATAAGAATGGGAGCTGGCAGGCTGGCGAGAACTTCAGCTCCGCGGTATCTTCAAGAAGTTTGATAAATGAGAAGGTCGAAGTTAACTGTGGCTCAAATCGAGCCAGGTCGGATGTTTTCCCACGAGACCGTTCACTTTTATGCCATCCGGGCGGGCAGAGCTGGCCGAACTGCATTAGTTCTTGAAACCTGTGATTCGCAACCGCCAGGGCAAACGGGATCCGCTTCTCGGCCTCAAGCACCTGGCTTAACCAGCTTCCCGACCGCAGATACAATAGCGCCGCCATGTTTTCGGGCAAGTATCACCGATCGTACTAGCCACTCGCGAATACTTGTCTTTCCCGTCCGCACATATGGCAACGAGGCAAGAAGTAGTGCCGCCCCCAGCCTATCTTCAAAGTTCCATTTCTCGCGTTTGCCGTCAAAGCTGATCGGCAGGGATCGCTCACATAACTCAAATATGCGTCTAAGTTGTTCTCGTACACTGGCCGAGCTTGGCGCCTTCAGCGGGATGTACACAACGTCTGAACAGTCAGAGATCGTCGAGAAGAGTGCGACACCTGGGAATGCGGGCATTGGCTTAGCGTTGAACAGCATACGCATAATCTCGTACGCTGGATACACTGTTGTATCTAGGTTGAGCCAACTTGCGAAGCTTGTATCAGATACCTGAGCTGCTAAGCGGGCGGGTTCGGCGAGGGTAAACAATGTCAGAATGTGCGGGCCGCTGTCGGAAGGCAGAGTGCCCTCCGTAAGATACTCGACGTATACTCGATCAACTTTAGGATGGAACGCAAGAAATGCAAAGACTCCGCGATGCGAATTCTCGAGTGCCCGGAAGTTAGCCGGATCTAGTAATGTTTCGATCTTTTTCACGTTGCCAGATATATTTTTGGAGGTATACTCCCTCGCTTCCTGTAGCAGGCTTAGGAGTGATAGCGCGCGCATGCCGAGACTGTACCGCAAAGCACGGTAGAGCCATCACTTGGCTGCAACCAATGTCTCGCTTGCCATCGCCTACATAAAGAAGCACGCTGAGAGATCCGACGGATCCTGCGTACTGGCTGTGGTAGGTACCGCGTTCAACTTCCGGCCGCGAGATTGCAACTCAGACCACGGTGATCTTGGCCACGCCGTGAGCCGTGCCCAACTTCACCCAGAACAGCCCCGATCGGCGATCAGGGGTGGTGGACAGTGGGCGGAAACCGTCGTGTCTGGCCAGACTGGTCACCAGCCGCCGGGGACCTCACGCCTCGCCGATTTACTTACACACTTCCAGACTAGCCCGTAGCTTCGCTGGCCTACGTAGGTGCGTGCGACATACCTGCGATCATGATCGGTGCCCATTTCGGTGTCCGTCGTTGACCGTGGTGACCCCGGCGATGTGGCACGTTTGTGGCACGACCCGTGGGCCGTCGACCTGGCCACCTTGCGGGCGCATCCTGGTCGACGTGGACGAGCCCGAGCCTGGTTGGCGGCCGGGCGACCACGTCCTCGTCGGCGTCCCCGACGGCCAGACGGTCCGCTGCTGCGTCGTGAACGTTAAGGATAACAGCACGATCCAGGTCGTCCCTGAGCACACCGTGGTGATCCGGTAGACCGTCCACTCGGCGGCGGAGACCTTCAGAGCGCGCTCTTCCTTGTCTGACGTTGGCGCCGGGCCGCACGTCGTCGTGGCGTCTGTCCGCGAGTTAATGCGCCTCTCACGCTCCCCCGTCATACGCCTCGCCGCGCCACGCCGACTTGATGTTTGGGGTGTGACATCCAGCGTGGTATCTCTACAGGCATGGCCACACCCGCCGACAAGCAGTACCTGATCGACGCCTTCGATCCGCTGCGTGCAGCACTGCACGACGACCTGCCCAGCGCTGCCGATGCGGCGGAGTCCCACTTCATCGACTATGGGATGGCCAGCGAGGACTACCGAAGAGGTCAGGCGCATCTCGCGCGGTGTCATGCTCGTCGCCTGCTATCTCGTCGCACACGTGCGGATCTGGGCGGGTGGACTCTGGTCAAGCCGGGGCCAAATGCGAGTCTGTGGCTGTGTCGTGACGCGCTGACGTTGCGCTTCATGCGCCCCCTTCCCGGCTCGGAAGTCCCACCTCCCGGCCCGAACGCCGCGCGTGTCGCCTACTACAGCAACCGTCACGCCACATTGTTCGGCGTAGGCGGGAGCGATCTGATCGCTCTGTGGGACGTGGACCAGAGCGGCGAGGCAGTCGTGCGCGTCGTCCGAACGGTGGGGAGGTGGAAGTACGGCGC
The DNA here is from genome assembly GCA_963736375.1 of uncultured Actinomycetota bacterium. GTDB lineage: Bacteria > Actinomycetota > Actinomycetes > Mycobacteriales > Pseudonocardiaceae > Pseudonocardia. The sequence continues at coordinate 46,694 of CAVTOL010000017.1, forward strand.
AAAGGCCAAGGTCGACATCGACTTCTACATTCCGATACTTCCGGACAGTCTTCACGACACCGAGTTCCACCCGACTGACGAGGATGACGACCAGCTCGGTTTGTGGTTCCCCCGCGTCGACGACGAGGGAGAGGACGGCTCCGGTGAGTCTGGCGGGTGAACGAATAAGAACGGCCCGACAGCTCCTCGGAATCACGCAGGAAGATCTCGGCGATGCCGTCGGTAAGAGTGCACAACAAATATCAGCCATCGAAAACGGCACTCGCCACGCCTCCGCGGAGCTGATTGCGACAGTTGCTCGCGCTACCGCACTCCCATCCTCGTTCTTCGACGCCGTTCCGCCAGACATACCGCCAGACTCATTGCGATTTCGCAAGCTAGCCTCGGCAAGCCGCGTCGATACGAAGCGGGCACAAGTCCTTCTACACGAAGCTCTGCGCGTGCTTCTCAAACTGCTGATCGACGTGAATAACCCTGCTCCGCGCCTGCCCATTGCCTACGACACGCCAGATGGCGACGAGATCGAGCGTCTCGCCGACGAGACCCGCCTCGTCCTCGGACTAGGAGAGGATGGGCCGGTCCGGCACCTGACCAGAGCATGTGAGAGGAACGGTATCGCGGTCGCCCCTTTGGTACTTCCCGGCGATGACGTCGGCGAGGCGGTTGGCCACTTCGGCGCTTCCTGCTGGACGGGTGGCGACGATCCCGCGCTGATCGGGTATTTCGTAGGCGGACCAGGAGACAGACAGCGCCTTACGCTAGCTCACGAAGTCGGGCATCTCGTCCTCCATTCTCGGCGGCGATATGTCGAAGAGCCGGAGAAGGAAGCCAACCGTTTTGCGGGGGCACTGCTAGTTCCTAGAGCGCGCATGGAAGAGGCGTGGGCACACGCGCCTCTAACACTCCGGGATCTGCGCGGAATGAAGGCCCATTGGGGCGTTTCGATACAGGCGCTCATCATGCGGAGCGCCCAGGTCGGAATGATTGATGAAGCTCGGAAGACCAGCCTCTTCAAACAGCTTTCCGCGCGAGGTTGGCGTAAGAACGAGCCGGTTGTTGTACACCCGGAAGAGCCTATACTCATTCGTCGCCTTCTTGCCGAGAAGTTCGGAGAGAAAGGCATGTACCAAAAGGCGTGCGAGCCTCTCGGTATGGGCGCGATGATCTTGCGAAGCTTCGCACCGCCAGCGGCGTAGATCCTTCGGGCGGGGCGATCTTGCTCCATGAGGCCATCGCGGCAGTGGCGTAGACGGCTCGGTTTGGTGGGGCGCGTCCTGGTCGAGTGGACGAGCCAGAGCCGCAGTTCGGCAGCCGGGCGACCGCATCCTCGTCGGCCTACCGACGGATAAGCCGTTAGATGCCGCGTCGTTAACGTCATCGACGACGGCACAATCTACGTTCTCCCCCGAACACGCAAGTCGGCTGCGTTCCAAGTGCCATCCCGTCGACCTGGCGCAGCCCGACCACGCGGACGCTCGTGGGCAGCCCTTGACGCACACCGCACCCGACCTCCCGGAGCTCTGCCCACGAGTGGCCGCGTGGTAGCCCTCCGGGAGGTCGTCGGGGTGGCACGCCCCCATCCCGGAGATCTGCCTGCCCGGCGAGGGCATGCTGTGTGCTTTGATGCCAGTCACTCGCAGGTCGCTCTGTACCGGGTCGAAGAGATGGCGCGCACCCATCTCCGAGACCTGCCCTGCCCGGCGAGGGTGTCTTCTTATTCGTGCACGCTCGGCAGACCTGTTAGCGAGACCGCTCCGCGACAGCCAGGCCAAGACCGATTCCCCCGTAGAGGAGACCAACCGCACCGGCTGCGCATCCGCCGATAATGACGGCATCTGCCAATTCGAGTCGATCTGGATAGTTAGAAGACGCGAGAGCGATAGTTGCGGTGATCAGTATCACCAGCATGAAGAATGCGGCTGCAAGGAGAGCCATCACTAGCCTAGTGCGCGCGACTGCCAGGGCTTCCTCACGCCGCTGGTCGGCCTGGGTTGTGGTAGGTCTCTTTCCGAAAGCGGCCAAGATGGTGACGGCGGCGATCAGGAATCCGAGGAGGGCACTTGAGGTTCCGGTTAGCGAGCTGTACACCTGCTGCCGCAGAGCGCCGCTGGTGAAGCTGGCCGAGATGCCGAGAATCGGATGCAGGAGGCGCGCGGCGAGGGTGCCGACGACGAAGACCACGACCGGAAGTGACCATGGGTTGCGGTCAACGATGCCCAACATGACGCAACGGTACCGCTGCCCACCGACAAGATCGGCCCCGTCGTGCAGGCGCCGAGATGGCGCCCGCCCTGAGACCGGCGTCGCCGTGCCGAAACCCTAGGCCCGCATGGCCTGTGCCTCCACGGCAGCAGCGAGCAGCCCATCTTGATCCAAGGTGCGTCGTGCGTCGGCCATCTCTTCGAATATTTCTGTCACATCTGGAAGTGTTACGGCTTCAGGATTTGGTCCGACTGAAATGTCCTGCGAGATGCGCTGAGTTAGTAGATTCACCTCTACTACTCGCCCAGCTTGCGGATCGTATCCAGCGACGACCAATCGGTCGACCATTTCTTGCGCGTTCTCGGCGACGCTAAACACCGCTTCCTCGGTGGCCCCATCGAGGTAGCGGTCACGAGGGCCGTACCGGCCCATTCCGAACGCAACTGATAACGAGGGTGCTTGATGACCAAAAACTGCCGGAAAGAGTGTGCCGATTGCACCAGATCGATCCGCGTCGACGTATTCGGGAGATGTGATCGCGATCTCGACTCGACGCAACCTGCCGCGAAGTCGAGCGAGTGTGGCCATCATGTCCGGTCGGAATAAGGTATTGAAGGCGACATGGCCGCGTGCTTGGGATCGAAGTAAATGCGCTAATCGGCCAAGCCGAGGAGCGTGTGCGTGCCAATCTTGGGCTGCGAAGCCGTCAGGCCAGATGCAGACATGAGTCACATCGGCGGCAAAGTGCCCATCCTGCATCAGGAGGCTCCGTATGGACTGCCCCGGGCTCCACTCCACCGGCTGGTTCGGCCGTCCGAACTGCGAGCACTTGAACCAGGGTCGGCTGTCAGCGTCCCCTGGATCGAGGACGCTGATCGCCGTGGTCGTGTCGCGGCCAACAACCAACGCCTTCGACTGATCGCGGACGATGTCGCTCGCGAGTTGCCGGGCTACGTCACTGGGTGTGAACGGCAGTTGGCCGTTCACCGACTGCCAGCGGTAAAAAACGATGCTACGGTCAACCATCGCGTGATGGTACGGACGCGGTAAGTTACCGCTCGGGGCGGGGCATCTTGTCGCGGCCGCGCACCGCGCGGGGATCGGCCGGAGGCCGCACGCCCCGCGCGAGCGCTTGCGGCTGCATTGAGCACAGCGCCGCGCGGCGCCGGAGGCGCCGCCTTGACCAGGTAAGGAGGGTTTTTACCGCGCGGCCGTCGGCCGTCCGTCGGCCGTCGGCGTTCGGGCCACTGAGCCAGACGTTGCGGCAGGTTGCGCAAGCCCTACGCGGGGCTGACGTAACAGTAGGCGGGGATGGTCGTGCCGTGGCCGTCGTCGTGGTCGGTAGTCCCGATGCGGCGCCAGCCGAGGCGTTCGTATAGGGCGATGGCTGCGGTGTCTTTGGTCATCACGTCGAGGACCAGGCGTAGCCCATCGGCGCGCGCGGCGGTCTGAGCGGCTTCGACGAGTCGGCGGCCAATCGCGTGTCCGCGTGCGGTGCGGAGGACGAAGAGCCGTCCGAGCACGGCGGTCCTTGCAGCTCCACTGCTGTGCTGCATAGCCCAGAGTCGGGCGGCTGCGTCATCGGGTTGGGGTTCGCTGATGGCGACGTGGCCGACGACCTCCGTGTCGAGTTCGGCAACCCACGCACGGAGCTGGCCTGCCGCAGTGACCCATTGTGTCGGGGTGGTCGACGCCTTCGACGGGGTAGCCGTCGGTGCGGTGAACTTCGACGAGGGCAGCAGCAGCGGCGGGGATGTCGGCATGGGTGCGTTCGCGGATGACGGCTGCGTGTTGAGGTTGTGGACATGGCTTGTTACTCAATCGGGGCGTCGTAGACAAGTGAGGACATGTCGCCGCGCATGACGAAGCGGGTCGCCTCGTAGGGCGTGCCGTCGGCGCGGACGCTGACGTGCAGCAGGTCGAGAACGGGCACGCCTGCGGCGAGGCTGGAGTGCTTCTTTCTCGGCGAGGGTGGGCATGCGCGCGACAGCGGAGTCGTGCAGCCGGGCCATCGGGTAGCCCTGCTCCTCAAGCACGCCATGGATGCCGTACGGGTGCGGCACCTCGACCTCCAGGAGACCGGTGCCCTGGGCGATGGTCCAGGGGATGTAGGTGGTGACGCGATAGACGGGATCGTCGTCGGCCCAGAACACGTTTTCGCGGCGCAGCACCGAGACGCGTGTCCTCGTCGACGTGCAGAAGTTCCGCGACATCGTGCGGTGGCTGGGCGCGATCGATGGACAGCACCTCGAACCGTCCGCGCTTACCCGCGCGTTCGCACTCGATCAGGAACGGGGACAGGCCGCTGTCGCGGTACTTGGGGGAGTAGCGGTCGCTGCCCAAGCGGATCAAGGGCTCGGGCTCGCGGACGTAGACGCCCTTGCCGTGATGGGCGACCACCATCCCGGCCTCGGCGAGCAGGCGCATCGCGGCTTGCACGGTGTTGCGGGCGACGCCGTACGTGCGCACGAGCGTGCGCTCCGAGGGGAGCTTGGTCCCCGGCTTGAGGATGCCCTCGTCGATCTGGGCGGCGAAGTCGTCGGCGATGCGACGGCTCGCCACGGTCTGGTCATCGGTCACTTGCGCCGGCCTCTCTGTTGCTCACGGGTTTCCAGCGTACAGCCGCCTGGCTTACGCCAGTCAGCCCAACTTCGTGTGAGCCGTTGCACAACTGGCTTGAGCCAGTGCTAGACTGGCTTACGCCAGTTCGATTCGAGGAGGAAGCGATGAGTGCGATCAAGGATCTTCCGGTGATCTTGACCGGGCATCGGCTGTCGATGGTGGAGCCGCCGTGTCCGAAGACGAAGAACGGACGGGACGGTGATCGTGAACCGGGACGGTGTGACGCAGTTCGTGGTGGCGCTGTTCATGAAGCTGCGCCCGCAGCCGGGGCAGCGGGCGCCGAAGGGTGAGGAGGTGCGGGTGACGTTGGAGACCGACCCCGGGGAGGGGTTCGAGGAGGGCATGCGGGTGGAGCTGGTCAACCCGCGGGTGTCGGCGTATCAGATGACGCTCGACGACGGGCGGGAGCTGTCCGGGGTGTCGCTCAAGGCGACCGGCCTGGTCCCGGCCGACACCAGCGCATGCGGCGCGGCATGCGGGTGGGGGTGAGAAGTGATGCGCACCCGGGCGCAGGACGACGCGGACTACGGCGACGGAGCCCACCTGTCGCTGCGGGTGAGCGTGCACGTCTCGGCGCGCACCACGGCGGAGGTCACGACCTACCGGGATGAGGGCCGGGCCACGATCGATCTCGGCGGCTACCGGGGCTCGACCGGGGTGACGCTGTTCGTGCGCACGCCGGAGCTGCGGGAGCTGCGCGACCTGCTGTCCGACACCCTCACCACCCTGACCGCCAACACCGACGCCACTGCCGACGGCACCGCCGAGGGCGCGGACAGAGTGACCGACCGGGCGGCCTGATCCGCCCAACCCCGCGGCCGTGCGCCGTGACCTGATCGGCCCGACGCCGTAGAGCACGGGCCACCAGAACCCCTGTAGGAAATCCAACCGAAATTGCGGTGCATTCCGCTGACGGTAGCGGCATGCCCAAAACAGGCCGAAAGACGGTCGGAAAGGAAGTGCCGCGTCATGCGATGCGGAGAATGCAGCGGATCCGGCGCCTGTGATCCGTGCGACGGCTACGGCACGTATCCGGACTCGTCCCCGAACGCCGGAGACGGACCCGAGTGCGAGATCTGCGAGACAACCGGCCGCTGCCCCGAATGCGGCGGCACCGGCGACACCACCCACCACAACAACAGCAACACCCAGCAGCAACAACGAGCGCGGCGCGGCCGCGGGAATGAGCGCGTGATGACCACGAGCACGAACAGCACGAGCAGCACGGACACGGCAACGCGTCGAACCGGCAAGCGGCCCGCGGTCACCGGGGTGGGCCGGTTGGTGCGGCGGATCGAGCGGGAGCGCCGCACTTGGTCGCGGCGTCCGCCCGACGAGTTGCCCACCGAGCAGGCCTGGCGGGCCGGGGTCGCCGAGGGCTGCGGCTGGCCCAGCTCGCCATCCGGAAAGGGGTCTGACCATGACCAGCGCCACACAAGCGGCACGTCAGTGGGGGCGGCGGCGGGCCAACCGGCGCGCGGTGGAGCGGTTCGCCGCGTTCTGGAACGCCCTCCAACGGGTCGGGAACGCCCTCGGCCGAGGCCGAACGGCTCGCCGAAGAACGCCGAGGACGCCTCCTGGTGGCGGCAGCGCAACGCCCGGCACTGGTCGGTCGCCTCCGCCGACGAAGTCCGCTCCGCCCTGCGCACCTGCCGCGGATCGCTGCGGATTCTGTCCCGGCTCGGCGAAACGGTTCGAACCCGAACTCATCCACCGCGAATGGAAGAGATAACCACCATGGCTACGAATCAGGTGGATCGGATCGTCGAAGAACTCGACGCCGCCATGCGCGACCTGCGCGACGCGATGCGCGGCATCCCGATCCGGCGCGGCAGCTTCACCAAGACCCACGACAACCTGGCCCGCGACGTCGCCCAAGTCACCACGATGTTGGACGCGGCCCGCCCGCATTCTCCGCAAGACCGGCTGACAACCCCCATTCCGAGCCGGGGCCGACGGCCCGATCCATCGCCGGCCCCGGTTCGGATCCCCATCTCCTTTCTCGGAGTGAATCACCATGCGTACGACTGTTGTCTCTCGTCCCCACCGCGTCGGCGGCCCCGGCACGATCCCGACCCGCCCCACCGGCGGCGAGTTCCGGCTGCTGGCCTGGCTGATGCCGCCACCCCCTCATCGCCCTCACCCCACCCGCGCTGACCGCCGCTGCGGTCCGGTTCGGCGCCTGTCGCGGTGGGTGCCGCCCTCGCCGGGCTGGTGGTGGCGCTGGCGGTGTGGTGGCGCGCCCACCCACCCTCCTACGACCGCTGGATCGCCCCGCGGGTGCGCACCTGCTGGCGGCGCTGGATCGCCTACCGCGGCGGCCGCTGGGCCCGGCTGCTCGGCGGCGTGTGAGCTGACCCGCGACCACCGCCACACCGGCCGCCCGATCGTGCCCCGGGTGCTGCGGGTGCGGGCGGTCACCCCGTCGATCGACACCATGCGGGTGCGGATGATCCCCGGCCAAGACCTCAAGGCCTGGGTCGACCGCACTGCCCGCGCTCGCCGACGCGCTCGGCGTGCACCAGATCGCCGCCACCCGCCACCGCCCCGGCGTGCTCGCCCTGGTGATCGAACGCCGGATGCCGTTCACGTTCATCGTCCCGCGCCACCCGCATCCCCGAGCTGGCCGCCGAGGTGGACCTGACCGCGGTGGTGATCGGCGAGGACGAGTACGGCCGCCCGTTCACGCTGCGGCCTGCGGGGCAAGCCACTTCCTCGGCGTCGGCGCCACCGGCGTCGGGCAAGTCCGGGCTGATGTGGAACCCGCTGCGCGCGCTCGGGCCGATGATCCGCGACCGGCTGGTGCGGGTGTGGATGATCGATCTGAAGGGCGGGATGGAAACCGCGTCCGCGCCGGCCGCTGTTCCACCGCTGGGCCACGCACCGGCCCGGACGCCATCGGCGTGCTGACCGAGTTCCGCGACACCATGATCGCCCGCCAAGACGTGCTGCGCGCGCGAGCGCAAGCGCCGCTCGCACCATCAGCCGTGGACACGCCGTACGAGCTGCTGGTCATCGACGAGCTGGCCATGGCTCACCGCCTACGGCGACCGCTCCCCCGTCCGGGAAGCCCTGCGGCTGCTGGCCGAGATCCTGACCCAGGGCCGGGCGGCGGACTGCTCGGTGATGGCGTTCGTGCAGGAACCCTCCAAGGACGTCGTCGACGTCCGCGACCTGTTCACCACCAGCATCTGCCTCGGCGTCACCGCCGCCGTCCCACGTCGACATGGCCCTCGGCGACGGCGCCCGCGACAAGGGCGCCTCGCCGACGAGATCCCCGGCGACGAAGCCCACGCCGGGATCGGGTTCGCCATCGCCCCCGGCTCCCGCCTGCCCGTCCGGTTCCGCGCCGGGCTGCGTCACCGACGCGCGACATCGCCGAACTCGTCACCAGCTGCGCACCCGGCACCACCCCGGCGACGCGACGAGCGGCCACTGGGGCGGGACCGGGCGGGCCACCCACCTGATCGCGCTGCCCACGCCCGACCGACAGCGCCGACAGCACCGACGGCGCCGGCACCGGAGAGGAGAGCGCGTCATGACCACCATCACGCCACTACGCCGCCGGCCGCGACCGAGAAGCCACCGCGATCACCGCCGTGCTCGCGCTGCCGTGCGGGCTGGCCTGCGCCGGATCTGTCGTCCCCGGCCTCGACGACGCCGTCACCGTCGTCCTGGCTCGGCCTCGCCGCCCTGGCCGTGCTGGTCGTCGGCCGCGCGGTGGGTGGCCCGCTGGGTGCGGGAACGCCGCGAAGACGCGCGCCGACGCCCTCGACCGCCGCCCACTGGCGGGCCGCGCACGCGCCGCACCTGCTCACCGCGGCCGACCGCGCCCGCCTCGGCATCCACCCGACGCGTGCGGCGCGGGCTCTGATGTTCGGGCGGTGGCCTGATGTGGGGCGTCACCGGCTGGGCCCTGCGCACCTGGCTGCGCATCACCGTCCTCCTCGCCCTCGGGGTCGGCGCCGCCTGGCTGTGGTGCCCACCCGGCTGGTTCACCCTCGCCGTCATCGCCGCCGCCCTGGTCGAGCTGTGGACCCTGCGCCAGCTCGCCCGCGAATGGTGCCTACGAGGCCTCCGCCTCCTGGTGGTGGACCCGATGAGCCACCGCACCCGACCACGCCGCGCAGACGCGGCCTGTTCGGCCGCCCAGCACGCCCGGCCGTCACCGGCGCAGCGGGCCCGGCGTCACGGATCGAGTCCAACGACGTCGACCTGATGCGTGACCGTCGCCCGCACAACGCTCGGACGCTGCGGCTACCTACTCGTCGGCGCCGACCGAACGCGTCTACGCCGCGACACCGACCCGCGACGGACCACGTCGACCCGCGTCCCGCGCTACGAAGACGACGCCGTCGCACCAACTGCTCGACGCCACTGGCTCACCTGCGACCGGCGGCACCCACCACGTCACCTGCGGCGCCGCCACGCACGGACCGGCACGCGCCGTCCTCGTCCCGCGCGCCACCCGCGACCGGATCGCCCGCTGGCACCAGCTGCAACGCCCACCCTCCTGGCCCGCCCACCGGCACCCGCCCCGCGCCGACACCACCGCCCGCCGACAGCGGATCCGACGGCGCTGGTCAACCTCGACGACTACCGGAGACCCCATGACCAGCACCCCGGACGACCTGATCAGCCACCGGCTGCGCGCCCCCGACTACCGGCAATGGCGCGCCCAGGTCCAGGCCACCGGCGGCTGCGCCGCCCCCATCCACCTGCACGGCTCCTCCCGGATCCTCGACCGCGACGGCGCCGTGCTGCTCGAGCGCACCGGCACCGTGCTCGCCCCGTGCGGCAACCGCCGCGCCACCGTCTGCCCGGCCTGCTCGGACCGCTACGCCGCCGACGCCTACCACCTGCTGCGCGCCGGGCTTGCCGGAGACGACACCAAGAACGTGCCCGCCACCGTCATCGAGCACCCGCGGGTGTTCCTCACCCTGACCGCGCCCTCGTTCGGGCCGGTGCACACCCGCACCGTCACCCCGCGCGGGCACGTCATCCCCTGCCGCTGCGGGGACCGGCACCACCCCGACGACCCCCGCATCGGCACCGCACTCGACCCGGACACCTACGACTACGAGGGCGCGGTGCTGTGGCAGGCCCACGCCGGGCATGCTGTGGGCCCGGTTCACCATCGCCCTGCGCCGCGCCCTGGCCGCCGCGCTCGGCGTCCGCGGCGCGGAGTTCCGCGAGCACGCCCGGCTGTCCTACGCCAAGGTCGCCGAGTACCAACGCCGCGGGCTGGTGCACTTCCACGCCGTCATCCGCCTCGACGGCCCCGACGGACCGGCCGACCCACCACCGGCCGGGCTCGACCCCGCCGCGCTGCGGGCCGCCATCAGCCATGCCGCGCGCGACCGCGCCGCTCACCACCCACCGCCCCGACGGCACACCGCTGGTGCTCGGCTGGGGCCCACAACTGGACCTGCGGGAGGTCACCGCGACCGCCGCGGCGCAGATCGAGGACGAGCACGGGCGAGATCACCGACACCGCGCTGGCCGGGCTACATCGCCAAGTACGCCACCAAGGGCACCGGCGCCACCGAAGGCGCCGACCGGCCCGATCCGCGACGTGCGCCACGTCGAGCTACCTGCGGGTGAGCGAACACCACCGCCGCATGATCGTCACCGCGTGGGAACTCGGCGGCTTGCCGCAGTACGACGGGCTCAACCTGCGCCGCTGGGCACACATGCTCGGCTTCCGCGGCCACTTCCTCACCAAGAGCCACCGCTACTCGGTCACCTTCACGCGCCCTGCGGGAGCGACGACGCACCTGGCGGCTGCTCGCCGACCTCGGCCCAGCTCGACCGCCGACACCGACGACCCGCGACGACGATCCCGCCCGACCTGGACACCATCACCGTGATCAACGACTGGTGGCCCGTCCACTACGGCCACCGCGACGACGCCGAACGCGAACTCGCCGCACGCCATCGCCGAACGCCGCCTCACCAAACGCCACAGCATCCGCGCACCGGGGAAGGCAGCATGAAGCGACCACCACGCCAAGTGAAGGAAGCCACCCCGCTGAGGGCGTTGTGGTCGGTGCAGGATCTCGCGACCTATCTCGGCGTGCCGGTCCAGACGATCTATCGGTGGCGGAAGCACCGATACGGGCCGCCCGGGCGCCGGATGGGCAAACACGTGCGGTACCGCCCCGCGGACGTTGAACGCTGGATCGACAGCCTTGACGGGTGGGTCGCCTGATGGCTGTCGACGATCTCTGGTATCTGACCAGGCGCGATCAGGGGACCAACGCTCGCCTGCCGTCCAAGCGGCACGGGCGTGGCAAGCGCTGGCGGGTGCGCTGGGTCGATCCGGGAACGGGTCAGCCTCGCACTCAGCTCTTCGAGCGCAAAGCGGACGCCGAGCGGCACGACGCAAGCATGCACGCGGACATCGCTCACGGTCGGTACGTCGATCCCCGCGCTGGCCGCGTGACGATTGCCGAGTACGGGGCTCACTGGCGGGAGCGTCAACTGCACCGTGACAGCACGGCAGACCTCGTCACAAGGGCGTTTCGGCTGCACATCGATCCGGCCTTGGGGATGCTCGCTCTAGCCGACGTCCGGCCGAGCCACCTGCAATCGTGGGTAAAGGAGCTGGTGAGGGTCCTCGCGGCGTCAACCGTGCACTTGGTGTTCAGCTACGTCCGCGCGATGATGGCGGCCGCCGTTGTTGATCGGGTCATCGCCGTCTCACCCTGCCGGGGTGTTCGCTTGCCCGAGATCGCGGGTCGGGACTACTACATACCGCCACCGGACAAGATTCACACGCTCGCTGCGGAGATCCACCGGCTGTACACCGCCGTTCCGTATGTCGCCGCTGGGTGCGGGCTCCGGCCGAGCGAGGTGTTCGGGCTCGAATTGGAGCATGTCGACTTCCTGCGGCGCGAGCTGCACGTACGCCAACAGCTCAAGCGGCTCGCGGGCCAGCCGCCGTACCTCGGTGAGCTGAAGACGAGGACCAGCCGACGGTCCGTTGAGCTGCCGGAGGTGACCCGGCTCGCGCTGGCACGTCACATCGAGCAGCATCCGCCCGCGGCGATCGAGATCGAGGACCGCACTGATCCACGTCATGTCCACCGCCGGACTGCGCGTCTGCTGTTCGTGACGCGAACCGGCCTTCCGCTGCAACGGTCGAACTGGTCGGCGGTCTGGCGGGTCGCCGTGCGCCGGTCGGGCCTACCTGCAGGCTTCGGGCTCCACGGCTTGCGGCACTACTTCGCGACGTTGCTGATCCACGGCGGGGCGTCGGTCAAGACGGTGCAGCTCGCGCTCGGGCACTCCACGGCGACGATCACGCTCAACACCTACGCCCATGAGTGGCCGGACGCGATCGACCGGACGCGCGCACTCGTCGACGCTGCGTTGGGCCCGGCGGCCGCGCCGGACGTCATCTGAGTTGTACCCAGGATGTACCCACCGGGTGCGTCATAACAAAAGCTGCTGGTCAGGGCGTTGTGTCGCGGTAGAGGTGGCGCTTGGAGATGTACTGGACGACGCCGTCGGGCACGAGGTACCAGACCGGCCGTCCGTGGGCGACGCGATCGCGGCAGTCGGTGGAGGAGATCGCCATCGCGGGCACCTCGATGAGGGTGACGACCCCCTCGGGAAGGTGGCCGTCGGCCAGGTCGTAGCCCGGCCGGGTCACGCCCACGAAATGCGCCAGCTCGAACAGCGCGTCCACCTTGTGCCACGAGAGGATCTGGGCGAGCGCGTCGGCTCCGGTGATGAAGTACAGCTGCGAGCCCGGGTACCACGCATGCAGATCGGCGAGGGTATCGGCGGTGTAAGTGGGGCCCGCGCGGTCGATGTCGACCCGGCTCACCGAGAACCGCGGGTTGGACGCGGTGGCGATAACGGTCATGAGGTAGCGGTCTTCGGCCGGGCTCACGACCGAGGCCGACTTCTGCCACGGCTGCCCGGTGGGCACGAAGATCACCTCGTCGAGCCCGAACCGATCAGCGACCTCGCTGGCCGCCACGAGGTGACCGTGGTGGACGGGGTCGAACGTGCCGCCCATCACGCCGATCCTGCGCATCCGCGGAGCCTAATGCGCCGTGGACACCGCCGTCAGACATCGTAGGCGTGGCGGAACTGCACGCTGATGCGCGGACCGACCGCCCGCGTCTTGGGCACGCTGTGCTGCCACGTGCGCTGACACGTTCCGCCCATCACGAGCAGATCACCCGGCCCCGGGCTGAAGCCGACGGACGGCCCGCCACCGGTGGGCCGCAGCCGAAACGGCCGCACCGCGCCCAACGACACCAACGCGACCACCGCCGACGGCAGCTCGCGGGCCACGCGATCGCCGTGCCAGGCCACGCTGTCGGCGCCGTCGCGGTAAAGGTTGGCGCCGACCTGCGTGAACTCGACGCCGTAGCGGGCCGACAGCTCCCGCGCCATCTCGACCAGGTCGGGCGGCGCCTCGGCGAGCGGCCACCGGTGGGTGAGCCGTGGCTCGGGCACCACCCTGTCGTACATCCGCACCCGCCGCGGACCACCCCATGGCGTTTCGGCCAGCAGCCGGGCGAACAGCTCGTCGGCCCCCGCGTGCCAACCGGGCGCGATGTCCACCCACGCGCCCTGCCCGAGCTCATGCCTGCGGGACGTGGACACCTCCAAACCCTTGAGCAACGACGGCTGCCACACCAGATCGGCGACCATGCTCCGACCATACCTCAAGTTCGAACATTTGTTCCAGTGATCGCCAGTCCGGTGCGAAATGCGGCCAGAATCGGCCGGAACGCACCGAATCGGTGATCACGCCCGGGTGGGCAGGATGCGGCTCAGACGCGCGGGCGCGTGCCCGGCTCCTGGGTGGGCGGGAGCTGGTTCGGGCCGGGCAGTCGCGGCGGTGGCAGCCTTGGCGCGGGCAACGTGGCCCAGGCGTTGACCGACGGCGGGATCGACGGCGGGTCAGGGCGGACGGTGCGCGGGGCGGGCGCCGGGTCGTCGCCGAACCGGAACACCGAGGTCAGATCCCCGAACGTGCGCCGCCGCCACGCCGAGATGTTGGGCTCCATCACCCCGGTCACGCGTTCGAGGAACCGCAGCGGCGAGGTGTGGTCAAACGGCTCGGAGCACACCCAGCCACCCGCCGTCCACGGCGAGATGACGATCGCGGGCACCCGAAAGCCCGCCCCCACCGGCAGCCCGTTGCCTGCGGTGCCGCCCGGCGAAGTCCAGGTCACGAACTCGCCCGGCGTGCCAGGCGGCGGCGTCGGCGGGGCGACGTGATCGAAAAGGCCGTCGTTCTCGTCGTAGGTGAGGATCACGGCGGTCTTCGCCCAGACATCGGGGTTCGCCGCGATCGCGTCGATCTTGCTCGTCACGAAGTCGGCGCCGTCGGCGGGCCGGTACGACGGATGCTCGGACGTGTGGCTGGTGCAGATGATCCAGGACACGGTCGGCAGCCGGTCGGCCAGCGCGTCGCTCTCGAAGGCGAACTCGGAGCGGTGCGTCAGGCCGTCGACCGCCAACGCCGACCCACGGCGCGACCTGCGGAACGCGGCGAACTGCTCCAGCACGTTGCAGGCGAACGTGTCGCTCTGCTGGTAGACGCGCCAGCTGACGCCCGCCCGGGTGAGCCGCTCCGCGTAGGTGCTCCAGCGGAAGCCGCCGCGCGGCGCGACGTTGTCGAGGATGGGGCCGCCGCCACGCCCTTCGGGGTCGATCGTGCCCGTCATCCACATCATGCGGTTGGGCCATGTCGGGCCGAGCACCGACGCGTGCCAGGCGTCGCACACCGTGAACGCCTCGGCCAGCGCGAACTGCATCGGCAGGTCGGCGCGGGTGTGGTAGCCCATGACGTAGGGCGCGTTCGCCCCGTCCGCGCCGCGGTGGGCGGCCAGCCAGCCGTCCATCCGGCCGCCGTTCCACGCGTCGTGCTGCACCTGCCATTCGTGCGACGTCGACGGGATGGTCGCGGCGCTCGTCGTGCGGGTGTCGAGGTGGAACGGCAGGACGTGGCCCGCCGGGTGCAGCGGGTCCGGCTGCTGGAAGACGCTGCCGCCCTCGGGGAGCCAGAGCGCGCCCGCATCGGCGAAGCCGCGCACGCCCGCGAGCGTGCCGAAGTAGTGGTCGAACGAGCGGTTCTCTTGCATGAGGAGCACGACGTGGCGGATGTCGCGCAAGGACGCCCGCCGGGTCGGGGGCGGCGCCACGACCTCGCGCCGCACGTTCGGCGGCAGAAGACCTGCGGCGGTGGCGATCGCGGCCGAGGACGCGGTGGCGGCCAGCAGGCGCCGTCGGGTCAGCTCGGCCATGGTCCGGTCGCGAACGCCGCGACGATCAGGTCGATCTCCGGGTCCATGCAGGCCAGCTCGCCGTGGCGGGCGACGGCGTGCCGGTAGGACAGCGCCGAGCTCAGCAGCCGGGCCGCCCCCTCGACGGCGGCGCGCGGCGCTTCCACGCTCGCCGCGATCACGGCGGCGACGGCGGCCACGATCCGCTCGTAGCGCGACTGCAGCGCGTCGAGGACCGCCGGATGGGTGTCGGCCTCGCGCCACAGCAGGTGCGACAACACGGCCGACGAGGCGAGCTCCTCGTCGAGCACGGTGACCGCGCGCCGCAGGTTGGTCGCGAGGTCGCCGGGCCCCACGGGCACCGCACAACCCGGCGGCAGGCGCTCGACCAGCGCTTCCAGCAGGTCGGCTTTGCGCGTGAAGTAGTAATGGACGAGCCCCTTCGGCACCCCGGCCTGCTCCGCGATCCGCGACGTCGGCGTCGCCGCGAAGCCGTGCTCCGCGAACAGCGCCTCGGCGGCGGACAGGATGCGCTCGCGCGCGGGCTCGTCGTTCATCGGGATGAGTGTCGGACATGCCGAACGGCCGGGGCCACGCGGGCCTCGGCCGTTCTGCGGTCGGTCAGTGTTGTGCGGTCAGTGCTGTGCGGTCAGTGCTGTGCGGCCAGCCGGTGTTCCGCATTCGCCGCAGGCACGGCCGAGACACCCACGATCACCGCGAGGACGCCTGCGACCCAGGAGGTCCACGACGCCCCGGCGAGGGCGCTGTAGGCCAGCACCCACGGCGCGATGAACAGCAGCACGCCCAGCACGATGTGCACGTACTCGCTCGCCGCCGAGCCCGGCACCGCGAGCGACCACAGCCCGGTCAGTGCGAGCACGACGCCGAGCACTACCAGCGCCCACACGGCCGCAACCGAGGTGGTCACGACGATCGGTGAGAGCGCGACGAGCACGCCGATCACCAGCGCGGCCCAGTCCTGCCAGCGCCGCCACGTCCCGACCTGTCCGGTAGCCATTTGCCACCACTCCCTTCGTTCCGACAAGTACGGTCTACGCTTTGACTGGCCAGCCGGTCAATCGCGATCTCTGTCTTGTGCATCACGTTGCCACGCAGGTCAGACGGGCAGCAGCGCCTCCACGACGGCCGCGAGCTGCGCCGCCGTGCGGCACTCGTGCATGGGCAAGACATCCGCGTAGCGCAGGGCGGCGGAATCGCCGCTGCCCCACTGGCGTCGTGGCTCGGGGTTGAGCCAGTGCGCATGCCGTGCGACGCCGACGAGCCGCCGGAGCACCGCGAGGTTCGGATCCCGGTAGTTGGTGCGGCCGTCGCCGAGGATCAGCAGGGAGGTCTTCGACGTGATCGCCCCACTCCAGCGCTCGGCGAACCCGCCAAGGCTGCCGCCGTAGTCGCTGTGCCCGTCGAACGCGACGAGGTCAGCTTCCCGCAGCACCCGCTGCATGACGCCGGACAGCTCCGCGCCCGGCGCGAACAGATGGGTGACCTCGTCGGCGCGCTCGACGAACGCGAACACCCGCACCTTGGAGAACTGCTCGCGCAAGGCCTGCACCAGCAGCAGCGTAAAGTGGCTGAACCCGGCGACGGAGCCCGACACGTCGCAGAGGATCACCAGCTCCGGCCGCCCCGGGCGGCGCGCACGGTAGGCCGGGCGCATCGGCACGCCGCCGGTGGACATCGAGCGGCGCAGGGTGCGCCGCATGTCGAGCTCGCCGCGCTTGGCGTGCTTGCGGCGCACCGCCAGCCGGGACGCGAGACGCCTGGCGAGCGGCTGCACCGTGCGACGGAGCTGGGCGAGCTGCTCGGCGTGCGCGGAGAGGAACTCCACCTGCTCGATCTGCTTCGGCACGGCCGATCGCGCCACCTGGTCGCGCCCGCGCAGCTCCGCGGTACGCCGCCGCACCTCGTCCGTGATCATCTTCCGGAATGCGGCGATGCGGTCGCGGATCTCGCGGCGCAGCACCTCGTCGGCGAAGCTGCCCTCCTCGATGTCCGTGCCACGCAGGTCGGCCATGATCCGGGCCAGCAAGGTCTCCGGCGAGAGCATGCGCAACGACTGGTAGGCCGACCAGGCGGGTTGCCCGGCGAGGCCGCGGATGCCTGCGCCCGCCCCACCTGAACGCCCCAGCGCGTCGACGATGGCGCGGGCGAGCTCGGCCAATGCCTCGGTGTCGCCGTCGCGGAGCAGCTCGGCGAGGACGTCACGGAGGGCGTCGACGTCGACGGGGCCGCCATCGGCGTCGTCGACGCGGGGCACGTCGACCTCGCCGCTGCCCGCCCCCAACGCGGCGGGCCAGTAGAGATCGAAGAGGGTGTCGAACGCCTGGCGCTGACCCGAACGCCGGAGCAGCGCGGCGGCCAGCCCCTCCCGCAGGTGCTCCCGGTGGATGAGGTCGAGCGCACCGAGCACCCGCGCCGCGTCGATGGTCTCACCCGGCCCCACCGCCACACCATGTAGGCGCAGGGCACCCACGAACGCGACGAGGTGCCCCGGCAGGCCGTGCTCGACGACGGTCACCCGACCAAGGTTAGTTGAGCCGCAGCTCAGCAGCCGCTTTCACGGCGTCGGACTGATGCTTGAGCACGACGCCGAGCGTGGCTCGAACGGCGTCGTCGTCGAGGGTGTCGAGGCCGAGCGCGAGCAGGGTGCGGCCCCAGTCGATCGTCTCGGCGACGGACGGGGCTTTGCGCAGCTCCAGCCCGCGCAGCACCCGCACCGTGCGCACCAACGCGTCGACGAGCTGGTCGGCGAGCTCCGGCACCCGCGAGAGCACGATGCGCCGCTCCAGGTCGGCATCGGGGAAGTCGAGGTGCAGGAACAGACATCGGCGCTTGAGCGCCTCCGACAGCTCGCGCGTCGAGTTCGACGTGAGCAGGGCGAACGGCCGCCGCACCGCCACGACCGTGCCCATTTCCGGCACGGTGACCTGGAAGTCCGACAGCACCTCCAGCAGCAGTCCCTCGACCTCGACGTCGGCCTTGTCGATCTCGTCGACGAGCAGCACCGTCGGCTCGCTGCGCCGGATCGCGGTCAGCAGCGGGCGCGGGAGCAGGAACTCCTCGCTGAACACGTCGTCGCGGGTCTCGTCCCACGTCTCGCGGCCCTGTCCTGCGGTGATCCTCAGCAGTTGCTTCGCGTGGTTCCACTCGTACAGCGCGCGGGCTTCGTCGATGCCCTCGTAGCACTGCAGCCGCACCAGGCCTGCGTCCGTCGCCGCCGCAACCGCCTTGGCCAGCTCGGTCTTGCCGACCCCCGCCGGGCCCTCGACGAGCAGCGGCTTGCCGAGGCGGTCCGCGAGGAAAACCGTGGTGGCGACCGCCGTGGACGCGAGGTACCCCACGTCGGCCAGCCGCTGCGCGACATCGGCGACGGAGCCGAACAGCGGCGACTGAGGCAGGGTCACACGCCTCATCCTGCCGTGCGAGGCGCCCGAAGGCACCCACGCAGGCGTTGCCGTGCCCGCACTGGCGCCGCGACGCCTGTGCAGGCACGGCAACGCTTGTGCGGGTCATCGCGGCAGCCGCTTCGCCACCTCGGCGAAGTCGTCCAGGTCCGCCCACACCCAACGGACGAAGCCGCGCAGCACCGTCCGCATCCGGTCCTCCCGCCGCTTCTCGGCGAAGACGACGTCGGCGGGCACCTGACCGGGATGCAGCAGCCTGCCGTACTTGACGAGGCCGTCGAACTCGCCGGCAACGCCGCGGTCGGGCCATCCGAAATCGGCGGTGCCGAGCAGGCCGCCGCCCGGCGCGACCACTGTCCATTGCGGTACCGGCCGTGCGACGCCGAACCGGGCCATCGAGACGCGGCTCCGCGATTCCCCGACGCTCATCGCTCGCGGGTCCGCGAACCCGACCGCCCGTCGCGCCCGGGGAACGCCGGGCCAACCCGCCATCCGGTCGAGGGCGGCGGCGAGCGCGGCCGGGGTGACGAGGTGGCGGTGCAGCGCCGCGTCGAGCACGGCGACGGCCTCCTCGAAGCCCACGGTGCGCGCCACGTCGACCACCGTGCGCGCGACCGTCGTCACCGCCACCCCGTCGACTTCCGCGATTTCGCCGGACTCCACGGGCGCGGAGTGGACCTGCAGCCGCCCCGTCCGCAGCGCACCCGACCGCCGCGGCCGCGTCGCATGCACGCGAGTGAGTGGGAGGTTCCAGACCGGCAGCCGGTGCAGCACAGCCGCCGACTGGTGGCTGACGACGGCGTCCGGCGCGATTCTCGGCACGGCTGCCACCACCCGCAGCAGGTGCCGGTCCTCCGGCCGTTGCAGCCGCGGGTCGGCGGGGTCGACGTACGCGCCGGGTGCGACGCGCGCGAGCTCACCGCGGCGGTGCATGCGACGCACCTCGTTCTCGGCCACCCCCGCGGCGGCAAGATCGCGAAGCAGCAAGGGACCGGGCCCGAGCATCGACAGATCCACGCACCCAGCGTGGTCATACCCGGCCACCGCCCGCGGGGTTTCGGCGAAATCGGGACCTGACAACGGCGTTCCCGCGCCCACATCGGCGTCCGGACACCGGTGCGGGCAGGGCAACGCCGGTGCGGGCCCGGAACCGTCGGACGGCGGGGGCACGATGGGTGCCGTGACGACAACCGAACGGGATCTGCGTGGCCAAGCCGAGGAGGCGCTGGTCGCGCTGGCCGGGCCGGAAGCACGCCTGCGTGAGGACCAGTGGACGGCGATCCACGCGCTGGTCGCCGAGCGGCGGCGGGCGCTCGTCGTGCAACGCACCGGATGGGGCAAGTCGGCGGTCTACTTCGTGGCCACCGCACTGCTGCGGGCGGGCGGCTCGGGCCCTACCGTGATCGTCTCGCCGCTGCTCGCGCTCATGCGCAACCAGATCGAGGCGGCCGGGCGCGCGGGCATCCGAGCGGTCACCGTCAACTCCGCCAACACCGCCGAATGGGAGCGCACCTACGCGGCCGTCGAGGCAGGCGAAGTCGACGTGCTGCTGGTCAGCCCCGAGCGGCTCAACAACCCCGACTTTCGCGATCGAGTGCTTCCCCGGCTCACAGCGAACGCGGGGATGCTCGTGGTCGACGAGGCGCACTGCGTCTCGGACTGGGGGCACGACTTCCGGCCGGACTACCGGCGGCTCGCCGCGCTCATCGGCGAGCTCCCGCCGGGGATACCGGTGCTCGCCACCACGGCCACCGCGAACGACCGAGTGGTCATCGACGTCACCGAACAGCTGGGGCTCGGTGGCGACGCGCGCTCCGCCTACGCTCCGCCGGGAGTCGATGCGCGCTCCACCGACACTCCGCCGGGAGTCGATGCGCGCTCCACCGACGCTCCGCGCGGAGTCGATGCGGGCACACCCCTGGTCCTGCGTGGCTCGCTCGATCGGGAGAGCCTGCGCCTCGCGGTCGTGAAGCTGCGCACGCCCGCCGAGCGGCTCGGGTGGCTTGCCGCCCGGCTGGCCGAGCTGCCCGGCGCGGGCATCGTCTACACGCTCACGATCCAGGCCGCCGAGGACGTGGCGGAGTTCCTGCGCGAACGCGGCCATCGGGTGGCCTCCTACACCGGCAAGACCGAGCCCGAGGAGCGCCTCGCGGCCGAGGCCGATCTCCTCGCCAACCGGGTGAAGGCGCTGGTCGCCACGAGCGCGCTCGGCATGGGGTTCGACAAGCCCGACCTCGGCTTCGTCGTGCACCTCGGCGCGCCCGCCTCCCCGGTGGCCTACTACCAGCAGATCGGCCGGGCGGGCCGCGCCGTCGACCGGGCCGAGGTCGTGCTGCTGCCCGGTCATGAGGACCGCGACATCTGGAGATACTTCGCCTCGCTCGCCTTTCCACCCGAGCCACTCGTGCGGCAGACCCTGGCCGAGCTGTCGGACGAGCCGCGGTCGACCGCGGCGATCGAGCCGCGGGTCGACCTGTCGCGCACCCGTTTGGAGATGCTGCTCAAGGTGCTCGATGCGGACGGCGCCGCCAAGCGGGTCAAGGGCGGATGGGTCGGCACCGGCGCGGAATGGGTGTACGACCGCGAGCGGCACCGCCGGATCGCGGAGGCGCGGGTGGCGGAGCAGAAAGCCATGCTGGAGTACCTCGACACCGACGAGTGCCGCATGGTGTTCCTGCGGCGCCAGCTCGACGACCCGACCGCCGCCCCGTGTGGCCGTTGCGACGTCTGCACCGGCACCGTGTGGAGCCCCGACGTGGCCGCGTCCGACACGAAAGCCGCGCGCGAACGGCTCTCCAGGCCGGGGGTCGACGTGGCGCCGCGACGGCAATGGCCGTCGGGCATGGCAGGCCTTGCCGTGCCGGTGGCGGGGCGCATCCCGGCCGACGAGCAGGCCGAGCCCGGGCGGGTGATCGGGCGACTGTCGGACATCGGATGGGGAGCGCGGCTGCGCGAGCTCCTCACCAGCGCCGACGGCGCGGGCGGCGACGACGAGGCGGCCGCCGACCAGCCGGTGCCGAAAGACGTGCTGGACGCCTGCGTACAGGTGCTCGCAGGCTGGGGATGGGCAGAGCGGCCGGTCGGTGTGGTCGGCATGGGCTCGCGCACCCGCCCGCACCAGCTCGCCCACTTGGCCCGGCGCATCGCCGAGATCGGCAGGCTGCCGCTCCTCGGCACCCTGGCGCCGCAGGGGCCGCGACCCGATGCGCACGCCAACTCGGCCCAGCGGCTCGCTGCGGTGTGGCACACGGTCGCCGAGCCCGGGTTCGCCTTGCCAGCAGGCCCGGTGCTGCTCGTCGACGACGTGATCGACACCGGTTGGACGATGACGGTCGCCGCGCGCCTCCTGCGGCGGGCGGGTGCGGGTGCGGTGCTGCCGTTGGCGTTGGCGGCGGCCGGATGATCAGGACCAGGGCACGGCGCCGATGCCCTTGTTGGCCAGTGCGTGAAAGAGATTCAGCAGCAGCGTGAGCGTCCCGGCAGGCGGCGGGGGTTCGAGGTTGCGGAACCCCCAGAGACCCAACCCGACCACGGCGGCGCCGACCAGCACCCACACGATCCGGCCGGGGTGTCGGGCGAGCCATGTCGCAGTCCGGTGGAGCACCCGGGCACCCTAAATGCGCGGGCGGGCGTCACCCCAGCGGCACGAGGTCGTCGGCGTGCACCACCTCGCGCCGCTGGTCGGGGGGCAGGTCGCGGCTGCGCTTGCCGATCATCGCGGGCAGCTCGGCGGCGTCGAAGCCGACCACCCCACGCGCGACGACGACGCCGTTCGGCCCGACGAGATCCACGACGTCCCCGGCCACGAACTCGCCCGTGATGCCGTGGATGCCCGCTGCGAGCAGCGAGCGCCGCCGGTCGAGCACCGCGGCGACGGCGCCTGCGTCGATGTCAAGGCGGCCCCGCACGTCAGCGGCGTGCCGGAGCCAGAAGCGGCGCGCCGACATCCGCCGCCCCGACGGCCGGAACGCCGTGCCGACGACCGGTCCGGTCGCGGACGTGTCGAGCGCCGCGCCCGCCGCCTCGGCGGCCGCGAGCAGCACGGGCACACCGGACGCCGCGGCCATGGCCGCCGCAGTGATCTTGGTGGCGATGCCGCCGCGGCCGAGCCCACTGCCGGTGCGGGCCACCGTGACGGCATCGAGATCGACGGGTGCCTCGACGTCGCGCAGCAGGCGGGCGCCCGGCGCGCGCGGGTCGCCGTCGTACAGGCCGTCGACGTCGGAGAGCAGCACCAACGCGTCCGCACCGACGATGTGCGCGACGAGCGCGGCGAGCCGGTCGTTGTCACCCACCCGGATCTCGTCGGTGGCCACCGTGTCGTTCTCGTTCACCACTGGCAGCACCTCGAGCCCGAGCAGGCGCTCCAGCGTGCGCTGTGCGTTGCGGTAGTGCGCGCGGCGGATCATGTCGTCGGCGGTGAGCAGCACCTGGCCGATGGCCTGGCCGTAGCGGGCGAACGACCGCGCGTACGCCTCGGCGAGCAGGAGCTGGCCGACCGCGGCCGCGGCCTGCTGGGTGGCGAGGTCGCGCGGGCGGCGGACCAGCCCCAGCGGCGCGAGCCCTGCCGCGATCGCCCCCGACGAGACGAGCACCACCTGGCTGCCCGCGGCGCGGCGCTTGGCGAGGGCGTCGACGAGCGCGTCGAGCCGGGCCGGGTCCAGGCCGCCGTTCAGCGACGTGAGCGACGACGACCCCACCTTCACGACGACCCGCCGGGCGGCCGCGAGGGCGGCCCGGGTCATGATCGGCGCGAGCGGTACGTCACGGTGCCCACGGAGACCGTGACGTGCTGCGCGCGGCGATCATCGGCGGGAACCACTACTCGTCCAGCGCGAGCTCGGCGTCGCTGCGGTGCACCCGCCGCCCCGCGCGGGCCGCCTTCCGCTCGTCCGCCCCGATGCGGTCGTTCGACTCCAGGCGCCGGTCGGTGCCGCGCCCGGACAGCATGACCGCGACCCCGGCGGGCGTGCTGGGCTCCCAATCGAACGTGACGTCACCGATCGTCACGGGGCAGCCGGGCACGGCGCCCGCCGCGGCGAGCGCGTCCTCCACGCCGAGCCGGTTGAGCCGGTCGCCGAGGTAGCCGACGGCCTCGTCGTTGTCGAACGCGGTCTGTCTGATCCAGCGCTCCGGGCGGGCCCCACGCACGATGAACGCACCCTCGACATCCGGGTCGGGTTCGATCGTGAAACCGGCGTCGTCGACGGCTTGCGGGCGCAGCACCACCCGCGTGGGCTCGGCCACCGGCTGCGCGGCCCGCACGTCGTGCACCGCCGTGGCCATGGCGAACGTGAGCTCGCGGAGCCCGGCGTGGCTCGCGGTCGAGATCGGGAAGACGGGCCAGCCGAACCGCGCGGCGACGTCCTCGGAGACGATCTCGGCGAGCTCTTCCGCGTCCGGCACGTCGATCTTGTTGAGCGCAACGAGCCGGGGCCGCGTCGCCAGCTCGCCGCCCAGCGCGGGCGTGTAGCGGGCGAGCTCGTCCTCAAGGGCCTGGATGTCGGACACGGGGTCGCGGCCGGGCTCGAACGTGGCGCAGTCGACGACGTGCACGAGCACCGCGCAGCGCTCGATGTGGCGGAGGAAATCGAGCCCGAGGCCGCGGCCCTCGGACGCACCGGGGATCAGGCCGGGCACGTCGGCCACCGTGAAGACCTCATCGCCCGCGGTGACGACGCCGAGCTGTGGAACGAGCGTGGTGAACGGGTAGTCGGCGATCTTCGGGCGGGCCGCGGACAACGCCGCGACGAGCGACGACTTGCCCGCGGACGGGAATCCGACCAGGCCGACGTCGGCCATCGACCGCAGCTCCAGCACGAACTCGCGGGTCTCGCCGGGCTCGCCGAGCAACGCGAACCCGGGGGCCTTGCGCGCGGCGGAGGCGAGTGCCGCGTTGCCGAGGCCGCCGCGGCCACCCTCCGCAGCCACGAAGCGGGTGCCGGGACCGACGAGATCGGCGACGACCTCGCCCGTCGTGTCGAACACGACCGTGCCGTCGGGGACCCGCAGCTCCAGGTCCTCGGCGTTGGCGCCCGCCTTGAAGCCACCCTGGCCCTGTTTGCCGCCCCGGGCGAGGGCGTGCGGGCGGTGGTGGTAGTCGAGCAAGGTGTGCACGCCGGGGTCGACGACGAGCACGACGGAGCCGCCGCGCCCGCCATTGCCGCCGTCAGGGCCGCCGAGGGGCTTGAACTTCTCGCGGTGCACGGAGGCGCACCCGTTGCCGCCCGCCCCGGCGGTGGCGTGCACCACCACGCGGTCGACGAACTTGGCCATGAACCTCAGGCGGAGGCCGGCACCACGTTCACGACCTTGCGGCCGCGCGCGTACCCGAACTCAACCGCCCCCTCGACCAGCGCGAACAGCGTGTCATCGCCGCCGCGGCCGACGCCGCTGCCTGGGTGGAACTTGGTGCCGCGCTGACGGACGAGGATCTCGCCCGCGTTGACGACCTGACCGCCGAAGCGCTTCACGCCCAGGCGCTGTGCGTTGGAATCACGCCCGTTGCGCGAGCTGGACGCACCCTTCTTGTGTGCCATGGCTGCGTCGTCCCCTACTTCGTGATGCCGGTGACCTGCACGCGCGTCAGCGGCTGGCGGTGCCCCTGGCGCTTGTGGTAGCCGGTCTTGTTCTTGAACTTGTGAATGCGGATCTTCGGGCCCTTGGTGTGCTCGACGACCTTCACGGTGACCGAAGCGCCCGCGAGGGCGGCCGCGTCGGTGACGACGTCGTCGCCGTCGACCAGCAGCAACGCCGGAAGGGCGACCTCGGTGCCGACCGGGCCGTCGATCTTCTCGACGGCGACGATGTCGCCCGAGGCCACCTTGTACTGCTTACCGCCCGTCTTGACGATCGCGTACATCGACGCACTGCTCCAAAGCTCGAAGGTCGTAGCGCGGGGCTTGCCCGCCCGGCCGCAGCTGACGTGACGACATGCGCGGCTCCTTATCTACCAGGGTACGGAAGCGTTTCGCCGAGGGTCAAACCGGGTCTCCCCCCGTGGCTTCGACCGGCGGACCGGCCGGACGGGAGGCCGCACGACGGGTCCGACGCGGCCGGGTGGCGGCCCCGGGCTCCGGCTGCGGCGGCGTCGCAGGCGCGGCGACGTCGGCGGCCGTGGCGGCAGGTGCGCCGGTGGGCACGGTGACCACGGCGGCGGCGGGCGCCTCGCCCTCCGTGACGGTCGGAGCGCCCGCGGTGCGGGTGACCCGTCCGCGACGGCGGCGCGGCGCGGACCGCTCCGCGACATCGGGGGGTGCGGCGGCAGCGGGCCCGGCGGCAGCGGGCGCGACGGCAGCGGGCGCGACGGCAGCGGGCCCGGCGGGCACATCCGCGGCCGGAGCGGGCGCGACATCGACCACCGGCGCCTCAACCACCGGCAGCCTCAACCACCGGCACCTCAACCACCGGCACCTCAACCACCGGCACCTCAACCACCGGCACCTCAACCACCGGCACCTCAACCACCGGCGCCTCAACCACCGGCGCCTCGGCCGCCGGAACCCTGCCGGCTCCGCGGTCGGCCGCGACTCCATCCGTGCGGGCGGCGTCGTCTGCGACCGGAGCGTCGGTGGTAGGTGCCTCGGCGGCCCCGGCGGGTGCGGCCGAGCGCGATCCCGCCGCCGCGATCACGGCCGTGGCGGCGGCCACTGCGGCGTGGTCGCCGCCCGAGCCCTCGCCGCCGCCGTGGCCCGAGCCGTTGACCGACCGCCCGTTCCCGTTGTGGCCGTTCGACTCGCCCTCGCCGCGACGGCCCCGACCACCGCGCGCCTTCCGGCCGCCGCTCGTGTCGGGCTTGCCGGTGTCGGGCTGCTCGATCGCCTCCGTGTTGACGATCACGCCGCGGCCTCGACAGTGCTCGCAGGGCGTGGAGAAGTGCTCCAACAGACCGCCGCCGACCCGCTTTCGGGTCATCTGCACGAGGCCGAGCGAGGTGACCTCGGCGACCTGGTGGCGCGTGCGGTCGCGGGCGAGACACTCGGTGAGCCGCCGCAGCACGAGATCGCGGTTGGCCTCCAGCACCATGTCGATGAAGTCGATCACGATGATGCCGCCGACGTCGCGCAGCCGCAGCTGGCGCACGATCTCCTCGGCCGCCTCGAGGTTGTTGCGGGTGACCGTCTCCTCGAGGTTGCCGCCGGACCCGGTGAACTTGCCGGTGTTGACGTCGATGACGGTCATCGCCTCGGTGCGGTCGATCACCAGTGTGCCGCCGGAGGGCAGCCACACCTTGCGGTCGAGCGCCTTCAGCAGCTGCTCGTCGATGCGGTACGCGCCGAACACGTCCTGGTTGCCGACGTGGCGGTGCATCCGCTCGGCCAGCTCGGGCGCCACGTGGGACAGGTAGCCGTACAGCGTGTCCCACGCGTCGTCGCCCTGCACGACGAGCCGGGAGAAGTCCTCGTTGAACTGGTCGCGCACCACCTTGATCAGTAGATCGGGCTCTTCGTAGAGCAGCGCGGGCGCCTTCGGCCTGCCGGGGCCGGTCTGCTCGGACTTGGCCTTGACGACATCCCACTGCGCCTGCAGCCGCCGGACATCACGTTCGAGGGCTTCCTGACTCACGCCCTCCGACGCCGTGCGGATGATCACACCGGCCTCGCTGGGCACGATGTCGCGCAGCATGTCCTTCAGCCGCCGCCGCTCGACGTCGGGCAGCTTCCGGCTGATGCCTGCCGCGCCGCCGGACGGCACGTACACCAGGAACCGGCCCGCGAGGCTGATCTGGGTGGTGAGCCGAGCGCCCTTGTGCCCGATCGGGTCCTTGGTGACCTGCACGAGCACGCTGTCGCCGGTGGAGAGCGCCTGCTCGATGCGTCGGGACTTGCCGCCGAGCCCTGCGGCGTCCCAGTCGACCTCGCCCGCGTAGAGGACAGCGTTGCGGCCGCGGCCGATGTCGACGAACGCGGCCTCCATCGACGGCAGCACGTTCTGCACCCGGCCGAGGTAGATGTTGCCCACCAGCGAGCCGCCGTCGCGCCCGGTGACGAAGTGCTCGACGAGCACCTGGTCTTCCAGCACGCCGATCTCGACCCGGCTACCGCGCTCGCGCACCACCATCGTGCGCTCGACCGATTCACGCCGGGCCAGGAACTCGGCTTCGGACAGGATCGGCTGACGGCGACGGCCTGCGTCCCGACCGTCGCGGCGGCGCTGGCGCTTGGCCTCCAGGCGGGTGGAGCCGCGGACGCTCTGCACCCCGTCGCCGCCGTCACCGCTGTCGCCGCTGTCGTCGCGGCGGGACTCGCGAGGGGCGCGGATGCGGGTGACGGTGCCGGGCGGATCGTCGTCGCTGGTGTCGGCGGCATCGTCGCCGGACCCGCGGCGCCGACGACGACGCCGACGCCGACGGCTGCCCTCCGTCGTCTCGGGCTCGTCCTCTTCGGTGTCTTCGTCGGACTCTTCGTCGGTGTCCGACTCGGTCTCGGAGTCGGTGTCGTCCGACTCGTCACTCCCGCGGCCGCGGCCCCGGCCCCGGCGGCCTCGGCGGCGGCGGCGCCTGCTGCCGTCGTCGTCGGCCTCGTCGCCTGCATCGCCCGCGTCGTCGGCGGCCGGGTCGTCGATGTCCTCGTCGGCCGTCTCTTCTGTGGCCGTGTCCGCCTGGGGCTCCGGGGCGGGCTCCTCGGCCTTCCCGCGTCGCCGCCGCCGCGACGGTGGGGCCTCGGCGGGGGTGCCCGACGGGGCATCGTCGGCGGCCCGCACGGGCGCCTGGAAGAGCGGCGTGGCGGGCACGAACACCGGCGCGAGCACGGCGGCCCGCTCCGGCGCGGGCGCAGGCTCCTCGTACATCGCTCCCGCATCGGCGTCGCCGTTACCCGAGCCGGGCACCAGCGCGCCGATGACCTGCTCGACGATCTTGCGCTCGATCGTGGACTGCACGCTCCGCGCCTCGTGGCCAAGGCCGCTGAGGGCGGCGAGCACCTCGCGGCTCGTGACCCCGATCAGCTTGGCGAGCGCGTGCACGCGCATCTTCTCGGGCAGGTCGGAAAGATCGGGCAAGGCGACGGGCCCGCCGGCGCTTCCGGCAGGCGAATCGTTCTTCGACATGTAGCTCCTTCGCCCCCGGGCGCCCGTGAAGGGCGGCCACGCAGGGGCACGTGCTCCTACTTCCGCGTCGCGCGGTGCGCGACGGGCAATCCTGGTCGTGACGGGTCGTACTCGACGGCGTCGCCAACCGCCCGTCAGGTCCGGGTGGTGACCCGGTCGGGGCCGAGCGGATCGGCGAGGTGACCTCCGTCGTCGAGCAGACCCTGTGCCGTCCGGGTGGCCTTGGGGGGTACCGGGGGCCGTAGGTCCGCGACAACGTTGAGTGCACCCAACACGTCGTCGGGTCGAACGGCGGGTGTCGTTTGCCGCACGACCGCCGTCAGTATCGCACAGACACCGACAGGTACCCCGACATCGCTGGTCATCGGCGCTCCGTCGGCCACCTCCGCACCGACGAGGGCACCGCGCACGTCGATCTGCCTGCGCCCGGACGGCGTCACCCGCTCGACGACGACGGACTCGCTCGCGAGCAGGGCCGTGAGCGCCGCACGCAGCGTGTCGGGCGCGACCCCGGGCAGCTCGATGGACCAGTGGCTCGCGTCGATGCGGTCGGCGAGCGCGCCGCCGCCCGCGGGCGCCGCGGCGAGGACGTCGAGGCCGTCCGGGAGGGCGGCGTCCAGAGCGTTCGCCACCGCGGCAGGCTCGACGGCTTCGGTGAGCCCGATCTCGACGTACTCGGCCTCGCTCGCCGCCCCGGTGGGCGCCGCGCCGATCCAGGACAGCCGGGGGTGCGGGCTGAAGCCGTGCGAGTGGGCCACCGGGAGCCCGGCGCGGCGCACGGCGCGCTCGAAGCTGCGGGCGACGTCGCGGTGGGACAGGAACCGCAGCCGCCCGCGCTTGGCGAACCGCAGCCGGACCCGCGCGACCGTGGGCGGAGCGGGGTTGGCGGCCTCCCCCGGGCGTACGCGAGCCATGGGGAGAGCGTAGGCCCCCGGCGCTTGATCACCGGTTCGGTGCGATGCGCGGCCACATCTGGCCGGTTTTCGCACCGAACCGGCGATCTTGGCGGGGTCAGGGCTCCATCGCGAGCAGCGACTCGCCCGCGGGGGCGAAGCCCGCGCGCCGGTAGAAGGCGGAGCTGCCCGCGGTGGGGGCGAGCAGCAGGCTGCGGTAGCGGCGTTCCCGTGCGTGTTCGACGACCGCGCTGAGCAGCGCCGCGGGCACCCCGCGGTCGGCGAACGAGGCGAGCACGAACGCGTTGCCGATGTGCCCGATCCGACCCGGCCGCGCGCCGGGCCGGGGCATGTGCACGATCTCGACCACGTTGATCGAGCCGATCGCGGTGAACCCGCTGCGGTCCGTGCCGACCTCGGCCAGCCAGAACGTGCGCCGCGGCAGCTCGACGCGCCACCAATCGGCGAACGCCTCCTCGAAGCCCGGCGCGTCGACCGGGTGCCCGGCGCGCTCCTCCAGCCACGAGCGGCGCAGATGTGCCAGCGACGGCATGTCCCGCTCGTCCGCGACGCGGACCGTGAACTCCCGCCCGTCAGCCACCCTGGCCCGCTCTGATGACGGGTGTGATCGGCAGTAGCGTGGTGCCGCTCGGCCCGACCTCGATCTCGGTGCCGGTGGCAGGGCACACCCCACAGTCGAAGCACGGCGTCCACCGGCAGTCGTCCTGTTCCCGGCCTGCCAGGGCGTCCTGCCAGTCGGCCCACAGCCATTCGCGCTCAAGGCCGGAGTCGAGGTGGTCCCACGGGAGCACTTCGTGCTGGGTGCGCTCGCGCGTGGTGAACCACTCCAAGGTGACGCCCGACAGCTCCTCGGCGGCAGCCCGCGTCCAGCGCTCGTAGGAGAAGTGCTCGCTCCACCCGTCGAACCGGCCGCCGTCGCGCCAGACCCGCTCGATCACCGCGCCGACCCGCCGGTCGCCCCGCGCAAGCAGGCCCTCGATCAGCGCGGGCTGCCCGTCGTGGTAGCGCATGCCGACGTTGCGGCCGAGCTTGCGATCCGCGTTGATCGCCGCGCGGAGCTTGCGCAGCCGCCCGTCGACGACGTCGGGATGGGCTTGGGCCGCCCACTGGAACGGGGTATGCGGCTTGGGTACGAACCCGCCGATCGAGATCGTGCAGCGCACGTCGTTGCGGCCCGCCGCCTCGCGCCCCGCCCTGATCACGTTGTGCGCCATGTCCGCGATCTGGACGACGTCCGCGTCCTCCTCGGTGGGCAGTCCGCACATGAAGTACAGCTTGACCTGCCGCCAGCCCTGCCCGAACGCCTCGGAGACGGTACGGATGAGGTCGTCCTCCGACACCATCTTGTTGATCACTCGGCGGATCCGCTCCGAACCGCCCTCGGGCGCGAACGTGAGCCCGGAGCGGCGGCCGTTGCGGCTGATCTCGTTGGCGAGGTCGATGTTGAAGGCGTCGACGCGGGTGGAGGGCAGCGAGAGCGAGGTGTGGGTGCCCTCGTAGCGGTCGGCGAGGCCCTTGGTGATCTCGGCGATCTCGGTGTGGTCGGCGCTGGACAGCGACAGCAGGCCCACCTCGTCGAACCCGGAGGCGCGCACCGACTGGTCGACCATCGCGCCGATCCCGGCCAGCGACCGCTCGCGCACCGGCCGGGTGATCATCCCGGCCTGGCAGAACCGGCAGCCGCGCGTGCAGCCGCGGAAGATCTCGACGCTGGCCCGCTCGTGCACGGTCTCGGCGAGCGGCACGAGCGGGGCCTTCGGGTAGGGCCACGCGTCGAGGTCCACGGTGGTGCGCTTGGTGACGCGGCGGGGCACACGCTCGTGGATCGGGGTGACCGCGGCCAGGGCACCGTCGTCGCCGTAGGCCACGGCGTAGAGCGAAGGGACGTAGCAGCCCTCGACGCTCGCCAGCCGCAGCAGCAGCTCGGCGCGCCCACCGGGACGGTCCTCGGCCTTCCACTCGCGCACGACGTCGCTGATCTCGCCGACGATCTCCTCGCCATCCCCGATGGCCACGGCGTCGACGAATGCCGCGATGGGCTCCGGGTTGAACGCGGCGTGCCCGCCCGCCAGGACGATCGGGTGCTCTTCGGTGCGCCGGTCGGCGTGCAGCGGCACGCCCGCCAGGTCCAGCGTGGTGAGCAGGTTGGTGTAGCCCAGCTCGGTGGAGAAGCTGACGCCGAGCACGTCGAACGCCCCGACCGGGCGGTGGCCGTCGACGGTGAAGGCGGGCACGCCGTGCTCGCGCATCAGCGCCTCGAGGTCGGGCCAGACGGCGTAGCAGCGCTCGGCCAACGCGTCGGGCCGCTCGTTGATCAGCTCGTACAGGATCTGGATGCCCTGGTTGGGCAGGCCGACCTCGTACGCGTCGGGGTAGAGCAGCGCCCAGCGCACGGCCGCGGCCTGCCAGTCTTTGGTCTGCGCGTTCAGCTCTCCGCCGACGTACTGCACCGGCTTGGCGACGCGCGGAAGGAGCGCTTCCAGGGCCGGGAACACGGAGGGTGTCACGCCGCATCAGGGTAGCCCTGACGGACGACCCGCCGCTGGGCCGGCCCGACTTAGATCAAACCGGCGGCGGCGAGGGCGGCCCGGACCTCGTCGTGGAACGCCGGGTCCAATGGCACGAGCGGGAGCCGGATGCCCTCGTCGATCAGGCCGAGCTCGCGCAGCGCCCACTTCACGGGGATCGGGTTGGGCTCGACGAACAGCGCGCGGTGCAGCCCCGCGAGGTCGGCGTCGATGGCGGCCGCCTTCTCCGCGTCGCCCGCGAGCGCCGCCGCGCACATGCGGGCCATCCCCTCCGGAGCGACGTTGGCGGTGACGGAGATGTCGCCGTGGAAGCCGAGCAGGATGCTGGCGCGGGCGGTGGCGTCGTCGCCGGAGTAGAGGGCGAATCCGGGCAGGCCGAGCGCCACCAGCTCGCGCACCCGGTCGAGGTCGCCTTTTGCCTCCTTGATCCCGACGATGTTGGGTATGTCGGCGAGCCGCTCGACGGTGCCGGGAAGCATGTCGACGGCCGTGCGGCCGGGCACGTTGTAGAGGATCTGCGGGATGTCGACGGCCTCGGCGACCGCCTTGAAGTGCCGGTAGAGGCCCTCCTGCGGCGGCTTGTTGTAGTACGGCGTGACGAGCAGGGCCGCATCGGCGCCCGCCGCCTTCGCGTCCGCGGTGAGGTGGATGGCCTCGGCGGTCGAGTTGGCCCCGGTGCCCGCGATGATCGGCACCCGGCCTGCGGCGACGTCGATGGTGCGACGGATGACGTCGGTGTGCTCGTCGACGTCGAGCGTGGCCGACTCACCGGTGGTGCCGACCGACACGATCGCCGCCGAACCCGCCTCGATCACCCGGTCGACGGCCTTCGCGAGGGCCTCGTGGTCGACGGCGCCGTCCGCCCGCATCGGGGTGACCAGCGCGACGATGCTGCCAGTGATCATGGTGACCTCCACTCGCCGCCCCCAGGCTAACCCCAGGCCGCGCGCACCCGGCTGCCCGCGGTGGTGACCCGGCGCAGCGCCGTCGCGAGCACGAGCACGACGGCGATCGCGCAGGTGCCGACCACCGCCGCGGGCGGCGTGTTCAGCGCGATCCCGATCAGCGCCCAGACGACGGCGGCCGTGTAGGGCACGACGGCCGTACCGGACAGGACGACCCACGCGACGATCCCGGTCGCGGCCAGCAGCGCGACCACAGCGGCGATGGCGGCCAGCGCGTTGTCGCCAGGCAGGCCCGCCCATACGCCCGTCGCGGCGGTGCCGAGCACGGTGGCCATCGACACCCAACCCGTGTAGAGCGCGATCGGCCCACGGAACACGGCCCGCTCGACCCGGTCGGCCGCGGACTCGCGCGACAGCCGTCCGAACACGACCGCCAGCACGACCAGCAGCCCGATGAGCAGCAGCTCGGCGACGAGGATCACCCGTCCGGAGAACGCGAGGATCCACAGCGGGTTGAGCACGCCGGACGCGGCCGTCCACCAGCCGGTGCGCCGGTGGATCTCCCGCCCGCGCTGGGCGGGGAGCAGCTGATACCCCGCGTAGACCAGGAAACCCACGTAGATGGGCACCCAGATGATGAACGCCCACGCCGCCGCCAGCAGCGGCGTGCGCAGCGACTCCGCGACCGCTCCCACCGATCCGCCCGCCATCGCCGACACCAGGATCTGCACGATCGCGAGCACCGCCACCGTGGCGCTGCGGATGAGGTCCAGGCGGGCCGAGCGCTGGGAGAGGACCGACATGTCGCCATCATCGACCCCGGCGGGCGACCCGGCCACCCCACCCACCCTGAGCCGCTCTCAGCTCAGCAGTAGGGCGCCGAGACGGCGCGCGGCGAGCACCACCCCGATCGCGATCATCACCGCGAAATAGGCCAGATGGCCCAGCAGCGGGGGCCCCACCACCCCAGTGGTGAGCCCGCGCATCAGCTCCACGGCGTGGTAGAGCGGAAGGCACTCGACGACGACCTGCAGCCACCGCGGGTACACGGTGATCGGGTAGAACGTCGTCGAAAACAGGAACATCGGCAGGATCACGAGCGTCACGAGGTCGAAGTCCTGCCACGAGCGCATGAACGACGTGGCCGCCATGCCGACCGCCGCGAACGCGAACGCGATGATAAGCGCCGCGGGCAACGCCAGGACCGCCCACCACGAGACGAGCAGGCCGAACCCGGCGAGCACGCTGAGGAAACCGAGCGCGTAGAGGCCGCCGCGGATCAACGCCCAGCCGATCTCGCCCAGCGCGATGTCGACCGGGCCGAGCGGCGTGGCCAGCATCGCGTCGTAGAGGCGCGCGTACTTGAGCTTGAAGAACACGTTGAACGTGGAGTCGAACACCGCGCCGTTCATGGCCGACGCCGCCAGCAGCCCCGGCGCGATGAACGCCGCGTAGCTGATCGGTGCGCCGCCGGGTCCCTCGACCGGCCCGACCAGCGACCCGAGGCCCTGGCCGAGCGCCAGCAGGTAGAAGACAGGCTCGAAGAAGCCGGAGACGAACGCCACCCAGGTGTGGCGCGACGCGGTGGCCGAGCGCAGCAGCAGCATGCGCGAGCGGCCCGCGTAGCCGATCGCGGCGAGGTTCATCGGGCCAGCCGCCGGGTGAAGGACCGTGCCGACAGCACGAGGCCGAGCGCCAGCAGCGCCACGAGGTAGGCGAGGTGGCCGAGCGCGGGCAGCAGCTGCCACCGGTCGAGCGCCGCCGCGCGTGCCAGCTCGGTGCCGTGCCAGAGCGGCGAGATCCACGCCAGCGGCCGCACGATCGCGGGCAGCTGCTCGACCGGGAAGAACGTGCCGGAGAAGAGCGTGATCGGCACGACGATCAGCCGGAAGATCACGTTGAACCCCTGGTCGACCTCGATGGACGCCGCGTACGCGGTGACGAGCGCGGTGACACCCGTGCCCGTGAGCACGGCGGCGGCCAAGGCGCCGAGGATCCCCGGCCCGGCCATCCCGCCGACCAGCACGGCGACCACGACGAACACCGCGCCGGTGAGCGTGAGCTTGATCGCCACCCAGGCCACGTGCGCGATCGCCACCTGCGCAGCGGTGATCGGCGCGGCCGTCATCGCGTGGTAGGTGCGCTGCCACTTGAAGCCCGAGAACACCGGGTAGGACGACTCGAACGCGCCGCTCTGCACGGCCGACACCGCGAGGAGCGCGGGCGCGAGCCACATGAGGTAGGGCACCCCGCCGGTGGCGGCGCCGACCCCTGGCCGCCCCGCGACGAGCGAGCCGAACCCCACCCCGAAGGCCACGAGGAAGAGCACCGGCTGCAGCACCGACGACACCGCCGTGGCCCGCCAGTTGCGCCGGTACCACGTCCAGAAGTGCTCGATGACGAGCAGCGTTCCGCGCACCCGGCCCGGCGCGACGGCGCTCATTCGACGAGGCTCCGCCCCGTGAGCCGGAGGAACACGTCCTCCAGTGTGGACCGCCGCACCAGCGCCGAGAGCGGCCGGTGCCCCTTCTCGAGCACCTGCGCGTGGACGTGCTCGCCGTCGCCCGCGTAGAGCAGGAGCCGGTCGGGCAGCTCCTCCACGCGCTCGGCGAGGGGTTCCAGCAGCGTCGGCTCGGGCCGCTCCTCGGGCGTGAACCGCAGCTCCAGCACCTCACGGGTGGAGTAGCGCGCGATCAGCTCGGCCGGTGAGCCCTCGGCGACGATGACCCCGCCGTCCATGACCACGAGCCGGTCGCACAGCTGCTCGGCCTCGTCCATGTAGTGGGTGGTGATGATCTGGGTGACGCCCTCGCGTTTGAGCCGGTAGAGCCGCTCCCACAGCAGGTGCCGCGCCTGCGGGTCGAGCCCGGTGGTGGGCTCGTCGAGCAGCAGCAGCTCGGGGTCGTTGACCAGCGCCCTGGCGATGGTGAGCCGCCGCTTCATGCCGCCGGAGAGCGGCTCGACCGGCTCGTCGGCCCGGTCGGTGAGCTGGGCGAAAGCCAGCAGCTCGGTGGCCTTCGCCCGCACGTGCGCCCGGCCGAGGCCGAAGTAGCGCCCGTAGACCTGCAGGTTCTGCCGGACGGTGAGCTCGGTGTCGAGGTTGTCCAGCTGCGGGACGACGCCGATGCGCGCGCGGATGGCAGGGCCGTCGGTGTCCGGATCACGGCCGAGCACGGTGAGCGTGCCGCCGGAGCGCGGCGACACACACGCCACCATCCGCATCGTGGACGACTTGCCTGCACCGTTGGGCCCGAGGAAGCCGAACACCTCGCCGCGCGCGACGTCGATGTCGATCCCGCGCACCGCCTCGAACGTCCCGAAGCTCTTGCGCAGCCCCCTGGCCCGGACTAGAGCGATGGGAACCAGAGCTTGATCTCGCGCGCGGCGCTCTCCGCCGAGTCGGAGCCGTGGACGAGGTTGTTCTGCGTCTCCAGGGCGAAGTCGCCGCGGATCGAGCCAGGCGCGGCCTTCTCGACCGGGTCGGTACCGCCCGCGACCTGCCGCCACGCCGCGACAGCGCGCGGGCCCTCGACGACGGCCGCGACCACCGGCCCTGACGTGATGAACTCCAGCAGGCTCTCGAAGAACGGCTTGCCGTCGTGCTCGGCGTAGTGCTGGCTGGCCAGCTCGCGGTCGACGACGCGGAGGTCCATCGCGACGATGTCGAGCCCCTTGCGCTCGATGCGGGAGAGGACCTCGCCGATCAGCTTGCGGCCCACGGCGTCGGGCTTGACGAGGACGAGAGTGCGTTCGGTCACGATGGCGCAGCTTATCGGCGCCGTTACCCGCCGCGTTGGCTGGGCAGCTCGCCGCGGGCCATCCGGCGGGCGACGTCGCGGCGCATCAGCAGCAGCCCTGCCCACACCAGCGCGAACACCACCCCGACCACGGCCAGCGGTGTGACCAGCACGAACCCGGCCACGACCGTGGCGAGCTGCAGCGCCAGCGCGAACCCGAGGCCCCAGGATCGTCGCTGCAGGCCCGACCCGACGACCATCAGCACGGCCAGTCCGACGATCACGGCGATGCCCACCGGGGCGGGTCCGTTGCCGAACCGCGCGAACACGAGCAGGGCGAGCAGCACCACGATCGCCTCGAGCACGAGCACCGCCGCGAACACCCCGCGGATGCCCTTCATCGGGTCGGGCTGGTTCATCGCGGCTCCGCCGCTCGTGAGCGGAAAAGAGTGCTATAGCCGTCTTTTCCGCGCACGACCTTCACGCGGGCTCCATGCCGAACAGCGTGCGTGTCTCGCCCGCGGTGACGACCGATCCGGTGACGATCACGCCCGCCCCGGACTCTCCGCCTTCCTCGGCCAGCTCACGCCCCTCCTCGACGGCGCGGGCCAGCGACGGGGAGACGCTGACCCGGTCGGCGCCGAACACCTCCGCCGCCACGGCGCCCAGCTCGTCGGGGTTCATCGCCCGCGGCGACGAGTTGGCCGTGACGACGACCTCGGCCAGCACGGGCTCCAGCTCGGTCAAGATGCCGCGGGCGTCCTTCTCACGCATCACGCCGAGCACGCCGACGAGGCGGGTGAAACGGAACTCGGTGGCGAGCGTGGCGGCGAGCGCACGGGCGCCGTGCGGGTTGTGCGCGGCATCCACGAACACCGTCGAACCCGCGGAGACCCCGGTCGCGACGCGCTCCAGCCTGCCGGGCGAGCGCACGGCGGCGAAGCCTGCGCGCACGGCGTCGGGGTCGATGGGCTGGTGCGGCCCCGCGCCGATCAGCGCCTCGACCGCGGCCAGCGCCAGCACCGCGTTGCCTGCCTGGTGCTCGCCGTGCAGCGGGAGGTAGATCTCGTCCACGGTGCCGGACAGCCCGCGCAGCGTGAGCCGCTGCCCGCCGATCGCGATCTCGCGGGAGACCACACCGAACTCGGCGCCCTCCCGCGCCACCTGCGCGTCGACCTCGACACAGCGCTCCAGCAGCACCTGCGCCACGGCCGGGTCCTGCGCGGCCATCACGGCCACCGCACCCGGCTTGACAATGCCGGACTTCTCCCGCGCGATGCCCAGCACGTCGGTGCCGAGGAACTCGGCGTGGTCGATCCCGATCGGGGTGATCACCGCGACCGTGCCGTCAGCGACGTTGGTGGCATCCCACCGGCCGCCGAGCCCGACCTCGATCACGGCCGCCTCCACGGGTGCATCGGCGAACGCGGCGAAACCCATGGCCGTGAGCACCTCGAACTTCGACAGCGCGCCGTGGCTCGCGTCGACGATGTCCACGAACGGCGCCACCTCGTGGTAGAGGTCCACATAGCGCTCCGGCGTGATCGGCCGGTTGTCCACGTTGATCCGCTCGGTGGCGCGCTGCAGGTGCGGGCTGGTGTAGCGGCCGGTGCGCAGCCCGACCTCGGTGAGCAGCGCGTCGATCATGCGCGCCGTGGAGGTCTTGCCGTTGGTGCCGGTGATGTGGACCACCGGATAGCTCCGCTGCGGCTCGCCGAGCGCGTCCACGAGCGCCGCGATGCGCTCGATGGAGGGCTCCATCGCCGTCTCGGGCCATCGCCGATCCAGCGCGGCCTCGACGGCGAGGAACTCCGCGAAGCTGACCACGCTGGACGTATCCGGGACGACGTCGGGCGTTTCACCGCCCCTTACCGCGTCCAGCACGTGCCTGATCAGCGCATCCTCGGGCTCGGGGAGCTCGCCCTCGGGTCCCGTCATGCCGGAAGCGCCGCCAACCGCGCCGTGATCCGCTCGACGTCCCCGGCCGCCTTCGCCTGCCTGCCCCGGATGTCCTCGACGACGTGGCCGGGGGCCTTCGCCACGAACGCGGGGTTGCCCAGCTTCTTCTCCGCCTGGTCGAGCTCCTTCTGCGCGGCGGCGAGATCGCGACCCAGCCGGGTCCGTTCGGCGGCGACGTCGATCGCCCCCGACGTGTCCAGCTCGACGACCACCGTGCGCCCGCCTGCCAGCGCGACCTCCACGGTGGCCGTCGGCGCGAACTCCGGCCCCGGTTCGTCCAGCCGCACGAGCGCGCCGAGCGCCGCCCGATGAGCACCCAGCCCGACCTCGTCGAGCCCGGTGAGCCGGGCCGCGACCCGCCGCTTGTCGGGCACCCGCTGCTCGGTGCGGAAGCGGCGGATGTCGGTGACGAGCGTCTGCAGGTCGGCGATCCGCCCGGCCGCCGCCGCATCGACCGGGATGCCCACGCCGGTCGGCCCCTTCGATGGCCACGGCGCGATGACCACCGACTCGGCGCCGGTGAGCGCCTGGTAGAGCGCCTCGGTGAGGAACGGCGAGATCGGGTGCAGCAGCCGGACCAGCACGTCGAACACGTGGCCGAGCACCGCCCGGGTGCCCTCGGCGGTCTCGGCGCCGGAATCGACCACGGCGAGCTGCGGCTTGGCCAGCTCCAGGTACCAGTCGCACAGCTCGTCCCACGTGAAGTGGTAGAGCGCCTCGGTGGCCTTGGCGAACTGGAAGTCCTCGAGCAGGGCGTCGATCTGCGCGGTGACCTCGCGGAGCCGCCCGAGGATCCACGTGTCGGCGTCGGTCGGTGCGGTGGGCAGCGGCAGCGCGGGCGAAGCCCCGTTGGCCAGCGCGAAGCGGACGGCGTTCCACAGCTTGGTGCCGAAGTTGCGCGCGGCCGCGACGTTCTCGTCGCCGATCGGCGCGTCGATGCCCGGGTTGGCCACGCGGGCCAGCGCGAACCGGGTGGCGTCGGTGCCGTAGACGTCCATCCACTCGTTGGGATCGACCGTGTTGCCGACCGTCTTCGACATCTTCTTGCCGTGCTGGTCGCGCACCATGCCGTGCAGCGCGATCGTGTCGAACGGGCGAACGCCGTCCATCGCGTACAGCCCGAACATCATCATCCGGGCGACCCAGAAGAACAGGATGTCGTAGCCCGTGACCAGCACCGATGTCGGGTAGAACTTCGCGAGGTCGCGCGTCTGCTCCGGCCAGCCCAGCGTGGAGAACGGCCACAGGCCCGAGGAGAACCAGGTGTCGAGGACGTCCTCGTCCTGGGTGTAACCCGCGGGCGGCTCCTCGTCGGGGCCGCAGCAGACGATCTCGCCGGAAGGCCCGTACCAGACCGGGATCCGGTGCCCCCACCACAGCTGCCGGGAGATGCACCAGTCGTGCATGTTGTCCACCCAGTCGAAATAGCGCGGCTCCAGCTCCTTCGGGTGGACGACGACGTCGCCGCTGCGCACCGCGTCGCCCGCCGCCTCGGCCAGCGGCCCGACCTTGACGAACCACTGCAGCGACAGCCGCGGCTCGATCGGCTCGAACTTGCCGCGCGAAGCGTGCCCGACACTGTGCCGGTAGGGCCGCTTCTCCGCGACGATGCGGCCTTGCGCACGCAGCGCCTCGGTGACCGCCCTACGCGCCGCGAACCGCTCCAGCCCGTCGAACTCCGTGCCGGTGTTCGCGATGTGGCCGGTCTCGTCCATGATCGTCGGCATCGGCAGGTGGTGGCGCCGCCCGATCTCGAAGTCGTCGGGGTCGTGCGCCGGGGTGATCTTGAGCGCCCCGGTGCCGAACGCGGGGTCGACGTGCTCGTCGGCGATCACCGGGATCATGCGCCCGACCAGCGGCAGCTCGATCTCCCGGCCGATCAGGTGCCGGTAGCGCTCATCGTCGGGATGGACGGCGACGGCCGTGTCGCCCAGCATCGTCTCCACCCGCGTGGTGGCGACGACGACGCTGTCCGCGCCCCCATCGACGGAGCCGTAGCGGATCGAGATGAGCTCGCCGTCGACATCCTTGTGGTCGACCTCGACGTCGGACAGCACGCTGCGCATCTCAGGCGACCAGTTGACCATCCGCTCCGCGCGGTAGATCAGCCCGTCGTCGTAGAGCCGCTTGAACATGGTGAGGACGGCACGGTTGCTGCCCTCGTCCATGGTGAAACGCTCGCGGCTCCAGTCGACGCTGTCGCCGAGCCTGCGCATCTGGGCCAGGATCGCCCCGCCGTGCTCGGCCTTCCACTCCCAGGTGCGGTCGAGGAACGCCGTGCGGCCCAGCTCGCGACGGCTGGTGCCCTCGGCCTCCAGCGCGCGCTCGACCAGCGCGTGGACCGCGATCGAGGCGTGGTCCATGCCCGGCAGCCACAGCGTGTCGTAGCCCTGCATGCGGCGGCGCCGGACCAGTATGTCGATCAGCGTGTGCTCGAAGGCGTGGCCGATGTGCAGGCTGCCCGTGACGTTGGGCGGCGGGAGGACGATGCAGAACGGCGGCTTGTCCGACGTGTTGTCGGCAGTGAAGTAGCCCGCATCGACCCACCGGTCGTACATACCCGCCTCTACCGCGCCCGGCGTCCACTGGGCGGGGAGTTCGGCGGTGCGCGGTGGGAGGGTTTCGGTCACCCGTCCAGTTTACGAGGGACTGCTCGCCTCTTTTTCCGGCCCGGCAGAGCACGGCATCCGAGCGAAATTTTGTTCAGGACGGCAGGAGCACCGCCGACAGCCGGTCGAAGCCGAGCAGGTCGGCGAGCGCGCTGCGGCGCACGCGGTCCAGCGGCACCTCCCGGACCTCGCCACTTGTCGGCTCGTAGACGTGCCAGAGCTCCCCGGCCCGGGAGAGCGCGAGGCAGTAGTGCCGCGGCACGAACGCGCCGATCAGCAGCGGTACCGGCCGCCCGACGGCCAGCGCCGCGTTCGTCGCGTCGATGGCGGCAGCCACGTCGGCGGGTGAGCGGTCGTCGACCATCCGCACCCGGTACGGACCCGCCCCCGGCGCGTGCCGTCGCAGCCACGCCACCATCCCCCACGGCGACGTGCCCAACGCCTGCGGCCAGAGCTTCGTGGACTCCCGGTGCACCTGCCGCTGACGCGCGTCGTAGCGACCGCCGAAGCCGATCGCCATGCCTGCCGACCCCACCGCGGCGACCCCGCCGGTCGACCCGTCCAGCTGCCGCGTCTCGGTGGGGTCGGCCCAGGCGGCGAGCGCGATGAGCACGGCGCTGCCGCACGTGGTGCCGTCGACCTGGTCGAGCTTGGCGCCGCCGCGGGTCTGCAGGCCCAGCCGGTCGATGATCAGCGGCGCACGTCCACCCGCCAGCGGTCGGACGGCCGCCACCGGCACCACCGGCCCCACGCCGCGGCCGAGCCGCCGCTGCACCCACCGGCCCCAGCCGAGCAGCGTCCTCATAAGTGTGAATCCTTCCACCACCCCGCCACACCGAGCAGGATCGACCCGGCGACCAGCACCAGCGCGATCCACGACGGCGCGGCGTACCCGTAGCCCGCGGCGATCGCGAGGCCGCCCGCGACCGGGCCAAGGGTGTTGCCCACGTTGAACGCCGCGGTGTTGGCCGCTGGCCTGCGTGGGCGCCGCCCCGGCGAGCTGGAACACCCGGCTCGGCCGCCGCCCATTCCGAGCCTGGTCTTGACGCTCCTGGGATCACGGTGCGCTGCGGCGACGGCCGGACCGTTGCATGGTGGGGTCATGACTTCCACCGCCGTGAAGGACCGCTACCGGGTCGGCGACCTCGACCTCACCCGCGTCGGGTACGGCGCCATGCAGCTCGCGGGCCCCGGTGTCTTCGGGCCGCCCAAGGACCACGACGCCGCGATCGCGGTGCTGCGCGCCGCCGTCGACCTCGGCATCAACCACATCGACACGGCCGACTACTACGGCCCGTACGTGACGAACGCGCTCATCCGAGAGGCGCTGGCGCCCTATCCGGATGACCTGCACATCGTCACCAAGGTCGGGGCCCGCCGCGACGAGCGAGGCGGCTGGCCGCACGCGCGCACACCCGCCGAGCTGCGCGAACAGGTCCACGACAACCTGCGGCGTCTCGGGCTGGACGTCCTCGACGTGGTCAACCTGCGTGTCGGCGGCTTCGAGGAGCCGGAGCCCGGGTCGATCGCGGAGCAGTTCACGGCGCTGGCCGAGCTGCAGCAGCGAGGGCTGATCCGGCACCTCGGCGTCAGCACGGTCAGCGCCGAGCAGCTCGCCGAGGCGCAGACGATCGCGCCGGTGGTGTGCGTGCAGAACATGTACAACATCGCCCGCCGCGCCGACGACGCGCTCGTCGACCAGACCGCGCGCGAGGGAATCGCGTTCGTGCCCTACTTCCCGCTCGGCGGCTTCAACCCCGTGCAGTCCGACGCCCTCCAGGCCGTCGCGGACCGGCTCGGCGCCACGCCGATGGCCACCGCGCTGGCCTGGCTGCTGCGCCGCTCGCCCAACATCCTGCTGATCCCCGGCACCGCGTCGGTGGCCCACCTGCGGGAGAACGTCGCCGCCGCCGAGCTCGACATCGACGCCGTGGCCGCCGAGCTCGACGCGATCGGCGGCTGACGCGTGCGGCGCCGCGTTCGCCGAGATGGACGTGAGCGGGGTTTCGCCGCGGCGAAACCCCGCTGGCGTCCATCTCGGGCGCCCTCGTTCACCCCGCGAAGAGCGCCGGGATCTTGATGACGAGCTGGTACAGGCCGTACGCGAGCGGGATCAGCACCCAGAGCCATGCGACGATGCCGATCAGCAGGGTGCCGGCTGCGGGCTTGTCCTGGGTGGTCATGCCCGCGCCCCCGTTGTCCTGGCGGTGGACCGCTCCTCGTGGAACCGGTCGGCCACCGGCTTGATCAGCTCGTTGCAGATGAACCCGATCACCAAGAGCACGATCATGATGATGAACGACGTGGTGTAGCGCGCCGGGCCCGCGACCTTGGCCGCGATCTGCGCGTCGGCGATGGCGTTGACGATCAGCGGGCCGAGCACGCCCGCGACCGACCACGCCGTGAGCAGCCGTCCGTGGATCGCGCCCACCTGGTAGGTGCCGAAGAGGTCACGCAGGTAGGCGGGCACGGTAGCGAAGCCCCCGCCGTAGAAGGACAGGATGAGCATCGTGCAGATCACGAACAGCGCCTTGTTGCTGTTGGTGGTGAGCAGGACCGCCAGGTAAAGGAGCGCGCCGACGCCTAGGTAGAAGCGATATATGTTCTTGCGGCCCACCAGGTCCGACGTCGTCGACCAGCCGATGCGGCCTGCCATGTTCGCGAGCGACAGCAACGCGACATATCCCGCGGCAGCCGCCGTCACCGCCGCGGCAGCCGCGCCGCCCCCGAAGAAGTCGACCCAGATCGGCGCGGCCCGCTCCAGGATGCCGATGCCCGCCGTCACGTTGAAGCAGAGCACCACCCAGAGCAACCAGAACTGCGGGGTGCGGATCGCGTTGCGGGCCGACACGTCGAACTTCCCCGCGAGCACGCCCGTGGTGGGTGGCGTCCAGCCCGCGGGCCGCCACCCGTCCTCTGGCACCCGGATGAGCAGCCACCCGACCGACATGAAGATCGCGTAGATGAGGCCCATCACGAGGAACGTCTGCCCTACACCCGCCGCGGTCGCGCCCTTCCCGATGCCGCCGAACGCGGTGAGCAGCTGGGTGGTGAGCGGTGCCGCGATGAGCGCGCCCCCGCCGAAGCCCATGATCGCGATGCCGGTGGAGAGACCGGGCCGGTCGGGGAACCACTTGATCAGGGTGGACACCGGCGAGATGTAGCCGACGCCCAGCCCGATCCCGCCGACGAACCCATAGCCGACGACGACCAGCCAGAACTGGCCGGTGTAGCAGCCCAGCGCGGACAACAGGAACCCGGCGACGAAGCACGACGAGGCGACGACCATGGCCCACCGCGGCCCGTTGGCGTCGACCCTGGTGCCGAACAGCGCCGCCGACAGGCCAAGCATGATGATGCCCAGCTCGAACGGCAGCGCGGTGAGCACGCCCGCGTTCGGGTTGCCGGGCAGCATTGTGGCGGCGAGCGGTGTCTTGAACACGCTCCAGGCGTAGGCCTGTCCGATCGCGAGGTGGATCGACAACGCGGCGGGCGGGATGAGCCACCGGCTCCATCCCGGCGGCGCGATCGTCCGCTCTCGTGCAAGGAATCCGGCCGCCATGGCCACCCCCGAAGTTGCCGCCAACAATCAGCGCCAGCACGGTAGGTGACCGGGATCACCCCGGCAACTCGGAGCAATCAGGCCCAACAGGATCAGGCCCAACAGGATCAGGCCC
The DNA here is from genome assembly GCA_963736375.1 of uncultured Actinomycetota bacterium. Lineage (GTDB taxonomy): Bacteria > Actinomycetota > Actinomycetes > Mycobacteriales > Pseudonocardiaceae > Pseudonocardia. The sequence continues at coordinate 91,569 of CAVTOL010000017.1, forward strand.
AACAGGATCAGGCCCAACAGGATCAGGCAGAGCGCTCCCGGCGCTCGCGGCGGGCGGTGGGCACGCGCGGCACGATCGTCGGGTTGACGTTCTCGCGCACGGTCTGCTCGGTGACCACGACCTTGGCCACGTCGTCGCGGCTCGGGATGTCGTACATCACGGGGAGCAGGACCTCCTCCATGATGGCGCGCAGGCCGCGGGCGCCGGTGCCGCGCAGGATGGCCTGGTCGGCCACCGCCTCGAGCGCGTCCTCGGTGAACTCCAGCTCCACGCCGTCCATCTCGAACAGCTTGCGGTACTGCTTCACGAGCGCGTTGCGCGGCTCGGTGAGGATCTTGACAAGGGCGTCCTTGTCGAGCGATGTGACCGACGCGACGATCGGCAGGCGGCCGATGAACTCGGGGATCAACCCGAACTTGATGAGGTCCTCCGGCAGCGTCTCGGAGAAGCTCTCCGACGTGTCGAGATCGCGCTTCGACCGGATCTCGGCGCCGAAACCCAGCCCGCGTTTGCCCACGCGGTCGCCGATGATCTTCTCAAGCCCCGCGAACGCGCCCGCCACGATGAACAGCACGTTCGTGGTGTCGATCTGGATGAACTCCTGGTGCGGGTGCTTGCGTCCGCCCTGGGGTGGCACCGACGCCGTGGTGCCCTCGAGGATCTTCAGCAGGGCCTGCTGCACGCCCTCGCCCGACACGTCACGGGTGATCGACGGGTTCTCCGACTTGCGGGCGATCTTGTCGACCTCGTCGATGTAGATGATGCCCGTCTCGGCCCGCTTGACGTCGTAGTCGGCCGCCTGGATGAGCTTCAGCAGGATGTTCTCGACGTCCTCGCCGACGTAGCCCGCCTCGGTGAGCGCCGTGGCGTCGGCGATGGCGAACGGCACGTTGAGCAGCTTGGCCAGGGTCTGCGCCAGGTAGGTCTTGCCGCAGCCGGTGGGGCCGAGCATGAGGATGTTGGACTTGGCGATCTCGATGCCGTCGTTGTCGCCCGCGCGGCCCTTGTCGCCCGCCTGGATGCGCTTGTAGTGGTTGTAGACCGCGACCGAGAGCGTGCGCTTGGTCTGGTCCTGGCCCACCACGTACTGGTCGAGGAAGTCGTGGATTTCGGTCGGCTTTGGCAGCTCGTCGAGCTTGACCTCACCGGCCTCGGCCAGCTCCTCCTCGATGATCTCGTTGCAGAGATCGATGCACTCGTCACAGATGTAGACGCCTGGACCGGCGATCAGTTTCTTGACCTGCTTCTGACTCTTTCCGCAGAACGAGCACTTGAGCAGATCACCGCCATCGCCGATGCGTGCCATGAGTGCAGACCCCAGTCCCATCCGGCGCGCAGTGTGCGCGCCCTCGTGACGGTACCCGCTCGACCCGTTTCTCGGGGAGCATCAGGCTCCCCGACTTCGGCGGTGTCGGCGGACGGCAGAAACCTAGACGGCCGAGAGCTTGCGACTCTGGATGATCTCGTCGATCATGCCGTACTCCTTGGCCTCCTCGGCGGTGAGGATCTTGTCGCGCTCGATGTCGAGCCGCACCTGCTCCACGCTCTTGCCCGAGTGCTTGGCCAGCGTGGACTCCAGCAGCTTGCGCATGCGCGAGATCTCCGCCGCCTGGATCTCCAGGTCCGACACCTGCCCGTAGATCCCCTCGACCGCGGGCTGGTGGATGAGGATGCGTGCATTCTGCACGGCGAGCCGACGGCCGGGGGTGCCCGCGGCCAGCAGCACGGCGGCGGCCGAGGCGGCCTGGCCGAGGCAGACGGTCTGGATGTCGGGCCGGATGAACTGCATCGTGTCGTAGATCGCCATCAGCGACGTGAACGAGCCGCCGGGCGAGTTGATGTACATGCTGATCTCGCGGTCCGGGTCGGCCGACTCAAGGCACAGCAGCTGCGCCATGACGTCGTTGGCCGACGCGTCGTCGATCTGCACGCCGAGGAAGATGATGCGCTCCTCGAACAGCTTGTTGTACGGGTTGGACTCCTTGACCCCGTAGCTCGTGCGTTCCACGAAGGACGGCAGCACGTACCGCGACTCGGCCGATCGGGGGGCTCCGCCCCCGGGCATCGAGAAACTCATCGGGCGCTCCCGTTCCCGTTCTCACTGATCGCGTCGGGCAGCTGGCCTGCCCGCGAGATGACGTGGTCGACGAAGCCGTAGTCCAGCGCCTCGGCCGCCGAGAACCAGCGGTCGCGGTCGAAGTCGGCGATGATCTTCTCGACCGGTTGGCCGGTGTGTCCCGCGATCAGCTGCGCCATCTCCTGCTTGTGGCGGCGGAACAGCTCCGCCTGGATGGAGATGTCGGACTCGGTGCCGCCAACCCCCGCCGAGGGCTGGTGCATGAGGATCTGGCAGTGCGGAAGTGCGTAGCGCTTGCCGCGCGCGCCTGCCGACAGCAGGAACTGGCCCATCGACGCGGCCAGCCCCATGGCGTAGGTGGCCACGTCGCACGGGATGAACTCCATCGTGTCGAAGATGGCCATGCCCGCCGTGACAGAACCGCCCGGCGAGTTGATGTAGAGGGCGATGTCGGCCACCGGGTCTTCCGCGGCGAGCAACAGCATCTGCGCGGCGATCCGGTTGGCGATGTCGTCGTCGACCTGCTGGCCGAGCACGATGATCCGCTGTTGCAGCAGCCGCTCGTACACCGAGTCCGACAACGTCATCGACGTCGGCGCCCCGCCCCGTCGCATGGCCGCTCCGATGAGACGGTCCTGGGTCGTCACTTCACCCTGCCTCTGGCTCGTGTCTGCTCGGTTTTGCCCGATTTGGATCGTGCAGCTTCGACCCTACGCGGCGGAGGGGCTCCACCGGCTTCGTCGACCGCTGTGTTCGCTGTGGGCGTGTGCGCTCAGGCGTCCACAGTCTTCTCGTCCGTCGACTCCTCGGCCGACGCCGTGTCTTCGTCGCTTGCCGTGCTGTCCGCGCTGTCGTCCGCGCTGTCGTCCGCGCTGTCGTCCGCGCCGACGTTCTCGTCGTCGCCCAGCAGCTCCGCCATGTCCAGCGGGTTGCCGGACTCGTCGGTGACCGTGGCGGCGCGGACGGCCGCGATGAGCGCCTTGCTGCGTCGGACGTCGGCGTAGATGGCGCCCAGCTGGCCCGCCTCCTGGATGCGGCGGACGAACTCCTCCGGCGGCATCTGGTACTGCTGCGCTTGGAAGACGATGCGCTCGGTCAGCTCGTCCTGGTCGACCGTGACCTCTTGGTCGTCGGCCAGCTCGTCGAGCACGAGCCGCACGCGGACCGACTTCTCGGCGTCCTCGCGCGACTCGGTGTCGAACTCCTCGCGGGTCTTGCCGTTCTCCTCGAGGAACTCGGCGAACTTCGCCTCGTCGTGGTCGAACGGGTGGATCGCGTCGTGCACCCGCGCGTCGAGCTCCGACTTGACGATGCCCTCGGGCAGCGGCACCTCGGTGGCGTCGATGAGCGCGTCCAACACCTTGTCGCGGGCCGCCGAGAGCTGCTCCATCTGCCGAACCCGGCCGAGCCGGGAGCGCAGATCGGCGGTCAGCTCGTCGAACGTATCGAACTCGCTGGCCAGCTGGGCGAACTCGTCGTCGGCGTCGGGGAGCTGACGCTCCTTGACCGCTGTGACGGTGACCGTGACCTGCGCCTCCTGGTCCTTGTACTCCCCCGCCACCAGCGTGGTGGGGAACGTGGCCGACTCGCCTGCCGAAAGCCCGGTGACCGCCTCGTCGATGCCGTCGATGAGGCCGCCCTGCCCGATCTGGTACGACAGGCCGCTGGTCTGGGCTTCCTCGACGGGCTCGCCGTCCACGCTGGCCGCGAGGTCGATCTGGACGAAGTCGTCCTTCGCGGCCGGGCGCTCGACCCCGGTGAGGGTGGCGAAGCGGGCGCGCAGGTTGTCCATGGCCTCGTCGACGTCGGCGTCGGTGACGGCGGTGTCCTCCACCTGCACGGCGAGCGAGGACAGCTCGGGCAGCGTGATGGCCGGGCGCACGTCGACCTCGGCGGTGAACGCGAGGCGCTCGTTGTCGGCGATCTCGGTGACCTCGATCTCCGGCTGCCCCAGCGGCGACACGTCCTCGGCCGAGGTGACGGCCTCGGAGTACTTGGTGGGGATCGCGTCGTTGACGACCTGCTCCAGCACCACGCCGCGGCCGAGCCGGGCCTCGATGATGCGGGCGGGGACCTTGCCCTTGCGGAAGCCGGGCACGTTGACCTGCTGGGCGATCTTCTTGTACGCGCGGTCGAAATCGGGCTTCAGCTCGTCGAAGGGCACCTCGACGTTGATCCGGACCCTGGTCGGGCTGAGCCGCTCGACGGTGCTCTTCACTATCTCGGTACTCCTCGATCGGCTCACACACCGGCTGCGCCCGCACGGGCGCCCGGCTCCACGACGTCGTCCGAGTCTAGGCGAGACCCGCGCCCCTGCCGACGGCGACCTCGGCTGCCGCAGAAGGCGCTTCTTCCACGTCGGTGACCGTCACGTCCACGGCGACCGGTCCGAGCACGGCGACCACCGCCGCGCCCACCTCGTCGGCGAGGCGGGGCAGGGGCACGCCCATCCGTGCGACCAGCGCGATCTCGACGGGATCGGTCTCCTGGAGCGGCAGCCGCACCCCGACGACGCGGCACCTCGGGAGGTAGGAGGCGATCGTGCCGAACGGCCCACCCGACAACCGCACGACGCCGGGATGGGCGAGCACGGCCGCGGCGACGGCTTCGGCGAGCGCTGGATCTCGTGTGGGGTCACTGGCCACGCGCCTACCGTATCCGCCGCGCCGGAGGCGCTACGTTGACGGTGTGTCGCTCGACGACCTCACGCTCGTGGTGCGCGCCCAGGAAGGTGATGTGCGGGCGTTCGAGGCGCCCGCCCGGCGCCACGAGGCCGCGCTCTACCGCACTGCGGTGCGCGTGACCGGTGATCCCGCCGAGGCCGAGGACGCCGTCCAGGAGGCGCTGCTGGACGCGGGGCGCCACCTCGACCGCTTCCGCGGCGAGGCCAGGTTCTCCACGTGGATGTACCGGCTGGTCACGAACCGGTGCCTCGGGGTGCTGCGCCGCCGCCGCCGGTGCTGGCGGCGGTGATGGACACGGTGACCGACACGGTGCGCACGGCGCTGCGACCCGAGGAAGCGCTGCGGCTGGACTCCCCGCTCGGGCCCAACCGCCTCGCTCGCACCGCGGCGGCCGCCGTGCTGCGCGCCGTCGTCGACGCCATGGACGGGATGCGCGCCCGCAGCTGCCGCATCGAGCAGCCGGGGCCGGACGCGGTCGCGGACGTCACGCTGACGGTGGCGGCCCGCTTCGGCCTCGACCTGGCCGCGGCGACCGCCCGCGTCCGCCAGATGGTGTTCGCGGCGAGCGAGCAGGCGCTGGGAGTGCCGCTGCGGCGGGTCGACATCGAGGTGGTGGACCTGTGGGAGACGTAAGGCTGCATGTGGCCGACGCCGCCGTCGCCTCGGTGGCGGCGGCCGCGGCCGGTTCGGTGCCCGGTGTGCTCGGGCTGCGCGCCGACGTCACCCCCACGCTCATCCGGGTGGCGATCGTCACCCGTCTGGGCGACAACTGCCGGGACATCGCGGCCGCCGTCCAGCGTGTGGTCACCCAAACGCTCGCCGAGCTGACGGGGCAGACGGCGCAGGTGGAGGTCACCGTGGCGGACGTGCTCCTGACCTGAACCGGCCACCCTTCGTAACATGGCGGTAACAGGTTTGCGCTGGTCACCATGGTCACGCGACTTGTCCTTGGTTAAGGTCGGTGGCTCGTGCGACGCTTGTGCCCGCGATCGCACCCGCCGCTGTGTGCGCAAGACGCCTGAATGGGCCGTCCGCTCGGCACTCGGACGGTCCATTCGCATACTTCGTACCCATCACGTCGTCCCGATGCGAGTTGTCGGGGTGCACCGAGACGACAGGAGGCCCACCTTGGCTGAACACTGCGCGGCTGAGCCTTTTTCGGTTGGCCCGGCAGACCTGTACGTCCCGGAGTTCGAGCACGACGCCTGCGGCGTCGCCATGGTCGCCGACCTCAAGGGCCGCCGCGATCACGGCATCGTGCGCAGGGCCCTCACCGCGCTCCTGCGCCTCGAACACCGCGGCGCACGCGGGTCCGAGGTCAACACGGGCGACGGCGCGGGCATCCTGCTGCAGATCCCGGATGCGTTCTACCGTGCGGTCGTCCCGTTCGACCTGCCTGCCGAGGGCGCCTACGCCGCGGGCCTCGCGTTCCTGCCCACCGACCGCGCCGACGAGGTGATGGCCGGGATCGACGCGCTCGCGTCCGAGGAGGGCCTGCGGGTGCTCGGCTGGCGCGAGCTGCCCACCGACGCCGACGGCGCTGACCTCGGGCCCACCGCGCGCACCGTGATGCCCGCGATCCGCCAGCTGTTCGTCGCGGGCGACGCGGGCGAGGCGGGGATCGACCTTGAGCGCCGCACCTTCTGCCTGCGCAAGCGCGCCGAGCACGCCACCGGCGCCTACTTTCCCTCGCTGTCGCCGCGCACGATCGTCTACAAGGGCATGCTGTCCGAGCCCCAGGTCGAGGCGTTCTACCCGGACCTTTCCGACGAGCGCGTCGTCAGCGCGCTGGCGCTGGTGCACTCCCGCTTCTCCACCAACACGTTCCCCGCCTGGCCGCTCGCGCACCCCTACCGCTACGTCGCGCACAACGGCGAGATCAACACCCTGCGCGGCAACCGCAACTGGATGGCCGCCCGCGAGGCCCTGCTGCAGAGCGACCTGATCCCCGGCGATCTCGCGCGCCTCTCGCCGATCGTCACCCCGGACGCGAGCGACTCCGCCACGTTCGACGAGGTTCTCGAGCTGCTCCACCTCAGCGGCCGCTCGCTGCCGCACGCGGTGCTGATGATGATCCCGGAGGCGTGGGAGAACCACGCCGAGATGGATCCCGCCCGGCGCGCCTTCTACGAGTTCCACTCCACCCTCATGGAGCCGTGGGACGGCCCCGCGCTCATCGCGTTCACCGACGGCACCGTCGCGGGCGCGGTGCTCGACCGCAACGGCCTGCGCCCCGCGCGCTACTGGGTCACCGAGGACGGCCTGGTCGCGCTCGCGTCCGAGGTCGGCGTGCTGGACGTCGAGCCGTCGGAGGTCGTGCGCAAGGGTCGCCTCGAGCCGGGCCGCATGTTCCTCGTCGACACCGCCGCGGGCAAGCTCGTCGACGACGCGGAGATCAAGGGCGCGCTGGCCGCCGAGCACCCCTACGAGGAGTGGCTGCACGCGGGCCTGATCCACCTTGGCGACCTGGCCGACCGCGAGCGCGAGGTGCCAACGCACGCCGCGCTCACCTTGCGCCAGCAGTCGCACGGCTACACCGAGGAGGAGCTTTCCATCCTGCTCAAGCCGATGGCCGCCACCGGGGCGGAGCCGATCGGCTCGATGGGCAACGACGCGCCGCTCGCCGCCATCTCGGCCATGCCGCGCCAGCTGTTCGACTACTTCAACCAGCTTTTCGCGCAGGTCACGAACCCGCCGCTGGACGCGATCCGCGAGGAGCTGGTGACCTCGCTCGGCAGCCAGCTCGGCCCGGAGCAGAACCTGCTGGACGCCTCGGCCGCGCACTGTCGCACGATCATGCTGCCGGAGCCGGTGCTCACCAACGACGACCTCGCCCGGATCGTGCACATCAACGACGACGGCGACTACCCCGGCTTCACCTCGGTCACCGTCCGCGGCACGTTCCGCGCGGTCGAGGGCGGCGCGGGCCTGGCCAGGCGCCTCGAGCAGATCTGCACCCAGGTGTCGGAGGCCATCGAGGACGGCGCCCGGCTGATCGTGCTGTCGCAGCGCGGCGTCACGAAGGACTTCGCGCCGATCCCGTCGCTCCTGCTCACCGGCGCGGTCCACCAGCACCTGGTCCGGGAGCGCACGCGCACCCGCGTCGGGCTGGTCGTCGAGGCAGGCGATGCGCGCGAGGTGCACCACATCGCACTGCTCATCGGCTACGGCGCGGCCGCGGTGAACCCCTACCTCGCGATGGCCACCGTCGAGGACCTGGCGATGCGCGGCGACATCGCGGGTGTCGACTGTGAGACCGCGGCGAAGAACCTGGTGAAGGCGCTGGCCAAGGGCGTGCGCAAGACCATGTCCAAGATCGGCGTCTCGACGGTGGCGTCCTACACGGGCGCGCAGATCTTCGAGGCCGTCGGCCTGGGCGCCGAGGTGATCGACACCTGCTTCACCGGCACCACGTCGCGGCTGGGCGGCGTCGGCTTCGACGTGCTCGCAGAGGAGGTGCTCACCCGGCACCGCAAGGCGTTCCCCGCCGACGGGATCAGGGCGTCGCACCGCGCGCTCGACGTGGGCGGCGAGTACCAGTGGCGGCGCGAGGGCGAGCTGCACCTGTTCAACCCGACCACCGTGTTCAAGCTGCAGCACTCCACCCGGCAGGGCCGGTACGAGATCTTCAAGGAGTACACGCGCGCGGTCGACGAGCAGGCCCACCGGCTCATGACGCTGCGCGGGCTCTTCCGGTTCAAGGACGGCACCCGTGCGCCGATCGACGTCGACGAGGTGGAGCCCGTCGAAGAGATCGTCAAGCGGTTCGCGACGGGCGCGATCTCCTACGGGTCGATCTCCAAGGAGATGCACGAGACCCTCGCCATCGCGATGAACCGCCTCGGCGGCAAGTCCAACACCGGCGAGGGCGGCGAGGACGCCGACCGGTACACCGTCGACGCCAACGGCGACAACCGCCGCAGCGCGATCAAGCAGGTCGCCTCCGGCCGGTTCGGCGTCACCAGCGAGTACCTCGTCAACGCCGACGACCTGCAGATCAAGATCAGCCAGGGCGCGAAGCCGGGCGAGGGCGGCCAACTGCCGGGCGCCAAGGTCTACCCGTGGATCGCGAAGACCCGGTACTCGACGCCGGGGGTGGGCCTGATCTCACCGCCGCCGCACCACGACATCTACTCCATCGAGGACATCAAGCAGCTCATCCACGACCTCAAGAACGCCAATCCGGGCGCGCGGGTGCACGTCAAGCTCGTGAGCCAGGTCGGCGTCGGCACGGTCGCGGCAGGTGTGGCGAAGGCGTACTCCGACGTCGTGCTCATCTCGGGCCACGACGGCGGCACGGGCGCCTCCCCGCTGTCGTCGATCAAGCATGCGGGCGGCCCGTGGGAGCTGGGGCTGGCCGAGACGCAGCAGACCCTGCTGCGCAACGGCCTGCGCGACCGCATCGTGGTGCAGACCGACGGGCAGCTCAAGACCGGGCGCGACGTGGTGATCGCGGCGCTGCTGGGCGCCGAGGAGTTCGGCTTCGCCACCGCTCCGCTGGTGGTGAGCGGCTGCATCATGATGCGCGTCTGCCACCTCGACACCTGCCCGGTCGGCGTCGCCACCCAGAACCCGGAGCTGCGCAAGAGGTTCGACGGGCGGCCCGAGTACGTCGTCAACTTCATGCGCTTCATCGCGCAGGAGGTGCGCGAGTACCTGGCGCAGCTGGGCTTCCGCACGCTGGCCGAGGCCGTGGGGCACGCCGAGATGCTCGACGTCGACGACGCGATCCGGCATTGGAAGACCGAGGGCATGGACCTCACGCCGATCTTCGCGATGCCCCAGGTCCCGCCGGGCACGGCCCGGCACCGCACGAAGGCGCAGGACCACGGCCTGGAGAAGGCGTTGGACAACACGCTGATCCAGCTGTGCGAGGGCGCGCTGCGCTCGGGCGACAAGGTGCGGCTGGATCTGCCGGTGCGCAACGTCAACCGCACGGTCGGCACGATGCTCGGCTACGAGGTGACGAAGGCGTGGGGCGGCGAGGGCCTGCCCGACGACACCGTCGACGTCACCCTCACCGGCTCGGCTGGGCAGAGCTTCGGTGCGTTCGTGCCGAGAGGCATCACGCTGCGGCTGGTCGGCGACACCAACGACTACTTCGGCAAGGGTCTCTCCGGCGGCAGGCTCACGCTGCGGCCCGACCCGACGGCCCCGTTCAAGGCCGAGGAGAACATCATCGCGGGCAACGTGATCCTCTACGGGGCCACGTCCGGCGAGATCTTCGTGCGCGGCATCGTCGGCGAGCGGTTCTGCGTGCGCAACTCCGGCGCGCTGGCGGTCGTCGAGGGCGTCGGCGACCACGGCTGCGAGTACATGACGGGCGGCAAGGTCGTCGTGCTCGGTCGCATCGGGCGCAACTTCGCCGCGGGCATGTCCGGCGGCGTCGCCTACGTGCTCGACCTTGCCCCAGAAGATGGGATAAGGCGGCGGGTGAACCCGGAGATGGTCGACATCGAGGAGCTCGACGACGAGGACCGGGTGTTCCTGCGCGACGCCGTGGAGCGCCACTTCGCCGAGACCGAGTCGGCCGTGGCGCTGGACCTGCTCACCGAGTGGGACGACGCGGTGAGCCGCTTCGGGAAGGTCATGCCGAAGGACTTCAAGCGGGTGCTCAAGGCCCGTGAAGCGGCCGAGCGCGACGGCCGCGACGTGAACCAGGCGATCATGGAGGCCGCGCATGGGTGAGAGAGGCTGCGTACGGGCCACCTCCGGAGCGGCGAGGAAGGACGGAGCCGCGCATGGGTGAGAGAGGCTGCGAACGGGCCACCTCCGGTGCGGCGAGGAAGGACGGAGCGGCTCATGGGTGACCCCAAGGGCTTCTTGACCACCCCGCGGGAGCTGCCCGTGCGCAGGCCGGTGGACCTGCGCCTGCGCGACTGGCGGGAGGTCTACGAGGACTTCCCCCGCGACGACCTGGAGGCCCAGGCGGGCCGCTGCATGAACTGCGGCATCCCGTTCTGCCACCAGGGCTGTCCGCTGGGCAACCTCATCCCGGAGTGGAACGACCTGGTCTTCCGCCACGACTGGCGCGAGGCCACGGAGCGGTTGCACGCCACCAACAACTTCCCCGAGTTCACCGGCACGCTCTGTCCCGCCCCGTGCGAGGCCGCCTGCGTGCTGGCGATCAACTCCGACGCCGTCACGATCAAGCAGGTCGAGATCGAGATCATCGACCGGGCGTGGGACGAGGGTTGGGTGCCGCCCCAGAAGCCGCAGACGCGCACCGGGAAGAAGGTGGCGGTGGTCGGGTCCGGCCCGGCCGGGCTGGCGGCGGCCCAGCAGCTCACCCGCGTCGGCCACGACGTCGTGGTGTTCGAGCGCGCCGACCGCATCGGCGGCCTGCTGCGCTACGGCATCCCCGAGTTCAAGATGGAGAAGGCCCGGCTCGACCGGCGCCTTGCCCAGATGCAGGACGAGGGCACGATCTTCAAGTCGTCCGTCGACGTCGGCACCGACGTCACCGCCGACCAGCTCCGGGAGGAGTTCGACGCGGTCGTCCTCGCGGGCGGATCCACGGCCTGGCGCGACCTGCCCGCGAAGGGTCGCGAGGTCGAGGGCGTCTACCAGGCGATGGAGTACCTGCCGTGGGCCAACCACGTGCAGCAGGGCGACATCGACGCACCCCCGATCACGGCCGAGGGCAAGCACGTCATCATCATCGGCGGCGGCGACACGGGCGCCGACTGCCTGGGCACCGCCCACCGGCAGGGCGCCGCGTCGGTCACGCAGCTGGAGATCATGCCCACGCCGCCGGAGCGGCGCACCGACGGCATGCCGTGGCCGACCTACCCGATGGTCTACCGGGTCTCCTCGGCCCACGAGGAGGGCGGCGAGCGGCTGTACTCGGTGAACACCACCGAGTTCGTGGCGGACGCCGACGGCAAGCTGGCCGCCATCAGGATCGTCGAGGTGTCCCGCGACGCCCAGGGCCGGTTCGTCCCGGTCGAGGGCACCGAGCGGGAGCTGCCCGCGCAGCTCGTGCTGCTCGCGATGGGCTTCGTCGGGCCTGAGAAGGGCAAGCTGCTGTCCGACCTGGGGGTGGACGCTCGACGAGCGCGGCAATGTGGCGCGCGACCAGAGCTTCATGACAAGCGTCGACGGCGTCTTCTCCGCGGGCGACATGGGCCGTGGGCAGAGCCTCATCGTGTGGGCGATCGCGGAGGGCCGGGCGGCGGCGGCGGGTGTGGACGCCCACCTCACCGGCCGCACCGTGCTCCCCCGCCCGATCAACCCGACGGACCGCCCCATCACCTGACGGCCTGTGAGTGGTAACGAGTGCTGGAGCACTCGTTACCACTCACGACCCGGTGAGGCGCTCCACCACGGGGGCGAGCTGCTCGTAGAACGCGGCGTTCACGGAGATGTAGCTCGTGCCGAACGCGTCGCGGCGGCGCTGCAGCTCGTCAACCATCGCGTCGACGTCGCCGCGGAGCATCGTCAGCGAGTCGGCCGCGATGAGCGCCTCGGCGTCGGCGCCGATGAAGCCCTGCACCCACGGCGGCACCTCGTCGCCGACGACGAAGATGTTCATCGCCAGCTCGATCTCGTCGGCCCGCGCGCCCGCCGTGGCACGCAGGCCCGCGGCCATGGCGGCGAACTCGTCGCGGGTGGCGAACGGGCCGCCTGCGAGCGTCACGATGTCGGCGATCTCCGCGGCCAGCGCCAGCGCCTTGGGCCCGGCCGCGGCCATCAGCACGGGGGTGTGCTGCTCGCCGTCGAGCTCGCGCAGGTGGGCGACGGTCTGCTTCACCTGGTCGCGCCGCTCGGACGCCGTGCCGTACGGCATGCCCAGCTCGGCGGCCCCCTGCGGCACGCGGTCGTGCCCGGTGCCGATGCCCATCTCGAAGCGGCCCCCGGTGAGCACGGAGAGGCTGTGCGCCTCCCACGCCGCCTGCCGCGGGGTGCGCAGCGGGCTGGCCAGCACGAACGTTCCGACGCGCAGCGACGGCGCCGCCGTGGCCGCCACCGCCAGTGCGGAGAACGGCGAGAGCAGCTGAACGCCGTCGGGCATGAGCAGCGTCGTGTAGCCGAGATCCGCGATGTGCTTCGCGGTGGCGACCCAGCGCTCGGGGCCCTCCTGCGGCGTGGCGACCACGCCGAAGCGGAACGGGCGCATGTCGACCTCCAGTCCGTAGATATCAATCCCTTCGACATCTAACCCTACCCTCGATCCCGTACGGTCGCGTCGTGGCCGACCCCATCACCCACCGCAGCCTGACCGTCGACGGCCTTGACCTGCACATCGCCGAGGCAGGCCCCGTCGACGGCCCGACCGTGCTCCTGCTGCACGGCTTCCCCGAGTGCTGGTACTCGTGGCGGCACCAGCTCGCCGCCCTGGCCGCAGCGGGCTTCCACGCCGTGGCACCCGACCAGCGCGGCTACGCCCGCTCGGGTGCGCCGGACGCCGTCGAGGACTACACGCTCCTGCACCTCGTCGGCGACGCGCTGGGCGTGCTGGACGCGGTGGGCGCCGAGCGGGCGGTCGTCGTGGGGCACGACTGGGGCGCGCCGGTCGCATGGCACACCGCGCTCCTGCGGCCCGACCGCGTGCAGGGCGTTGTCGCGCTGTCGGTGCCGCTGCTGCCGCGCAGCGCGGGGCCACCCACGGCGGCGATGGCGCGCCGCTTCGGCGCCGACTACTACCAGCTGTACTTCCAGCGGCCGGGCGCGGCGGACGCGGAGCTCGCCGCGGACCCGCGCGCGACGTTCCGCAGGCTGCTGTCGGCGACCGGGGGCACCGGCCCGACCACCGCGCTTCCCGTGCCGCCCGGTGGCGGCTTCCTCGACTCCTGCCCCGAGCCGGACGTCCTCCCGGACTGGCTCACCGAGGCCGACCTCGACGCCTTCGTCGCCGAGTACGCCGGGCGCGGCTTCACCGGCGGGCTGAACTGGTACCGCAACCACGACCGCAACTGGGCGCTCACCGCCGCCTGGCGGGACGCGCAGGTTGTCGTGCCCGCGGCGTACGCGGTGGGCGACCGCGACCTGGTGATCGCGGGCATGGACTTCGACGCCGTGGTCGCCACGCTGCGGCGCCGGGTGCCGGACCTGCGCACCGCGACGCTCCTGCCGGGCTGCGGACACTGGACCCAGCAGGAGCGGCCCGCGGAGATCAACGCCTTGATCGCGGACTTCGCCCGTTGGACGGACCGACCATAGTGCGCAGTATCCGGACGATCCGCCGCGCGTTGATCCTCCTGACCGGTGCCGACGGAAACGGGGAGCCTTCGTCGGTACCGGTCCACTACTTCGCGGCGAGCACCCTGAAGACGGGGTAGCCCGGCGCGATGCGGCGCAGGGTCTCGTCCGAGGCGGAGGCGTCAACACCGTCGAAGAACACGCCCACCTCGAACTTCCACCGCTTGAGGTACGCGCGCAGCAGGTCGGGCTTCTCGTCGTCGGCCAGCTCGGTGACCCGGACCGGCTCGACCCGACGCCCGACCCGCAGCTCCGCTTCGCCAGCGGCTCGGATGTTGCGCACCCACTGGGTGACGCCGCGTGGCGCGACCAGGTAGCGCTCACCGTCGACGGTCAGCAGGTTCACCGGCGTGGTGCGCACCTGCCCACTGCTGCGGCCGCGAACGGCGAGCACCCGGCTGCCCCAGACGCTCACCCCGGCCCGGGTGAGCGCGGCGACGATCCGGTTGAACACCGCGTCGGAGCGGCCGGGGCGGACATAACGAGCGGCTGCGGTCATGGCGTACTCCTTCTGAGATCACTGCTCTTATTGAAGAACAGTGAACACCCATAAGCCGCTCGCAGTCAAGAGCAGTGCTCTCGTTTCTTATTCCTCCAGCTCGAGCTCGTAGGCGTCCTCGCCCATCCAGATGCGCAGGCCCTCGCTGTCCTCGGTGATGTAGCCCTCCTCCTCCTCGCCCAGCTCGCGCGACGCCCCGAGGGCCCGTGCGGACAAGGCCAGCCGACCGCCGCCCAGGTCGATCGGCCGGTACTCGCGGGCCAGCCGCGCGGTGCGGCTCTCGGTCGCCAGCCAGTGGGCGTTGTCCTCGCCGACCTCGGCCACCCAGCGCTGTTCGGTCACACCGGCAGTATCCGCCGCGCCCCGAACGGGGCCACCCCGCTCGGGTGGAGTTCGGCCTATCGGGATCATGCCCCGCCTACCGTCCGTCCTGTGATCCGCATCCTCGCTATGACGACGATCGCGAGCCTGCTCCTTCTCCTGCCTGCAACGGCGTCGGCCGCCCCGCGCTGGGCCGCCGCCACATCCGCGACGATCCGCCCTGGCGTCGCGCTGCTGACGCCACTGGATGCCCACTCGGGCAACGCCTGCACCGCCGACTTCGTGTTCACCGCACGCGGGGCCACCTACCTGGGGATGGCCGCACACTGCGCGGGCACCGGGTCGAATGCCGCGGGCTCGGGCTGCACCGAGCCGACGCTGCCGGTCGGGACGAGCGTGCTCGTCCGCCGCAGCGACGGCGGCACCAGCCGCGCCCGCCTCGCCTACAGCTCGTGGGTGACCATGCGCCAGCGGGGCGAGCGTGATCCGCAGCGCTGCGCGTACAACGACTTCGCGCTCGTCGCGCTCGACCCGGCCGACGCGGTGCGGGTCAACCCGACCGTGCCGGTGGTGGGCGGCCCGACCGGCCTCGACACCGACGGGCTGCGGGACGGCGAGCAGGTCGTCGGCTACGCGCCGAACGACGGCCGCAAGGCGGTGAAGACGGGCACCAGCCTCGGCGACGGCGCGGGCGGTCAGTTGCACTACGTCGCCACGATGCCGCCCGGCATCCCCGGCGACTCCGGCAGCGGCTTCCTCGACTCCCGCGGCGCCGCGTTCGGCGTGCTCTCCACCGAGTTCGACGACGCGCGGCACAGCAACGGCGTCATCGACCTCGCCGCCGCGCTGTCCTACGCAAGCCGGTACGGCCCGCTCGGGCCGGTCGCCCTCGTGCCAGGAGACCAGCCCTTCCTGGACGTCTCCCTCTAGCCGAACGGGCCCCGACGCTGCGCCAGGCGCCTGCCCTCGGCCTGCGCGCACAGGATGGACCGCATCTCCTCGGTATCGCCGTCGTCGTAGCGCTCCATCAGTGCCTCGAGCTCCAACAGCTCGCGGTGCGTGGTGTAGGTGCTGAGCTCCGCGGCCAGTCGCCGTCGTTGCAGCGAATCCCGCCAACGGACGACGATCGAGATCTTGGCTCTGACCTCGAGGCCGCCGGACTCGTACGAGGCCTGCGACTTCAGCTTGAAGACGGCCATGCCTGAGTGTGCGCCCGGTCACCGGGGGTCGCAAGAAGGTGCAGCGCGTCGGCCACCGCGGCCGCGGCGCCGGTCAGCGGCCCTGGCAGGCGGGCCAGCACCAGCCTGCGCGCCTCCTGCGGCTCACCGCGCACCGCGACGGCGTGCACGCCTGCAGGCAGCACGCCGACCGCCACCGGAGGCAGCGTCGTGATGGCCAGGCTCGCGGCGACGATCTGGAGCTTGGCCCACCAGTCGCGCACCACGTAGCGGACGTCAGGGCGTTCGGCGAGCCCCGGCCACACCCCGAGGGGCGCGTCGGCGCCGCCGCCCACCCACACCTGGCCTGCGAGCTCGGTCACCTCGACCGCGCGGCGGCCCGCGAAGGGGTGCCGTGACCCGACGACGATCAGCATCTCCCGCTCGGCGAGCGCCGTGAGCAGAAGCGGCGGCGATTCGGCATCCGGCGGCCGGAACGGCGGGACCTGGGCGAGGACGGCCATGTCGAGCGTCCCGGCCCGCAACGCCCTGGTCAGCGTCGGGGTGGTGCCCTCACGCACGCTGACGACCAGGTCACGCGGCAACGTCGCCAGCGCGGCGGGCACCAGCCCCGCCATCGCGGAGGCAAAGGCCCCGAGCCGCACCGGCCCGGCCGACTCCGGCGCCGCAACGTCCCGCGCGGCCGCGTCGAGCTCGTCCAGCACCCGGACCGCGCGACGCAGCAGCCGCGCGCCCGCCGGAGTGAGCACAACGCCATCGCGACGTCGTTCGAACAGCTGCCCGCCCGCGGTCGCCTCCAGGGCCGCCGCCTGCCGCGACACCGCCGACTGCGTGTACCCGAGCGCCAGGGCCGCGGCGGTGAAGGACCCGGCCTGCGCGACCTCGACGAGCACCCGCAGCCCCGTCGGCGTGAACTCAGCCATGCGCAAACGGTATGTCACATGTGTCTAGATCTCGCTTCACGCATGGCATCCACGACTCGTAGCGTCGGAGCCATGACTTCCCGTACCGCCCTCGTCACCGGGGCCAACCAGGGCCTCGGCTACGCGCTGGTCGCCGGGCTCGCCGCTCGCCTGCAGCCCACCGACCACGTCCTGCTCACCGGCCGCGACCCCGACCGGGTCCGCGCCGCCGCAGCGTCCCTGCCCACCACCGGCGCCCACGTCGAGGGCCGCGTGCTCGACGTCCGCGATCCCGACGCGATCACCGCGCTCGCCGCCGAGCTGGGCGAGGTCGACATCCTCTTCTCCAACGCCACATCGCGGATGCGCCCGGACGCCGACCCGGCCGCCGAGGTCGATGCCGTGGTCGAGACGAACAACCTCGCCGCCACGCGCGTGCTGCGGGCCTTCGCCCCGCGGATGCGAGCGGGCGGCAGGCTGATCATCGTCGCCAGCGCGCTCGGCACGCTCGACAAGCTCGACGACAGCGTTCGGCCCCGGTTCGTGGCCGCCGCCGCCAGCCTTAATGCCGTCGACGCGCTGGTCGAACAGTGGCGCGCCGCCGTCAAGGCCGGGCGCGCCGCCCCGGAGGGCTTCGGCACGTGGCTGAACATCCCGTCGAAGGTCGCCCAGGTCGCCGCCGTCCGCGCGATCGCCCACGAACGCCGAGCGGCCGACCTCGCGCGGGGTGTCCTCGTCGCCGCGCTGTGCCCCGGCCTCATCGACACCGATGCGTCACGGCCGTGGTTCGCCGACATGAGCAGCGCCCAGACTCCCGAGCAGGCCGCCGCGTGGCCCGCCGAGCTCGCCGTCGATGACGCGTTCGACCCGGCGTTCTACGGGGAGCTCGTGCAGTTCGGCCGGGTCCTGCCCTGGGAGACAGGCATCCCCGTGGCGCACCGGGCCACGGCGTAGCGGCCTACGCGCGCAGTCCGTCGGCGAGCAGGGGGCGAGCATCCGGTCGGCCTGCTCCGGTGCGCATACCAGGTGCTCGACCTCGTCCCCAAGGGCCGCGACGAGAACGACCTGCCGTCGACGATGGCCTGGCTCCACCGCCACGACGCCTATCCGTCAGCACGGACGTAGCCGGTCGAGAACGCCCAATGCCGAAGTTTGGGAGGAGCTCATGCGCTCCCTGGATCCCGACCCAGGCGGCGGCGAGCGGTCGGCGTGCAGCTGAAGATCCGGCAGATCCTGGGCAGGATCAGCTCAGGCCCGGCTCGCGAGCTCGTCCCGGCCGTCCGGACCCTCACCATCGTGTCGCCCGCCGAGCCCGACCTGTTCCTCTGCTCACGCGGCATTCACCAGCGCGTATGCCACGGCTGCCGCCAGCTCTAGTGACTGGCCTTGGGCCCAGCACCGATGCCACCGCTCCTCGCTCACGCTCGCCTCGATACGTTGGAGAAGTGGACCGGTGATGGCGGCCAGCTCCGCCATGCGAACGTGATCAGCCTGCGGCAAGGCGAGCGCCGCCGCCCCCCAGAGGGCCTTCGCCCGCAACGAGGGCACGGCCTCACCCGCAACGGCCAGTGCCGCAGTCGACCAGCGCCTGCCCTCCGCGAACTCGCCGAGCTGCCGCCAGTAACGCCACAAGGCGGCGGTGTACCGCAGCGCCAGGACCGTCTCGCCGTGGTCGATGGTCCACGCCATGCCTCGCCGGAGGTTGCCGCGGTCGAGGTCGAGACGCTCAAACCACTCCCGGTCCCTGGAGCGGACCAGGTGGGGCTCCGCGCGCTCGGCCAGCGCCAGGTAGTGCTGCGCGTGCCTGCGCTCGACCTCGGCGGTCTCGCAGGCGTCCGCGAGGCGAACCGCCGCATAGTCCCGGATAATGTCGAGCATGTCGTAGCGCGGTTCCCGGCGACGCGGTTCCAGAACCACCAGGCTCTGGTCGACCAGGGCGCTGATGCCATGCAGCGGATCATCGGCGTCGTCGCTCCCGACCACGTCCGCGAGGGCGTCCAAGCTCCAGCCGCCCGCGAACACGGAGAGACGGCGGAAGAGCCGCTGTTCGCGAGACCCGAGCAGGTCGTGGCTCCAGCCGATGGTGTCGCGGATCGCGCGTTGTCGCACCGGCAGGTCGAGCGGACCACCGACCAGGAACTCGAGCCGGTGTTCCAGCTGCTTGAGGATGGCGGCCAGTGGCAGGTGCCGCACCCGTGCCGCCGCCAGCTCGATCGCCAGCGGAAGCCCGTCCAGCTTGCGGCAGATCTCCGTGACGACCGAGGCGGTCTCGGGGTCGAGGTCAAGGCCCGGCCGCACCGCTTGTGCCCGCTCCCAGAACAGCGCCGTGGCAGGCCAACGGTCGACCTCCTCCGGACCGATGTCCCGCGTCGCCGACGGCAGCTCGAGTGGCGGCACCGGGTACTCGTGCTCGCCGCGTAGCCGCAACGCGCTGCGGCTGGTCACCAGAAAGCTGGTCTGCGGGCAGCCCAACAGCAGGGAGTAGACCAGCGGTACCGCGGGTGTCAGGTGCTCGAAGGTGTCCATCACCACCAACGCCCGCCTTCCGGCCATGCGCCTGGACAGCAGCTCGACCAGTTCGGGCCCCGACTCCACCACGCCGGTCACCTTGGCCAGCTCGGACGCGACCAAGGCCGCGTCCCTCAGCTCACCCAACGAGACGAAGAAGACCCCACCGCCGAACCGCGCTCGGGCCTGGGCCGCCGCCTCCAGCGCCAACCGGGTCTTGCCGATGCGCCCCGGACCGGTCAGCGTCAGCAGTCGGACCTTCGCGTCCCGAACCCGGGCGATGACGCTGGCCAGCTCACCGGACCGGCCGAGCAGCCGCGTCGGCGGGACCGGCAGATCGCCGGTCGACTGTGCGTTTTTCCACCGCGCCGCGGGCGAGCGCGTCGAACCGGACGCGCTCCTGCTCGCTCATCCTCAGCGCCGCGGCGAGCCTGCGGGCGGTGTCGCCCTGAACGAACGTGCGCAGGCCGCGCTCCACATCGCTGACCGTGCGAGCGCTGATGCCCGCCCGGTCCGCGAGCTCCTCCTGGGTCATCCCGGCCGCCGCCCGGAGCTTCTTGAGCGCGACGCCCAGCGTCTCATCGGTGACCGCATCACGGTCCTCACCACCCACCTTCACCATGACTCAACTCGGTGAGTTGGTGGTGAGCGAGTTTCGTGGCGCGCCGGTGCGCCGCCACACAGGATCGACTGCGGGCGGCCGACCGCACGGCCGCCGAACGACGCGCACAGGAGGCACGATGTCGCAAGAGCAGAACCAGAACAAGCAGATCGTTACGCGGCTCTACCAGGAGGTCGGCAATGAGGGCAGGCTCGAAGTCCTGGACGAGATCGCGTGGCCGGACCACGTCGAGCACCACCCATTTCCCGGACAGACGCAGGGAGTGGAGGGCCTCAAGCAGCGCATCAGCATGGTCCGGGCGGCGCTCAACCCCGCCTTCACGATCGAGCATCTGATCGCGGAAGGCGACAAGGTCGCTGTCATGTGGAGCAACCGCTGCGAGCACGTCGGGGATTGGCTCGGCTTCTCGCCCACCGGGAACGGCGTCACCTTTCACGGGGTGGACATCCACCTGCTGCGGGATGGTCGCCTGGCCGAGCACTGGGACGTCGTCGACATCTCGGCATTCCTGGTCGCGGTCGGCGCGATGCCCGCCCCGGCAGGCACCGCTGGAGCGCAGCGATGATCTCGTAGTAGGCGCTGGCGCAATGGTCGCGCTCGTGGTGTGAGGCAGTCACTGGCCGGACGAGAGGCGGCGTAAGGACCGGCCGCCCGATGTCCGGTTGTGGCACGGTGCATGATCTGCCCCGCTCAGCCCGGCTAGTACGTCTGACCGGGTCAATCGCGTGTGGCGCTGCCTCGTCGGAGACATCTGGCGGGATGAGACCGCGTTCACCGCGGCGCTGCGCGGCCAGTTGGAAGGCCATGCGTCACCGCCCACAAGGCCATCTGCCAGCGGCGACGCCCGCTCCCGCCACCTCAGCACTCTTTGCTGGCATCGCCGGTAAGCGGCGTTTCGTGTGACGTATGGTGTCACGCGCCGGGCGACCGTGGCCGGGATCCGCGTGCTCAGCCCCGGCGGCCTGCCGCCCGTGTAACGCGGGAAGTCGGTGGCGTCCGCACCGACGGCCAGCGTGGCCTCGGGCTGGACCCCTGGCGACGGCGGCGACGTCGGGCCGCACGGGAGGAGCTAATGCCCTGCTTGGCACGCCGCCCGTGGCGCTCGACCAAGTGGAGGACGCCGACCTCGTGCACGTGCCGCTCGGTGCCGCGGATCCCGCCCGGGCGCCGCCGGAGATGTGGCTGCACCTGCGGTCTGCCGAGCCACGGGAGGTCGTTGGACCCGTCGCTAGTGGACCGTTTGCCTCTTGGCCTGCTGTCGCGGCTACGCCGACACTGTCGAATCCTGCGGGAGGCGGGCTATGCCTCCGCCCGATGGCAGCGGTTGTCGAATTCATGCGGGGAGGAATCCGCAGTGTGGGTGATGAGGTTCGAGCCCTTCCGTGACCCCTTACGGGAAGTCGACAGACTCTTCTCCATGGCCGCCAGTGCTCCACTCGGGATGCCCTTGGACGTATACAGCAGTGAAGACGGCAGCTACCACGTCGAGGCCGACCTACCAGGCGTCGATCCGGATAGCGTGGAGGTAATCGTCGAGCACGGGATCTTGACAATCCGGCCGAGCGCACGCCTCAGGTGATCATTCCAGCCTCACAGAAGGTACAGCCCCGCCGGATCGAGGTAAACTGTGCAGCAGGCGGCAATCGCACCATCTCGGGAACTCCGGTTGCGGAGGGTGAGACGACCGATTAGCAGCGGCGGCAACACCGGTTAAGGATTTCCTGATGACTCAGCATCTGACGCTCTGGATGTGGGAGTAAAGCCGACAGCCATCACAAACCATTGTGCCGACACAGACAATAAGGGGACATAATGATTAACGATCTCACCCCGGTGAAGTGGCTCGTCGCCCACCCGTGGACGATGGCCTGGGTCGCTTTTGCGAAAGGGATTGCGATTGGAGCTGTGATCACCGCAGCCGTGTACCGCTCCCGGGAACGAAAGGAGTGTAACGCCCTCGGCGACACGGATCTACAGGGCCGCAGCGTGGAGTCCGATGGTCGAGCGCTCGTATCGGAAGCGCCCTGAGCTCGGTTCCGCCCTCGGAGTCTCCTACCAGCGCGCCAGCAAGCTCAGTAGCGCGGCCACAAGACGGCAACGGTCAGAAGCGCCCCGGTGGAAGTGATCCAGAACCGCCGCATTCAACCTTGCCGAACCGGTGTCCCCATGGGGCGGAAGCGATCCCATGTCGGCATCTCTCTCACTGTCCGCGCAACATCACCCACGCTCGGCAGGTTATCCGTGCGACCGATGAGTGGCGCAGCTCGGTGCGCTCGCCGCTCACAGGCGTCCGCCCGCGCCAGTCCGATGCGGGAGCAAACCGATCCCCGCGGTGATCGCGAACCCACAGCGGCGATTCTGAAGCCAACTCCAAGCGCCTGGATGCAGCGATCGTGGTCCTGTCGAATCGCCGTGCGTGCGCGTTTCGCGCAGGCGCGCACCGAGCCCCGACGGTCGCCGAAGGGCCAGCCAAAGGACGCCATCGCCGGTAGGCCGCATCTCGTGTCACGTTTGGTGTCACGCGGGCATCTGCCGATCTCCCGCCACGTGCCTCGTTCATGCCCTGCCCGAGGTGCTCAGGACTACCATCAGGCCAACGCTCGTGTCGCACCGCGCGAAGACCGGACCGTCGAGAGGAGCACACCGTGTCCACGACCGACCCCCAGCAACCGGCGATCAAGCGCCCGCCGATCCCTTCGCTCGACGACATCTTCGGCGACAGCGAGCCCCTGCAATCGGCGGAGGATCTAGCGCAAGACGGAATCTTCGACGACGGCGAGGTCGAGGAATTCATCGCGGACCTCTACGCCATGCGCCGCTCGGACGTCGCCTGAGGCATGCGTCAAGTTGTACTCGACACCGACGTCGCGTCGCTGCTCATCAAGCAGCGACTACCCGCCACGTTGCTGCGCCAGATCGTGGGCGCCCAGGCCGCCATCACGTTCATCACCCTCGGGGAACTCACCCGTTGGGCCACCCTGCGGCAATGGGGCGGCCCACGCCGCGCCGAGCTGACCGACTGGTTGGCAGCGCGTCCCACAGTGCCCTACACCGACGAGATCGCGCGCATCTGGGGCGAAATCTCCGCCCATGCGACACGCCGTGGCCGCCCGCGGCCCCAGAACGACACCTGGATCGCGGCCTGCTGCTTGGCCTACGACCTGCCCCTCGCCACCCTGAACGTCAAGGACTTCCGAGAGTTCGCTGAGCACGAAGGCCTGATCCTCCTCGACACCTGACATCAGGTGCCCAGTCAGAAGGACGCGCCACACTTGGCGACCCATGGTCCGGCCAACCTCATCCACCGAAGATCCGCATTACAGTGCAAAACTGCACGTCAAAGTGTGGAGCGGGCGACGGGAATCGAACCCGCGTAGCTAGTTTGGAAGACTAGGGCTCTACCATTGAGCTACGCCCGCATGCCGCCTGCGGTGGCGACCGCATCAGCCTAGCGGACACGCTGGTGGCTACCGCACAGCCACGGTCATGCCGACCCCCTAGACTACCGGGCACGGGGTGTGGCGCAGCTTGGTAGCGCACTCGCTTTGGGAGCGAGGGGCCACCGGTTCAAATCCGGTCACCCCGACCAGGTCAGGCCGGGTAGCGGCGATCTTGCCGTCCCGCTGACAGCGGTTGGTGACAACAACGCTGGCTCCACACGCTCTTGCCGAGCACGGCCCGGTCGATGCGATGCTGCCGGCGGCCCGCTCGATGACCGACGTGCCGCTGTGCCCGACCAGCCGCGCGATTTGTTCAAGCGGGACTGACAGCCGCGTGCGGCGTCGCTTCCGCACGGCTGGCCGAGCCACCCGGTCCCGCAGCATCTTCGCGCCATGCCACGCCGGACCCGTGTGAGACGCCGGTCTACCAACTATCTGGCGCGAGAGTGACCGCTGGCACCAGGTACGGCGCGCCGCCGAGCGCAACGGTGGTACTGGTGCACGGTGCGTGGCACGGCGCCTGGTGCTTTGAGCAGGTTCTCCCGCTGCTGCGGGACGCGAGCGTACCGGCGGTAAGTGTCGATCTGCCCGGCCATGGTGCGGACCGCGGGTCGCCGGCCGACCTACACGGCGATGCGCCGCGGGTCCGCGGGGTGCTGGACGAGCTGGACGGGCCCGTGGTGCTGCTCGGCCATTCCTACGGCGGCGCGGTGATCACCGAGGCTGGCGTCCATCCCGCCGTGCGCCATCTGGTCTACATCGCGGCCCTAGCACTGGACGCGGATGAGACCTGCCACTCCGCCGCGGCAGAAGAGGCCGAGCGGACCGGGCTGTCGCACGCAGGGCGACCGGACCTTGGGGCCGGGCTGCACCCCGGTCCAGGCGGCACGACCACCGTCGCGACGGATGCGGCGATCACCTGCTTTTCAGCGACTGCGCCCCGGATCTCGCGGCGGCAGCCGCCGCACGGCTGGGGCCACACCTGATGGCCGCCCTGAACCAGCAGCCAGCAGCAGTCGCATGGCGACACCGCCCGTCGACCTATGTCGTCTGCCGCGACGACATGGCCGCCCACCCCGGCCTGCAACGCCTACTCGCGGCCAGATGCAGCGCCGCTGTGGAGTGGCCAACCGGCCACGCACCCTTCCTGTCCCACCCAGAACTCGTTGCCTCGCTGCTTGCCGATCTTGCTCGGGAATACTCGTACACTGCCCTTCGGTCAGCGGACCCGGGCAGTGCTCTTTCCCGCGACAGCGGGCACGCCGATCTTGACAGCGAACGGTGACAGCAACGAACCCGACGCCTGCCCGCCGTCCCGGGCGAGGATGGGTAGTCAACACCTGGTCATCGACGGTGCCTGCACCGATTCGGTAGCGACGGGCCCCGGATCAAATCCGGTCACCCCGACCAGGTGGGCGGCACGATCGCCGATCTTGATGGGTCGGCTGACAGCCGACATGTAGCAGCCGTGTAGCGACGGCCACCTTGAGGGCCGCGCCTCCGGCGGGGTCTCGGGCTCAGGAGTGGGGGGTTGCCCCGCTTCCTCCCCGACGCCGTGGGAGCGAGCCCCACCGGCTCGCCTGCCGCAAGGCGTACGCTGCGGCGCCCGAGGGCGCCCCTTGCCCCGACGACCCGGCGCGCGCTGACCAGGGTCCGGCGACGGTGGGCAGCCAGTGTCGCCTGGCGGAAGTAGGTTCGGTGGGCTGAGAGCCCGGCTAGTAGGTGGCCGCCCCGACCTGCCCGGTTGCGCTGTGCGCGCGAATCCGTTGGTGTCGTTTCGCCCACCCGCTCCCGATCGCGGTGGTGATCATCGCGGTGGTGATTGTCAGGAGGAGAAGCGGTGGTGGAGACGCAGACGGAGTTCGTCGTTGGTGAGCGGCGGTGTATCGGGCTGGATGTGCATCGGGAGTTTGCGCAGGTCGCGGTGTGGCAGGGCGGGCTGGTGTGGCAGGCGGGCAGATTACCGACTACCCCGCAGGGGGTGCGGGCGTTCGCCGAGCAGCTGGGCCCGGCCGATGAGGTGGCGTTGGAGGCGACCGGGAACACGTGGGCGATCGCGACGTTGTTGGCCAGCCGAGCGGGGCGGGTGGTGGTGTCCAACCCGGCCAAGACCCGCGCGATCGCCGAGGCGAAGGTGAAGACCGACAAGGTGGATGCGGAGATCCTGGCCCAGTTGCTGGCCGCGGACTATCTGCCCGCGGTGTGGCGCCCGGACCCGGCCACGGCGGCGTTGCGCCGTCAGGTGCTGCGTCGGGCGCACATCGTGCGCCAGCGCACCCGGTTGAAGAACCAGGTGCACGCGATCTTGCACCGCAACTTGGTCCCGCGCTGCCCGGCGGCGGATCTGTTCGGGCACAAAGGCCGCCGCTGGCTGACCGAGCAGGACTTGCCGCCGGACGAGCGGGCCGCGGCGACCGCGTTGTTGCGGCAGCTGGACTTCCACGCCCAGGAGTTGCGGGAGATCGATACCGACCTCGGGCAGGTGGCGCTGGGTCGGCCGGAGGTACTGCGGTTGATGACCGTGCCCGGGATCGACGCCACGGTGGCCCGGACAAGTTCCTGTCGATCGTGGCCGCGGTCGGGGATTTCACCCGCTTCCGCAGCCCGGAGAAGCTGGTCGCCTATCTCGGGCTCAACCCGCGGGTGCGCCAGTCCGGTGGACAGCCGGCCAGCCACGGGCGGATCACCAAGGCCGGGCCGGCGCACGCCCGCGGGATGTTGGTCGAGGCGGCTTGGTCCGCGTGCAAGGCGGCCGGGCCGTTGCGGGCGTTCTACCAGCGGGTGGCGGCCCGGCGCGGGATGCAGGTCGCCGTGGTCGCGACCGCGCACAAGCTCACCGTGTTGTGCTGGCACCTGATCATCAAAGGTGAGGACTACGCCCAGCCCTCGCTGGTCGCCCACAAACGCCGCAAGCTCGAGCTGCGCGCCGGTGCACCTTCGGCCCGCGGACAGAAAGGCAAAGCGGCCGGCTACTCCCTCAAGGCCGTGCGCGCCGCCGAGCGCGACCTCGTGACCCAGGCCGAGCGGGCCTACCAGGTCACAGTCGCCGCGTGGCAACCCACCCGCCCGACGGCAACGACGACAGCCGGCCGGGCCGGGCCCGCAGACCGGGGGTGGACGTGGCCGCCACCAACGGGGCGCGACTATCGAGGCCCTCGCAGGGCAACGCGGCGGGGCAGGGCTGACAGCCCCATACCCTGCACTTCGCGACGGGGTCGAACCACGTCCACCGCCGCCCGAACCTACGCCGGTCCTCACCGGGGTCAAGGCCGTCCTCGCTGCGCTGCGGGCGCACCACCTTGACCCCGGCTCCGGGCCGGCGATCTCAGGCTGCCCCGGCGAACGCCGAAGAACATGGATCGGGACAACGACGCGACCACAACCGGATCAGAGGGTTGACGATTTCATCCGTGGTGCGCAGGTGGATCCAGTGCTCGGCGGGGTAGTCATAGAACGCGAGCAGTTGCTCGACGTCGTCGGTGATCTTCGCGACGGCCTTGGGAAACTTCGCCCCGTAGGCGGCCTCGAACGCCTTCACCGCGTCAAGGGCATGGCGGCGGTCCTCGGCGTTCCAGATCTCGGCCAGCGCCTTCTTCGCCCCAGGATGGGCACTCTTGGGCAGCGCACCGAGCACGTTCGCCGACTTGTGGAACCAACGACGCTGCTCTGTGGCCTGCGGGAACACCTCGCGTAGCGCCCCCCAGAACCCGAGCGCGCCATCGCCGACCGCGAGCGCCGGGGCGCGCATCCCGCGGCGGGCGCAGTCACGCAGCAGGTCCGCCCAGGACTCGCTGGACTCCCGGTAGCCATCGGCCAGCGCGACGAGCTCCTTCCGCCCGTCGGCGCGCACCCCGATCATCACCAGCAGACACAGCTTGTGCTCGTCGAGACGGATGTTGACGTGGGTAGGGGTCGGCCCGGGGCGCGGTGTCGGTGTTTCCACCGGCCCGTTTCCCCGGAGCCGCGCCTCCGAACCGGACGTGCGCCTCGTCGACGCATCCGGCTCTCCACAAGTCCCGGTGGATACCGCGTGGTGCTCATGCGGTGCTCGGCCACGGCGAGGGGATCTTCGTGCCCCGGTAGCGGTAGCGGGTGGTGTGCACCGCGCCGGGGTTGAACAGGATCACCTCGCCGTCGGCGGGCCACCATCCGCCGTCGCAGTAGCGGCGGCGGAGGTCCTTCCAGGTGATCCCGGGGTGCTTGCGGCGCAGCCATCCGATGACCTGCCGCCAGGTGAAGGCGCGGAGGTAGCCGAAGGCGATGGCCGAGACCCCGGGTCGGAAGTGGGCGGTCCAGCCCCGCAGTACCGGGTTGAGCCCGAGCAGCAGGGTTTCGAGCGGCAGGTTCGTGTTCTGTCGGCACCGGGTCTTCACTTTCGCGGTCGCGGCCTTGATGGCCTTGGCCGCGGGGTAGGTGTAGACGTAGCGGCGGTTGGTGCCTCGCTTGCGGCGGCGCTGGATGTGCCATCCGAGGAAGTCGAGGCCCTCGTCGAGGTGGGTGATCAGGGTCTTCTCCGAGGACAGGCGCAAACCCATCGTGGACAAGACCCCGGCGATCTCCTCGCGGAGGGCTTCGGCGTCGTCCTGGGTGCCCGAGACGAGCAGGCACCAGTCATCGGCGTACCGCACCAGGCGGTAGTTGGGCCGATCATGACGGCGCCGGGTGAGCCGCTCGTTGCGGCTGATGCCCGGGCCTCCCGGCGCATGGGCGATGTACTCGTCCAGCACCGACAGAGCCACGTTGCTCAGCAGCGGCGAGAGGATCGATCCCTATGAACAGTGCTGGGTTATGCGCAGCGTTCGCTCGTCGTGCCTGGTGAGAGGGTGGCCGAGGTCCGCCCGCTGCGCATAATGCGCCGAAGATCCTGATCGTGTGGGCCGGCATGGTGCCGGGTCCGCATGATCGGAGGTCGGTCGTGATGGTCGCGTTGTCTGCGCTGGTCTCGGGCCTGGACGCGGAGTTGGTTCGCCTGGGCTACAAGGACTCGACGATGGTCTGGTACCGGGGCTGCTGGCGCCGGCTGGGGAGGTTCTTCGCTGCCCGCGGCGTGGAGGAGTTCTCCCTGGACGTGGCGATGGCGTGGGTCGACGCGGCGTGCGGCGGCTTCTTCGACAAGGAGCGGGCAGGCACGCTCAAGCCGACTGAGGTGTATCTGTTCCGGGTCGCGCAGATGCTGGGCGATTACGCGGTCCACGGAGCGGTGCTGCGCCGGTACTGCCGGTCCGTGGACAAGGTCACGGGGACAGACTCCGAGGTGATCGCCCGATTCCAGGAGCGGCTGCGGGCCGACGGCCGAGCCGTTTCGACGGTGCGGGCCTACGGGACGCTGGCCGGGGAGTTCGTCGCGTTCGTGAACACCTGTGGCGGGCTGACTCACCTCGACGCCGACGTGGTCGGGGCCTTCGTCGCCACGCTGAGCGGGTACCAGGTCAAGACGGTCGAGCAGAAACTGTGCGCGGTGCGCTCCTTTGTCAGGTTCGCGTCTGCCGACGGCCTGGTCGACGCCGCCGTCCTGGACGCGGTCCCGGCAGTGCGCTCGAGCAAGCAGACCCGGATCCCATCGGTGTGGGACCCAGGTGACGTGGCCCGGATCCTGGACGCGGTCGACCGGGGCAACCCGTGCGGGAAACGGGACTACGCGATCATCCTGCTGGTCGCCAGGCTCGGGCTGCGCGGCATCGACGTCAAGCGACTGGAGTTCGCCGACTTCGACTGGCCGGGCAACCGGCTGAGCGTGATCCAGGCCAAGACCGGTCGCCGCGTCCAACTGCCGCTGCTGAAAGAGGTCGGCTGGGCGGTGATCGATTACGTCCGACATGGTCGGCCTGCCGGTGACTGCCCGCAGGTGTTCGTGCGGCACACCGCCCCGATCGAAGCGTTCTCCGACCAGGATCATCTGCATCAGATCCTGGTCAAGCACGCCCGGGTGGCGCACGTGGCGGTCGGTGAGCACCGCCGCCACGGCATGCACTCGCTGCGGCATTCGCTGGCGACCCGGTTGATGGAGGACGGCACGCCGGTCGAGCAGATCGCCGACATCCTCGGCCACCAGTCGGTCGCCTCGACCGGGGTGTATCTGAAGTCGTCCCTGGGCCTGCTGGCCAAGTGCGCCCTTGACCCGGACGCACCAGGGCGGGAGGCGTCGCGATGACCTCCTCGCGGATCACCCTAACCGAGGCGATCACGGCTCTGGTCACGGAGAAACTCGCCGTCGGCTTCAAGTACGTCGCCGAGGAACGGGTGCTGACCCGGTTCGCGGCCTTCTGCCGCACCGAGTTCGGCCAGTTGGACGCGCCTACCCAGGCCTCGGTCGAGGCGTGGATCGCGGCCGCACAACGGCGTGGGGTCCGACCGGCGACCGTGCAGTCCCTGGTCGCACCGGTCCGGGAGTTGGCCCGTTGGCTTCACCGCCGGGGCACACCGGCCTGCAGCAGGGCCATGCACCTCATCGAGGACGGGCGCGTCGCGTGGGCGCGGGCGGGCTGGGGTGTCGGCGATGCGCCGCCGCTGTTCCGTCGACAGCGGCGGGGCGGAGGCCAGCAGCCGGGTCAGGTATTCGACGTAGCGCTCGGCCGCCTCCGTGGTCAGCCGCTTCGTCAGCTCCGACCCGCGGAGCTGTGCGCAGACCCGCCTGCGGATCTCGTCGACGGTTTCGCGGGGACGCTCGGCGTCCATGGTCATCTTCTTGTGGTGGTGGCGGGGGGCTGGCAAGATCCACGAACTCGGTGATCGTAGAGCCGCTCGGCCGGTTTCGGTCGGTCGGCCCCGCTGGAATGAGTTACGTCAGTACTCCGATAGCTCGGCCTCGGCCTCGCTGATCCACTCTTGCACCTCGTGGCACAGCCCCCGCAACCGCTGCAACTGTTCGCGGACCTCGTCCCGGTCGGCGGCCCGGACCCGCCGGGCGAACGAGTCCGCCCCGCGCCGGTGGAGGTGCGTCGCGACACCTCGCTGGACTCGCCAGGCGACCAGTTCCCCGGTCAGCGCGATCAGTTGCTCGATCAGCGCCCGGGTGCCGCGGGCCGGGGTCACCTCGGGCACCGCCGGATCGTGGTGAGCCGCTGCCCACTCCTCTTCGGCCTCCTTGAGCCGTAGCTCGTGCCGGAACTGATCGGCCGCCACCCCATAGGTGTCGGTGGACACCCGACGGAGCAGGTCGACGACGTCACGGTGTTGCACCCGGCTGCGGCCGCGTATCTCCGCGAGTGCGCCGTTCAGAATCCGCTGCACCGGGCCGTTCCACTCGCGGAGCCCCGCGTAGGGGTCCTCTTCGATAACCGGCGACGGCACCCAGTCGGCCGCGTTCAGGGCATCCCGCACGGCGGGGACCAGGTCGGCAATCCCGGCAATCCCCACGTGCCTGGTCACGAGCGACCACAGCGTGTCGAGCAGCGCGGCGACGTTATGCGTATCGGCGTCGTCGGGCGGGGGGGTCGGGTCGGCCTCGATCAGCTCGTCCACTCGCGGCGGCTCGACTCCGCTCATTGCGAGGGCAATCCGGTCGAGCGTCTGCACGGTGTTACGCGTAACTGCGGTGGTGGGCGTCGGCTCGGCCTCGCCCCGGTCGCCGCGGTGGGCCCGGTTCCACGCCACCCGGTGGCTGGCCGAGCAGAACCGGGCGTGCTCGCGCCGGGAGGTGAAATCGCGGCCACACGGCTCGTACTCACAGGTGCGGGTCAAGATCATCGCGCATCGTCCGGGCCGTGTGTCAGCACGCGGGCGATATCGGCGCGGTGACGGCGGCGGCCAGCGTCTCGGTGAGTGGCGTTCACGGTGTCCATGTTACGCGTAGCATGGCTGCTACGCGTAACATTCCCGGGCCACATCATCCGAGCACCGTTCGGATGGTGCGCCCAGATGGCCCCGCGGAGACGTTCCTCAACCGATACGCCGAATTTGCCGCCGACCCGGCGCCGTCCGGGCTACGCCACCACTACGTCGCCTACCGGGCGGTGGTGCGGGCCAAGGTCGCTCTCCTGCGACACGACCAGGGCGAGCCGCACGCGGCCGCGGACGCAACCGCTCATCTCGAGCTTGCGCTGCGTCATCTGCGCGACGGCGCGGTACGGCTCGCACTTGTCGGCGGGCTGCCCGCCACCGGCAAGACGACGCTCGGCGGAGCGATCGCCGACCGATTCGGCGCTGTATTACTCTCGTCCGACCGGCTGCGGAAGGAGCTGGCGGGAATCGACCCGGAAACGCCTGTGCCCGCGGATTTCGGCCAGGGGCTCTACGACGGCCCGCACCAAGCTCCGTGTGGCGCGACGCCACCCGCGCCCGGACGCGAGGATGACCATCGGCTTTCTCCGGGAAGGTCTACCGACCGTTGTCGTCGGCGCGGAATGCCTGCAATCGTGCCCTGTGGAGGATGCGCGGTGGACGTTGAACGTGCCCGAGTCGCAGCCAAGTCGCAGCCCGCCCCAATGCGCGGACGACGATAACCCCCTCGTGGCGCGCCTGATGACGACACCGATCGTCGCGATCGTCCTTGGCGCACCCCTGACGGTCGCCTTGCGTCTTCCGGCCACCCGCCGGGTCGGCCATCTGCCGATGGTCAACGGATCGCGCTGCATCGGAATGCTGCTCGACACCGACATCGCCCACCTCCTTACGTAACGCCGACGCCGACAAAGGTCCCGCCGATCTACGCCGCCGACCTCTGCGAGGCCGCCCCCGGGGGTCGCCAGGATCCGCGACATGAACGTCGACACCGCCCTCGTCAGCAACGGCGACCGGCTCGTCGGGATCGTCACCAGCACCGATCTTGTCTGATCGATTGCCGACGAGGTCGCGTCCGCATCGCAGGCGTGAGGCCCGTGGACCTCCGACACGGAACGTCCGATCCGTGACTCGGGTTGGGCGTCACTGCCCTCGGACCGACGGGCGAATGACGGAGTCTCGGAGCAGGAAGGGTTCGTCATGGCAGACCGTCCGATCATCGTCGGTGTCGACGGCACCGCCACCGCGTTGCGTGCTGTCGCCTGGGCCGCACGCGAGGCACTCCTGCGGCAGCGGCCGTTGCGGCTCGTGCACGCCGCCCCCTACCTGGGCACACCGGATGACCCCGTAGGCCACCGACGCGCCAACGCCATGCTGGCCCGGGCCCGGGCCGTCGCTCACCAGGTCACGCCCGAGCTGGCCACGGACGTCGTCGTGGTGCCCGACCCGCCGGTGTCTGCGCTCATCGACGCGTCCGCGGACGCCGATCTGCTCGTCATCGGGATGATCGGCGGATCGGGCGCCGAGATCGTGCTGGGTTCGGTGACGCTGGACGTCACGACCGCAGCGCACTGCCCGGTCGCGGTCGTCCGCGGTGAGAGCGCGGCGGACCACTCCCACGGCCGCCCGGCGCCCGTCCTGCTCGGCATCGAGTCCGTCGGCGCCGACGCGGCCGCCGTTACCACCGCCTTCGACGACGCCGACCGCCACGGCAGCGGACTGATCGTCGTGCAGGTGCCGAGCCACCCGAGCCACCTCGGCCTTGCCGCCTCCGATATGTACGACCGGCTGGCGCCCTGGCCGTCCGACCACCCACACGTGGACGTCACGATCCGGATCGGACAGGGCAACCCGGGCGTCGCGTTGCTGCACGACTCCACCGATGCGCGGCACATCGTGCTGGGCACCCGGGGCCGCCACGCCGCAGTCCGTGCCGTGCTCGGTTCGGTGAGCCGTTTCGTGCTGCGGCACAGCCGCGTCCCGGTCACAGTCGTTCCCCGGTCGCTGTCCGGCGGGAGCACCGTCCCGGACGCGTCGGCCGCCGACCCGCACGACCGCTCCCAGCTATGGTGATGGTCGCGATGACCGCTCCCGCGGCACCGCCCATCCGCCGCGTGGCAGGCAGGCCGGCCCGACTCGTCGTCGACGCCTCCGCCGTCCCCGCGTGAATCGACTGGGGTGTGACCGCAGCGGACGGTCCGTGGCTGCGCTCCCCGCCGATACTGTCGTTGTCGCAGCCGCCGCAGACGACAGCGTGTTCATCGCGAGGAAGCCCCTGCGGCATCCCTGCCGACGGGTTGTCGCCGCCTGCGCAGCCTGACATCGTGCATGACATCGGGGATGGCGTATCCGCTACGAACTGGTCGATCCGCAGCCCAGGCTCGCCCGGGCAGCTGCTGCGGCTGGTCTTGATCACCGATCCGGCCGCCTGCCTGCTCCGCGCCACCGGATCACGGCTGCTGCCGATCCACCTCGTCCCTCCCGACGCGCCCCTGGCCTCACGCCGAACGGGTTACCCGCCGCCGTTGGATTTGTCGGTGGCCGGGGCCCGCACTGGCAACCCGGCGCTACTCTTCGGCCAGCTGGCGCGAGCGGGCGCCGGCTCGACGAGCCCACCCCGGCGCGGCAACCGCGCGGCGCCGATCCGCCCGACGCGGCGGATGGTCGCGCCGCCACCATCACCACTCTGTCGCGCCGCCACCATCACCAATAACGGGATCGAAAGCCGTGCTCGCCCCCTCCCCGCCAACGCCCTCGCCTCGTCCTCGCCTCGTCCGTACTCGATGGGTCAGCCACGGTGGTCTGTCCGACCAGCCGTTCCGCCCGGGTTGCCAGAGCAGCCCACCCGGAGAAAGGTGTCGGACGAGCGGCGGCGGCGCCGGGGTTGTCGCCGCCCGATCGGGAGGGGTCGAATCGTGTACGCACGCTCAACCACGGTCCTCGCGCATCTGGAGTCGATCGACGCGGGTGTCGCCCACATCGGCGACGAGGTGATGCCGACGCTGCTCGCGATGGACGGCTGCATCGGTCTGTCCATGCTGGTCGACCGGAACACCGGCCGCTGCATCGCGACGAGCGCCTGGCGGAGCCGGGAAGCCATGCTCGCCAGCGAGCGGCAGCTGCGGCCGGTTCGCGACCACGCCGCCGAGATCCTCGGCAACAGGCCACAGGTTGATGAGTGGGAGATCGCCGTCCTGCACCGCGATCACACCTCGGGGCCGGGTGCCTGCGTCCGCGCCTCGTGGGTGCGGATGGCGCCCGAGCAGGCCGACCGCATCGTCGATGTCTACGGAATGGCGCTGCTGCCGGTGATGCAGGACTATCACGGGTTCTGCAGTGCCAGCCTGCTGGTCGACCGTGCATCCGGGCTGGCCGTGTCTTCGGTGACCTACGACAGCCTCGAGTCCATGCAGCGCAGCCGCGAGAAGGCCGACGCGCTGCGGGAAGCCGGCGCCCGGGAGGCGGGCGTCGAAATCGTTGAGGTATGCGAGTTCGAGTTGGCCCTCGCCCACCTACGAGTCCCCGAAATGGCCTGAGACTCGCCCGCCGCGCGATCGAGGCCAACCGCGAGGTGCTCGAGGGTAGCCAGCACCCCGACCGTGACGCCCAGTTCCGGCACATCCACGACACCGTCGCCACGGCCCTGGCCGCCGGGATGCCGGTGCTCAGCGTGGACTGCAAAAGACGATGCGCTGGAAGCCGGTGATCGACGCCTTCGCCATCACGTTCAGTGACCGCTGGCCGGGCGCTGAAACCTCCTAACCGAACACGCCGAAAACACCGTTCGCACGACAGGCCAGTCATCGGGTCGCCGCGGGACTCCGGTTCGACCAGCGTGTCCAACGCCGCGGGCAGCTCGGGATCGTGCTGCTCGGCGCGCCGTCGCCCACCACCGGGACCGCGCGAGCGGCCCACCGGCAGCGGCGCCGGATCCTCTAGCTCGCTGCGTCCGCGCCGCACCGTGTCGGGCGAGACCGCGACCGCGTCGGCGACGATCCCCACCCCACCAGATCCCAGCTCACGCGCCCAGCTACCCAGCCACAACCGGCGCTGACGCTCGGTCAGGTGCGGCTTGATCGCGTCATAGCGACGGGCCAGGGACTCCGTGACCACCGAAAGAGCACGAACGGTAGCCACTCCGCAGCCGAAAACTAGTCCATTTTGCTACGAGTCCTACTAACGGCAAGACAACAGCCGCGACCACCACTGGTCAGCGACGATGCCACGTTCTGAACCCCCTGTCGGCGTCCCAGACGTGGCACACGTTGCTGACCAGCGGTGATCGGTAACTACCGCCAGCTCATCGACATGATCCCCGCCGTGTCACTGCGGTTGCTGTACTTGGGACCGGTGGATGTGCTACCGCGTTCGGAGTTGGCAGGATGCCATCCGTGGACGGCGTGCACGATCTGGGCGGGAAGCACGGGTATGGGGCAGTGGAGGTCGAGGCCGACGAGCCCGTATTCCATCACGACTGGGAGCGGGCGGCGCGAGCTCTCACCTACGCGGCGGTGGCCAGGATGCCCAA
This sequence comes from uncultured Actinomycetota bacterium, assembly GCA_963736375.1. Lineage (GTDB taxonomy): Bacteria > Actinomycetota > Actinomycetes > Mycobacteriales > Pseudonocardiaceae > Pseudonocardia. The sequence goes on from CAVTOL010000017.1 coordinate 127,248, forward strand.
TGCCAACACCTCGTCGTTCCGGCACGTCATCGAGCGCATGGAGCCCGGGCACTACCTGGCGTCGTCGTACTACGAGCGCTGGCTCACGGCCGCCGCCACCATCGCCGTCGAGTCGGGGTTGGTCACGCACGAAGAGCTCGAGCGGCGCGCGGGCGGGCGTTTCCGTCTATCGCAGCCACCGCTCGTCGATGAGGTCCAATCGCTCTCGCACGACAGGCGCGACAGGCGCTTCCGGGTCGGCGACCGGGTGCGGGTGCGGGACTGGCACCCGCCCGGGCACACCAGGTGCCCCGGCTACATCCGCGGGAAGGTCGGCGTGGTGACGCGCTGCGACGGTGAATACACCATCCCCGATGTGGAAGCCCACTCACCGGCGCGGCCCGCCGAGCCGACCTATTCCGTGCGCTTCGACGCCGAGGAGCTCTGGCATGACGGCCAACAGGGCGTGACGGTCAACGTCGATCTGTGGGACAGCTACCTGGAGGAAACGTGAGTGATGCACCCATAGAGCAGCGGGTGGCGGCCCTTCAGGAAGCCCTCACCGAGAAGGGGCATTTACACGAGGACTCCGTGGGCGGCGTGAACGACTGGTTCGAGCACGAGGCCAGCCCGATGAGCGGGGCCAAGGTGGTGGCCCGTGCCTGGACCGACCCGGCCTACCGGCAGCGGCTGCTCGCTGACGGCACGGCCGCCATCGCTGAACTCGGCATCAGCGGTCCCGAAGGCGCTCACATGATCGTCGTCGAGAACACCCCCGAGGTCCACAACGTCATCGTATGCACGCTCTGCTCCTGCTACCCGTGGCCGGTGCTGGGCGCGCCGCCCAATTGGTACAAGGACGCGGCTTACCGATCCCGGGTTGTACGCGAACCCAGAGTGGTGCTCCGGGAGATGGGGTGCGCCGTCCCCGACGCCGTGGGCATCCGTGTGTGGGACAGTTCCGCGGAGGTCCGCTACCTCGTCGTTCCAGAGCGGCCCGTGGGAACGGAGGACCTGAGCGAGGAGAAGCTGGCCAGCCTCGTAACGCGCGATGCCATGATTGGCGTGGCCCGGCTCTGACCCGACGGCGCGCGGTGGCGTGACACGTCAGCGAGATGGCCGGGACGTCGCGGTGTCGCGTTTGCGACCATACCGTTCTCGAGCTGGAACAAACACGTTCGGCTGAGCAACTCGACACCGGCTCCGGTTGACGGGCACAGACATGTTAACGGGCACAGACATATCGACGCGCTCTGCCGGTTGCGTTCGACGGCTGCTTTGCTTCATGCCATCGCTGTTTCGACCGCACACAGACCGATAGGCCGCAGGTGAGGCGTGGTGATCGTGACAACAGGAAGGCGGCCCGCACCCCGGCTGGAACCGCTATCGGCGCCAGTTCCGAGCGAGGGGATGGGGTGCGGGCCGCCCAACCACAAGGTATGTCTCGTTACTAAGCAGCCGCTGAGATTTGGCCCAACAGGGACAAAGATAAAGACTGCGACTGCCGACCCGCACCGCGGGCGACTATGCGGTCGGGCAGGATCAGCAGCGTCCTCGTCGTTCACGCCACCCGCGCCCTCCTCGACCGCCACCCCCGCCACCCCCGACGACGTCTCGGCGACCACACTCGGCGCCTGGTACGCCACCCGACTGCACTGGCGCCGCCCGGCCGCCCTGCTGGTCAACCACGCCACACTGCTCCCACTGATCATGCCTCTGGCACCCACCGCAACCCTGCTCGCCCGCCTACCCGACACCATCGCCGAACTCCTCCACCACCACCACGCACCCGCCGACCTCATCGCCACCGAACAGACGGCGATGACCGAGGTCCGGGTGGCCCCCACGGCCGACCGCAGCACCGTCGGCGTCCTCAACGAATTCGCCCGCCTCGCTGACTGGCACCGCACCGACATCGACGACCTGCTCGAACTATCCCTCCGGCTGGCAACCACCCCGCTGGGCCCGCTCTACCGCCGCCACATCAGCCCGGACCGCGAACTCACCGCCCTGATCAACCAACACCAACGGCAGCCGACCGAGAGCCTTTAACCTCCACCGCAAGAACCGCGACAGCACCGAGGGAAGGCAGCGGCGACCGCAGATCGCCACAAAGTTGCTGACCCCAAGAGGTGAAGATCACCTCCTCGGAGCCGCCATGGGAAAGTCGCTCATCGTGGCTCCTCGATGTCGAACCTGGCTTCCGAATGCGGCTGCGCGATCTCCGCCAGGCGCGGCAGACGGCGTCGCGGCCGAGGTAGTGTTCGCCCGCCGGGGGCTGGTGCTTTCGAAGACGCAGTCCTCGGCCAGTAGCTGTCGGACCCCCTCGAGATCGTGTGCGTTGAGGGCGGCGTGGAGCCTGCCGGCCGCTGCGCGGGTCATCGCCTCGGTCGCGGCGGTGGCGTCTGACGGGTGTTGCTCGTCGACAGGCACGGCTCATCCCTTCTCGGTGGCTTTCCCACCGGGTGCCAGATCGGGTCTGGCATCCGCGTGATCCGACCTGGCCCTCGCGGGGTGAAAGTAGTTGCCGATCCGGAGGAGACGACGATGCAGGACACCACGCTGTCGGTTGAGCAGCAGGCGGAGCAGGCGATGGGGAGGATGGTGGAGGAGCTCGCCACCGCGGCGGGGGTCGCGACGGCGCTGTTGGGCATCCGGCTCGGTCTGTGGAGCACCCTTGCCGGGCTGCCACCGGCGACGGCGTCGGAGGTCGCGGCGGACACCGGGCTGGCCGAGCCGTTCGTGCGGGAATGGCTGCGGACGCAGGCGGCCGGGGGATACCTGGTCTACGAGCCCGGGTCGCGGCGGTTCCGGCTGCCTGCTGGCGTGGCGGCGGTGCTGGGCGTCGAGGGTGGTGGGCTCGTCGGTGCGTTGGCGACCCAGCTGTCCACCTGGCATTCCGATCTGGACGTGCTGGCTGCCGGGCTCCGGGCGGGACGGGGGCTGGCCTGGCAGGAGCGGACGGCGCAGAACTCGGAGGCGATGGACGCCATCACGCGATCGGTCGTCTGCCCCGCGTTGGTGTCGCAGTGGCTGCCCGCGATGGACGGCGTCGTGGACCGGCTGGCCGCCGGTGGCCGGGTCGCGGACGTCGGCTGCGGCTACGGCGCGGCGACCCGAGCGGTCGCGCGGGCGTTCCCGCTCGCCGCGGTGTGGGGCTTCGACACCGACGAGGCGTCCGTCGCCCGGGCGCGCCAGGCGCAGGCCGATGGCGCGACGTCACGGGCCCGGTTCGAGGTGGCCACCGCGAAGACCTTCCCCGGCGGCGACTACGACCTGATCACCTACGTCGACACCTTCCACGACCTCGGGGACCCGGTGGGCGCGCTCGTGCACGCCCGCACGGCGCTGCGGCCCGGCGGCGCGGTGCTGCTGGTCGAACCCGGTGCGGCGGACCGGGTGGAGGACAACTTCACGCCGACCGGCCGACTGTTCTACGCCGCGTCGACGCTGGTGTGCACCCCGAACGCGCTCGCGCAGGAGGGGAACGCGTTGGGCGCGCTCGCGGGCGAGCAGACGCTGCGCGGGGTGGCCGCCGAGGCCGGGTTCGGCACCGTGGTCCGCCTATCGGTGGACGCTCCGTTCAACCTGCTCTTGGAGCTGCGGCGGTAGCCGATACTGCGCACATGTCAACGACGGCCGGGCTGGTCGGTCGCGCCACCGAGCTGGCGACGGTGCGGGCCGCCCTCGACGCCGCCGCGGCCGGGCAGGGCGCGCTGGTGCTCGTCACCGGTGAGCCGGGCATCGGCAAGACCACCCTGCTGTCCGAGACGGCCAGGGTCGCCGCCGACCGCGGCGCACGGGTGCTGCGCGGCCGCTGCTGGGACGGTGACGGCTCGCCCCCGTACTGGCCGTGGACCCATGTCCTGGATGGTGATCTCCCCGCGCAGGCGGCCGATCGGTTCACCGTCTTCGACACGGTGGCGCGCAGGCTCGCCGCGCTCGGTCGGGAACAGCCGCTCGTAGTGATCCTCGACGACCTGCAGTGGGCGGATCCGGCGAGCCTCGCGCTGCTGGCGTTCTGCGTGGGCCAGCTCCGCGACGAGCCGGTGCTGTTCTTCGGTGCCCACCGCGACCTCGACGGCCCGCCCGCGCTGGCGAGCCTGGCCGCCGCTGGCACCACCCTGTCACTGTCGGGGCTCGACCCGAGCGAGACGGGCAGGCTGGTCACGCTGCTCGGGGGCGAGCAGCACGACGGGGACGTCGCCCGGATCTGGCGGCGCACCGGCGGCAACCCGTTCTTCGTCACCGAGCTGACGCGCCTGCGGAGGGCGCGGGAGGTCGCCGGGCCCCTTCCCGCGGGCATCCGCGACACCGTGGAACGACGGCTGGCGCGGTTGTCGCAGCCCTGCGCCGAGATGCTCGCCGCGGCGGCCGTCGTGGGCCCGGTCGTCCCGCAGTGGGTGCTGGTCGCCGTCAAGCCTGGCGTCGAGCACGCGGTGCTCGTCCGCGAGGCGATCGACGCCCGGGTGCTGGTGGCCGACGTGGAGTCGCTCGCCTTCGCCCACGACCTGTTCCGCGAGGTGCTCACCGCCGCGGTGCCGATGGCGGAGCGGGCCCGGCTGCACCGGACCGTGGCCACCGCGTTGGCCTCGGGTCGGGGACCGGCCGCCGAGATCGCGGCCCATTGGTTCGCCGCGGCCACGGCGGGCGATCTCGACGCCTTCGCCGATGCGGTGCGCCACAGCGTCCGCGCCGCGGCCGAGGCGTCCGACCGGCTGGCCGACGACGACGCCTGCGCGCACTACGAGCGGGCCCTGCGGGTGCTCCAGCTCGTCGTCCCACCACCGCCGGACCTTCCCCGTGTCGACCTGGTTCTCGGGTTGGCCGCCGCGCAGCACCGTGCCGGTCGGGGAGCCGAGGCGCGGGCGAACTACCGTGCGGCGGCGGAGCAGGCCCGTGGGGATCCGGGGCGGTTCGCCGCCGCGGCGCTGGGCCTGCACCGCCTGGGAGCACCTCGCGGGCGCGCCCATGACGAGGTGGTGACGCTGCTGTCGCAGGCCGCGCAGGCCCTGGCCGGGCAGCGCACCCGCCTGCGTGTCCAGGTGCTGGCCGCCTTGTCGGGCGAGGAGTTCCACTCCTGGCGCGAGCCACACCTGCACCGCGCGGCCGTCCTGGCCGACGAAGCGGCCGCACTGGCGCACGAACTGGACGATCCGGCCGTCCTCGCCTTGGCGTTGCACGCACAGCACGACGCGCGGTGGTTGCCGGGTTCGGCCCGGGTTCGGCGGGAGATCGCGGAGGAGATGCTCGGCCTGGCCGTCGCGGGCGGCGAGCGCGAGGCGGAGGGCACGGCGCGGCTGCTGCGGGCGACCGCGCTCATCGAGCTCGGGGATCCGCGCGGGCGCTCCGAACTGGCCGCCTACTGCGCGCTGTCCGCGGAGTTGGGGCACAGCCGCGACCGCTGGGGAGCGACCACCCGCTCCGCGACGGCCGCGCTGATCGCCGGTGACGTCGACGAAGCGGCACGGCTGAGCGCGGACGGGGTTCGCTACGGGCTGCGGATCGGTGAACCCGACGCGCACAGTGTCGGGGCGTGTCAGGCCTGGGATCTCGACCGCTTCCGCGGACGCGCCGTCGACGCCCCGCCCTGGTCCGGAGGGCCGCCCGAGGTCGCCCGCTGGCCGCCGTGGCGGGCGATCGCGCTCGCCGAAGCGGGTGACACGGCGGCGGCCCGCGCGGCGATGGCAGGCGTGGACGTCGAGCAGAGCTGGTCTCCAGGTGTCCCGATCGGACCGGACCCATGGGGGATCGCCGTCATGGCCGAGGCCGTCGCCCTCGCAGGCACCACCGACGACCGGCGGCGCCTGCTGGACGCGTTGGCACCGCTGGCAGGCATGCACGTCGTCGCGGGCGGCCTGGCGACCTACGCCGGGCCCGCCGACTTCTACCGCGGCCTGCTCGCCGCCGCCCTCGACCAACCCGACCAGGCCACAGCACACTTCCGCGCCGCCCTCATCGCGGCCGAACGCCTGGGAGCAGCCCGGTGGACCAGCCTGTGCACCGAACGTCTCGCCACCCTCGACACCTCGACCACCGGGCATGGCACGTTCCGCAAGGACGGCGCCGTCTGGACGTTGACCTGGGCGGGCACCACCGTCCGGCTGGCCGACGCGAAAGGACTCGCCGACATCGCGACCCTGCTCGCCCACGACGGCACGGGGGTGCCCGCCGTCACCCTCGCCACCGGCCAGCCGCCCACGACGGGTGCCGACCCACTGCTCGACACGACCGCCCTGTCCGCCTACCGAGCCCGACTCCGGCAGCTCGACGTCGACCTGGCCGACGCCGAACACGACAACGACCTGCACCGCGCCGAACGCCTCCACGACGAACGCGACGCCCTGCTCCACGAGCTCGGCCAAGCGATCGGACCCGGCGGGCGACCGCGCAGGCTCGGCAGCGAGAGCGAACGCGCCCGCAAGGCCGTGACCGGCCGCATCCGCGACAGCATCGCCCGCATCGCGCAAGTCCATCCCGCCCTCGCCGCGCACCTGGACAGCGCGATCTCCACCGGGACCGCGTGCCGCTACGCGCCTGGCACCCCGGTCCACTGGACGCTGTGACCGGAAGCGGACCGGGTTGGGCTCCCGGGCACGTCATCGGACGAGAGCTCCAGCGTCCCTGCCGGATCAAGGACCGCAGGCTCTTGCGGAGCTTGATCCTATCGGCGTGGAGCGCAACACGCTGCGCAGTTATGTGGGCCGGGCCGACCGCCACTCCAAGAGTCCACATCCGACTCCCGCCGCGAGCATGGCGAGGCCGCCTACCGGCCAGTAGATGTGCGAACGGAGAAAGACGACTGCGGCCGCCACCAGCAGGACCGCACCCGGAATCGCCGCGACCCCATCACGCCTGATGAGGACCGCTACGGTCGCCAATGAGCCGACCAGAAAGCCGGTAACTCCGACCGCCGCGAGTTGGTTGCCGACACCGATGAGGCCGAGTGCGACCGGACTGCCTGCGGGCTCAGCGGCTACGGCGATGCCTGCGCCGATGCCCGCCAGCGTGTCCAGTGCGGTGTAGAAGACGGCGTACACGTACGCGCTGATGCGCGCCAGCCACGCCAGCGGCCCCCGCTCACCGCGCAGTAGGAGGACGAATGCCACGCCGAGCAGCGGGAAGACCGGCAGCAGCACGATGTGCAGCTGCCACCACACCGCTGCGGTGCCCGGTGTGAGCTGAGCCGGGTGGAACAGGCCCAGCACGCACAACACGAGCCCCGGCGCCGCTGCCGCAGCCACCAGCAGCGCACGCCTCACGAAGGAAACCGTCGCTGATCCATGGCACCCATCATGGTGTTGCAGCGTTGACGCGACCGCTGGACGCCTTCGACGTCATCGATCGGTGAGGCGTGCACTGCCACCACTGCCCCGAGCTTACGCCGATGATCGTTGTGCGGAACGTGTTGTGATCGTCCTGGCGAGGGTGCCGTCGCCGGGCCGGGTCACGACCCGACTGTGCCCGGCCGTCATCCCGCGGCAGGCGGCCGACCTGGCCGCTGCGCGTGGACCGACGGCCTGGAGGCAGCCCGCAGGTGCGAGCGGCAACGGTTGTCGTCGCCGGGACCATCACCAGGCGTGGTCGTGCCCGTATCTGTGTAGTCCTGGTTCCTCCGAGCCCTCGCCTGCGGGTCGGTGTCATGCGCCCACTCAGCGGCGATCGTGGTGGCGTGGTCGGCGTCCTGCTCGGCGCACTCGCACTCCCGACACATTGAACGATTCGTTCCTCACGAACGCACGCCATCTCCGTGGAGGCGTCGTCGGAGATGGTCGAGGAGCGATCATGACAACAACCATGGGGTGGGCCCTCGGCGAGGTGCAGGACCGGGAGCAGGTGCAGCCGCCCGATGCCCGCTCCGGCGCTGTCTTCGAGCGGTTCCGGGTCGGTGAGCGGCGGTATTTCCGCAAGCGGGTGCGTCCCGAGTGCGACTGGATCATGCGCGTGACCGGCGATCGGGATTTCCGCACCGCGAAGGCGTGGAACGCCGGGCTGATGCACCGCGCCGAGGCCGCGGTCGTGCACGCCGTGCTGGATGTGGCGGTGGTCGACGGCGAGCTGAGCGTGCTGATGGCCGATGTCGGGGACCGGCTGGTGCCCCCCGGTGACGCGCCGGTCGACCTCGCCCTCCACGACGCCCTGCTCGATGGCCTCGCGGGACTCGCCGCAACCTTCACCGGATGGCGCGACACGGTCGGCCTGGTGCCGATGGCTGACCGTTTCCGGTTCTTCGCGCCCGATCACATCGCGGGTGAGCTGGCTCGCCCGGACGACGACGCGGTGTTGCGCGCAGCCGCGGAGGGGTGGGCGCGCCTGGACCAGCGGGCGCCCGCCGCCGACGTCGTCCGTGCGGTGCACGCGCGGCCCGAGGCGCTCGCCGCCGCGCTGGCCCGCACGCCCTCGACGTTCCTGCACGGCGACCCGAAAATGGGCAACCTCGGTCTGGCCGCTGATGGGCGCACGATCCTGCTGGACTGGGCCTATCCCGGCGCGGGGCCCGCGACCTGGGAGCTGGGGTGGTACCTGGCGTTGAACGCCGCCCGCCTCCCGGAAGGCAAGGAGTACGCCATCGACCGTTACACCGCCGGGCTGCGCCGTCGCGGGTCGAGCAGGCCGGTCGACGGCTTGCACGAGCCGTCCGTGGGACCCCTCCGCGTCTGGGGGGCCATAGTCCAGGCTGGTGGCGCACGTCTTGGTTCGTCAGCGCACAGGGTCTCGCCTCGGGTGAGGACAAGGTTCTGACCTGGGTCGTTCGTCAACGCGGCATTTCCACCTTCGACGCGTTGAACTACCTGCCCACACCCGAGTTCCACGCGACCGTGGCCGCCGTGCCCGACAGCTGCGGCTCGCGGGTCTCCCGCTGAGAGGGCTAGCACCATGACCTTCGGTGGCCGGTGCGATCGACGTCAGCGGTGACACGGTCACCGCGCACATCCTCACTGTCACCGGACTGGACGATCTGGCCCCGAGAGGTGGAGGCGTTCGTGTCGATCGTCCATGCCGAGCTGACCAGGCCCGCCGGGGCGCACGTCTTGGTCACCGTCGGCTTCGGTGACGTAGCCCCGAAGAGCGTTCCTCGTCGCCGGCGCGTTGGCGGCTATCGGCGCTGTTTCCTACCGATGATCACCACGCCCACCGCGCGGGCTTCTGTACCGCATCCACCCGCACTCCTAGGATGTCGCCAGGGTGTTCGCGTGCCGGTCGGTGCTCGCCGCCTGAGGAGGACTCATGGCAGCGATCGATGACCTCACGGAGTTGGTCGAGCGAGCCGCGGTGGCCGAGAAGACGGCGCTTTCCTCGAAGTGGAAGAACGAGTCCGACGTCCAAGAACTCATCCGCAGAACGCGTAAGGCCGCCGAGGAGCACAGGCAGGCGGTGAGGCTGGACACCGACCCGCATCGGCTGTCCCCGCGCTGGGCGAGTCTGGAGCAGAACTATCTTGACCTCGGAGCGCAACCCGCGCTGCCCGGCCAGGAGCCATCGGCGCAGCAGAGCCCCGACAACGCGGGCGCTGACGGGTACGCGGACGGGTTCGGGGAGGGGGATGGGCACGGCGTCGCTCGGCGGCTGAGTCATCAGGCGGCGGCGCAGGCGGAGTTGGATGCGGCGGCCGCCGTCGGTATCGCCAGGATGGCCCTGATCGATGCCGCTCAGGCCGTGTTGCAGGCCCGGTTGGCCCGCATCCAGGCGGGCGAGGACCAGCCGGACGCGGCGGCGGTCGACGGCCACGTGCCACTGCACGGTCGCAATCCCGTCAGCCGACACGGCCCGGCCCTCGCCCACGGCGTCTCCGGGGAGATCAAGTACGTGCTCACCCGCAAGCCACGGACGACGGTGCGGTCTCTGGGGATCGCTGTAGGCCTCGGCCTGCTGTATCTGGGCTATCTGCGGGTGTTCAAGTGGGACCAGAACCAACAGTGGCTGCCCTACCTGGGGCTGTGGGTGATCTCGTTTGTGATGGGTGGCGCGGTCTGTATCAACGCGATGAGCTTCGACGCCATGCGGGTGCGGGCCGCCCTGGACACCGGTGCCCGGCTGTGGCACCTGCTGGTGATCAAGAACGTGGCGTTGTTGTGCATTGTGGCGCCCATCGGTTTCCTGCTCAGCGCCCTGCTGGCCTGGCGGGCCGGTGATTTCGGCGCGTTCTTCAAGGCCTGTGCCTTGGTGCTCTGCTTCATCCTGCTCTGGCTGGGTGTGGGCAACGTGCTGTCGGTCTGGCTGCCCACCCGTGACGAGCCGATCCGGAAGCGGCGGGAGTCGGGCAGCCTCAAGCAATTCCTGATCGCCTTCGCGGCGTCCTACGCGATCGGCTACCTGGTCAACCTCATGCTCGTCTGGCGGGTGTTGGCCGCCCGGGCGCTGACGGAGCGGCTGGGGGAAGCGTTCATCCCGGGCATCCTGATCGTGCTGAGCTGCGTCAGCATGTGGGTGCTGCTCACCGTGTTCGCGGTGGCGCTCGCGCAACAGCCGAAGGTCCGCCGCACGCTGCAGAAGGAGATCGCCGACTACCAGGCGAATGCCGAGGCCAGCGCCTTCGCCGCCGAACAGGCCGCCGCGGCAAAGGCTGCGATGACCGCGACGAAGCAGCCGACCTGACTCGATCGGCCCAATGATCGCGCTGCCGCCGTCTCGGTCCTCCGCGGTGGCGGCGCAGACCCGCAGCGTCGCCGTGCGCTGCACCCAGCTCGCGCTCGTCGACGTCGCGATTACCCTCGACGAGGCCCTCGAACGGGTAGCCTCCCGACGACGGGGCGCGCCTGCATTCGGCCGGGCTGGCTGCATCGCCACGCTCCCTAACGGGCAGCCGGGACGGTGACGATGTCATTCAACAGGAAGTAGCGGCGCGCCCTTCGCGATATCGAGGAGCACCTCGCCGCCGAGGCCCCGGCGCTGGCGGATCTGCTGCGGGCCACGGGGACGGCCCGGCTGGACCGGTTGGTTCGCGGGGTCAGGCGGTGGATTGTCACGGTAGCGGTGACGCTGGTGGTCTTGGGGATGATCCTCGACATCGGAGGCCTCGTGGTCGGCGGCTTCCTGATGCTGTCGATGCTCCCCGTTCTGCTTGCGGTCGTGTTGCACCGTTATCGGTGAGCAGCAGGGGGTGGGCTTCTCGTCCGCGATCGGGCCGGGCGATCGCGCCGGACAGTTCGCGGTCTCGTTCGACGGGGTGCTGGCCGATGCAGGCATCGCGGTGGTCAAGATCCCACCGCGTTGTCCTCTGTTTACCGGCTAATCGCGATGCTCCTCAAACCAGACATATGGTGCATCGATTGGCGAACTGCTTCGCCGAACGCCTCGTGCTGACCCTCGTGTTTCGCAGTTTTTTGTTGATCAAGTCCCGGCAGCGGCCCAGGCTGCGAGGACGGCCCGGGTTTCTTGCGGGGCGGCCTGATCAGGGCATGGACCGCGAAATCTGGAGAACCGCTGCGCGATCGCGGTGGGAGGGGGAGCGGATCGCGCGGCGAGGCCGGGGGCCAGCGACTCCGCGGGCAGGCTTGCGCGACTCGTCCGGTTGTCGGGCTCGACCGTCAGGCGGTGGCCTGATGTGGGGCGTCACCGGCTGGGCCCTGCGCACCTAGCTGCGCATCACCGTCTTCCTCGCCCTGGGCGTAGGCGCGGCCTTGGCTGTGGTGCCCGACCGGCTGGTTCCCCCTCGCCGCGATCGGCGCCGGGCTGGTCGAGCTGTGGACCCTCCGCGCGCTGGCCCGCGAATGGTGATACCAGGCCTCCGCCATCTGGTGGTGGACCCGATTAACCACGACACCAGCGTGCAGACCGACCTGTTCGGCGACCCCCTCCCGGCACCGGACATCCCGGTACAGCGGGCGGTGTCGCGGATCGAGTCCAACGACATCGACCTAATGATGACCATCGCCGACAACGCCGCCCGCTGCGGCTACTACATCGCGGGCACCACCGAACGGAGTGCACTACCCGGGCGACGTGGTTATCGGAGCCGTGATCGGCACCGCCGTCGGTGAGGCGGTTGGGTGGGGAATGCGGCGACTGCACACCATTCCCCGGTTCCCGCTCACGCGCCGAGCGTCGTGATCCGGATCGGGATGGCCGCGGCTTCGCCCGGATCAGGCGGAGCGCACAGCACTTCGCCGCGCCCCGCCCGCATCGACGGTCCGTCGCGGCGCCCCTGGCGGGTTGCCCACGATCGGACCCACACCTCCGCACTCACCAGCCCCGACACGGTGACGATCATGCCGGACGTTGCCGACCCACGATCACCGCTGGCCAGCGGCGTGTGCCACGTTGCGGAGCCCCACACGAAGTCACCGATCGGCGAGCCCGGCGCCCATCCGGGCCGGTATGCGCGTCCTCAGCGCATGGGTTGTCCGGCGACGGGGTCGAGCAGCAGCGGGGTCGGAGCCTGGCTGACCCAACAGCCCGCAACCTGGTCATGGATCTCGAGGATGCCGGCCGAGGCGTCCGGTTCCTGATCCGCGACCGCGACGCGAAGTTCACCGCCGCCTTCGACGCCGTCTTCACCGCGATCGACGTCACGATCATCAAGACGCCGGTGCGGAGGAGGATGCTCAGTAATCTCTGCTCGACGGTGCCTCAACCAGGTTGACAGATTCCGCGGACGCTTGACCTGTAGGGATCGACCGCCAGGCATGATCGCGACCGCGCGGGCGACGAGCGCCGCGGCACGGTCGGTGTAGGCGATCATGCCCAGGGCGCGCACAAGGCGGGCGGCGTCGCGCCCGACGATATCGGCCCACTCGCGGTCCCCGCCCGCGTCGCGGTCGAGCATCGCTACCGCCAGATGGTAAGCGTCAGTCCAGGCGGCCCAGGCCGTGGGGGCGGCAGCACAGCTTGTACTTGCGACCAGAGCCGCACCAGCATGGACCGGAACGTGGCGGTGGCCAGCTGAGCATGGTCGGTTGGGTCGGCAGGTCCGGATAGGCCTGTAGATGGGATCGGGACGGCTCGTTGACGTGCCGTTCCGCGAGGAACGCCTCGAGACAACCGACGCTGCCGGAAGTTTGGTTGACCGTGTGTCCGGCTCGTTCCACGAGCGCGCAGTGTCGTTCTATCTGGTGGCGATGCTCGTCCCACGTCGCCCCCACCTCGGAGACCAGGTGCGGCCACCGCTCGATCAGCCGCCTGTGCTCGGCCTCCGGCCAGTAGACGGTGTCGTCGCGGCATACCGGTAGGCGTCGTCGGTTCCAACGGCCCGCCAACCCGCGTTGTTCACCGAAGGCATGGGCACGATCCTAGGTAGCCGGTGCGGGTCGCTGGTGACCCGCCGGTCGCGCGTCCAGCTGTCGTTGGGGCCGGTACCGTCCCGCAGGTGCCGGAGCGGCCGATCACGTGCGCCCGCATCGGCCGGAATGAAACCTCTGGCGTCCCTTCAACTCCGCCAGTACGACCCGACCACGGGTGACGATCGGTGAACGAACCGGCAGGGGAACCGACGATGACCAGAAGATCCGCGCAACCGCGACGCCACCGAATGCGCAAGCAAGCCCGGCGGGACTCGGCGCGGGCGTGGGTCGCCTCGGGCGCCGCCGTGAGCGTCAAGGCCTTCGCGCGGCGCTACGGCGTCGACCGCTACACCGCCTATGAGGACCTGATTTCCATCGGGTTCGCCTTCCCCTCCGGCGACACCCGCTGGGCGGTGCGGCCAGCTCCTACGCCGAAGCTGCCGCGGACCGCGCCCGTCGATCTCGGAGGACATTGGATTTGGATCGGCGATCAGCGCATGTTCGTTGTCGGATCTACGCCGGGCGGCGCCCCGTACGGTTGGGTCGATGACAGCCCCGACGGCGCCGAGGACTGGCTGTTGGCCGCCAGCGAGGATGGTGACCTGGCGGCCGATTCCCGCCGCTGACCGTGACGTCGAACGACCCGTCTCGTCCGTGTTCATCGGCGCCGCCACTGTGACCTGGGTTCCGCAGCTGTCACCCGGTGAAAGTGCCCGGCCGGGATCGACGCCACGGTGCAGGCCGCGGCAGACATCGGTGACACGACCGGGCAGGCCGACAAGCCGACCGCGCTGGCAGGCCAGGACTTCAGTTGCTACGTGGTCAACCCGATCAGTGGCACCAACCTGGTGCAGTCGCTGGCGCAGATCTCGGCCGCCAACAAGACCATCGTCAACATCGACAACCCAGGTCGACGCCGGAGCCGACGTGGCGATCATCGGCGGCATCTCCGGTGATGTGACCAGCGCTACACGAGCTGACGGCTTCAAGGCCGCCACGCAGGGCACGCTGAACGTCGTCGCGGAGGTGGCCGCGGACTGGAAGCGCGACGTGGCCCTGACCTGGCCCTGACCAAGGCCACCGACATCCTGGCCGCCAACAAGAACGTCAAAGCTTTCCTCGCCGCGAATGGGGGTCGTGAAGGCCGTCGAGAATGCCGGACTCACCGGCAAGGTCACCCGTCGTCTTACCTATCCGCCTGCCCGTCCGATCGTGTAAGAGGTGGCTCGTCGCACCGATACAGCAGTCCGACGGTTCTCTGCATGAGCGCGACCGGGGAACCCCGCGATGTCGTCTACTACTTTCGACACTTCAGCAGTGGTTCGCTTACGCTCGTCTTCTTGGTCCACACCTGACGCACTCGGCGCGCCTTTTCCGCATCGCTTCCCACCCCAGCTCTTAACCGGCGCAGTATGCGGTGGTTTCAAGCCATCTCCGGCAAGACGGCTCCGGAGGGCCTACCTCCATCCCCTGCCCAGTTGCGCACATCAGCAGAACCCGATCTCCATCGGCTTCCCCCTTTCCGTGCTCGCGGCACACGATCTTGTGGAGTTGGCAGCGGGCGATCACGGGCCGGTCGAACACATCCAGCACGGCGCGGCGTAGCACCTTCGACCCGTCCAGCACGGCCAGGATCGGGCGAATGACGTCCAGGCCGCGCTCGCGCAGCCCGACGATCAGCTCGGTGACCAGCGTGGCGTTCTCGGTCGAGCCCTCGCGAGACCCATCTCTCTACGAGCTCGACATCCGATGGGAGAGTGTGCACGCTGGGTTGCGTGGCGCCGTCGCACGCTGATCAGACGAACAAGGAAACGGCACTCCAGATCACGTCGACCGCCGAGAACAGCATAAAGGACTGGACAGCGGCCTACTCCTACATCGAGGACATCCACGACGGGCGGGGCTACACCGGCGGCCTGGTCGGGTTCACGACCGCCACGTCCGACATGCTGCAGCTCGTGCGCCAGTACGTGGCCGAACAGCCCGGCAACACCCTCACTCCGTACCTGCCCGGGCTCGAGGCATGCACCGACCGCGGCGAAACGGTCGACGACGCCGAGTACGGGGTGTACGGCGGCGGCGCCTCCGACATCGCCGCCCAGCGACTCGGACAGCCGTTCCTGACCGCGTGGGCCGACGCCGCAAACCACGACCCGGTGTTCCGCAAGGTCCAGCGGGATCTGCGCGACTCGATGTACTGGGAGCCAGCGCTCGCCGCGGCCACGGCAGACGGCGTCGGGCTCCTCGGGCTTGCGCTGTACTACGACACCTCGGTGAACCACGGACCAGGCGTGCCGGACTCGGGCGATGGATCGTTCGACGACATCAGGTCCCGCACGACCGGACCGACGCCCGCGCGCGGCGGTTCCGAGTCGGCGTGGCTGCGCGCCTGGCTGAGCTGCCGGGCGGCGGTGCTCACCGAATGGGGCGACAACCCGCCCGACGGCCGGATCGCGCTGTTCCGGGGGCTCCTCACCACCGGCAACCTGACCTTGACGACCCCGTTCACCTGGTCGGTGTACGGCGACACGTTCACCATGAGCACGCCACCCAGCCCACCGCCCAACTAGGTTGCCCGACCAATCCCGGCCCTCGGGCCGAACACCGTCGATAAGGAGCCGGTGAAGGTCGCGCCCCCACCTCGCGCAGCGAGGACAAATCTCAACGATCGTGTCAAGCCCGGCCGTGGGTCGCACACGTTCGCCGAACAGGGCGCCGAGCTGAACACGCCGCGGCACGGCGCACGTTGCTTCTGCGGTGTCCGTCGCGGCGGCGTTGGCCGGACAGGCCGGTGCCCGGTTGGCCGGGCGGGGCATGCCGACGGGTAGCGACAGCCTGCTGCGGCTGCTGCGCACCTGCCCGACCCGCAACCCGACCCGTTGCCAGGCGGCTGGCAGGAGCGGCCGCGGCTGCTGGGAATCGACGACTTTGCGCTGCGTCGCGGCCATGTCTACGGCATCACCCGGATCAACGAGCGATGGATCGCCAGCGCTGTCCCGGACCGGCCATCGCAGGGCGCTGCACCCCGATGGCTCACTGCAGGCGATGCAGATATACAGACCCCGGCCATCGTCGATGCGCGCGGCCGATCCGGTAGCGGACCTCGCCCGAGAGTTCCACTGTTCGGGATGGCGGCCTGCTCAGGGGCGGTCACCGCAGGGCCGTCAAGGCCCCAGCTCAGGAGGATCTCCCCCGTCGTCTCCGCGGGGGTGGCAGGGATCGTGCTCACCGTCGTGTGCGTCCCGTCGGTCGTTGGGCATCGGAGACCGTACGGGTCATGGTCTGCAATCACGTGGCCCCCCTCTTGGGTGACACGCCGTGTTCTCCCGAACCGTAACCTCCGGGCGCGACCACGCCGGACAGATGTTGCATCTTCAGCGCATCGATAAGCATCGAGTCGGACGCATGAGCACAGACCCGCCGGTCAACACAGGCGCCTTACCCGATTCGACGGCAACGATCACCGCGACGGACGCCGTCGGGGCCCGTTGTAGCCGGCGCAAGGGGCGTGTCGTCATCGACCGGGACGTGTTGCCCCGCGCGCCAAGAGCTGGCCAGACGAATCGAGAAGCCAGGCCCGCCAACCTCAGGAAGGCCGATCTGCGCCTGCAGCGCGAGGCCGGTTGCCTACGCAACAGGTCCGAATCGACTACGGAAGGTTTGGACAGGGCGGGGCGACTCAGGAGCGGTACCGGATGGTGGCTTCTGCACGTGCAGCGGAACGCGCGGATGCACTTGCGTTTCGCAGGTGGGTTCGACACGATGGCGTGACGTCGACGACGGATAGTGAGCAGCCGAGGAGGCTCGGGCCGCTACCGGGGTCGGCCGTACTGGACATTTCCCGGCTGGAGCGACCATGATCTACGAGCCGCGACCCCGGCCGCTGAGCGAGGCCCTGGCCGCGATGCCCGACCTGCGCAATCGCCTCTTAGCCGATCACGTGCCCGACGCTAGTGGTCACCGCTGCCGGGCGTGCACCACCCCCGGCACCGGTACACCTGGGGCACACTGGCCATGCCGAATCCGCGAGGCCGCCGAGGCCGCACAGGTCACAACCTGACAGGAAACGAAGCGCTCGCTCACGACTCCCTCCTGCCCAGCCCGAGCGGCGTCTGTTCAAGATCGGCCATGACTGCCGCTGCGGTGCGGTGGATATCCGCGAGAGCGGCTTCGAGCACGTCAACATCGCCTCCCGATCATCCCGCGACACCACGTGCACCTCACCGGGATCACCGCCCACCCCACCGCAGCCTGGGTCACCCAACAGGCCCGCAACCTGGTCATGGAACTCGGCGACCGCGCCGACCGGCTCCGATTCCTGATCCGCGACCGAGACAGCAAATTCACCGCCGCCTTCGACGCCGTCTTCACCGGTGCCGACATCCGCATCATTCGCACCCCGATCCGAGCACCGCGCGCGAAGGGGCTCGCGTTGCATAGTGCACCTCGTGGATTCGTTGTGTGGGGATGTGGTGTTCGTGCAGGTCAGCGGCTGGTGAGTCGGCGTCCGTGGTGTGGGGTCGGGGGGTTGGGTCCGGGTGGTTGGTAGAGGACTTGGCCTTTGTCGTTATAGCGTTGACCACCGACAAGTCCGGCGTGGTGCCAGTCCTTGATGGTCGAGGTGGACACTGCGAGCAGGGTGGCGATCTCGTGGAGCGGGATCAGGCCTTGGCCGCGGAGGCGGTCCTCGCGGGGGCGCAGCTGGTAGGTGTCGCGGATATTCCGGATGATCAGGGCGTGGAACGGGCGGTGTCCGCCGCTGGTGCGGCCTTGCCGGTTGAGGATGTCGGCGATCTCGGCGTGGGTGTGGTGGTCCAGGAGTCGATCGATCTCGGTGATGACGTCGGGATCGGTGCGGCGGAGTTCGGCGGCGTTCTTGGGGACGGGCAGGGTCAGGGTGTGGTGTTGTCCGCCGGTCAGGCGCACGTGTGCGGTGATGGTGTCGCGGGTGCGGGTCACGGTGACGTCGATCAGTAGCAGCCTGGCGATGCGTTTGCGTTCCCGGGCCGGGGTGGCCGGGTCGTTCCAGATCGCGGGCAGGTCGGTGGCCAGCTGCTGGATTCGGGTCTTCTGGGCATCGGTGAGCTGTCCGACATTGGTGTGGCGGGCCTTGTCGTAGGCTTGCTGCGCGTCGCCCAGTGCGCGCAGGGCGGTGTTCGGGTCCGCTTCGAGGGTGTCGGCGACCAGCCGGTTGGCCGGGTCGACGGCCAGGTAGCGGGCTCGGGCGTTCTCGGCGTGGTAGCGGGCGCGTTCGACGTGCGCGGCGCGTAGGGCGTCGGCTTGTTCGGCGCGGTGGGCCAGTTCGGCGGTGACGGTGAACGCGGCCTCGATGCTCAGCGGGGTCAGGGCCGCGATGAGCAGGATCCCGATCTGGGTGTCGAGGTCGTGACCGGGCAGCACGGTGCAGACCGGGGCGGCGGTGGCGATGCCGACGCGTTGACAGACGTAGCTGGGGATCAGCCCGGTGATGGTGTGGTGGTAGCGGACGGTCATCCGTTGCCCGCAGCGGCCGCAGAGGATCACCCCTTGCAGCAGGGCGGGTCCTTCCCGGGCCGGGCCGGTGACCCGGTCACGGCCGTGCGCGGGGGCGTTGGCGGTCAGCCTGGCGAGGTTGGCGTCGTATTGGTCCAGGGTGAGGTAGCCGGGGTGGGCGCCGGGGATGAAGGCGGTCCATTCGCTGCGGGGCAGCACGGTGGTGCCGGTTTTGCCGCCGGGGCGGGGGGTGGTGCGGTGGCGTCCGTAGGTGAACGCACCGGCGTAGCGGGGGTTGTGCAGGACCCGCAGCACGGTGCTGTGCTGTAGCGGCTTCCAGTCGAGGTCGCCTTTGCGGGCACCCGTGCGGTGCCGCCAGGGGAACGTCAGTCCGGCGGCGTTGAACGCCTTCACGCATGCGGTCGCCGACCCGGTGGCGGTGAAGGTGGCGAACAGGTGGGTCACGGCGGCGCGGACGGCGGTGTCGGGGTCGAGGATGACGTGCCCGGCGCCGTCGTAGACCAGCCCGACGGGCAGTGGGGTGATCAGTTCCCCGCGGCGGGCCTTGGACAGGATCCCGCCGCGCAGCCGGGCCCGGATGAAATGCAGTTCGGCCTCGCTCATCTGGCCCTTCATGCCCAGCAGGAGCCGGTCGTTGAAGTCGCGGGGGTCGTAGAGGCCGTCCTCGTCGCAGATCAGGGTGGCGGTGATCCCGCACAGTTCCAGCAGTTGGTGCCAGTCGGCGGAGTTACGGGCCAGCCGGGAGCATTCCAGGCCGAGCACGATCCCGGCCCGCCCGAGGGAGACCTCGGCGACCAACTGTTGGAACCCTTCCCGGTCGGCGGCGCTGGCCCCGGACTGGCCCTGATCGATGTCGATCACGGTGATCTGGTCGCTGTTCCAGCCCAACGCGATCGCTCGTCCGCGCAGGTCGTATTGACGCACTGCGGACTCGGTGTTGTGCAGGACCTGCTTGAGGGTGGACTGGCGGACGTAGAGCAGCGCCGTGCGCGACAGGTGGGCGGAGGTGACCTTGCGAGTGACACGGTATCGGTGAACACGGGCGTGCTCCTTCCCGCCGGGCGGGGTCAAAGGGGTGAGCTCGCGGGGGCGGCTCGAGGGGTGGGAAGACGGGTCAGGTGCCGGTCAATGCGACGGCCAGGCCGGCCAGGGCGTGGACCAGTTGGGCGGTCACCGCCTGCGGCAACGAGGCCGGCGCTTGAGCGGCGGGCCCGGTCTGGGACGGGCAACGGGTCTGCTGCGAGGCGCGGGACCCGGTGCCGGTGGTGTCGGTGAGGTGGGTCGCCAGGCGTTGCCAGGCGGTGACGCCTTTGCCGATCAGCACTGCGAGGCCGAGGGGGAAGGCGCGGGCCCGGTCGTGCAGGACGGCATGACGAAGGTGTTCGTAGCGGTCGTCCAGCCCGGCGGGGGCAGCGTCCTGGCCGGCATCCGGGACGCAGGGTGGCCCGCCCGGGTCCGCAGCCGCGTGGCCAGGTGATGGTCGTAGGGACAGGCGGGCCTCCCGGTCCCCGGGATCGTGGGTGGCTGGGTCAGCGGCTTTTGGACTGCTCCCGCCGGCGGGCCAGCGCGCGTTCGACCGAGCGGGGGTGCACGTGAAGCTTGAACCGTTCGGCGATGGGTTCGACCAGCCCGGCCGGGCGCAGATCGGGATCGGCGGCCAACTGCTGTTCGGCCCAGGCCAGGACCGCGTCGGTCAGCTTGTGACCGGCGCGCGGGCCGGGCTTGGCCGCGACCAGTCCTTCCAGACCTGAGTGCGCCAGGGCGGCGGCCGCGGCGTAGTAGGAGGGCCGGGAGTAGCCGAACGCCGCCGCCGCGGTGGTGACCGAGTCGCCGTCCACGCTGACCCGGCGGATCATCTCGTACTTGACTTGGACCACGTCGCGGGCGTCGAAGAACTCCTCGGCCAGGAACGTCGGATCGCTGACCTGCTCGGGATGAGGATTCAGACACCGTGCCGCGCGCAGCGCGGTGACCTTCGGGTCCTCGGGCGATCCGCGCGGGCCCATACCGCCTCCCAGCCAGAACGATCGACAGGACAATTTTGCCGCATCGGAGAGACATGGTCACGACAACACGCCACAGAATCACCAGAATCACATGTATTGCAACCGATCTGATGCTGGTCGCCCCAACAGAGGCCGCCCTCTGCGGCGTAATCCTCTTGTCGTTCACGGCGTCATCTTCTTGACGGTCTCGTCGCCGTCCCGCTGGACCCTCAGCCGGTCGATCAGATCCGCCAGCCCCAACAGGCCTGTCATCGTGAACGGGCACCGGCCCTCGGCGATCACCACGAACGGGTCCAACGCCGCCACGTCCGTCCAGGCCGCCGGCAGCGAGAACAGCACCCCGTCCCCGTCATGGACATGGACCCGGTCCTCACCCCAGTTCTGCCGGTGAACGACAAACTCGAAGTCTCGGCCGAACAGCGGATGGAACGGGTGCGTCACCCGCACCCGCCGATACCGATCGGCCTCATCGGCTCGATCCGGTGCAGTCGACGGCGTTGTCCAACGCCATCGCCGAACGCTTCGTCGGCACCGTCCGCCGCGAACTACTCGACCGTCTTCTGATCATCAACCAACGGCCCGCCGCAGCCGTCCTCCGCGAGTTCCAGCGCCCCGACAATGATCACCGTCCGCACCGCAGCCTGGGACAGGCAGCCCCCGCACGACCCCTCCCCCACCGCGCGCCGACCGAGATCGCCAAGGTCCAACGACACGACCGCCTTGGTGGCCTCCTCCACGAATATCAGTAGGTCGCATGACATGTGGCAGGGTTTCGGGCACCCACAGCTGCGATCCGCGCCGTGGCGGACCCCGCGTTCTGCTCCGGCGCGCTGGGCTGCGCCGGGTCCGGGGTTGGCGGATTGGCGCGGGCGATCAGCCAGTCCGACACCGCCTGGTCCAGCGCTTCCGGGTCGACCTTCTGCAGGATCCGGCGGATCGCCGACTCGCTCGGCGTCGCCCGCGCAACCGTGAGTCCGAGCCGGATCCGCACGCCCAGCGGCAGGTCATGGGCCCATTCGGCGATCGCGACGTAGCTGCGGGCCCTTGTCAGCACCGCGCACACCGCCAGCGCAAGCACCGTCACCAACCGATGCCGGATCCCGCGGCGGGCACGCGGGTCGGGCACCGTCGCCAACGCGGCCACCAGATCGGTCGGCGCCTGCACATCCGCCTCCCGCGCGGCATCGGGGTCGGACACGCCATCGGATGTGGCCCCGACGCGGGCGGAGAGCAGGTCGATCGGCGAGGATGGCAAGGCGGGCACGACACGCTCCGATGATCAGTCCGGTGTAGGAACCTTCATGATCACCAGCAGGTCGTGCCCGCACCCGCACCTACCGCATCACCGGCGTGTCACCACGCCGACACGCCGAGACTGACGACCTTGCCGAGGCCCTGGGTTGGGGGTCTCAACTATGGGCCGCCGGCTACGTGCCGGTGGTCCGGGTGTGGGGATGGAGCGAGTCATCCCCTGGCCGCAGATCGTCTCGGCGGCACTGAACGGCGTCAACCCCGCTGCGCGCCCCGCCCCTATGGTGACGTCAATGAGCGGCCCCCGCGGGGCGGCAGATCTTCCTACCGTGGGCAGAAAGGCGTAGCGTAAAGAACGTCGTTCCGGGCCCAGGCAGCTGGCGAGATCAAGAAAATCCGGCGAGGAGATCTATCGTGGTGAATCTCTCCAAGGGTGTCGTAGCTTATGTGGGAGGACAGCCGGGTGGCCGTCGGGCGCCATATCCCCTTTCCGTCGTCCCGGTAGACTACAGCGGCCCCGATATTCTTCGTTTCTGGTATACGTTGGCATTTGCGCAAGATAGAGGCCGCGATGAGGGCACGGTCCCGAACGATGGCAACTTCCAGGTAAACTGGGATCCGGCCATTACTCCCGCGGTCAGTACGCAACTCCAGGAGGCTAACGGGTGGATCGGGTTCAGGGCCAGTCTTGGTGGAGACGCGGGTCTTTGGCCATGGGTGCCCCATGGGTGCCCCCGTCGAACCTGTCGGCTTGGGTCAACAACGCGACCTCCTCACTTTTGAACCTAATAGAAACGTACAACCTGGACGGCATTGATATCAATTACGAGGGAAATCCTGGCCCAGATCGCAATCACCCAGCTCCCCTTGATCAAACCTTCGTCGACTGCATGAGTCAGGTCATAAATAATATTGGGAATGAGACGGGAAAGGCTTCTACCGTCGCCCCCTTCGGCTTCACGGCAAAGCGTTATCTGTCCCTCTACGAGCAGAGCAGTTCATGGATTGCTATTATCAACTACCAAGCCTATGCAGACGGTATAAGCGATGTGCAGGGGTATATGAATCTGCATGCCAATCTCGCCTCACAGTATGGCGGTTACGAAAATCTAGGGCTCGGCATTGTATCGGCCACGGGGATAACTCCGGATGACCCCCCGAGGGGCTTGCAACCACCCGACATTTACACTGCCTGGACCCAGCTGCGCGGCCTAGGAATTATTGGTGCCGCGATTTGGGACCTAGAAGATTCTGCACTGTACAACCCCCCGTTTTCTATCGAAACCACGATAATAAACACGAGCTGAAGAGGCTACAGATTCCCGGACCGACCCATACTGTAGGCAAAGTTACAGTAGGAACTGGTGCCCCCGAATCCGTGCCGTAACTGGTCAGGTCTCCTGGGGCGTGGTGACTTGATCTTGAGCTGATGATGTTGACGATGGCGTGTCGGGTTCCATAACGTGTCCATGGGGCCTGACCAGCGGTTTTCAGGCTGCCGTCTCGTACTCGTTGATGAGGCCGCCCAGGATCACTCGACGCCGGATCCTGCCATGAAGCGGCTCGGGAACCGGCGATGCCGGGCGTGGCGGCCGCAACTGCAGCGCCCGATGCGGGCGCCGGGCGTTGTAGTGGGTGGCGTAAACGGCAAGCACCTTGCGCAGGTGCCGCTCGCCGAAGATCAGCATCCGGTCGGTGACCTCGGTCCGCACCGTCAGCACGAAGCGTTCGGCGAAGCAGTTCGCGCGCGGACACCGCGGCGGGATCTTGACCACCTCGATGCCCGCGTCCGCCAGCACCGCATCGAACGAGGCCGTGAACTGCCCGGCGCGGTCGCGGACCAGGAACCGGAACCGAGTGACATGCTCGCCGAGGTCCATGACGAGGTTGCGGGCCTGCGGTGTCGTCCAGGGCCCGTCGGGATGCCCGGTCACGCCCAAAACGTGCAGGTAGCGGTCGCCGACCTCGAGCACGAACAGCACGTAGAGCCGCCGCAGGGTCAGCGCGCAGTCGACGTGGAAGAAGTCGACCGCGAGCATGCTGGCCGCCTGCGTGCGCAGGAACTGCCGCCAGCTGGTATCGGTGTGCCGGACCGGTGCCGGTGGGACGCGATGGCGCTTCAAGATCCGTCGGATCGTCGAGGCACCCACGCGGTGGCCGAGTGTGAGCAGCTCACCCTGCATCCGCATGTACCCCCAGCGCGGGTTCTCCCGCGCCATCCGCACCACCAAGGCGGCAAGGACGTCGTTGATCGGTGGCCGTCCGGTCCGGTTCGGGTAGGTCCACCGTCGGCGCACGAGGCGGCGATGCCAGCCCAAGATCGTGTCCGGGGTGACCACGCGGTGGCAACACAGTGCTCGGGGCAACCGCCGCACGAGCGCGGCGAACACGGCTCGGTCCGCCCAGTCCAGGCGTGGCCGTGGGTTGGTGCGGCGCAGCACGGCAACCTCGTGGCGAAGCACGAGGAGCTCGACGTCCTTGGCAGAGGACGTTCGTCCCATCAGTAGGGCCAGTCCGAGCACCAGCCGGAAGATCAAATAGAGCAACCGCAACGACACGTGGGGATCATGCCCAACCGCCGATCACCGCAGGTCAACGACCCTGACCCGAGTTCTGGCACCCCACACGGATCCGGCGACCTTCGACAAGCGCATCCACGATGCGCCACCCGCGGCGCTGCTCACCGTCGTCAGAGAACTACACCCCGACGCTGCAACGGCACTCCTGATCCGGCGACAACCCCGGCCTTCAGGAGCTCGTAGCGCTGCTTTCAGGACCGGAGCTTGACATGAAGACCTCCTCGGTCGCCGTACTGAACTGGAAGGGCCGCTGGACCGACGCAGCTCCCAAGATCGCACACCTACGGCAGCACGTAACTCCACGCGGGTGACGGACGGAATCCCGGGGAGGTCTGCAGCGATCTGGTTGGAGCGCAACTTCTCGATCACCGTCGGCGGTGAGCCAGCCCGCAGATCGTCGCCACCGGCACTGAGGACTGGTTCGACAGCGGCTGGTACCGCAACGGCCGACTGACTACAGCACCAGCTTCCACAGCTACGTCGGCATGTCGCCAACCGCTGAACGATCGTGGGCAACCCGCCAGGGGCGCCGCGACGGACCGTCGATGCGGGCGGGGCGCGGCGAAGTGCTGTGCGCTCCGCCTGATCCGGGCGAAGCCGCGGCCATCCCGATCCGGATCACGACGCTCGGCGCGTGAGCGGGAACCGGGGAATGGTGTGCAGTCGCCGCATTCCCCACCCAACCGCCTCACCGACGGCGGTGCCGATCACGGCTCCGATAACCACGTCGCCCGGGTAGTGCACTCCGGTGTGAATACGGGAGTAGCCGACGGCGCAGGCGAGCATGCCCAGCGGCGCCGCAGCCGCGGGCAGGGTATGCGCGACTGCGTTCGCGAAGGCGAAGCCGGATGCGGTATGCCCTGATGGAAAGGACGCCGACGCCGGCATCGGCACCCTCCGAACTGTCGGCACGCTGGCCGAGTCGCGGTCGGGCCTCCTGCGACGGGCGACGACCTTGAGGCCGATGTTGACGACGGCGGAGTCGACGGCGAGCGCCACGAGCCCGGCACCGGCCGCCCGCTGGCCGGCGCGGCCACCTGCAACCGCCATCGCGGCGCCGATGGCGAGCCACAGCCCCGACCAGTTCGCCGCAGCGGACAGTCGGCGAACCGGGCGGTCCAGCGTCGGGGTGGGAGTACCCGCGATCGCCCGGTAGACCGCCAGGTCGACCTGCCCCAATTCGCCCAGCACCGCAACCGCCTTTGCCCGCGCCGACATCGGCGCGGGCGTCTGCTGGGCGGTCAGCCGGTCGGCGAGCCGCCGCTCGGGCGGCGGGATCCGGGGCAGTGCCGCATCTGTGCCCATTACCGACCAGCTCCTTTCCCGATCGCTCCGCGGCTCGGCTGACCACCGATCGGGCGCCCCTTTGGCGCGCATGCCCACCATGCCGCCCCCTCACGGACCCGTCAACGGCCGTTCGCGAGCACTCTCGCGGTGAGCCGCTGGCCTTCCTGCTCAGGTCAAAATCGCCGCGCTCTGACTCGATCTGCCTACAATCCCCCGCTACGGACCCGACCCAACGTCGGACCCGAGAGTGAGATCTACAGCAGTCCAAGCCCGGGACGTCGCACGGCGTGTCGCAAAACCCGGCGAACGTTCATTTCATGGTCAACGCACTGGCGGCTGGGCTGCTCGCATTGATCTCCATGACGGCCTATCAGTTGCGTATTCGCCCATACCGCCCGGTCATCACTGGGAGGTTCTCAACGCCTGGGGCGAATCGGTCGGGGCGGACGACCAGGCCGTCATGCTCGGCGACGGCAACGGCGAATTCGCCGCGGCCGCAGGGCTGGAACTCGACGGCAGCGCGTTCGGGCTCCGCACCCGTTCCCAGCGCCACGCCGCGATCCTCGAGGACGGCGTGGTCCGACAGTCGATGGTCGAGCCCGACCCGCTCGCGGTCACCGTCAGCTCCGTCGACACCGTCCTCAACGCGCTCTGACCTACTCCCGCCGCCGGTCGAATTGAACGCGCGCAAGCCTCGGCTGTCGGGCCAGACAGATCGCCTCATCGGCGTGGTGGGGCGCGTTGTCGTCGTGCGCGCTTACCCAGCCGTTCGCTCGCCTGACATCCAGCCGACACACAACGACATCTGGTTCGGTCCGCATCATCCGGTCGGGGGAGGAAGTGTCGAGGCGAGCCGGGAACAGTGAACGCCATGCCATCGACTCCCGCGGCCGAGCCCCCCGAACAGCCCCACCGCAGGCACCGCATCCTCGCAGCGATCGGGCTGAAGCCCGGTGGTCGGATCGACGAGGAAGAACTCAGCAGCGCGATCCTCGGCACCGTCGTCGGCTTGTCGACGATGGTCGCCGCCGGAGCGCACGGGACGCTCGGCCAGGTGGAGTTGACCGTCTTGGTCACCGTCGCGATCTACTGGGCCGCCGACTGCTATGCGCGGCTACTCGCCGCGCACGGCGCAGGCAGACGCGCGAAGGTGGGCTCGGTCTTGCGACGGGAATGGCCGATGGTGGAGGCGGCCTATACCCCACTCGTGGTGCTCCTGGTCATTGTCCTCGTCACCGGGAACCTCCGTGTCGGGATCTTCGCCGCGCTCGGCGTGGGGACCATGGTGCTCGGCGGATTGGGGTTCTTCGCCGCACGCCGCGCGGGAGGCAGCCGGTCGGACGCGGTGAGGTGGTCGCTGGTGAGCGCAAGCCTCGGCATCGTGGTGATCGTGCTCAAGCTGGTCCTGCACTGAGCGGGCAGCGCGGCACCGCCATGCCACGCCGTGGCCAGAGGACGGTCGCCTGACACTGCCGTAGCCCGTAGCTTCGATCCGGTGCAGCGACCAGGCCCGACTTACGCAGCTACAGCGCGACCCCTGGCTGGCCGATCACCTTCGAGGTGCACCGCGCCGACGGCGGCGTCAGCCTCGTCCTCGGCGTCATCGTAGGCGGGCCATGGCCGGCGGGCGAGCTGGCCCAGCGGATCGTCGTCAGGGACACGGCCGCCAGTCCACTCCCGGCCGACTCGCTGGCCGCGCAGGCCCGCGGGTCTCGACCCCCAAGCCCCGCCGCCGCATGCTGGACGCCGCGGACGAGCCCGAGCCCGGATGGCAGTCGGGCGACACGATCTTCGTCGATCTTACCGACGGACAGACGGTGCGCCGAGCGCTGCGAGCTCGTCGCGTTGCGCCGTGAGGTCTTGTTCGTCGGCGGAGACCAGGGCGTAGCCGATCAGCAGTCCGCTCACCGCGGGAGTGTCCCAGTTGGCATCCCTTCATCCGGCATTTCACCGGGCGGGTCTGAGACGTAACTGTGGTGACCAGGCACGTTCAGGACGCAAGGGTCGGTGACCCGGCTGGGTGCCGGGTCGGTCGGTGATCGGACTGGCGACCAGCTACGCGACGGCGGGTTCGATGGTGACCTTGTGTGCGAGGGCTTCGAGTTCGTGGACAAGTCGGCGTCTTCGGGCGTCGGAGTTGTCGAAACGGCGGGTGAAGTAGTCCGAGCCGAGGTCACGGTAGGCGGTGTCCTCGGCGAGCACATGCCAGATGATCACGATCAGGGTGTGGGCGGTGGCGATGGCGGCCTTGCGGCCGCCCTTCTTGCCGAAGCGGCGGTGGAAGCGGCGGAACTGGGCGCCGACGTAGGTGCTGGTCCGCCCGGCGGCCCAGGCGCACTCAGTGAGGATCTGGCAGAGCTCCTTGTTGCCCTTGCGGGTCCTGCCCGAGCGGTGCCGCCCGGCGGACTCATTGTTGCCCGGGCACAACCCGGCCCAGGAGGCCAGGTGCGCCGCGGTGGGAAACCGAGCCATATCGACGCCAATCTCGGAGATGACCACCTGGGCGGCGCGCTCACCGATCCCCGGGATCGTCGCCAGCAGCTCGGTCTGCTGGACGAAAGGGAGGGTGGCCTCGTCGACCCGCGTGTCCAGCCGGGCGATCATGTCCGCGAGATGGTCGATGTGCTCCAGGTGCAGGGTGCACATCAGCGCGTGCTGAGCACCGAAGCGGCCCGCGCAGGCCAGCGTCAGCTCGGGGATCTTCTTGCGCATCACCCCACGGGCCAGATCCGCCAACACGGCGGGGTCGCGTTCCCCGGCGATCAACGCCTCGATCATGTCCCGGGCCGACAGGGTGGTCAGCGTCGAGGCCACCGAGTCGATTTTGATTCCGCTGTCCTCGAGAACCTTCGCCAAGCGCTGCAGCTCGCTGGAGCGTTGCTCGATGAGCTTTTTGCGGTAGCGGGTCAACTCCCGGATCGCGGCGATCTGCGGGGGTGGGATGAAACTGCCCCGCAGCAGCCCACACTCGGTCAACTCCGCCAGCCACACCGCATCAAGCGCATCGCTCTTGCGACCCGGGACGTTCTTGACATGCCGAGCGTTGACCAACAACACCTCCATCGGGCGCTCGGCCTCGCACAGAGCGTGGAAGATCGGCTTCCAAAAGATCCCCGTCGCTTCCATGGTCACGTGCGTGACGCCTTCGGCGGTCAGCCAGGCCACCATCTCGGCCGGCGTCTGGTGAAAGGTGTTGTACTTGCGCACCTGCTGGCGGCGCTTGCCTGCTCGCTCACCCGGGGTGCGCACCGCCACCGCCACCATCTTCTTACCGACATCGATCGCGGCGACCCGTTCGTACATGATCTCCACCGCGGACTCCCCTTCCGAACGGTCAGTAGGCGCGTCGACCGCGGAACCCGCATGAAGATCAAGAGTCTGAGACTCGCGCTCTGGAAGGCGGCAACCCGGAGTACCCCACCGGGCGGGCTCCAACGTCAATCTTACGGACGGGCTCAACCGCGCCAAGACCAAACGACGTCAGCGGGCGACGCCCAGCCAGTTTCAACCACCCGCGAGCGCCGCGCCAGAGGCATCAAAATCTTACGGGAATCGGCGAGCAGCAGCGATCTGCGAGGCGCGGGCGGAGCCGGGGTGTCCCGGTGGGGGTTCGTCTTGCGGTACCGGTCGAGACGATGTCGCGGAGTCTGTGCAGAGAGCGCGGCGAGATCGTTCCGGCGGCGGTGTCAGGACTTGTTCTCGTTCAGGGCATTCAGCAGACCATCCGCTCGTGCTGCCGCCGGTCCGAAGACGTCGGGGTCGGTTCGGGCCAGCTCGTGATAGTGCGCGGAGGCGTCGCGCGCGAGCACGAAGGCCTGCTGCCGATGGCCCGCCTCGGCCAGGTGGATGGCGAGGTTGTGCACCGACCCGGCCAGGTTGGGCAGGTAGGCGTCGCGGTTGAGCGCCACCAGCTCCCGGCGCAGGTCCACGGCCTCCTGGGCGGCGGCCAGCCCCTCGGGGCGACGGCCCGCCTCGGCCAGGTGGATGGCGAGGTTGTGCACCGACCCGGCCAGGTCGGGCAGGTAGGCGTCGCGGTTGAGCGCCACCAGCTCCCGGCGCAGGTCCACGGCCTCCTGGGCGGCGGCCAGCCCCTCGGGGCGACGGCCCGCCTCGGGCAGGTGGATGGCGAGGTTGTGCACCGACCCGGCCAGGTCGGGCAGGTAGGCGTCGCGGTTGAGCGCCACCAGCTCCCGGTACAGGTCCACGGCTTCCTGGGCGGCGGCCAGCCCCTCCGCCCGCCGGCCCGCCTCGCCCAGCCGGACGGCGAGGTTGTGCACCGACCCGGCCAGGGCGGGCAGGTAGGCGTCCCGGTCGACCGCTGTGGCATCCCGGCGTAACTCCACGAGACGCAGCGCCGCGTTCACGCTGGTCGGGCCCATGCCCCATTGCTCGCGGCACCGTACCCACCGCGTTACAGTCGGTAGCCACCCGCGAGTGTGTCCCGATGAGGGATCCCCTTGCGACGCGCCCCGTCGGCGAGAAGGTTCGTTGATGTCTGCAGCCGCCATCTAGCCGCAACTCTGGGTCGACCGCGGCTGGCTGGGATCCGCCGCCCGTCGCCGCGCTCGCCGCGACGAGGAGTTGAGACGAGGAGACGACCATGACCGAGCCGCTGCTCCTCGACCAGTTCGTGCCGACCTGGGACCACGAGATCTCCGTGTCCCAAGTGTTCCGGGCGCCACCGGCGGAGGTCTTCGACGCGATCACCAACCTCGACCTGTTCCGCCTCCCGGTGGCCCGGGTGTTGCTCGAGGCCCGCGGCCTGCCCGGCCGCTTGGCCAACGCGGCGGCCCGGCGACACGGCGAGACGGCGAGACGGAGCCGCCGACGTTCCGGGTACGCGACCTGCCGGCCCGCGGCTGGATCCCGCTGGGCGAGCGGCCCGGCACCGAGCTGGTCTACGGCGCGGTGGGCCAGCCGTGGAAGGGAATGGGCGGCTCGCCGCCGGAGCCCCCGGTAACCTCCGAGACCTTCGCAGCCTTCGCCGAGCCGGGGTTCGCCAAGCTGGCGGAGAGCACCGTGGTCACCCCGTACGGCGTCGGTGGGTGCGTGCTGACGTTGGAGAGCCGGGTGGTGATGACCGACGAGGACAGTCGGCGCCGGTTCCGGCGCTACTGGCGAGCGGCAGGGCCGTTCATCCGGCTGATGCGCCCGACCGCGATGCGTGCCCTGGAGCGACAGCTGCATCACGGCGCCTCCCGCAGACCGGTGCCGTGACGCCGGCCGGAGAAGCCAGGAACGCTTCGCCGTCGCCACCCGAAGTCCAAAGATCTCGCCACCCAGACCGGTCAGGCCACCGAGGACATCGGCCGCCGGTTCGCTTTCGTACCGCGGAGGTCGACCCAGCGTCCGCGACTGACGACTTGACGGAACGGCTGAGCGTCTCGCTAGCCGATCGTCTACTGCAACACCGGGAGCGCAGGAATATCAGTCGCGCGACTGGGACGATGACCGGATGCGAATCGATCCCGACCCTGCCGGCTCCGAGTTGGATCTGCTCGCGCAGTACCTCGACTATCAGCGCGAGACGGTGCTGCTCAAGACCGACGGCCTAGGCCGCGAGCAGATGGCGAAGAAGCACGCACCGTCGCAGCTCACGCTCGCGGGTCTGCTGTATCACCTCGCGCTGGTGGAGGAGGACTGGATGGAGGTCCGCTTCCTCGGCCTGCCCGATCGCGAGCCGTGGGTCGCGGTCGATTGGGACGCCGATCCAGATTGGGAGTTTCGCACCGCAGTCGACCTTGACCCGGAACAGGTGCGCGACCGCTACCGCCAAGCATGCGAACGGAGCCGGCAGGCCGTTGCCCAAGCGACTGAGCTGGATCAGCTTTCGGTGAAACCGCTGCGTGACGGGCGGCACTTCTCCCTCCGCTGGGCGCTTTTGCACCTCCTCGAGGAGACTGCCCGTCACGCCGGCCATGCAGATTTCCTGCGCGAAGCAATCGATGGTGTGGTCGGCGAGTAGCCGCCACGACCGTGAATCTTCAGTAGCCGATCCCCCTACGGCACTGGCACTGGCCCCACCGTCGGATCGGGAACCCTTGCGGTACGCAGCACACTCGTGGTCATGACCCACGACGGCATGGACCAGATGGATCCTCCTTCGGCGAAGGTGGTCGCGGCCCTGCTCCGCGAGGCCCGGTCAGTGTCTCGGCGCGCGGACAAACTCGCCGCCGATCTCGCAGCGGTGCAGGACCCGACAATCCAGCAGCTCGCCGCGCAGGCCAGCGACAGCATCGAGCAGCTGGTGCGCCAGCTGATGCTGCTCGACCAGCAGGCGCAGCGAACGCAGCGAGCCGCCGGTCATCGCGCTCGGTAGCCGGGGCCGCCGCGGTTCTCGGAAAACGTCCGACAGCCCGCGCCGACCCGCTGGCTCCGGACACGGGTTACGGACGATCACCACCGGGCGTGTCGCCTGGTCCCATCTTCCAGGTTCTGGACGTCGAGAAACGACCGGATTCGAGCCGGTCCACCCAGACCGTGCTACCTCGACTCGACCGTGCGCCACCGGACCCGGCAAGATCAGCCGCAGCCGAGTCCTGAGGGGTGCCTGATGCGTGCTCGGGTTGGTGACCGCATCGCGGTCGAGACGACGACGTTGGACGTACCTCGCCGCGGCGGGGTCGTGCTCGAAGTCCTGGGCGCCGACGACCAGCCGCGCTACCGCGTCCGATGGGACGACGGCCACGAATCGGTGTACTTCCCGGGCCCGGACGCCCACGTCGTTCCCCCTTCCTAGAACCTTCCCCCTCCCAGGAAACGGCACCGCCACGCCCGTCGCCGCCAGCGTCTCGGCGCGTTGGGCTCGCTGTGCTCGGGCGCATCGACCACAGCCCGCAGGCGCTGCCCTAGCCCGAGCTCCTCATGGAATGATCGCGGACAGAGCACGCGTGGGCCCCCGCCCGGGTGGCCACCAGCAGCGCTGAACAGCGCGAACAGGTCTGCGCGCCGCCCGGCAAGCGTACGGGCCCGCTGGCCCTTGTCAGGGCAGGGTAGAGGGGGTAGACCGGGTCCGGGAGCGCGGGCAGGCCAAGGCCGGATCAGCGGGGAAGGTTCGTCCTCCCGGCCAGCGCCCTCAAGCTGAGTATCGGGTACCCACGCCGAGCACTCCGCGATGAGGATCGGGGGCCGATGGTCTGCGTCAGCAGCAACGGGTGTGTTGACGCCGAGACCGTTCAGACCACCGGCCGAGGCGGTTACCGTCGGGAGCGGCCGTAGCCGATTGCGGATAGAGCGGATGGCGCAGGACACCCCGCTCAGGGGGACGGTGGCCGTTCCGGTTCCGTGGTGGGCCTTGGACGGGCGCCGGCGAGCCAGCCTTGCTCGCGGTCGCCGAGGCGGAAAGGGACGCTGACGACGACCACGCCGGGCTGTTGCTGGAGGTGGCCTTTGAGCCGGCGGGCGCTTTGGTTGTGCAGGAGGTTCTGCCACCGGTGGGCAACGACGTACTCGGGTAGGAACACGGTGACGACCGAGCGTGGCTCGTGACCGGCGATGCTGCGGATGTGTTGCAGCAGCGGTGGGCCGATGTCGCGGTAGGGGGCGTCCAGCACGCGCAGTGGGATCGGCAGGTGGCGTCGCTGCCAGTCGTGGCGCAGTCGCTGTGCTGCCTCCTCGTCCTGGGCGGCGGTGACGCCTTCCAGGCTGTCCGGGTGCAGGGCGTGGGCAAGGGCGATCGCGTGCAGCACCGGCCAGTTCACCCGGACGACCAGCACGATGGCGTGCACGCTGGCCGGGATCGTGGGGCGTTCGTCCGGGCCGACGGTGAGCTCGGCCTCGAACCGCCGGTAGTAGCGGTTGACCGAGCGCATGGACAGGAACAGCAGGGCCATGGCCAGTACCGCGATCCAGGCGCCCTCGGTCACCTTTGTCGCGAACACGACCACGAGCACGATCGCGGTGCAGAGCGCACCGGTCAGGTTCACGGCCTGGGCCCGGCGGATCCGGGCCGGCCCGACGCCTGAGTCCGCTGCCCGTTCGCGCGACCAGTGTCGGACCATGCCGGTCTGGCTGAGCGTGAAGCTGGTGAACACGCCGATGATGTAGAGGTGCAGCAGGGCTTCCAGGTTGGCGTCGAACGCGAGGATCAGGGCGGCGGCGGCGACGGCGAGCAGCAGGATGCCGTTGCTGAACGCGAGCCGGTCACCGCGCAGCGACAGCTGGCGGGGCAGATACCGCTCGCGACCCAGCAGCGAGGCCAGCAGCGGGAACCCGTTGAACGCGGTGTTCGCGGCCAGCACCAGGATCCCGGCGGTGGCCGCCTGGTAGAGGTAGAACAGGCCGGAGCCGGTGCCGAAGCTGGACGCCGCGATCTGGGACAGCACCGAGGGGTTGCCGCCGGGCTCGGCGCGCGCTGACAGGGTCACGGCGAGCACCGTGATGCCAGCGAACAGGGTGACGGCCAGCACGCCCATTGCGACCAGGGTCGCGGCGGCGTTGCGGGCCTGCGGGGCCCGGAACGCCGGGACGCCGTTGCTGATCGCCTCGACCCCGGTCAGGGCCGTGCAGCCGGACGCGAACGCACGCACCAGCAGCACGGCGGTCAGGACCCCACCGACGGCCGTCGTCTGCAGGACCGGCTTCGTCGATGACTCCGCGGGCGGGAGGTCGCCGAACAGGCCGCGCACGACGGCGAAAGCGAACATCAGGTAGGTCAGCCCGATGAACGCGTAGGTGGGCACCGCGAACGCCCGACCAGACTCCCGGACCCCGCGCAGGTTGACCAGCGCGAGCACCATCACCAGCACCGCCGACATCGGCGCGGCGTACGGGGTCAAGAAACGGAACGCCGAGGTCACGGCCACCACGCCCGAGGTCACGGACACCGCGACGGTCATCACGTAGTCGACCAGCAGCGCGCTGGCTGCCACGAGTGCCGAGCGCTCGCCAAGGTTCTCCTTGCTCACCACGTACGCGCCGCCGCCGTTGGGGTAGGCGAACACGGTCTGCCGGTAGGAGGCGACGACGACGACCAGCAGCAGCGCGACGAGGACCGCGACCGGTGTGGCCAGTGACAGGTAGGCGAGGCCACCCGCACCGAGGACCAGCACGATTTGTTCGGTCGCATAGGCCACCGACGAGATCGGGTCGCTGCAGAACACCGGCAGCGCGATCGTCTTGGACAGCCGGGTCTCGCCCAGCCGCCCGGTCCCGACCGGCCTGCCGATGAGGACCCGCTTCACGAGGCCGGTCATCGGCTCAGTATGCGGCGGCCCCGTCTCGGCGTTGATCAGCCCACCGCCTACATCACCGAGTGACAGATCGTGCGGTCGCCGGAGGCGCACGCCCGCGGGATCTACCCGCCGGTGGCCGCCCTGTCGTCGCTGTCGCGGCTCATGCGGCACGGTGCGGGACCGGGCCGGACCAGGGCCGATCACCTCGACGTCGCCGCACAGCTGCTCGCGGCCCTGTCCCGGGACAGCCGCGTGGGCTCGCTCGCCGACCTGGTCGGCAGCGGCGCCTCAGCGAGGTCGACCGGGCCTACCTCGACCTGCAAACCCGGTTCGAGCAGGACCTCGTCGCCCAGCGCGCGGGCGAGCGGCGCGAGCTCGACGACACGCTCGACCGAGCGTGGCAGGTGCTGCTGCGGCTGCCCCGCTCGGAGCTCGGCATGCTCCCCGCAACCACATCGACTGGACCGGGTGGTGGTTCGACTGGCTTCGTGCAGATCGACCAACCCAAGTACATGCTCTCGATCGCAGATCGGGGCGCGGACGCGCTCGTCGCCTCAGGTCGTATCGGGCCCGAACTCGGTGGGGGCGCTGAAAGCCGAGGCGCGCAGGCGGGCTGAATCGCGTGCCTTCTTCGGTCACGTCGCCTATCTGAGCCTGGTGGCGCACGCGACGGATTGACGACGGTCCAGGCGCACCCCGCCTCCCGCGCGCAGGTCCTTGCGCAGGATCTGCGGGCGAAGCGATCGGAAGCCTCGTGAACAGCGAGGACGCGAACCCGGGCGGGTCGCCGGTGTGCGGCCGTTCCGCACCGGTCCCGTCCCGCGGGAGGCGACGGCTTACAGATCACCGTCAACAGCGCCATGACCGGCGGCGGCACAGCGTGTGGGATTGCCGGCGTCCACGCATAGTCCGCACGTCGCCGGATCCCGGATCCCGGATCCCGGATCGTTTGGCGAAAAGGTATAAGGGCCCGCGACGACGGTACAGATGGCCTCTGCTTCCCTGTCCGGGTCGGGCCGAGTATCGATGATCCATCGCCACGCCAAGGGGGTAGAAGATGACTAACCTACGGCTACGGTCATGCTGCCCGCA
Organism: uncultured Actinomycetota bacterium; assembly: GCA_963736375.1. Taxonomy (GTDB): domain Bacteria; phylum Actinomycetota; class Actinomycetes; order Mycobacteriales; family Pseudonocardiaceae; genus Pseudonocardia. The sequence goes on from CAVTOL010000017.1 coordinate 163,328, forward strand.
ACCTCGCCACCGTTCGATGACTCAACGAGGAACAATGCAATTACTCTCCGGCCTACCGACCCTCAAGGCCGACCGACGCCAGTGGGTTAACGACATTCGGCAGAGCGCCGAGTACCCCACAAACAACATGCTGGCCCGCTTGCGAGGCCACCGAAGGGGAGCACCGTGACCAGCTCATCGTCGTTATTCGAGCGCATGCCCCCGCTTGCGGGGCTACATCACGTGTGCATCCCGTGTACGGACCCGTCCGAGGCGGCGGACTGGTACGAGCAACATTTCGGATTTGCGTGCACTATCGTCGAAGAAGATGCGGATGAGCTGGTCGCGGCGGTACTCGTCCACAGCTCCGGTTGTGTGATCCACTTGCGGAGGGCGCCGCAGCAGGCCGCACATCTTCGCGGATTTCCGCTAGTCAGCCTCGCTGTTGCGGACCGGGGCACCCTGGACGAATGGGGCATGCGACTCGCCTCGGCAGCGGTTGCCTGCTCGGATGTTCGTCGAGCTCATCTCGGCTGGGAGCAGGTGGTTGAGGACCGGACGGTATTTGCATCCAGCTGCAAACTGTCGAACAACTCAGTGGAACAGATGGCTGAGCCATGAGCCGTCGGTGCAGATCATTGCCATCCTCGTAGCGGCCTCTCCCTGTTGGTTTGCAATGGGCTGGCTGATCCTCGCGCCATCCTGTCGGGTTCCAGAACCGGCCGTAGTCGTGACCAGCGGTTTCAGGCTGCGGGCTCGTATGTGTTGATCAGGCCACCGAGGATCGGTCTGCGCCGGATACGACCTTGGCAGGCTCGGGGACGGCCGACTCCGGGTATGGCGGGCGCAGTTGCAAAGCTCGATGCGGCCGCTGGGTGTTGTAGCTGCGCCACGAGGCGCAGCGTTGTATCGCTCGCGTAGCGGGCAGGGACGAGAGGAGGCTTTGTGGCCGCGATTCTCGACGGCGCGGGCCACGGACCGGTTGGCCGCCGACCAGATCCCACCCCGACCAGCCACGACCGGCTGTGGAGACCCTCCACGCTGAGCAACCTGCTGCGCAACGAGGCCTACATCGGGCGGGTCTACAGCAACCGCACCGAGGCCGTCCCCGGTCCGCGTCCCGGGCGGCGCGGCAGCCAGGTCCCCCGCCCCCGCGAGGACCGGTTGAAGCAGATCACGAACCGCCCCGGAGATCGCCGCGGTCGTCGCGCAGCCGATGTGGCTGATCTGGACCTTTCGAGAAGCTCGGCTGGGCCTACGACGTGCGCTGGCCAACGCCACGACGACTCGCCCGACTCACCGCAGACCGCTGAACCCACGGCAGAACCCGGCGATAACCCGCTCTATCACCAGGTTCTGTCGGTCCCCCGGCTACCGTCCCGGACGTGATCGACACCCGGCCTCCCTTCCGCTTCCGACCTTCCCCGACCACTCCCGTCCCCGCCGCGCGGACGACGTCGATTGTGGTGTCGACCCCTGCGGGCGTGGCGGGCGTGGGGATGGCGGGCGAACTCGTCGACCACGTCCTGGCCGACCGGGACCGGCTGCCGACCGCGGCCTGGGTGGCGCCGCTGCGCTCGGCAGCAGAGGTGCTCGGGAGCCTGCGTGGACTGGCATGCGCATGGCGGTGACGATCCGGTCACGATCAAATGGCGTTGGTGTCGGGTGCGGCCACACTGGCGTGATCCGGGCCGCCGGAGCCCGGGGGGCCGAGCCGCAAAGGGGGGCCAATGCCGGGGACAACGGGGCCCCGCGCCGCGGGGCGTGCGTTGCTGATGGTCGTCGTCGGGTTGACGGTCGCGGGATGTTCGACCTCGGCGTCGATCGGCTCGGCGTCGATCGGCTCGGCGACGCCGGCCGCGCCGTCGACGACGCATCGCCAAGTGCCCCGTTGACGGCCAAAAAGGCCGATGTCGAGAAGAAGGTCGGGCAGACCCCCAAGAGCGTGACCTGTCCCGGCGACCTCGCCGCGCAGACCGGTACGACGATGCGCTGCATCCTCACCGCCGACGACGGCACGGCGTTCGGCGTGACCGTCACCGTCACGGCGGTCGACACCTCGACCGGGAACGTCGGCTTGGACATGAAGGTCGACAACACGCGCATCACGTCGCCGACGACCTGACCCGTACACCTCGACGCCGAGGCCGGTCCGACAGCACGGGTAGCCGCCCTTCCCGCCCGTACCCCCTCCCGGTGGCGATGGCGGCCGCGCCCGCAGCGGGGGTGGCAGGCAGCTCGTCGCCCACGTCGAGGCCGAGCTCCCGGCGCTCGCGATGCTGGAGCCCCGAGACCGTGCGTTTGCACGAATCGTTCGTCTGATGAGAATGAGCGATGCCGGGCCAGGTCACGGCCGGATCCTGGAACCTGCCACGGCCCCGGGCGGGCGTCCCGACCGCGGACTCTCCGCGGGACCGGCCCTGGTCGGGGCCGGCTACCCCCGCGACGTGAGGAGACGCACCGGATGCAACTCGCCTGCGACGACTCAGCTCGACCGATATGACACGCCCGCCGGAACAGACTCTCGCGTCGCCGACCGGTGGAGGGGGCTGCAGGGCCCGCGGGGTCAAGCGGCCCCGGTGGCGCGGCTGGTGGCGAACATCTCATCGAGCGTGGCAGGCGCCAGGTCGCGGCTGTGGATGAGGTCCGTGATCTGGTCGAACACACCCAGCACCGCGGGATGGTTCGCGTGCCCGAGGATGATCACGCCTGGCTGCAGGTACGTCCGTGCCTGGCTGAGCAGAAACTGGGGCGTGACCACCTCGGAGTCGGAGAACGAGCCGTTCCACAACACGGTGCGGTTACAGGCATGGGTGGAGGCGCAAGCAAACCTGCAGCCACCGCGAGGCCGCTGGGCGATCGAGCGCCTCGCCGACGCCGCCGTCGTCGGTGGCCTGGCGATCCGGCTGCTTCCGCCGCGGCTGGTGGACCTGGAGATCAGCTTCCAGCTGCGGCCCGAGGAATGGGGCAACGGGTACGCCACCGAGGCGGCCCGGGCGCTTGCCCGCTGGGCGTTCGCCCAGGACATCGGCGAATTGTACGCGGTCGCCCTGCCGAACAACACCCGCGCAATCGCGACCTGCCAGCGGCTGGGCATGCAATGGGTCGGCGAGACCAACAAGTAACACGTCAGCGGTCTGGGTGGCCCAGCACCAGTCCGCGTTCGGCACCGTGTCGGCCACGGCGGCCAGTTCGCGCAGCGCGTGGGCACAGCACAGTTGATGTTCGACGTCGGCGTAGGTGTCATAGGGCGCCCACGCGTCGTGCACCGCGACCCCGGAGAACCGGCCGAGCACGCCGGCGTCATCGATGCCCTTCGTGCCGCGCTTGGGGTGGCAGGTGATCAGGGTGTACTTGCCGGTGCGGGCGCAGTGCACCCAGTGCAGCTTGCCCGCCACCCGCAGCCCGGTCTCATCGAAACCGGCCACCTCGGCCTCGGCGATCCGGTCGGCGACCGTCCCGAGGAACCCCGTGAGCCCGTCGGCGGCGCGCTTGCTCATTGTCGCCACGGTGGCTTCGCAGACCGGGGTGCCGAACAGTTCGGCCAGCGCCTGGGCGGTGCGCTTCTTGGAGAGGAACTGCCCGACATACAGGTAGAGAATGATCGCGGTGATCCGCGGCCCGACTGCACCTGCCGCCGCTCCATTGTGCGCTACGACCGACGCACACTGCAGGTACACAGAATCCGCCCAGCCGACCTGGAAGACTCCTAGCTAGCCCGATCACCGAGCTGCCGGCCACCGCCGACCCGTCGTGTTTCGCAGTCTTGGCTGATCATGTGCCGGCGGCGGCCCGGGGTGTGAGGACGGCCCGGGTCTCGTGCGGGGTGGCCTGCTCAGGGCATGGACCGCGATATCTGGCGGCGATGATGACCCGGCGGAACTTGACGGCCATGTCGTCGTAGGACGGTTCGGTCTTCGTGGTGTACCACCGGGCTCGCGTCCGATGGGTCGATACGTCGTCGGGTGCGTGTCCGTGCAGCGCGTACCAGGGGGTGACCATGCTGAAGCAGGTCAACCCGAACGGCACCGTTCGTTCCACGGCGCGGCGTGTGTCGATTGCGCGCGCCTCGCCGACTCCCCGGATCTGGCGTGGCGTCGGCGAAGGCCTGTTCGATTCCCCACCGTGAAGGATTGCCGGCTATCAGATCGGTTCGATCGCGGTAGTCACCGGGAAGCCCGCTTCGACGTTGTGGCGACCGGTCCTGAGAGGGTGGTAGCGGGTGAACGGCGGTCCGGCCGGCGCCCTTCCCTGCTCGGCAAGCACGCCAGCAATCTCGCCGTACGCCTTACCGAGCCGGGGTCCGATCTTGGGAACGGACAGCATCGCCCTGGCCACGGCGGTCGGTTGCGCCGGCCAGGTCCAGGCGCGGGACTTGCCCGCAGCCGCCCCTGGGTAGGGCGCCGCATACAGCCGCGGTCGGGTGAACGCTCCGCTCAACGCGGCCAGCGCGAGCGTGGAGACCATCCCCGGCGCGGCCGGCCTACCTCGACGGCGGCGACCAGCCAGACAGGTGTCTGCCGCGTCCTGCTCACCTGCTGCTGCGCAGCAATGCACTCCGCCGCCGGAACTCGTCCTCGTCGATCTCGCCGCGGGCGAACCGGTCAGCCAGGATCCGCTCGGCCTCGCTGTGCGCATCGCGACGCGGACGGGTGCCGGTTGCGACCGGCTACGAATTGGCGCACCAGCGCGAGACCGCCTGCGATGACCAGCCCCCAGAAAACGACCATGCCCACGCCCATCGCAAGCCGCGTACCTCAGCCCGAACCGCCTCCGTAGCCCCACATCACCGCGATCACCGCTCCCACTGCCCTACTTGACCACTGCCCACCCACGCCACCAACGTGCGCCGGGCGGCTCCGGGCGCGGCAGAGGAATATGACCCACCTGCGAGCGCCACAGGGCTCCCACGAGTTGCCTACCGTCCGGGCCGTTGATCCTCTACTCGGTGACGAGCGCGAAGTAGCTCTCCTCTTCCTGCACGAAATGCAGCTCCAGCAGGGTGTGCAGCCCGTACAGGCAGGCCAGGACGTCTTGGCGGCGCTCGGGGTCGAGCTCGGCGCCGTGGTCGATCGCGTCGAGGTGGCTGTGCAGGCGTCGGGTGAGCCTGCCGATCTCGGCGTGCGCCCGGCTCATCGGGGCGACCGCCTCGCTGCTGCCGAAGGTGCGCGCCAACGCCGGGAGCAGCTCCGCCTCTTCGGCCTCCTCGTGGGGCACCAGCCGCTCCGCGAGCGCCGCGTAGGCCCGATGCAGCGCGTCGATGGCTGCGCGGTCCGGCTGCACGGCCAGCATGTCCGCGGCCGTGCGCAGCAGTGGGAGCACCTCGTGGAGGCGGTCGTGCTCGCCCGCGAAACGACGCAGCAACGCCCGCGTGCCCTCCGGCACCGGCCTGCCACCGACCTGGCCACCACGCAACGCACGCAGCGCGTTGAGGATCACCGCGGCGTCGATGCCCTCCTGCAGCAACGCCCCGAACGCAGGCGGCAGCAGGCCGAACGCCGCGAACACCATCGCCGCCAGCGACATCGCCATGCCCGCCAGCGCGCTCTGCACGGCGATCCGCCGGGCCCGGCGGGCGATCTCCATCGCGTCCGCGAGCCGGTCGAGCCGGTCGGTCGTGAGCACCACGTCGGCCGCCTCGGAGGAGGCGGTCGCACCCCGCGCGCCCATCGCCACCCCGACCGTGGCCGCGGCCAACGCGGGGGCGTCGTTGAGGCCGTCACCGACCATCACGGTGACCGCGTGCCGCCCCTCGGCGCGCACCCCCGCGACCTTGCTCGCGGGTGTCTGCTCGGCGCGCACCTCGTCGAGCCCCAGCACCTTCCCGACCTCCCGGGCCGGTTCGGGCCGGTCCCCGGTGAGCATCACCAGCCGCTGGATACCGGCGGCGCGCAGCCGCCGCAGAGTACGGCCCGCGTCGACCCGCAACGGGTCCTTCAGCAAGACCGCGCCGACCGGGTCACCGTCGGCCTCGACCCACACCAGCGCACAGCCGTCCAGCCCGGCCCGGCTGACCGCCGCGCACGCCCACGCCGCGTCGGGCACCGCGTCCCGTTTACCCACCCACACCCGGACACCGTCGACCACGGCGGTGACGCCGCGGCCCGGTTCCTCCTCGACCTCGCCCGGCAACGCCAGCGCGACACCGCGCCTGCGCGCCTCGGCGACCACCGCCTCGGCCAGCACATGCGGGGACAGTTGATCGGCCGAGGCGGCCAAACGGAGCACCTCGGCGGCCGCGCGGCCCGGCGCGGTGGCCACCTCGGTCACCGCGGGTCGCCCGGCGGTGAGCGTGCCGGTCTTGTCCAGCACCATCGTCTGGGCCCGGCCGAGGTTCTCCAACGCGCCACCGCTGCGCACGACCACCCCGCGCCGCGACGCCCGCGACAACCCGGACACGATCGCGACCGGCGCCGCCAACAGCAGCGGGCACGGCGTGGCGACCACCAGCACCGCCACCGCGCGCTCGGCCGACCCGCTGACCCACCACGCCAACCCGGCCAGCGCCAGCGACAGCGGCAAGAACCAGGCCGCGAACCGGTCGGCCAGCCGGATCACCGGCGCGCTCTGCGCACCCGCCTGCCCAACCAGCGCGATGATCCCGGCGTAGGTGCTCTGCGCGGCCGGCACCGAGCAACGCACCTCGACCGCGCCGCCCGCGTTCAAGGTGCCGCTGCGCACCGACTCCCCCACCGCACGCTCCACCAACTCGGGCTCGCCGGTCAGCGCCGACTCGTCCAGCACCGCCGGACCCGCCGCGACCAGCCCGTCCACCGGGAGCACCTCCCCCGGGCCGACGACCACCAGATCCCCGACGGCAACCTCATCCACCGCCACCTCGGTGACCAGGTCGCCGACCCGCCTGCGCGCCGTGCGCGGCGCCCGCTCCAGCAACGCCCGCAGATCCCGGGTGGCGCGCCGCTGCGCGGCGGCGTCCAACGCCCGACCGGTCGCCAGCATCACCGCAACCAGCGCACCCGCCAGGTACTCGCCCACCGCCAGCGTGCCCAGCAAGGCCAAGACCGCGATCAGGTCGACACCCAGCGTCCGCCGCAGCACCGCCGCCACCACCCAGCCCACCGCCGGGACAACCGCGGCGATGGTCGCCGCGGCCCACAAGGCGTCGGCCCACCCGCTCGACCCGGCCACCCACGCCACCCCGCCCGCCACCAGCAACGCCACCGTCATGACGAGCAGCACAGACTCGAACCACCGCCGCGCCCACGACATCACCCCCGACATCACCACCGACATCACCACCGACATCACCACCGACATCGCCACCGATATCGCCCCCGGACCGCGCGGTCGACCCGATGAAGCCTCGCCCCTGGACACCGGTCTCACCTCGGTGGCGATCGAACCCGCGCCGACCGTCAACCACACCATCCCCACCACAGACCCGATTCGGCACGGGCGGGCTACCCCGCCTCACCCGCCGATGGTCCCGCCCATCGCGGACCGCCAGCCCACAGCGGTCGACGACGCCGGTCGGCGCGCGCAGCCCACCATCACCCCCCATGACAGGTCCCGGGCCACCCACACCGCTCGCCGTGCTCCAATGGCGGGGTGAACGCCGCCGGCCCGCCCGAGCGGGGACCCGACGCCCGCCACCACCCCGGCGAGCGCCACGGCGCAGGCTTCGGCTCCCGGCTGAACTGGCTGCGGGCCGGGGTGCTCGGCGCCAACGACGGCATCGTGTCCGTCGCCGGACTCCTCGTCGGCGTCGCCGGGGTCACCACCGACCGGGGCCCGCTGTTCACCGCGGGCATCGCGGGCCTGGTCGCCGGGGCGGTGTCGATGGCCCTCGGCGAATACGTGTCGGTATCCAGCCAACGCGACTCCGAGAAGGCCCAACTCGCCACCGAGAAGCGGGAACTGCGCGACGACCCCGAGACCGAGCTCGCCGAACTCGCCGCCCTGTACGAGGCCAAGGGCCTACGCCCGGAAACCGCGCGCACCGTCGCCCACGAACTCACCGAACACGACGCGCTCGCCGCCCACCTCGACGCCGAACTGTCCATCAACCCCGAAGACCTCACCAGCCCCTGGCAGGCCGCCGGGGCCTCGGCGCTCGCGTTCACCCTCGGCGCCGTGCTGCCCCTGCTGGCGATCCTGCTCCCGCCGCCCGCCTGGCGCGTACCGGCGTGCGTCGCGGTCGTGCTGGTCGCGCTCGCCGTCGCGGGCTGGGTCGGGGCCGTGATCGGCGGCGGACACCGGGCCGTCGCGGTGGCCCGCGTCGTGATCGGCGGCGCGCTGGGCCTGGCCATCACCTACCTCATCGGGCACCTGTTCGGCACCGCCATCGGCTGATCCGGACCCGCCGACAAACCACCACCATCCGCCCTCCTCGCAGTTGCCGCTGCGCGGTCGGGTCGCCCCGCGGTTGGTCGGTCTCTGGCCGATCTGGGCCAGGGCCGCAACGGTGGTCGTCGGCGCCGCCGACGATGTCGACGCAGCGTTCCCAGGCGGAGCCCAACGTGTCGGAGCAACCGGCGACCGCAGTTGCTGCCACGACGGCGCCGACGACGATCCTCGTGCGCATGGGATCCTCTCGTTCGACCAACCGCCTCGCAACCCGCCCCGTTGCGGCTGTTGCGCACGATCCCGGGGATCGGTGAGGGGCCCAGGCGCTGATCTCCGAGCTCGGGATCGACATGTCGCGGTTCCCCAGCGCAGCCCACCTGGTCTCCTGGGCCGGGCTGTGCCTGCGGGGTGCCAGAACGTCGCACACGCTGCTGACCACTGGTGATCGGCCCTCGCCAACGGCCGGCATGATCGCTGCCGCGTCGTGGCCTGCTGGGTACTCGGCTGCGGGTCGCACGTCGATCTGTCCGTGGACGACGGGGTCATGGCATTTACCGCAACGATCTCGACCTCACCGAACTCACTCCGGCGGTAGGTCTTCCTCGGTCTCACCCCGGCGTCGGAGCAGCGACTTCAGGCTGAGCTTCGCCCCGCTGTGGCCGGCGGCGGCCGCCCGCCGGTACCAGGTCTCGGCCTCATCGGACTCGCCCCGGCCGCGCAGCAGCGCCCCCAAGTTGAACATCGCCTCGCTGTGGCCGGCCTCGGCCGCCCGGCGGTACCAAGTCTGCGCCTCGTCGAGCTCTCCTCGCTGGTACTCGACCAGCAGCCCCAGATTGTTCATCCCCTCGGCCTCGCCGGCCTCGGCCGCCCGCCGGTACCAGGCCTCGGCCTCGGACAGATCCTCCCGCCGATAGATCACCTCCTTCCCCAGCTTGGTCATCGCCTCGGCGTGGCCGGCCTCGGCTGCCCGCCGATACCAGGTCTCCACCTCAATCTCCGCCCCAACCAACTCGCCGAGCTGCTGCAGCACCTCCCCCCGGTTGAAATGCTGCAGCAGCCACCCCAGGGTGAACATCGCCTCGGCGTGGCCGGCGTTGGCCGCCCGCCGGTACCACGTTGCCGCTTCATCCCACTTGCCCCGCTCCGCAAGCCGCGCCCCCAGGTTGAACATCGCCTCGGTATGGCCGGCGGCGGCGGCCCGGCGATACCAGGTCTCGGCCTCACCGAGCTCACCCCGCAGCCGCACCAGCTCCCCGAGCTTGTGCATCGCCTCGCCGTGGCCGGCCTGGGCCGCTCGGCGGTACCACGTCTCGGCCTCGTCCAGCCTCCCCCGCCGCTGCAGCAGCACCCCGAGGTTGTGCATCGGCTCGCCGTGGCCGGCGTTCGCCGCCCGGCGGTACCAGATCTCGGCCTCCTCCAGCCGCCCCCGCCGCTGCAGCAGCACCCCGAGGTTGTGCATCGCCTCACCGTGGCCGGCGTTCGCCGCCCGGCGGTACCAGGTCTCGGCCTCCTCCAGCCGCCCCCGTCGCTGCAGCAGCACCCCAAGAATGGTCATCGCCTCCCTGTCTCCGGCGTCGGCGGCTTTGCCAAAAGCGTGTTCTGCCACCGGCAGGTTGGTGCTGCGGTAGGCGGCATACCCGAGGTTCATCCACTCGATCGGCTGGGCCTCATCGAGGCTGACTTGCCACAGCTGCTCGGGCACAGCCACATCGGCCTGAATGACATGGTCGACGAGATAGTCCAAGGCCTCGAAGGCCTCGAAGGCCTCGACCAAGGGGTCGGCCGGATCGGGCAAGCGGCGTCCCAGGAGCGCTACCGCCTCGTTGATCTCCTCGGTGGCCCACGTCAACCCCTGGTCCAACGCTTCCCGGGACCGGGGTTCCTCCGGCCCCACGGCGAGGTAGCTCGAGGCCAGCGCCGGGGTGAGCAGGACGGCCCTGGGGACGGCGCGAGTCATCCCGCTGCGCCGCCAGTCCACGGCCACCCGGACCAGGGCGTAACCCACCGGCTCGGTCGTCTTGCCGTGCTCGAACTTGTCTACCGCTAGCGGGCCAGCACCCAGAAATTCGGCCAGCCCACAATGCTGCACGGCATCAAGGAGGTGCGGATCGGTCACCGCTTTCCGGATCCGCACCAGCTCGGCGGCGGTGTTGCGGCGCTGCACGTCGATCCGGGTGAACCCCTCCCCGTCCTGCCTTTCGAACCTGTCCAGCACCTCCCACCCCGAAGGCCGGATCGTGTCCCGGGACAGATAGATCTTGTCTCTCTCGCAGATCCGGATGGTGGCAACCAGGATCGCGTTGCCACTCGTGAGCCGATTCAATAGGATCGTTGTGAGCCCGTCCCGGGCGAGGAACCGCTCCAGATCATCCAGCCACACCACGACCCCCGCGATGTCCAGGCCCTCGTCGATCACGAGATCGCGCAGCGCCTTACCCGACTCCGGGATCAGCAGCGGGGCTTGCGGGAACCGTTGCCGCACCACGTGCGCCGCCAGCCGAGTCTTGCCGGCCATCGAGTGCCCTACCAGCAGCACCGCCCACCCCGGGCCAAGAGCCTCGGCAACCTGCTTTTGGACGTCCCGCTCGATATATGGCACCTGCACCCGGGCGGAACGCACCCGCAGCTGGGCCGAATCCGCCTCCCGCACCAGCGGCAACCGATCCGAATGTCCCGCCACGGTGACCACCCGTCCCGCCAGTACCACCCCCCGGCAGTCCCGCCACTTGACCAAGTCCCGCAGCCGCGGCAACAACGCCGCCGCCGCCCCTAACCCGGCCAGAGTGACCCAAGCCCACGCAGGCCAGGCCAACACCTGCGCCACCGCCCACAACACGCCGAACAGCACCGCAGCAGGCAGCAGCCACCCCACCCGTTCCCGACCCGGGCCACCGAAGCGGGCTCGCCGGCTCCTGGGCATCGGCACCCCTCCCCCGAGGCCATCGCAGACCGGCGCCAGCGCATTACACAGCGACAGCGACATGGCTGCTGCCTGACCTGATCCGGTTGGGAGGTGAACGGTCCCGGCCACGAGCCCTCCGCCCCCGCAGGACCGCCACCCTGGGCCTCTGTACCCAGCCCGGGCGGCACAAAACACGCGATCTGATCCCCCCTCCACCGACGCCCGCGCTCGCTTCCCCGGGGCGCGCTGTCGCGCTCGGCGTCCTGCAGATCACGCCCGCCGCCGACGAGAACAGCCTGCGCGCGCGGCCACTCGACGTGGCCGGGATCGCGGACCGCGCGGATCCAGCGCCGCACGGTGGACAGCTGACCTGTCGAGCTGGACGGCGATCCGGCGATACCCGCTGCCGCGGGCGCTGGCCAGCAGCGCCGACCCGATGACCGCCGTGCTGTCGGCCCTGCGGGCGGTGACCGCGGCGGGCAGCAGCACGTGCGTGGCTCGGCAGGTGTGGCAGCGGGCCCCTCCGTGGCCGCGCCACCAGCCGGGCGGGGCCGTGGTCGCGCACGGTGCGGGTGCGGGCGTGGCCCCACGGCCGTAGAGGGCCGGCGCATCCCGGGCACGGCAAGGCGCTCAGTACGGAGTCGGAACAAAGTTGATCTTCTCGACCGGAGGCCGCCGGTAGCCCTGGTCCTCCTGGCGCGGGGGAAGCTCCAGCGCGTCGTGCTGCACCGGCTCGTAGGGCACCTGTCCGAGCAGGTGAGTGATGCAGTTCAGCCGCGCCCGACGCTTGACGTCCGCATCCACCTCCCACCAAGGCGAGTCCGGGGTGGACGTGTACTCGATCATCAAGTCCTTGGCCTTGGAGTAGTCCAACCAGCGCCTGCGGGACTCGAGATCCATTGCGGAGAGTTTCCACCGTCGCGCCGGGTCGGAAAGCCGCTTGGCGAACCGGCGCTCCTGCTCCTCGTCGCTGACCGAGAACCAGTATTTGATCAATTGGGTGCCGGAGCGGATCTGCATGCGCTCGAAGTCGGGCGCCGTGCGCAGGAAATCCCAGTACTCGGTATCGGTGCAGAAGCCCATCACCCGCTCGACGCCCGCCCGGTTGTACCAGGACCGGTCGAAGACGACCATCTCGCCCGCCGCGGGCAGGTGCGGGACGTAGCGCTGGAAGTACCACTGGGTGCGCTCCCGCTCGGTCGGCGCGGGCAGCGCGACGACGCGGCAGTAGCGCGGGTTGAGCGGGTCGACGATCCGCTTGATTGTCCCGCCCTTGCCGGCGGCGTCGCGGCCCTCGAAGACGACGACGAGCTTGTGACCGCTCTTGCGAATCCAATCGAGCATGTTCACGAGCTCGACCCGCAGCTCCGCCAAGGCCTTCTCGAACTCGCCACGCTTCATCCGCCGTGCGCCGTCGATTGGCGTCTTCGCCACCGAAGCCTCCCGCATCGCCGAGTAGCTCACGGTAGCTACTTCGCCCCGAAAAGGGGCCTGAGCGGTCGGCTTTTGTCGCGAGGGTGGCCATGTGGAAGGTCGGGCGGGGGCCTCGCAGCGGCGGTCGTGTCCCGCTCTCCGGGCCGTTTGGCCCCCGGCTGGGGGTGTCCTCCCTGGTGGGAGGCGCCGTGCGGGCGTGCCCGGATCGACCGGGAGTGCGGGTCAGGCGGCTGCGCAGTGAAAGAGGGGATCGGGTGGGGGCCCGATCGCGGCAGGGTCCGGCGCCGATGGGTGGGCTGGTCGAGCGGGCCGGGGACGGGGGCGGGCCGGGGCTGGCCGGCCTGGACTAGGTGGGTGATCTTGACGGTGTTGTGGGCGAGCACGCGGAGACCGAACCTGGTCTGCGCGCCGGCCAGGGTGTCGAACAGGGTGCGGTCCCAGCCGTAGCGGCCTTGAGGTAGGAGATGCGACCCTCGGATCCAGTGCGCCACTTGACCAGCCGCCGGAACCCGCGCCCGTGCTCGAGCTCGCGGCGGGCCTGGCCCGGCCTGCCCTTACGAGGGATCACCACAGTTCTTCACCCCGAGCTTCACCCCGAGGTCGCGCAGCTCCTGCTCGATCTTGGCTTCGCCGTAGCCGCGGTCCGCGGTCACCGCACGCACCATCCGGCCAAAGAGGGTCTGGATCCGGGTGATCGCGGGGCCGGCAGTGGCGCATCGGGCGGGTTGTCCTGGTGCACGCTGTGATCGAGCACGATTCCCTCGACGTTGTCGACCAGCTGGGCCTTGTGGCCGAACTCCACCGGCTTCCCCAGCTGGCCCCGGTGGGGTTGGTGGGGGGATGCCGTCCCCGGCGCCGCAGTCAGGGATCACCGGGGAATCACACCACCGCGCGGGCCGCTGATGGGGCCGAAGTGCCTGATCTCCCCTAGTCTGACAGTTGTCGATCCGACACACCCGGGCCGCTGCGCCCAGGCGGGCGACGCCGTCGTGGGCGGTGTCATCGGCCGTTCAACGACACGCAAGCCCTGCTGTTCGGGCTTCCGACGCACGGGCCAGCTGCGCGTGGCCGGCTGACCCCATTGACCCGCTCACACCCGGCGGGAGAGCACCGAGACCGCGCGGGCCAGCCCATGTTGTCATCCCAAGTCGTCATCTGCGGGGGCGGAGAACAGATCGCATATCTCCGTCCCTGCTTGCGGTGGTCGGCATCCTGCGCCACCCACCGACCACACATTGTGGGGGGAGCCCGGCGGGCGCTGATCAGATCTGTCGAGTTGGCCGCGGGCTACCGCGGCCTTATCCCCATTTCAGGAGCCCGCCTTCCCGAGTAGGGCGGTAATCCAGGTCCGCTGCACTTCGATCTGCGGTCCGGCTTGCGCGGATAGCTACATCGGGGGGCATCGACACCGCATGTCGTCGGATGGCCCACGATCGCCCGGGTTCGTCCCTCAGATCCTGACCGCGCCCGGGGGAAGATCTTCTGGTGGCCGATGTGACGTCGAGGTTCCAGCAGCTGCGCGATCGGTACAGGTGGCTCGACCATCTCGTGCGCGCAGGCGCCCGCTACACCGAGCGGCACGGGAAAGACTACGCGGCCGCGGTGACGTACTTCAGCGTGCTGTCGCTCGTCCCGATAACGATGATCGCGTTCGCGGCGGCAGGGTTCGCGCTGCGCGCCCGGCCCGGAGCTGTCGACCGACTGAAGAACGAGATCACCGCGGCCTGGCCCGGAGCGCTCGGCGACACGCTGAACAGCGTCATCAACCAGGCCATCAGCTCGGCCGCGACGGTCGGCTTCTTCGGCCTGTTGGCTGCGCTCTACTCCGGCATCGGCTGGATGACGAACCTGCGCACTGCGCTCTCGGAGCAATGGGGACAGGTGCCCACGCCACCGCCGATCGTGAAGCGGACACTGGCCGACCTGTCGGCGCTGCTCGGTTTGGGGCTCGCGTTGGCCGTCACATTCGCGCTCACCGGGCTGCTGACCGGATTCGCCGGGACGGTGCTGTCGTTTTTCGGGCTGGCCGAGCAGACGGGGTCGGAACTACTGCTCACGCTGCTGGGCGTGCTGATCGGACTCGCCGCCAACTGGCTGATCTTCGTCTGGGTACTCGCCCGACTCCCGCGCGAGCACGTGGCCCTGCGCAGCGCGGCCAAGGCGGCCGTGTTGGGCGCGGTGGGGTTCGAGGCGCTCAAGCAGGGCATGGCCATCTATCTGCAGACGATCACCAGGACACCCAGCGGGGCGGTGTTCGGGTCGTTCCTTGGCCTGCTCGTGTTCATCTACTACGCATCGCAGTTCGTGCTGTTCGTGACCGCGTGGGCGGCGACGTCGCCGGAGAACCAGACCCAGGAGCCGGTCGCGGTGCCCGGGCCTGCGGTGATCCGCACGGAGGTGGTGGTCACGCCCCGGCCCAGCGGCGGCACCACAGCCGGGTTACTCGGAGCCGGGGCGCTGGCGGGCCTTGTCGGCGCCCTCTTGCTCCGCCGCCGCTGAGCGAGGGTCCACGGCTCGAACGTCTGCGAAAGTCGGCGTCCCGGAGCAGGCGCTCCCGCATCTCCGCGAGTCGCGCTGCCACCGCATCGTGATCAGGGTCACTCCCAGGGCTAGCCCTGCCTGAACACAGGGCGCCGTCGGCAACAGCCGCGCACCATCCGCCCGGCCTCCGAGCTGCAATTGGTTCACCCCCGCCGGCACCGAGATGACCGGCGGCGACTGGGCCGACCCGAGCGCCCGCGCGCTGGCCATCTACCTCGACGGGTCCAACGACCCCGACCGGGCCGAAGACGGCACACCCCTGCTCGACGACGACTTCCTGGTCCTGGTCAACTCCTGGTGGCAGCCCCTCGGCTTCGCCCTGCCTCCCGCCCGCCCCGGCGCGGAATGGCAGACCGAGATCGACAGCTACAACCCCGCCGCCCCCGCCGGAGCAGCCAAACAACACACCGGCGATCAGGTAATCGTCGGCCCCCGCTCGATCGCCGTGCTCCGCAGCCCGCCGCCCGCAGGCGGCAACCCCACGTGAACGACCCGAGAAAACCACGTTGGCCGATAAGGCCACCGGGTCATGTTTATCATTCAGGTTAATTCACATTGAACGCCGCAGAATGGGCAGACGTCCCGGACGTGTGCCGTTGTGGCAACAAACGCCCGGTGATCCACTCCACGCCGACCCTCAGTCCCGCCGGGCTCGACGCCCGGACGACATGCTTGGCGCCGGGCTGCTCGACGACCTGTATCAATGCGGCGCGCTCTCGTACCGTCCAGGCGCTACATCCGCGGTATCACGTCGCGCGCCCACTCCGTGGGGAGTACTTGGCCAGTTCGGTCTCCCGCCAGGCTCCGCTGCCGGCTCCCGCAACCGCCTTGGCCTGCTCCCACTTGAGCCGGGCGAGCTCACCGGGGCTCAGGTCAGCGCGGCTGTACCAGCGCCTGCCTGCGGTCGCGAGAGCGGCGGCGCCCATAGCCAGGCCTGCCAACCCGACCGCGCTGCCCACTCCGATCAGCACCGCGGCGACAGCGAGCAATCCCCGAGGAAGATCCTCTGCAGACGGGTCGGTCCGACGGGACGGAGTGACCATGGCATGCTCCCCGTGGCTCATTGTCGTCTGACACAGCGCCAGACACGCGCACGCGCACGCTTCCGCGGCATCGATGCGTGGGCATCCCCCCAGGAGGGTGACCGGTCGTCGTGGTTGCCGGGCCCGCGGCGGGGCGCGGTCAAGCACCATTGGATCAGGTGCCGGGTATCCGGATGACCCGATGGGTAAGGCGGAGCCATGGGTCATCCCTGTAGGAGCGGGCCCGGTCGAGAGCACCGCGTCCGACGGGTGCAAGCGGTTTCGACTAAACGTTCCTACCGAGGGCAAGAGCAGGTCAATGCCGCCCACACACGTGCCACTACGGTGATCGCTGGCCGCATGGTGCGTTCGGGCAGGCCGACCCACGAACTTCCTCCCCACCGCTCCACAGGCGAGATCCACAACGTCCGACGGGCCAGCAACTCCGGAGTGCGCACGACGAACTCACCGAGCCGGACTCGCAGCCTGTCCAAGCTTGACTCGATCTTGCCGATGTCGCCGGCCCAGCAAGATAGGCTCGCGGAACGGCGGCGCAACGTGGCATCGCCGGATCGGCGAGGAGGTCAAAGGATGTCGGACAGCGTTTACCGGGTCACTGACGTTATCGGAACCAGTAGCGAGTCCTGGGAAGCGGCGGCCCGCAACGCGGTCGCCACTGCCACCGGAACCGTGCGTGACTTGCGCATCGCCGAAGTCGTGCGTCAGGACGTGACCATCGAGAACGGCGCGGTGACCGGCTACCGCGTACGGCTTAGCCTGTCGTTCAAGTACGAGGCGAACGAATAGTCCACGAGCGCCCACGCGGAGGCCGGGCCTCCGCGTGGGCAGCATCCGGCCGGACACAAGCTGGGGCCGTTGCTGCTGATCGCTGCCGCCCCAAGTCGCCGCCGAATTCGCCCCCGCCGCCGGCACTCCGGCGTGTGGGTGGGGAGGCGGAAAAGCAACGCGAACCGTGTCCGCGCCCATCATGGGGTCGCCCTGCAGCGCCGCGCGGAGGAGGATCTCGCCATGACCAGTCCTCAGGAGCAGCTCACCGAGCTGACCCGTCGCACACAGGAGAACTTCAAACACCTCTGGGAACAGTGGAGCCAACGCAGCAACGAGCTGATGAAGGGAATAAGCAGCCGCTCTCGGCCGGTAAGTGAGGCTCCGGGCAATCCCGAAGAGGTGCTCGACGCCGTCTTTGACTTCGCCGAGAACCTGATTGCGCAGCAGCGTGCCTTCGCCAAGCAGATGCTCCGTGCCGCCAGCACAGGACGTCACGACATCGCCGACGTTGGCGCGGCCACGGAGAGCCCGACCCGACCGACGGGTGTGACCACCCCGGACGTGCCCGGCCCCACCACCGGCATCTCCGGGGGTAACGGGGGCCGCTGATCGCCCGCTGGCTCTGCAGCGATGGCCGCACGATCCGATTGGCACCGACAGCCCAGCTGCTCCTGGTGCGGCGTTCACCTCGGGCGGGCCGCGTCGCGTCGCTGCCGACCTGGGCGGGTCAAAGGTTCAGGCCGACTTCTTCAGCGCCATCGCCGCCGACTGGTAATAGCCGACCACCAGCCGGTGACCGGCCGGTTCGGCATGTTGTTTCACCGCCGCCAGTTGATGATCCCTGCCGTCGCCCTCCCGGAGCAGGCCGAGGAGGATATGCTTGGTGCCGATGCAGTTGTGGTTGAGCATCCGGGCCTCTTCTCGCGCCAGGACGACAACCCGCCTCGCTCGATCGGTGAACCTCTCGAACATGCGCACCCCTCGCCCACCGCGCCCGACCGCGCGCACCACCAGCGATCGCTACGCCGCGTACAGGCCCACCACTGCATCGAGGCCAGGGTCATAGTCGCTCGTGATCGCAACGCTTTACGGCGAGCACTCGGTCATCGGTCACCGCCGCCGCGCCTGCGCTGAGATCGCGACCTCGTGACCTGCCTCGGCCGCAACGTTGTCGGCCTCGTTCGGGCCACTCACAGCTGTGATCTCCGCAAGGTCGTCGACATCGCCGCAGCCTGGCGAGCCCTCACCGCCCCGGGCCTTGCCGCCTGATCATCAAGACGTGTCGCCGCGGGCTGGATGGGCTCAGTGGGAGGAGTGTTCAAGGGCGCGCAGCCAGGTGCCCTCGGTGTTGGGGATCAGGTCCAGTGATCGCGGATCGAGGCAGCGTCCGCGGCGCCGGTGCCGGTCCCAGAGCACGACGTCGTCGAAGACGTGACCACATCCGGCGGTGCGCCGGCAGCAGTGCGCGCGATCGACGCCGACCCACCGCTTGCCGCAGCAGAACATGGTCACCTGCTCCCGCGCCGGGACGTGTGCCATCTCGCTGCTCCGGGCCTGTTACCGGTCAAGGCAGTTCGACGGGCCTGCCGGCCGCGATGTCGGCGGCGAGCTCGCGCAGCGTGGCCGGGGTCAGGCGCACACCCAGGGGTGCGAGGCTACTGCGCAGCGTGGCATGGATCTGGGTGGCAGGGCGTCCCTGGTGGGTGCGGGCCAAGGTGCGCAGCACGGCCGCGGCGTAGCCGCGGCGTTGCTGTCTCACCTGCCGCGCCACGCTGATCCGGGCGGGTTTCCGGCGCGGCGGGGTCGGGCGCGGCCCCGGCACCGGCGTCGTCGTAGCAGACCTGGTGGCGGTCGTCGTGGTGTTCACGGTGTGTGTGCTCATGCAACGAGCTCCCGGATGTCGAACCCATGTTCGAGGCACGATAGCTCGCCGACGGACCTGCACGCCACGACACGCCGAGACTGACCAGAAGGCCGTGCCGCCGGGGAGACAGCAGGTTCGGTAGGCCACCGGCTCCCCTGCTCGACGCGACGTCCTTGGACAACGCCCGGCGCCTCATCGGCGAGATCACGCAGAGCACCCGCACCAAGATCAGATACAGTAGCCGCAGCGATAATGCCCGACCTGTGGGTGCCGAGAACCGTGTCACGGCCTCATCAGCGTCTTCGCGGTCGGCCGACCTCAGGGTCACGTGGCAGCCCGGGCAGCATGATCGTCCGCTATGGCCATCGCAGCCGACCTGCTACTCACTCGTTGACAACCCGCATGTCGACAAAGGGTGCCCAACCTTGCGGTGCTCGGGCATGTGCCGGTATGTCTCGAACTCCCTGCTAGACCGTCCGTGGGCCAGAGGAGGACGACGTGTCGGGTGTGCGTCCTGAAGATCTTGCCGAGACCGACCTGATTCGCGAGCTGGAGCATCTCCATCGCACGCGTCATGACACGTTCCTGCACGGCGCGCCTGACGCCCTTCGGGAGCACACCAGGCGGTCGGCGGAACTCGAACGGGAGTACCTGCGTCGCCATCCCGAGCGAGACGTCGATCCGGCCCGGACCCGAGCAGGTGCCCGAGGTAGCGACGCGAGCTTTTCCACATGACGGTCCAGACAGGGTGACGGCGTGTGGGTGCTGAGAATCGTGTCATCCGAGAAGCGCTCTCGCTGCGAGCGACCTCGCGGTCATCGTCCGTCGGCGGGCGCGCCAAGGGTAACGGCGAGCTCATTGATGGCCCGACGGATATGGTCGGGCAGGTCCGGCTCGGTGTCGAGCGCTTCGGTAGCGGTGCGTAGCAGGCTCAGCACGGCGCTCGCGAGCAAGTTGAGCTGCGCTGAGTGTTCGTCAGCCGTTGGTAGGGCAGAGCGGACGCGCCACCAGCGCGGAGGCAGGCGAACGAGCGCACGTTCAGGTTCGTGCTGCCGACCAACGCCCAGACGTCGTCGACGACGCAACGTTTGGCATGCACGTACACCCGCCGTACCCGGCGGGTCTCGAGGTCGAGGATCTGCACCCGGTCGCCGCTGGCCTCGTCCACCATGGCCACCGGCTCTGGCGAGGGTTCGGGGCCGGATCTATCGTGCTGATCGACGCGGGATAGGACCTCGTCGATCGGCGATGCCTCGGCGTGAGGTCGCCGGGCTCGCCTGGCGTGGGCCCGGCTACACGTCCCGCGCCGCGGACGTGTTCGTCGACGGCTACGCCGCCAGCTCACTGTCCGTTACCGCCTACACCCTCGCCGCGCTTGCGGCCCTGCCGGACGGCCTCGATCCTGATCCGACGCAAGTGGGGTGTCGACGGTGGGAAGCCGCGGCGAGATCAGGATGGGGCGGGACCGCTGCGGGTGCCTCGGGCTGCTCGTATCGCCGCCGGGCGGCACGAAGCTCGCCAGCGCGTTTCTCGGCCCAGTCCCGGATGGCGTACACCCGGTCGCAGATCGTCTGGCCGAGTTCGGTGAGGCGATACTCAACCCGGACCGGCACCTCGGCGGACAGCGCCGGGCGACGAGACCGTCGCGTTCCAGCTCACGCAGACAGCGGGTGAGGACCTGGAAGCTGGCCCCAACGGCTGTGCACAGGTCCAGGTGTCGGCGCCGACGACCCGGCACGCCGCCGCGGGTGCCCGGGGGAGGGCCCGGCGCCCCCGTACTTCTCGGTTACCGGGGATCCCGGGCGAAGTAGCATCCCAATCGCGTAGAACTCGACGGAGCGCTGGCCGTTGCCGTAGGTGATCGCTAAACCGGCGGCAGCAAGGCCGCGCTGAGCTCGTGGTAGATCTCGGGCTGGGGCCGCATTGACGCCGAGATGATCGACAATGTCAACGCCAAGCTCGGCGCCGGCGGGTGAACACGGCCCATTTTGTGCAGCGGCGCCTCTGCCGTAGGAGTCCTCGACCTCCCACTACAGCGCGTCCTCGACCTCGGCGTAGATCCGGTGGTAGGTGCGCATCAGCGCCGGGATGGCGGGCCGGTCCAGCTTCTCGAACGGCAACCGGCGACACACCTGCGAGGCTGGCATCCGCGCCCGCGACAACACCTCCCAACACCCGTCCTCGCCGACGTAGAGCAGCGCGAACCGGGTCTCGGGATGATCGTGCAGGTGGCGCTTCACGGGTTGCTGCCCCAGGCCGATCGGACTAAGCTCGCCAGGTCATCCATGCGCCCCGGACCCCGGTGTATCACCTGTGAGCGGTATCTGGGGACGGGGTCATTTCCGTGATCATGCGTGGTGTTTCGGCGCTCGTGGCCCGGTTCCTGCGCGATCTACGGCGGGTCGCCAGCGGCCACCTCGGCGACCCCCAGGACCTGCACCCGGTCAAGCGATGACACCACGCGACGAACACGACCCGGCCCCGTCTGATCGCGCGGCAGGTCGTGCTCGACCGAACTTCCCGATGGCGACGGGTGCGGCGGTGCCCCGGTGGCCCCCGGCGCCGGTCACCGAGATCTGGCACTGGCAGCTGCGGGGTGCGTCGTGGGCTCGACGGCGGCGTGTTCTTCCCGCCCGACCACGAGCGCGGCCCGGCGCGGGCCGCCGGGGGCAGCGGGCCAGACAACTGTGCCGAACCTGCCCGGTCATGGATCCTCGGGCGATCGCCGACGAGTTCATCGTCGCGGATCGGGAACGCAAGCCGATCCGGCGGTTCCGTTTCTCGATCGCGGGATCGTCTACGAGGCCGGTGGCTGTTGGTCGAGCAGCATCTCGAGGTCGGCGAGGAGCTGGTCGGTGCGAAGCCCCGGATCTCACGAACCGCGCCGGCGGTCGCGTGGCTGATCAACATTTTGACCGCGCGCGGTGAGGATCTGAAGGCGGACAGCGTGGTGCTGTCGGGCGGGGCCTGGTCTCTCCGGTGCCGGTCCGCCCCGGGGGAGTCGTTTCCGCCGAGTTCGACGGCTCGGCACGATCAGGGTGTACCGGGCTGGTGACCTACTGGGTTCCCTTGGCACGGGGCATTCGCACGAACTTCCCCGGGCCCGTCGGGCGACTTGGCGGTCAGCGACGTCGCATCGCGCAGCGCTGAGCGCACTGATTCCGGTTCAAGGGAGGACGCGGTGTCCTACATCGTGTGGTTCGACGACGACTTCAACCAGGCGCTCGTTCCCCGGATGGGCGGCAAGTCCGCGGGCCTGAGCGAGATGACGTCGGCCGGATTGCCGGTTCCGCCGGGCTTCGCCGTCACCACCGATGCCTACCTGGTCGCGAGCGGCCCACTCCAGAACCGACTGCGGGGGCTCCTGACCGGCCACATTGCCCACGACTCAGCCGGGTTGGCTCGGACCAGCGCCACGATGCGCGGCCTCGTCGAGGCCGCCCCGCTGCCCCACGAGGTGCGAGACGCGGTAGCCGGCGCCTATGCCGAGCTGCGCCGTCGGTGCGGGACGGTCGACGTGCCGGTAGCCGTACGGTCCTCGGCCGTCGGGGAGGACGCTCCGGACGCGAGTTTCGCCGGGGAGTACGAAACCTATCTGTGGGTCCGCGGTGAGGCCGACGTGATGGAGGCGGTGCGGCGGTGTTGGGCCAGCCTCTTCACCGAGCGCGCGATCGCCTACCGGCGGCGGGTGGGGCCTGGTGTGGACGGCCGGGCCGGCGTCGGCGGAACTGGGGACGGCGAGGCGATGGGCGTCGCCGTCCAGAAGATGGTGCTCGCCGAGGTCGCCGGGGTCGCCTTCACCCTCAACCCGCAGAACGGGGACCGCTCGGAGATCGCGATCGACGCGTCCTGGGGACTTGGGGAGGCAGTAGTGGCCGGCGAGGTCACCCCCGACAGCTACCTGGTCGACAAGGTGTTGATCGACATCACCCGGCGGGTCGTCTCGGACAAGACCGTCGAGTACCGGCCGGCGGCCGACGGTCGGGGGATCGTCCGGGCCGAGGTGCCCGCTGAGCGACGCAGCGCCGCCTGCCTGTCCGACGACCAGATCAAGGAAGTGGCCCGTCTCGCCCTACGGGCGGAGCAGCATTGCGGCTGCCCGCAGGACGTCGAGTGGGCGATTGAAGCCGATCCGGCTGGCGGGCACCGGGTGTTCCTGCTGCAGAGCCGCCCCGAGACGGTGTGGAGCAGGCGGCCGGTAAGCCCGGTCAGCGCAGGTGAGCCATCCGGCTACGGCGGCATCGTGTCAACGCTGGTATCCGGGCAGGCGGGGGTCGGTGCGCGGGAAAGGGCCCGGCTGCCCAACCCGTTCGAGGTCGGGACCCCGCCGGGGGCCGAGGGCTGGGAGGAGCTCTACACGGACTCGTCGCTGTTCTCGGAGGGCCGGCGGAAGTACGAGGAGGGTATGTTCTGGTTCCAGGACGGCGTGCACTGGCCGACGCCGCTGCCGCCCTGGGACGCGACGTTCTTCGAATACGCCATGGCCGCCTTGTCCCAATACAACACCCGGCACTACCTCATCCCGGCCGCCCTCGGGATCGACTACCGGATCCTGCACGGGTACGGGTACCTCGCCCCGGTGTCGATCGCCGACCCGGCTCTGACGGCGGCGCGGGCGGCGGAGTTCCTCCGGCGGGCTGGCTTCTACTACGCGAATTGGGACGACCTGTACGACAAATGGCTGGAGAAGATCCGGGCGCTGGTGGGCGAGATCCAGCAGATCCGGTTCGGTTCGCTGCCGGAACAGGAGGACATCGCAGTCATCACCGAGGGGCGCGGCACCGGCTCGGGGCTTGCCCTCCTGCAGGGCTACCGCGGCCTGCTCGACCTAGCGCTCAAGCTGTGGATGCACCACTTCGAGTTCCTCAACCTCGGCTACGCCGCCTATCTGGATTTCTTCGGCTTCTGCAAACGGGCATTCCCGAACATCCCGGACCCGTCGATCGCGCGGATGGTCGCCGGGATCGAGGTCGACGTGTTCCGCCCTGACGATGAGCTCAAGGAGCTGGCGCGGCTGGCGGTCGAGTTGGACCTCGACGACGTGTTCAGCGAGGCCGAGCACCCGGACCGCGTCGACGAGCGGCTGCGCGCCACCGCCGAGGGCAGGCGTTGGCTCGCCCGATGGGACGAGGTCGCCGAGCCGTGGTTCAACTTCTCCTCGGGCTCCGGCTTCTACCACTCCGATCGGATCTGGATCGAGCACCGCGAGATCCCGTTCGGCTACATCCGCGACTACACGGCCAAGGTGCGGCTGGGGGAGGATCTCGCGCGTCCGTTGGGGCGCCTCCATGCCGAGCGCGACCGGATCACCGCCGAGTACGCCGGGCTGATGCCCACCGACGCCGACCGGGCCGCGTTCACGGAGAAGCTGCGCCTGGCCCGGGTGGTCTTCCCGTACGTGGAGAACCACAACTTCTACGTCGAGCACTGGGCGCACGCAGCCATCTGGCGCAAGATGCGCGAGCTCGGCCGGATGCTGGTCGGTGCCGGGTTCTTCGCCGACGAGGACGACGTGTTCTACCTGCGCCGCAACGAGGTCACCGACGTCCTGTGGGACCTCTACAGCTCCTGGGCCGTCGCCGCGCCGTCGCTCGGCCCGACCCGGTGGCCCGATGAGATCGGGCGTCGCAAGGACATCCTCCGCGCCCTTGAGCGGCAGCCGCCGCCGCCCGCGCTCGGTATCCCCCCCGAGCAGGTGACCGAACCGTTCACCATCATGTTGTGGGGCATCACCGAGAAGAGCATCGCCCGATGGCTCGGAGTCGGGAACGACGACGAGCAGGGCGAGCTGACCGGGATGGCCGCCTCCCCGGGGGTGGCGGAGGGGCTGGCCCGCGTCATCTCCAGCCCTGCCCAGATCGATCAGGTGCGAGACGGTGAAATCCTCGTCACCCCGCTCACCGCCCCGAGCTGGGCCCCGATCTTCGGCCGGATCAGGGCAATCGTTACCGACGTCGGCGGGATTATGTCGCACGCTGCGATCGTGTGCCGCGAGTACGGCCTGCCCGCGGTCACCGGCACGGTGTCGGGTACGGCACGGATCCAGACCGGGCAGCGCATCTTGGTCGACGGCAACACCGGCACAGTGACGGTCCTCGGCGAGGGCGACGTTCGCCCGACGTAGGCGGGGTATACGCCTTCCTTGGACCGGCTGGCGGCCGCGGCGCTGACGCGGTCAGCGCGCTGGTGAAAACCTGCTGCGCGACAACCCACGTTCATCAATGCGTGGGCATGCATCAGCGTCCCAGGCGTCACAAGATGGCCCAGAGCTGGGACAGCAACGGATGCGTCGGGGCCTGCGACGGCGCCGTGGGCGCCGATCGCGGCCAGCACCGGCAGGCCCAACTGCTCGGCTCGCGCATGGCTCATCACGACCACCGCGGCGGCGCCGTCGGACAGTTGTGAGGCGTTCCCGGCGGTCACCGTGCCGTCGGCGGCGAACGCCGGGCGCAGGGTGGCGAGGCTCTCGGCGGCCTTCGTCCTGGTGACCAGCAGTGGATCGCTTTTCGCTGCGGCACGGGCACCGGGGCCATCTCGTCGTCGAACAATCCCTTCTTGCCCGCCGCAGTGGCCCGTTCGTGGCTCATCGCGGCGTACTCATCCTGCTCGGCGCGGGTGAGGTGTTTCGCGGCGCTGTAGGCGTCGGTGGAGGCGCCCATTCCGCGGTGGTCGAACCTGCAGAACAGGGCGTCGTGCGCGGTGGCGTCGATGAGGGCGGAGCCACCGTGGCGGTGGCCGGAGCGGGCCTTCTGCAGCAGGTAGGGGCCGCTGGTCATGGATTCCATGCCGCCCGCGACCACGGTGTCGAACTCGCCGTAGCCGATCAGCTGGTCGGCCATCGCGATCGCGTTCAGCCCGGACAGGCAGACCTCGTTCACCGTGACAGCGGCACGGTCATGGGGATGCCGCCGTTGACCGGGGCCTGTCGGGCGGTGATCTGCCCGGCGCCCGCCTGGATGACATGACCCATGATGACGTAGTCGACCTGGTCGCCGGTGATACCGGCCTTATCCAGTGGGGCGGCGATGGCGATGCCGCCCAGGTCCATGGCCGTGAGGTTCTCAACGCGCCGGACGGGTTGCCGATCGGTGACCGTGCGCCACCGACGATGACCGATCCTGGCATGGCGACCTCCCTGGCGTGTGATGTTGCGCTCAGGAGACCTCGCCTGCCGGGGCGGGGAAACCGTGGGTGAGAGCAGGGCCCATCACCAACGCAGATAACCCGCCCTGAACGGAAGGCCGTTCAGCCTGTGGTCACGGGCCCCAGCCAGCCCAGCTGCACCGACAGCGTGCGAGCGGTGTCGATGAGGATGCTCACATGCTCCTACCCTCCGCCTCTAGAGGCTAGGAGTCGCCTGCGCGCCACAGCACCGACCACGAATAGCGCGACACGGGAGCCACCCAAAGACCTCCACACGATCCCCGACGGCGCGGGCAGGCACGACGCAGGCGCGCACACATCACACAGCGTCGCTCCGCGACGAGGTCGACCGAGGCAAGGATGGTGTCGAAGGTTCCCCGGGGCAGGGTCGTCCCGCCGGGGCGTCGGCGTCACGGATTTCAAGATTTTTCCGAGTGCCTCGCCGGGTCACCGTTCGGCCTGCTCACCGGGTGCGCGCGGCTCCCGCCGGCGGGGTCGTCGTGGCGTCGTGGTGGTTGTGCGGTGGCGCGGCGGCGGCAGGGCGGTTGCAGCGGCCCGGCTACCTGTAGCGGCGTCCCGCCCGGCCGCGGCCTGCTGCCGCGCAGCGCCGGCCGCTCCGACGCCGCCCGCTCGGGGGTGGCACATCTGACCGCCACTCCAGTGGAGGAGACCCACTCGTGTCTGTCGATCTTCTGTTTCCCGACGACCCGGGCCCCGCCCGGCCGCTGCGCATGGGGTCGCTGTGCGTCGACGAGGAGCCGATCCGCGCCGTCTTCGAGGCGCCGCGGCGGATCGAGGAGTACTACGGATGCCCGGTGCCGGTCGAGCACCCACTCGACGTCGATCGGCGCGCCGGGGAATCGATCTGCATCGTGCAGTCGCGGCCGGTCACCGTCGTCGTCGACGACTCCGTCCAGACGCTCGCCGCCTACGATCCGGTCGCAGTGGCGATGAAGTACGTGTTCCGACGGAAGCCGCTGCTTGGCTGATAGCGCCATCGTAGGGGCGCCTGATGTCGGCCAGGTTCGACGGCCTCCGACGGCGTATCGTCCGCAGCCGACATTCCCGACTGATCGTTTGGTCGGTTCCGCCGTCGTCTCCCAAAGTCAGGCGAACTCGACCTCCCAGTCGCGGCCCTGCAGCGAGTCGCGGACGTGCGCCATGAACCGCGAGGCGGTGACGCCGTCAAAGGACCGGTGGTCATAGCAGAAGCCGAGGATTGTGATCGGATGGATGGCGATCACGTCGCCGATGGCGACCGGTCGCCGAGTGATCATGTTGAGCGACAGGATCGCCGAATTGGGCTGGTTGATGATCGGAGCGGACGCGTAGTCCGCGATCGGGCCGGGGCTGGTGATGGTGAACGTCGAGCCGGTGAGGTCGTCCGGGGCGAGCTTGCCGCCGGTCGCCTTCTGCGCCACCGCTCGGATCGCCCGCGCGAGCCCACGCACGTTGAGCGTGTCCGCGTCGCGGATGACCGGAGCGACCAGCCCTTGCTCATTGAGATCGACGGCGACGCCGAGGTTGACGTAGTTGTGCAGGATCCGGGTCTTCGTGTCGATGTCCAGCGAGGAGTTGACGTTCGGGAAGGCGCGCAGCGCGTCGCAGACCGCTCGGGCGACGAACGCCAGTTGGGTCAACGACATCCCTTCCTCGCTCCGGAAGCGGTCCTTGTGCCGGGCGCGTATTCGCTCGATCGCGTCGAGGTCGACCTCGACCGACGTCCACACATGCGGGGCGATTCGGAGCGAGTGGACCATGCGGTCGGCGATGGTCAACCGGATCTTGGGCAGCGGTACCCTCTCGTCGCGGAGGCCGAGCGGCATGGCCGGGCCTGCGGTGGCCTTCGGGGCGATTGGGGCTCCAGGCGTGACGAGGACGGGCCCGCCGCCGGGCGCGGGCCCAGGCACCACCGGTGTTGGCGGTGGTGCGGCCACAGTCAGTGTGCTCGGGCTCGCGGTGGCGATCGCGCCTTCGATGTCCTCGCGGCGGATCCGCCCCCCGACTCCGGAGCCTGCAACATTCGCGAGGTCGATGCCGTTCTCGACTGCGAGCCTGCGCACGAGCGGGGAGAGCAAACGGCCGGTTCGGCCGTTACCTGCGGCGGGAACGGGCGCAGCAGGCAACGACGCGCCGGATCCGACGCTGGCATGCGGTGTGGGCGGGGCAGAAAGGGGAGCAGCGTCGAGCTCGCCGATGCGCGCCAGCACGGCCCCGACCGGCACGGTCTCCCCCGCGGCCACCAGGATCTCCAGCAACACGCCGTCGTAGGGGCTGGGGATCTCGGAGTCGACCTTGTCGGTGCTCACCTCGTAGAGCGGGTCGTCGAACGCGATCGTGTCGCCTGCCTGCTTGAGCCAGCTGCCGATCGTGCCCTCGGTGACCGTCTCGCCCAGCTTGGGCATCGTGATGTCGTGCACGACCCCGACCGGTACTCCGAAGGCGGGGTCCTCGCCCGCCATGCCCTCGGAGCCGCCCATCGAGGGGCTCGCGGCGTCACCGAGCGCCGGACCGCCCGCCGCCGCCACGCCGTGCGCCGCCGACGGCAGCCGGGCCGCTCCCGAGGGGCCTACGGCGGATCCCGGCGCACCGATGCGCACGAGCGGGGTGCCGACCGGCACGGTCTCCCCTGCCCCGACGAGGATCTCGACGATCACGCCGTCGTACGGGCAGGGGATCTCCGAGTCGACCTTGTCGGTCGAGACCTCGAACAGCGGGTCGTCGAACTCCACCGTGTCGCCCGCCTGCTTGAGCCAGTTCCCGATCGTGCCCTCGGTGACCGTCTCGCCCAGCTTGGGCATGGTCACTACCCACTCGTCGTTCATCACGTGGCCTTTCGGGTGACTTTCGAGATGGCTCAGCCGTGCAAAGAACGGCCGGAGAAAGTGATCATGGTTTCGCCGATGGCCTCGGAAGGCTCGGGTGCGCGTGGATCAGCCTGCCGACCTCCGACGGCAGCGCCTCCCAGTTCACCGCCAGGTAGCCCTCGTGCAGCAGCTCACTGGCCCACGGCCCGACCAGGTGGAACTCCAGTATCGGCCCGTCGCGCTGCGCGACGACCTTCACCAGGCCGTCGGTCTCACCGAGGATCATGGCCCGGCCGTTGCCCGCGAAGGCGTGCTTATGCACCACCACGTCATGCCCGGCGGCCCGCGCGTCGGCCTCGGTCATCCCCGACCACGCCACCTCCGGGTGGGTGTAGACGACCCACGGCACCCCGCCGTAGTTCACGGGCACGGGGTCGTCGCCCAGGAAGTGGTCGACCGCGAGCACCGCCTCGGCGTAGGCGACGTGCGCGAGCCCCGGCGTGTTCACGCAGTCGCCGATCGCGTAGACGCCGGGCCGGGAGGTCAGCATCGTGTTCGGGTCGACCTCGATGAACCCGCGCTGGTCCAGCCGTATCCCGGCCGCCTCGAAACCCATGTCCTCGGTGAGCGGGGGGCGCCCGATCGAGACCAGCACCTGGTCGACCTCGATCTTCTCCGAACCCTTCGGGCTCTCGAAGGGCACGACCACGCCGTGGTCGGTGTGCTCCAGGGTGCCCACCCGCGCCTCGGCGTGGATCGTCGTGCCCCGCTTCTTCAACGAGCGGGCCAGCACGTCGGCGCAGTCCCGGTCGGGCCCGATCGGCAGCACCCCGTGCGGGAGGGCCTCCAGCAGTGTGGTGGCCACCCCGAGATCGGTGTAGACGGAGGCGAACTCGGCCCCGATCACGCCCCCGCCGATCACCGCGACCCGCTCGGGCAGCCGCGGGGCCGGGTCGTTGGTCGACTGGTCCGAGGTGATCACCCGGATCCCGTCGATGTCCATGCCGGGGATCGCGCGCGGCACCGAGCCGGTGCAGATGATCGTGGCCTTCCCGCGCAGCGTCTCGCCGCCGACGGCCACCGTCCCGTCGGGAGTGAGCGTGCCGAACCCCTCCACGACGGTGACCTTGCGCCGCTTGAGCAGCCCCGACAGCCCCCGGTGCAGCTGGTTGACGATGCCCGCCTTGCGCTTGTTCGCCGCGGGCCAGTCCGGCTCCGGTGTGCCCGCGACCTTGACCCCGTGCTCGGCGGCGTGCGAGACGGTGCGGAACACCTCGGCCGCGTGCAGCAGCGCCTTGGCCGGGATGCAGCCCCGGTGCAGGCAGGTACCGCCGACCTTCTCCTTCTCCACCATCGCCACCGACAGCCCGGTCGAGGCCGCGTACAGGGCCGACGCGTACCCGCCGGGTCCGCCGCCGAGGACAACGAGATCGTAGTCGGCCATCACTCCACCTCTGCGAGAGAGCACGTCGGCGGTCATGCCCGGGCGACCTTCCGCAGCGTCTCGGCGATCTGCGCGGGCTGCGGCACCACCGCGTCCTCCAGGGGCGGGCTGGTGGGCGTCGGGGTGTTCCGCGCCGCGATCCGCGCCACCGGCTGGTCGAGATGCCAGAAGCACTCCTCCTGGATGGTCGCCGCGATCTCGGCGCCGTACCCGAGCCGCCGCGCCGCCTCGTGCAGCACCACCGCCCGCGACGTCTTGCGCACCGAGTTCGCGATCGTCTCCACATCCAGCGGCACCAGCGTGCGCACGTCGACGACCTCGACCGAGATGCCGTCCTTGTCCAGCTCCTCGGCCACCTCAAGACCCTGCGACACCTCCGCCGAGTACGTGATCAAAGTGACGTCGCGGCCCTCGCGCACCACCTTCGCCACACCTAACGGGATCGGGTCCAGCGACAGCGGGCCGGACGCCCGCAGCCGCCGATACAGGTACTTGTTCTCCAGGTAAAGCGTGGGGCTGTTGTCCCGGATCGCGCTCACCAGCAGGCCTGCGGCGTCCTGCGGCGTGCCCGGCATGACGATCTTGAGGCCGGGCACGTGCGCGAAGTAGCTCTCGACACTCTGGCTGTGCGTGGGCCCGGCCCGCAGCCGGGCACCGAACGGGGCCCGCATCGTGACCGGCATCGCGTCGCCGGTGCGCCAATGATGACGCGCCAGCACGTTGATGATCGGGTCGAACGCGCACGAGATGAAGTCGGCGAACTGGTACTCCACCACCGGGCGCAGCCCGACCAACGCCGCCCCCGCCGCCAGCCCGGTGAACCCGGTCTCCGCGATCGGGGCATCCACCACCCGCCGCGGCCCGAACTTGTCCAGGAACCCCTTCGTCACCTTGAACGCGCCACCGAACTGGCCCACGTCCTCGCCGATGAGGAACACATCGGGGTCCCGCTCCATCTCGGCGTCCAATGCCAGCCCGACCGCCTCCAGGTAGGTCGCCTGACCGCTGTCAGTAGGCATGATCGCTCCGCAAGCTTCGCTCAGTCGGCATACACACCGTCCTCGATGTTGCTGGGATCGGGCATCGGGTCGGCGAGCGCCTTGCGCCGCGCGGCGATGGCGAACTGGCGAGCGTCCTCCCTCACCTGCTTGGCGGCGTCGACGTCGAGCACGCCCGCGTCGACCAGCAGGCCCTCGAACAGCTCGACGGGATCCTTCTTGGAGTACTCCTCGTAGAGCTCCTTGACCACGTAGTCGGCCGGGTCGTGCTCGGCGTGGCCATGCATGCGCATCGTGACGCCCTCGACGATCGAGGGGCCGTCACCGGCCCGCGCCCGCGCCACCGCCTCGGCGACGGCGTCGTGCACGGCCAGCACGTCGGTGCCGTCCACCGTGACCCCCGGGATGCCGTACGCGACCGCCTTGATCGAGAACGACTCCGAGTTGGACGTCAGGTGCAGCGGCGTGGAATAGGAGTACTGGTTGTTCTCGATCACGAACACATTCGGCAACTTCTGCACGCTGGCCAGCGTGAGCGCCTCATGGAAATCGGCCCGCGACGTCGAGCCATCCCCACAGAAGGCGAGACACACCCGGTCCTGGCCGCGGTACTTCGCCGCGAACGCCATCCCGGTGGCCACCGGGAAGTTGGCCGGGATGTGGCTGGGCGGGTTGTAGATGTTCAGGTCCAGCCGCCCGTAGTGCAGGGTGCCGTCCCGACCGCCCGTGGGCGAGGTGGCCTTGCCCATGAAGCTCGCCATCACCTGCCAGGGCTCCATCCCCCGCCACAGGTGCGCGCCCAGATTCCGATGCAATGGGGCCAGATAGTCGTCGGGGCGCAGCGCCGATGCCGCACCCACGCTGATCCCCTCGTGCCAGTGCCCGGTGTAGAGCGAACCGAGCAGGTCCCCACCCTTGTACATTGCGACCATGCGGTCCTCGGTCGCCCGGGTGAGCACCATGATCTCGTGGATACGCCGCAGCAGGTCCGGGTCGCGGTCGACCAATCGGGGCTTGGGCGTTGCCTTCTGGGTGCGAGCGTTGGCCATGATGTCTCCGGTTGGCCCTCAGCGGTACAGCGGCATCACATCGACCGGCCAGCCGAGGTTGTGCAGCGGGTAGATGCGCAGCTTCGGTTCCGGCAGCCCGGACTCCTGCAGCACGCGGCGGAAGTCCTCGTTGCCCTCGAACACCCGTAGCGCGTCCTCGGAGCTCCAGACGTCGACGACCATGAAGCCGTACTCTCGCGGCACGGCGAGATGGATCATCGGCCGGCCCGACGAGATCGCGACGACCTTACGCAGCACGTCGTCGTAACGGGTGGCGAGCTCGTCGCTGTCGCCGTGGAAGTCGAAGACCGCCATGACTGCGCCCATCGCCTGTACCTACCTCTCCGGCCTGCTGAGGAAGCGCTTGAGCAATGCGTTGAAATCGTCCGCCCACTCGATCTGGGTCCAGTGGCCGCACCGCCCGAACACGTGCAGCTCGGAGCGCTCCATGAGCTGCAGGAACCGGTGCGCGTTATCCAGCGGAATTACCTTGTCGTCGCGGCCATGGACGATCAACGTCTCGTGCGGGAGCTCTCGAATCTGGTCCTCCGGAGTGGCCATCTCCTCCACCCACCGCTGTCGCGGTGCCGGGAACATCGCCGAGAACGCCTCCTGAACGCCCGGTTCGATCGAAGCTTCGTACCTGACCTTGGCCAGCTCGTCGTTGACCAGCTCTCGGCTGTAGGCGAAGTAGTCCAGGATCCTCAACATGTTCTCGAGGCCGGGCTCGTAGCCCCAGACGGCATCCAGGCCCTCGGTGATCGGAAAGCTCACACCCGTGGCGCCCATCAGCACCAGACGCTGCACACGGTCGGGGTGCTGCACCGCGACCCGGATGGCCAGCCCGCCGCCGAAGCTGTTACCGACCAATGAGACCCGCTCCAGCTCCAGCGCGTCGAGGAACCCGATCAGCTGGTCCGTCCAGAGCCGCATTCCGTAGCCACCGGGCTTGTCGCTGAAGCCGAACCCGGCCATGTCGGGAGCCCACACGTGGAAGTCCGCGGCCAGGTCCGGGATGGACAACCGCCAGTTGGCGTACGCGGTCACCCCCGGCCCGGAGCCGTGCACCAAGACGATCGGCGGCCCTTCGCCCGCCTCCAAGTAGTTGGTCTTGACGCCGGCTGCGTCCACGAACTTGCCGATTTCAGGCCGCCGCCCCGCGGTGTCAGCCATCTGTTGAGCTCCTTGGCGATCCGAGCAGCTCGATCACGAGGTCCTCGAGCACGTCCGGATCCTCGGGCTCGAGCGGCTGCGCGCTCCCGGCGTGGCGCCGGTCGAGCTCCACCCATCCCTGACGTCCGGCCTGACCCATCGAGATCCGGGCCGACCGCTCGCCATACTGCAGCACGAACGCCAGCGTGCCGGTGCCGACCTCGTCCTCGATATCAACGAGCTCCGCCCGACCGGTGAGCATCGCGTTCGCCTCGGCGATCACCTGCTCGGAGCGTGCCCGCAGGTAGAACCACTCGTCGGTGGCTCGCGCGAACGGCTGCAGGGTGCTCGAGCGGAGCCGCAACGGCGCAGACCGATCCGCGCCGTCGAGCACCTCGCGGACCCGCAGCATGAACGGCGTGAAGACGACGTCGCGCTGGCTAGCCATGATCATCCGCCCGTCACGCCCTCATGAGGGGGCTGCGCACCCCGCCGGTCGCCTTGTCCGACGCGTCGAAGAAGTCCTCCCGATAGATGTCCTTGGGGAACAGGCGCTTCTTCATCAGCGTCTTCAGCGCCGCCTCCACCATCGGCGGCGGCCCGCACAGATAGGCCGTGTGCTTGCGGCAGGTCTCAAAGTCGGCGGCCACCACATCGGTCACCATGCCCATCGGGCCCTCCCACACCTCGTCGCTCAGGCACGGGCGGTAGGTGAACCGGTCGGGGTGCTTCT
The DNA here is from genome assembly GCA_963736375.1 of uncultured Actinomycetota bacterium. Classification (GTDB taxonomy): domain Bacteria; phylum Actinomycetota; class Actinomycetes; order Mycobacteriales; family Pseudonocardiaceae; genus Pseudonocardia. The sequence continues at coordinate 197,492 of CAVTOL010000017.1, forward strand.
CCTCGAGATCTCGGAAGAACGCCACGTCGTAGAGATCGGCCTGCGTCCGGGCGCCTTGGTAGAGGTACAACCGGTGGTCGAGACCGCTCTCCAGGACGTGCCGGACGATCGACTTCAGCGGCGCGAGCCCGGTGCCGCCACCGATGAGGATCATCGGTTCCGATCGCATCTCCCTGAGGAAGAAGCGCCCATACGGGCCGGACAGCTCCAGCCGGTCGCCTACCGCGAGCGTCTTGAAGATCCACCCGTCCGTGGCCACGCCGCCGGGCGTCCGACGCACCTGCAACTCGATGCGGCCCGGCTCGGCGGGCGGGTTGGCCATCGAATATGTGCGGGTGACGTCGGTTCCCGGAACCGAGACCGTGACGTACTGGCCGGGGTTGAACGCCATCTCGTGATCGAGATCGATCGTGAGCCTGCGTGTCTCGCGGGCGATGTCCTCGATCTGCACCACGGTCCCGACGTAGTCCTCGACCGGATGATAAACGACGCCGTCCTCGATCTCCACGTCCGCCTCGATCGTCACGTCCGAGTTCGGGGTCGCCACGCACACCAGCGCCTTTCCCTCGGTGCGCTCGAACTCCATGAGCGCGAAGTCGGACGAGTCGTTGTGTTCGATGTCCCCCTCGAGAACCTGCAGCTTGCAGGTACCACACGTGCCATGCGTGCACGCATGCGGCAGGTAGACGCCTGCCCGCAGGCACGCGTCGAGGATCGCCTGATCGCCACGACACTCGACCTCACGGTCGAGCGGTTCGACGGTGATCGTGAATGTCTCGCTCATCTACGACCTTCCAAACGCAGGGGGTTCCGTGTGGCCCGCCCGGCGGGTAGGGACACGGGCACAGCGACTGAGCGGCTCAGGTGAACACCGTCGTGAAGCGGTCGTTGAGCTCCCGCGCGTGATAGAAGATCCCCTTCGCGAGCTGGTCCGACGTCCAGTTGATCGTCGGGAAGTCCCGGTGGACCCGGTAGCCGAGCCCGGCGAAGACCTCGTTGCGGTTGCCCGCGGGATCGAAGAAGTAGATGGTCGTGCCGCGGGTGATGCCGTGCCGGGTCGGCCCGATGTCGATCGGCACGTCGTCCATGCTGAAGATGTCGCCCGCGCGCAGGATCGCTCCCCAGTCCTCCAGATGGTAGGCAAAATGGTGCAACTTGTTGTCCGGGCCCTTGATGCACGCCAGGTCGTGCGGCGAGTCCCCGCACGTCAGCCAGGTCCCGATCACCTCCGGGTTGCTGACACTGTCGATCACGCGCTCGGCGACCCGGAAGTCCAGGACCTCCATGAAGAACCGCTCCACGAGCCCGGGGTCGTCGGCGGCGATCAGGGCATGGTCGATCCAGTGCGTCCCGACACCGCGCATGTGCCGCGGCCATGCCTCGGGGTTGAGCGACCCGGTGTCGGTGCCGGTGAACTCGATGTCGGAGTACAGCTCGAGCGCCTGTCCCGAGGGCAGTGTGAGCCGGACCCCGTCGCCCACGGCGAGGTTCTCGCCCTTGCTGACCCGTGCGGTCGTCGCGCCGAAGCGGGCGGCCTTGGCCTCGTAGGTGGTCAGATCGTCGTCGTTGTCGACCTTGTAGCCGAGCTTGACCAGCCCGACGCCGCCCTCCTCCAGCACCAGCGAGTGATGGTCCCACTCGTCCCAGCACTTCAGATGCAGCCTGCCGGGCTCCTCGTGCACGACCTGCATGCCCAGGGTGTTGGAGTAGTGGTTGCGTGCCTCATCGAGGTCGGTCACCCTGATGTGGACGATCCCGAGTCGGATTACTGCCATCTCGCCATTCCTCTCCGCGACTTGCCAAAACGAACTGCTGTGCTTCCGCGTGCGACGGGCCGCGGGCCGGGGCCTGTGTGGCCCGACCGGTCATGAGCCCGAGCGGCAGGACCCGGCAAAACCGGTCGCCCTCCTGCAGCCGCACCTTGCACACATCGCACTTGCCGCGGCGGCGCCCGATGCGGAACCCGAATCTCGCCCGGGCCAGCGCTTCGGATCCGGGCTACGAGGCCCCGCACCTCGCTGTTCACGTCGTCGGGCCGCATTGCGATGTGGACCATGCACTCAGGTCCGGAAGGTGATCAAGCCCTTGTGCACCACGCCGATGTCGCCGATCGTCCCCGCGGGGTCGGGGGAACGATCCTGCCCGTCGATCTGCCAGCCCGTCGGGGCCGAGGGGTCGTAGTCCGGATCCGAGGCGGCCCAAGTGTCGATCATCTGGCTCTTGAAGTCCGACCAGGGCATCGCCTTGGGCGCCCGGAAGCACGCCGCAGAGGCGAACAGCCGGTTGTTGCTCCACATGACGTTGACGAGGATGTCGTCGCCGAAGAGCTCCTGGCGGTCCTTGGACGGGTAGTCGTAGTCGTAGAGCGCCTTGACCGTCATGCCCCACCTCCACCGACGACAGTCTGCGCGTGCCAGGCATCCCACGACGCCTTGTCGGGCGAGGTCAGGTACTCACCGTTGTCGACACCGTCCTTGATGCCGTACCAGGCGAGCACGTCGGGCACGGTAGGCCCGCCGCAGTTGCCCTGGTAGATCTGATGGACAGGGAGCCAGGCCTGCACGTACTTCTCCGGCTCCCGATCGAAGATCCACTTGCAGCCGTCGGAGCAGAAGTTGAACCGCTCCCCGCGGTACTCGCTGGTGCGCACGCACAGCTTCGTCGGGTCGTCGGGCTCGGTGAACCCCATCGGGATCTGACAGGTCTGGCAGAGCATCGGCAGGCCCCGGACGAAGAACCGGTTGCCACCGTCGGCCATGCTCTTCGCCCGGTCCCACAACGGCCGGTATAGCCGGTCGAAGGTGTCCGGGTAGCTCGCCGACATCCAGTCGAGCTCCTCCGGCGAGGGAACCGTCGTGTTGAACGACGCTGCAAAGCTGAACTGGTACAAGAGCCAATAAACCTGGTGGCTGACCAGTCCCTTCTCGGCGATCGCCTGGTCGAGATGGCGCGGAAGCCGGATCCCGTAATATGCGAGATCGGGGAACAGGCCGTCCATCATCTGTCCCTCGAAGTAGAGCTCGAATGCCTCCTTCCAGCTCATGATCTTCTTGGGCAGCATGTAGTCCATCATCGCGGCGACCAGCCCGAGTAGCCGATAACCGCGCCAGAACCACTTGTCGATCCAGTCCTGGATGATCGGGACGTTGCCCTCGTCCTGCTCGAGCAGAAACTTGATCGACTCCAGGCCGAGTGTCATGTGCCTGCTCTCGTCGCTCTGCGCCGAGAAGCCGAACGTCATGGTGGCGAGATCGCCGTTGAAGCTCGCGCCGCTCATGAACGGGACGAAGAGCAGATTGGTCAGCAGGTACTCGAAGCTGAACGAGATGGCCGTCAGGAACTCGAATGGGCCCGCCGACATCCCGTCCTCGAAGAACGACTTGGGCACGCTGAGATACCAGACCCGGTCGTGCATCTGCGACCAGTTGTGCAAGCCTCCGTAGTACTTGTTGTACTGGCTGATCGTGTGGATCTCGGTCTGGGTGTGACGTAGCTCGTCGATGCTCTGGCACAGCGCCGCAAAGCGGGCACCGGGTCCGTCCAGGTGTCGGGACAGGAACGCGAAATGCCGGTGGGCAGCGTACTCCAGCGGTGTGACGCCCTGCAGGAAGAGTTTAAGCGAGTTCACGTAGCGGGCGTCGGTCAGTGAGAGATGTCCCTGGCCCTGCGCGAAGCTGTCAATCACCGCGTAGAGCTTCTTGTCCTTCTCCGCCTGGTACTTGCAGTAGGAGTCGATCGTCAAGCGGAACGGGTCCTCCCACGCGTCCCAGTCGTGGATCTTGATTCCCTCGTACCTGGTGTAGGGGTAGACGTCCTTGGGATCGACGTAGGTAGGGGTCCAGTCGAGGTCACGGGTGAGCAGCCGATACCGCTCCCGCATGGACAGCTTGGGCTTGGCCACGTCTCCTCCTCAGTGCTCCCACTTGATGATGATCTGGTCGTCGTCCCATTCGGCGATGTTTCCGGAGTAGGAGACGATGCTGAGCTGGAATTCGTGGGTCTCCCACGGCCGTCCCATCCGGGTCTCCACGGTCTCCCTGCGGATCACCAGTTCGCCGGGCGTCTGCAGCTTCACCAGGCCGGGCATCCGGGTCAGCGTGGCCTCGGGGTTGTCGTCCTCGATCGCCTCGGTGAGAGCGCGGTTCTCCTCGGAGTCCTGCAGGTCGACCCCGACCATGCGGACCTTCCTCTGGGCGTTCATTCCGCGCCTGCCTTCACAGCCACCGGAATCCCGCTGGCGTTGAGCTCGGCGGCCAGTTCGGCCGCTCCCCGCGCGGCGGCGGCCATCACGGTGGTCGAGCCCGCGGACTCCGCCAGCCCCTTGGCAAAGGTCTGTACCGCCTCGCAAGCTTGCGGATACCACCGCTCGGCGATCTCACCGAGCACCTTCCGGTTGGCGTCGCCGTGCTGGGCATCGTTGGCCCACGCCTTCACGAGCGCCGTGAGCCATTTGCGCTCGGTGGCGAACCAGTCGTTGAAGTGTCGGGCGAGCAGACTGTAGGCGGTCGCGCCGCGGTGCAACGCCCTATCGTCGAGGTGCTCGTAGAGCAGGGGATACAGCTGCGCATCGACCAGGTCAAGGCCGATCACCCCCGTGGCCCAGTCGGGCTCGATGAGTAGCTCTTCCATCATGCGCCGCAACCCCTGCAGCGGCGGAGCGTAGAGCCAGTTCTTCTTCGCCTCGGTCAACGTGTCGCCTGCGCCACCGGCCAGCGCGAGACCGACCAGGCTGAGCAGTTGAGCGTTGCCGATGCGGTCGAAACCGGCGAAGCACGCCGGCTGCGACACCGTCGTGCCGTAGGCGAAGCGGCATCCGTTGAGGTCGATCAGCTGGGCGCCCGACTCGAAGTGGCGCAGCGGCAGCACGAACCCGATCATCACGACGTGCCAGTTCTCGGGCAGCTTGTCGAGTAACCGCCGATCCTCGATGTACTTCAACGTCTGCGCGAACGACTCATACCGCCGGGCGGCACTGGCAACGTAGGGGGTGTAGTAGTACTGACGAGGATCGGTGTAGCTGTACGGATCGGTGAGCTTGAGCGCCGAGTAGCTCGGGTCGTACAGCTCATGATCGGGATCCCAGGTCGGTCGATAGTGAAAGTGCTCCATCGGCTGGACGTTGTACGACGCTTCCTGGTATCTCGTCGCCAATCGGTCACCGAAACGCTCTTCGAGATAGCTGAACGTATTCCTCTTCGGCTCGATGACGTTCGTGCGCAACTCATATGCCATCCCGCAACTCCCTAGCCGTGCACCTCGACCGTGCCGAGTCCGTCGAACTCGGCGGAAACGACTCCCCCGGGGCGGACCGGCACCGGAGAGACCAGGCCCCGCCCGACAGCACCACGCTGCCCGCCTTCAGATCCTCACCGCGCGCGGTCAAAATGTTGATCAGCCACGCGACCACCGGCGCGGTTCGTGAGATCCGGGGCTTCGCACCGACCAGCTCCTCGCCGACCTCGAGATGCTGCTCGACCAACAGCCACCGGCCTCGTAGACGATCCCGCGATCGAGAAACGGAACCGCCGGATCGGCTTGCGTTCCCGATCCGCGACGATGAACTCGTCGGCGATCGCCCGAGGATCCATGACCGGGCAGGTTCGGCACAGTTGTCTGGCCCGCTGCCCCCGGCGGCCCGCGCCGGGCCGCGCTCGTGGTCGGGCGGGAAGAACACGCCGCCGTCGAGCCCACGACGCACCCCGCAGCTGCCAGCACCAGATCTCGGTGACCGGCGCCGGCAGCCCCCGGGACACCGCCGCACCCGTCGCCGTCGGGAAGTTCGGTCGAGCACGACCTGCCGCGCGATCAGACGGGGCCGGGTCGTATTCGTCGCGTGGTGTCATCGCTTGACCGGGTGCAGGTCCTGGGGGTCGCCGAGGTGGCCGCTGGCGACCCGCCGTAGATCGCGCAGGAACCGGGCCACGAGCGCCGAAACACCACGCATGATCACGGAAATGACCCCGTCCCCAGATACCGCTCACAGGTGATACACCGGGGTCCGGGGCGCATGGATGACCTGGCGAGCATAGTCCGATCGGCCTGGGGCAGCAACCCGTGAAGCGCCACCTGCACGATCATCCCGAGACCCGGTTCGCGCTGCTCTACGTCGGCGAGGACGGGTGTTGGGAGGTGCTGTCGAATGCCAGCCTCGCAGGTGTTTCGCCGGTTGCCGTTCAAGGAGCTTAGACGTTGTCGATCATCTCGACGTCAAGACGGTCCCGGACCGAGCTGTAGGACTACCGCCTCAACCGGCCGTGGATGGCGGCCGTCGCCATCATCGCGTCCGCCGCTGTCTCTCTGTTCATCGTGCAACGACGCCGCCACGTGCTCGCGGGCCGGGCCGCGGAAACCGCGAGCCCAGCCGAGCAGGCCGCTCAGAGGGACTCGGTTAGGGCCGCCACCGAGGCGCCGTGAGCAGGTGTGATCCATCACGTCTCGATTCGTGCACATGACCCCAGGCACGTCGCGGAGGTCTTGGGTCCGCCTCTTCGATGGCCTGCTGACCGGCTTCGGGCCCTACCCCGCCTCGTGGATCGCCTGGGCAGGCGACGCAGGGGATGGCGATCGAGGTGTACCCCGTGGGGGACGGAGATGTTCCACCCGACGGCCCAGGCCAGGCACAGTTCCGCCACAATCCAGACGCCTCACGGTACGTCGCGACCCATGCGACCGTGGGCATCCAGCGCACCGTCGGGGAGACTCAACAGATCGCCGAGGAAGGATGGCACGCTGGTCAGGCACTGATACCACAACGACGTCCATTCGGAGCGCCTTAAGACAGGTCAACGGACCGAGGATGCCGCAGGAACCCCGGAAGGCTTGCTCTCCGGTTGGCCGCCTGCAGGCCTCACCGACAGCCGCGTCGCCGGCTACCGCTCCCGGCGTCCTGCCTGTCAGCTTGGCGGTAACACCAACAGCGACCGCGTCTTGCCCGCGCTCGACGGCGCAGACGAGTCCCGCTGATGATGACCCGAATGAGCGCGGCGCACCCGCTCCCGCTCCGGCCCGAGGCCGATCAACCGGGATCAGGACGAGGTCAGTCAAGGCCGAGGCCGCGTCGCCCGGTCTCGCTTGAGGTCGTCCAGGGTGAACCGGTTGTCCCAGCTGCGCTCGTAATGCTCGGCGGGGAAGTCGCTGGGGCTGGAGCCTCTGCGGAAGGCTTCCCGCACACTGGCGGCGTAGGTCTCGTTGCGGGGGCACCAGGGGGCGGCGGGGGATGTACATGACGTTGCCCGAGCCCTGCTGGTCGGTGACGGGGTCGACGCCGTGGATCATGTCGCAGTGCCACCACACGGAGTCGCCCGCCTTGAGCTGGTGATGGCCCGCATGAGTAACGGGTGCCACTTCTCGTTGGCGGGGAAGACCTGGTTGACGGTGACGCCGCACATGTCGTCCTCGGGGACGTCGGCCAGCAGCGGGCGGAGCATCAGGTAGCCCATCGCCTCGGGGATGGGCACGGTGTGCAGGACGCCCTGGTCGTGGTCCATATCCTACAGCGCGGTCCAGCCCTGGACGGTGCGGAATGCCGAGCACATGGTGGTGCCGGGGTAGTGCGGGTTTGCGCTGCGGTGGGCCGCGTCCCAGGGGTCGTACTGCTTGACGGTCCCGTCGAACAGGTGCCGGAACGCCGTCTGGTTGGCCTGGGTCATCCACAGGTCGAGGCAGCCGGGGTCGAGGTGGGTGCCCAGCCCGCTCAAGTCGCCGCCCGGTGGCCTGCGGCGGATGCGGTCGGGATAGAGCGAGTCGCTGATCCACCGACCGTTGAGGAACGCCTGCACCCGGGCCATCCGGTCGCTCTGCCGGGCCCGCATCTGCGTCGGGGACCAGTAGACGGGGTAGATCTCTGGCCGGGACGCGGACTCGACGCGTGTCCCTCCGCGGCAGTACGTCACCAACGATTTCCCCGTGCTGTCTACGGGGCCGACACCGCACATCCGGGTCGCGGACTGGACGTTTCATCGAACCCGGCGGTTCAGAGACCCAGGTCAAGGTCTAGGCAGATGCCCTGCGCCAGGCGGGCCGACGGCTGCGACGCTGAACTTGAGACGCGGCGGGGGGTGGCGTCGAGCCAGCAGTGAGGCCCACGATGGGCATGTCGCGAACGGCCTGGCGACGAGGGAGGCTGCCGATGGGCGGAGCGGACCCTGACCGTGTGGTCCAGGTTGCCGACGCACTCTGGCGCGCGGAGACCGACCGCGCCCCTATCGACCCCGTCACCGACACGTGGCAGGACATCTCGGTCGAGGATGCCTACGCTATCCAGAGCCACAACGTGGCGCGGCGGGTTGCGGCGGGTGCCGTGGTTCGTGGACACAAGGTGGGGTTGACGTCGCGGGCGTCTCAGGAGCTGCTGGGCGTACGCGAACCCAACTTCGGGGTCCTGCTGGACGGCATGTTCGTCGATGAGGGCGACGATGTTGCGCTATCGGCCCTGATGCAGCCGCGCGTGGAGGCGGAGATCGCGTTCGTCATGGCGCGCGACCTGGCCGGTCCTGGGGTTACCACCACCGATGCCCTCACCGCGGTGGCCGGTGTGCTGCCCGCGATCGAGGTCGTCGATAGCCGCATCGCGGACTGGCGCACCAGGCTCGCAGACACAGTCGCGGACAACGCCTCGGCTGCACGGGTCGTCGTAGGCGCGCGGATGACCCCGGTGGCGGGGATCGACCTGCGACTGATCGGGGTGTTGTTCCATCGTAACGGCCTCCCGACCGACAGCGGCGCGGGCGCGGCGGTGCTGGGCAACCCGGCCCGCTGCGTCGCCTGGCTGGCCAACAAGCTCGGCTCGCTTGGCAGCGGGCTGCACGCGGGCGATGTCGTACTGCCCGGCGCGTTGCACCGCATGGTGCCGGTGCGCCCGGGGGACGTCTTCCACGCCACCTTCGCGCACCTCGGCTCTGTCACCGCGCAGTTCAGCATGGAGGACGCGTGATCGATCCGCAGACGATCGCCGACGTGCTCACCGAGGCTGAGCGCACACATACGCCGGTGCCACCCATCACCCGGCGCAACCCGTTCCTGGACGTCGAGACGGCGTACAAGGCGCAGGCCCTGCTACTCGAACACCACGTCCGGGGCGGCGAGCGGGTGTTCGGTGCCAAGCTGGGGTTGACCAGCGCCGTCAAGCGCCGCGCCCTGGGCATCTACGAACCGGTCTATGGCAGGCTGACCTCGGGCATGGTGCTCCCGTTCGGCGAGCCGCTGATGCTGTCCGAACTCATCCATCCCAGGGCCGAGCCGGAGATCGCGTTCGTCGTCGGGCGGCGGATCGAGGGCGCCGCCACCATCCCGGAGGTGCTGAAGGCGACCGACGCAGTGCTCCCCGCAATCGAGATCGTTGACACACGCTACGCGTCGGCCTTCCGGCTACCCGACTCGATCGCCGACAACGCAGGCGCCGCACGTGTGGTTCTCGGTACTCGCGCCCGGCGCCCGGCGGACTTGGTGGACCTGGGTGTGCTCGGCTGCGTGTTCCGTAGCCGGGCCGGGGTCGACACCGCCGCGGGCGGCGCGGCCATGGGTCATCCGGCGGCCGCACTGGTCTGGCTAGCCCAGGCGCTCGCCGCCCGCGGCGAGGCCCTCGAGGAGGGCACGATCGTTCTCACCGGCGGCCTGACCGCCTCCGTACCATTGCAGCCGCACGGGGTTGTCCTGGCCGAGTTCGATGGCCTCGGCTCGATCATGGTCCGGTGTGCCTGACGTGCCCGAGGTGACGATCCTGCCCGACGACATCCGCGTAAGCGCCGCGGAGAGCGAGACCCTGCTACGCGCGCTGGCCCGGGCCGGCCTGCGCTACCGCGTCGGCTGCAAGCGCGGCGGATGCGGCATCTGCAAGGTCCGTCTCGTGCTCGGCGAAGTGACCTACGAGCGTCCCATCGCCGCCAGCGTGCTGTCCGACGACGAGCGCGTCGAGGGCATCTGCCTGAGCTGCCGCGCGGTGCCGCTCACCAACATCGTCATCGAACTGCAGGAAGGCGACAAGCTCCGGCGCGTGCTCGGCTTCGCCTTCACCGCCTCCGCCGCCCTCACACCCCGGTCAGCTGGCGAGCCGACAATCAGACCCGAACGGGACAGAAGGAAGGAAGGATCAGCGACGAGCGCTGTGATCCAACTGGGGTAGGTGAACCTGCGGGTGGCTGACCTCGAAGAAGCCTGCAATCACCACTCCAACACCCTGGGGGATGCGGGTGGTTCACGAGGAGCCTGGCAAGGTGTGGCTCAAGTCCTGGGACGAGTGGGACCACCACTCGCTGTGCTTGAGGAGGGGGGCCAAGCTGGTCAAGATCGGCATACCCGCCTCCAAGTGTGACCGGACCCACGTCGGCGGTTCAGAACTCCCCCCAGGTCCGCGGGTCCGGCTCGTTGACCCCCTTCCCACTGGCGAGACTGCCGATCTCCCAAAGTTCGATCTCGGTGAACGCGAAGTCGAACACGTCCAGGTTCGTCCGGAGCCGGTCAACGTGTGAGGCCTTGAGTATCGCCGCGCGTGGCGTGCACCTGTTGCCACCGACCGGAGCCGTTGGGAGATGCGTGTGACCAAACCGATCGTGCTGGGCCGGATCGGCGAGTCGTTCCACCAGTCGCGGCCACCGTCGTCGAGGAGGTCCTGCTTGTCCCGACGCCGCGCAACGCGGCTCGGCCACACTCACCGTCCTCGTCGAGGATCGTCACCGTGCCGGTGTTGCCGTCGACCCGGATCCGCTGCCCGGTCCGGATCCGCGCGGTGCCAGACGCCGTCCCGGTGACCGCCGGTAGGCCGTACTCGCGGCACACGATCGCCGCGTGCGACATGATCCCGCCGATGTCCGTCAGGGTAGCGCGGATGTTTCCGAAGATCAGCGCCCAGCTCGGCGCGGTGAGCGGGGCGACGATCTCCCCGTCGCGCACCTGGTCGATCTGGGCTGGGCTGGAGATGACCCGGGCAGGCCCCTCCGCCACGCCCCGGCAGGCGGCCATCCCGGTCAGCTCGCCCGGCCCGTCGTCGCTCCCGGTGCCGAGCCACTGCGCGATGCTCTCCTCGGTGATCCTTGGCCACGCGTCCGTGATCGGAATGTGGGGTCGGCCGCGCGCAGCCACCGGCGATGCCCCGATGAGCGCCCGTGTGGCGGGCACCGTCGAGGCCATAGAGGCCCACACCGTCAGAGCCGAGATCAGCGCCCACCAGCGTCGAATCGGCCCGCCACGAGCCGGCGCCTATAGCGACCGTGCGATCTATCCGCGACGACGCCGCACAACGTGTTCAGCAGCGGAGATCGTCAAGTCGGCCACCTGGACGACTCGTACAGATGCAGTTCGAGCCTCCTGAGATAACAGGAGGATCGAGCCTCAGCACCGTCGCCGGTACCCATCCCGCCGTAGCTTGCTGTGGATCCGGCTGACGGCGAACGGTAGGCCGTCTACCTGCAGGTTTGGGTTCGTACAATGCCAAGTTGGGTGCACCACGCATGTTCGAATCCTGCCGGGCGGCGACCGTCC
>CAVTOL010000018.1:0-300703 GCA_963736375.1 uncultured Actinomycetota bacterium
GCGGTCCCACGAGTCAGACCAGTTGCAGGAGTGTGCACGTCCACGCCGGGCCCTGCCGCTCGAACCGGGCCGCGAGGGCGCGCACACGCCCGTCGATTCGGCACACCGCTGCCACCTCGGCGGCCTCGGCGTGCGGCAGGCACAGCCGCAGTCGCAGCACGCGGGACGCCGCGGAGGTGCGTCGGCGCGCCCGCTCGGCCCGCCACCGGCCGAGCGTGCCGGGGTCGAGCCGGGTGGCGAGCTGCTCGGGCGGGCGTCTGCCGTCGAACACCTCGACCGCGAGCCGCAAGGTGGTGCCGACCGTCCGCCGCACGCTCCTGGTGTCCAGGGCGGGCGGGGTGAACGGCTCCGGTGTTGCCACCAGCCTGCGCGCCACGGCCGTGCGGGCGCCCGATGTGGGCTCGTAATGAAGGGGGCACAGCCGGGGTGGGGCGAGCGTCGTCGTCATGGAAGTGAGCGTCCCTCCCGCGTTGTGGGCTGCGGGGGCGATCGGCGCATATCGACGCCGAACCGTATGAGTTCAAACGGTCGGCCGAAGGTGGCGGCGTGGCGCTGCGCGGGCTGCTGATGGACTACGGCGGGGTACTCACCGACGGCCCCCAACCGGCCGACATCGTGCGCAGGGCACGCGCAGCGGGCGTCGCGACGGCGCTGGTCAGCGACGCCCACGAGGTGCCTGCCGAGGTGGCGGCGCTGTTCGACGCGGTCGTTCTTGGCCCGACACTCGGCGTGCGCAAGCCGGATCCGGAGGTGTTCCGGCGCGCCGCCGCACGATTGGGGCTGACGCCGCGGGAGTGCGTCGTGGTGGACGATCACCTGGCCAACGTGCGCGGGGCCAGGACCGCAGGCGCGGTGTTGGTCCACCACACCGATGCGGCCGCGACCGTCGACGAGCTGTGCGCGCTGTTCGGGCTTCCCGCAGCGCCGTGAACAGTGGGTTGTTCAGGACTCCCTGCGCAGCCGCACGTGCTGAGGGCCCAGCTCGTCCACGCTGTTCACACCCAGCAACTGCAGGGTGCGCACAACGTCGGCCCGCAGGATCTCGGCCACCTTCGCCACCCCGGCGCGACCGCCCGCCATCAGCCCGTACAGGTAGGCCCGCCCCACGAGCGCGGCCGATGCCCCCAGCGCGACGGCCGCGACCACGTCGCCGCCGTTGGTGATGCCCGTGTCCACGAGCACCTCCGCCCGTCCGCCCAGCGCCTGGACCGTGGGCTCCACCAGCTCCAACGGCACGGGCGCGCGATCGAGCTGACGTCCACCGTGGTTGGAGAGCAACACGCCGTCGGCGCCCGCGTCGACCACCCGCAGCGCGTCCTCGACGCTCTGCACTCCCTTGATCACGAGCTTGCCGGGCCAGGCGCCGCGGAGCCACTCGACGTCGTCGATGGTCAGCGCGGGGTCGAACACCCGGTTGATCATCTCCTCGGGTGTGCCCACGGTTTCGAGCGTCGAGAACGTGAGCGGCTCCGTGGTGAACAGGTCGAACCACCAGTTGGGGTGCAGCGCGCCGTCGATGAAGGTGCGCAGTGAGAGGGCGGGTGGGATCGACAGGCCGTTGCGGACGTCGCGCAGCCGCGCCCCGCCAGCGGGCGTGTCGACGGTGAGCATCAGCGTGTCGTAGCCCGCCGCGGCGGCGCGTTCGACGAGGTCCTTGCCGAACGACCGGTCGCGCCACAGGTAGAGCTGGAACCACAGCCGGGCGTCGGGGGCGGACTCGGCGAGGTCCTCGATGGTCGTGGTACCCATGGTCGACAGGCCGTACGGGACGCCGATCTCCTGCGCGACCGAGGCCACCGCCCGCTCGCCCTCGGTGTGCATCAAGCGGGTGAAGCCGGTGGGGGCGAACACGAACGGGAGGGCGGCGCGCTTGCCGAGGATGTCGCGGCTGGTGTCGACCGTGGACACGTCGCGCAGCACCGACGGGCGGAACTCGACCCTGGCGAAGGCCTGCCGGGCCCTGCGGAGCGAGTGCTCGCCGTCGGCGGCGCCGTCGCAGTAGTCGAACACCGCGCGGGGCGTGCGCCTGCGCGCGATGAGCCGCAGGTCCGCGACCGAGGCGGCGCGGCGCAGGCGGCGGGCCGTGGCGTCGCGGACGAACGGGGCGGGCCGCAGCAACGGGGCGAGCTCGGAGGGCCGTGGCAGGCGACGCTGGACCATGTCGGCAGCGTAAGCCGATCCGGCCCGCGTCCGCTGGATCCGGCGAGGGCTTGGCCTGCGAGGACGGCCTGGCCCGTACCGGAATCGCCGACTCGCCGTGTCGGGATGGCGGACTGGCCGTGTCGGGATGCCGACTCGCCGTGTCGGGATGGCGGACTCGCCGTGTCGGGATGGCGGACTCACCGTAGGCGGGGGTCAGGCGCGGCGGGCCAGCTCGAACGCGGCTATCGCGCCCGCGCTCGCCACCCCGAGCGACTCCACCCCGGCGTGCATGGGGATCGCCAGCAGCCCGGCGAGCAGCGGCCGCACCGAGGCGGACAGCCCGTTCGTCTCGTTCCCCAGCACGAGCGCGACCCGCGCCGGCAGGTCCGCCGTGAGCAGCGACGCCCCGCCCGCGTCCAGCCCGTACACCTCGAACCCCGCGTCGGCCAGCGCCGCGCAGCCCTCCTCGACGGTGGCCGCCCGCAGCACCGGCGCCCGGAACGCCACCCCGGCCGACGCCTTGACCACCAGCGGATCGATCGCAGGCAGCCCGCGGCGGGGAAGCAGCACGCCCTCCAACCCGGCCGCGGTGGCGCTCCGGAGGATCATGCCGACGTTCGCGGGGTTGGTGAGCCGGTCGAGCACCAGCACCCGCGCCGGGTCACCCGACAGCCGGTCGAGGAACTCGCCCACCGGCTCCATGCGGGGCGCGACGACGTCGGCCAGCACCCCCTGGTCGTGCCGCCCGTTGCCCGCAAGCACCTTCACCCGATGCGCGCTGGCCCGCTCGACGCGCACCCCACGCGAGCGGGCGGCGTCGAGGATCGCCCGCACCGGCTCGCCGCGCAGACCATCCGCGAGGATCACCTTGTCCACCCGCAGCCGCGCGTCGTCCAACGCCTCCAGCACGGGCATGCGTCCGTAGACCGTGATGAAGGTGTCCTTGGGAGAGCGGGGTGGCGCCACCGGCCCAGCCTAGGATCGACCTATGCCGCCCCGGCTCTCCGCCCTCGACGCGTCCTTCCTCTACCTGGAGGAAGCGAGCACGCCGATGCACGTCGGCGGGGTGTCGATCTTCCGGCGGCCGAAGGCGGGCTTCGACTACGACCGGCTCGTCGAGCTCATCGAGCAGCGCATCGCGCTGGTGCCGCGCTACCGGCAGAAGGTCCGGCACGTGCCGGGCAACCTGGCGCGGCCGGTCTGGGTCGACGACCCCGACTTCGACGTCGCCTACCACGTCCGCCGCTCGGCCCTGCCCAAACCGGGCTCGGACGAGCAGCTCACCGAGCTGGTCGCCCGGCTGATGTCGCGGCCGCTCGACCACGCCCGCCCGCTCTGGGAGATGTACCTCGTCGAGGGCCTCGCGCGCGGGCGCACCGCGGTGCTGACCAAGACCCACCAGGCGATGGTCGACGGCATCAGCGCGATCGACATCGGCCAGGTCATCCTCGATGTCTCCCCGGAACCGCGCATCGCGGCCGAGGAGCTGTGGATGCCGCGCAACGAGCCCACCGACGTCGAGCTCATCTGCGGCGCGGTGGGGGAGGCGATCGCCAGGCCCGGCGTCGTCGTCGACAACGTGCGCGCCGCCGCGGGGGACGCCGTCGCCACGGTCGGCAAGCTGGCGGGCGCCGCCGCGCAACTGCTGTCCATGGCCCGCACGGCCAGCCGCGGCACCGCTCCGGACAGCCCGCTGAACGTGCCGATCTCCACGCAACGCCGCTTCGCGGTCGCCCGCACCCAGCTGGAGGACTACCGCAAGATCCGTTCGGCGCACAGCTGCACGGTGAACGACGTCGTGTTGTCGGTGGTGGCGGGCGCGCTGCGCAGCTGGCTGCTGTCCCGCGGCGAGCCCGTCACGTCGTCGTCGACGATCCGGGCGATGGTGCCGATGTCCGTGCGCGGGCAGGCCGACGTGCCGAGCTCGACCACCACCGGATCGCTGGGCAACCGGGTGTCGTCGTTCCTCGTGGACCTGCCGGTGGGCGAGCCGAGCCCGGTGGTGCGCCTGCACCAGGTGGCGCACGCGATGCTGGAGAACACGGCGAGCACGCAGGGCGTCGGCGCCGGTGCGCTCGTCCGCATCGGCGGCTTCGCGCCGCCCACCCTGCACGCGCTCGGCGCCCGCACGGCCAGCGGGTTCTCGAAACGGATCTTCAACCTGGTGGTGACGAACGTGCCGGGCCCCCAGTTCCCGCTCTACGCTGCGGGCGCGCGCATGCTGGAGCTCTTCCCGGTCGTGCCGCTGGCCAAGGGCCAGGCACTCGCCCTGGGGCTCACCAGCTACGACGGGGGCGTCTACTACGGTCTCAACGGCGACCGCGACGCGATGTCCGACGTCGACGTGCTTGCGGGCATGGTGCACGAGTCGCTCGACGAGCTACTGGGGACGGTCTCATGACGATGAGGGTCTACGTGCCCGCAACCTGGCCGATGCTGCGCACGCTGGTGCGCAGCGGCGAGCTGGACCCGATCGGCGGCACCGCGTTCGCGCTCACCCCGCGGTTGCGCGAGCATTACACCAGCGGTGACGACGAAGAGCTCGAGTACGCCGCGATGAGCGAGGCGGCGCGCGCCTCGCTGCGGCTGCTGTCGGTGGAGCTCTGCCTCGACGAGGAGCGCACGCCCGCCCGCCGCGTGGTCGTCGCGGCCGATCTCGAGGACGTCACCCTCCGCCCCGACCTCGACGACGGGGCTGTCCGGATCGCAGGCTCCGTGCCGCTGGAGAAGGTCGCGGCGGTGCACATCGACGACGAGGACGCCGAGTACGCCGTCCGCCAGGCCTCCGAGGCGGTGGACGCCGCGGACATGGGCGACATGGACGCCGAGTTCCTGGTCGGCGAGGCCGAAGACCACGATCTGGCCTGGTACGACCCCTCCGAGATCGCCCACCTCGTCAACGGTCGTTAGGCGCACGCCACCCCAAGATCGCCGAAACTGGTGCGGAAGGTGCGTGAGCACACCTCTTGCACCAATTCCGGCGATCTTGCCGCGTAGTCAGCACCCTCCTAGCGCATGATCTCCACGAGCAGCACCCAGGCGTTGAACAGGCCGCCGAGCCAGGCCAGGGCCGTGCCCAGCGGAATCCAGTAGAGCCCGCCGAGCCCCGGCAGGTCGGCGACAAAGCTGATCCCGGCCAAGAGCGTGCCCAGCGAGAGCATGACTGACGGGAGCACGCCGGTCAGCAGCCACGACCAGAGCGGCTGCTCGGCGATCCGGCTCGGCCCGCCGGTGAGCAGGTAGAGCGAGGGGCCGATGGCCACCGCGAGGACGATCAGCTCGACGCCCACGCCCCAGTTCGGCTGTCCTGGCGTCAGTATGGCGATCGCGGTGAACACCGGCGTGGCCAGCAGGATCAGCGACTGCCCTGCCCGGCGCGGGATGCGCGGCAGCGACAGGATGCGCTCCAGGTTGATCGAGACGGCCACGAACAGCAGCCCGGTGAGCGCCGCGCCCGCGCCCGCGATGCCGACCGCGAAGTCGGTCCACGCCTCGATCTCCAGTGGATACACGCGCGCATTGTGCCCGGCTTGACAAGCAACCGTGAAGTTGCCTATCTTCGGGCAACCAAGAGGTTGCCTGTCGAGGGGAGGGTTCGTGGATGCGGTGTTCCGGGCGCTGGCCGATCCGCAGCGCCGCCTGCTGCTCGACCGGCTGAACGCCCGCAACGGCCAGACCCTCCGCGAGCTCTGCGTGGGCCTCGACACCACCCGGCAGGCCGTGAGCAAGCACCTGGCCGTGCTGGAGGCGGCCAACCTCGTCACCACCGTCCGCCGGGGGCGGGAGAAGTGGCACTACCTCAACCCCGCGCCGATCACGGAGATCGCCGATCGCTGGATCCGGCGCTACGACCAGGCCAGGGCGCATGCGCTGGCCGACCTCAAACACGCACTGGAGGACACCGTGGCCCGCCCGACGTTCGTGCACACCAGCTTCATCCGCACCACCCCAGAGCGGCTGTGGGCGGCGCTGACCGAGCCCGCGTTCACCCGCCGCTACTGGCAGACCCACTTCGAAACCGACTGGGCCCCTGGCTCGCCGATGATCTGGCACGAGCACGGCGCCACGATCGCGCACGCCGACCAGGTCGTGCTGGAGAGCCACCCACGGCGGCGGCTGTCCTACACCTGGCACACCTTCACACCCGAGTGGGCGGCGGCCGTCGGCGTCGACGAAGAGCTGCGCGCGACGATCGCGGCCGAGCGCCGGTCGCGCGTGAGCTTCGAGCTGGAGCCCGATGGCCCGCTGGTCAAGCTCACGGTGGTGCACGACGACTTCGACGAGGGCAGCACGGTCGCGGAGATGGTCAGCGGCGGCTGGCCGCGCGTCGTCGGCGAGATCAAGACCCTGCTGGAGGCGGGCGGCTCGGACGCGGAGGGGCTCGGCGTGCAGCTCACTACGGCCCAACCGGTCGTGCGCGTCCTCGCCGCCATCACCACGCTCGACGGGCTCGCGGGCTGGTGGACGCCCGACGTCAGCGGTTCGCCCGCACCCGGGGGCGCGCTGACGTTCCGGTTCGACGGCCGCGCGACCGTCATGCGCGTCGAACACGTCGACCCGGCAGGCCTCGTGGTCTGGACATGCACCGCGAGCGAGATCTTCGCCGACTGGGTGGGCACGAGCGTCTGGTTCGACGTGCGGCCGCGTCCCGGCGGCGGCTCGGTGCTCGCGTTCCGCCACGTCGGGCTCATCCCCGACCTGGAATGTTTCGCGGTGTGCAAGCCCGGGTGGGAGCATCACCTGGCGAACCTGGCTCGGGATCGGGTTCAGGCTGGCGTCAGCTGACCGGCGAGAGGAGTCCGGCCGTGCGCACCCAGGTGGGGATCATCGGGGCGGGGCCTGCCGGACTCCTGCTCGCGCACCTGCTGCACCTGCGTGGGATCGCGTCCGTGGTGCTGGACGTGCAGTCCCGGGCCGCGATCGAGCAGACGATCCGCGCGGGCATCCTGGAGCAGGGCACGGCCGACCTTCTGCGCGACACGGGCGTCGGCGCCCGGATGCTCCGCGAGGGCCGCGTGCACCACGGCATCAACCTGGCCTTCGAGGGTGGCCTCCACCGGATCGACCTCACCGGGCTGTCCGGCGGCCGTTCCGTGCTCGTCTACCCCCAGCACGAGGTGCTCGTCGACCTCATCGCGAGACGCCTTGCCGACGGCGGCGACCTGCGGTTCGGGGTGCGTGACGTCGTCGTCGACGGCATTGACGATATTAGGGAAACCGACCGTGCGACGGTCACCTTCACCCACGACGGCACCGCGCAGCGCCTTGAGTGCGACTTCGTGGTGGGCGCCGACGGTTCGCATTCGCTGTGCCGCAGGCTGGTGACGGGGCGACGGGACTTCTTCCGCCAGTACCCCTTCGCCTGGTTCGGCATCCTCGCCGAGGCCCCGCCGTCCTACGACGAGCTGATCTACGCGCACTCGGAGCGCGGTTTCGTGCTGGTCTCCACGCGCAGCCCGAGCGTGCAGCGGCTCTACTTCCAATGCGATCCCGGCACCGCCGTCGAAGACTGGTCCGACGACCGGATCTGGGCCGAGTTCGCCGCTCGCCTGGCCCCGGCCGGGGTGGTGGTCAAGGACGGACCGATCTTCAAGAAGGACGTGCTGCAGTTCCGGTCGTTCGTGGCCGAGCCGATGCAGCGCGGCAGGCTGTTCCTCGCGGGTGACGCTGCGCACACGGTGCCACCGACCGGGGCCAAGGGCCTCAACCTGGCCGCCGCCGACGTCCAGGTGCTCGACCGCGCGTTCGGCGCCCGGTACGCCGACGGCGACGGCGAACCGCTTGCCGCCTACACCGCGACCGCGCTGCGGCGGGTGTGGCGGGTGCAGTGGTTCTCGTGGTGGATGACGTCGATGCTGCACCGGTTCCCCGACGCAGGCGACTTCGACCTGCGCCGCCAGGTCGCCGAGCTGCAGCTTGTCACCAGTTCGGAAGCGGTGGCCAGGACGTTGGCCGAGCACTACGTCGGCGCTCCGCCCGGAATGTGAGGGTCGACGGGCCGGATCCCCCGGCCGTGTGACACTGGAATCATGGCTGTCGACGTTGGCACCGAAGCCGCCACCGCCGCGCCCGCCCCGGTCGCCGCGCCCGCCACGGCGAAACCGGCGACCGGTGGGGGCTGGGGTGTACCCCTCGCCGTGCTCATCACCGGCATGTTCATGTCGGTGCTCGACATCAGCATCGTCAACGTGGCGATCCCGACGATGCAGCGCGACTTCTCGGCCACCACCGAGGAGATCCAGTGGGTGGAGAACGCCTATTCGCTGGCCCTTGGCGTCGTGGTGCCGGTGAGCGCCTGGTTCTCGGGCCGGTTCGGACCCGGCCGGGTCTACGTGTGGTGCCTGGTCGGCTTCGCCATCGGGTCGGCGCTGTGCGGGCTGGCCTGGGACCTGCAGAGCATCGTCGCGTTCCGCGTGCTGCAGGCCATCCCCGGCGGGATACTGCCGGTGGTCACGCTGACGATCCTTTACCGGATCGTGCCCCAGGACCGGCTCGGGGCGGCGATGGGCATGTACGGGCTCGGTATCGTCGTCGCGCCCGCCATCGGGCCCACCCTTGGCGGCTACCTCGTCGAATACGTCGACTGGCGGCTGATCTTCCTCATCAACGTGCCGGTCGGCATCATCGGCACGATCGCGGCGGTGCTCTTCCTGCCGTACTTCGGGCCCGCCCCGGTGGGGCGCTTCGACGTGCTCGGCTTCGGCACGGTCGCGATCGGCCTGGTCAGCCTCCTGTTGGCGTTGACGGAGGGGCAGAGCTGGGGCTGGACGTCCTACCGGATCATCATCCTCTTCGCCGTCAGCCTGGTGTTCCTGGCCCTGTTCGTGATCATCGAGCTGGAGGTCGAGAACCCGCTGCTGGACGTGCGCGTCTTCCGGCATTTCGCGTACACGAACTCGCTGCTGCTGATCTCGGTGCTGTCGGTGGGCCTGTTCGCCGTGCTGTTCTACATCCCGCTGCTGCTCCAGCAGGCCCGCGGGCTCGGCGCCTTCGACACGGGCCTGCTCCTGTTGCCGCAAGCGCTGGTCATGGGGGTCCTCATGCCCTCGGCCGGGATGATCTACGACAAGTTCGGCCCTCGTTGGCCCGCCGCGATCGGGTTGGCCCTGACCGCGGTCGGCACCTACCTGCTCACCGAGGTCACGCTCGACACCAGCAACGCGGGCGTCATCTGGCTGCTCGTGTTGCGCTCCGCCGGGATGGGCCTGGCCATGATGCCGATCATGACCGGCGGGATCGCGGCCGTACCACCGGACATGGTGGACGGGGCCGGTGCGTTCAACACCGTCGTCCAACGGGCCTCGGCGGCGCTGGGGCTGGCCGCCCTCACCTCGCTGGTCACGAGCTCCCGCGCCCAGCTCAACCAAGATCGGGGCGCGCTCGTCGCGCCCGACACCCCAATGCCTGCGCTCGGGACGGGACCGACGGGCGACATGATGGGCATGTACGCGGTGAGCCAGCAGACCCAGACACTGGCGTTCGTCGAGTCGATGCACGGCCTGTTCATCGTCACGGCGATCATCACCGCGCTGGGGATCCCGCTCGCCCTCATGATGCGCTCGGGGTCGAGCACGTCGCAGGGACCCGCGGTGCAGCACGTCGGCTGACGCCGCCCCGGGTCCGGACGCCTGCGCCCGTGTCGCCACCTCCTCGCAGGCCTGCCGTACGCCTTGCAGAACCCCTGGTCGCTGCGAGGTGCGTGCGCGGACTGCGAGGACGTCCCCCCGGCGCCCGGCTGGACCGGGCGGGCGGCGGGGATACTGGGGATCCGGTCGACCGCAGGCCCGGAAGGACGCGATGCCGCATCAGCTCGCCCGCGCTCGCACGGCGCTGGCCGTCGTGCTGGCAGGTGTGCTCGCGGCAGGATGTGCGGCGCCTAAGCCTGCCCCCGAGCCGCCGGCTGACGACCGCTACCGGGCGGCCGTCGTCGCCGAGGCGGACGCGTTCCGGAGTGCGACGCGCACGCTGACCGATGCCGTCAGGGCGGGCGACATCGTGGCGGCCAGGGCCGCGTACGGCCCAGCGCACCGGCGCTACGTCGCTCTCGAACCGCTTGCGGAGGACCTCGACACGCGTATCGACGGCCGCACCGACACCGGCCGCGCCACCTGGACGGGCTTTCACCGCATCGAGAAAGCGCTCTGGGCCGACGGCTCGCTCGCGGACATGACCGGTTACGCGAACGCGCTGGACCTCGACGTCCTGGCGCTGCGGCAGGTTGTCGGCCGCGCGAGCTACCGGCCCGTCGACGTCGCGAAGACGGCCAACGACCTTCTCACCGCGTGCGTCGTCACGATGGTCACCGGGACGGAGGAGCGCTGGGCGCACACCGACCTCGACGACCTCGCCGCCGCCGTCGGCGCCGCCTACGGCGCCTATGCGGCGCTGCGACCCGAGCTCACCGACTCCGGGCTGGTGGCGACGCTCGATGCGCGGTTCGCGGCCGTCGGCCGCGCCCTCGCTCCCTATTGGCGCGGCGATGGTTACGTCGACTACACGACCGTTCACGACCCGGAACGGCGTCAGCTCGCCCAGGTCCTCGACGCGCTGGCGGAACCGGTCTCCCACATGGCGGCGGCTGTCGCACCGACCTCGACATGAACACCAGCGGTTTCGATCTTGACGAGACCCCGCTCACGTGCATCTCGGCACCCCGGACCGGGTTAGCGCTCCCGGTCGGCGCGGTCGCCGTGCCCCTCCCGGCTGTGCTTGCCGCCGTACAGCAGCGCCCCGGCCGCCGGGATGAGCAGGAACCACCACCAGCCGCCGACGGTGAAGAACAGCGCCAAGGCCACGAACGGCATCACCGCCATGATCCGCGGCGCCGCGGTGTCGAGGAACCCGCGGGGCCGTTCGGCGACGGCGTTCTCGTTGCGGACGGCGGGCGTCGCCGCGACCGGCGCCGACCCGGGCAGCGCCGGGTGCGGCTCCGGCAGGTCGGTGAACAGCGCCTCCAACTCGCTCGCCTTTGTGGCCCCCGCCGCGGCAGCCGACCGCTCGCCGTACTCCTCGACGTCGAGCCTGCCCGCCTCCAGGTGGGCATCGAGCGCCTTCATGGCCGCGTTGCGCTCGACGTTGCCGATCCGCAGACGGCGGCTGCTCCCCTCCGGCGAGGTCGTTCCGTCGGTCATCGATCCTTCTTCCCCCGGACGTCCTGCCGGGCAGGATGCCATGGCCGTCAGGCGAGCGCGACCAACACGCGACGCAGCGCGGCGAGCCGTGCCGGGCGCAGCTTGCCTTCAGCGACGAGCACGTCGAGGGCGCATTCCGGGTCGGCGGGCGGCCCGAGGTGCCCGCAGCCGCGGGGGCAGTCCTCGATCGCGGCGGCGAGGTCGTCGAACGCGGCCAGTACGTCGTCGGGGGTGACGTGGGCGAGCCCGAAGGACCGCACGCCCGGGGTGTCGACCACCCAGCCGTGACCGTCGGGAAGCGGCAGGGCGATCGCCGCGACCGTCGTGTGGCGGCCCTTACCGACGGCCGAGACCACCCCCGTCGCGCGTGCCGCGTCCGGGACCAGCCGGTTGACCAGCGTGGACTTGCCAACGCCCGAATGCCCGACCAGCGCCGAGACACGCCCCTCGAGCAGTTTCGCAAGCGCGTCCGGCGGGCGGTCGCGGCGGGTGACGACCACGGGCATCTCCAGCTCGCGATACGGCGCCGCGAACGGCTCGGGGTCGCCGAGATCGGCCTTGGTGAGGCAGAGCACCGGCGCGAGGCCGCCCGCGTACGCCGCGACCACGCACCGGTCGACGAAGCCCGCGCGCGGCACCGGGTCGGCCACGGACGTGACGATCACGAGCTGCTCGGCGTTGGCCACCACCAGCCGCTCGACGGGGTCGGTGTCGTCGGCGGTGCGGCGCAGCACGGTGGCGCGCTCCTCGACGCGGACGATGCGCGCGAGCGTGTCCGGCGCACCGGACAGGTCCCCGACGAGCCCGACCCGGTCGCCCACGACGATCGGCGTGCGGCCCAGCTCACGCGCGCGCATCGCGGTGACCGGCGGCCGGGCCGGGTCGCCCTCGGGCGCGCAGGTCCACCGGCCACGGTCCACCACGGTCACCATCGCCTCCTCGGCCTCCGCGTGGTCGGGGCGGCGTTTCGTGCGGGGACGCGTGCCGCGCCCGGGCCGCACCCGGACGTCGGTCTCGTCGTACTGCCGCGGTCGGCTCACCTTCCGAGCAGATCCGCCCAGCGCGCCGGGAAGTCGGGGATGGTCTTCGCGGTGCAGTCGACGTCGTCGACCTCGACGCCGGGCACCACCAGCCCGATCAGCGCCCCCGCCGTGGCCATGCGGTGGTCGGCGTAGGCGCGCCAGTGGCCGCCGCGCAGGGGGGCCGGGCGGATCTCCAGCCCGTCAGGGGTCTCGACGACGTCGCCGCCCAGCCCGTTGATCTCCGCGGCGAGCGCGGCGATCCGGTCGGTCTCGTGGCCGCGGATGTGCGCCACCCCGCGGATCCGCGACGGGCCCGTGGCCAGCGCCGCGACGGCAGCGACGGTCGGGGTGAGCTCGCTGGCGTCGTGCAGGTCGACGTCCACGCCGCGCAGCGCGTCGGGGCCTGCGACGGTCATCCCGTCGGCACCGGGCTCCACCGCGGCACCCGCCTCGGCGAGCACAGCGAGGATCTCGGTGCCGGGCTGGGTCGACGCGGCGGGCCAGCCCACGACCGTCACCCGCCCGCCCGTGATGGCCGCTGCGGCCAGGAAGACGGCGGCGTTGGAGAGATCGGGCTCGACGGCCCAGTCGCGGGCCCGGATGGCGCCCGGCGCGACGCGCCAGGTGTTGGGCGCCGCGTCGTCGACGTCCACCTCGGCCTCGCGGAGCATGGCGACGGTCATCTCGATGTGCGGGAGGGACGGCACCGGTTTGCCGTCATGGTGCACCGTGAGGCCCTTGTCGTAGCGCGCGCCGGAGAGCAGGAGACCGGACACGAACTGGGACGACGCCGACGCGTCGATCACCACGTCGCCGCCGGGCAGTCCGCCGGTGCCGTGCAGGGTGAACGGCAGCCCGTCGCCGTCGACGCGGGCGCCGAGCGCGCGCAGGGCATCGAGCACGGTGGTGAGGGGGCGTTCGCGGGCGCGGGCGTCGCCGTCGAACGCGACGGGGCCGTCGGCGAGCGCCGCGGCGGGCGGCACGAACCGCATGACGGTGCCCGCGAGCCCGCAGTCGACGGTGCCGCCGCCGCGCAGCCCGTCGTGGGCGGCGAAGGCGACGCGTTCACCGTCGACCTCGATCGGCACGCCAAGGGCGCGCAGGGCGCCGATCATGAGCGCAGTGTCGCGGGAGGCGGGCGCCCCGCTGACGGACGCAGGGCCGCCGGAGAGGGCGGCGAGCAACAGCGCGCGGTTGGTGACGGACTTCGAGCCAGGCACGGACACCACGCCGTGCACGGGCCCTGCGGCAATCGGGGCGGACCAGGTCACCCCGCCATGATCCCGCATCCTCCTAATCGCCGGGGTCGCGCTCCAGCAACGCATCGCCGGGGTCGCGCTCCAGCAACGTGACGACGTGCCCCATCCCGGCGTGGATCTTCGCGAATCCGTCGCGCATCTCGGCGAACCCCGCGCCCATCTCGGCCTCGAGCGCGTCCATGCGGCCCGTCAGCCGTGCGTCGAGCCCGGTGACGCGGTCTTCCAGCGCGGTCATCCGGGTTTCGAGCCGGTCCATCCGGGTTTCGAGGCGGTCGAGTCGCGGCCCGGTGCTCGACCTGGGTGTCGCGCAGCGCCTGCAGGAGCTGCCGCTGGGCCCGCAGCTGGCTGCGGACGTCGCTGACGTCGCGGTCCGCGCCGGTGGCGAGCACCCGCGCCGCCGCAGCGTCCTGCCGGGTGTGGTCCAGCTCGCCCGAAAGCCGCGCGACCTCCCGCTCCAGCGCCGATACGCGCTGTTCCAGATCGCCGGTGGGGTCGGTCATGGCCCCGAGGGTACGACGGTCGTCGCCTGCCGCGTGGGCGTTTCGTCGAACTGGCACCCTGGAACGCATGTGCGGTCGCTACGCCTCGATCAAGGCCCCCGCCGACCTCGCCGACGAGTTCCACGCCGTCGACGCAACGCAGGGGGTGGAGCCGGATTACAACGTCGCTCCGACGAAGAGCATCGTCGCCGTCGTCGAACGGCATCCCCACGTGGCGGGCACCCCCGATACCGACACCGTCGAGCGCAGCCTGCGCGTGGTGCGGTGGGGGCTCGTCCCGTACTGGGCGAAGGACCCGAAGGGCGGCGCCCGGATGATCAACGCCCGGTCCGAGTCCGCGGCCGAGAAGCCCGCGTTCCGCCGGGCGCTCGCCGCCCGCCGCTGCCTCATCCCGGCGGACGGCTGGTACGAGTGGCAGCGCGGCGAGGACCACAAGCAGCCCTACTACACCCACTACGGCGACGGCCGGTCCCTCGCGATGGCCGGGCTGTGGGAGTACTGGAAGCCCAAGGAGGACCCCGACGGCGAGTACCCCGACGGCCTGGTCACGGCCGCGGTGCTGACCACGGCCGCGGTCGGCCCGCTCCGGCAGATCCACGACCGGATGCCGCTGGTGCTGCCCGCCGAGGCCTGGGACATGTGGCTCAACCCGGACGTCGACGCCAAGGACGACGCTGTGGCCGCGCTGCTCGCGCCGCCGTCCGCGGAACTGGTGGCGAGCCTGGAGCTGCGGCCGGTGTCGCCGCTCGTCAACAGCGTGCGCAACAACGGGCCCGACCTGCTCCGCCGCGACGACGATGCCGCGCCGCTGCAGCTGGACCTGCTGGCGTGAGCCCGTCCCCCCGTTGCAGCAGGGTGACACTGCTGCGACTCAACAGCAGGAATGTCACCCTGCTGCAATCCGGGGGCGCGCCGTGACCGTCGAGGTCCCCACCCCGCACGGGCCTGCCCGCATCACCGTGCACGCGGCCGCCGAGCCCAGGGCCGTGCTCCTGCTCGGTCACGGCGCAGGCGGTGGCGTCGGCGCGCCCGACCTCAGCTG
Organism: uncultured Actinomycetota bacterium; assembly: GCA_963736375.1. Lineage (GTDB taxonomy): Bacteria > Actinomycetota > Actinomycetes > Mycobacteriales > Pseudonocardiaceae > Pseudonocardia. Next base: position 15,097 of record CAVTOL010000018.1, read on the forward strand.
CGCCTGCCGGGCGGCCGTCGCGCTCGACGTGTCGGTCGTGCTCGTCGAGCAGCCCTATCGCGTCGCTGGCCGCCGCGCGTCCGCCCCGGCGGCTCAGCTCGACACGGCCTGGCTGGCCGTCGTCGCGCACGTGCGGGCGAGCGCCGACCGGCCGCTGCTGTTCGGCGGGCGCAGCTCGGGTGCGCGGGTGGCCTGCCGCACCGCGACGGCGGGCGGGGCAGCGGGCGTGCTCTGCCTCGCGTTCCCCGTGCACCCGCCGGGACGACCGGAGAAGGACCGCCTTGCCGAGCTCGCGGCCCCGCGCGTGCCGGTGCTGGTCGTGCAGGGCGAGCGCGACCCGTTCGGTCGTCCCGATCCCGCGCCCGGACGGGAGGTGGTGTTGCTGCGCGGCGACCACAGCCTCAAGTCCGACCTGCCCGGTCTGCGTGCCGCCGTGACGTACTGGCTCGCCGAGGTCGTGCGCGAAAAAGCGCGCCAGAACACTGTTATCCGCGCACGAGGGCCAGGGTCGCCCCGGTGAGCCGCACCAGGTCGGCGGGCGCCAGCTCGATCTCCAGACCCCGCCTTCCCCCGCTGCAGAAGACGGTCTCGAACGCCTCGGCGCTCGCGTCCAGCACGGTCGGCAGCCGCTTGCGCTGACCCAGCGGGGAGATGCCACCCGCGACGTAGCCGGTGGCCCGCTCGGCCGCGGCGACCTCGGCCATCTTCGCCCGCTTCCCGCCGACGGCCGCGGCCAGCGCCTTGAGGTCGAGCTTCGCCGTCACCGGGACGATCGCCACGGTCAGCGCGCCATCAACATCGGCGACGAGCGTCTTGAACACCCGCGCGGGCTCGATCCCCAACGCCTCGGCCGCCTCGGGCCCGTACGCCGCGCCCGCGTCGTGCGTGTAGGCGTGCACCCGAAAGGGCACGCCCGCCTTCTCGAGTCGGGTCGTCGCCGGGGTCGCCGCGCCTGCCACGGCCGCGAGGATAGGGAATCCGGGCCCGCCTCGGGGCGTTGAGCAGACCGTGATGTCAGCACTACTGGATCCTCCGGCAGGCCCGGGCGCGGCGGGGCGCGTACTCTCGTCACGTCAGCAGGCCGCCACTGCGGCCGTTCTTCCGGTCGCGTACCCCGCGATCCGGCTCGAGAGGAGCGCGGTGCCCGAACAGAGCTTGCAGAGCGAGCCACGGGACGACACCGTCGAGGTCGATCAGGAGCACGAGACCCCGCAGGAGCGCGCCGCCCGCTTCGAGCGCGACGCCATGCCGCTCCTCGACCAGCTCTACGGCGCCGCGCTGCGGATGACGCGCAACCCTGCTGACGCCGAGGACCTCGTGCAGGAGACGTTCCTGAAGGCGTTCGCCGCGTTCGGCACGTTCCGGGCGGGCACGAACCTCAAGGCCTGGCTGTACCGGATCCTCACCAACACCTACATCAACGGCTACCGGCGCAAGCAGCGGCAGCCGCTGCAGTCGCCCACGGACGAGATCTCCGACTGGCAGATCGCCCAGGCCGGTGAGCACACCTCCCTGGGGCTCCCTTCCGCAGAGGCCGAGGCGCTCGACCGGCTCCCCGACAACGACGTCAAAGCCGCCCTGCAGCAACTGCCCGACGACTTCCGGATGGCGGTCTACCTCGCCGATGTCGAGGGCTTCGCCTACAAGGAGATCGCCGACATCATGGGCACGCCCATCGGCACGGTGATGTCGCGGCTGCACCGCGGCCGCCGTCAGCTGCGCGACCTGCTCACCGAAACCGCACGGGAGCGCGGGTTCATCCGCAACGGCGCCCGTGACGAGCACTCGGAGGCCGCGTTATGAGCTGCGGCCAGCCGCACGAGACCGACTGCTCCGAGGTGCTCGCCGAGGTGTGGATGTTCCTCGACAACGAGTGCGACCGCGGGCGGCGGGCACTGCTGGCCCGCCACCTCGACGAGTGCGCGCCCTGTCTGGCCGAGTACGGCCTGGAAGAGAAGCTGAAGCGGCTGTTGGCCGCGAAGTGCGGCGGTGAACAGGCCCCGGCGACACTGCGCGAGCAGATCCGGGTCGCGGTGCTGCGCCAGGCGCAGGTGACGGTGGCCGAGCACGCCGACGGCAGCACCCACACCACGGTCGAGGTGCGCACCACCCGCGTCGAGCGGCGCGGCTGAGCGCCGGGCGGGCCCTCCCGCCCGGCGCGGCCCGCTCAGGTGTTGGGCTTCTTGCCGTGGTTGGCGCTCTTCTTGTTCCGGTCGCGCCGCTTGCGGGCCCGCTTCGACATGGTGATCCTCCTTCCGCTTGGCCTGCCGCCATGGTCGCACGTGATTGGATGGTCACAACGCGCGCGGGGGAGGCCGTGAAGTGTCCACGCTGAGCGAGCTCCTGGCCGACCACACCAAGCTGCCCGGTGGCACGGTTGAGCACCTGCAGCGGGTCGTGGCCGAGTGGCAGCTGCTCGCCGACATGTCGTTCGCCGACTTCCTGCTCTGGATCCCGCTCGGGCCCGATGGCTCGCTCGCAAGCTCGCTCAGGCCCGATGGCTCGCTCGCAAGCTCGCTCAGGCCCGATGGCTCGCTCGCAAGCTCGCTCAGGCCCGATGGCTCGCTCGCAAGCTCGCTCGGCGGCGACACCTTCCTGTGCGTGGCACAGGCGCGTCCGACAACCGGACCCACCGCCCACCCCGAGGACGCGGTCGGCATGCGCGTTGCGGCGCGGGCGCACCCGCATCTGCGCCGGGCCGTCGTCGAGGGCCGGATCTGCCGCGACGAGGAGCCGCGGTGGCACCTGGAGGTGCCGCTGCGCTCGGAGACGATTCCGGTGCGCTATGACGGCGAGGTGGTCGCTGTGCTCTCCCGCGACGCCAACCTCGCCATGCCCCGCGTCCCCAGCCCGCTGGAGATCGCCTATCTGGGCAGCGCATCGGATCTCTGCCAGATGGTGGCGGACGGCACGTTCCCGGCCCACGCGTCGGTCGTCGGCGCGGACACGAGCCCCCGTGCGGGCGACGGCGTCATCCGGCTCGACGCGCTGGGCCTGGTCGCGTACGCCAGCCCCAACGCGCTCTCCGCGTACCACCGGATGGGTCACGCCAGCGACCTCGTCGGGCTGTCGCTGGCCACCGAGACCCGCGCGCTGGTGGCCGACCCCTTCGACGCCGCCGAGATCGCCACGCGCATCGACAGCGCACTCGCAGGCCGCCACTCCCTGCGCATGGAGGTCGCGGCGCGGGGTGCGTCGATGCTGGTACGCGCGCTGCCGCTGCGCCCGCGAGGCGACGCGGCCGGCGCGCTCGTGCTCGTGCGCGACGTCACCGACCTGCGCCGCCGCGACCAGGCGCTGCTGTCCAAGGACGCCACGATCCGCGAGATCCATCACCGCGTGAAGAACAACCTGCAGACGGTGGCCGCGCTGCTGCGCTTGCAGGCCCGCCGCACCGCCATCCCGGAAGCCCGGCGGGCCCTTTCGGAGAGCGTCCGTCGGATCAACTCGATCGCGCTCGTGCACGAGTCGCTCTCCGCGTCCGTGGCCGAGCGGGTCGATCTCGACGAGCTGGTCGACAAGGTCCTCCCCGCGATCGGCGACGGCGCCACGGCCGACGTGCGCGCCAAGGTGCGGCGCGACGGCAGCTTCGGCACTCTGTCGGCCGCGCTGGCCACCCCGCTCGTGCTGGTGCTCACCGAGCTGGTGCACAACGCGCTGGCGCACGCGTTCGACCCGGGGACCACCGGCGAGGTGGTGGTGACCGCTCGGCGCAGCGCAGGCACGCTCGACGTCGTGGTGTCCGACGACGGCAACGGCCTGCCGCCCGGCTTCGACATCGACGCGTCGGCGGGGTTGGGCCTTTCGATCGTCCGCACACTGCTGGAGTCGGAGCTGGGCTCCACGCTGTGTGTTCGGCCGCGGCCGGGTGGGGGAACGGAGGCCGTTGTCAGCCTGTCGTTACGCGGGCGTTAACCTCAGTACGTGATCGCGGCCCGGTCGCCGAAGGTGGGCCGTGGTCCCCGCCGGAGCTGCTCGCCCGGTGGAACGACCGCGGGCCCGTAACCGGGTGCTGTCCGGTTGCGGGCCCGCGGTGGGGGAGTCGCGTAGGTCGTTTGATTAGGCCGTACGTGCGCGCGTGCGCGCATTGCGGCGCTTCAGGGCGCGCCGCTCGTCCTCGCTCATGCCGCCCCAGACGCCTGCGTCCTGGCCGCTCTCGAGTGCCCACGTGAGGCACTCGCTGACCACGGGGCAGCGCCTGCAGACGGTCTTGGCCTCGGCGATCTGCAGCAGCGCGGGCCCGCTGGTCCCCACGGGGAAGAACAGCTCGGGGTCCTCGTCGCGGCAGATAGCGCGGTGACGCCAGTCCATGGTGCTCTGCTCCTCGTACTTGCGCGATCGGGGTCGCGCCGATCGTCCGTCACGGTGTTTCCGCGCTTGTGAAGGGTTTCACGAGCGCGCTCGATCTTCAAGGGCCGAGACCCAACCTGCTAGGTGGGTGCCCCCACCTACTCACCGCAACGAGTGACCTAGACTTCAGTTACCCGTCCCGGCGAGGATCGACCTCGGTCGCCCGTCGGATACTCGGTTGCCCACGTCTCCAACGGACCAGACGGGAAATCGTTCCCCGCCGTCGTTCCGTTTCGCCTGACCTACCTTGGGGCACCGTTTCTCCACGTGCGAGCCCTTATCGGCTCGACGGTCCGCTTAGCGCGGTGAATGGCCCCGACCTGTCACCCGTGAGTGTGATGGCACAGGCATCAGGGGCCCTCGACCGTTCGTCTCACACAACGACCCGTAGTGCACCGGTTACCGCACGAAACCGCACATCGCGGTGATTGCCCAGGTGCTCGCCGTCCACCTGCAAGGCGACGGGCTCAGCGGCACGGACCCGCACGTGGCCAACGGCATCCTGGCGCAGCACGTTGCGGCCGTGCGGGTCGCCGCCCGCGCGCAGGGCGTGGTGCAGCGTCGCCGCGACCGTGCCGAGACCCAGGTCACGCAGGCCGAACACGCCGAGGCCCGCCCCGATCACCGACCCGGGGTTGGTGCGCACGGCCCGTGGCCCGAGGTACGTCCAGGTGTCGGTAGTGCTGACGAACGCCAGCCGCACGTCGGCGACCGCGGCCGCGCCCGCGATCTCGACGGTCATCGAGCGCGGCCTGCGCCGTTGGCCGAGGTACTGGCGCACGGCGGTGGCGGTGTAGCGCAGCGGGGTGGCCTCCCGGCCCGTCGCACGCGCGCGCTCGACGGCCGCCACCACCTCGGCGTCCCAGCCCAGCCCCGCGTTGAACGTGAACCAGCGGCCCGGCGCATCCTCGTCGGGCTGCACGTGGCCGAGGCCGACCAGCTTGCCCGCGCGCCTGCCCAGCGCGTCCAGCAAGCTCGCCGTGGCCGCCAGTGGATCCACGGGGATGCCGAGCGCGCGGGCGAACACGTTGGCCGACCCGCCCGGCACGATGCCGATGACCGGGCCGTCGAGGCTGTCGCCTGGGCGGCCGTCGGTGGCTGCCAGCACGCCGTTGACCACCTCATTCAGGGTGCCGTCGCCGCCGTGCGCCACCACGAGCTCGATCCCGTCCCGCACGGCCTGCTCGGCGGCCTCCGCCGCGTGCCCGCGGCGCTCGGTCTCCAGCACGTCGAGCTTGACCTCGCCCGCCATGGCGCGCGCGATGACATCGCGGCCTGCGGCCGTCGTCGTCGTCGCGTGGGGGTTGGCCACCAACAGCGCGCGCACGGCGGCAACCTACCGACCCCGTTACGGGGCCTATCGTTGAGGGCGTGAGCACCGACATCCCGCCGCACCAGGTCCGCCTCGCGGGCGTGCTGGTTGGCCTACAAGGCGTCGCGGCGCTGGTGTTCGCGGTCCTCGTCGGGATCCAGGCCGCGGGGCAGCCGTTCGGGTCGGTGCTCGGCGAAGTCGGCTATTTTGTGGTGATCGGGCTTGCGCTCGTGTTCATCGGTGCGGCTCTTGTGACCGGTCGTCGAGGTGCCCGAACGCCCGCAATCGTCACTCAATTGTTATTGCTTCCGGTGGTCTACTCGCTGATCGGGCCGTCGCGACAGCTCGTAATCGGCATCCTTGCGGGCGTTTACGTCGTGGCGACGTTCCTGCTCCTCATCAGCGAACGGTCTCGGGCGTGGGCGACGGCTCCGTACTCCCGAGAGCGGTGAGGGCCGCGCCGTCGAGGCGGAAGGTCGTCCATTCGTCCATCGCGACGGCGCCGAGCGCACGGTAGAAGCCGACGGCGGGGGTGTTCCAGTCCAGCACCGACCATTCCAGCCGCCCCAACCCCCGCTCGACGCACTCCGCCGCCAGCCGTGCGAGCAAGGCACGACCGAGGCCGTGCCCGCGGAAGCGCGGGCGGACGAAGAGGTCTTCGAGGTAGATCCCGTGCACCCCGCGCCACGTGGAGAAGTTCAGGAACCAGAGCGCGCACCCGGCCGCATCGCCGCCGACGATCGCGACGTGGCCGAACAGCGCCGGGGCCGGGCCGAAGAGCGCGGCCGTGAGCTGTTGCTCGGTGAGGTGGCACTCCGCGGGCGCGCGCTCGTACGCGGCGAGCTCGTGCACCATGGCGACGATTGCCGGTACGTCGCCCTCGGTCGCGCGGCGGATCACGCCAGCGGCCGGTAGTTGAGGCCGTCGACGCGGGGCACGCCGCGCTCGTCGCCCAACACGGCCCAGCCCGCGGCGTCCATCGCGTAGTGCACGCCGTCGGTGGCCGGGCGGCCGAGCCAGCGGCTCACGAGCACGCGGCTGAAGTGTCCGTGCCCGACGAGCACGACGTCGGTGTCCGCGGCACGGGCGTCGGCTAGCACGGAGTCGGCGCGCGCGGCCACCTCGTCGGCGGTCTCGCCGCCGGGGCACGGGTGGGTCCACACCGTCCATCCGGGCACGATCTCGCTGATCTCCTCGGTGGTCATGCCCTCGTACTCGCCGTAGTCCCACTCGACCAGCCGCTCGTCGACGTGGTCGACGGTGAGGCCCGCCAACGCCGCCGTGTCGCGCGCCCGCATCCGTGGGCTGCACCACACGACCGCGGGGTCGTCCGCCAGCAGATACCGTCCGACGTCGCCGGTGGCCTTTGCGAGCAGCCGCCCCCGATCGGTGAGGGGGATGTCGGTGCGCCCTGTGTGCTTCCCGGAACGCGACCACTCCGTCTCGCCATGGCGAAGCAGGAAAACCCGAGGTTCGGACACGAAAAAACCCTAACGGGCAGATCCACTCCTGGGCAGGTCGACCGAGTGCGGGGCACGAACGCGGAAGGTACGGTCGCCGCGAGGAAGTCGTCGCCCGCACCGTCGAGCCGAGCAGCCGAGGAGGGCGCGATGGATCTCGAGGCCCGCTACCGCACCTACCTCGACGTCCTCAACGAACGACGCCTCGACGACCTCGAACACTTCGTCCAGGACGAACTGACCTACAACGGCAAGCCGCTGACGCGCAAGCAGTATCGGGACCTGATCGCGACCGACATCGCCGCCATCCCGGACCTCGTCTACGACGCGCATCTCATCGTCGCCTCGGGCGACCAGGTGGCCTGTCGCCTCGTCTTCGACTGCACGCCCCGGCACGAGTTCCTCGGCTTCACGCCCGACGGCCGCAGGCTCGTGTTCGCCGAGCACGTCTCTTACCGCTTCCGCGACGGCCGCATCGCCGCTGTGTGGTCGCTGATCGACCGGGCGGCGATCGCCGCGCAGCTGCGGGCCGATCCGAGGACGTGAACCCGGTTCTTCGTGGATTGTCATGGCTGATGCCGGCCCATTCCGTCCACGAGCGAGTGCCGACCGCCATACGGCGGTGTGGACGGTGCCCGGCAACCAAAGCGGCGTGGCCTCGCCGTATCCGGGCCGCGGAACGCCGCCCATCAGCAAGAAACGGCGTCGACCGGCGGATGGCGCTTCCGCTGGTCGACGCCGCTCTCGGGCCTCTGGCTATGCGGCGGCCTTCGTCTCCCAGAAGATCTTGTCGATCTGCGCGATGAGGTCGAGCAACTCCTGGCCGGTGGCCGGGTCGGTGGAGGACTTGGCGCCGCCGGGGCCCCCGCCCGCCTTCTTCGTGGCCTTGTTGAACAGCTCGTGCAACTCGGGGTACTTCTCGAAGTGCGGCGGCTTGAAGTAGTCGGTCCACAGCACCCAGAGGTGGTGCTTCACGAGGTCGGCGCGCTGCTCCTTGATCTCGATCGCGCGGGATCGGAACTCGGGGTCGTCGTTGCCTTGGTACTTCTCCTGGATGGCTTTGACCGACTCGGCCTCGATGCGCGCCTGCGCCGGGTCGTACACGCCGCAGGGGAGGTCGCAGTGTGCGGTGGCCTCCAGCCGCGGGCGGAGAATGCGGGACAGAGTCCGCATGGGTCCTCCCTGGAAGGTGATCGTTCTGGCGCGTCCGACACTACTCCGGGGGTAGGCCTCGGGCAGGGTGTGCAGGTGCGGTGGCGGCGGGTGGGGGTGCGGGGACCGTCGATGTCGCCCACCCTGCACGACGGCGACGTCGTGCTCGCTCGCTTCGGCGCCACTCCGCGGCCCGGTGACGTGGTGCTCGTCGGCTGGGCGGCCCGGCCGGAGCAACTCTCGGTGAAGCGCGCCGTCCGCCCCGAAGCCGACGGGTGGTGGGTGCTCGGCGACAACCCGTTCGGCTCGACCGACTCCCGCACCCTCGGCCCTGCGAAGGTGCTCGGTGTCGTGTGGGCCCGGCTGTGGCCCCACCCGCGGTCCGTGCGTGTCCGCGCAGACCGCCGATAGCCGCGTCCCGAGCCCGTGCGGTGTGTGCGAAACGACCCCCGTCCGGGGTCCGTTCGCGGTACCGTCATTCTGTACCCGACCGCCCACCCCGGTCCCGCCGCCCACCCGCGGCCCGACCGAGCGATGGCCGTCCGGCACGTGCGGGCCCGTACCCATGGCCCCGGTGCGCGACGATCACAGCCGACCGCACCCAGGAAAGAACCCATGACCGTCCTGAACGAGATCCATCCGTCCGTTGACGAGATCTTCGCCGCGCACGAGGGCGGCAAGCTCGCCACCGGGCTGTCGGCGCCCTTGGCCAACGCGCGCGACCTCGCCATCGCCTACACGCCGGGAGTCGCGCAGGTCAGCCGGGCCATCGCCGCCGAGCCCGCGCTCGCCCGCCGCTACACCTGGGCCGACCGCCTCGTCGCCGTCGTCAGCGACGGCACCGCCGTGCTCGGCCTCGGCGACATCGGCCCCCATGCCGCCCTGCCCGTGATGGAGGGCAAGTCGGCGCTGTTCAAGGCGTTCGGCGGTCTCGACTCGATCCCGATCGTGCTGGACACCACCGACGTCGACGAGATCGTCGAGACGCTCGTGCGGCTGCGGCCCAGCTTCGGCGCGGTCAACCTCGAGGACGTCGCCGCGCCGCGGTGCTTCGAGCTGGAGCGCCGGTTGATCGAGGCGCTGGACTGCCCCGTCATGCACGACGACCAGCACGGCACCGCGATCGTCCTGCTCGCCGCCCTCCGTGGGGCGTGCGCGGTGCAAGGCCGCCGGGTCGAGGGCTTGCGGGTCGTGGTGTCCGGCGCGGGCGCTGCGGGCGTCGCCTGCGCCCGGATCCTGCTCGGCGCGGGCGCGCATGACGTCGTCGTCCTCGACTCCCGCGGCGTGCTCGACACGGGCCGCGGCGGCGAGAAGGCAGCGCTGGCCGCCGTGAGCAACCCGCGCGGCGTCACCGGCGGGATCGCCGAAGCGCTGGTGGGCGCCGACGTGTTCGTCGGCCTCTCCGGTGGCACCCTCCCCGAGGAACTGCTCTCGCTCATGGCGGCGGAGTCGATCGTGTTCGCGCTGTCCAACCCGGACCCCGAGGTGCACCCGGACGTCGCGCGCCGCCACGCCGCCATCGTCGCCACGGGCCGCAGCGACTTCCCCAACCAGATCAACAACGTGCTCGCCTTCCCCGGTGTCTTCCGCGGCGCGCTCGACGCGCGCGCCCGGCGCATCACCGAGCACATGAAGATCGCCGCAGCCGACGCCATCTTCGTGGTGGCGAGGGACGACCTCGGCCCAGATCGGATCGTGCCCAGCCCGTTCGACCCGCGGGTCGCCCCTGCCGTCGCCGCCGCGGTGGCGGAGGCGGCTTCGGCAGGGATGGGTTAGGAGAAGGGCCGGATCGTGTCGCCGCGGGCGTCGTTGAGAGTGTGACGCTTGCCGCATCACGTCTGGAGAGCCGCCCGTGAGAGAGCCCGACGCGCTCGACGACGCCGTCGCCCGCGCCGACCTGTTCCGCTCTCGACAGGCGGCGTTCGGCCCTGCGCGGCACCCGGAGGCGCTCCGGTTCGCGGCCAGCGTGGTCAGCGCGATGTCCAGCGCGTCGCCAAGCGCTGCGGTCGGCAACCTGCCGCTGCCCGACGTACCCGCGGTCGTGTGCGACCACGCCGACCGGATCGTCCGCTCCAACGCCGCGTTCCACCGCCTCGCGGGCGCTGCAGGCGACGCCGATCTGTTCGGGATGCGCCTTTCACAGATTCTCACCGGTTCCGACCGTGACGCGCGGCTCCTGCGCACCGACGGGAACACAGTGGGTGTCGGCGTTGTCCGGTTCGGCCCGCTCGACGACGGTCTGGCCGTCATCGCGCTGGTCGAGCGGAACGCGTGCGCCGAGGGGCGGGTGGACCGCGCATGGGCCGCGGAGCTGGAGCGCCTTGCCCGCGTGGGGACGTGGAGCTTCGACCTGGCCACCGGCGTGCTCGCGCGAAGCGACACGCTCGAGGAGCTCTACCGCGACGTCGGGCTCGACGCCGACGATCCGCAACGGGGTGGCGTCGAGCGCAGGCAGGCCCAAACGCTGCGAGCGGCGTTGGCGGCAGGCGCCACACACCCCGACGACCACGCCGAGCTGCATCTGGCAGGCGATGTTCGGCTGTCCTGCCGGGCGGAGGTCGAGGTGACGGCCGATGGCGCCCCGCAGCGTGTCGTCGGTGTCGTCCGCGACGTCAGCGCGACGAGGCGGCACGCACAGCGCTTCGCCGATCTCATGGCCGTCATGCCCGCCGGCGTGGTCGTGCTGGACCCGGCGGGCCGCATCGTCTCGACCAACCCCGGGCTGTGCGCGCTGCTGGGCGCGCCCGCCGAGCGGCTACGCGGGATGGCGGCACGCGTGCTGGCCGCCGAGCCGCCGACCGGAGGGCGACCGAGCTGGCTGCGGCCCGTGCCCCCCGGCGCGCAGTACGGCTACCGCGTCGAGGCCGCGCCGCTGCTGCGCGCCGACGGCACCACCATCTGGTGCGAGCTGGACGTGACGGCCACGTCCGCCGAGGACGGCAGCATCCAGTGGCTGATGATCGTCACCGACGTCTCCGACCGGCGGCGGGCGGCCGAGGTGCTGCGCCGCGCCGGGAGGGTCGACGAGCTCACCCGCCTGCCCAACCGCGCCGCCTGCCTCGAGCTGCTCGACCGGCTGCTGGTCGGGCCGGTACGGGAGCGCGTCGCCGTCGTGTGCGGCGGCGTCGACGACTTCCAGCGCGTCAACTCCTCCCTCGGCCACGAGGCTGGCGACGACCTGCTCGTCACGCTGGCGGGGCGGTTGCAGCGCGACCTGCCGGTCGGCTGCAGCGCAGCGCGGCTGTCCGGCGACGAGTTCGTGGTGATCTGCGCCGACCACGCCGAGGTGGGTGGCCCCGACCAGCTTGCGGGACTGGTGGCCGACCTCCTCCGCACGGTGATCACGGTGCACGGCAGGCCGGTGGACCTGACGGCGTCGGTCGGCCTGGCCACACCGGTGCCCACCGGCGACGTGCGGGCCGCGGACCTGCTCCGCTTCGCCGAGGCCGCGATGCTCGATGTCAAGCGCAGGCAGCGGCGCGGTGGGATCGCGGTGGCCACCGACGGCGTTGTGAGCAGCGCCACCCGGGCGTTGGAGCTGGAGGCGGAGCTGCAGGCTGCGATCGCCGCCGACGGGCTCGTCCTCGAATACCAACCGGTGGTCGGGCCGGACGGACGGGTGCTCTCGCTGGAGGCGTTGGTGCGCTGGCCGCACCCCGATCGCGGGACGATCCCGCCGACCGAGTTTCTCCCGGTCGCCCAGCGCAGCGGGTTGCTGCGCGAGCTGGACCGCTGGGTGCTGCGCACGGCCGCGGCCGAGGCAGCGGGCTGGCAGGCAACCGAGGGCTGCGTGCCCGCAGTGGCCGTCAACCTCGCCGGGCTGCTGCCGGGCGACACCGACTTCGCGGTCGAGGTGCGCGACGCCGTTCAAGGCGCAGGCCTGCCGTGGGACCGGCTGGTGCTGGAGCTGGTGGAGACCAGCCTCGTCGCGCTGCCGCCGCACGCGCTGGCCGCCATGGCGGGCTTGGCCGAGCAGGGCGTTCGCTTCGCCGTCGACGACTTCGGCACCGGCTACTCCTCGCTGGCGCGCCTCAAGGAGCTGCCCGCGCAGACCGTCAAAGTGGACCGCGCGTTCGTCACCGGGATCGCAGAGGACCCGGTGGATTTCGCGGTGGCGAGGGCCGTGGTCGACATGGCGCACGCGATGGGCCGGACGACGGTGGCCGAAGGCGTGGAGACCGCCGAGCAGTTCCACGTGCTGCGCGGCATCGGCGTCGATGCCTACCAGGGATGGCTGTTCGCCCGCGCGCTGACGCCCGAACAGGTGCACGCGCTGCTCGCCACCGGGAGGCTGGAGACCCCCGCGGCCCGTGCTTGACCGGTCGCAGAACGATCACAGCTTGTGCGAATTGTCGGTGCACCGGGTTAGGTTTGGCGCGAAACGGCGGCCGGCGAATGGCCGTCGGCGATCGACGGAGGCCCTCGGTGATCGAGTTCCGAGGTGTGACCAAGCGCTATCCCGATGGCACCGTCGCGGTCGACGAGCTGGATCTCACGGTCGACGCGGGCCGGGTCACGGTGTTCGTCGGCCCTTCGGGCTGCGGGAAGACCACGTCGCTTCGGATGATCAACCGCATGATCGAGCCCACCGAAGGCCAGATCCTGGTCGACGGGGAGGACATCATGGCGGGCGATGCCGCGGAGCTGCGCCGGGGCATCGGCTACGTCATCCAGCAGTCAGGCCTGTTCCCGCACCGCACGATCCTCGACAACATCGCCACGGTGCCGCTGCTGCTGGGCTGGAACAAGGCCAAGGCCCGCAAGCGGGCGGCCGAGCTGATGGACACCGTCGGGCTCGCCCCGGCGATGGCCAAGCGCTACCCCACACAGCTGTCGGGAGGCCAGCAGCAGCGCGTCGGCGTCGCCCGCGCGCTGGCCGCCGATCCGCCGATCCTGCTCATGGACGAGCCGTTCAGCGCGGTCGACCCGGTGGTGCGCGAGAGCCTGCAGGAGGAGCTCCTTCGCTTGCAGGGCGAGCTCGGGAAGACGATCGTGTTCGTCACGCACGACATCGACGAGGCCGTCAAGCTCGGCGACAAGGTCGCGGTCATGCGGGTGGGCGGCAAGCTCGCGCAGTACGACCGGCCGGGTCAGCTGCTCGCCCGGCCGGTTGACGACTTCGTCGACAACTTCGTCGGCCGCGACCGCGGCTACCGGGGGCTCGGCTTCCGGTCGTCGGCCGCGCTCACGCTGGGCGAGCTGCCCACGGTCGCGCTCGGCGAGAAGGCGGCCCCCGATGCGGGCTGGGTGCTCGTCGTCGACGCCGAGGGCCGTCCGCAGGGCTGGCTCAACACCGCCGAGTCCACGCCCGGCTCCCCGGTGGTCGACGAGCACCTCGTGCCGGGCGGCTCGCTGTACGACGTGGGGTCCGGATCGCTGCGCAGCGCGCTGGACGCGGCGCTGTCCTCCCCGTCGGGGGTGGGCGTGGCGGTCGACGAGCAGGGCGTGGTCGCCGGGTCGGTCAGCGCCGATGACGTCCTGCGCGTGCTCGACGACGCCCGGCGCGACGAGACCGCGGCCTGAGGTCGGTCGCATGACCTGGGTCCTCGGCAATCTCGACACCATCGGGGCGCTGTTGGTGCAGCACCTCGCGTTTGCCCTGCCGCCGATCCTGCTCGGAGTCGCGCTCGCGATCCCGCTCGGCTGGTTCGCCAACCGCAACACCGTGCTCCGCAGCACGCTGCTCAACGTCTCGGGGCTGCTCTACACGGTCCCCTCGCTGGCGCTTTTCGTGCTCCTTCCGCCGCTCCTCGGCACCGGCATCCTCAATCCCGTCAACGTGATCGTGGCGCTCACGATCTACACGGTCGCGCTGCTGGTGCGCACGGTCGCCGACGGGTTGGCCGCGGTGCCCTCGGCCGTCGTCGACTCGGCCACGGCGATGGGGTACACGCCCCTGCGCCGGTTCATCAGCGTCGAGCTGCCGATGGCCGTTCCGGTGATCCTCGCCGGGCTCCGGGTGGCGGCAGTGTCTGCGATCAGCCTGGTCACGGTCGGTGCGGTGATCGGCTTCGGCGGCCTCGGCAAGATGTTCACCGACGCCTTCCAGCGCGACATCCCGGCCGAGACGATCGCGGGCATCGTCCTCGTGCTGCTGCTCGCACTGGCCGTCGACGGAGTGATCGTGCTGATCGGGCGCGCGCTCACCCCGTGGACGCGGGTCGGCTCGGCCGTCGGGAGGCCCGCGTGAGCTACTTCGGCTGGCTGTTCGACCCCGCCAACTGGACGGGTTCGGGCGGGGTCCCGGCTCGGCTCGTCGAGCACCTCGGCTACGTCGCGCTCGCGATGATCATCGCGCTGGTGATCGCCCTGCCGGTCGGGGCCTGGGTCGGGCACACCGGCCGGGGCGGCTTCCTCGTCGTCGGGTCGGCCAACGCGCTGCGGGCGCTCCCCACGCTCGGTGTACTGATCCTGCTGGTTACCCCGTTCGGGCTGAGCATCATCGGCCCCCTCATCGCGCTGGTCGTGCTCGCCATACCCCCGCTGTTGGCGGGCACCTACGCCGGGGTGCGCAACGTCGATCCCGCGGTGGTCGACGCGGCCCGCGGCATGGGGATGCGCGGGCGCGAAGTGCTCTGGCGCGTCGAGTTGCCCAACGCGCTTCCGCTGATCATCGGCGGCGTTCGCAGTGCCGTGCTGCAGGTGATCTCCACGGCCACGATCGCCGCCTACGTCGGACTCGGCGGGCTGGGCCGGTTCATCTTCGACGGCCTCGCCCAGCGCGACTTCCCGCAGATGATCGGCGGGTCGCTCCTGGTCGCGCTGCTCGCGATCGTCGTCGACCTGCTAGTGGCGGGGCTCCAGAAGATCGTCGTATCGCCTGGCCTACAGGTCGCCCCGCGTGGCCCGCGCAGGTTGCGCGCGGTGGCCACCAGTCGTCCCGCCGCCCGCCCCGACGCCGCCCGTGCGGCCTGATCCCGAGAACCCAGCTGGAGGAACCGACCATGAGACGCTCCCTGATCGCCCGCACCCTGGCGCTCGCGACCACCGCGTGCCTCGCCCTCGCCGCCTGCGGAGGCGGCGGCAACCCGCTGCAGAACGGCGGCTCCGGATCGGGTGGCGGCGGCTCGTCGCCGACGATCGTCGTCGGCTCGGCCAACTTCACCGAGAACCAGATCCTGGCCGAGATCTACGCACAGGCCTTGCAGGCCAAGGGCGTCAACGTCACCAAGAAGCTGTCCATCGGCAGCCGCGAGGCGTACTTCCCCGGCCTGCAGGACGGCTCCATCGACCTCATCCCCGAGTACACGGGTGTGCTGTTGCAGTACCTCAACAAGTCGGCCACCGAAACCGAGCCCGACGCCGTCTACACCGCGCTGCAGAAGGCGCTGCCCGGCACCCTCACCGTGTTGGAGAAGTCCAGCGCGGAGGACAAGGACGCGGTCGTCGTCACCAAGGAAACCGCCACGAAGTACAACGCCACGTCGATCGCCGATCTGGCCGCCAACTGCGGGCAACTGGTGTTCGGCGGGCCGCCGGAGTTCAAGACCCGCCCTGACGGCATCCCCGGCCTCCAGAAGACCTACAACTGCACGTTCAAGGACTACAAGGCGCTCGACGCCGGTGGCCCGCTCACCGTGGCGGCGCTGAAGAACGGCGACGTGCAGGCGGCGGACATCTTCAGCACCGACGCGTCCATCGTCGCCAACAACTTCGTCGTCCTGCAGGACCCGAAGAGCAACTTTGCAGCGCAGAACGTCGTCCCGCTGATCAACAAGTCGAAGGTGAACGACACGATCACCCAGACGCTGAACGCGATCTCGGCGAAGCTCACCACCGACGAGCTCACGAAGCTCAACGCCGAGGCGTCCTCCGACACGAAGCCGAGCCCGGAGACCGTGGCGAAGAACTGGCTGAGCAAGAACAGCTTGACCTGAGACCAGGTCGGGCGTCCGATGCAACCGTTTCGGGCGCTCGTTCCGTCCCAGGGATGTGCTGCGCTTCTTGGTGGTCCTCGCGCTCGTCGCGGGGCTGGGCGGCGCGCCCGCGCGCCCGGCAACGGCGGGCGGCGACCCGCTCGTCCTCGTCGGCTGGTGGCGGGTTGCGACAACGGGCGAGACCGTGGTGATCGACCCGGCCCGCTTCGAGGTGCGCACCGACGTCCGCACGACCGAGGGCTCGTGGGTGGGCGACAGCGCGGGTCGATTCCTGACGCTCAGCTACGGCGTGCCGCCGGGTTCGGCCTCGCCGGAATGGGTCGCCACGGCCGCAGGGTTCGCCGTGGACGGACCCGACCGCGTGCTGCTCGACCGGGCGGGCGGCCGGGTCGCGCGGCTCGTGCCCGCGCCCGCGGGGACGGTCACCGGCGCGGTCGATCCCGCGCGGCCGCCGTCGGATCAGGAGCGTCGGGCGGGGAGGCCGAGTGCGCCGCTGCCGCCGGGCCTCACCCCCGTCGGCGACCCGACCGGGCGCTGGGTCCCGACCGAGGACGTCGCGGCGCACCCGGCCTACGTCGACTTCGCCGCAGACGGCACGTGGACCGGCTCGGACGGCTGCACCGGCACCGGCGGCTCGTGGCTCGCGGCCCCCGATGGGGCCTTCCTGGCCACGGCGCGGTCGCTCATGACGTTCGTGGCCTGTCCCGGTGTGGGCGTGGCGCCACAGATGGGTGCGGCGCGCCGGATCGGGGCTGACGGGCCGATCCTGGTGTTGCTTGACGCCGACAGCGCGCCGGTTGGCCACTTCCGCCGCTCGCCAGCGCAGGCATGATCGCCAGCATTGGTGCATTTCGTGCGCAGGCGCACGAAATGCACCGCAACTGACGATCATGGCGGGAACGTGGGCGGCTTGCACAGTGCATTGGTTAGCGGTAGCTTACCGTTCGTCATGGCTAACGTAAGCGCGATGCTCACCGCCCTCGGTGACCCCACCCGGCAGGCGATCTTCGAGCGGCTGTCGCACGGTCCGCTGGCCGTCGGGCAGCTCGCCGGGGCGCTGCCGGTCAGCAGGCCCGCCGTGTCCCAGCACCTGCGGGTGCTCAAGGACGTCGGGTTGGTGTTCGACCGCCAGGAGGGCACGCGCAGGCTCTACCAGGTCGATCCCGACGGGCTCGCGCAGCTGCGGGCCCACCTGGACGCGTTCTGGGCGCGCTCGTTGGCCGCATTCGCCCACCGAACCCGGGAGTTGAGCAGCATGGACACGATCGTGGACGCCGTCCGACGCGAGGTCGTCGTCGACGTCGCACCGGCCGCCGCCTTCGAGATCTTCACCGCGGACATGACGTCGTGGTGGCCTCCCGCCCACCACATCGGCTCGGCGCCGATCCAGGAGATCGTCATCGAGCCGCGGGTCGGCGGGCGCTGGTTCACCCGCCACGAGGACGGCACGGAGACCGACACCGGCGTGGTCACCGCGTGGGAGCCGCCCGGCCGGTTCGTCGTCACGTGGCAGATCGGCGCCGACTGGAAGTTCCACACCGACCTGGTCACGTCGGTCGCCGTGCGCTTCGAGCCCGCGGGCCCCGACCGCACGCGGGTCGTCCTCGAACACGGCGGACTCGACGCGTACGCCGCCGACGCCGCGAAGATGCGCGAGATGTTCGAGGCGGACGGCGCCTGGACGGCCACCCTCGCCGCCTACGCCGCGCGGACCGCGCGATGAAGTACGTCGTCCTCTACGCCTCAGCCGACGACGTCGTACACCGGGCGCCGCCGCACTTCGCCGCCCACAAGGAGCGGCTCGACGCGTTCCACGGCCGCGGCGACCTGCTCATGGTCGGCACGTTCGGCGACCCACAGGCCCAGGGCTCGATGGCGATCTTCCGGACGCGCGAGGCCGCCGAGGAGTTCGTCGCGGGCGACCCCTTCGTGAAGAACGGCGTCGTGGCGAGCTTCGAGATCCGGGACTGGAACGAGGTACTGACTTGACGCGCGGAGGTCGCCGAACGCCTCTACCGTCGAGATCGTGGACGAGCGAACGACCTGCGTGATCGCGGGAGGTGGGCCCGGTGGGGTGATGCTGGCCTACCTCTTGGCCAGGGGCGGGGCGCGGGTGACGCTGCTGGAGTCGCGCGGTGACTTCGACCGTCGGTTCCGCGGCGATTCCCTCGCGCCGCCCGTGCTCGACCACCTCGACCGCCTCGGGCTCGCCGAGCCACTGCTGGCCGAGATCCCACACTTCCGGGCCGACGCGTTCGCCTGGAACACGCCGAGGAAGCGCTATGTGCTCGCCGACTACCGCGACGCGAGCGCGAAGTTCCCCTTCTACGCGCTCGTGCCGCAGGCCCGGTTCCTGCCGTGGGTCGTGGAGCGCGCGCGCCCTTACGGGCTCGACGTGCGGATGGGCGCGCGGGTCACCGACCTCCTGCGCGACGACGACGGCCGGGTCGTCGGCGTTGCTTGCAGCCAGGACGGCGAGCGGCGACGGCTGTTCGGCGATCTCGTCGTCGGCAGCGACGGACGGAACTCGAAGGTGCGACAGCTGTCGGCGCTCGCGGCCACGGAGCTGAACTCCAGTATCGACATCGCGTGGATCGCGATGCCCCGTCGCGCCGACGACCCGCCGATGTCCGGGTTGGAGCTGTTCGCCGAGCCCGGCAGCAACCTCGCCGTGCTCGGGCAGGGCGGCGGCTGGCAGATCGGCTTCACGATCGTCGCCGACACTTTCGGCGTGCTGCGGGCCGAAGGTGTCGAACCGCTCAAGGCCCTGCTGCGGCGCCGCCTGCCGTGGCTGGGCGATCGAATCGAGCTGCTGACCGACCCCAACCAGCTCTCGCTCCTCCCGATCCGGATCACGCGGCTAGACCGCTGGAGCGAGCCGGGCCTGCTGCTGATCGGCGACGCCGCGCACGTCATCTCCCCGGTCGGGGGCAACGGCATCAACTTCGCGATCGTCGATGCCACCGAGGCCGCGAACCGGCTGGTCGGGCCGCTCACCGCAGCGGAGGTGGATCCGGCCGCTGTCGATGCGGCAACGGCCGCGGTGGAGCGGGCGCGGCGCCCGCGGGTCGACCGGGAGCAGGCGTTCCAGGTGCGGGTCGAGCGGGCCACGGCGAAACGGCTCGCGGCCAGGAGCAAACCCCGTCCCGGCCTCCCGTTGCGGCTCATCGCCGCCGTGCCGGGGCTGGCGCGCTGGTCCGCGCGTCGTGGCGCCAAGGCGCTGGCCGTCCCGGCGCCCGACCCGCAGATTCTGGCGGGCTCGGCCCCCGTGGCCTGACAACCCGGCGCGGCCCGACCCGCCGCGGCGCCGACCCGGCGCGGCCCGAGGCCGCCCACTTCGCACCCTTTCGGGTTCCTCGCACCCCGCCGGCGGGGTGCGAAGTGAATGTGAGGGGTGCGAAGTGGGGGATGGGGCCCGAGGCTGCGGGGGCGGCGGGGGCGGGTCAGAGCGTCGGGATCACCGACCGTCCGTACGCCTCGATCGTCGCCTCGCGGGCGTCGTGCATGGCGTAGATCGCGAACTGGTCGACGCCGAGCGCCCGCAGGCCCGCGAGCCGATCGAGCTGCGCCGACGCCGGGCCGAGCAGGCAGAACCGGTCGACCACCTCGTCGGGCACGAAGTTGGTGGTCCGGTTGCCTGCCCGGCCGTGGTGGCTGTAGTCGTAGCCTTCGCGGCCCTTGATGTAGCCGGTGAGCTCCGCGGGCACCGCACCCGACGCCTCCCCGTAGCGGGTGACGAGGTCGGCGACGTGGTTGCCCACCATCCCGCCGAACCAGCGGCACTGGTCACGGGCGTGCGCGAGATCGTCGTCGACGTACGCGGGCGCGGCCACGCAGATGGTGATCGAGAGAGGGTCGCGGCCCGCCGCCTCGGCCGCGGACCGCACGGTCTTGACCGTCCACTCCACGAGGTAGGGGTCGGCGAGCTGCAGGATGAACCCGTCGGCGCAGCGGCCGACGAGATCCAACGCCTTCGGCCCGTACCCGGCCATCCAGATCGGCAGCTCCGGCACTCCGGGAGCGATCCATGGGATCTGGACCGATGTGCCGCCCAGGTCGACCGACCTCCCGGCAGCCAGATCGCGGATCACCCCGATGGCCGCCTCCAGGCGGGCCAGCGTGGTCGGCGGGCGGCCCTGTACGCGCATCGCGGAGTCGCCACGGCCGATCCCGCAGATCGTGCGGTGCCCGAACTGTTCGTCGAGCGTGGCGTGCAGGGACGCGATGACCGTCCAGTCGCGGGTGCCCGGGTTGGTCACCATCGGCCCGACGATCATCTTGGACGTCCGCTCCAGGATCCGAGGGTAGATCACGTACGGCTCCTGCCAGAGCACGTGCGAATCGAACGTCCAGCCGTGGCTGAACCCGAGCCCCTCCGCGCGGACCATGAGGTCGACGACGGCCTGCGCGGGGGGATCGGTCTGCAGGACAAGCCCGATGTCCATTACCGCAGGTATCCGCACGTGTCGCGGCGCAGGTACCGCCCGTGGCCCGCGGCGCCGAGGTAGCTGTCGCCGTCGACGATGAGCCGTCCGCGGGAGAGCACCTTCTCGACCTTCCCGGTGATCTCCTTGCCCTCGTAGCAGGAGTAGTCGACGGCCATGTGGTGCGTTGCGGCCGAGAGCACCTGCTTGGCGTTCGGGTCGTAGATCACGATGTCGGCGTCCGCGCCCGGCGCGATCGTGCCCTTGCGCGGGTAGAGCCCGAACATCCGCGCCGGTGTGGCGCAGGCCAGCTCGATCCAGCGCCGTCGGGAGATGTGCCCGTCAAGGACGCCGGTGTGCAGCAGATCCATCCGGTGCTCGACGCCCGGCAGCCCGTTGGGGATCTTGGAGAAGTCGCCGAGGCCCATCTCCTTCTGGCCCTTGAAGCAGAACGGGCAGTGGTCGGTGGAGACCACCGCGAGGTCGTCGGTGCGCAGCCCTCGCCAGAGCGCGGCCTGGTGCTCCTTGGGCCGCAGCGGCGTGGAGCAGACGTACTTGGCGCCCTCGAATCCCGGGCGGGCCAGGTCGTCGGTGGACAGGAAGAGGTACTGCGGGCACGTCTCCGCGAACGCGTTGTAGCCCTCGTCGCGGGCCTTCGCCACCTCCGCCAGTGCCTTCTCCGCCGACAGGTGCACGATGTAGACGGGCGCGCCCGCCACCTGCGCGAGCTTGATCGCCCGATGGGTGGCCTCGGCCTCCAGCAGCTCGTGGCGCACCACGCCGTGGTAGCGGGGGTCGGTCTCGCCGCGGGCCAGCGCCTGCTCGATGAGCACGTCGATGGCGATGCCGTTCTCGGCGTGCATCATCGTGAGCGCGCCGGTCTCGGCGGCCCGCTGCATGGCGCGCAGGATCTTCCCGTCGTCGGAGTAGAAGACGCCGGGGTAGGCCATGAACATCTTGAAGCTCGTGACCCCCTCCCCGACGAGCTGCTCCATCTCCTTGAGCGAGCCCTCGTTGACGTCCGCGAGGATCATGTGGAACGCGTAGTCGATCGCGCACTGGCCCTCGGCCTTGGCGTGCCAGGCGTCAAGACCTTCGCGCAGCGTGCCGCCCATCGACTGGATCGCGAAGTCGACGATCGTCGTCGTGCCGCCCCAGGCCGCGGCGCGGGTGCCCGTCTCGAACGTGTCGATGGCGAAGGTGCCGCCGAAGGGCATCTCCATGTGGGTGTGGCCGTCAACGCCGCCGGGGATGACGTACTTGCCGGACGCGTCGATCACGGTGTCGGCGGTCCAGCCCTGGCCGGTGCCGAGCGCCACGACCGTCTCGTCCTCGACGAGGACATCGACGGGAAGCTCGTCGGCGGCGGTGATGACGAGCCCGCCCGTGATGAGCGTTCTCACGGGGTGACCTCCTCGATCGAGGCGACGAGCGCGGCCAGGCCTTCCTCGGCCTCCGCGTGCGTCAGCGACAGGGGTGGTGCGATGCGGAGCGCGTTGCCGTGCAGGCCGCCTTTGCCGATCAGCACGCCACGCCGCTTGGTCGCCTCGAGCACCGCGTTGGCGATGTCGGGCGCGGGATCACCTGGACCGTCTCCGCTGGGACGTACGAGCTCCACGCCGATCATCAAACCCTTGCCGCGGACGTCGCCGACGTGCGGGTTGTCGATCGCGCGCAGGCCGTCGATGAGCGTCGGCCCGCGCAGTGCGGCGTTCTCCTGGAGCCGGTGGTCGAGCAGGTAGCGCAGGTTGGCCAGCGCGCCTGCCGAGGTGAGCGGCGAGCCGCCGAACGTCGAGATCGAGTTGGCACCTAGTGAATCCATGATGGACGCGGGTGCGATGACGCCGCCCATCGACAGCCCGTTGCCCACACCCTTGGCGAACGTCACCAGATCGGGGGTGAGATTCGGGTCCGCGCGGCGGTGGGCTTGCCAACCCCAGAAGTTCTCGCCGGTGCGGCCCCAGCCGGTCTGCACCTCGTCGGAGATCCACAGGATGCCGTGCTCGCGCAGCACCTCGGCGAACGCGCCGAGCAGGCCGTCGGGGCCCGAGGTGAACCCGCCGACGCCCTGGATCGGCTCCGCGATGAACGCCGCGATGTCGCCGCCCGCCTGGTCGAGCACCTCGCGCAGGTCGGCCACGCACGCGGCGATGAACTCGCCGTCCGACAGCCCGGCGAACGGCGAGCGGTAGCGCTGGCCGCCGTGCACGTAATAGGTCTGGAACGGCGAAAGCGACGTCGGGCTCCACGACCGGTTGCCGGTGATCGCGACCGTCGAGAACGAACGGCCGTGGTAGCTGTTGCGCAGCGCGAGGATCTGGTTGGAGCGCCGCAGCGACGACGCCAGGAGCAGCGCCGCGTCGTTGGCCTCCGTGCCCGACGTCGTGAAGAACACTTTGGCGTCCGGGATCGCCGACACCGTGGCGATCTGCTCGGCCAGCTCCACCATCGGTCGGTTGAGGTAGAGCGTGGAGCTGTGGATGATCCGCCCGGCCTGCTCGCTGACCGCCTTGGTCACCTCGGGCAGCGCGTGCGCGGTCATCGTGGTGAGGATGCCGCCGAAGAAGTCGAGGTAGACGTTGCCCTGGGTGTCCCAGACGTGCCTGCCCTCGCCCCGCTCGATCTCGATGGGGTCCGCGTAGTAGATCGCCATCCAGGAGGGCAGGACGGCGCGGGTGCGCTCCAACAGGCTCATCGCTCTCCCTCGCTGCGCTCGGTCGTGCGCTTCGCGCGGCGCTGCGCCCATGATTCGCTCGCAGGCTCGCTCATGACTCCACCAGCGGGCCGTAGGCGTCGGGGCGGCGATCGCGGTAGAACGCCCAGGTCTGGCGCACCTCGGCGATCATGTCGAGGTCCAGGTCGCGCACCACCAGCTCCTCGTCGTGCCCGCTCGCCACGTCGCCGACGAACTGGCCGCGGGGGTCAACGAAGTAGCTGGTGCCGTAGAAGTCGTTGTCGCCGTACTCCTCGACGCCGACGCGGTTGATCGCGGCGATGAAGTACTCGTTGGCCACGGCCGCGGCGGGCTGCTCGAGCTTCCAGAGGTACGAGGAAAGGCCGCGGCTGGTGGCCGAGGGGTTGTAGACGATCTGCGCGCCCGCGAGCCCCAGCGCGCGCCAGCCCTCGGGGAAGTGCCGGTCGTAGCAGATGTAGACGCCGACCTTGCCGACCGCGGTGTCCCACACCGGCCAGCCGAGGTTGCCTGGACGGAAGTAGAACTTCTCCCAGAAGCCCTTCACCTGCGGGATGTGGTGTTTGCGGTACTTGCCCAGCACCGTGCCGTCGGCGTCGATCACGGCGGCGGTGTTGTAGTAGTGGCCTGCGTCCTCGACCTCGAAGACCGGCACGACCAGCACCATCCCGGTTTCCCGGGCGAGCTCGCGCATGCGCTGCACGGTGGGGCCGTCGGGCACCGGCTCGGCCCACCGGTAGTGCTCGTTCTCCTGGACCTGGCAGAAGTAGGGGGCGTTGAAGACCTCCTGGAAGCCCATGATCTGCGCGCCCTGCTGCGCCGCCGTACGCGCGTAGCCCTCGTGCACATCGATCATGGACGCCGTGTCGCCGGTCCATTTCGCCTGCAGCAGCGCTGCCTTCACCACGTTCGCCATCGTCTCGCCTTCCACGTGAGAGGGGGACACTTTCGAACGTCCGCCCGCTTCGGGGCAAGAGGGAACGCGGCCCCGTTACCCTTCGGGGCCGCGCTCGTCGCGGGCGATCAAGGTGCCGAGCAGGTCGACGATGGTCTGTTGGCCCGCCGCCGTGGCGTCGAGCCTGCCGCGGATCTCCAGGAAACCGCGGTCGACGTGCTCGCGAAGATCGGTGATGTCCGCGCGCATGGCGCTGAGCACGCGGTTGTTCTGGCTGCGGAACTCGGCGGCCTCGCCCCGGACGTTGGCGATCTCGGCGCGGACGTTGGCGAACTCGGTGTGCATCTCGGCGCGGACGTTGGCGAACTCGGTGTGCATCTCGGCGCGGACGTTGGCGAACTCGGTGTGCATCTCGGCGCGGACGTCGGCGAATCCGGCCCGCATCTCGGCGCGGACGTCGGCGAACTCGGCGCGGACCTCGGCGAATTCCGCGCGGACCTCGGTGCGGAACCCCCGCATCTCGCCGCGCAACTCGCCGACGTCCCGATCGGCACCGCCCGCGAGGACGCGCGCCGCAGCCGTGTCCTGCTCGCTGCGGCGGACGCGAAGGTTGAGATCCTGGACGCTGCCCTCCAGCGCGCCGACGCGCCGAGCGAGGTCGTCGTCCTTCTCCGCCACGCCGGGAATACTACTGACGGCACTTCCCCGGCGGGCCCGATCGGAGAAGTCGCGCACCGCAGTCCCTTCGCCACGCTGCGAACGGCACTCGGGCGACGCAAGATGGGCAATGACGGAGCCAGATTGGCCCGCGTACGGCGGAAGGCGGGACGGGAGCAGTCGGATGGCGAGCATCGAGGAGGTCCGGGCCGGCATCGGCTCGGCCAACGACAAGGCGTCGGAAAGCCTGGGCGCGCTCCAGCAGGCGCACTCGTCGTTGGAGCAGGCGCAGGGCCTGCTGATGCGGGCCACGGAGGGCAGCAGCCAGGCCGACGCGCCCGAGGCGCAGGGCCTTCTCGCCCAGGCGCTCGGCAGCATCACCGAGGTCCAGCAAAACGTCCAGGCCGCGATCCAGGCCGCAGAGGGTGTGGCGAATCGGCTGTGAGCGCGCTGGAGGAGGTGCGCCAGATGTTGCTCGGCGCCGCCGAGGAGATCGGGCAGGCACGGCAGTACGCGGGCATCGCCCGTGGCCGTCTCGCCGACGCGGTGAGCGTGCTCACGGGGCTCGGCGAACACCGGGAGCCGTTGATCCCGCCCGAACTGCGGCGTGCCGCCGACGAACTCGACCGCGGACTCGGCCTCATCGGGGCAGGGGAAAGCCGGGTCGCCGACATCGCCTCGCGACTCTAGTGTCCCCCGCCGGAAATTCGCCACATATCTCGACGGCCCAGCTGCACGTCAGCGGCGTTGCTGGTCCGGCCGAGTACGCTCGGTACGAGGCTCGGACCAGCGCCTTGCCGACGCACAGCTGGATCCGCCGATATACGCAACGAATTTCCGGCGGAGGACACTAGTGCCGCTCTTCGGCGGGGGCAGGCGGCGGCGGATCCGGGCCGCCTACGACGCGCTCTTCGCGGCCATGGCGGCCGCGGACGGCGCGGCGGGTGTCGCTGCCGAGCGCGCCCGGCGCCACCACCTGGACGCCCTCGTCGAGCTGTGGCTGCGGGAGAAGGGCATCGACGGCGCAGAGGCCGACCCCGAACTGCGCCGACTGCTCACGAATCCCGAGTTCGCCCACGTCGTGCGCGCGGTCGAGGCCGACCGGTCGGCCACCGCTCGCCGCCCGGCCGAGGCGCTCCCGCAACTCAACGATCTCGTCGTCACGGCGACGCCGGGCTCTGCAGGCCGCGCCGACGACTGGCTGGGCAAACACGGTGAACACGACGGCGCCCGCGACGTCCCGCCGCTCTGGCGGATCGGGGTCGGACGGCTCGGCCTGGCGGGTGCGCCATTCGAGGTGGCGGTGCCGCTGCTGGACGAGTCGCACCTGCAGATCAGCTCCCACCCGAAGAGCCGCGCCACCGCGCTCGGGCTGGTCGAGAACCTGCTCATGCGGGTGGTCAGCCACTTCCGGCCGGGCCTCGTCGCGCTGCACCTGTGGGACATCGAGCATCTCACCGGCCCGCTGCCGAGCCTGCACCCGCTCACGCGCACCGGCATCCTGCACGTGCACGACCCGGTCGGGCTGCCGCACCTGCTCGACGAGCTGTCCGATCGCATCCGCCGTGTCCACAGCGATGTGCTCGCCACCGGGGAGCGCACCATCGCAGGGCGCGCCCGCACCACCGGTGTCCGACCTGAGCCCTGGGTCCTCGCGGTGCTGGTCGGCAACCGGCAGCCGCTGCGGGAGGACGAACACCGCGCGCTCAGCCGCATCGCGCGCGGTGGGCTCGCGTGTGGCGTGCAACTGGTCCTGCTCGACGTGCCGATGGCGATCGGTGCGCCTGTCGAGACCGTCGACATCGACGACCTTGACCACGCACACACCTCGATGACCGGCCGGTACGTGCAGGTCGAGCTTGAGCCACGGTTCTCGGAGACCCAGGTGAGCGGGGGCTGTCACGCCATCGCCGACGAGCACGAAAGCTGGCGCAGCCGGGTGGGCACGTTCACCGACCTCTTGCCGCGCACGGGCTGGGGAACCCGCGAGTCGAAGACGGGGCTGCGCGCGCCGGTCGGGTTCGCCGACGCGGGCGTCGTCGAGATCGTCCTTGACGACGCGTCGCCGCACGCGCTCGTCGGCGGGCCCAGCGGCTCTGGCAAGACCAACTTGCTGCTGGCCTGGATCGCGGCGCTCACCACCCGCTATTCGCCGCGGGAGCTGGCGCTCTACCTGCTCGACTTCAAGGAGGGCGTGTCCTTCGCCCAGTTCGCGCCCGGCCGCATGGACCCGAGCTGGCTGCCGCACGCTCGACTGATCGGCGTCAACGTCAACGACGACCGCGAGTTCGGGCTCGCGCTCCTGCAGTACCTCTCCGACGAGATGCGCCGCCGGGCCGCCGCGGCGAAGGAGCGTGAGGTCACCAAGCTGGAGGACCTCCGCGACCTCGACCCGGACGGCCACTGGCCCCGCATCGTCGCCGTGATCGACGAGTTCCAGTATCTGTTCGTGCAGCGTGACGCCGTCACCCGCGCGGCGCTCACGCTGTTGGAGGACATCGCGCGGCGCGGCCGTTCCCAGGGCATCCACCTGGTGCTCGCCAGCCAGGACGTGTCCGGCATCGAGGCGTTCTGGGGCCGTCCGGCGATCTTCGAACAGTTCGTGCTGCGCGTCGCGCTTCCCAGGGCCCGCCGCGTGCTCGACGACCACAACATCGCGCCGCTGGAGCTGCCCCGCTGGCACGCCGTGCTCAACCACGAGTCCGGCCTCAAGCACGGCAACCAGGTAGCCCGCATCCCCAACGCCAGCGCCCCTGGCCTCATCCGCGACGAGGTGCAGAACAAGATCCCAGAAGACTGGTTCACGGGCCTCGCCAAGCCGCGGCTGTTCGACGGCAGCCGCGCGCCCCGCGTCCCCGAGCTGCTGGTCGGCATCGAGCCCGGCGACCGGCGCGCTCCGATCGGCCAGTGCATCGACCTGCAGGCCAGTCCGGCCGTGGTCGAGCTGCCCGACGCACCGGGACGCAACCTCGCCGTCCTCGGCGCGAACGCGGGCCCGGCGGTGCGCGTGCTCGCGACGGCCACGGCCGGGCTCGCGGCGGGCTACACTCCTGGCGCGGTCGACGTCGTGCTGGCCGCGCTGGTCGAGGAGGCCGTCCAGCCGGTCGAGCGGCTGCGCACGCGGCTGGAAGCGGCCGGGCACACCCCGCGCATCGTCGGGCGAGACGGGATCAAGACCGTCGTCGAGGAGCTTGCGGCCCGCGTCACCCAGCGGCTCGCCAGCGGTGAGCGCCCCGCTACCGTGCTGGTCTTGTTCGGGGCCGACGCGGCCGATCCGGTGCTAGAGCGCACGGGCACCGAGGCGCTCCGCGCGCTGGTGCACTTCGGACCGGAAACCGGCCTGCACGTGCTCGGGTGGTGGCGCAGCGCGCCGCGGCTCAAGGCACTGCTGATGCTGGGCGCCGTCGTCGACGACGTCGGCGCGTGGGTCGCGCTCGACGTGCAGGGCACCGAGCTGCAGCCGTTGTTGCCGAGCACGATGCTCACCTGGTCGCCGCGCCCCGGCCGGGCCCTGTTCTTCGACCGCGCGCAGCACTCGGTGCCGGAGGTCGTCGTCGTGCCGGGGGAGCTGCCGTGACCGCCGCCGACGAGTACAAGGCCATCATCGCGGAGCTCACCGCGGGGTTCGACGGCGACGCCGCCCGCAACGCCGAGCGGGTCGTGCAGCTGAAGCTGGAAGTCGCCGAGCTCGGCAGGGAGCTGATGGCGGCGAGCGATCAGCACGTCGTCGCGCGGATCGGGAACGTCTTGGCGTGGGAGGATGCCCTGGAGATCCTCTGGGTGGAGTCGTGGATAACCGGCAAACCCTTCCCCAAGCCTGACCGGCTCGCCAAAGGCGACCCCGCGGTGCTCGTCACGAGGGTGGAGTCGTGCGTGGCCGAGCTGCGGACCCTCGTGCAACGGCGCAGGCTGCGGCGCTAAGCCACCGGCTCGGCGTAGGCGACGATGTTGTCGACGTACTGCAACGTGTGCCGGTCGAAGTGGCCGCCGCAGGTGATGATCACCAATCGGGCGGCGGGCCGGAACACGTCGGACGGCAGCGTCGCCTTCGGGTAGGCGCGCACGTCCGTCACCATGAACCGCCGCACCCCGCCGTCGGCGCCCGCCAGCCCGACCGTGTCGCCCACCGCCAGGTCGACGAGGTGGAACAGGGCGCCGGGGCCCGCCGCGGCCGTGTCGACGTGCCCGTCCAGCACGAGGGCTTCGCCGCCGCCCGCCCACCAGCCGACGACGTGCGGGTCGTTGGGCACACCCAGCGCCCCGTCCCGGCTGACCGCGACCGGCACGATCGGCGCGCCCACGCCGATCGTCGGCAGCTCGATCCGCACAGGTTTGATCTTCGGCAGCGTCGGCCGCCGCGTGTGCTCGGCGCGCTCGGCGGGGGACAGCGGCGCGACCAGCGGCCCTGATGACACGGGAGCGACGGCGGCCACGGGCAACGGGGCCTGCACCGACGCCCACAGCGTGGCCGTCCACGGCGCCCGTGCGGGCACCGGAGCATCCGCGTGCGCCGGGTCGGCCATGCGGACGACTCCCCAGCCGAACAGCACCAGCCCGACGGCGCATGCGACATGAGGTGCGGACCGGCGCATTCGTGGCATCGCGTGCAGTCTCGCACGCCGGTCGCGGAAAGCGTCCGATCGCTCACTATCCGGCAAATGGTCGATTGACGCCGCGGCCCTGATCATCGAAAGTCTGCCGGGGGTCCGACCAGAACACGATGAGAGAGGCCCCCACGATGTCCTACGGCGAGCCGCCGTCGTCCTACGGTCAGCCGACGCCGCCGCCACCGCCCCCGCCGCGGCGCCGCGGCGGCCTCATCGGCATCGTGATCGCCGCCATCGTCGTGATCCTCGGCATCATCCTCGCCGCCGTCGCCTGTGGACCATCGACGACCCCGTCCGGCGGCACTCCGACGACGACGGCTGGCGGGGCGTACCCGCCGATCAGCGGCAGCTCCACGCCGACGACCACCGTGACCGAGACGACCACGCCGACGACCTCGACCACCCCGACGACCTCGACCACCCCGACGACGCCGCCCGCATCCGCGCCGCCGAGCGGCAAGGTCGCCCCGCACACGTCCATCCACGTCAACGCGGGCTCCGGGGGAGCTGCCGACCCGGCCAACCGCGGCCAGGGCCTCGACGCCGCGACGGTCGTGCTCCTGGTCGGTGGCGCGCTCCTGCTGGTCGTCGGCGGGATCGCGCTGGCTCGCCGCCGCACCTCGTAGCCGCGGCGCTGCGCTTTCGCCGGAGGAGGGTGCCCCTGCTGCGACTCGGTCGGAGCGGTGGCACCCTCTTCGGTGCCTAGTCCTCGTCGTCGCGGGCGAGGAAGGACGCCAGCCGCTCGACGGCGTCCTCGAACGCCGGGTTGCGGTCGACGAACACGCGCAGCCGCTCGGCCAGCCACTCCACGCTGAGCTGCTCGTCGCTCCGGCGCTCCGCGAGCTCCTCGATGCCCCGGTCGGTGGCGTACACCCCTGCTCCTCGCCTACTCGTCGTCGAGCGCGGAGCTGATCAACGCTTGCTGCTCCACCTCGTGCACCTTGGACGACCCGACGGCGGGCGCGGCCATAGCGCGCCGCGACTCCCGCTTGATCCCGACCAGCCGCGGCATCTTCATCGGCAGCACGAGACCGAGGAACGGCCACGCCCCCTGGTTGCCCGGCTCCTCCTGCACCCAGCGGACGTCCTCGGCGTTCGGGTAACGGTCGAGCACCGCGGCGAGCCTGCGGTCGGGCACCGGGTAGAGCTGCTCAAGCCGCACGAGCGCGACGTCGGTGAGGCCCCGCTTCTCGACCGCCGCCGCGAGCTCCCAGTAAAGCTTTCCGCAGCACAAAAGGACCTTCCGCACCTCGGTGACGGGCGCGTCGGCCTCCCGGAACCGCGGGTCGTCGATCACCGGCCGGAACCGGCCGCCGGTGAAGTCGGCGAGCGAGCTCACCACCTGCTTCGCACGCAGCATCCACTTCGGCGTGAACACCACGAGCGGGCGGCGCACCCCGTCCATCGCGTGGGCGCGCAGCAGGTGGCAGTAGTTGGCGGGCTCGGACGGCACAGCGACGGTCATCGAGCCCTCCGCGCACAGCTGCAGGAAACGCTCGATCCGGCCCGAGCTGTGGTCGGGGCCCTGGCCTTCGAGGCCGTGCGGGAGTAGCAGCACCACGTCGGAGGTCTGGCCCCACTTGGCTTCGCCGGACGCGATGAACTCGTCGATGATCGACTGTGCGCCGTTGACGAAGTCGCCGAACTGCGCTTCCCAGCCCACGAACGCATCCGGGTTGGCCACCGAGTAGCCGTACTCGAAGCCGACGGCGGCGAACTCGGAAAGGGCGGAGTCGTAGGGCAGGAAGCGGCCCTGGTGCGGGGAGAGGTTGCGCAGTGGGTAGTACTCGTCGCCGGTCTTGCGGTCGATCATCACCGAGTGCCGTTGGACGAACGTGCCGCGGCGGGTGTCCTGGCCCGAGAGCCGCACGAGCCTGCCGTCCATCAGCATCGACCCCAGCGCGATCAGCTCGGCGAACGCCCAGTCCACGCGGCCCTCGCGGGACATGGTGTAGCGCCGCTGCAGCACGGGCTTCACGCGCTGGTGCACGGTGAACCCGTCGGGCAGATCGACGTGCGCGTCGCCGATGCGGTGGATCACCTCAAGGGGCACGGAGGTGTCCAGGTCCGGGGGCTGGCGCTGCTCGTTCTCCACGGACGGGCTGACCTGGGGCGGGGTCCGCTCCAGCTCGCGCACCTCGTTGAAGACGTGCTCGAGCTGGTTGGAGAAGTCGCGCAGGGCGTGCTCGGCATCCTCCATCGAGATGTCGCCGCGCCCGATGAGCGACTCGGTGTAGAGCTTGCGGACGCTGCGCTTCTTGTCGATCACGTCGTACATCGCGGGCTGTGTCATCGAAGGGTCGTCGCCCTCGTTGTGGCCGCGGCGGCGGTAGCAGACCATGTCGATGACGACGTCGTTGTGCCAGCGCTCGCGGTAGTCGACGGCGAGCTTCGCCACCCAGACACACGCCTCGGGGTCGTCGCCGTTCACGTGGAACACCGGCGCGCCGATCATCTTCGCGACGTCGGTGGAGTACGTGGAGCTGCGCGAATGCTCAGGCGCAGTGGTGAACCCGACCTGGTTGTTGACCACGACGTGCACGGTGCCGCCGGTGCGGTAGCCGCGGAGCAGGGCGAGGTTGAGGGTCTCGGCGACGACGCCCTGGCCCGCGAAGGACGCATCGCCGTGCAACATGAGCGGCAGCACGGTGTAGCCGTGGTCGTGGCCCTTGTCGAGCAGGTCCTGCTTGGCGCGGACGATGCCCTCCAACACCGGGTCGACGGCCTCCAGGTGGCTCGGGTTGGAGGCCAGCGACACGACGGTCTCGCCGTCGCCGAACATCCGGAAGTACTTGCCCTCGGCGCCCAGGTGGTACTTGACGTCGCCGGAGCCGTGCGCCTGGCCGGGGTCGAGGTTGCCCTCGAACTCGCGGAAGATCTGGCTGATCGGCTTGCCGACGATGTTGGCCAGCACGTTGAGCCGCCCGCGGTGCGGCATGCCGATGACGACCTCGTCCATCTCCTGCTCGGCGGCCTTGTCCAGCACGGCGTCCAGCAGCGGGATGACGGTCTCGCTGCCTTCGAGCGAGAACCGTTTCTGTCCGACGTACTTCGTCTGCAGAAACGTCTCGAAGGCCTCGGCCGCGTTGAGCTTGGAGAGGATGTACTTCTGCTCGTTGGGGTGCGGCTTCTGGTGCGGCACCTCGATCCGTTCCTGCAGCCATGCCCGCTGCTCGGGCTCGGAGATGTGCATGTACTCGGTGCCGATCGTGCGGCAGTACGCGTCACGCAGCACGCCCAGCACCTCGCGCAGCTGCATCCGCTCCTGGCCCGCGAACCCGCCGACGGCGAACTCCCGGTCGAGGTCCCACAGGGTGAGGCCGTGGGACAGCACGTCGAGGTCGGGGTGGCGGCGCTGGCGGTAGTTCAGCGGGTCGGTGTCGGCCATCAGGTGCCCGCGGGTGCGGTAGGCGTCGATCAGCTCGATGACCCTCGCGACCTTGTCCACCGGGTCGTCGGGCAGGTCCTGCACCCACCGCACGGGCTCATAGGGCACACGCAGGGAGCCGAAGATGTCGTCGTAGAACCCCTTCTCGCCGAGCAGCAACGCGTGCACGCGGCGCAGGAAGTCGCCCGATTCGGCGCCCTGGATGATCCGGTGGTCGTAGGTCGACGTCAGAGTGATGATCTTGCTGATGCCGATCTTGGATAGGGTCTCGTTGCTCGCGCCCTGGAACTCGGCGGGGTACTCCATCGCGCCGACGCCCACGATCGCGCCCTGGCCCTGCATCAGCCGCGGGACGGAGTGGTTGGTGCCAAGGGTGCCGGGGTTGGTCAGGGAGATCGTGGTGCCCGCGAAATCGCCCGCGGTGAGCGCGCCCGCCCGGGCCTTGCGCACTATGTCCTCGTAGGCCGACCAGAACTGCGCGAAGCTCATCCGCTCGCAGCCCTTGATCGAGACGACGACGAGGGTGCGCTCGCCCTCGCGCTTGCCGGGCAGGTCGATGGCGAGGCCGAGGTTGACGTGCTCGGGCTGCACGACCGTCGGCTTGCCGTCCACCTCGGCGAAGTGGCGGTTCATCACCGGGAACTCGGCGAGCGCCTTGACCACGGCGTACCCGATCATGTGCGTGAAGCTGATCTTGCCGCCGCGGGTGCGGCGCAGCTGGTTGTTGATGACGACCCGGTTGTCGGCCAGCAGCTTGGCAGGCACGGCGCGCACGCTCGTGGCGGTGGGCACGCCGAGCGAGGCGTTCATGTTCTTCACGACGAGCGACGCCGCACCGCGCAGGGCGGTGGTGACGCCGTCGGTGGCGTGCTCGGGGCTCGCGGCGGGGGGTGCTGCTGCCTGTGAGTTGGTGCCGGCGGCGGGCTTCGCGGTGGTCTTGGGGGCTGCGGCAGCGCGCGGCGCGGCGGGCTCCTCGGCAGCCGCGGGCTCGCGGTGCGGCGCCTGCCTTCCGGGCTTCTCGATCGGCGTGAGCGGGGAGGGGGCGGCCGTCGTGTGGGCGGCGGTCTGTGCGGCCGAGCCGGAGGTGGGGGAGGCGTCGCCGGGGCGGTAGTCGGCGAAGAAGTCGTGCCAGGCCGGGTCGACGCTGTTCGGGTCGTCGAGGAAGCGCTGGTACATCTCCTCGACGAGCCATTCGTTCGGGCCGAACTGGTCGGTGGGACTGCTCGTACTACTGCTGGACACCCTGATGACCGCCTTGATCGGATCACATCGTCTACGCCGAGGACTTGGCGATTCAGGTTAGTCCTCTCGCGTGATGGCTGGGAGCACCTGTCAAGTCCTGCGACGATGCAATCGTCACACCGATGTGACCCGCCGACGTGCCCGAGCCGCCCGCGCGAGAGGCCGATACCCATGACGCGCCCCCTGCTTCCCCGTTCGACGCCGCGAGCGCCGCGGCAACGGTGCAGGCCGCCCGAGGACGCGTGGAACCCCCGCGATCCCGAGCGGATTGCGGCGGTAGCCCGCGCGGCCACTTCGCACCCCTTGCGGTTCTTCGCACCCCGCCGGCGGGGTGCGAAGTGCATCGAAAGGGTGCGAAGTCGGCCGGTGCGGCGTTGTGGTGCGCGGGGACTCAGGCGGGCGTTGCGCCCTCCGCGTTGACCACGGCGGTGTGGACGGCCGTCGAGCTGATCACCGTGCCCGCGGCGAGACCGGTGCGCGAGCCGGTGCGCACGGTGTCCCGCTCACCCGCGAACTGGCCGTCCACCGGGCAGAGCATCAGCTCGGTGCGGGTGCGCCCGGCGTCGTGGACGAGCGCGAGGCACGCCACGCCGTCGACGTTCTCGACACCCTCCACGGCCCGCACACCGGGCAGGCAGGCCAACGCGAGGCACAGCGCCGCGCGCAGCTCGGCGGGCACGAGGCAGGTGCGCAAGGCGGTCACCCCGGCCGCGAACGGGCCGAACCAACTCCCCGTGTTCTCGTCGCGGAGCCGCTGCACGAGCATCTCCGGATCGCGCGGGAGGCGGGCCAAGAACTCGCGGGTCGGTGTCTGCCAGCTCCCCTTCGGCCGATGGGCGAGGCCGCAGTGGCGTACCTCGTCAAGCTCGTCGAACGCGCCGTGCCGGGCGCGGAAGCGGCCGACCGGCGTCGCGGGGCGCAGGTCGTAGCCGTCGGCAACGGCCTCCTCGGCCGAGCCGTTGAGCCACTCCTGAGCCCCGGTGACCTCGCGCTCGAGCACCCACTCGCGCTCGGGATCGGCAGGCACCCACTGGCGAAGGCGATGCTCGGCCAGTAGCTGGTGCGGGCCGTGGGTGGTGAGCCACCACGCGTGCGTCTCGACGTAGACGTACTGACCCGGCCGCAGGGGGCGGTCCGTCGCCGCGATCGAGAGGTCGGGCACGGCACGCTCCAGTCCGGGACGGCGACGGGGTCACCTGACAGTGTCGACCGCTGACCGATCGTCATCGCGACCGGCCCCCCGATAAGGCCGCGGCTACGAGATCCACTCCTTCACCTGCGCGAGGAGCTTCGCGGCGTCGGAGCCGAACGGGGTGACGTGCAGGTGCGTCACCCCGGCCTCGCCGAGCGCCGCGATCCGCTCCCTGACGTGCGCGGACGGGCCGATCAGCGTGACCCGGTCGATGAAGTCGTCGGGCAGCGCGGCGGCGGCCTCGGCCTTCTTGCCGTCGAGGTAGAGGTCCTGGACGAGCGTGGCCTCGGCCTCGTAGCCCTGGCGGCGGAAGACGGTGTTGTAGAAGTTGCGCCCGCGGGCGCCCATGCCGCCGATGTAGAGCGCGTAGAGATCGCGCGCCGCCTTCCTGGCGGGCGCGAACATCTCCTCCTCCATCGCCAGGATGCCGCCGCCGGTGATCTGCAGTGGGCCCAGTTCGGGTGCGCGCTTGGCGAACCCCGCCGCGAGCGCGGGCCCGAAGACCTCGTGCAACTTCTCCGGCAGCACCACATGCGGCAGCCAGCCGGTGGCCAGCTCCGCCGTCATCTCGAGGTTCTTGTCGCCCAGCGCCGCCACCCAGATCGGGATGTCCGCCCGCCGCGGGTGGTTGATCAGCTTGAGCGGCTTGCCCAGCCCGGTGCCCTGCTCGGGTGGCAGCGGGATCGTGTAGATGCCGGTGTGCTCCACCGGTTCGCGGCGCCACACCTGGCGGCAGATCTCGATGATCTCCCGCGTGCGCGCGACCGGCCTGTCGTACGCCACGCCGTGGAAGCCCTCGATCACCTGCGGGCCGGACGCGCCGAGCCCGAGGATCGCCCGGCCGCCCGACAGCGCGTCGATGCCTGCTGCCGTCATCGCGATGAGCGACGGCGTGCGGCTGTAGATCGGCAGGATCCCGGACCCGATCTCGAGGCGCTCCGTGCGGGCCGCGAGGTAGCCCATGACCGACACGGCGTCGAAGCTGTAAACCTCCGCCACCCACACGACGTCAAGGCCCACCTTCTCCAGCGCGATCGCCGCCTCGATCTGGCCGACCGGGTCGTCGCCGTACTGGAGCTGCGTGGAGAGCTTCATGGCGTGTCTCTAACGCAGCCCGGTGGGGGAGTCAAGGCTGGCGGTTTAGGTTCGGATCGTGCGCTTCCGAGTTGTGCCCGCCGCGTACGTGCTGCTCCGCCGGGACGAGCGCGTGCTGCTGCACCTGCGGCGCAACACCGGCTACCGCGACGGGTATTGGGCGACGGCGGCAGCAGGCCACGTCGAGGAGGGGGAGCCGGTCACGGCGGCCGCGTGTCGCGAGGCGGCCGAGGAGCTGGGCGTGGTCATCGAGCCCGCCGCCTTGGCGCCGCTCACCACGATGCACCGCACCCACCGCAACGGCAGGCCGATCGACGAGCGGGTGGACTTCTTCTTCACCTGCGCCCGGTGGGCGGGCGAGCCGACGGTGCGCGAGCCGAACAAGTCCGGCGGCCTGCGCTGGTGTGCCCTCGACGCGCTGCCCGAGCCGGTGGTGCCGCACGAGCGCTGGGTGCTGGAGCGGCTCCGCGCCGGGGCGGTGCCGCCGATCACGACGTACGGCTTCGGCGAATGACCACGGCGGCCGGAAGCATGCACAAGGGGTGTTCAGGTCGGCGGCGGGGCCGACCTGAACACCCCTTGTTGACCCTCAGACCAGGTCGTACCGGTCGCCGTTCATGACCTTGACCCACGCCGCAACGAAGTCCTTGACGAACTTCTCCTTGGCGTCGTCGGCCGCGTAGACCTCCGCGACCGCCCGCAGCTCGGAGTTCGAGCCGAAGACGAGGTCGACGCGGCTGGCCGTCCACTTGACCTCACCGGTGACGCGGTCGTGGCCCTCGAACGTCTCCGCGTCCTCCGATGTCGGCTTCCACTCCGTGCCCATGTCGAGCAGGTTGGCGAAGAAGTCGTTGGTGAGCGTTCCGGGCGCCGAGGTGAGGACGCCCAGCGCGGACTGCTGGTAGTTCGCGCCCAGCGCCCGCAGGCCGCCGACGAGGACGGTCATCTCCGGTGCGGAGAGGTTCAGCAAGTTCGCGCGGTCGACCAGCAGGTACTCGGACGGCAGCGTGCTGCTCTTGCCGCGGTAGTTGCGGAACCCGTCGGCGGCGGGCTCGAGCACGGCGAACGACTCGACGTCGGTCTGCTCCTGCGAGGCGTCCGTGCGACCCGGCGTGAACGGAACGGTGATGTCCACGCCCGCGTTCCTGGCGGCCTGTTCGACCGCGGCGCACCCGCCGAGCACGATGAGGTCGGCCACCGAGATCTTCGCGCCACCCGCAGCGCCCCACGACTCCTGGATGCCCTCCAGCGTGCGCAGCACCTGGGCGAGCGTGTCGGGCTCGTTGACCTCCCATCCCTTCTGCGGCTGGAGGCGGATCCGGGCGCCGTTGGCGCCGCCGCGCTTGTCGCTGCCGCGGAACGTCGAGGCCGACGCCCACGCGGTGGCCACGAGCTGTGCGCCGGTCAGGCCCGATTCGAGGACCTTGGCCTTGAGGTCGGCGACGTCGGCGTCCGAGACGAGGTCGTGGTCGACGGCGGGCACAGGGTCCTGCCAGATCTGGATCTCGGCGGGCACCAGCGGGCCGAGGTAGCGCTGGATCGGGCCCATGTCGCGGTGGGTCAGCTTGTACCAGGCGCGGGCGAACGCGTCGGCGAACTCGGCTGGGTTCTCGTGGAAGCGCCGCGAGATCGGCTCGTAGATCGGGTCGAGCCGCAGCGAGAGGTCCGTGGTGAGCATGGTCGGCTTGCGGGTGAGCTCGCCGGTCTCCGGGTCGGGGATGGTGTTCCCCGCGTCCTTGGCCACCCACTGCTTCGCGCCCGCTGGGCTCTCCGAGAGCTCCCACTCGTGGCCGAAGAGGTTGTCGAAGAACCCGTTGCCCCACTGCACCGGCGTGCTGGTCCAGGTGACCTCGAGGCCGCTGGTGATCGCGTCGCGGCCCTTGCCGCTGCCGAAGGAGTTGCTCCAGCCGAAGCCCTGCTCCTCGAGCGGGGCGGCCTCGGGCTCGGGGCCGATGTGGT
This sequence comes from uncultured Actinomycetota bacterium, assembly GCA_963736375.1. Classification (GTDB taxonomy): domain Bacteria; phylum Actinomycetota; class Actinomycetes; order Mycobacteriales; family Pseudonocardiaceae; genus Pseudonocardia. Next base: position 53,399 of record CAVTOL010000018.1, read on the forward strand.
GGTCGGGGTTGGCGGCGCCGTGCGTCTTGCCGAACGTGTGGCCGCCCGCGATGAGCGCGACGGTCTCCTCGTCGTTCATCGCCATGCGGCGGAACGTCTCGCGGATGTCGCGGGCCGCGTCGAGCGGGTCGGCGTTGCCGTTGGGGCCCTCAGGGTTGACGTAGATCAGGCCCATCTGGACGGCGGCGAGCGGGTTCTCCAGCTCCCGCTGCGCATGGGCGCCGGAGTAGCGCTCGTCGCCGAGCCAGGTCGTCTCCGGGCCCCAGTAGACGTCCTCGTCGGGCTCGTAGACGTCCGCGCGCCCGCCCGCGAAGCCGAAGGTGGTGAAGCCCATGGTCTCCAGCGCGCGGTTGCCCGCGAAGACCATCAGGTCGGCCCACGAGATCTTGCTGCCGTACTTCTTCTTGACCGGCCAGAGCAGGCGGCGGGCCTTGTCCAGGCTGACGTTGTCCGGCCAGCTGTTCAGGGGGGCGAAGCGCTGCATGCCCGCGCCCGCGCCGCCGCGGCCGTCGCTGATCCGGTAGGTGCCCGCGCTGTGCCACGCCATGCGGATGAACAGGCCGCCGTAGTGGCCGAAGTCGGCGGGCCACCAGTCCTGCGAGTCCGTCATGACGGCGTCGACGTCGCGCGTCAGCGCGTCGAAGTCGAGGGAGTTGAAGGCGGCGGCGTAGTCGAAGTCCGCGCCCATCGGGTTGGCGACGGCGGTGTGCTTGCGCAGGATCTTCAGGTTCAGCTGGTTGGGCCACCAGTCCTGGTTGCTGCCGCCTTCGGTGGGGTATCGGAAGCGCCCGCCGTTCGCGACCGGGCAGCCGCCTGAGCCCTCCTCGTTCATTTCTCCCACTACGGCATCGGGCGTGTCAGCCACGGGAAATCCTTCCGCTATCAGAGGTTGTGGAGCAGGTGGGGCACAGGCCCCAGTAGACGACCTCGGCCTCGTCGATCATGAAGCCATGGTCCTCGGCCGCGGTGAGGCAGGGCGTGTCGCCGACGGCGCAGTCGACATCGGCGATGACGCCGCAGGAGCGGCACACGAGGTGGTGGTGGTTGTCGCCGACGCGGGCCTCGTAGCGCGCCACGGAGCCCTTCGGCTGGATGCACCGTACGAGGCCTGCGGCGGTGAGGACGCGCAGCACGTCGTAGACGGCCTGGTGAGAAACGTCGCCGAGATCCGCACGGACCAGACCGATGATCGAGTCCGTCTCGGCGTGCGGGTGGTCGTGCACCGCCGACAGCACCGCCACCCTGGGTCGCGTGACGCGCAGGGAGGCCCCGCGCAGCAAGCCCGCGAAGTCTCCCGGCACGCCGGGCAGTCTGCCCGGTTTCTGGAATCAGTCAAGTTTCAAAATGAGACACGACCCGTTAGACGGTCCGGGCCGTCCAGTACATCTCGCGGAGGTCCTTCTTCAGCACCTTGTCCGTGGGGTTGCGGGGCACTCGGCCAGCATGTGGCCGCCGTCCCAGGAGCCCAGCAGGCCGTCGGGGCCGCAGCGCCGCGGCGGGGCGTCGGACCCGATCGACGAGCTCGGTCTACGTGGTGTGCCCGCCCGCGTGGCCGACCGCGACCGCGTCGGTACGCTCTGCGGCCCGCGCCTCGATCACCGCCGCGAAGTCCGACGGCGTTGCTTCCATGCCGTGCGTCATGCTGCTGATCGTAACGGGGCGTGCGCTACCCGCCCGCGTTCCCGGCAGCGCCCTGGAGCTATCCTTGGGTTCCCCTCGCGCCGCTCCCTTTCGCTCTGCCGACTGCCCGGAGAACCGATGACCACCCCAATGCCGCCCACCAGCAACATGCGCGCGTCGATACGCAGGGCCAAGGCCGGTGGGGAGCGCTTCCTCGGCGGCATGATGGCGGGGGCCACCGCGCGGAGGATGCAGGTCAAGGCGTTCGCCGATGAGTGGGCCGCAGCCAACATCGTCGCGCAGCACGCCGTCGGGCCGCTCTGGGTCGTGCTCGGCGATTCCACGAGCCAGGGGATCGGGGCCACCACGCGCGAGGCGGGCTACGTCGGTGACGTGCACGAGGTGTTGCGCCGCCGCGAGGCCTGGCGGGTGATCAACCTGTCGCGGGCGGGTGTGGGCGTCGCCGACGTGCTGGCCCGACAGCTGCCCGAGCTCGCCGAACTCACCGACGAGGAGCCCGCCGCGCTCGTCACGTGCATCGTCGGCGCGGAGGACGTCGCCCGCCGCCTGCCGGGCACCGACGTCGCGCTCCGCACGATGTGTGCCGCCATGCCCCGCGGCGCGGTGATCGGCACCGTGCCGCTCACCGGCCCCGCCGCCGATGCGGCCAACGCCGTCCTCCGCGAGGAAGTCGTGCGGCACGGGCTGCGGCTGGCCGATCTCGGCGCCGTCAAGAGCGCTCCGATCCGCGGCCGCGAGGCCATCCGCCTCGGCGACGTCGCGCACGCGGCCTTGGCGAAGATCATGGTGGCCGCGATCGACAACCCGGCCCCCAGCTCGGACCCCACCCCGCCGGAGGGCATTCCTCAGGTCGCGGCGACCGCCGACGGGTGACCTGCCGTGCGCGGTAACGAGTGCTCTGGCACCCGTTACCGCTCACGAGCGGTTGAAGCGGTCCGGGTTGGGGCCGACGCGGGCGTGCGCGTCGAGTGCCTCGATCGCGGCGATCTCGTCGTCGGTCAACGTGAAGCCGAACACGTCGAAGTTCTCGGCGATCCGGCTTGGCGTCACCGACTTCGGGATGACGACCGTGCCCACCTGCAGGTGCCAGCGCAGGATCACCTGGGCCGCGGTCTTGCCGTGCGCGGCCGCGATCGCGGCGATCGTCGGGTCGGTGAGCACGGCACCGCCCCGCGCGAGCGGGCTCCAGGCCTCGGTGACGATCCCGTGCTGCGCGTGGAATGCGCGCAGCGGCGCCTGGGTGAGGCGCGGGTGCAGCTCCACCTGGTTGACGGCGGGCACGGTACCGGTCTCGTCGATCAGGCGCTGCAGGTGCGCGACCTGGAAGTTCGACACGCCGATCGCCCGCGCCCGGCCTTCGGCCGCGATCTTCTCAAGCGCGCGCCACGTCTCGACGTAGCGGTCGACCTTCGGCAGCGGCCAGTGGATGAGGTAGAGGTCGACGTAGTCGAACCCGAGCCGTTCGAGGCTCTTGTCGAACGCCGCGAGCGTGGCGTCGTAGCCCTGGTCGGTGTTCCAGACCTTCGTCGTCACGAAGACGTCGGCGCGTGGAACGCCGCTCTTGGCGATGGCCGCCCCGACCTCGGCCTCGTTCTCGTAGAGGCGGGCGGTGTCGATGTGGCGGTAGCCGGTCGACAACGCGGTGGCGACCGCGGCCTCCGTTGCACCCGGCGGCACGAGGAACACCCCGAAGCCCAGCTGCGGGATGGTGACGCCGTTGTTCAGCTTGATCGTGGGCACTCCGGTCATGCCCGGTGAAGCTACCCGTTCAGTCCGCGTAGAGGCGGATCTCGATCCCGTCGGGGTCGTGCAGGCCGACGAGGACCGCGCCGCCGCGGTGCCCGGTGACGATCCCACCGTGCGGCTCGCCTGCCGCGTCGAGTCGTTCCTTCCAGGTGTGCACGTCCTCCCGGGTGGGCACGAGCAACGCCAGCGCGTCGAACCCGGAGAGGGCGTTGGCGCGGCCCGGGTCGTGACGCAGCGCAATCCCGTCTGGCCATGCCCTCGTGCGCCATGCCCACGCCCCGTAGCACGCCTTCTTCGACGAACTCGATGTCCGTCGTGAAGCCGAGCACGCCCGCGTACCAGTCGCGGCTGCGTGCGACGTCGCTGACCGGCAGCTTGACGTGGTGGAAGCCGCTGAGCACGATCGCTCCCTCGTTTCGCTAGAGTTGAACTCTAGAGTTATAGTGCAATGAATGAGCGAGACCGTCAAGCCCCGCGCCGCACGCACCCGCGCCACCCGGCGACGGATCGTCGACGCTGCTGCCGAGCTGTTCGTGGCCGACGGGTACGGCGGCACCACGCTGGAGCAGATCGCCGCCAGGGCGGGCGTAGCCGTGCAGACGGTGTACTTCCATTTCGGCAACAAGCGGACCGTGCTCAAGGAGGCCGTCGACGTCGCCGCGGTGGGGGACGACGAGCCGGTCGCCTTGTTGGAGCGGCCCTGGATGGAAGCGCTGCGTGCCGAGCCCGATCCGCGGCGGGTGATCGCGCTGTGGGTGGCGCACAGCGTGCCGATCTACGTCCGCATCGGGCCGATCATGCGCGTGGTGCGCGACGCCGCCGTCACCGACCCGGAGATGGCGGCGCAGTGGACCATCAACGAGGAGCAGCGTACGACCGCGTTCCGCGCGATGGCGGTGATGCTCGCCGAGCGCGGGGGGCTCAACCGGCCCGTCGACGAAGCCGTCGACGTGCTGTGTGCACTGCTCGGGCCCGAGGTCTACGGCGTGCTGACCGGGCGGGGCTGGAGCGCGGAGCAGTGGGAGCGGTTCACCGTGGGATCGATCACCGCCGCGCTTCTCGCGTGAGAACTGTCGGCGCATCGGCCTACCGTGGATCCGTGCCCGACGCTCCCACCCCCGGCTGGATCCGCCGCCTCGCCCGTGCCTCCATGCGCCACCGGGGTGTGGCGATCACGGCGCTCGTGGCCTCTGCGCTGGGCGTGAGCCTCGACGCGATCGGCCCACTGCTCACCCGATCCGCTGTCGACGAGGCCGTGGCGGGCTCCACGGCCACGCTGGTGCCGATCGTGGTCGCCATCCTCGCGCTGGCGCTCGTGCGGTTCGCGGCGGCGTTCCTGCGCCGCTTCATGGGCGGGCGCCTCGCGCTGGACGTGCAGCACGACCTGCGGCGCCAGGTGTTCGCCGCCGTGCAGCGGCTCGACGGTGAGCGGCAGGACGCGCTGCGCACCGGGCAGGTCGTCTCGCGCGCCATCACCGATCTCAACCTCCTGCAGGCGCTGCTCTCGATCGTGCCGCTCTCGCTGGGCTACGTCGTGCTCGTGGTGGCGTCGATGGTCGCGATGCTGTGGCTGTCGCCGCTGCTCACCGTCGTCGCGCTCGTGGTGGTCCCGGTGGCCGCGTGGATCGCGGTGCGCAGCCGCAAGGCGCTGTTCCCGGCCACCTGGTCGGCCCAGCAGCGCGCGGCCGACATCGCGCAGCACGTCGAGGAGACGGTCACCGGCGTCCGCGTGGTGAAAGGCTTCGGGCAGGAGGCGCGGGAGGTCGCCACGCTCGAAGCGGGTGCGCGGCGGCTGTTCAGCGAGCGGCTGCGGGCGGCGCGGCTCACCGCCCGGCTCAACCCGGCACTGCTGAGCCTGCCCACCCTCGGGCAGGTCGCGGTGATCGGCCTCGGCGGCTGGCTCGCGCTCGACGGCTCGATCAGCTTGGGCACGTTCCTCGCGTTCACCGCCTACGTGGCCGCGCTCGTCGGGCCCTGCCCGGCTGCTCGGCGCGCTGGTCGTGTCCGCCCAGCTGGCCAGGGCGGGCGCCGAGCGGGTGTACGACCTGGTCGATTCACAGCCCGACGTGGTCGATCCGGAGCATCCGCTGGCGTTGCCTGCGGGTCCGCTCGGTGTTGAGCTCGACGGCGTCACGTTCGGCTACTCCCGGCGAGAGCCGGTGCTCGATGGCGTCAGCCTCGCCGTCGCGCCGGGGGAGACCCTCGCGCTGGTCGGGCCGCCGGGGTCGGGCAAGTCGACGGTCGGGCTGCTGCTGCCGCGCTTCTACGACCCGCAGAAGGGCGAGCTGCGCCTCGGCGGGGTGCCGCTGCCGTCGTTGCGGCTGGTCGACCTGCGCCGCGAGCTGGGTGTGGTGTTCGAGGAGGCGTTCCTGTTCTCCGACACCATCCGATCCAACATCGCTTACGGCCGCCCCGACGCCACCGAAGAGGACGTGCTGGCCGCGGCCACGGCGGCGCAGGTGCACGCGTTCGTCCAGAGCCTCCCCGAGGGGTACGACACCGTGGTCGGCGAGCGTGGGCTCACGCTCTCAGGCGGGCAGCGGCAGCGGGTCGCGCTGGCCAGGGCGGTGCTCACCGATCCGCGGGTGCTCGTGCTCGACGACGCCACGTCCGCGGTCGACACCGCCACCGAGGCCGCCATCCACGGCACCCTCCGCGCGCTCACGGCCGGGCGCACCACGCTGCTCATCGCGCACCGGCGCTCCACCCTGGCGCTGGCCGATCGGATCGCGGTGCTCGACGAGGGCCGGGTGGTCGACATCGGCACGGAGCAGGAGCTGGGGGCGCGGTGTGCGCTCTTCCGCGAGCTGTTCGGCACCGACACCGCGGCGGCGCGGGCGGCTGCGCCGGTCGGCGGCGTCACACCGGAGCTGTGGCCTGCGGATGTGCCGGAATCGCCCTCGGTGTCCACGGCCGCCCAGCGCCAGTCGGGCGGCGGCGGGATGGGCGGTCCGGGCGCGATGATGGACGCGCTCACGGCCACCCCGGAGCTGGTGGCGGCCGTCGACGCGCTGCCCCCGCCGCGCGACACGCCCAGCCTCGCGGTCGACGCGACCGCACCCGATCCCGCGTTCCGGCTGGCCCGGCTGCTGCGCCCGGTGCGGTGGCTGGTCGCCGCGGCCGTCACCCTCGTCGCGCTCGACGCGCTGAGCTCGCTCGCCTTCCCCAACATCGCGCGCTACGCCGTCGACAACGGGATCACCGCACACGCGCCGCGCGTCCTCGTCGGTGCGGTGCTGCTGGGCGTGGGGATCGTCGCGGTGAGCTGGTTCGTCGTCGCGCTGGGGACGATCACCACGGCGCGGGCCGGGGAGAGCCTGCTCTACATGCTGCGCGTGCGCAGCTACGCCCACCTGCAGCGGCTCGGCCTCGACTACTACGAGCGCGAGCTGTCCGGCCGGATCATGACCCGCATGACCACCGACGTCGACGCGCTGTCGACGTTCCTGCAGACCGGCCTCGCCCAGGCGATCGTCAGCGTGCTCACGGTCGTCGGGGTCACGGTGGCGCTGCTGGTCACCGACCTGGAGTTGGCGCTCGTGGCGCTGGCCGTGCTGCCGCTGCTCATCGTGGCCACGGTGGTGTTCCGGCGGCTGTCGGGACGGGCCTACGCGGACGCGCGCGAGAAGGTCAGCATCGTCAACGCCGACCTGCAGGAGAACGTGTCCGGGGTGCGGGTCGCTCAGGCCTACGTTCGGGAGGAGCGCAGCGCCACCGCGTTCGGCGAACGCAGCGCGGCCTACCGCCGCTCGCGGCTGCGGGCCCAGCGCTACATCGCCCTGTTCTTCCCGGCCGTCACCCTGATGTCGGACATCGCGACGGCCGCGGTGCTCGGCGTCGGCGCCGCCCGGTTGGCCACCGGCGATCTCTCTGCCGGTGTGCTCACGGCGTTCCTGCTGTACCTGGCCATGTTCTTCACCCCGATCCAGCAGCTGTCCCAGGTGTTCGACGGCTACCAGCAGGCCAGGGTCGGGCTGTCGCGCATCACCGAGCTGCTGCGCACTCCCACCACCGTGCCGCCCGAGCCCGAGGGCGAACCGGTGGCGGTCCCGGCCCGGCTGCGCGGCGAGGTGCAGATCGCCGACGTGTCGTTCGCCTACGCGGGCGCGGCCGAGCCCGCGCTCACCAACGTGCGGCTGCACGTCGCGCCGGGGGAGACGATCGCGCTCGTCGGGGCCACGGGCGCGGGCAAGTCCACGCTGGTCAAGCTGCTCGCCCGCTTCTACGACGTCGGTTCGGGCGCGGTGCTCGTCGACGGCGTGGACGTGCGGCGGTTCCGCCTCGCCGACTACCGCCATCGGCTGGGCGTGGTGCCGCAGGAGGCGCACCTGTTCACCGGCGATGTGGCCGCCAACATCGCCTACGCCCGCCCCGACGCCACACCGGCCGAGATCGAGGCCGCGGCGCGGGCGGTGGGGGCGTGGGACCTGGTCCGCGGCCTGCCCGGTGGCTTCCGCCATCCGGTCGGTGAGCGCGGTCAGGGCCTCTCCGCGGGCCAACGCCAGCTCATCGCGCTGGCCCGCGCCGAGCTGGCCGATCCCGACCTGCTGCTGTTCGACGAGGCCACCGCGGCGCTGGACCCGGCCACCGAGGCGGCGGTGCTCGCGGCGGGCGATCGGGTCACCGCCCGTCGCACCGCGTTCGTCGTGGCCCACCGGCTCACCACGGCCGCCCGCGCCGATCGCATCGCCGTGCTCGAGGCGGGCCGCATCGTCGAGCTCGGCACCCACGCCGAGCTGCTCGCCGCGGGCGGCGTCTACGCCGGGCTGTGGGCGGCGGGCGAGCTGGAGCCCGCCGCCTGACGCCACCCGCGGCGGTCCCTGCGCCCGCACCGGCAAAGCCGTGCTCGCGCAGGCGTCGCGGCGCCGGTTCGAGCACCGCTTCGCTTGCGTGGGCACTGCCGGGTCAGGCGTCCGCGTCCGGGGTGAACGCGCGCGGCTCGACGAGCACCAGCCAGTTGCCCGAGACGTCCCGCATCACGGCCTCCACCCCGTACGGCCGGTCGGCGGGCTCCTGCACGAACTCAACACCGACGGCGGCGAGCTCCTCGTAGGTCTTGCGGCAGTCGTCCACCCGCAGGCCCAGGCCGCCCATCTGGCCCTTCCCGAGCTGACGCCGGACGAAGTCGGCCGCGTCGGGGTCGAGCGGCGGCCCGGGCTTCATGAGCGTCACCTCCAGTTCGGGGTGGTCGGGGTGGCAGACGGTCACCCAGCGGAAGTCGTCGCCCATCGTCACGTCGGAACACGGTCGGAAGCCCAGCTTGTCGACGTAGAAGTCACGGGCCGCGTCCTGGTCGAGGCAGTACACGGTGGTCAGCGAGACGTTCGTGATCATGGGTCCACCGTAGGCCGCACCGGGGACGGCGGCCTTCTCCCAGATTGCGCTCCTGTCGTGCCCGCCGGGTCGAGCCCGCCGCGCATGAACAAGTAGCAGCCGGGCACGTGGGCGCCGCCGCGCGCCGCCCAGCGGTTGCGGTAGGCCGTCGGGCTCTCGCCCACCAACTGCGCGAACCGCGACGAGAACGATCCGAGGCTGGAGAAGCCCACCAACATGCAGACCTCGGTGACGGTCAGGTTCGCGGCCCGAAGCAGATCCTGGGCGCGCTCGATGCGGCGGCGGGTGAGGTAGCGGATCGGCGTCTCGCCGTACGTCGCCTCGAAGCACCGCGCGAAGTGGTACTTCGACACGCCCGCCACCGCGGAGAGCGCGTCCAGGTTCAGCGGCTCCTGGTAGCGGCGGTCGATGTGGTCACGAGCGCGGCGCAGGTGCTCCAGCAGCGGCGGCGCAACCTTCCCGCGCGTCGGCACGTGTCAAGGGTAGGCGGTGATCACAGGGGGTTGCCCGATGGTGACAGTTTTCTGCGCTCGTGCCCGATATCGGGCAATGAACTGGCGTTTGTCACCCGCCGCGGGCACCATCGCGGGGGTGCCCGCCGATGACGATCTCGTCGCCCACCTCGTGCGCAGCACGCCGCTCACCCCGAACGAGGCGGCGCGCGTGGTGGCCGAGGTCGTCGCGTACTACGGCGAGGTGGTGCCGGACTACGTCCGTCGCCGCCACGCCGAGCTCAAACGTCGAGGGCTGACCAACGACCGGATCTTCGACGAGATCGCCGCCGAGCTTGCCGCCCGGCGGTTCGCGGCACCGCCGCTGTCCACCCGACAGCTGCGCCGCCTCGTCTACGGATAACGAGAAAGGAACACGCCATGTGCGGAATCGTCGGATACGTGGGGCCGCAGGACGCCGCCCCGATCCTCCTCGAGGGGCTCAGCCGTCTGGAATACCGGGGTTACGACTCCGCCGGCATCGCGGTCTGCACCCGGTCCGGGCTCAAGGTGCGCAAGGCGAAAGGCCGGGTCGCCGACCTCGCCGCCGACCTCCCGGTGCGCTTCAAGGGCTCGCCGGGCATCGGGCACACGCGCTGGGCCACGCACGGCGAGCCCACAGCGGAGAACGCCCATCCGCAGGTCGACACGGCGCAGCGCATCGCGGTCGTGCACAACGGGATCATCGAGAACGCCGACGAGCTGCGCGCCAAGCTCAGCGCCGACGGCGTCGAGTTCGTGTCGCAGACCGACACCGAGACCGTCGCCCACCTGGTCGCAAGGGCCTTCGCCGAGGGCGCCACCGACCTGGAGCAGGCTGTCCGACGGGCGCTGCGCTCCGTCATCGGCGCCTACGGGCTGGCGATCATGGACGCCGAGCACCCCGACCGCATCGTCGTCGCCCGCAACGGCAGCCCGGTGTTGCTGGGCATCGGTGAGAAGGAGATGTTCGTCGCCTCCGACGTCGCCGCGCTGATCGGGCACACCCGGCAGGTCATCTACCTCGACGACGGCGAGCTGGCCACGATCACCGCGGGCGGCTACCGCACCTACACGATCGACGACCGCTCCACGGCGAAGAGCCCCTCCACGATCGACTGGGACGTCGTCGGCGCCGAGATCGGCGACCACGCGCACTTCCTCATCAAGGAGATCGCCGAGCAGCCGCGCACGATCGCGCGGGCGTTCTCGGGGCGCATCGACGAGCGCTTCGACACGGCCCGGCTCGGCGGGCTCAACCTCACCGTCCGCGAGGCCCGCGAGATCAAGCGCGTCAAGATCCTCGGCTGCGGCTCGGCCTGCTACGCGGGCGATCTCGGCGCGCAGCTCATCGAGGACCTCGCCCGCATGCCCGCCACCTCGGAGGCCGCGTCGGAGTTCCGCTACCGCAACCCGGTGGTCGAGCCGGACACGCTCTACATCGCGGTGAGCCAATCCGGCGAGACCATCGACACGCTCGCCGCGGTGCAGGAGCTACAGCGCAAGGGCGGTCGCGTGATCGGGATCGTGAACGTGGTCGGCTCGACGATCGCCCGCCAGGTCGACGGCGGCATCTACATCCACGCGGGCCCGGAGATGTCGGTGGCGGCCACGAAGTCGTTCACCAACACGGTGACGGCGTTCGCGCTGCTCGCGCTGTACCTGGGCCGCATGCGCGACCTGGCGCCGACCGAAGGCAAGCGCATCCTGGCGGGCCTGCAGCGGCTGCCGGACCAGATCCAGGAGATCGTCGACCAGTCCAACGACATCGCCGACGTCGCCAAGCTGATCGCGCAGAGCAACGGCGTCATGTACGTGGGCCGCCGCCGCGGCTGGCCGGTGGCCAGGGAGGGCGCGCAGAAGCTGAAGGAGGTGTCCTACGTGCACGCGGAGGCCTACCCTTCGGCCGAGCTCAAGCACGGCCCACTGGCGCTGATCAGCCCGGACATGCCGACGGTCGCGATCGTCCCCGACGACGAGCTGCTCGACAAGAACACCTCCACGCTCTCGGAGATCAAGGCACGCAAGGGCCCGGTCGTGGCGCTGGCGCACCGCGAGCTGCCGCCCGAGCTGGCCGATCGCACCGTGATCGTGCCGCGCAACGAGCCGGAGCTCGACCCGATCCTCATGTCGGTGCCGCTGCAGCTCTTGGCTTACCACGCGGCCGTCGCGCTCGGCCGGGACGTCGACAAGCCCCGCAACCTGGCCAAGAGCGTGACGGTGGAGTAGCCCGGCCGCGACTGCGTGGACGGAGTGGGGCTCGCGAAGGTTGGGTCGCGCCCGGCCCGCGACTTCGCACCCTCTCGCATCACTTCGCACCCCGCCTGCGGGGTGCGAAGAGCGCAAAGGGGTGCGAAGTCAGCCCGGGCGGGTCCGGGGCGGGGCCCGGCTTACTCTGCCAGCAGGCGGGTGAGCCTGGCTGAGATGCCGGGGCGCCGGGGGTCTTGCGGGAGGAGCTCGTCGACCAGCCGGTCGTGGGTCTCCAGGTCGTCCGCGCCGAGGGGGTGCGCGGCGAACGCGGCGAGCAGCTCGACGTCGTCGCCGTCGAGCACGGCTCGCTGCAGGCCCGCGAACAGCTCGTCGCGCAGTTCGCGGATCTCCGGGGCGTCCGAGCGGGGGAGCAGCGGCCCCGCGCAGGCGCGCAGGGCCTCGGCGACCTGCCCGGCGTGCAGGGCTCGCCGCGCCGTGCCGAAGTCGGTGTCGACCACCGCGTCCAGCCGGTAGGGACGGGTGCGCAGCACTTCGGCGCCGATGAGCCCGCGCAGCCGCAGGACCTCGCCGCGCACTGTGGTGGGGTTGCCGTCGTCGCCGTAGAGAGCGGCGGCGAGCTGCTCGGCGGTGCGCCCACCCGGGTGCAATGCGAGCACGGTGAGCAGTTCGGCAGGCCGCAGTGTGAGCGGCACCGACCGGCCGTCCAACGTGGCCCGCGGCGCGTCGTCCCCGGTGAACCGCAGCGACAACGCGCTGCGGTGGCGGGTCGCGGACGCGCGGCGGAGCGCGTGCAGCAGGTAGCCCTCGGCGAGCGGCTCGACCTCCATCTCCCGCCCGTCGTCGAGCGTGACGCGGCCGCCACCCTCGGGCACCGCGACCCGCGTGGGCCAGGATCCGTACGGCTCGCCTGCGATGATCCGCCCGCTCGACGTGACGAGCGCGCCCTCCCGTCCTCGCAGGCTCGCGAGGTGCGGCATGTTGCGCAGCCGCAGGCGCTCGTCGGCGATGGCGAGGCGCACCCGGAGCTGGTTCTCCGCGAGCTGCGCTGTCGCCGACACGAGCTGGGCCATGGCCGGGTGCACCGTGTGGATCGGGCCGGAGATGTCGATCGCCCCGAGGATCAGGCCGGTGTCGGGATCGTGCACGGGCGCGGCCGCGCACGTCCAGATGTGGTAGGCGCGCACAAGGTGCTCGGCCGAATGGATCTGGACGGGTGCGTCGACGGCGAGGGTGGTGCCCATCGCGTTGGTGCCGATGGAAGCCTCGGACACGCTGAAGCCGGGGGTTAGTCCCGTCGCGTCGGCGGCGTGCAACAGCCGGGTGGCGCCCTCGCGCCACAGGATCGTGCCGTTGGCGTCGGTGACCAGCATGACGTGCATGGCCTCGTCGGCGATGCTCACGAGGGTGCTGCGCAGGAGCGGCATCACATCGTCGAGCGGGTGTGCGGCGCGCAGGTCGGCCATCTCGTCGTCGCTGTGCACCGACCTGGGCATGCGCCGATCGGGGTCGACGTGCGCGGCCAGGCTTCGTTCCCAGGACGCGCTGATGAGCGACCGCGGCGCGACGTGTGGCTCGTCGCCCGCCATGACGGATTCGAACACGTCGTGCAGGACATGGGCGTGTCCTACAGGATCGTGCGCACCGAGTCGGGTCATCAGCTCTCCGGGCATCATCGCTCACGGGATCCGGTCATCTTCCCGTGTGCACGGCGGAGGGGCAACCCAGCGTGCAACGTCCGGGCAACGTGACGCTTCCTACTCTCGGCGGGCCATCAGGAAAGGGAGGCCGCCGTGACGACCGACGCCGTGCTGGACAGGCCCTGTGCCCCCGCGGCCGCGCGCCGCACGGCGCGGCTGCTCATCGTGGACGGCGAGGCGATCGTCCGATTCGGGCTGCGCCAGCTCTTCGCGCCCGACCCTGCTGTCACCGTGGTCGGTGAGGCGGCCAGCCCGCGCGACGCGCTGGTCGTCGCCGACCGCTGCCCGCCCGACCTCGTCATCCTCGACGTCGACCTTGGTCGGGGCGACGCGGCGGGCGTCGAGCTGGTGCGGATGCTGCTGGAGCGCCACCGCGGGCTGCGGGTACTCGTGCTCACCGGTTGCCGCGACCGCGACGTCATGATGCGCACGATCCGCCTCGGCGTGCACGGCTACCTACGCAAGGGCGCCGAGACCGCGGACATCGTGCGCGCTGTGCAGGCCCTGCTGCGCGGGGAGAGCGTGTTCGACTCGCGGGGGTCGGCGCCGGTCATCACGGACGTGATGCGCGACGACCCGCTGCCGGTCCGCGCCCTCGGCGCCGCCACCCTCACCGAGCGCGAGAACCAGGTGCTGCGGCTGCTCGCGGTGGGGATGTCCAACCGTGAGATCGGACGGCGGCTGGTCATCAGCGAGGCGACCGTGAAGTTCCACGTGCGGAACCTGCGCGACAAGCTGGAGGTCCGCAGGCGCACCGAGATCGTCTACACGGCGACGCGGCAAGGCATCGTGTAGGTACATTCGATCCGGTGGAGCTCCTGCCGGTCGTGTTGACCAGCGGGTGGGCAAGCGGGATCAACGCCTACCTGGTGGTGCTCGTCCTCGGTCTCATCGGCCGCCTCGGGCACGTTGCCGAGATACCCGAAGGCCTCACCCGCACCGACGTGCTGATCGTCGCGGCGGCGCTGTACATCGTCGAGCTGGTGGCGGACAAGATCCCCTACCTCGACTCGCTGTGGGACGCGGTGTCCACGGCGATCCGCCCGACCGTCGGCGCGGTGATCGGGCTGCTCATCGCCCACGACGCGCCCACGCTGCAGCAGGCGATCCTGGCTGCGTCCGGCGGTGCGGCCGCCTTGGTGTCGCACCTGGTCAAGGGTGGTCTCCGGCTGATCGTCAACACCTCACCCGAGCCTGCGAGCAACATCACCGTGAGCGTTGGGGAAGACGTCGCCGTGGCTGGGGTGATGACCCTCGCGGTGGTCAACCCGGCGCTCGCGTTCACGATCGCGGCGATACTTTTGGCGCTCGGCATCCTGCTGCTGGTGCTGCTGTGGTCGCGCGTATTGCGCGGTTGGCGCCGGTTCCGCGCGTGGCGGACCCGGCGCGTCCCCGCGACCGTTTAGGAGCGCGCTCCTAACCGAAGAACACCTCGGCCTCCGCGTAGAGGGCCGGGTCCACGATCTTCAGCTCCTTCGTCGCCTCCGCCAGCGGCACGGTGACGATGTCGGTGCCGCGCAACGCCACCATGTGCCCCCACTTCTCGGAGTGCACAGCCTCGATGGCGTGCAGGCCGAAGCGGGTGGCGAGCCAGCGGTCGCGGGCGGTCGGGGTGCCGCCGCGCTGGACGTGTCCGAGCACCGTGGTGCGCGCCTCCTTGCCGGTGCGCGACTCAATTTCCCTGGCCAGCCAGTCGCCGATGCCGCCGAGCCGCACGTGCCCAAACGCGTCCTTCTCGCCGGTGAGCAGCGACTCGTCGCCCTCCTTTGGCCTCGCGCCCTCCGCGACGACGATGATCGGCGCGTAGTCGAGCTGGAAGCGCTGCTCGACCCACTGGCAGACCTGCTCGATGTCGAACCGCACCTCGGGGATGAGGATGGCGTTTGCGCCGCCCGCCATGCCGGAGTGCAGCGCGATCCACCCCGCGTGCCGACCCATCACCTCGACGATCAACGCCCGGTGGTGCGACTCGGCCGTCGTGTGCAGCCGGTCGATCGCGTCCATCGCGATGTTGACGGCCGTGTCGAAGCCGAACGTGTAGTCGGTGCCCGACAGGTCGTTGTCGATCGTCTTCGGCACGCCGACGACGTTGACCCCCATGTCGTGCAGCTTCGTCGCCACGCCGAGGGTGTCCTCACCGCCGATCGCGATCAAGGCGTCGACCCCGAGGTTCTGCAGGTTGCGCTTGATCTTCTCGACGCCGCCCTCGATGGCGAACGGGTTGGTGCGCGAGCTGCCGAGGATCGTGCCGCCCCGTGGGAGCAGGCCGCGCACGGCCGGGATGTCGAGCGGCTTGGTCAGAGCCTCCAGCGGGCCGCGCCAGCCGTCGCGGAAGCCGAGGAACGAGTAGCCGTAGTCGGGGACGCCCTTGCGGACGACTCCTCGGATGACCGCATTCAAGCCGGGGCAGTCGCCCCCACCGGTGAGCACGCCGACGCGCATAGGAATCTCCATCGATGCAGAAGCGCAGGAGGCTCACACGCTAGCGGGACCTGCTGCGCATACGTTTGGGGGCCCGCCCGCCGACGCGCCAAATGAGACGTGCACGTGATCGTAGTGGTTGGCCGTCACGCTGCCACGGTCTTCCATGGACTGCCAGCCCTTGCCGAAGTTGATCCGCTGCCGCCAGATCACGTAGGTGATGCCCAACGCCGCCCGGTTGCTCAACGCACAAGCGGCGAGCCGGTCGCCGGTGGCCCGGTCCACCATGAAGTCGACGGCGTGCCCCGACGGATGGTCCGACATGCCCGCGCGGCCTGCCACCCCGTACATCGTCGGCTCGCCGAACTGGCAGCCGAGGAAGCGCGCCGCCGTGCGCACGTGCGGCTTGACCGCGCCGAGGTCGGAGGTGTCGATGCCGCAGTCGCCGCGCGCCACGCTCTGCTGGTGGGCCTGCCCCCGGGCCCGTTGTTCGGCCAGCTGCACCCCCTTGACCAGGTCGGCGGCGTCGGCGACGCGCGGCTCGGCGGTCACGGGTTCGACGAGGGCCTGCGCGGGTTCCGCGGGGAGCCGAAGGGACGCCGTCGCGGCGAGCGGGGAGGGCGCCGTGCCCCCGACTACGACGAGCGCGCCGCCAGTGAAGGCGAGGACGGCCGTCCCGCACACGAGCGGGGCGGCCACGGACCCACGCGCTCGGGGCGCGCGCCTGCGATGTCGTGCCACGGTTGCCTTCCGGACCGACGGCCGGGAGGGCGCCCGAGGGGGAGCGTGACGTCCTGCGCGTAACCGAACCGTGATCCGACGTCGAGGCTAGGGACGCGGTGCGATGTCCGGAAGGTCCGCATCGGGCGATCGGTGGGGGGAGCGCGGCGAACGGCGCATCCCGGCGTCCGATCGGACGAGCGGCCGCCCCGGCCGTTTCGCCATCGTGGCGGCCGCGCCATCGTGGCCGCCGCGCAGGCCGCGCTCCCGCCGCCCTCCGCTCCCGCCGCCCTCCGCTCCCGCCGCCCTCCGCTCCCGCCGCCCTCCGCTCCCGCCGCCCTCCGCCCCCGCCGCGCCCCGGCCGTCGGGCCAGCGTGGGGCGGCTGTGCAGGGCTTGGCACAGTGGCGTCGTGGACACGGACGGCCTGACCATCGCTGCGGCCTACGGCCGCCGCTGGTCGGCGGCGGCCGCCGCGCGGGCGGAACACTTCGCGCACCTGTCGCGCCCCGCGTGGGAGGCGGTGCTCGCCACCCTCCAGGTCGGCACGGGCACGGCGTTGCTCGACGTCGCCTGCGGCAGCGGGGAGTTCGCCGCGCTCGCACGCGCCCGCGGCGCGGTCGTCCACGGCATCGACGCCGCCGAGGGGATGATCGCGTGCGCCCGCGCGGCGGTGCCCGGCGCGGACCTCCGTGTCGGGACGTTGGAGCGGCTGCCATGGGCCGACGCCGCGTTCGACGTCGTCACGGGCTTCAACGCGTTCCAGTTCGCGCCGGACATCGTCGCCGCGTTTGCCGAGGCCGCGCGCGTCACCCGACCCGGCGGACGGATCGCCGTCTGCAACTGGGGCGGGGCGGGTCCGCACGATCTCGTCACCGTGACACATCGCCTGCAGGCGCTCGCTCCGGACGCGGCGCTCGTGCCACGCCGTCCGGTGGGTGAGCCCGGCGTGCTGGAGGACCTGCTCGAGGCCGCAGGCCTGCGGCCGTCGGCACGAGGCGATGTCGCCGCGCCCTACGCGCCGCCCGATTGGCCCACCCTCGAACGCGGCATGTTCGCGGCGGGCAACCTCCGCCACGTCGCGCTCCACCTGGGCGCGGAGCGCGCCGCCATCGCGTTGGCCGAGGCCGCGGCGCCGTTCCGCCGTCCCGACGGCTCCTACCTGTTCCGCAGCACCTTCCGATGGGTCGTCGCGCAGCGGGACTAATGTCGGGGAGGTGTCCGACTGGGACGGGCGGGGGCTGCCCCCGGTGGCGGCCGAGCGCGTGCGCCGCGCGGCCGCGGGGGGCGCGTGGACGTCGCTGCTGTCCGCGCCCGCCGCGGCCGGGTTGGAGGTGGCGGGCTTCGATCCCGTCGGCGAGGTGATGGGCTCGATCGTCCAGCGCATCGGCTGGTCGAGCTACTACGGCTGCGGCGCCCAAGGCTGGTATGGCGCCGCCAGCCGCACGGTCACGTCCGTGCAGAACCCCCGGGCGGGCTTCGCCCCGTACGCCCACATGTTGGAGACCGGTTGGGGCACCGCCATCGGGCGCATGGTCGCCGAGGCGACGGCCATCGGGGCCGACGGCATCGTGGGCGTTCGGCTGTCCCAGAGCGGCCTTGGCAACAACGCGCACGAGTTCACGGCGATCGGCACCGGCGTGCGGGCCCGTTCCCGCACCCGCCCGCACCGCGTGTTCTCCACGCACCTCCCAGGGCAGGACGTCGCCAAGCTCGTCCTCGCGGGCTGGGTACCGACCGATCTCGTCCTCGGCATCGCCGTCGGGATCCGCCACGACGACTGGAACACCCGCCAACAGCGCACCTGGAGCGCGGGCAACGTCGAGGTCGGCGGCTACACCGAGCTGATCAGCCAGACGCGCGCCGACGCCCGGCAGGCCTTCGGCGCACATGTCCGGTCCGCAGGCGCCGACGGCGCGGTCGTCGCGTCGATGCGCCTCAACTCCTGGGAGATCGAGCCCGCCGAGGGGCACACCGACCACGTCGCCGAAAGCACGATCTTCGGCACGGCCATCGCACAGTTCTACCGATCGACCGCGGCCCCGTCCCGGTCCCTGACCTACCTGCCCCTGAAGAGGAGCCGATCGTGACCGCCGACCCCACCCAGCTCGGCATCCCCGAAGATGCGATGCGCCGCCTCGCCGAGATGCGGCCCGGCCAGGCGACGAGCCTGTTCACCTCGGACCTGTCGGTGAACGAGTTCCTGCTCGTGCGGGAGGCCGGGTTCCGGCCGCTCGGTTTGGTGCTCGGGTCGAGCATCTACCACGTCGGCTTCCAGTTCGGGCGCTGGAACAAGAACCAGGAGCTGGATACGCTGTCGCAGGCGATGTACCACGCGCGCGAGCTCGCGATGACCCGCATGGAGGTCGAGGCCGACCAGCTCGGCGCCGACGGCATTGTCGGGGTGCGGCTGGAGATCGAGTTCAAGGAGTTCGGGTCCGATCTCGCCGAGTTCATCGCCGTCGGCACGGCCGTCAAGTCCGATCACCCGGCCCCCGAGGGGCGCTCGTGGCGCAACAACCGCAACCAACCCTTCACCTCTGACCTGTCCGGCCAGGATTTCTGGACGCTTGTCCAGGCGGGCTACGCGCCGCTGGGCATGGTGATGGGCACGTGCGTCTACCACATCGCCCACCAGCGGTTCTGGCAGGCGATGAACAACATCGGGCAGAACGTCGAGCTGCCGCAGTTCACCGAGGCGCTCTACGACGCCCGTGAGCTGGCGATGAGCCGGATGCAGGCCGAGGCGGAGGCGTTGCACGCGGAGGGCATCGTCGGGGTGCAGCTGTTGTCGCACGGCCACCGGTGGGGCGGGCACACCACGGAGTTCTTCGCGATCGGCACGGCCGTGCGCCCGCTGCGTGCCGACCACCACATCCCGACGCCCCAGCTCGTGCTTCCGCTGACAGACTGAACACCGTGACGCTCGACGAACCCAGCGGGCTCGGCCCGTCCGGCGACGTTGCGCTGCTGGCCGCCATGCTGCGTGCCGATCGCGCCGACGTCGCGTCGTACGCCCGCGTCCTCACCAGCACGCTCGCGGGTGCCCTGCCGGACGGCATGGTCGAGACCGAGCAGCGGCGCGGGCTGGCCGACCGCATGGCGGGCCGCGACGGGCGCACGGTCGCCGTCGTCGTACACGGGATGGACAGGGAGCTGGAGCTGCGCGAGGGCCCGCGGGGGGTCGAGGCCCAGGTGCGACAGGTCGTGCACGGTGTGGTGATCAGTCGCAAGGCCGTGGGAATCGACGAGTGGCTGCACGCGCTCGCCGAGGACCTCACCCGCATCGCCGCCCGCGACGCCACCGCCCGCGCCGCCCTGGAACGCTTCCTCGGCGCGTGAGGCGCGCCCCGCCACCGGGCATGATCACCAGCTCGATGCGTTTCCGGCCGGATCTGGCCGGATCATGCACCAAACCGGTGATCATGGCGTACGGGCACGGGCGCCGTCAGGGGGTGGGCCGCACTGTCGCGGCGGCGGCGAGCTGGGTGCGCATCGTGGTCAGATCCGCCTGGATCTTCTTCAGCACGGCCCCGCACGCCTGTGGGGGCGGCCCGGCCACGCCCGGCGCGGCCACGCAGCCCGTGCGGCTGAACTGGCCCACTTCGTCGGCCAGCCGGGTGGCGGTGGCCCCCAGCTGCCCGGTACCGGAGATGGCCGCCGCCGCGCCTTGCGTCGCCAGCGCGGCGTTGCCGACCTCCGCGACGTACCGCGCGCAGTCCGGGTACACCTGGACGGCCGGACGGGTGGTGCAGCTGTCCTGGGCGATCGCGTCGACCTTGTCCTGCAGGTCGGCCAGCGACGTCGCGTAGGTCGCCGCCGGAGGCGCCGACTGCGTGGGCGGCGGGCTCGCACACCCCCCGAGCACGGCGAGCGCCGCGACGAGAAGTCCGAACGTGCGCGCCATGTGCCTCACGGTATGCCCCTCGGCACAGGCGCGGGACGCGGCCTGGCGCAATGTCCGCCGATTCCTGACATTGCTCGAACATTGACGGGTCACCATGGCCGCATGACCCCGATCGGTGAGCGCGACGCCGTCCGCCGCCTGCTCCAGCGGTTGGGGCTCGGGCCTCGCCGCGGCGAGCTGGACGCCGCCACGGCCGCCGGGTTCGACGCCACGCTCGACGCCCTGACCACACCGGGGCCCGATGCGGGGGCCGCCGCCACGCCAGCACCGGCGCTCACCCCCATCGCGCGGGTGCCGAAGGACCCCGCATCGGCGCAGGCGTTGCAGCAGCAGCGCACCCAGCTCGTGGTGTGGTGGTTGGACCGGATGGCGGCCGCCGAACGGCCGTTCCCCGAGCGGATGACGTGGTTCTGGCACGGCCATTTCGCGACCAGCGTCCAGAAGGTGCGCTTCGCCGACCTCATGGCGATCCAGAACGCGAGCCAGCGGCGCCTCGGCACCGGCGACTTCCGGGCGTTGGCCCAGGCGATGGCCGTCGACCCGGCCATGCTCATCTGGCTCGACGGCGGCGGCAACCGGGTCGGCAAGCCCAACGAGAACCTCGCGCGCGAGTTCATGGAGCTGTTCACGCTCGGGGTGGGCAACTACACCGAGGACGATGTGCGCTCGGCGGCGCGAGCGCTCACCGGGTGGACGGTCAACGTCCAGTCCAGCAGCGCGGCCTTCGTCCCCAAGCGCCACGACCCCGGGCCCGAGACGGTGCTCGGCAGGTCCGTCAACGACACGACAAGCCTGGTGAACCAGCTGGTCGCGCTCCCGGTGTCGCCGAAGTTCATCGCGGCGCGGGTGTGGACCCGCTTCGTCTCCGACGCCCCGCCGGACCCCGCGACGCTCGGCACGCTCGTCAGCGCCTACGGCTCGGACCACGACATCACGGCGCTCGTGCGGGCCGCCGCACGCACGCCCGCCTTCCGCGATCCCGGATCGGTGCTCGTCCGCGAACCCGTGCTGTGGCTGACGGGTGCGTTGCGGGCGTTGGGCGTGCACGCGTCGAAGGTGCAGGCCGGAGCGCTCGCCGGGGGCCTGACCGGCCTGGGGCAGGTTCCGTTCGCGCCACCCAACGTCGGTGGCTGGCCCGCGGGCACCCCCTGGCTCACCACCGCATCGGCGTTGGCCCGGCTCAACCTGGCCAGGGCGATCGTGAACGTCGGTGACATCTCGCCGGTCACCGCCGCCCCGCCGAACGCCCGCGTCGCGGCCACGGCCGCACTGCTCGGGCTGCCCACCTTCACCCTGCGCACGGCCGCCGCGCTCGCCCCGCTCACCGGGAACCCGCTGCAGCTCGTCGCGGCCGCGCTGGCCTCCCCGGAAAGCTGCGTGAGCGCATGAGCAGCCTGACCCGCCGCCGATTCCTGCTGGCCTCAGGGGTCGCGGCGGTCGCGGCGACGGCGGCGGGCGTCGGCTGGAAGGACCTCGCCGACCGCACCCGCACCGACCCGTTGCCCGTCGGCACCGGCGTGCTCGTCCTCGTCACGCTGTACGGCGGCAACGACGGGCTCAACACGGTGGTGCCCGCGGCGGACCCTGCGTACCAGTCGGCCCGCCCCGACCTCGCCTACGCCCAGAACCAGGTGCTCGACATCGGCGACGGCCTCGGGCTCAACCCCGGGCTCGCCGGGCTCAAGCAGCAGTGGGACGGCGGCACGCTGGCGATCGTCCGCGGCGTGAGCTACCCGAAGCCCGACCACAGCCACTTCCGCTCGATGGACATCTGGCAGACCGCGTCCCCCGACCACCCCGCCGGCACCGGCTGGATCGGCCGCTGGCTGGACGCGAACGGCCGTGACCCACTCAGCGCCGTGTCGCTGGAGCCGGTGCTGCCGCCGCTGCTGGCGGGCGCGACCACCGCGGGCGCGGCGCTGCCGCTGCGCGGGCTCGCGCTGCCGACCGGGCCGATCGGGACGGCGTTCACGGCGCTCGGGCAGCCGTCGGCAGGCGAGTCACCGCTGCAGGCGTACGCGGCGCGCTCGATCACCGACCTACACCGCACGGTCGACACGTTCGGCAAGGACGTCGACGTGACCCCGACGAAGGTGAAGACCCCCGCCAACAGCAAGGGAGCCCTCGCGGCACAGCTCGACGTCGTGGCGCGCTGCGTCGAGGCCGGTGCTCCCGCGCGGGTGTACTCGGTGAGCCTCAGCGGCTTCGACACGCACGCCGACGAGCGCGGCACCCAGCAGCGCCTGCTCACCGAGGTCGACCAGGCCGTGTCCGGCTTCCTCACCCGGATGGCGGGCACCGACCGCGGCCGCGGCGTCGTGCTGATGGCCTACTCGGAGTTCGGCCGACGGGTGGCCGCCAACGCCAACGAGGGCACCGACCACGGCACGGCGGGGCCGGTGTTCGTCGCAGGCGCCCCGGTCAAAGGCGGGTTCCTTGGCGCGCAGCCGAGCCTCACCGACCTCGACAACGGCGACCTCAAACCCACCACCGACTTCCGCGACGTCTACGCCACCATGATCGCCGATGTCCTGAACACCGACCCGACCCCGGTCCTCGGTCCCGGCCGCACGACCCTGCCGCTGCTGGCGGGCTGAAGGTCGCACGACCACCTACCGCCTGCGGAACCGCTCGGCGATCTGCGGGTCGTCCTCCCACCACAACCGAGTCGGGCCCGCTTCTTCGGCGGCGTCCAGCTCGGCGTCGATGACCGCGGCCTTGCGGGTGTCCTCACGGCTCATCCGGTTGACGACGATCAGGATGAACGGCAGGCCGACGAGGTCGCCGCCGATCCACAGGATGCCCGCGCCGAGGGTCTGGTCAAAGCGTGGGTCGATGCCGGTGGCCTGCGCGGCGTACCAGGCCGCCGCGACCAGCGGCCCGAGCCAGAGCACCACGCCAAGCACCGCGTCGCCGATCATCTCCACGACCGTGATCCACAGCGTGACCAGGTAGGAGTCGTTGCGCGGGGTGGGGTCGACGCGGAACCGCGACCAGTAGTAGACGAACCCGGTGAACGCCACCACGGTGCCCGCGACGCCGGACGCGACCGCGCTCTCCAGCGTCAGCTCGTAGAGCGGCGACAGGTACAGCACCAGGAGCGGCACGACCAGCACGACGGTCACCACCAGCGGAAACGTCAACGCCCGCGCCGCGCGGCTGTGCAGCGCCCGAGCCAACGGGGCCCGCACGCGCGCCGGGAGCGTGTCGGCGGCCAGCCGGATCGGGGCGCCGAGGGCGAGCAGCATCGGTGTCACCATGAGCAGCACGGTGTTCTGCACCGCGCGCACCCAGAAGTAGGCGTCGTCGTACACGCCGAGGAACGAGCACCCGACGAGCAGGATCGTCGCGACCCCGGTGAGGAAGATCGCCGTCCGGCCCGCGGGCCACGGCTCGGCGTGGCCGGACGCACGGCGTCGCAGGCCCCAGCAGTAGCCCCCGCCGAGGGCCGCCGCCGCCGCGAGCACGCCCGGCTCGGCGCGCCAGGTGGTGAACGCCCGCGCGAGCGTCAGCGGTGGGGCGGTCAGCGCCAGGGTGAGCACACGCCGGACGCTACGCCCGTGAGCGGTAACGAGTGCTCTGGCACTCGTTACCGCTCACGGCTCAGTGGCTGGGGTCGGCGTGCGGCCCGAACGCGGTGAGGAACCGGTCGCGGAAGGTGTCCATCCGCCACACCGGGGCCTGCGGGGCGGGCCGCAGGCCGTCGGTCCAGCCCCAGCCCGCGATCCGGTCGAGCACGGCCGGATCGTGCGCCACGATCGTGATCGGCACGTCGCGGCTCGCGCTGTCGCCGGTGATGATCGGGGCGGGCTGGTGGTCGCCGAGGAACACGAGCACCAGGTTGTCGTTGCCGTAGGTCTTCACCCAGGAAGTGAGGCTGTCGATCGAGTACGCGATGGAGTCGCGGTAGCCCGCGCGCACCCGGTCGGTGTTCTGCCAGACCACATCGGGGCCGTCGGCGGCCTTCACGAGCGCGTCGTAGCCCGAGCCGTCGCCGACGGCGTTCCAGTCCACCATCTTCGGCACCGGCGTCCACGGCACGTGGCTGGAGGTGAGCACCACCTCGGCCAGCATCGGCGGACGGCCCGGTTTGCCGTACTCGCGCTGCTGTAACTGGGCCAGCGTGTATTGGTCCGGCATCGGCGACCAGCTGAAGTTCAGGCCCTTGTAGCCCAGGTCGTCGCGGCCGTAGACGCGGTCGATGCCGTAGAAGTTCTTGTCAGGCCACGCGGAGATCGTGCCGGGCATGATCGCCGTGGTGTCCCAGCCCGCTTTCTGGAACGCGCTGCTCAGGGTGAGGCGGTCGCTGGAGACGAGGCTGCGGTCGCGCTGCTGGTTGCCGATCCACAGGCCGGAGCCGAACGTGGCGTGCGCGAGCCAGCTGCCCCCGCCCGCCACCGGCGAGGTGAGGAAGCCACTGCGCGCGGCGAACCCGGCCGACTTCAGCTGCTGCGTGCCCGCGTCCAGCGCGGCGTCCACCACCGGGGCGTAGCGCGGGTCCTCCACCGCCGAGCGGCCGTAGCTCTCGACGAACGAGAGCACCACGTCCTTGCCCCTCAGCCCCGTGAGCAGTTGGTCGTCCGGGGTGCCGCGGAACGCGTCGACGGATGCCTGCAGCCTCGAACTCGGCGCGGTCGGCCAAGCTGATCGGGATCTGGGTGGCGTCCTGGTAGGCGAGCGCGGCCACGCTTCGCGAGGCGATCGGCACCGGGTCCACGAGCTCGGTGCCGAGCGCCGCCGCGCCCAACCAGACCACAGAAAGCACCGCCACGACCTTGGTCGCGGGCCGTCGCCGTCCGGCCAGCAGGCCCGTGAGCCGCAGCGCCGCAAGCGTCATGAGGGCCATCACGACGACGACGAGCACCGCCGCGAGCACCGACGCGCCCACGGCGGCCGCCGCGCCGAAGGACTCGTGCACGAAGTTGTAGGCGTCGCCGACGAGTGTCCAGTCCAGCACCGGGTCGAACGGCCGCGCGACCGTCGCCAGGAATCCCATGTCGATGATCTTGATGATCGTGAGGAGGCCGAGCAGGGCGCCGCCGATCGCGGCGACGACCCGGCGGGGACGTGCGGGGAGCACGAGCAGCAGCGCGACCACCACCAGCCCTTCGATGGGGATGCGCAGGAACGCGGCGGGCGTGACCTGGTCGATCTCGCGCGGCGCTGTGAGCGCGCAGAACACGAGCAGCCCGCCCAGGACCGTCACCACGCGGCGCAGCACCGGGTGCTTGGGTCCCTTGATCGGCTCTGTCACGTGATCCCCCTCGGTTTCGAGCCCCGACAGGGACGACACGGATGGCACGAGGGCAGTAGTTCACAGAAGTTGCTCGCGGGTCATGAGAGTAGCGACGAGCGGCGACCACATGGCGGTCGTCGGTGTCGTGCGAGTGCCGTTCGGCGGTTCAACATAAGCCGGATGGCCGCACGTTGCCGCCGGAGGTTGATCTCGTGTCCTCCCGGCGTGCGGCGCGCCCCACCCGTCGCAGGGACCGGCCTGCTGCTCATCCGTGCGTTGCGGGCATGCGGCGCATACCGCGCGCGACCAGCCTCGGGGCTCCCGCGCCGACGGCACCACGCAGGCCGCTCAACGGCACCGTCGTTCGGCCGAGCCTGCTCAGTCGGTGAGGTCGAGGGCGGCGCGGACGATCGTGTCGGTGTCGAGGCCGTGGTGGCGGTAGACCTCGCCGAGGCCGCCGGACTGACCGAACGCCGACACCCCCAGGTGCGCGGCACGCACCTGGTTGACCCCGGCCAGGAACGCGAGCGAGTGCGGATGTCCGTCGAGCACGGTGACCAACGGGGCCGCCCGCCGCGCCGGGAGGATCGCGTCGAGGATCCAGCTCTCGCCGGTGTTGTCGCTGCTGCCGCGCCCGGACCGCGCCTGCACGGCGTCGAAGAGCAGGCCAGGGGCGGTGACGCACACGAGGTCGACCGCGACGCCCTGCGCGGCGAGCCGGTCGGTCGCGGCGAGGGCCTCGGGGACGACGGCGCCCATCGCCGCGACCGTCACGGTGGGCCGCCCTTCGGCCCGGCGCAGGGGATAGCCGCCCGCGACGACCTGTCGGCGCCGCCGCTCCCGCGCGGCCGGATCCTCCGGCACGGCGGCGAGGGTCTGGTCCACCGGCCGGGTCGACAGCCGCAGGTACGCCGACCGGCCGCCGGGGCGCCCGAGCCGGGCCAGTGCGGCGAGCAGCGTCCATTCGACGTCGATCGCGAACGCGGGCTCGTACATCGTGCAACCCGGCTGCTCCAACCCGACCGACGGAGTGGTGATCGACTGGTGGGCGCCGCCCTCCGGCGCGAGCGTGACGCCGGACGGGGTGCCGACCAAGATCGACTGGCCGCCCGCGTAGATGCCGAACGACCATGGCTCGAGCGCGCGTTCGACGAACGGGTCGTAGAGCACCCCGATGGGCAACAGCGGCTCGCCCCACCGGCTCCAGGTGGCGCCAAGCTCGCCGAGCAGCCCGACCAGGTTGGTCTCGGCGATGCCCAGCTCCAGGTGCTGGCCGTCGGGGCGTTCGCGCCAGTGCAGGATGGTTTCGGGGTCGTCGGCGAACCAGTCCACCCGCTCGCGCGCCGACCACACGCCGACCTTGTTCACCCAGCCACCCAAGTTCGTCGACGACGAGACGTCCGGCGCGAGGGTGACGATGCGCTTGGCGGCGTCGGGGGCGGTGCGGGTGAGGTCGAGCAGGGTGCGGCCGAGCGCGGCCTGGGTGGTGGCGTGTCCGCCGGGGGTGCGGCCGATGTCGGTGGGCAACTCGGGCACGGCGTGTGGCGTGACGGTCGGGCGGCGCAGGCGTTCGGCGGTCTCGCGGCACAGCGCGGCGGCGGCCGAGGAGGCGGGGAACCGGGCCCATGGCTGTTCGGTCGACGCGCCGACCTGCTCGGCGAGCTCGCCCATCTGCTCGGCCGTGAGCAGCGAGGAGTGGTTTTGCGGGTGGCCTTCGGTGGCCAGGCCGTAGCCCTTGACGGTGTAGGCGAAGATCACCGTGGGACGGGTGTCGTCGATGGCGTCGAACGCCTCGCGCAGCGCGGTGAGGTCGTGGCCGCCGAGGTTGCGGATGGCCGCGTCCAGGGTAGCGTCGTCGAGCCCGGCCACGAGCTCGCCGAGCTTGGGATCGTCGCCGGGCAGCCGTTCGCGCAGCTGGGCGGGGGTGCAGCGGAGCAGCCGCTGGTATTCGGGGTTCTCCATCTCGTCGATCCGCCGCCGGAGCGCGTCGCCGCCGGGGCGTTCGAACAGCTCGTGCAGCAGGCGCCCGTACTTGACGGTGAGTACCTGCCATCCCGCCGCCTCGAACATCCCGGCCAGCCGGACGACACCGATGTTGGGCACGATCCGGTCGAGGCTCTGCCGGTTGAGGTCGATGATCCAGCACACCTCGCCGAGATCGGTGACCATGGGGTCGAGGATCGCCTCCCAGCAGGCGCCCTCGTCCAGCTCGGCGTCGCCGACGAGCGAGTACTGGCGGCCCCAGCGCGCAGCGTCAGCGGAGCGCGCATCGGCACGGCCCGCGCGCACGTAGCGGCGGGCCAGCGCGCCCCAGATCGGAGCGGTGGCGCCGATGCCGACCGACCCCGTGGAGTAGTCGACGGTGTCGGGGTCCTTCGCGCGGCTCGGGTAGCTCTGCAGGCCGCCGAACGCTCGAAGGGTCTCCAGCTGCGGCGCCGACAGCTCGCCGAGCAGGTAGTTGATCGCGTGCAGCACGGGGGAGGCGTGCGGCTTGACCGACACCCGGTCCTCGGGGCGCAGGTGGTTGAACCACAGCTCCGTCATGATCGAGACCAGCGACGCGGACGAGGCCTGGTGGCCGCCGACCTTCAGCCCGTCGGGGTTGGGCCGCACCCGGTTGGCGTGGTGCACGATCGACGTTGCCAGCCACAACACCCGCTGCTCGATCTCGTGCAACGTCGCGTCCCGGTCCATGCGTCCTCCCTCGTCGGCGCCTGGACGTCACTGCACCATCGCGGGGCGGGCAGCACAATGCCGCGCTGCGCTGTGCTGTCGGCGGACACCCACCCCTGGGGAGTCCTGGACGACGGTCGCCCGCTTGGACCCCGAAATGCGCTGGTTTGCCACTAATTTGCACGGGCACTACCGCTGGCGAGCGGGCCGTTCGGTGAGGCCGCGCGAGAATTCCGCCGCTCCCGGTTCGCGGCGGTTCGGCAAGGGCTGGCCGTGGACGAGGCATGGCGGCGGGGTTTGCGGCGCGGAAGACGCCGTCAATTCGCGGCGGAGGCGATTAGTCTCAGTGGAAGAGTGATCGGCGCTGGGTCCGTGGCACGCGCACGATCGCGCCTCACGATGCTGGGGGAGGCCGACCGGATCGGATTCGGTGATGAATCGCCTCGTTCTTGGCCCACGGTAGCGGCCCACAGATCACCACCAATCTCGGACCCGGAGCACGAAATGCTTGCCGCCGATGATCGCTGCGAGACTGACGTTTCCGGTGATCGAAGCCCGGGAATGTCCGGCTCGCAGGGATCATGCGGCCTCTGGGTGACGCGTTGCGGCGGCGGCGTCGGACGGGTGCTCGGGCGGATGAGCTACGGCGTGCTGGCCCGCCTGGCCGGGGTGCGCGCCCGCACGGTCGGGGTGTTGGCCCTGTGCGCCGTGACCACCGCCGTGGCCTCCTGCCGGGCCCGGCTGCGCTGCTGGTCGCGGCGGCGATGCTCGCGGGCGCCGCCCGGGCGATCTTCACGTTGTTGCAGGCCACGGCCGTGACCGACCGCTGGGCACCGCGTACTGCGGACGGTTTGGCGGCGTGCTGTCGGCACCCACGACGCTCGCCCCTGGGCAGACGCGCACTGGCCGTCCCACTCGGCGGATACCCCGGCGCACCCCCGTGCAGCAGGGGACCCTTCCTCCGACTGATCCGCAGGAAGGGTCCCCTGCTGCAACTCGGGGCGCGCCTGCTGCGGGCTCAGCTGACGGTCGCGCCCACCGGCCGGTAGCCCCACCGTTCCCCCGCGCCCAGGCAGTCCGCGGCCGGGCGGATCCCGTCGGACGTGTTCGGCCCCTGCACGCAGGCGGCGGCCGCGGCGGCGCCGAGTCGCAGGCACTCCTCAACGGGCCAACCCTCGTGGAGACCGAACAGCACGCCCGCGGCGAAGGCGTCGCCCGCGCCGGTGGTGCTGCGGACCTCCGCGCGCGGCAGGCGCACGGAGCCCTGCCGGATGACCCGGCCGTCCGGGGCCGCCGCGACGCTCCCGGCCGGGAAGTGCACCACGGCGAGCCCGACGCCGCGTTCGACGAGGCCGCGGGCCATCGCGGCGAGCGCGTCCCAATCGACGGGGCCGTCCGGACCCGGCACGGGCGCGTCGATACCGGTCAGCGCGCCCGCCTCCAGCTCGTTGACGACGATGCTGGACAGATGGGGCAGGCAGGGCCGCGCGACCTCGACGAGCAGGTCCGGCGCGAGGCTCACCAGCTCCATGTTGGTGTGCATACCCGCGGACCGCGCCTGCCGCAGCAGCGCGGACCAGCCGTTGCCGTCAGCGGTGGGCGCGTCCATGAGTGGATGCAGCCCCGGCGCGCCGATGTGCAGGATCCGCGCCGCGGGCAGCGGCGCCGCGGCGCCGTCGAACCGGCCGTTCGCCCCGATGTGGTGGAAGAACGTGCGGCGCCCACCGACCCGCTCGACCATCGCATCGGTGAACGACGTCGCCACGCCCGGCAGCGTCATGACCCCGGCCGTGTCGATGGCCAGCCGCGCGCACTCGGCAAGGACGAACGCGCCGTGCTGGTCGTCGCCGACCGCCCCGAGCATCGCGAGCGGGAAGACTGCCCCGAGCGCACGCAGGTTCACGGCCATGTTCAGGCCCGGCCCGCCGGTGGAGAGCGAGACCGCCTCGATAGTGGTGATGTGGTCGAGCGGCGGGTAGGACTCGATGATCTTGCCGACGTCCACGACGATCGACCCCGCGCACACCACCCCTGGCACGCTCATTCCGAACGCAACACGGGGTCGGTCACCTCCAGGTCGTCCTGGAGGGAACGGTAGGGCGTGAGCTCCGCCTTGGCGAGCGCGTCGTGGTAGGCGCGGACGGCGTCGGCGGGGGCGAGCTCGCCGCGCAGCACCGGGCGCATCAGCCCCACCAGGTCCAGCTGCGACTCCGCGCGCTGGATCTTGCGGCCGAACAGCGCCACCCGCGCGCCGCCCCGCTGGGCCCGGTCGAGCAGCTCGAACGTGTCGCGCGTGGTGCCTGCCGAGCCGCCGAGGATGCCGACCACCACCGACGGATCGTGCTCCACCAGCTCGGTCAGCGATTCGGCCCCGTTGTAGGGCATCTTGAGGAAGAGCGGGCGATGCGCCGCGGTCACCCCGGCCAGCGTGCGGATGATGGCGTCGTTGACGTACGCCCCCACGTCCTCCGGGGCCAGGCCGATCGGCGCGTTGGGATTGAAGATCTCCAGGAAGTACCGCATGCCCACGGCGGCGGCCTCGCGGCGGAACGCGCTGTAAGCATCCAGGGTGGCGATGTCGCGCTCGACGTCGTTGTTGAACGTCACCGAGTACAGCACGAGGTCACAGAACGGGCGGACGGCGGCGAGATCGGCGGTGCGGAACGGGCGCGACGGCGTGGCGGTGTAGCTGCTGCCGCGGTGGTTCCAGATGTCGGTGGTGTCGTTGGCCCTGACGGCGAGGGTGACCTCGTCGTCCAGCGAGCCGTCGGCGGCCAGCCGTTCCCCGTTGGACGCCGAGGTGAGCAGGATGTCGAGCGCGTCGGCCGCGACCAGCGCTCGCATGTCTTCCAGGTAGTCGGCGCGCGAACGACCACGCCACGGAGCGGTGACGCCGAAGGCCATGTCGGCGTCCTTGGCGTCGGCGATGATGAAGTCGTCGGGCGTGTAGCGGCCCGCGAGGATGGCGTCGAGCTTGCGGTCGAGGCGGCGTGACATGTCAGCCTTTCGTCGTCGTGAGCAGTTCCCGAGCAAGTGCGGCGGTGGTGACGAGCGTGGTGACGTATCCCGCGCTGACGGCGGCGCGCACCGCCGCCGCGCGCTCCTTGCCGTAAGCGATGCAGATGACGTCGGGTACGGCCCTGAGCTGTGCGGCGTCGATCCCGACGACCCGCCGGGAGCGCGGCATCGTGAGGGGGGTGCCTGCGGCGTCGAGGAACGTGCCCGAGAGGTCGGCGAGCACACCCGCGCGCTGCAGCGCCGCGCGCTCGTCGGCGCTGAGCACGTCGTGGAGATCGGTGTGGACCGGTTGCCACGAGCCGATGCCGATCAGGGCGCGGGTGATGTCGGCGAAGCGGGCGAACGCCGCGGCCGTCTCTGGCTGGCGGCGCACGACCTCGGCGCTCGCCGGATCGGACACGAACATCGGCGCGTAGAACGAGTAGCCGCGCCCACCGCCTCGGCGGGCGAGGCCGTCGACGGCGTCGATGAGGCTCGCGGTGACGTCCGGGCTGGTCAGCCCCCCGGTCATCTGGACGACGGTGCAGGCCGGGATCCGGGTCAGCCGCGCCGCGGTGGCGAGCACGGCCCGCGACCAGCCGAGGCCGAGCACGTCGGAGGGGGTGAGCACCTCGTTGAGGAGCGTGGCTGCGACGTCGGCGAGATGGCCGCGTGCCGTCGCTCCGTTGTCACCTCCGTTGGCCCCTTTGCCTCCGTCCTCGACGGTGTTGACGACGAGCGCCCGCCCGAGGCCGAGGCGTTCGCGGAGCAGCACGCTGAGCTCGGTGTCCACCGCCCCCGGCGTGGCGATCGTGATCCGGACGATGCCGCTGGACCGGGCCAAGTCGATCAGGCGCGCCACCTTGAACCGCGAGAGCGACAGCTCTGCGGCGATCTGCACCTTCGTGCGGTCTTCGAGGAAGTAGCGACGTGCAACGGCCGCGGCGAGGACGAGGTCGTCGAGCCGGAGATCGCCCATCTGCGTGTCGATGTCTTGAGCGTCGCACATCTGAGAGCAGGAATGCGAGTGTTCGCTCAAATGAGCGGATCCGTCCCCACCTCGACCACAGACTCGCGCGGCCGCACCGCCGTCAGCGCGGTCGGCGCCGCGGCGGCGGGCGCCGCGATCGTCGCGGGCCTGGTGTTCGGCCTCGGCGGGTTCGGCTCTGCTACCGCAGCCCCGGCGAGCACCCCGGCCGTCGTGCCCGCAGGCACCGCCACCACGTCGCCCCGGTGACCCGGTCGTGACGCTCCAACGGGAGCTCGGCGAGCTCAACTACTACGAGGGCCCGATCACCGGCACGATGAACGCCGCCACCGAGGCCGTGCTCCAGCACTTCCTCGCCACTGGCAACAACCAGATGGGTGGCTGATGCTCAGCCCGCGCTGCGCCACCGGGTCGGACTCGTCCCGTGCACCTGCCCGAACACCCTGGCGAAGTAGCCCGGATCGGGATAGCCCACGCGCCTGCCGACTTCCCCGACGGGCAGGTCCGACCCGGCGAGCAGCCGCCGAGCCGCCACCATCCGCCGGTCCACGATCCACTCCTGCACCGTGCGGCCGGTCCGCCGCCGCACGACCGTCGTGAGGTGGCCCGCCGACAGGTTCACCGCGCGCGCCACGTCGCGCAGCGACAGCGCCTCCGGATAGCGGTGCTCGATCACCGCGAACACGTCGGCCAGCAGCGGCTCGCGGTTGATCCGCAGATCGTCGACGACGTCGGCGGCCAGCCGGGCCACCTCCACGAGCAGCAGCGTCAGGTGGGCGAGTGCCGCCTCGCGGTAGCCGTCGGCCCGCTCGGACAGCTCCCGCTCCAGGGCGGTGATCCGGGTCGTCCACGCCGGACGGTCGGCGGCCCGCACCGCCAGCCGCAGCACCCCGGAGGCGCGGCCACGCACGAACGGGAACAACAGCGGATGGGTGCGCCACGCGAGGGCCGACCCCGGCACGTCCGCGCCGAGCGCCTCCGCGGTGAACGAGACCGACCACCCGCGGCCCGTCACCGCGTGCGCGGTATCGAAGGGGCCGATGACCTCACCGGGCGCGAGGACGAACAGGTCCCCGGCGGTGACCGGCTGGTCGTGCCCGCCAGCTGGCACCGTGCCCCTGGCGTCGGCGGAGTACACGAGCATGGGGAAGTCGTGGGCGTGCGCCATCTCCCTGCCGCGGGCGGGCGGGCCGTGGTCGAGCCGCCACACGGCCAGCGGAAGCTCACCGGGCCTTGGCGCGAGCGCGAACGTCGGCGGCCCGTCGCCACGGGCGAGGACGCGAACGGTCTCCACCGCAGGATCATCCCATTGATGCCGATGATCCGACAGCCCTGCAGCTCAATGATGGGCCATGCTGGACCTATGAGCGAAAGAACTTCGCATCGGCATTTCGTACCCTGCATGGGTGGGTCCGCGCTGACCCCGTTCTACGACCTCATACACCGGTTCTCCGGCGGCGCAGGCCTGCACGCCGAGATGATCCGCCTGGCTGATTTGCGGCCGGGGCAGCACGTGCTGGACATCGGCTGCGGCACGGGCAACCTCCTCATCGCGCTCGGCCGCGACCATCCCGATGTCGAGCTCGTGGGCCTCGATCCGGACCACCGCGCGCTCGTGCGGGCGGGACGGAAGGCGCACCGGGCGGGCGTGGGGGTGAGCTGGCGGCAGGGCTTCGCCGAGGAGCTGCCCTTCCCCGACGGCTCGGTCGACAGGGTGTTCTCCAGCCTCATGCTGCACCACCTCCACGACAAGGACGCCCTGCTCGCCGAGGCTCGGCGGGTGCTCCGGCCGGACGGGCTGTTCGTGCTGGCCGACATCGACGGCCACGGCGCCCTCGACGGCCACGGCTTCCTCCGCCGCCGGATGGCCCACAACCCGCTCATCCAGGACAACGCGGGGATGGTCGAGCGGATCGCGGCGGCGGGCTTCACGGTCGAGCCTCCGGTTGCGCACCGGCTGCGCATGGGCACGGTCACGATCGTCCTGGGCAGGCCATGACAATTCCTGCCGTGTGGTGAACGTCGTCCTGACCTGATCCGAACATGCCGACGCCACGATGGCGGCATGCGAGCTTCACTGCTGATCGGCGCGCTCGCGGTGGCCGCGGTGGCTGTCGCGGCCTGCAGCGACACGCCTGCAGCCCCACCGGCCCCGTCGGCCGCGCCCACGCCTGCGCCCGGCAAGAAGGTCGAGCAGGGCGTCCGCGGCCAGATCACGGCCGAGACCGCCACGAGCTGGACCGTCACGACCGCCAAGGGGAAGGCGTTCACGGTGACCGTCAGCCCGCAGACGGTGTTCGGCACCAAGGCGGCACCCGCGACGGCGGCGCAGTTCCCGGTCGGGACCGCCGTGCGGGTGACCGGGCAGCGCGCGGGCGCGACCGTGAGCGCCACCCGCATCGCGCTCGCGAAGGCCCACGCCGCGCCGACGGCCACGCCCGCTCCCGCGACCTGACCTGGCCTGCACGGCCTGCGAGTGGGGGAACCGACGGGCGGCGGCCGCAATGGGGGCGGTCGCCGCCCGGCGGGTGTCCCGGATCCGGGTCGGTTGGCGCCGGGAGCGTCTCACCGCCTACGCGGATCGTCCGATTCTCGGACACCCCGACCTGCCGGGCGCCACTACCGTCGACGGCGCGGGGCAGGCCCGTGTCGCGAGCGACGGAGGTGCCGATGAAGGCGTTGGTGTACCACGGTCCAGGCAGCAAAGAGTGGGCGGACGTCCCGGACGCGACGGTCCAGGACCCGACGGACGTCGTCGTCAGAGTGGACACCACGACGATCTGCGGCACCGACCTGCACATCCTGCAGGGCGACGTCGCGGCCGTGACCGACGGGCGGATCCTCGGCCACGAGGCGGTCGGCACCATCACCGCGGTCGGCGACGCGGTGAGCGGGTTCGCCGTCGGCGACCGCGTGCTGGTTCCGGCGATCACCAAGTGCGGACGGTGCATGTACTGCCAGCGCGGCTTGCCGTCGCACTGCCAGACCGTCGGCGGCATCGGCTGGATCTTCGGCCACCTCATCGACGGCACGCAGGCCGAGCTCGTGCGGGTGCCCTACGCCGACACGTCGCTCTACGCCATTCCCGAGGGCGTCAGCGACGAGCAGGCGATCTTCCTCGCCGACTCGCTGCCCACCGGATACGAGGTGGGGGTGCTCGCGGGCGGTGTGCGGCCCGGCGACACGGTCGCGGTCGTCGGCGCGGGCGCGGTGGGCCTCGCCGCGATCCTCACGACGGGCCTGTGGGGCGCGTCGAAGGTGATCGCGATCGACACCAACAAGTTCCGCCTCACCAAGGCGATCGAGTTCGGCGCCACCGACGCGGTGGAGGTCGGGCCCGGCGCCGTGGCCGACGTGATCGCGCTGACCGACGGCCTCGGCGTCGACGTCTCCATCGAGGCCGTCGGCTACCCGGAGACGCTGCTCACCGCGGCGTCGCTGGTCCGGCCGGGCGGCACGATCGCCAACATCGGCGTGCACGGCACACCGGTGGAGCTGCCGATGCAGGACATGTGGATCCAGAACGTCACGTTGACGATGGGGCTGGTCGACACGGTCTCGATCCCCACGCTGCTCAAGATGGTGGCGAGCGGGCGGATCCCCGCGGAGAAGATGGGCACGCACACGTTCACGTTCGCCCAGATCGACGAGGCCTACGACGTGTTCAAGAACGCCGCGGCCAACGAGGCGCTCAAGGTCGTCATCACCCCGTGAGTGGTAACGAGTGCTCGGGCACTCGTTACCGCTCACAGGCCGTCAGGCGATGTAGCTGATGCCGAACGCGTCGATCTTCCGGTAGAGGGACGAGCGGGCGATGCCGAGCATGGCGGCGGCCTTGTAGCGGTTGCCGTTCGACTCGTACAGCGCCTGGATGATCGCGTCGCACTGGGCGGCCTCCAGCATCGACATCCGCCGGGCCTGGCGCTTGAAGCACAGGCTCGGCAGGTCGGGGGGCTGCACCTCGCCCATCGGCTTGCGGGCGACGACGTAGCGCAGCACGTCCTCCAGCTCGCTCACGTTGCCGGGCCAGGCGTAGCCCTCCAACACCCGCACTACCTGCAACGACAGCCGCAGCGACCGCAGCGGCGCGATCCGGCGCAGGATCGACCACGCGATGTCGCCGACCTCGTCGAGCCGGTAGCGCAGCGGCGGGATGCGGGTGATCTGGTGAAAGTGCCGCAGGAGCAGCCCGTACGGCCGGGTGGCGTCGACGGCGGGGGTGTCCACACAGCCGACGACGAGCGGCGGATCCGACAGCACGAGCAACGGGCGCAGCGCCTCGTCGAGCTTCCGCGCCGTGACCGGGCCGAGGAGGTGCAGGGCGCGCAGGAGCACCACGCGGGGCGTGCCGTCGCGGCGGTCGAGGACGGGGGCGTCGTCGGTCGTGAAGGATGCGCAGTCGATCTCCGTGATGCGGCCCTGCGGATGCGCCCGGCGGAACTGCTCGCGCAGCAGCGTGCGCTTGCCCACGCCGGGCTCGCCGATCAGCAGGTGGTGACGGCCTTGGCGGATGCTCGCCGCGACTTCCTGCCGGGCCCGGTCGAACGGCGTGAGCAGCTCGCGGTTCGCCCGGATGCGGGCCTTGGCGTGCTCGGCGCCGTGGTCGCGGCGCAAGTCCTCGGCGTAGTCGCGACGGGTGGTCGGGGCGACGTGTGAGCCCTGCCTGCGCGTCGCCTCGGCCGGTCCGCTCCCGCGCGGCGGTGTGGCGTGCCCGGCCGCGAGGACGGCGCCGATCGGTTCGCCCGCCAGCAGCACCGGTTCCAGCTCGACCTCGGCGCAGCCCGACGAAGGCAGGTCGACGTGCCGGTGCCCACGTTCGTCCAGCGCCAGGCCCGCGAGCAGGAGGTCGCCCAACGCGCGCAGGTCGGCGCCGTCGAGCTGCCGGGCGGCGGCGTTGGTGAGCATGGTGTGCCCGTCGGTGGCCAACGCCCAGCCCGGGCCGTCGCCGTAGGCGCGCAGGCGGTGAAGGATCGTCCGGACTTGGCGGTCGGGCTCACCCGCGAGGTGCTCGGCGACCTGCGCGGCCAGCATGCGGGCCAGCGGCAGCTGCAGCGTCGAGGCCGCCGACCCGTGGCAGACCACCGCGACCGCGCCGACCACGCCCTCCACGTCGGCGACGGGCGCGGCCGCCTCGGCCAGGCAGGTGAGGGCCCCGACGTAGTGCTCGGGCCCGACCAGGGCCACGGCTTCTCCGGTCGCCAGCGCGACAGCGGCGGCGGTGGTGCCCATCGCGGACTCGCCGAACCCGTAACCGGGCATGAGGAGCAGGCCGTCGAGCAGCCGCGCCAGCTCCGGATCGGCGTCGGCGCGGGAGCGGACGAGGCCGTCGGCGTCGAACAGCACGAGGCTGCAGCGCGCGCCCGACGCGGCGAACGCGTCGAACACCTCCTTGCCGGGATCCGGCCCGACGTCGATGCCGGTGTTGAGTCCCTGGAACGTCGCCGCCGCAGCGTCGGGATCGAGCCCGGCCCTGCGGCACCGCGCCCACGACGCCACCACCGCGGGGCGCACCACCTCCGCGGCACGCGCCTCCGACCATTCCCCGGCGAGGAACGCGCGCCGCGCCGCCTCCAGCCCGACCGCCGTGGACATGCCGCCACGGTAGACCGGGTCGTGCGCGGAAACGTCGCCCTGGCGACGTTTTCCGCGCACGACGTCAGTGGGCGGCGGCGCGTTCGGCCCTCGCCAGGTCGGTGGACAGGCCGTGCATCCAGCCCCACGCGTCGATGACGCGCAGGGTGGCGTGCGGGTCGTCGGCGAACCGGGCGCGCAGCGGCTCGGCGTCGAGGCGATCCGCCAGGTGCCGGTCCGGGGGATCGGCGCTGCCCGCTTGCAGGGCCTCGGCCGCCTCGCGGAAGGCGCGGGCGACGTCCTCGGCCGCCGCGACGAGCCGCCGGGACACGCTGGGCCACGGCAGCGGGCCCGGGGTCGGGTAGCGGTCGCGCAGCACCTCTGCGTCCGACGCCGCCCGTTGCACGACGGCGAGCACCTCCAGCCAGTCGTGCGCGGGGTGGGTGTGGGCGGGTTCGCTGCGGAACTGCGCGTAGGTGATGTCGAACAGCACGGTGACCCGGTGCGCGGGGTCCGGCAGCAACCGATGCTGCCCGGGATCGCGCGACGGGTCGCCGGTGAGTCCGCGGATCGTCTCGACCAGCTCGTCGGCGGTGAACCGGAGACAGGCGGCGGCCGATCGGCGGACCTCGCCCGCCCCACCGCGTGGCCACACCGCGGCGCCGATGAGCGCGCCGACCAGGCCGCCGACGACGACGTCGGTGAGGCGCACCTCGGCCACATGCCACGTGGTCGGCGCCAGCTGGGCGAACAGCACCGCGACGACGATGGTGAACCCGAACTGGGCCGCGGCGGGCCCGACCAGGGGCCCTGCGGCGAACGTGACGACCATCGCGATCGGCAGGACGACCGCGTAGACGATCGTGTCGTCACCGACGAGGGCGAGCACCCCCGCGGCGACCAACGCGCCGCCGAGGGTGCCAAGGAAGGCGGGCACGAGCGCGAGCCCGCTCGCGACGAGCGAGGTGCGCATGAGGCTCAGCGTGGCCAGCAACACCCAGAACCCGTGGGAGAGGTCGAGCAGGTCGGCGAGGAGCCGGGCGGCGGCCAGACCCAGCGCGAGCCGGACGGCGTTCTGGAAGTACACCGAGCGCGGGGTGAAGTGGGCGGCGAGCCGTCGCCACCACAGCAGGGCGGTCGACATGCCGAGGTACCAGGCCGATGCGGGCACGGCCGCCGCCGGGTCGGGCGGGGCGCCGATGCCCGCCCGCACCGCCGCGACGAGCCCTCGTGCGGCCTCGCCCACCGCGGCGGTGAGCCCGCCGATCCGCACGACCGGCGGCAGCTCGTCGCCGGTGAGCCGGTCCGCGATCCGCTCGGCGCGGCCCTCGAGGTAGTCCGCGACGCCGGTGACGATCGGGCCGCTCTCCGGGGGTGGCCCGGCCCCGCGCAGTGCCGCCGCGCAGTGGCTGAGCGCGTGGCCGACCAGGGCCAGCACGGTGTCGGCGGCCACCCGTGCGGCTGGGTCGCGGAGGTCGGGCAGGAGGCCCGCCAGCAGATGGGCGCGCACCACCATGGTGCGCAGCTCGGCGGTGGCGTGGGTGAGCCCGCGGTCGCGGCGCCCAGGGCCGGTCGGGCGCACCGCCGGGGGCAGCCCGCTCGACCGCAGGCCGTTGACCGCGGCCTCGGCGGCGTCCCGCGGGTCGTCCGCGGGCAGGTTGATGACGTACCGGGCCACGGCGTCGACGGCGTCGGCCAGCCGCGCCCGGAACGACACGGGCGCGCCCGCGGGCCACAGCAGCCGGTCGGCCGCCGCGACGAGCCCGATCCCGATCACGAGCCCGACGAGCCGCTGGGGCAGCGACGCGGGGTCGTAGGGCGGGAAACAGGGGAGCACGTAGAACAGCTGCAGGCCGTTGGCGACGCCCGCGATGCGTGGGCCGCCGACCCCCGCGTACGCCACCGCGAATCCCACGACGAGCATCCCGATCACCGCCGCCGTCGTGGAGCGGGCCGCGGCGGTACCGATCGTGACCAGCACCAACGCCACCGGCAGCGCGGCGAGGTAGGTCCGGGTGCGCTGCGTGGGCGGGCCGCTGACGTCGGAGAGGACGCCGAACGCGATCGTGCCGAACACCGCGTACGTGGCCAGTGTGGACAGTCCGATCAGGTACTCGCAGACGAAGAACCCGACGCACGCCGCCACGGTGACCCGCAGTGCCTTGCGGAGCGCGACGAGCCCTGGATCGTGCCCGGTCAGCCAGCCTCGTGCGGTCCGCACTGCCGTCACCGCGGCCTCCGCTCGTAACTGAACGACTCGCATCAGAATGCTCGACGACGGCCCCGAACCGCCCTCATCGTGCGGCGCAGGCGAGGTCGGGCGCAAGAATCACCGCATGACCGATACGGAGATCGTCGCGGGACAGGCCATGGCGGTTGCGGATGCGTGGTCGCCACCGGACGCGCCTGCGAGCTGGTGGCTCACCGCCGCGACCTTCACCGCGATCGCGCGCGAACCCGTGCTGCGCGACCTGGCAGCGGCGATCCCGCCCGACCGGCTGCCGCCGTTGCTCCTGGCCGCGGTGCTGCGCCATATGGTGGCGGCCGAGCCCGATACGCCGATCGCGCGGCACTACCCGGTGCCCGGCGGTCCGCAGCCGCCGCTCGATCCGGGCTTCGGCGCGGAGCTCGCGACGTTCGCCGCCGCCAGGCGGGACCGGGTGGCCGAGCTCGCCGGGCGGCACCGCTACCAGATGAACGAGGTCGGCCGCTGCGTCGACGTGCTGCCGGTGCTCGGCCGGATCGCCGCGGCCGAGCGGCGCCCGCTCGCGCTGGTCGACCTCGGCACCGGCGCGGGCCTCGGCCTGCACCTCGACCGCTACCACTACGCCTACCGCACCTCCGACGGTGTGCGCGCGGTCGGCGACCCGGCCGCCGCCGTGCGACTGTCCTGCGCCGTGCGCGCGGGCGAGCCGCCGGTGCCGCCGACGGTTCCGGTGCTCGCCGACCGGGTCGGGATCGACGTCGAGCCACTCGACCTCGCTGATCCCGCCACGCTGGCCTGGCTCACCGCCTGCGTCCCGCCCGAGGCGGGCGCGGTCACCCGGTTCGCCGCGGCCTCGGCGCTCGCCCGTGACCATCCGGCCAGGGCCGTGCGCGGGAGCCTGCTCGACGCGCTGCCCGCCGTCGTCGCCGATCTTCCCCGTGATGCGCTGGTGTGCCTCGTCGACACCTATGTGCACGTCTTCCTGCCGCCTGCCGACCTGGCCCGGTTCGACGACCTGCTGCTCGGGCTCGGCCGGGACGTGGACTGGGTGTCGGTCGACCCGCTGGTACCGCTCGGGCCCGACGCGCGGCACACCGTTCAGCGCCTCGACGTCCCGGCCGCGTGGGTGGCGGAGAACCGCGCGGGCGGCGTGTTCGGCGTGATCGGACACGTCCGCGTGCGCGACGGGGCGCGCTCCGGCGAGGTGCTCGGCCGTGCCCACCCGAGCGCGGCGTGGCTGGAGTGGCTGGGCTGCTGAGTCTCACACCGCCCAGCGCGGATCGGCGGTGAACCCGACCGACAGCGACGGCTCCAGCCCGATCGTGCGCAGCCGCTCGTCCAGCTCGGCCCGCACCTGGTCGAATTGCTCGACCGTGCGCGCGGTCGAGCCCGCCTCCACGAGGAAGACGACGTCGATGTCCAGCCGCGAGCCCACCTTGGACAGGCGCACCACCGGCTCGGCGAGGCCCCACTCCTGCGCGACCTCGTCAACGACCGCCGTCGCCTGGTCGCGCACGGCGGGTGCGGCGCTCATGGTCAGCACCTCGCGCAGGCCCTCGGTGGCCAGGCGCAGCGGGATCCGCAGGTAGATCGCGGAGGTGAGGACGACCATCGCAGGGTCGACGTAGCGGGCGAGCCCGTCGTTGCCCGTCACCTGCAGGGCCAGCGCCACCCCGAAGCCCGCCAGCGTGCCGATCGAGAGCAGGGCGTCGCCCATCCACTCCGCGGCCTCGGCGCGGACCAGGTCCGTGGCTCCGCGGCTCATCCGGCGCAGCACGAGCGACACCCCGACGCCCACCGCGGTGGCGACGATGCCGTAGACCACCGCCCAGCCCGCGTCGATGGCCCGGCCGCCCGCGAGCAGCTCGCCGATCCCGCCGACCAGCGCGTAGAGGCACAGGCCCGCCAGCGCCACCGCCTTGACCGTGATCGTGAGCGGTTCGTAGACCTCCCGGCCCCACGGGTAGCGGTCGTCGGGTCCCGATCGGGCGGCCCGCAGCGCCCACACCGCCAGCAGCGACAGCGCCACCGAGACGAACGAGTACAGCCCGTCGAAGACGATCATCTGCGAGCCCGCGAGCAGACCCCAGATCAAGGAGCCGACGGCGAAGACGCTCGACGCGATCACGGAGAGCATCAGCGCTCGGGCGTCTTTCGTCGCGGTCATGGCGTCATCGTCCCGGACACGGCGAAAGGCCTCGACCAGGTGGTCGAGGCCTTCGGTGGTGCGTCACCGCGTACGGGTGGCCGCGTAGGCGGCGCCGGTGACGAGGCTGCCGATCGCGAGCCCGATCACCAGGTTGAGCACGCCCTCGGCGACGGCGGCGGCGAGCGCCGCGCCGGTGGTCAGCGGGAGCACCACGGCGGCGGCGGTGGCGAGGCCGACGATCCAGCCGAGGTAGGCCATCGGGCGCGGGGTCGAGACCAGCAGCAGGTGGGCGATGCCCGTGGCGACGAGCGCGGCGATCGCGGCCAGCGTGGCGAGCAGCACAGTGGCCTGCGCCGTGCCGAGGCCCGCTGCCACCGGGAGGTGCGGCACGTGCGTGGCGATCACCTGCAGGACGAGCACCCCGACGACGCTGATCAGCGCGGCCACCACGGCGGTCGCGACCCCGCCCGTCCACAGGCGGGTGGCGTCGAGCGCGCCCGCTGGGGTGCGGGCCATCGTGACGGTGGGGCGCACAGTGTTGTCGATCTCGAAGGCCGTGGTGCTCATGGCGGGTGCCTTTCTCGGCTGGTTGCGGGGTGTTTCCCCGGATGCCTCTACGATGCCGCACCGCGCAGATCGCTACCGTCGGTCCGCCGGTCGATGCGGCGGAGGAGTCACGGGTCCTCCGATTGACGGACGGGCAGCTCGACCGCCACCACCGTGCCGTGCGGCGGGTTGGCGGTGGAGGTGATCCGGCCGCCCGCCGCGTCGATCCGCAGCGCGTGCGAGGCCAGCCCGATGTGGCCGCGGCGCAGCGCGCCCGTGGAGGCGTTCGCGGGCAGGCCGACGCCGTCGTCGGCGACCACGAGGCGGGCGAGGACGTCGGCGGGGCCATCGGTGAGCTCCAGCGCGACGGTCGCGGTCGTCGCCTGCGCGTGCTTCACCACGTT
The DNA here is from genome assembly GCA_963736375.1 of uncultured Actinomycetota bacterium. GTDB lineage: Bacteria > Actinomycetota > Actinomycetes > Mycobacteriales > Pseudonocardiaceae > Pseudonocardia. The sequence continues at coordinate 96,314 of CAVTOL010000018.1, forward strand.
GTTCAGCAGCTCGGCCGCCGTCCGGTAGAGCAGCGCGTCGGCGGTGGTGCGTTCGCCGGGCGGCCAGCCGTCGACGTCGACGTCGACCGTGAGGCCGCCGCGGGCGGCGGCCGCGGCGGCGAGGTCGCGCAGCGCCGACGGCAGCCCCGCGCGGGCGAGCACGGCAGGGTGCAGCTCGGCGACGGTCGAGCGCAGCAGCCGCGATGACTCGGCCAGGGCCTGCTCCAGCCGGTCGAACGCGGCAGGGTCGCCGGTCTCGCGGGCGTCGTCGAGGTCGAAGCGGGCGGCCAGCACGTACTGCAGCGCTCCGTCGTGCAGATGCTCGGACAGCGCCTGGCGCTCCCGCTCCTCGAGCCCGGCCAGCTCGGCGAGCAGCGCGGAACGGGCCTGCACCAGCCGCCCGATCGTGCGCACCCGCGAGCGTTGGATCCGCGAAAGGCCGACGCACCCCAGCGCCACTCCGACGACCACGAGGCTGCGCAGCAGCAGCGACGTCCACGGCTCCTCGTTGGCTTCGCGGGTCGCGACGGCGGCGAGGAAGTAGACGACCGCCGTCGGGACGACGACCGCCGCGCACACCCACGCCCGCAGCTGCGTCGCCGCCAGCACCGGGATGAGCAGGAACCCGGTGGTGAACACGTTCGACGTCCAGCTCTGCGGGGTCGCGACGCCGGTGAGCAGCGTCAACACGCCCAGCACCACGACGTCGACGAGCAGCGCGAGCCACGCCAGCCGCACCGCCGACGCGTGCCCGTGTCGGGTCCACAGCGCCACCGCGAGCGCCCACAGCGCGTAGCAGGCCGCGATCGCGACGCAGACGCCGACGAAGCGCGGGGGCGGCACGGTGAGCACCGTCAGCGCGACGAACCCGACGAGCACCCACCGCAGCGCCACCTGCAGCGCCACCCCCCGCCGAGCGTGCTCCATCGCGACGGCCGTGACTTCGGGCGGCTCCGCCGTGGCGACGGACGGCTCGGGCGACATGCCCCGAGACTATTTCCCGCGTCGATGCGAGACTGAACGCCCGCCGGGCGGAAGGATGGCGCGATGGAGTCCTCCGCCCGCCGCGTGCGCGTGGTTATCGCCGATGACCACCCGTTCTTCCGCGACGGCGTCGCCCGCGGCCTCGTCCACAGCGGACGGATCGACGTGGTGGCCGAGGCGGGCGACGGGCGGGAGGCGCTCGAAGCGATCCGCCGTGACGATCCGGACGTCGCGCTCGTGGACTACGAGATGCCCGACGTCGACGGGCTCGGCGTGGTGCGCGCCGCCGTCCGCGATGGGCTGCGCACCCGGGTGCTGCTGCTCTCCGCGCACACCGACAGCTCCGTCGTGTTCCAGGCGCTGCAGGAGGGCGCGGCCGGATATCTCGCGAAGGACGCCAAGCGCGCGGAGATCGTCGAGGCGGTGCTCGACGTCGCCCGCGGTCGCACGGTGGTGCCCGCCGAGCTGGCGGCCGGGCTCGCAGGCGAGATCCGCATGCGGGCGAAGGACCAGGGCCCGGTGTTGTCCGAGCGGGAACGTCAGGTGCTGCAGGCGTTCGCGCGCGGGCTGTCGGTGCCGCAGGTGGCGGGCGAGCTCTTCATCGGGGTCAGCACGGTCAAGACCCACACGCAGCGGCTGTACGAGAAGCTCGGTGTCTCCGACCGCGCCGCGGCGGTGGCCGAGGGGATGCGGCGCGGTCTGGTGGAATAGCGGTGATCGGCGCGAGCGGCACCTCACGCACGTCGCAACTTACGTGGTGTGCCGCCCGACGCGATCACCGAGATGAGGTCGGCGACCGCCGCGGGGCGGGTCAGTGCGGGGGAGTGGCCGCCGGGCCACTCGTGCCGGGTGCTGGCGCGTTCGGCCATGGCCCGCTGCAGGTCCGGATGCACGGCCCGGTCGTCGGCGCAGACGACGTAGGTGGACGGCGTGCTCCGCCAGCCGATCACCGCGGGCACCCCGCGGAACACCGCCCTGTGGACGGGCCGCAGCCGGGCCGCCGCGGCCGCCGCGGCGATGGCGGGCGCGTCGGCGTAGAACAGGCCCGTGGCCAGCGCCGGGTCGATGTCCACCTGCTCGCCGTTGGCGGAGAACCGCAGTGCATCGCCGAGGCCCGTCGCCGGGATGTCCCGGTCGGGCAGGGCGCGGCCAACGGACTCGCCCTCCGCGAGCTGGAACGCGGCGAGGTAGAGCAGGTGCGTGACGTGCGGGTGGTCGCCCGCCGCGGTGACGACCGCGCCGCCGTACGAGTGCCCGACCAACACCGCGGGTTTGCCGAACCGGTCCAGTGTCGCGACCGTGGCCGCGACATCGTCCTCGAGGCTGGTCAACGGGAGCTCGACGGCCGCGCTCGACACGCCTGCGGCCTCCAGCCCTGCCCGCACGCCGTCCCACGCCCACGCGCCGTGCCACAGCCCGTGGACGAGCACCGCCCCCACTTCCGCCACCCGGCCACCCTCCCACGACCGTGAGCGGAAACGCGTGCTCCAGCCCTCGTTTCCACTCACGAGTGGAGGGCGGCTGTCCGGTGTTACCGTCGGATGTCAGGAGGTGACGCGCATGGGGACTCGCAGGCGCCCCGGGCCACTGCTCTGGCTGCGCTACGCCTACGGCGGGGCTCTTCCCGAGCGCTACCGCGAATGGGTGCTGCATGACGTGACCGCGCCGACGTGGGTGCTGCGCCACGTCGTGCGCTCGATCGTGCAGTTCCTGCCGTTCGCGATCGTGCTGCTGCTCGTCATCCCGGTTGACAAGGGCATTCTGGCGACCGGGATCGCGATGGGCGCGCTGATCGGCCTGCTGTTCTCGACGGCGTTGGTGGACAACGTCGCCGAGAGCCGCGCGATGAAGGCGGGCTACCCGGAGGGCTACGCTGCGGAGGTCAGGAAGCGGCGGACATACCCGCGAAAGTGACCGCCCAGGACGCCACCCACCAGGCGGCCAGCCCGCCGAACAGGGCCAGCGGCAGGTTGCGCCGCAGCCGCCGCCACGCCACGCACGCGACGGCCGCGGCGAGCAGCGCGGGTGCCGTGTCGGCGAGCGCGACGGCGCCGTGCGGGGCCACGAACGCGGGCACCGTGATCGCGGCCAGCACCGCAGGCCCCACATAGGGCAGCAGGCGGGCCATCGGCGCGGGCGGTCGGCGGTGGGCCGTCACGAGGAACGCCGCCCGCATGGCGTAGGTGCCCAGCCCGATCACCACGAGCGTCAGCAGCTCATTCATGACGACCCCCGAGGTACCCGCCCACGGCGATGCCCGCTGCGGCCCCGGCCAGCAAGCCCAACCCGAGCGGCAGCCCGGACGCCGCGACGGCGACGATCCCGCCGGTCGCGGCGGCCGCGTAGGCGGGCCGGGAGGTCAGCATGGGCAGCAGCAGGAGCAGGAACGTCAGTGGCGCGGCGAGGTCGAGCCGCAGCGAAGCGGGCAGCACTCCGCCGAGCAGCACCCCCGCGCCGGTCAGCCCCATCCACGCGACCCACATCGTGAGCCCGACGCCGAGGTAGTAGCGAAGGCGGTCGCGGGGGCTGTCCGCGTCAGGACCTGCGAACCGGGTGATCGCCAGCGCGTAGACGGGGTCGGCCAGCAAGTAGGCGCCAAGCCACCGCCAACGGGCGGGCCACGCGGCGGTGTGCGGCGCGAGCGCGGCGCTGTAGAGCAGCATCCGCGCGTTGACGACGAGCGCGGTGAGCACCACCAGCACCGCGCCCGCCCCGGCGTCGAGCAACTGCACCGCGAGGAGTTGGGCGGCGCCCCCGAACAGCAGCGGCGACGACGACCACGCGATCAGCGCAGGCACGTGCGTGGCCGCCAGCGTGGCGCCCAACGCCAGCCCGAACGGGGCGTACGCGAGCACCACCGGAACCGTGTCCCGCACCGCCCTGCCGACCACCCTGGTCGGTGCGCAGAGGGTGGTGGTCATGCCGCCACCCGCCAGGTGCCCCACGCCCGCGCACGGGCACGGGCGTTGTGCGCCGCCACGAACGTCTCGGTCGACCACCACCGTCGCACGCGCTCTTCGCCGAGCGCGGCGAACAGGCCGGTGGTCTGGCTGGCCTGCGCCCGCAGCGCAACGATCTTGCGGTCGGCGGCGTCGGCGTCCAGCCTGAGCCGCACCGCGAGCTCGGCGGTCGGGGTGCGCAGCGGCAGCCCTTCGGCGAGGAACACGTTGAACGCCTGGCGGTCAGGCTCCCAGTCCCGCGCGAACTCCTCGGTCGTGGTGGCGTAGAGCAGCCGCGTGTCCGGCGCCGCGAGGGCGTGCGCGTCGGTCGCCCACGCCGACACGGTCTGGTGGTCCTCGTGGCCGGTCATGCCGTCCGGGCCGAACGTGACGATCGTGTCCGGCGCGACCACCCGAATGATGCGCGCGAGGTGCGCCACGATCAGGTCATGCGGCGCGGCCGCGCACGTGCCGTCGGTGAGGCCCAGCAGATGGTGCTCGGTGACCCCCAGCGCGGCGAGCGACGCGTGCCACTCGCGTTCGCGCACCCGCGCCATGCGGGTCGGGGGCCAGCTGCCGGGGTCGTCGGTGCCGTGTTCGCCGAGCGTGGCGGTCACGCAGACCACCCGCTGACCGGCGTCGCGGGCCGCGGCCATCAGACCGGCGGACAGGAAGGCTTCATCGTCGGGATGGGCCCAGATGCCGAGTACCGTGCCGAGCTGGGTGACATCGGTGATCGGGGAAGCGGCGGGAAGGTACATGGAAGCTCCTCGGTTCGGATGCTCCCGATGGTCCGTGGCCGGAGCCGCCCGAACATCGGTGATCGCCACCCATCTGCGCACCGGTTCCCGCGGCGCCACATATGGGCAATCCGATGCGGTCGCCTAGGTAGCGCGGCGGCCGCCGCCCACCTGGGTCACCGCCCGTCGAGCACGTCGAACCGGTCCAGCAGGCCGAGGGCGGAGAAGACCCGCCTGGCGAGCCCGTGGCCGAGGCGCAGCGCCACCCGGCGGCCCGCCTGCCGGGCGCGCTCGTCGGCAGCCAGGATGAGCCGTACGCCGGTCGAGTCGACGAACCGCAGCCCGGCGAGGTCGACGACCAGCAGCTCGGGCTCGGCGCGCTCGGCGTCCTCCAGCAGCTGCCGCGCGTCCTCATAGGTGGAGATGTCGAGCTCCCCGGTCAGCACGACCTCGGCGGTCATGATCCTGCCTCGACGGCCTCGACGACCAGTATCGCGATGTCGTCGAGCTGCTGCCCACACTGGAACGCGTCGACATCGGCGAGGAGCTGGTCGGCGATCTTGTCGGCGGCCCCGCCCGGCACGGCCACGACGGCGCGCGCCAGTCGATCCGCCCCGTAGAGCTCGCCTGCACCTCGCGCCTCGGTCACGCCATCGGTGTAGAGCACCATGGTCTCGCCGCGGTTCAGGTCGAATGTCACCTCGGTCAAGGTGACGTCCGGGTACACGCCCAACAGCGTCCCTTGCGCGGACACGGGCATGGCCTCACCGTCGCGCACCACCAGCGGCGGCGGATGGCCTGCGCTGGCCAGTCGCACCCTGACGCCCGTCGGAGTGGGGGTGAGTCGGGCGTGCGCGACGGTCGCGAACCGGCCCGGTCGGTTGCCGCTCGCACGGAGCATCGCCCGGTTGAGCCGCACCAGAACCGCGGAGGGCCCGAGACCGTGGTCGATCTCCGCGCGCACGGTGTGCCGGATGAGGGCGGTGAGGGCGGCCGCGTCCGCGCCCTTGCCGCAGACGTCGGCGACAACGACCCCGCACCCGTCCGGGCTCGGCACGACGTCGTAGAGGTCGCCCCCGACGTGGATGTCGGCCCGCTCGGCGGTCGGGGCGCGGTAGCGAGCGGCGATGCGCAGGCCGGGCACCGCGGGCAGGTCGCTCGGCAGGAGCGCGGCCTGCAGGGTGTGCGCGGTGTGCCACTGCTGCTCGTACAGCCGGGCGTTGTCCAGCGCGACGGACGCGATGGCCGCGAGCTGCTCGGCGAACGCGAGGTCGGACTGGTCAAAGCGGCGTTCCGACTCGGCCTGCACGAGGGTGAGCGCGCCGAGCCGCCGCCCGCGCACGGCCAGCGGCATGATCAGCGCCGAACGCATCCCGATGGATCGGATGAGGGCAAGGTGCTCCTCGTCGACGGCGGCGGCCGCGAGCAGCTCGTCGGGAACCTCGGGGTAGTAGGCGGGCTCGCCGGTGCGGCTCACCCGGATCGCGCCGCCGGGCGCGTCCGGGCCGGGCGGATAGCGCTCCTGCAGCCGCGCGACGAACGCGACCTTCGCCGGGTCGCGGTGCGCGACGGCCACCTGGTCCACCCGGTTTCCGCGGACGAGGTGCACGGCACACCAGTCGGCGAACTCGGACACGGCCAGGTCGGCGAGCTGCCGCAGCCGCTCCTCGACCGACAGCGGAGCTTCCATCAGACGTGTCGTGCGGCTGAGGAAGGTCATCCGGCCGAGCTGGCGCTCCGCCGTCTCCCGCGCCGTCCGCTCGGCGACCAGCAGCCGCGCGCGGTCGAAGCCCTGCGCGCACAGCGCGGTGACGGCCACCAGGAACTCGCGATCCTCGACGGAGAACCGGCGCGGCGCGGCGAAGCTGAACACCACGGCGCCGAGGTCGCGGTCCTCCACCGAGAGCGGGAGGCAGGCGCTGGCCTGCATGTCCGCCGCCGTACCGACGGGGGCCATGTCGGGGTAGCGGCGGCGCCATTGCGCGGCGTCCTCCAGCCAGACGGGGCACCGGTCGAGCACGGCGTCCGACAGCGGACGCCCGCGCTGCAGTTCGAGGCGGTGGAACGGCCGGGTGACGGCGTCGGGCCAGCCGGTGGTGTGCAGCGCCTCCAGGGTGCGGCTGTCGACCCTGGCGAAGACCGCTGCGGCGTCGGCGCCGAGCAACTCGGCCGCCGTCGTGGCGACGAGGGCGCCGACCACCGCGGGCGTCGTGGCGCTGAGCAGCTCACCCGCCAGGCGCTGCAACGCGCCCGCGAGCGACCCGCGCTCGGCCATCCACCTCACCCGTCTCCGTGCTCGACCGGGGCAACAGTATGTGCCCGCCGGACGCCCGGTGCGGGTAACAGTTCGGTGATCAGGCGGGGCCGTAGAGCTCGGCGATGGTCTGGGAGCTGGCCCACTTGCTGTACGTGGGTGCCTGCGGCCAGCCCTCGGGCGAGTCCTGCCACTCCTCCTGCCGTCCGTAGGGCAACAGGTCGATGAGCGCGAAGGTGTACCCGAGCTGCTCGGTGCCCCGGCCGTCGGTGTGCCAGGTGCGGTACACGGTGTCCCCGTCGCGGAGGAACACGTTCACGGCGAACCCGCCCTCCGGTGGCGCGCCGACGTCAGCGCCGAAGGGACTGTTCGCAGTGGAGTACCAGGTCATGGCGTTGCCGACGCGCTTCTTGTACGCGAGCGCCTCGTCGATAGGGCCCTGGGTGACGATGACGAACCGGGCGTCGAAGTTGTCGAGGATGTCCAGCCGGGTGAACTGCGAGCTGAACCCGGTGCAACCGGGACACTGCCACTCCTCGCCCGCGAACCACATGTGGTTGTAGACGATCAGCTGCGACCGCCCGTCGAAGATCTCGGCGAGCCGGACGGGCCCCTTCTCGCCCTCCAGCGTGTAGTCCGGCATCTCGACCATCGGGAGCCTGCGCCGTTGCGCGGCGATGGCGTCGAGTTCGCGGGTCGCGGCCTTCTCGCGGACGCGGAGGGCGTCGAGTTCGTGGCGCCAGGTGTCGGCGTCGACGACGGGCGGCAAAGCGTTGGTGGTCATGGCATTCCCATCGGTCTTGGCTGCGGGACGGAGAGGTAGACCCCGCCAGGGCGGTGAACTCATCGCTGACCGGCCATGTCGCCGCCCCACCTGGACGTCAGCGGGTCAGCCCTCCCTTGCCCCGAACGCCCGCACCGGCGTTGCCGTCTCCGCGCCCCCGTCCGGACGCTTGCGCGAGCACTGCGATGCCGGTGCGGCCGTCGTGGGAGTGCCCGGCGGCGTCCGCCGGTGGCTGAAGAACCTGCGAGCGCTAGATCTCGGCCCTCGCCATGCCGAAGATCTCGGTGCGCCAGTCCTCGTAGGCCCGCACCGCCTCGGCCGACCGCGCCGACCTGCGCTCCTGGCTCGGTGCCCGCCCGGTGAGGGCGAGGTCGGCGATCTCCTCCGCCGTGTTCGTGTGGTCGAGGACCCGCACGTGGGTGACGACCGGCGCGCGGTCGGCCCGCACGGCGTGGGCAAGCACGCCGAGCAGGGCCCAGCGGGCGCCTTGGTCGTCCGGCGCCTGCTGCTCCACCAGCGTGTGGCCGCCGACGAGGATGACCGTGGCGTCCTCGGACAGCGCGGGCATCACGGCATCGACGAGCCGGAAGCGCGTGAGCAGACCCTCCTCGAGGAACGAGTGCACCCGGCTCACCGCGGTGTCGCCGGACGGGGTGATGGCGACCGGCAGCTGCACGTAGCAGGCGACGGAGCCCGGATCGAGTTTCCGCAGCGCCTCAATCATGTCGGCGTCGGCGGTCAAGCCGACGGCGTCGGCTCCCGCGGCCCGTACGGCCGCGAGCACCGGCTCCACGGCTTCGGACGAACCGGTGACCAGCACTGTGCGCATGCTTCGATCCTCCAGACAAGACGGTGTCCGCGACAGCTTCGCACGCCGAGCGGCTACCGGCGCCCAACCGGTGCGAGAACCTGTGGCTCGGTGCCCCGCCCGGCGATCCGCTCGACGACCAGCGTGCGCAGCACCCGAGCGCCGTCGGCGAACGTGCGCAGGTTCGTCGATCCGAAGATCCGCTGCCGTTCCACGGACGGCACCTCGGTGACCGCGAGACCGGCGACCGCCACTCGGCAGTTGAGCAGGGTCTCGATCTCGAAGCCGTCCCCCCAGAGCATGCCCCGCTCCGGTGCCTGCGCGTCGAGGGGCGGCAGGTCGAGCGCCGGGCGGATGTCGGCCCAGAAGGCGTTGTAGCCGTAGCACAGGTCGGTGTGGCCGGTACCGAAGAGCGTGTTCGCGACGAGGTTGAGCCCGGCGTTGCCCGCCTTGCGCAGGGCCGTGATGTCGTCGCTGCCACCGCCCGGAGCAAACCGACTCCCCTTGGCGAAGTCGGCGCCTGCCACGAGCGCCGCGACGAACGCCGGGATCTCGGCCGGATCGGCGGAGCCGTCGGCGTCGAACATGACGATGATGTCGCCGGTGGCCGCAGCGAACCCGCAGGCCAGAGCGTTGCCCTTACCGCGGCGGGTCTGGCTGATCACCTTTGCGGTCGGCGCCGCTGCGCGGCTTCGGCCGTGCCGTCGACCGAGCTGCCGTCGACGACGATGATCTCGTGGACCGCCGGGCGGACGGCGGCGAGCGCGGGCAGCATGATCTCGAGGTTGCGCGCCTCGTTGCGGGCGGGCACGACCACCGACACCCAGGGCCGCGCGGACCGCCCGCGGCGCGGCGCGCTCACCGCGGCACACGCCAAGACCGGCCAGCACATCCGCGGCGACGCGCAGGCCCGCGGCCCGCAGCGCGGCGCGGTCAGCAGGGGCCGCGGCCCCTGCGTCGCACGCCGCCGGACCCATCGGGCCGAAGGCCGCGAGGTGCAGGGCGACGAGGGCCACCTGGGCCCTGAGCCTGCCTTCGGGGGAGTCGTCCGGCGCGGCCAAGAGGGCCAGGAACTGCTCCACGTGCTTGCGCACCTCCAGCCCGGCGGCGAGCTCGCGGATCGCCGACTGGCCCTCCTGCATGAACCGTGCGAGGTCGGTCTTCCGCCCGGCCAGGAGCTCGGCGTAGCGATCGAGGGCCGCGCGACGCGTCTCGGTCGACCGCGGCTGCGCGGCGGTCCAGGCGATCAGCTCGTCGAGCTGCGCCAGGAAGTCCTCCATGAGGCTGGCGAGGATGTCTTCCTTGGTCGAGAAGTGGTAGTAGACCGCGGCCTTGGTCACCCCGAGCCGTTCGGCGATCTCGCGCAGGGACGTTCCGGCGTACCCGCGCTCGGCGAACATCTCCAAGGCGACGGTGCGGATCTGCTCCCGCGTGTTGGTACGGCGCTCGCCCACCCCATGGCTCCTGTCTGCTCGCGCACACACCTTACTTGACGACCGGCTAGGCAGTGCTAACTTTGTTGTGAGCAACTAGCCGGTCGGCAAGTAAGCGCAAGTGAAAGGACGTCCGCGATGACGGCTGAGGTCGAGCAGCGCGCCCTCGACACGGCCCCACGCGCCCCCGAGGTCGATCAGGGCGTCGAGGTCCACGCGCCGCGGACTCCCGTCCCGCCTGCCGCCGTCCCGCCGCCGCCCGCGGCGCGCAGCGGGGGCTGGATCGTCCCGCTGGCGGTGCTGATCGTCGGCATGTTCATGTCCGTGCTGGACAGCAGCATCGTCAACGTGGCGATCCCGGACATCCAGACCGAGCTGAGCGGCTCACCCGACTCGGTCGCCTGGGTGGTGACCGGCTACACGCTCGCGCTCGGCGTCGTCGTCCCGCTCTCCGGGTGGCTGGGCCTGCGCTTCGGCCAATCGCGCCTCTACGTCATCTCCATACTCGGGTTCGCGGCGGGCTCCGCGCTCTGCGGGCTGGCCTGGAACCTCGATTCGCTGATCGCGTTCCGCATCCTGCAGGCGATACCGGGTGGGGTGCTCCCCGTCATCACGCTGACGATGCTGTACCAGATCGTCCCTGTGGAGAAGATCGGCGCGGCGATGGGGCTCTACGGCCTCGGCGTCGTCGTCGCCCCCGCGGTGGGGCCGACCCTTGGCGGGTATCTCGTCGAGTACACGGACTGGCGCGTGATCTTCTACATCAACGTGCCGATCGGGATCCTGGGGGCCGCGCTGGCACTGGCGGTGTTCCCTCGGATCCGCCCGACCAGCTGGCCGAAGTTCGACCTGTGGGGATTCCTCGCGATCGCCTACGCCCTTTTCGCCCTGCTGCTGGCCTTCTCGGAGGGGCAGAGCTGGGGGTGGACGGGCTACCGCATCATCATCCTCTTCGCCTCGTCGCTGATCAGCCTCGCGCTGTTCGTGATCATCGAGTTGGAGGTAGCCAACCCGATCATCGATCTGCGTGTCCTGCGCTGCTACCCGTACACGCTCTCGCTCATCCTCATCAGCATCACGACCACCGCCCTGTTCACCGGCCTCTACTTCCTGCCGCAGTTCCTGCAGCAGGTGCAGGGCATGCAGTCGCTGGACGCCGGGCTCGTACTGACCCCGGCGGCACTGGTGCTCCTGGTGCTCATGCCCGTCTCGGGTCGCATCTACGACATGATCGGTCCGCGCTATCCGGTCATGATCGGCCTGGCGGTGATCGCCGCGGCGTCCTACCAGCTCGCCCAGCTCACCCCCGACACCACGCGCGGCTACATCGAGCTGTGGCTCACGGTGCGCAACGTCGGCGTCGGGCTCGCGATGATGCCGATCATGACCAGCGGCGTCTCGGCACTGTCGAGGCAGCTCACGACGTCGGGCAGCGCGATGAACAACATCATGCAGCGGGTGGCGTCCAGCGTGGCGGTCGCCGTTTTCGGCGGACTCATCATCGGCACCACCGCGCAGATGACGGCCGACAGCGGATCGTTGATCACGACCGGCCCGGCCGCGTCGTCCACGCTCACCGCGGCGCAGGCCCAGGGCGCCCAGGGCCTGTACGGCGTCTACGAGCAGCTGACGGCCGCCGTCACCACGCAGGCCTACGACAACGGCTTCTACATCACGGCGTGGCTGTGCGCGGGCGCGGTGCTGCTGGCCGCGACGATGCGCTCGGGCAAGGCCGCGCAGGGTGGCGAGTCGGTCGTCGTGGAGATGTGAGCTCTGCGGTATTCGCGCGCCTACCCTTGTCAGGCATGTACGTCCCGAGCGCCTTCGCCCCCACCGACGACGCCGTGGAGGCGCTGCTGCTGCGCCACCGCGCCGCCGACCTGGTGACCGCGGGCCCCGACGGGCTGACCGCGACCATGCTGCCGTTCCTCTACGACGCGGAGCGCCGCACGCTGCGCGGGCACCTGGCCCGCAACAACGGCCACTGGCGCACCGCCGACGGGGCGGTGGCGCTGGTGATCGTCCGCGGTCCGGACGCCTACGTCTCGCCGTCCTGGTACGCGACGAAGGCCGAGCACGGGCGCGTCGTACCCACCTGGAACTACGTCACCGCGCACGTGCACGGCGTCCTCACCGTGCACGACGACCCGGCCTGGGTCGCGGACCTCGTGCGGGAGCTCACCGACCGCCACGAGGCCGGGCGGCCTGCGCCGTGGTCCGTCGACGACGCCCCGACGAAGTTCGTGGCGGGTCAAATCCGCGCGATCGTCGGCGTCGAGCTGGCCATCGAGCGCATCGAGGCGAAGTTCAAGCTCAGCCAGAACCGCCCCGCTGCCGACGTCGACGGCGTGATCGCGGGCCTGCGCGCCGTCGGCGATCTGGAGAGCGCCGAGGCCGTCGACACCCATCGCCGCTGAGCAAGCGTCGTGACCGCGGCTACGACGGGACGGGCGGGCTGGTCAGGACCAGCGACGTCCCCGGCTCGGCATCGGTGCCCCGCCGCAGGCGAACACCCGCCATCAACGCCCGGATCACCCGCAGGCCACGGCCCCGGGTGAACGGGCGGGCCACGCGGTGCTGCCACCGGCCCTCGTCGGTGACGGCGACCCGGACCCTGCGCGTCTGCGCCGTCGGGTGCTCGATGTCGGCGGTGATCTCGACGGTGCCCGCCTGCTGCAGGTGGTAGGCGTGCTCGCAGACGTTGGTGACGGCCTCGCTGACCGCGTAGACGATGTCGTGGCTTTCCTCCGCGGGCCAACGTTGCCGCACGAGCCACGCTTCCATCCGCTCGCGGGCCATGCACGCGACCGACGCGTTGTCGGCGCGGAGCGCGAATTTCAGGCGCGCGGACGGCCGACCGGAGCAATGGTCGGATTCGCGCGTCACGTAGACGGATAACCGCTTTCGCACCGGAGTACTCGCGATCTACCGTGGCCCGCGTGGAGAGCTGACACCTCGGTCCTGCCCGCGTCGCCCGATGAGGTGTCCCGTGTCTTCCTCCGCCATCGTCTGTTCTGGGTGCGCTGTCGTTCGCCTGGCCCGACGGCGAGGCCGTGCTCTCCGGCCTCGACGTCGCGTTCGGCGCGGGCCGCACCGGGTTGATCGGCGCCAACGGGTCCGGCAAGTAAGGTAGCCGACCGGCACGTGAACCGCACCGTGGCCGAACTGCTCGGTGTCGCGTCGAGGGCGACGCTCTGGGGCAAGTACCGACGACCAGCGCTGAGCGGTAAGGCGTCGCACACCGGACACGGCCTAGAGTCGTGTCGGTGATCGAGTGGGCTGAGGTGGACGGGGTCGCGGTGCTGACGCTCGCCAGGCCACCGGTGAACGCGCTGGACGCCGAGCTGTGCACGGCCGTGGCGGAGGGCCTGCGCGGCCCTCATGTGGCGGGTGCGCGGGCGGTCGTGTTGACCGGTGCGGGGCGGGTGTTCTCGGCGGGCGTCGACCTGCGCAGCGTCGTGTCCGGGGGAGCGGAGTACCCGCGACGGCTGCTGCCCGCGCTGACGGACATGTTCCGCACCGCCTTCACGCTGCCGGTGCCGCTGATCGCCGGGGTGAACGGGCACGCGATCGCGGGCGGCTGCGTGCTGGCCGCGTGCGCCGACGTGGTGATCATGAGCGAGGGGCGCATCGGCCTGCCCGAGGTGCGCGTCGGCGTGCCGTTCCCGCGGGCCGCCATCGAGGTCGTGCGGCACGCGGTGGGCGACCTCGGCGCGCGGCGGCTCATGCTCGGCGCGGCGACCGTGGTGCCTGCCGCCGAGGCGGTCGCGCTGGGCCTGGTCGACCGCGTGGTGGCGGCCGCCGACCTGCAGGTCGCCGCGCTCACCGCCGCCACGGAGCTCGCGGACCGCATGCCTGCCGACACGTTCGCGCACACCAAAAGACAGCTGCAGCGTGACGCCGTCGCCAGGATGGACGCCCACGCCGACGAAGACGCGGACGCCACCGAGCTGTGGGTCGAGCGGGTGCGCGACGGCCGGATCGCGGGCTACTTGCAGGCGGTCACCCGCCGGTGATCATCAGGCGCTGATCAGCGGCCGACGCGCTTGCGTCCCGTGACCTTGTTGTAGATCACTAGGACGATCACCGCGCCGATGATCGAGCCGATCCAGCCCGCGGGTTGGAAGCCGTGCAGCCCGCCGCTCAGCAATGCGAAGATCAGGCCGCCGACGAACGACCCGACGATGCCCAGCAGGATCGTGCGCCAGATGCCGATGTCGTCCTTCCCCGGAACGATGGCGCGGGCGATGAAGCCCGCGATCAGGCCGAACAGAATCCACCCCAAGATCGTGAACAGCATCGTGCCCTCCCCGAATCGCGTTCACCCCGCCAACGAGCGGCGCCGGGCCGTGGTTCCCACCCGATCAGCGGACCGCCGTCGCGTTGGCGGGTGAGCCGACGCCGCCCACGACGTTGAGCGGCTTGGCGACGACGAGGCACTCGTAGCGGCCGTCGCGCGCGCAGGCCGCCGCGAGGTCGTCGAGCGCCCACAGCTCCCCGACGGCCAGGCCGAGCAACGGGATCATGACGCGGTGCATGAGCCCGGTCTGGCCGTCGGTGGGCCCGCCTGCGCGTTCGGTCTCGGTGCGGAACGGGCTCGACGGCAGCGCAGGCCAGCGTTCCAGCGCGAAGTTGTCCGCCGCGACGAGCGCGAACCCCTCGTCCCACAGCCACTCCAGCGTGTCGTGCGACTGGACCAGCCCGGGGTGGCGCGGCTCGGTGGGCAGGGCCCTGCGCTCGGCCTCGGTCGTAGCAGTGCGGTAATGGTGCACCCATCCGAACCGGAGCAGCAGGATGTCGCCGAGCTCGAACCGGCTGCCCTGCCGCTCGGCGGCCGCGGCGACGTCGGCGATGGGGATCGGCTCGCCCCCGCGGTGGTCGATCGGCCTGCCCTCGGCGTCGCGGTGCCGCCCCACGTCGACGAGCACCCCGCGGCCGACGATCCCGTGCTCCGCCCAGTGCTGCACGCCCAGCAGCGGGTCACCCGCCACCAGGCGCTCGCCGGGCGCGCCGTTGTAGAAGCCGTGGTCGGGATGGCCGAAGTGGCGCAGCCCGTCGATCTGGGAGGAGACCTGCGTGAAGACGTCGTCGAGGTGCTCGTCGCGGTGGAAGGCGTTGCGCCCGAAGATCGTGTGGCGTGCTCGTCGGCGGGCGGGAACCAGCGGCGGGTCCATGGCGTCCATCGGCAGGTCCAGGTTGAACACCTCGCCGGTGCGGACGCAGGCCGCGCCCGCGCGTGCGCGGTCCGGTGTGAGCCGCCCGATCGTGCCCAGCTCGTCGTCAGGGCCGAACTCACCCCATGCCGAGCCGGGCGGGCCGTCCAACCGGTTGAGCAGATCGCGGTAGCTGCGCATGCGCCGATCCTTGTCCATCCCGCCCAACCCGAGGTGAGACGATCGGACATGCGGACGAGTCCCGGTGGTCCCGCTGGAACCTCGTGCGCACCGTGTCGACCACGGCCGCCTTCGGCATCCTCGTCGTCGCCGTCGGGGCGCACGGCCTGTAGCGGGGCTACCGGATGCCGCGCACCCGCTCCCTACCGGCCAGTGCCGTCGCGGTGAGGATGTAGCAGCAAGAACGCGGCGGCGGCGCGTTCGGCCCGCAGGGTGATCTCCTCGGGCGTCGGAGGGTCGCCGACGCGGAGCAGCAGGCCCATCATCAGATCGCCCCAGAGCAGCCCCGCGAACTGCTCGACCATGTCCGGCGGACGGCCGTCGAGCACCCCGTTGGCCTCTGCCTTCGTCATGATCGCGGCGAGGGCGGCGTGGCCGGTCTTGCGGCCATGGGTATCCAGCGCCGCGGCGACCTCGGGGGCGCGGACCGCTTCGGCAATCGCCAGCCGGAAGGCCGCGATGACCGTGTCGTGCGTCGTCTCGCGGAGGAGCTGCGTGCCGACCGCGACGAGGACGCGCTCGAGCGTGTCGCGGTCGTGCGGCTCCGGCAGGTCGTCGGGCGGCCGCAGCCGCGCGGACCGCTCGCGGATGCAGGCCACGAGCATCTCCTGCTTGTTGCCCACGACGGCGTACAGCTCGCGCTTCGAGACCCTGGCGCGCTTGGCGATCTCAAGCGTGGTGGTGGCGGCGTAGCCAGCCTCGATGAACGCCGAGAAGGCCGCATCGAGGATGCGCCGCCGAACCGGCATGTCATCGACGACCGCCATCCTGCCTCCTTGACGTGGTACCCAACGGTACCATACTGTCGTTGTGGTACCGATCGGTACCATCGCGATACGGAGGCGAGTCATGACGATGGGAACGGTGCTGGTGACCGGCGCGGCCGGTGGGCAGCAGGGCAAGACGGGACGACGGGTCGCCGAGCTGCTGCGGGCGCGCGGCGTGCCGGTGCGCGCCATGGTCCGCACGCTGGATGAGCGGGCGGACTACCTGCGGGGCCTCGGCGCGGAGGTGGTGCGGGGTGACTTCCTCGACTTCGCGTCGATGCAAAAGGTCGTGGAAGGCGTCTCCACGGTCTACTTCGCCTATCCGGTGCAGGACGGCCTGCTCGACGCGACGGTCAACATGGCCGTGGCGGCCCGCAACGCTGGCGTCGGCAGGCTCGTCGACCTCGTGATGCTGGTGTCGACCCCGGATGCGCCGACGCCGCGCCTCCGGGAGAACTACCTGTCCGAGCAGGTCTTCGACCGGGCCGGTATCGGGGCGGTCCACGTCCGGGCCACGGTGTTCTTCGAGAACATCCGGAGCCTTGCGAACGCGACGATCGCCGCGGGCGTGTTCACGGCACCCTTCGGTGATGACGACACGGTGCTCCCCTTGGTCGCCGGGGAGGACGTGGCGCGGGTGGCGGCCGGGCTGCTCACCGCTGCAGAGGTGCCAGCGGGCAGTGCCTACCCGGTGATCGGCCAGGTCATGACGGTGAAGGAGATCGTCACGGCGTTGGCGCGCGGGCTCGGGCGGGACGTCACGTTCCAGGACGTCCCGGACGAGGTCTGGGCGGAGGCGGCGGGCGCCCGGCTCAACGCCCACGCCGTCGCGCACCTGTCCAAGCTGTGGGCCAACTTCCGCAGCCCCCGGCCCGGATCCGGCGGCTTCGAGGTCACGGACACCATCGAGCGGCTGGGCGGCCGCAAGCCGACGACGTTCGACGAGTTCGTGGCCGAACAAAGGCCGAGCTTCCAGTCGTAGGTCAGAACTGGTCGGGGCGGGCGTCGGTGACCTTAGATGGTCATACCGGTGCGACGCCCGACCCAGGAGGACCCATGCCCGACGACAAGGACCCGCTCGAGACCCAGGAGTGGCGTGACGCGTTGGGTTCGGTGGTCGAGTTCGACGGGCCCGAACGCGCGGCGCACCTGCTGAAGGCATTGCACGACGAGGCGCGGCGGCATGCGGTGGCGGTGCCGGTGTCGGCAACCACCCCCTACGTCAACACGATCCCGGTCGACGCCCAGCCCGCGTTCCCCGGTGACCGGGAGCTTGAGCACCGGATCCGGTCGCTGAACCGGTGGAACGCGGTGGCGACGGTGCTGCGGGCCAACAAGGAGTCCTCCGAGCTGGGCGGACACATCGCGTCGTTCCAGTCATCGGCCACGCTGTACGACACCGGCTTCAACCACTTCTGGCACGGCCCCGACGGTGCGGACGGCGGCGACCTGCTGTTCGTACAGGGCCACGTGTCGCCGGGGATCTACGCGCGGTCGTTCCTCGAGGGCCGGATCACCGAGGAACAGCTCGTCAACTTCCGGCAGGAGACCGGCGGCGCGGGCCTGTCGTCCTACCCGCACCCGTGGCTCATGCCGGAGTACTGGCAGTTCCCGACGGTGTCGATGGGGCTCGGCCCGTTGATGGCGATCTACCAGGCCCGGTTCCTCAAGTACCTCGACGCCCGCGGGCTGGCCGACACGAAGGACCGGCACGTGTGGGCGTTCCTCGGCGACGGCGAGATGGACGAGCCGGAATCGCTCGGCGCCATCTCGATGGCGTCCAGGGAGAAGCTGGACAACCTGATCTTCGTGGTGAACTGCAACCTGCAGCGCCTCGACGGCCCGGTGCGCGGCAACGGGAAGATCATCCAGGAGCTGGAGGGCGTGTTCCGTGGCGCGGGCTGGAACGTCATCAAGGTCATCTGGGGCTCGGGGTGGGACCCGCTGCTGGCCGCCGACAAGTCCGGGCTGCTGCTGCAACGCATGGAGGAGTGCGTCGACGGCGAGTACCAGGACTTCAAGTCGAAGAACGGCGCGTACGTGCGGGAGCACTTCTTCGGCAAGTACCCGGAGCTGCTCGACCTGGTGCGGGACATGTCCGACGACGAGATCTGGGCGCTCTCCCGCGGCGGGCACGACCCGTTGAAGGTCTACACCGCCTACAAGGCCGCGGTGGAGCACGAGGTCCAGCCGACGGTGATCCTCGCCAAGACCGTCAAGGGCTACGGGATGGGCGAGGCCGGTGAGGGCCAGAACATCACCCACCAGCAGAAGAAGATGGGCGAGAACGTGCTGCGCGCGTTCCGCGACCGGTTCGGCATCGTGGACCTGCCCGACGATGCCATCCCGGAGGTGCCGTTCCTGCCACTGGCCGAGGACAGCGCGGAGCTGGCCTACCTGCGGGAGCGGCGGGCGGCGTTGGGCGGCCCGATGCCGGTGCGGCGCACCCGTTCCAGCGAGACGCTGCCGGTGCCCGAGCTGTCGGCGTTCGACGCGCAGCTCAAACCGACCGGCGACCGCACGATCTCCACGACGATGGCGTTCGTGCGGATCCTCACCACGCTGCTGCGGGACAAGCAGATCGGCAAGCGGGTGGTGCCGATCGTGCCCGACGAGAGCCGCACGTTCGGCATGGAGGGCCTGTTCCGCCAGTTCGGGATCTTCTCCCAGGTCGGGCAGCTCTACCGGCCCGAGGACGCCAACCAGCTCATGTACTACAAGGAGGACAAGTCCGGCCAGATGCTGCAGGAGGGCATCAACGAGGCCGGGGCGATGTCGTCCTGGATCGCGGCCGCGACCTCGTACTCGGTGTCGGACTGCCCGATGATCCCGTTCTACATCTACTACTCGATGTTCGGGTTCCAGCGCGTCGGCGACCTGGCCTGGGCCGCGGGCGACTCACGGGCGCGGGGGTTCCTCTTGGGCGGCACCGCGGGCCGCACCACGCTCAACGGTGAGGGCCTGCAGCACGAGGACGGGCACAGCCACCTGCTGGCCGCCACCATCCCCAACTGCGTGTCGTACGACCCCACCTACGCCCACGAGGTGGCGGTGATCATCCAGGACGGGCTGCGGCGGATGTTCACCGAGCAGGAGGACGTCTTCTACTACCTCACCCTGATGAACGAGAACTACCCGCATCCCGGCCTCCCCGAGGACCGGCGCGACGACGTCGTCGACGGCATCCGGCGCGGCATGTACCTGCTGCGCTCGACCGACGGGAGCGGGCCGCGGGTGCAGCTGCTGGGCTCGGGCACGATCCTGCGCGAGGTCGAGGCGGCCGCGGAGCTGCTGGCCGCCGACCACGGCGTGGCCGCCGACATCTGGAGCTGCACCAGCTTCACCGAGCTGGCCCGCGACGGCCAGGACGTGGAGCGTTGGAACCTGCTGCACCCGGCCGAGCCGCAGCGGATCAGCTGGGTCGCCGAGCGGCTGGGCGAACGACCGGCGGGCCCGGTCGTCGCCGCGACGGACTACATGCGTGCGTTCGGCGAGCAGATCCGCGCCTACGTGCCTGCCGAGCGCCGCTACGTCGTCCTGGGCACGGACGGCTTCGGCCGCTCGGACTACCGCAAGGCGCTGCGGTCGCACTTCGAGGTCGACCGCTACCACGTGGCCGTCGCGGCGATCTCGACGCTGGTCGCATCGGGCGCGTTGCCTGCAGGCGCGGTCAGCGAGGCCGTCGCCCGCTACGGCGTCGACACCACCAGGCCCAACCCCGCGCACGCCTGAGAAGGGATTGACGAGAGATGACGGCAACCGCCAACGGCGTCCAGGTCACCGTCCCGGACATCGGTGATTTCGAGGACGTGCCGGTGATCGAGGTGCACGTCTCGGTGGGCGACAAGCTCAACGCCGAGGACCCGGTGATCACGCTGGAGTCCGACAAGGCCACGATGGACGTTCCGGTGCCGAGTTCGGGCACGGTCACCGAAGTGCTGGTCAAGGTGGGCGACAGCGTCAGCAGGGGCACGCCGATCCTGTACTTGGCGCCTGGCGACGGAGCGGTCACATCGCCGCCGTCGCTGGTTGAGCAGCAGGAGCCCGCTCCGGCCCAAGCCGCGCAGGTGGCCACCGCGGTGGCCGCGCCGGTCGCGGCGCCGCCCGCGGTCAGCACCCCGTCGACGGGCGCGGCGCCGCCCGGGGCGCACGCCGGGCCTTCGGTGCGGCGGATGGCCCGCGAGCTGGGGGTGGACCTGTCCGCCGTCACCGCGACCGGGCCGAAGGGCCGCATCACCAAGGACGATCTGCTGTCCTTCCTGCAGGGCCCGGCCCAGCCCGCCGCCGCCGCGGTGGCGCAGGGTTCGGGGATCCCGGAGGTCCCGGCGCAGGACTTCGGCAAGTTCGGCCCGGTCGAGACCAGGGAGCTGTCGCGGATCAAGAAGGTGTCCGGCCCGTTCCTGCACCGCTCGTGGCTGAACGTGCCGCACGTGACGCAGAACGACGAGGCCGACATCACCGCGTTGGAGGCCTACCGCAAGGAGCTGGACACCGCGGCCAAGACGGAGAAGGAGCCCTACCGGGTGACGCTGCTGGCATTCCTGGTCAAGGCCGCGGTGGCCGCGCTGAAGAAGTTCCCCGAGTTCAACAGCTCGCTCACGCCGGAGAAGGACGCGCTGATCCTCAAGCGCTACTACAACATCGGGATCGCGGTCGACACGCCCGACGGGCTCGTCGTGCCGGTCGTCAAGGACGCCGACCGCAAGGGCATCGTCGAGCTGTCGCGCGAGTTCGGAGCGATCTCGGCCAAGGCCCGCGACGGCAAGCTCGCCCCGTCCGACATGCAGGGCGGCACGTTCACCATCTCCAGCCTCGGCGGCATCGGCGGCACCGGCTTCACCCCGATCGTCAACGCGCCCGAGGTGGCGATCCTCGGCGTGGTGCGCTCCGCGATGAAGCCCGTGTGGGACGGCAGCGAGTTCGTACCGCGGCTGATGTTGCCCGTGTCGCTGTCCTACGACCACCGGGTCATCGACGGCGCGCTGGCCGCCCGGTTCGCCCGGCACCTGTGCTACCTGCTCGAAGACGACCGCCGCCTCCTCCTCTGAGGTCATCTCGCACCCGAACGTTGGAAAGGAGTGCGGCAATGGCCGCGCAGGAGATCCGCATCCCGGACATCGGAGACTTCCACGACGTCCCGATCATCGAGATCCACGTCGCGCCGGGTGACACCGTCGCGGCCGAGGACCCGCTGGTCACCCTGGAGTCCGACAAGGCGACCCTGGATGTGCCCGCGCCGGTCGCGGGCACGGTCGTCACCATCGCGGTCGAGGTCGGCCACACCGTGTCGGAGGGCAGCGTGATCGCCACTCTCGACGTCGTGGGACAAGCGCAGGGTGAGCCGCCCGCCGAACGACTGACCAGCACCCCCGCCACCACCCCCCACCCCGGCGCCGCAGCGGAGCTGACGGCGCCCGCGGGCTACGGCAGTTCGGCCGCGCCGCCCACCCCGCAGACCGCCACCCATCCCACCGCCCTGGCCCCCTACACCGGGCCGAAAGGCGACGTGCACGCCGAGGTGCTCGTGCTCGGCGCGGGCCCCGGTGGCTACACCGCGGCGTTCCGCGCTGCGGACCTCGGCAAGCAGGTCGTGCTGGTCGACTCCCGCGGCCCGCTGGGCGGCGTCTGCCTCAACATCGGCTGCATCCCGTCCAAGGCGCTGCTACACGCGGCCAAGGTGATCGCCGAGACGAAGGAGATGAGCGCGCACGGGCTGTCGTTCGGCGAGCCCACGATCGACCTCGACGCCCTGCGCGACTGGAAGGACGGCGTGGTCGGCAGGCTCACCGGGGGCCTTGCCGGGCTGGCCAAGCAACGGAAGGTCACCACGATCGTGGGCACCGGCACGTTCACCGGGCCGAACATGCTGGCCGTCACCGGCGCCGACGGCACCGCGAGCACGGTGTCGTTCGACGCGGCGATCATCGCGGCGGGCTCGGAGCCGGTGCAGCTGCCGTTCGTGCCGCACGGCGACCCACGTGTGATCGACTCCACCGGCGCGCTCGCGCTGGATCGGATCCCAGAGCGGCTGCTGGTGCTCGGCGGCGGCATCATCGGGCTGGAGATGGCCACCGTCTACCACGAGCTCGGCTCGTCCGTCAGCGTGGTCGAGCTGATGGACCAGCTCATCCCTGGCGCCGATAAGGACATCGTCACCCCGCTCGCCCGGCGCATCGCCAAGCAGTACGCGGCGATCTGGTTGGGCACCAAGGTCACCGACGTGCAGGCGGGCCCGGACGGGCTGACCGTGTCGCTCGACGCGTCCGCCAGCAAGGACCAGGCCAAGGCCCCCGCGACGGCCACGTTCGACGCCGTGCTCGTCGCCGTCGGGCGTCGGCCGAACGGGACGGTCATCGGGGCGGACAAGGCGGGCGTGTTCGTGGACGACCGCGGGTTCATCCCCGTCGACAAGCAGCAGCGCACCAACGTCGGGCACATCTTCGCCATCGGCGACGTCGTGGGGCAGCCCATGCTCGCGCACAAGGCCGTGCACGAAGGCAAGGTCGCCGCCGAGAACACCGCGGGGAAGGCGAGCTACTTCGACGCCACCGTCATCCCGTCGGTGGCCTACACCGACCCCGAGGTCGCCTGGGTCGGCGTCACCGAGAACGAGGCCAAGGCCGCCGGGGTGAAGTACGGGAAGGGCACCTTCCCGTGGGCGGCGTCCGGGCGGTCGCTGTCGTTGGGCCGCGACGAAGGCCTCACCAAGGTGATCTTCGACGAGGCCACCGACCGCATCATCGGGGCAGGCATCGTCGGCCCCAACGCGGGCGACCTCATCGCCGAGACCGCGCTCGCGATCGAGACCGGCGCCGACGCCGCCGACATCGGCCTCACCATCCACCCCCACCCGACCCTTTCCGAGACCGTGGCCATGGCCGCGGAGGCCTTCGAGGGCACGATCACCGACCTCTACCTCCCGAAGAAGCCGAAGACCGCCACTGGGTAAGTTCACGACATGGCTGACGCGGACGGTTTTGACCCCCTTGAGCACGACCTCGAACTCACCGTCAGCGCGCTGAAGGACGGCCCGACCGACCTCGGCATCGCAGGCGGGCTCGTCGAGATCGAGCGCTGGCAGGAGCGCATCGACGGCTCGAACGCGCCCGCGCTCGAGGAGGTCGGCGCGGCGCTGGCCGAGCTGCGCGGCGAGCTGGAGAGCGACGCACCCGATGCCGCTGTCCTGGCGGGACTGATGCGCAGGCTGGGCGGGATGGCGAAGGCGGCGGCTGTGGATCAGCCGGAGGGCAACCTGCGCAGTCGACTCCTGGAGCTGGGGAACCTGCTGGAGTCCGGCGCGGCCGAGCTCTGACGCCCGCGGCAGTCGGGGAGCTCTTCGACGCCGTCGCCAGCGGCCGGGCCGTGACGTTGACCGGCATCGAGATCTTCCGTCTGCGCGACGGGGCGAAAATGTCATGCTCTCGTCCATGGGTAAGGACCGCGCACCCGCTCGTCCGAACATCCTCGTGGTGATGTTCGACCAGCTCACCCCGTCGGCATTGGGCTGCTACGGCAATCCCGTCACCCACGCGCCGACGCTCGATCGGCTGGCCTGCGAGGGCATCGTCTTCGATGCGGCGTACTCCAACTCGCCGCTGTGCACACCGGCCCGCTATTGCATGATGACCGGGCAGCTGCCGTCGGCGACCCGCGGCTACGACAACGCCGCGTACCTCGCCAGCACCATCCCGACGTTCGCGCACTACGCCCGCCTCGGCGGCTACCGCACGGTGCTGGACGGCAAGATGCACTTCGTCGGCGCCGACCAGCTCCACGGTTTCGAGGAGCGGCGCACCACCGACATTTACCCGGCCGACTTCGGCTGGACGCCCGACTGGCTGCAGCCCGACGAGCGGGTCGACTGGTGGTTCCACAACATGGACTCCGTCACACAGGCGGGGGTCGCCGAGGTCACCAACCAGTACCTGTTCGACGACGAGGTCGGCCACCAGGGCGTGCGCGCGCTCCACGACCTGGCCCGCGACGGCGACCCACGGCCGTGGCTGCTCGTGGTGAGCTTCACCCATCCCCACGACCCCTATGTCACCCGCGGCCGCTACTGGGATCTCTACGCGGGCCGCGACATCCCTATGCCCACCACGACCGCGGACGACGTCGAGCTCGACCCACACACCGCGCGGCTGCGCAAGGTCAGCGCGATGGACGAGGTGCGGATCGGCCCGGAGAACGTGCGCGCCGCCAGGCGGGCGTACTACGGCAACATCTCCTACCTCGACGAGTGGACGGCCCGGCTCACCGGCACCCTCGATGCGCTCGGCCTCGCCGAGAACACCGTCGTGCTGGTGGTGGCCGACCACGGCGATATGCTCGGCGAGCGCGGGCTCTGGTACAAGATGAACTTCTTCGAGGGCTCTGCGCGGATCCCGATGATCGTGCATGCGCCGAAGCTGTTCTCGCCCAAGCGGGTCGCGGCCCCCGTGTCGCTTGTCGACGTGCTGCCGACGATCACCGAGCTGGTCGGCGGCGAGCCACCCGGCGTCGTCGATGCGCCGGTCGGCAGGTCGCTGCTCGACCTGTGCACGGAGGCGCGTCGGGACCGTCCGCCGTCGGAGCGCGAGGTCATCGGCGAGTACCTGGGAGAGGGCGCGATCGCGCCGATCGTCATGATCCGCCGTGGTGACCTCAAGTACGTCCACTCGCCGGTCGATCCCGACCAGCTCTACGACCTCGCCGCCGACCCGCACGAGCGGCTCAACCTGGCTAAGGACGCCGACTGGTCGGTGCGGGTCAAGGAGCTCCGCGCGCGGGTTGAGCGGGATTGGGACATGGACGCCCTCTTCGCCGACGTGGTTGCCGACCAATCGCGGCGCAGGCTGGTCAACGCGGCGCTGCGCAGTGGCACCGTGACGCATTGGGAGTACACCCCACCGACCGACGGCGGCCGCCAGTACATGCGCAACCACCTCGATCTCAACGCGGTCGAGAACGGGAGCCGCTTCCCGCGATGGGAGGCATCCACGTCGCAACTGGAGGAGGGCTCTGACGTCCGACACCGAGACCATCCCGAGCAGCCCCGCAGGCGGTGACGGTGAAACCCCGCGGCTGTTGTGCCCGCAGTGCCAGGGCGCGGGCACATCCAGCGTGCGGACGCTCGCGTCGGAGTTCCCCTTCGATGGATTGACTCCCACCCCGACATCGGCACCCCGGCCGGCGAGTACCCGGCCTTCAGCTGACCCGCGATGAGGCTCCCTAGGGTGCGCACGGAGCGTGACACGATGAAAGTGCGACATCACCGTGGCCCCTCAGCGAGCACTCGGAGCACCGCCCCGAATGGGCGGACCACCCCGCCTCGAATACTTCGGTCGATCAGCTGCCAACGTCGCCAATCGGGCTCTGTGAGCTGCGAAAATGCGCGAAACCCGTCGTGGAACGGGGCGTGGAATCGATTCGTTCCACGGAGGTGCCACGAAGACGGGCAGAACGGTCAAAAGCTACACGATAGACCGTGACTAATAGTGATAACTGCAGGTCAAGCGCGTGCTCCCGGCAGGATTCGAACCTGCGCTCCCGCCTCCGGAGTCCGGTCAACCACGGGACCCGTAGCTCCTCCGGGCGTCCTATCAGGGCCTTCAGGTCGCCAGTCGTGTCTCTGGCGGTCGCCCGTGGCCGGTAGTTCGTTCCACGAGACATTCCACGCCGAAGATCATTGCCGCACGAGTTCGAGACCTTCGAGGAGGGCTCGCACCTCGATAGGAACCAAGTCGTCCACGGGGCCACAGCTCGGGACGCTCGCACGTGTTGATCACGAGGTCACCATGCGCTGGTCGTACGTATGTAGACGGCGGAGCGAGAGGCGGGAACGCTCGTTCGGGTTCCGCAGTTGGTGGGCATATGAGCAGGGTCGGGCCGGTGTCGTGCCTGCTCGGTGGGTTGTGGCCCGCTGAGCGGTTCGAACGTGGGCACACATTTCGGCGGGTTGATGCTTGCGTGACCTACTGACGCCCTCCCGCCGAGCGCGCGTTCCCGCAGGTCAACGTAAACATTCAGCCCTGATGATCAGCGCATGACGTTGTTGCCGTCGGCTGGGTGGCTTCCGGTGGTGGTTGGTCGTGGCATCAGGCGGGTGCGGGGAGTGCGGGCATCCAGGGTCGGCCGGTCAGCGCGTCGCGCAGCGCGGTGATCTTGTCGAGGCCGTGCTTGGCGGCGGTGGAGAGGTAGCCGAGGATGGTGTAGCGATCTTCGGTGCGCGCGATGCTGGTCAGCCGCCCGGAGATCTTCTGCTGGATCTTGGAGGGTCGTAGGTCGCGTTCGGCCTGGTTCGAGGTGGGGGGCACCTTGAGGTCGTGGGCGAAGCGCAGCACGTCGGCGGGGCGGTCGCGCAGCACTTCGAGCAGCAGTCGGGCTTTGCGTTCCCCGGGGCGGGTGCCGGCGGAGAGGGTGTCGGACAGCCCGACCAGCATCCCGTCACGCAGCTGGCGCAGCAGCGTGTCGCGGACGTCGCCGGGGATCGCGGTCAGGCCCTGGTCGCGGGCGCGGTTGGCTTCACCGATCAGCGCGCGCAGCGCGTCGGCGATCTGGACCGGCCACACCGCGTCGGGGTAGACCTGCGCGGCGTCGTCGAGATCGCGGAGCAGATGCGCGGTACATAGTTGGTGGACCAGGGCGCCGAGCGCGGCGGAGTCGTAGTTCTGGTAGCGGTCGTGCACGATCACCGACCCGGACAGGTCGGCCACCACGAACGCGGTGAACGTGGCGAGGGACCGGTCGCCGAGCAGGTAGTGGGTGTAGAGCTCGGTGGCGGCGACCAGCAGGTATCGCTCGGCCTTCTTCTTCCCCACCGCGGGGGTGCGGGCGCCGACCCGCAGCGGGGTCTCATCGCAGCACACCGCGTACGCGAGGGTGATCAACGCCCGGATCCGCTGATGCACGTCGGTGAGTAGCCCGGCCGCACGGTTGATCATGCCGTGGACGAACCCCACCGACGGGGCCGTGCCGGTCAGCGACTCCAGCAGCGCCACGACCCGGTGCGCGGGGATGAAGTGCACCACCATCAGATAGACCGTGAACGCCGCCAGGTTGGGGCCGTACCCGACCGGCCCGGACCGGGCACCGTCGGGCCGGGCGGCGGTGTGGCGGCGCCCGCAACCGCACTCGACCTGATGTTGGTCGTACTGGGTGACCTGCACGGCGACCTGTGGGATCTCGTGCTGCTGGTAGCGGTCCACGATCCCCAGGTCCCGGGCGGCGCCCAGGTCATCACCGCAGCCGCAGCGGCCCTCGGGGAACCGGTCACGGCGGTCATCGGGGTCATCGGTCCACGCCAGATGCGTGCCGGGCGCCCCCGGCTGCTTGCCCCGCGCCCGTTTCGGCGCACCCCGCCCGCGCTGCTTGTCCGGCGGTGCGGGCTTGCCCGGATCATCATCTTTCGACGGCGGGTTCGAGGAGTTCCCCGAGTTCCGCGACAGCAGATGCTCCAACTTGGCCAGCTTCCCGGACAGGGCCTCGTTCGCCTCCACGAGCTGCGCGATCTGCCCGGCCTGGCGCGCGACAACGACGATCAGCTCGTCACGCGACATCTCCTCCGGCTCGGGCACCAGAAGATCAAACCGCAGACCAGCCCATCACCCGGTGACCGACACACCCGCAGCCCCGACCAGGCACGATCCGCGGGGCTGAATGTTTACAGGTCAACCCCTGGATTCGGGCACCCACATCTGCGGAACGTCCGAGGCTCAGAAAGCGGCTGAAACGGTGGAGCGTGCCGTGACTGACGGGTGCGCGGGTGCCGGATCGCGGCGACAAATGGCTGAACGGAACCGACTGTCGTATTTCTCGCGCGGACCCGGCACTCCTCATCAGAGTTCGCGCTGACCGTGTGCCCTGGAGGATTCATGCCCGCACCCACCATCCGGCAAACCTTCAAGCGCGGAGCCGCTCCCGCGTCGAAAATGGAGGCCGTCGCCCGCGAGGTGCTCGCCGAACTCGCCGATCCGACGAGTGAGGCCAGCAGTACCGCCGCAGCGGCGGGGCTGGATCCAGCCGCTCTGGCGGACGCCCGTGTCGAGATCACCGAGGCTAGGCAGGGCCTCGACCCCATCTTCACGCCGATCATCGTCGGGATCACCGTGTCCGCGAGCTCGAAAGTCGCAGAGACGCTGTGGAAGGAAGTCGTCTGGCCGCGGATTCGCCGTCGGCTGGGCAAGGACGCGCTAGGCGACGCCGCCGCGCCTCCCGAGGAGCTGTGAGCAATGCCACCAGCATCGCCGTACTCCGGCCTCGAACCCGGTCGCTGGCGAAGCCTTCTGGTGCGAGCCGCCGTCTTCCGGGCTGCGCGCGCGAAGATCGCGGAGTTCAGCGACCGGATTGACGAGGGAGGCGACGCACTGCTGGTGCTGATGGAGCTCGAGACGCGCGCGCGGGGGCTCCTCGTCGAGGCGTCCGACGAGCTCGATGACGACCAGCTCGTAGACCATATTGTGCGGATCTGGGACGAGCGATTGGGGGCAGCCCTCGAACGTCCCCAACTCGACTCCGATCTGCGACAGCTGCTCGTCGAGATCCGCTCGCTGCTCACGTCGGCCTGCGCGACCGACCCGTTCCAGGAGATCTTCGATCGCATCACGGCGAAGGCTCGCGAACTCTACCGGGACAAGTGGCGGCCAGCGTCGCTCGAGATGGCCCACCTCGGTCAACCGCCCCGAGGAGGCGGCGACCCCTATGCCGTTACCGCCGTTACGGCATGGCCGCAGGACAAGGCTACCGCCAGCGTGGAACTGGGTATCCACGATAAGGGGTTCCGTCCCGCGACATTTGCCGCTCTCCAGATGGTGTTCGCCCACGAGTGCATCTGCCACGTGCCGGCCTGCCAGGAAAGGCCGGTCAACGACAGTACGTTCGCGGAGGGACTGCTGGATTGGGTTGCGTACGACCTGCATGAGCAGTGGGCCGTCATGCTTGACAGCGTGCTTGCACCAGCCGCCCGCCGCCATGCCGAAACGCTGCGCTTCTTCCTCACCCGCGACCAGAGCGACGAGGGCAGCGCCCGTCGGCGTGGCCACCGCGCGGCGGAGAATCTGCGAGCCTGGTTCGAGAAACACGACCTGGCGAAATACCACATCGACGGTCGCGTGAGCTCCAAGGATGTTGCGGTCATCAACGTCATCCAGCTGGCCACCGAACTCAACGTCGTCGAGCGCCCGTTGGCCGATAAGGACAATTTCGTGGGCTTGCTCGGATGGCCGCTGCCGCCCGAGGTGGAGCGTGCTCTCGAAGCATGGCTCGCGCACGAGATCACCGCGGACGCCCTACTGGACGTCGGAGGGCAGGGGGTGTGAGCGCCGGACGGGTACTTGCGGCAGCAGCAGCGCTTCGGGAGTTCAGCGCTGCGGAGATTGCGTCGTACTGCGACGAGGAGCCGAGCGCGATCGTCGAGATTTTAGACTCCACCGACGGCGCCGTGGAACGGGCCGAGCTGGCGTCGGACGATCCGGGGGCACCAGCCCGGTGGCGGGTAGCAGAGCCCCTCGTCCTCCGCCAGCTCCTCCAGTCCTGGACGGACGGAAGGAGGCTGCCGGCGGTGCCGGACGACGACAACGCCGCCGACCAGCTGTGGCACGCTGAGAGGACGCTGCTGAGGTGCAGTGCCGAGAGGTCGGGAGAGCGCCGCAGGGTGCTGGTGTCCACCGCCGTCAACCATCTGCGCCAAGCCGTTGCAAGCATCCTGGCTGTCGAGATCCCGTGGTGGGCGCTCGAGCTCGGCAGCGAACGGCTTGACGACGAGCTGCGCCGACTTCCCGACCCTGGCACGGGTACTCGGTTGCGGCTCGGCGTCACCGTTGCCCGGCTGGCCGTCGGCCACATCACCAGAACACCCGTACCCGTCGGGAACCTGGTCGACACCGTCGCCGACTTCCGGACCGAGACCGCCGACATCAGCGGCTACGCCTGGCTGGAAGGGCTGGTCCGGGGGCTCGTCGATCTCGCCACGGCACAGGTCGCACCTGTTTCCGGACCTGTTGTGCACCAACTGGTGGTCGCCGTGGCCCGTCGCCGCGTCGCCGCGCAGGCCGAGACCGACCCCAGTGCCGCAATGTCCGCGCTGGATCCGCTCGTGCGGCGGCTGGCGGGAGCGACGGGTACGCAGCAGGTGGATGACCTGTATCGGACGCTGCAGCACCTCCCCGACGGCGATCATGCCGTCGTCTACACCGACCTTCTCGCCATGCTTCCCCGCGAGGTCCGCTACGACCGGCGCAGTGAGCCGCTCCCGGGTGGACTGGTCGAGTTGGTCGGCGATCACGCCGCGGCAGACCGCCTCCGGCACTGCGCGGCCACACTGGAATCCGACCTGCGAACGGGCGATATACACAGCGACGCTGGCTTGATCGGCCAGGCGGCGCAGGTTCTTCAGCAGCTGGCCGACGAGGCGCGCGACGATGATGTAATCCGATCGCGGGGGGACGCCACCCGGACGGAGTTGAACGTGCTGGCGAAGACACACATGTGGCCCCCACCGGGTGAGCAGACCGAGGATCGGCCAAGATGATGGGCCATGGCCAGGCGCTGCTCGACCTGGCCCGTGCGGCGTTGGTCCCGGACCATCCCGGCACCGTCGGCGACCTCGCTCGTGTTGTCGCCCAGGTGACTGGATTGGCCGGTGTCGTTCTGTGGGAGGCGCCTGACGAACAGTGTGGCAACCCGACGCTGTCAGTGCTGGCCGCTGGATTCGGTCACCGCGCCGAACGTGGTCAGGACCCCGCCGCCGCCGACCCGGTTACCCGGCAGGCCCAGGCGTCGCGATCGCTGGCATTGCCGTCCGATGTCGCGGCGGCAGCGGCTGAGGTCTACGGGCACCCGGTCACTGCTGCGCTGCCGATCGAGTACGCCGACGGGTGCTCGGGCGTGCTGACCCTGCTCGACGGCCACGAGCTCCTCCCGGAGACATTCGACGCAGCGGTGGACCTCGTTGAGATCCTCCCGGTGCTATGCAGCGCTGTGCGGGAGCGACAGACGCTCGACCTGGCGAACGCGTGCAACTCGATCCTGCATGATGCCGATGTTGAGTCGCCGGACCAGCCGCTGCCGCGTGAACGGTTGGGTGAGCACATGTCGGACGTGTGCGAGCGGGTCGCCCGGGTCCTGGACTGCCCCGAGGTGTCGATCTTTCTACGCGATCCCGCGGACCCCGATGATGATTATCGGTGGCTGGCGGGCGCGGGCCAGGTGGGCAGTGGCCGGTTGACGGCGGAGCCGAGCGAGCTCCTTCGCTCCGGCGTAGGGGGGGACGGCGGACCGCTCATGGAGGTCCGGCTGATCAACGGCGAGCACGTTAACGGGCTGCTGCGTTGCGCGGGCTCCAGCGGCCCGCCCCATCACTTCACGGCATCGGACTTCGCGTTGGTCCGCCCGGTCGCTGCACAGCTCAGCCGATACTGGCGCGGCTGGCTGCGTCGCAGGGCCCTCGGCGTGGAGAACGAGACCTGGCGCGGGCTCGCCGCGGGGATGACGTCTTTGAACGAGGTGCTGGCGGAGAAGCTTCGGGACGCGCCGACCGACGCCGAGCTCGCTCAGGACGTCACGGAGATGGCGGTGCAGATCCTCCGTGACGTCGTGCCGGGCTTCACTGACGCGCATGTTTCCCTGACCAACGGCGATGCGGGGCGAGCGGCGACTGAACATCCTGCAGGCCCGGATCGCGTCGGATGGCGACTGAAGACACCGATCCGGGTCGGAACGCGACACTACGGTGTTCTGGAGGGGGTCGGGCTGGGCGCGGAACCGGCCAACTCGCCGGAGGTCGCCAAGATTATTGCTGACCAGATCGGCCTGCACCGTCACCTGCGCGACACACTCACGGAGCTGCATCGGGCCAAGCAGGCACTGGAGGCAGCCGTCCGCGCCGAAGCTGAGGCGATGGAGGATCTCAAGCACCAGCTCGTGAGCCCGCTGCGCGCCGCGGCCCAACGGACAGACACGGTCTTGATCTCGCGGCGCTACGACCCGCGAGTGGAGGGCCAGCTCAAGGCAATCCGTGGCTTGTGCCGACGAGCCAGCCGGGTCGCGATGTCGGCTGGCGTGTTCTCGATGCTCAACAAGGGGGAGCAGCCCGCGTCCAAGCTCGAAGTGTTTGGACAGGAGGATCTCCAGAAGATGCTCATCGCCGCAGCCGCAGATGCAGAGATCTTGGGAGACCCCGGCCGAAAGATCACTTTCGACGTCAATCGCTCGGCGCCTGACGTTCTCCGCAGACGATTAGTCAGGGCCGATGGCTCGTTCCTGCAGCAATGCGTGGGCAATGTGCTCGACAACGCCGCCAAGTACAGCTATGACAACACGCGAGTCACAATCGAGGTCGTGGCCCGCGGCGGCGGTGCGGGAGTCGCGATCACCAGCACCGGCATCCCTCTGAACAGGGCCGACCTGGCGAAGTGCCGGGAGCGGAACTGGCGCGGGGACAACGCCAGCTACACCACGGGCGAGGGCGCTGGGCTCGGGCTATGGATCGTCGACAACCTCATGCGCGCCATGAAGGGCCGCCTCGAGATCGTCGCGATCGCTGACCGCACCACTATCCGGCTCGTGCTCCCGATCAACTGACCGCCAACGCGCCGATGATCGGCGCCGACTCTAGGAGGCACCCGTGCATCTCGTCGTCGTCGAGGACGATCATCTGCAAGCGGGACCGCTGTCGGAGCACCTGGCAGCGGCGTTTGACCCCGCCACGGTCGAGACCGTGGCGACGGAGGAGGATTTCCGTGCCGCACTGCGGCTCCGATTTCGGGAGAGCGTCCCGAGTCTCATCGTCATGGACGTCATGCTTAGGTGGGCTTTCCCCCGTCCTGGCATGTCGGCGCCCCCACCTGACGTCGTGAGTGGCGGGTACTACCGTGCCGGTCTGAGGTGCGCCAGGCTTATGTACGCCGACGACCTGCTCCGGTCGGTGCCCGTCGTGCTGTACACAATCCTGGAGGTGAGCGACCTGTTGCGGGGCGGGCAGGATCTGCCGCCCAACACCACCTACATCGGTAAGACCTCCGAACTCGACGTGTTGGTCCGACACGTAAGAGCGCAGATGCGAGACCAGACCCGCCGATAGGGGCCGAAACGATACGCGCCCCGGAAGGGGTGCGACCCGTTCGAGAGTCCTCAGAAGCTTATCGAAGTCCGAGCCGAACCCTTCATGGGAAATTCGGAGGTTCCTGGGTGTTGGGGGCGCGAGCTTCCGGCCACAACTACGCATGAACGGCGTCGAGCCGGCCGAGATCCCATACAGCGCGCACTTCCCGATGTATTCCAACCCTCTGCGATGTGGGAAACGGATCGCGGAGTCGCACATGCGCAAGACGCCGACCTGGCTCGGATTGCCACCCCCACGGACTGGCGGAGCCGATCGCTTCAACTGTCCGAGCCGTTGCGCGGAAGCGCCGTTCTTCGTACTGCCGCCCTGGATACGAAGAGCAACCACCACAGAAGGTTCGTCCAATCGGAGACCCATCGAGCACCGCCCCGCGTCGGCGGTCGAATCGACCTCGAACATCGCTCATGCTGCGTACCCGGGATGGCCTTCTAGCTGCAGAAACGCGCCAGCTGACGGCAGCGATGACGGCGTGTAGTGCGGCTGAAGATCGACGTGGAACGGATCGTGGATTCAATTCGTGCCACATTGAGTCCACGATAACAGTGAATCGGACAAGTAGGACAGAGCGGAGAGTGATAACTGCAGGTCAAGCGTGGTGCCCTCGGCAGGATTCGAACCTGCGCTCCCGCCTCCGGAGTCCGGTCAACCACGCGATCCCGAGCGCCTTCGAGGGTCCTACCACGGCTTTCAGGTCGCCGGTCGTGTCCCTCGTATTCTCCTGTGGTCCGTAGTTCGTTCCACGAGACATTCCACGGCGAAGATCGTCAGCGCAGGAGCTGCAGGCCTTCGTGCTGCTCGAAGTCCACGAAATCCTTGATGATGACGGTCGCCAGCGGAAGCTCGCGCGCGAGGAAGCAGGCAGCGATCCAGCTGTCGTTCGCCGGGCGGGCCGCTGGGCCATCGAACGCCGCGACGATGGGCGACTGCTGGGCTGGGTGGAGCGATCCTGTTGCGGCTGCCTCCGGGCCAGGAGGACCTGGAGATCGGATGGCAGTTGCACCCGCACGTGTGGGGCCACGGCTGCGCCAGCGAGACCCACCCGTGCACTCGCGAACTGGGCGTTCAGCCACGAGGTCGACGAGATCATCGCGGTAGTGAGGCCGGGCAACACGCGTGCAGCGGCGACGGTGCGGCGCAAGGGTATGGAATGGGTCGGGGAGACGGACAAGTACTTCGGGGTGGACCTGCACGTCTTCCGGCTTCGCCGCGCCGACTTCGATCCCGCGGCCGCGATGACCCCTGCTGCCCCCTGCCGCCACCCCCGAGTGAGGTCCCCTCCCCAGGGCGCGCACCGCTGCGTTCCGGCGTGCTGGGGACCGACAGGCCCTGCCCAGGGATCTACGGGACATACGCGGGCATCCTGGTCGATCACGGCGAACAGATGCCGTCCGGCCCGGGTCCGTCAGCGGAACATGCAGCTCGCGGGTGGCCACAAGGCTCCGGGGCCGGCCTGTGAGCTGGTCGCCGACCCGTTCCGGAGCTCGACCGCTTCCGCGTTTCGTAGGCGCCCGGGCCGCACCCGGGCTGTCGCCGTGGTCGCGCCCGCCAGACGCGCAATGCGGTCCCTACGGCCCCAGAATCGCCATGGTCCGCTTCCACCTCGGGCGGGCGTGGCCGGACTTGCCCTTGGGGTTGTGTGGGGCCACCCTTGGCGCGGTGAGCGAGGAGTCGATCGAACTCGATCTCGACGACACCGGAGTGGCGAGAACCTTGCCTCGGCCGGTGCACCAACAGGACGAGGTGCAACAGGTCCCCTACCGTCCGGTGCGGTTCTGCGACGATGACCTGCCGAGAGCTCTGGAGCGGTCTGCGACGTGGCTGCGCAGCGCTCAGGAATGGTTGGGTGAACCCCTCGACGTGATCGCCGTGCATTTGGACTACGACGAACGCGCTGGCCGCCCCTACTACGAGGTGAAGCTGCTCTGTAACGAGGAGGACCTGGCCGGCGCTCCGATCGCAGTCCGTGCGCGCAGGGCACAGACCGCAGGCTGAGCCCTGCGCGTCCGGCGGGCAGCCTTCAGACGTAAGCAGTCAGACCCCCGGCTGACCTGCGGTGTGTCGGTGCTGGTGTCCGGTGTTTGATCATGTTTGACTCCCGGCGGTGTCCGAGCCGCCAGCGACGCCCTCGTATGCGGAGTTGGCGGCTCTGGTGGCCGAGCAGGCCGCCCAGCTGGCCGCGCAGGCCGTGTTGATCGAGGCGTTGCGGGTCGAGTTGGAGGCGTTGCGGCGGCAGGTGGGCCGGGATTCCTCGAATTCCTCGCGGCCGCCGAGTACCGACGGGCCGGGCGCGAAGGCGAAAGCGAAGGCGGGCAAGCGGCCCGCCGGCCGGCAGTCTCAGCAATCACCCGACGGGCAGCCGGCCGCGGATGAGCCGGGCCGGCCCCGGCGCAAGCAAGGTGGGCAGCCGGGGCATCGCGGCAGCGGCCTGGCCCCGGTGGCCACCCCGGACCACCGGGAGCCGGTCGAGCCGTCCTGCTGCGGAGGCTGCGGTGCTGGGATTGGCCGGCGCGCCGGGACAGGTCGCCTCCCGCGTGCAGGTGTTCGACCTGCCCTGCGCCATGAGGCGCAGTGTTATATCCCCCGCGCAGCGGGGAGAGATAGGAGGTATATCTCTGGATCTGATGGCTAACCCTGCGCCGAAAGGCAACATTGGGAACAGCAGCATGCCAGGAAACTAGCGGTCACGTCCAGGCGTACGGGGTGACGCGTTAGGGGATCCGCGTTGATATGGCGAAAGCTGGATTGCCTGAAGCCTAATCTCCAGAAGGTGCAACGAACCACCCGCCGGAAAGACGTCTGAAACCGGTGCCGGCCCCTGTGGCAGGATGTGGCAGGACCTGCCACAAACCTCTGGGATACGGAGCGATGCCCAGTAAGGGTATTCAAGGAGATGAGTTGGCCGCCTAAGTCACGCTAGAACGTATAACACGAGCGAACATGGGATCGCCTAAGGGACGCGAGTCCTATGGCGACAGAGTGCCCGTAGTAGTCGCAGGAGTCACGACCTGCCGGGGAGGACGGGAAGGCCGTCCGCAGGGCCAAGGGGCACAGGTGACCGGATACCACAACCGGGAGGTATGCGAATGCAGAGTGCCGAGACGGTGCTGGGTGTCCTCCGCGAACGGGGCAGGAAAGGCCTGCCGTGCAACGAACTGTACCGACAGATGTTCAACCGCGACCTGTACCTGCTGGCCTATGGGAAGATCTACGCCAACCAGGGCGCGATGACCCCCGGGGCCAGTGCAGAGACCGCAGACGGCATGTCCGAGGACAAGATCGACACAATCATCGAGGCGATGCGGTATGAGCGGTATCGCTTCAGTCCGGTCCGGCGGATCCATATCCCGAAGAAAAATGGGAAACTGCGTCCGCTGGGACTGCCGTCATGGTCGGACAAGCTCGTCGGGGAGGTGGTGCGCCTGCTGTTGGAGGCGTACTATGAGCCGACATTCTCCGGCTATTCGCACGGGTTCCGGCCCGGCAGGGGATGCCACACCGCGCTGCGGGAAGTGGAGAACACCTGGGCCGGGACCACGTGGTTTATCGAAGGTGACATTTCCGACTGCTTCGGTTCCTTGAACCACGAAATAATGGTCCGGATCCTGTCGGAAAAGATTCACGACAACCGGTTTCTGCGGCTTATCAAACAGATGCTGAAAGCCGGGTACCTGGAGGACTGGAAATACCACGAGACGCTCAGCGGCGCGCCGCAAGGCGGTGTGGTGTCACCGATCCTCTCGAATATCTATCTGCACAAGTTGGATGTCTACGTCGAGACAGTTCTGATCCCGCGATACACCCGAGGGAAACGTCGAAAACGCAACCCAGAGTATGAAAGGATAGCATCCAAGATGGTGTGGGCACGCGCGCGCGGGAACCGGGACAAAGTCCGGGACCTGCGCCGTAGCTTGCGCCGACTCCCCTCGGGCGACCCACAAGACCCCGGGTACCGTCGGCTGCGGTATACCCGCTACGCCGATGATCATCTTCTGGGGTTCATCGGACCGAAGGCCGAAGCCGAGGCCATCAAAGATCAGCTGGCACGGTTCCTGCGCGACGACCTCGCGCTCGAACTCAACCCGAGCAAGACGCTAGTCACCCACGCCCATACCCGGGCGGCCCGCTACCTCGGCTACGAGATCACCGTCCAACACCGCAACGACAAGCTCACCAACGGCCGCCGGTCGGCCAACGGTGTAATCGCGCTGCGGATACCACTGGATCTGATCAAGGCCAAATGTGCCCCCTACCGGCGCCACGGCAAACCCTGGCACCGGCCCAGGCTGCAGAACCTGGACGACTACGACATCGTCCAGACCTACGCGGCCGAATACCGGGGCATCATCGGCTACTACCGGCTCGCCACCGACGTCTGGCGCCTGGACAGACTGCGCTGGCACGCCCTGACGTCGATGCTGAAGACCCTCGCCGCGAAGTACCAGTCCACGGTGTCGAAGATGGCCGCCAAGTACCAGGCGAAGATCGAGACACCGCACGGATTGCGAACGTGCTTCGAGGCCAGGATCCACCGCGACGGCAAGCCGGACCTGGTAGCCCGGTTCGGCGGGATTCCCCTGATCAGGGACAAGAACGCGGTCATCGCCGACCGCATCACACCCCCGGCCCCGCATCCCCGCAAGGAGCTGATCCACCGGCTCCTCACCCGGCGATGCGAACTGTGCGGCGACCCAGGCAAGACGCTGGCACACCAAGTGAGGAAGCTGACCAGCCTGGGAACAGCCGGGCCGAACCAGCCGGCATGGGCGGCCCTCATGGCCAGGAAACGGCGCAAGACCCTGGTGGTCTGCCATCCCTGCCACGACGCCATCCACGCCAACCCTGTCACCACCGCGGCATAGATCATCGGAGAGCCACATACTCGGAAACGGGTCCGTGTGGTTCGGAGGAGGGCCGCGCGGAAAAGGGTTCCCACAATAGGGAATACCTCGCCGCGCGGCCTATCCTGTGACGTTCTCCCTGGCGGTCACCGAGTATCTGCTGATGCGCCGCAGGTGTGGCTGCGGACACGTCACCACGGCGAGCCCGCCGGCCGGGGTGCGGGGTGGGCCGACCTGCTACGGCCCGAACGCGACCGCCGCGGCGACCCTGCTGGCCAGCCAGGACGTGCTGGGCATCGAGCGCACCGCGGACCTGATGTCCGCCCTGCTCGGGGTCGAGGTGTCCACCGGGTTCATCTCCTCCTGCCTGACCCGCCTGGACACCGCATTGACCACGGCCGGGTTCGAGCAAGCGCTCAAGGCAGCGCTGCGCGAGCAGGAGGTGTTGGGCACCGACGAGACCCCGGCCCCGCTGACCGAGGCCGCCGGCAGCGAGCCGGACTGCCACAACCCGCACGTGTACACCGTGCGCACGATGGGCGCCTACACCGGCGGCGGGGCGGACCTGGTCTGGTACGGCGCGGCCGGGAACCGCACCAAGGCCTCGATCAGCGGGTTCGGGATCCTCGACGACTTCCGTGGGGTGCTGGTCCGCGACGACTTCGGCGGCTACATCAGCTACGACGCCGACCTGGCCGGGGTCCAGCAATGCCTGGCCCACCTGCTGCGCTACCTCGACGACGCCCACGCCATCGACACCGACGCCCAGGCCTGGGCCCGCCAGGTCGCCGACGCCCTGCGCGTGGCGATCCACGAGGTCAACACCGCCCGCGCCGCCGACCGGACCACCCTGGACGCCGAGCTGATCACCCGGCTGCGGCGCCGCTTCGACCGGGGCGTGGCCGTCGGGATCTCCACCAACCTGTCCCGGCCCTGGCACAAGGGCAACCACCCCGGCCTGCAACTGGCCAAACGCCTCAAGCGCAAGGCCCACCAGGTGTGGCTGTTCACCACCCGATTCGACGTCCCCGCCACCAACAACGGCTCGGAATCCGCGATCCGCGGGTTCAAACTCGCGGCCAAGGTCCAAGGCTGCTGGCGCACCCTGGCCACCCTGCAACGGCATTGCCGGATCCGTTCCTACCTGGTCAGCGCCCGCAACCACGGACGCCGACCCATCGACGCCATCCGCGACGCCCTCACCGCAAACCCCTGGATGTCCCCAAGCAGCATGATCCACAGTGAACACCCCTGACTGCTTACCTTCAGACCCTCGGGTTGGGAACACGGTGAGCGGTGGCCGCCCCCGGGCCGCGGATGATCCGCGACAGTGGAGATGAGCGTCAGCCGGTCGCTGTGGAGGGCCTCCCGGACGAAACTGTGCGCTGGAGAAACAGGCGTCGGTCTGCCGGCTTCGGTTGGCCGCGCAAGAAGTGCCGGCCGCAGGATGAGACCGTCGGGCGCCTCGATCCCGACGTGACGGCGCCAGACGACGGGCACCCCGAGTTTCTTCAGTAGGGAGCCATCCTCGCCGTCTGGGATCGTGGAGAAGTGGGCGATCGTGCCACAGGTCGAGGGCGATTATGCGAGCGACGATCATCGCGCTGGGTGAGTCCTTGGCCGCGGCCGCTCTCGGCGATACCTCCGACATCGTGATGGCCCACCCGCTCGCGCTGCAGCTGCAACCGCAGAGCCTCGTCGAGATCGGCATTGACAAGAACACCGCAGTCGTCTTCACCGCCCGATTGATGATCCACCATCGGCAAGCTCGGCTCCTTCCTCGCCCGCGGGACCGCGACGGCGACCCGGACGGTGCAGGCGATCGGCGAGACCGTGCCGATGACCGCCGCCATTGCTGCAGCGACCGGAGCAAAGAGATCCGCCGATTGGTTGCTCTACCAGGAGCTATGCCTCGTCGTGCATAGTTTCTGAGTCCTGGGGTGTGCTGTGGGACGTCCAGGGATTCCACGGCGGGCATCGTCAGCGGGCCGGTTCAAGGCCGTCGGGGGCGTAATGCCGCGGAGTTGAGCGTTCAGTGGTGATGTCATGAGCGTTGCGGCGAGATGTGCTTGTGCGCAGCCCGGGATGGCGGGGCGGGTTCCTCGTCACCGTGAGTGTGGACGGCGCTCGTCGCGGCGCAAGGTTCTATCCGTTGCGCTCCATCCCGCTGCTGCTCCTCCCGCCGTCCGAACCGTCTATTGCCGGGAGCGGGGGCAGGGATAAGAGGTCAGTCATCGACGACCCGGTCCCGGCTGGATCTCAGGCACGCGGGGGAACGCCACCAGTGTCCTGACGGCTCGCTCCATCGAGGGACCCACGACGCGTCGCGCCAGTAGCGGACGCAACGCGGTGGGGAGTCTGTGGTCGCGGTGGGCGCGTCGGTCAGCTGGCGCGCCATCCTTATACGCCATGCCGCATATGCTGCTTTAGAGGTCGCGCGGATTGATGGGGTTGATCATGGCCGTCGTGCGGGTCGGGTGTCCCAGCGGTGCGTGGTCCAGGCCTGCCGGATCAGGCTACGGACGGTGATAATCGCGTCGGCCAGGTCGAAGAAGGCGTCGATCACGACTTCGCGGCGCTCGTAGCAGCGTTGGAACCGGTTGAAGCCGTTGTGCCAGGCATTCGTGCGTTCGACATGCCAGCGGTGGGTGGCCTGGATCGGCGCCTTCTCTCCTTTGTGCGCGATCTCGCCGCGCAGGCCACGTTCCTCCAGCAGGGTGCGGGTCTTGTCCGAGTCGTAGCCCGCGTCCAGGTGCACCGTGACCTCGTCCGGGAGTGGACCGAGATCGTCGAGCCGGTCCAGGGTCGGGCCCAGCAGCGGGGAATCGTGCCGGTTGGCCCCGGCCAGCACCCGGCCCGACGGGATGCCGTAGCCCTCGACCAGAACCGAGCGTTTGAGACCTTGTTTGCGCCGGTCCACCGGGGATGGTCCGGCGCATTCACCCCCGCCGGGGGCTTTGGTGATGCAGCCGTCGACGGCGATGTCCTCCAGCAGTAGCCCGACGATGCGGTCGTAGGCCCCACGGGCGATCCGGCTCAGTTGGGCGAACACCCCGAGCGCGATCCATTCATCGCGCGGGCCCGGATCGTGGTCGCGGAGCAGGTGGTGTCGGCGATCCCGGCGTAGGAGCAGCCAAACCGCAGCACCTGGACCAGCTTGTCGAATACGATCCGGTCGGGGATCCGGCGGCGGTGACACCCCCACGGATGGGTGGGCACGAACGGCTCTCGCGGCGGCAGCAGCGCGGCGAACTGGTCCCACAGGGGGTCGGCAAGCCAGGATGGCAAGGCGGCCACGCGGCCTCCACACGATCACGAAGCGTCAGCAACTTCATGATCGGTACGGCGCGGGCCCGCACCAGTTCCGTCACGCCGTCCCGCGACGACGTCGTGATCAATTCGCGCGACCCTTAGGCGTCGTCAGAGGACCGGCGGGTCGCACACAAGATTGGCGAGGACAGTCGATGGCGAACTCCCGTCTCGAAGAGCGCGTTACGCGAGCCGCCGAGGCGACGCTGGCCGAGCAGGGCTACGTCAGCGCGATCGACGTCCTCCTGCGCCTGGGCTGGCTGGCGCCCCCACACGTGGCCCTGTGGCGGCAGGGGCGGGTCGAGTGCCTGGAGCGGATGGTCCAGGCTGGCCTCGGCAAGCAGTCGACCGCGATGAGCACACTGCGCACCTGGGCCACCCGACGGGCATTGACGCCAAGCGAAACCGTGTATGTGGCACGGACCCGCGATCGCCGTCGGCTGCGGTTCAGCGTCAGCGGTAAGCCGGAGATTGAACTGGCCTACCGCACGCATTGGGTGTCCCCGGATCTCTCCGCCGCGAAGGCGGAGCGGATTCGCGCTGCCATGAACCAGCCGCCGGACCTGGTCGTCGTCGCGCCGCTGAACGAGTGGACGTGCGCCGCCTGCTCCACGACCGGCAACGACCTGCTCCTCATGCAGGACGATGAGCCGCATTGCCTGCGCTGCGCCCAGCTTGACCACCTCGTCTTCCTTCCGGCCGGTGACGCCAAACGCACCCGGCAGGCACATCGAGCGAGCGGGCTGACCGCAGTCGTGGTCCGCTTTAGCCGCACCCGCAAGCGTTATGAACGGCAAGGCCTGCTCGTGGAACCCGGCGCCCTGGAAGCGCCGACGGCGGTGGTGCCGTGATCGCGTTTGCCATGCCCTCATCGGGACGTCCCGTGGCATACAGCGAACGGTCCCGGCTCGTATCGCGCCGCGAGCGCCGGAAGAAAGCCTCCAGTCGCTGCTGCGGGACGATGGGCGACCCGCGCCGGTTTATTTCCAGCGGGCAACTTCGGTCGTCAATGCCTCGGTCAGTTGCGTGCGCAATGGCTCGGCGTATTCGGCGCGTTCGGCGAGCCATTTCACCCAGTCCGGGAACAGGGCGATCGCCCTGCGAGTCAGCTCGTCGTCGATCCAGTCGCCGATCAGCTCGCACTGGTGGTGCAGACGCGCCGGGGAGACCGAGTACCACGTTTCGGGTATCACGCCGGACATCCACTCGTCGGCCAGGGCTGTAGCGGCCTCACGGTCGGGCTCGGCGCCGTGTCGCCCGCGGAACCACTGCGCGAACTCGTCGACCGCTGGGTCGGTGTCCACGTTGTACAGGGAGGCGGCCACGATCGGGGCAGTCCCGTACCGGCGCAGGGCTGTTCGCAGTTCGGCCAGCCGTCGTTGCGCGCCGAACCAGTTGTCGGTGACCGATCGGTCCGGGATCGCGGGCAGGGACGTCTCGTCCATGTCCAGGTGGACGAGGCAGTCCAGCTGGCCCACGTGGTCGACCGGTTGCACCGGGGCGTTCGCCGCCGCATCACCTACTCTCTGCCGCCACGCCGCGGCGGCCTGCTCGGTGTCGTCGAAATCACCGGCACCGACGACGATGTTGTAGAAGTCGGTGTCGACATCGAACAGGAAGATCGACCGGTCGCGGCCGCCGTAGGAGAATCCGGCGATCACGCCGTAGCGGGTGCCCCACGCGTCGCGCAGCCGCACCACGTCGCCGTCGGCCCTCAGCCGTCGCACGTCCAGGGGCCAGCGTGGCCCGGGGTCCTGCCCGGGCACGCGGCCGATCAGCTTGCGCAGTCGGTTGGCGGCCGCGAGTGCCGTCTGCGCCGCAGTGGGGGTGCTGATCGCGGCCAGGCCGTGTAGCAGGCGAAACGGTGCCTCCCAGGCGCCGCCGTAGGCCTGCTCGCGTACCCGGGACTCGGTGGCGGAAACCAGTTCGACGAACCATCGGTCGAACCACAGGCCGGTCTTCTCGGCCACCAACACCTGATGCAGCTGGGCGCCGATCAGTTGGGAGGTCAGCCGTTCCAGGGCTCGCGGGTGCTGCGCTTCGAGCACGACGTGTGCCTGGTCGAGGACGGCGGCGATGGCTGGATCGAACCACTGCCCCCGTTCCGACGGCGAGCCCAGCTGACTCATCACCGTCGACAGGGCCGAGCGGGGTCGATCCAGAACGGTGGCCCGGGCCCGGCCACCGGAGCTGGTGGAGGTCTTCTTCACGCGCCTACCGCGGGATACGGGGGACATCGCTGTGACCGTAGACGCTGGGCGCCGGCACCTGCCGCAGGGGCCCCGGGATATCCCGGACGGCGGCCACCAGCGTCGCAGCTGCCCCGCGCTCAGGCTCCCTCGGATGCGTACGGATTGTGACACGATGAAAGTGCGGCATCACCGCGGCCCCTCAGAGAGCACATAGAACACCGCCCCATTCGGGAGCGGTCGACACCGCCCCGAATACTCCGTCCGATCATGCTGCCACGATCGCCGATCTGGCTTCCTGACGCTGCGAAGATGTGACAGTCGGTGGACGCGGTCGGCTTTGCGGGCTCTGGCGCGAAGCCGTCGTGGAACGGCGCGTGGAATGAGTTCGTTCCACGAGACATTCCACGAAGACGGGACATAACGGCTATAAGCGTCATCACGGACCGTCACTGATAGTGATACCCGCAGGTCAAGCGTGGTGCCCCCGGCAGGATTCGAACCTGCGCTCCCGCCTCCGGAGGGCGGTGCTCTATCCCCTGAGCTACGGGGGCAACGGAGGAACCCTAGCGCACGTCGGGTGGCGCGAAGGTGGGGGGAGGCGGGCCGCGCGGCAGGGTCGAACGACAGTCGTGTCCGCACAGAGATGGTCACCGCCGGTGCCGCGCCGCAGGGTCGATACCGTGCTCGCGGCCCCGGTGCCGTGCCAAACGGCCGGTGCCGCGCCCATATGGTCGGTGGCCCGTGCCGACGGCGCTGGTGCCGCGCCCGCGGCGCTGCTGTGGCTGCGGCGCGTCACGCGACGGAGGAGGAGAGGTGGAGCAGCGCATCAGCCTGGTGACCCTCGGCGTTGACGACTTGGCGCGGGCCAGGGCGTTCTACGAGGCTCTCGGGTGGGCCGGGGCCGAGCAGCCCGACGACGAGGTCTGCTTCTTCCAGGCGGGCGGCATGGTGTTCGGCCTATGGACCGCGCTGGGCGGCCATGGC
Organism: uncultured Actinomycetota bacterium; assembly: GCA_963736375.1. Classification (GTDB taxonomy): domain Bacteria; phylum Actinomycetota; class Actinomycetes; order Mycobacteriales; family Pseudonocardiaceae; genus Pseudonocardia. The sequence continues at coordinate 140,837 of CAVTOL010000018.1, forward strand.
GCGCCCGGCATCGAACTGGCCCACAATGTGCGCTCGGCCGAAGAGGTCGACGCCGTGCTGGCGGAGGCCGAACGAGCGGGCGGGACGATCCGCCGCCCCGCGGCCGTCATGGATTGGGGCGGCACCTCCGGCGCCTTCGCCGATCCCGACGGCTACGTGTGGGAGGTCGCCCACAACCCCGGCTGGACGGTCAACCCTGACGGGACCGTCCACATCGCGTCATAGCGGAAGGGGTGTGCCGCCGCGGGCGGTGAGGAGCTGCGTGATGTAGTCCGCCTCCGCCGTCTGCGCGCTCAGCATCTGCGCGGCGAGGTTGCGCACCGGCTCCTGCGAGGCGTTCTGCGCCGCGTAGCTCAGCATCGAGGCGCCCCCCTGGTGGTGGCGCAGCATCAGCTGCAGGAACAGCACGTCCATCGCCTTGCCGGTGGACGTGCGCAGCCGCTTGAGGTCGTCGGCGCTCGCCATCCCCGGCATCGTCGTGACACCCGACGAGCTGATGACGTGGTCGTGCGCACCGGTCGGCGACCCCGCCATCCACGTCATGTAGGGCCTGCCGACCGGTTGCGCCGAGGCACCCCACAGCTCCAGCCAACCCTGCATCCGGCCGATCTGGCCGGTCTGGGTGCCTTCGATGTCGAAAGCCAGCTGGCGCAACTCCGGATCGGTCGTGTGGTCGCGCTCCCAGGACGCCATCTCGACGGCCTGCCCGTGGTGCACGCTCATGTCCTGCAGGAATCCGACGTCCACGGAGTCGGCCGCGGGCACCTCCGGCACGCCCGATCGGCCGATGAGCAGGCCGCCGGTGGCGCCGATGAGCAGCAGCACGAGCGCCGCCGCCACGATGACGAACGGACGAACCCAGCGCGGCTCCCGCACGTCGATCTCAGCTGGCGTGTCCACCGGTGGCACGGTGTGCAAGTCGGTCACTTGGTCGGGTCCGGGGCCACGCCCTGCGCCCCGGCGATCACCTCGGGCATCACCGTGGTGTTGTTGACGGCGCTGACCGGCGGCGCGGGCTTGTAGGGCGGCGGGTTGTCCTGGTCGAACAGGCCCGGGCCGAGCGCGTCGCAGCGGGCACCCGGCTCGGGGTACTGGTACTGGTTGGTGCGCAGCGACTGGATGAACTCGTCGATCCGCGGGTCGTTCGGGTCCGACAGCTTCAGCTGGTGGCCCCACGACTGCAGCGAGATAGGCTGGTCGAGGCCGGGGTAGGGGGACATGAGGCTGTACGGCTGCCCATCGATCTTCGCGGCCAGCGCCTTCACCGCGTCACCGGTGATCTTGTCCGGGTTGTAGGCGATCCACACCGAGCCGTGCTCCAGCGCGTGCACCATGTTCTCGTTGCGCACCGGCGTGGTGTAGACGACGCCGTTGCACGCCGCCCAGTAGCCGTCGTGGGTGCCGCCGAACGGCGGACTGTGCGTGTACGCCACCACCTGGCTGGGCTGGACGTGGTTCGCCCCGGCGTACTGCTGCGTGACGATGCCGGGGATCTTCAGCGACGGGTCCTTGTTGGTGTCCGACGGCGTCCACTGGGCCAGCGCCGCCGCCTTCTCTTGCTTCGCGTTGTTCTGCACGACGTAATAGCCGAAGATCCCGCCCGCGAACAGCACCACCACGAGGATCGCCGCGATCATGCCCCACGGCGTCGACCGCTTCGTGACGACGGCGGCGCGCGCGCTACGCACCGCCCTGCTGTTCTTGCCACTGGACATGCACGCAGTGTATGTACGGCTCCTGAGGAACCTTTGAGCAGCACCTCCTATTGCGGAAACGTTGCCGGGTTGAGGAGCAGGCAAGCGCCTGTGGACGCCGCACTAGACTCGTCCGGTGACCCCCGCCCTGCTCGCCGACCTCGTCCGTGCCACCGCGTCCGACGTGCTGGCGCGACGCGGCCTGGACGCCACGGCGCTCCCCGACGACGTCGGCGTGGAGCGGCCGCGCAACCCCGAGCACGGCGACTACGCCACGAACGTCGCGCTGCGTACCGCGAAGAAGGTGGGCGTGCCGCCGCGCGATCTCGCGAGCTGGCTCGCCGACGAGCTGGCCACGAAGGACGGCATCGCCAGCGCCGAGATCGCGGGCCCCGGCTTCATCAACGTGCGCCTCCTGGCCGACGCGCAGGGCGGCATCCTGGCCGACGTCCTCGCGGGCGGCGCGTCCTACGGTCACGGCGACGACTACACGGGCCGCAACGTCAACCTGGAGTTCGTCTCCGCCAACCCGACCGGCCCGCTGCACCTTGGCGGCACCCGCTGGGCTGCGGTCGGCGACGCGCTCGGCCGCGTGCTCGGCGCGCGGGGCGCCAAGGTCGTCCGCGAGTACTACTTCAACGACGCGGGCGGCCAGATCGACCGCTTTGTCCGCTCGCTGGTGGCGGCGGCCCGCGGCGAGCCCGTGCCCGAGGACGGCTACGGCGGCGCCTACATCGGCGAGATCGCCGCCAGGGTGGTCGCGGCCGAGCCCGATGCGCTGGCTTCCCCCAACCGTGACGAGATCTTCCGCCGCATCGGCGTCGGGCTGATGTTCGACGAGATCAAGGCAGCGCTGCACGCGTTCGGCACCGACTTCGACGTGTGGTTCCACGAGCAGTCGCTGCACGAGTCCGGGGCGGTCGAGGCGGCGGTCGAGCGGCTCAAGGCTTCCGGAAAGCTCTATTTCAACGACGGCGCCTGGTGGCTCGCCTCCAGCGAGTACGGCGACGACAAGGACCGGCCGGTCATCAAGTCGGACGGCAAGCCCGCCTATATCGCAGGCGACATCGCCTACTTCCTCGACAAGCGCGCCCGAGGCTTCGACCTGTGCATCTACATGCTCGGCGCCGACCACCACGGCTACATCGGACGCCTGAAAGCGGTTGCGGCGGCCCTTGGTGATGACCCGGCGGTGGTGGAGGTGCTGATCGGGCAGATGGTCAACCTCGTCCAGGACGGCAAGCCGGTGCGGATGAGCAAGCGCGCGGGCACGGTCGTCACGATGGAGGACCTGGTCGAGGCGGTGGGGGTCGACGCGGCGCGCTACTCGCTGATCCGCTCCTCGGCGGACTCGCCGCTCGACGTCGACGTCGACCTGCTCCGGCAGCGCAGCAACGACAACCCGGTCTTCTACGTCCAGTACGCGCACGCCCGGCTGGCGTCGCTCGCGCGGAACGCGGCCGATCTCGGCGTCACCCCCGGCACGGAGTTCGGCCTCTTGGAGCATCCGCGCGAGGGGGACCTGATCCGCACGCTGGGGGAGTTCCCGACGGCTGTCGCGTCGGCGGCGGAGCTGCGGGAGCCACATCGCGTCGCGCGCTACCTTGAGACTCTGGCCAGCGCGTACCACAAGTTCTACGACGCATGCCGCGTGCTCCCGATGGGCGACGAGGAGACCACCGAGCTGCATCGCGCGCGGCTGGCGCTGTGCGACGCGGCCCGGCAGGTGCTCGCCAACGGGCTGGGGATGCTGGGCGTCAGCGCGCCGGAGCGGATGTGAACGGCATGCGGTCGCACGAGGGGTCGTCGTGAGGGCTCATCCGGCCGGGCCCCTGCACGCCGGGATCCTGGCCCCGCCCGAGACGGCAGGGCCGCGCCCCGCAGACGCCGCGGAGCTGGACGCGCTCGCGCCCGCCGTGTGGCCGCGGCACGCCGTCCGCGCCGCGTCGGGGGCGGTCGAGATCGCCGGGGTCGACGTGCGCGACCTCGCCGAGGCCTACGGCACGCCGCTGTTCGTGATCGACGAGGCCGACTTCCGTTCCCGCGCCCACGCGTTCGCCGCCGCGTTCGGGGCGTCCTCCGTGCACTACGCGGCCAAGGCGTTCCTCTGCACTGAGGTGGCGCGCTGGGTCGCGGAGGAGGGTCTCGCGCTGGACGTCTGCAGCGGGGGCGAGCTGGCCGTCGCAGTACGGGCCGGGTACCCGGCGGCGCGTATCACGCTGCACGGCAACAACAAGTCGAGCGCCGAGCTGGCCGCCGCGGTGGACGCGGGCGTCGGCCGGGTGGTGCTCGACTCGTTCCACGAGATCGCCCGGTTGGACGCCATCGCGCGGGAGCGTGGCGTCGTCGCGGACGTGATGGTCCGCCTGACGGTCGGGGTCGAGGCGCACACCCACGAGTTCATGGCCACCGCGCACGAGGACCAGAAGTTCGGCTTCGCGCTGGCGGATGCCGCTGAGGCGGTCCGTCGCGTCCTCAAATCCGAGGGGTTGTCGCTGGTGGGGCTGCACAGCCACATCGGCAGCCAGATCTTCGACACCGGCGGCTTCGAGGTCGCGGCGCACCGCGTGGTGCGGTTCCTCGCTGCGCTGCACCACGAGCACGGGTCCGCCGCGCTCACCGCACTCGACACGCTCGACCTCGGTGGCGGGTTCGGCATCGCCTACCGCGCCGACGAGACCCCGCTCGACGTCGCGCAGCTCGCCGATGAGCTCTGCACGATCGTCAAGCGCGAGTGCCACGCCGCCGACCTGGACGTCCCCGCCATCGCCGTGGAGCCCGGCCGGGCGATCGCCGGGCCGGGCACGGTCACGCTGTACGAGGTGGGCACGCTCAAGGACGTCGATCTTGGCGGCGGGCACGGGCGGCGCTACGTCAGCGTCGACGGCGGCATGAGCGACAACATCCGCACCGCCCTCTACGACGCGGTGTACGACTGTCGATTGGCGTCGCGGTCGTCGGAGATCGACGGGACGGGCGTGGCGGCGCTCTCGCGCGTGGTCGGCAAGCACTGCGAAAGCGGCGACATCGTCGTGCGCGACTGCTGGCTGCCCGCCGATCTCGCTCCAGGCGACCTGCTCGCCGTTGCCGCCACCGGCGCCTACTGCTACGCGATGGCGAGCTCCTACAACCGGCTGCCGCGGCCCGCGGTCGTCGCCGTGCGCGACGGCCAAGCACGGGTGCTGCTGCGCCGGGAGACCGAAGAGGATCACTTCCGGCTGGAGGTCGGCCAGTGACCGAGGCCGGGGGACGGAAGCAGGCGGAGCCTGCGGGGCGGGTAGGTGCCGGGGGACGGAAGCAGGCGGAGCCTGCGGGGCGGGTAGGTGCGGGCGGACGGAAGCAGGCGGAGCTTGCGGAGCCTGCGGGGCGGGTAGGAACAGCGATCCGCGTCGCGATGCTGGGCTGCGGCACGGTCGGGGGCGAGGTGGTGCGGCTGCTGCGTGAGCAGGCGGCCGATCTCGCGGCCCGCGTGGGCGCGCCGGTCGAGCTGGTCGGGGTGGCCGTGCGGCGCCCCCACCGACATCCCGAGCTGGGCGAGCTGCTCACGACGGACGCGTCCGCGCTGGTCACGCGGCCGGACGTGGACGTCGTCGTCGAGGTGATCGGCGGCATCGAGCCCGTCCGCACGTGGCTGCTAGAAGCGCTGAAGGCGGGCAAGTCCGTCGTCACGGCGAACAAGGCGTTGCTCGCCGAGGACGGGGCCACGCTCGCCGAAGCGGCCGACTCCTCGGGCGCCGACCTCTACTACGAGGCCTCGGTCGCGGGCGCCATCCCGCTGCTGCGGCCGCTGCGGGAATCGTTGGCGGGCGACCGGATCACGCGCGTCGCCGGGATCGTCAACGGCACCACGAACTTCATCCTCTCCTCGATGGCCGCCTCCGGCGCGAGCTACGCCGATGCGCTGGACGAGGCCACCCGGCTGGGCTACGCCGAGGCCGACCCGAGCGCCGACGTCGACGGCTACGACGCGGCGTCCAAGGCCGCCATCCTCGCGTCGCTGGCCTTCCACACCCGCGTGACCGCAGCGGACGTGCACTGCGAGGGCATCCGCGACGTCACCGCCGTCGACATCGCCGCCGCACGCAGGCTGGGCTGCGTGATCAAGCTGCTGGCGATCTGCGAGCGCACGAGCGACCCGGAATCGGTCTCCGCGCGGGTCTATCCGGCGATGATCCCGGCCGCGCACCCGCTGGCCGCGGTCGACGGAGCGTTCAACGCCGTGTTCGTCGAGGCCGAGGCGGCAGGCCAGCTGATGTTCTACGGCCAGGGCGCAGGCGGGGCGCCGACCGCGAGCGCGGTGCTCGGCGACCTTGTCGCGGTGGCGCGCAACCGTGTCGTCGGCGGCCGCGGGCCGCGCGAGAGCACCTACGCCAGCCTGCCGATGCGGCCGATGGGCAGCGTGCCGACCCGCTACCACGTCAGCCTGGACGTCGCCGACCGCGCAGGCGTGCTCGCGACGATCTCGGGCGCGTTCGCGGCACAGGGCGTGAGCATCGCGGCCGTGCGCCAGACCGGCGGGGACGGCACGGCGCCGACGGTCCGTTCGCAAGCTCGCTCAGCGGCCCGGTTGGTGGTGGTCACGCACGTCGCGCCGGAGGCCGCGCTGGCCGCCACCGTCGGCGAGCTGGCCGGGCTGGACATCGTGAACGGCGTGGAGAGCGTCCTGCGGGTGGAGGACCTCGGTCGGAAAGGGGTGGCCGGATGACCACCGCGCGCGTCGCACCCTGGCCCGGCGTGATCGACGCTTACCGGGAACGCATGCCCGTGCAGGACGGCTGGAAGATCGTTACCCTCGGTGAGGGTGGCACCCCACTGCTGCCCGCGCGGCACCTGTCGGAGCGCACCGGGTGCGAGGTGCTGCTCAAGGTGGACGGGGCCAACCCGACGGGCTCGTTCAAGGACCGCGGGATGACCGTGGCGGTCACCGACGCGCTCGCCCGCGGCAAGCAGGGTGTGCTGTGCGCGTCCACGGGCAACACGTCGGCCTCGGCGGCGGCCTACGCCGCCCGCGCGGGCCTCACCTGCGCGGTGCTCGTCCCACAAGGCAAGATCGCCCTGGGCAAGCTCGCGCAGGCCGTGGCGCACGGGGCGCGGATCCTGCAGGTGGACGGCAACTTCGACGACTGCCTTGAGCTCGCCCGCAAGACCGCGGCCGATTACGACGTGGCCGCGCTGGTCAACTCGGTGAACCCCACCCGGATAGCAGGCCAGGCGAGTGCCGCGTACGAGATCTGCGACGAGCTCGGCCGCGCCCCCGACGTCCACTGCCTCCCGGTCGGCAACGCGGGCAACATCACCGCGTACTGGGCGGGCTACTCCGCGTACCGCGCCGACGGGTTGATCTCCGCCGCGCCGCGGATGTTCGGCTACCAGGCGGCCGGTGCAGCGCCGCTCGTGTATGGCGCGCCCGTGAAGCACCCCGAGACGATCGCGACCGCCATCCGCATCGGCGCGCCCGCTTCGTGGGCGGCGGCGGTTACGGCGCGTGACGCTTCGGACGGCCGGTTCGCGGCCGTCACCGACGACGAGATCCTCGTGGCCTACCGACTGCTCTCCGCCCGCGAGGGGGTGTTCGTCGAGCCCGCGTCGGCGGCGAGCGTGGCGGGGCTCTTGCAGTCGGCGGCCGACGGCAGCCTGCCGCGCGGGTCGCTGGTGGTCTGCACGGTCACCGGGCACGGGCTGAAGGACCCCGACACCGCGCTGCTGTCGGCGTCCGAACCGACGGTGGTCCCGCTCGACCCATCGGCGGTGGCCGCAGCCTTGGAGCTGGCCTGATGCGCGCCCCCCAGTGCAGGAATGTCACCCTGCTGCCACTCAACGTCAGCAGTGTCACCCTGCTGCAGTCCAGGGGGCGCGCGCATGGGTAGGCCCACCGAGGTTCGCGTGCGCGTGCCTGCGTCCTCGGCCAACCTCGGGCCCGGCTTTGACGCGCTCGGCCTCGCGCTCGGCCTCTACGACGACATCGAGGTGTCGGTCGCACCGCACGGCGTCACCGTCGAGGTCGACGGCGAAGGCGCAGGCCGGGTGCCGTGCGACGGCGCGCACCTGGTCGTCCGCGCGATGCGCACCACGTGGGCGATCACCGGCGACGCGCCGTCCGGCCTGCGGATGCGCTGCCGCAACGCCATCCCGCACTCCCGGGGGTTGGGCAGCTCCGCGGCCGCTGCGGTCGGGGGCGCGGTGGCCGCCGTCGTGCTCGCCGGGCGCGACGCCGAGCTGGAGCGCGACACAATTCTGCAGGTCACGGCCGGTATGGAGGGGCATGCCGACAACGCGGCGGCCAGCCTGCTCGGCGGGTTCGTCGTCGCGTGGGAGACACCGGGGAATACCGCGGAGCGGTTTCACGCTGTACGACTAGACGTACATCCGGACATCCGTCCGGTCGCGTTCATCGCGGGAGCCGAGTCGCTCACCAGCACCACACGGGGTCTGTTGCCCGAACGGGTGCCGCTGGTCGACGCGGCCTTCACCGGCAGTCGCACCGCGCTTTCGGTGCTGGCTTTCACCCAACGTCCCGAGCTGTTGATGCCCGCCACCGAGGACCGCCTGCACCAGGGATATCGGCGCCCGGCCTACCCCGAATCGGCCGATCTCGTCGACGCCCTGCGTTTTCATGGCGTTCCGGCGGCGATCTCCGGCGCCGGCCCGACGGTGCTCGCCTTCACCACCGACGGCCGGGTGCCCTCGGTTGATCTCCACGGGTTCGTCCCGATGCCCCTGCCGATCGACACCGTGGGCGTGGTCGTCGAAACCTGAGGAACGCGCTGCAGCGCTCATCCCTGACGCGCCGACGCCCACGAGGCGTCGCTCGTTGCGGGCCGAACGTTCCAGCGCCTTCCTTGGGCGTGTCGGGCGGGGTGGTTGTTGCCGCGACCAGTGGTTACGTCTACCCTCGACGGTGCAACGGCGATCCACGCGTCATCCGCGTGGCCACTCGAGCCGAAATCTGCATCCCCGTGGTTCGGATCCGGTTTCGGACGAGCGGCCTCTTTCCCGCGAGGAGTCGCGAAGATCGCCGTCCCGCCGGTCGGGACGACCGCTCTTCCCGCGAACGTCCACCGACATCTCTAGTGAAATTCGCTGACCCGGGCATGGCGCCCGGTAGGTCAGGAAGGACAGCCTTGAGCGAGACCGAGCTCGTTAGCACCGCCGCACCCCGCAAGCGGGGCCTCTCCGGCATGGTGCTGGCGGAACTCCGCCAGCTGGCGGGGGAGCTGAACATCCCCGACATCACCGGCATGCGAAAGGGCGATCTCATCGCCGCGATCAAGGAGCGCCAGGCGGGCGCGAGCACCGCCCCGCAGCTCGCGCTGCCGGACGCGGCCCCGGCCCCTGCAGGCCCGGCCACCACCGAAAACGGTGCTGCCCCTGCCGCCCCCGCCCGTCGTCGCCGCGCGGCCAGCAGGCCCGCGGGCGCACCGGACCCGAAGCCCGCCATCAACGACGCCGCGGCCACGGTCGACGCGCCGAAGACGGCAGAGGCCTCCGCGCCGACGTCTGCGCCGACGTCCACACCGAACACCGAGACCGCCGCCGCTGTCCCGCCTGCTCCCGCGCAGGCAGGCGAGTCGACTGCGCAGCCGACCAGGGAGTCGACGACGCCGCCCGCCGATGGCGAGGGCGGTGGCCGTCGGCAGCGTCAGCGGCGCCGGGCCGAGCACAACGGCACCGCGGCCGAGCCCGCCGCGGTCGCCGACGCTCCCACCAGCACTGATGCGCCCACCGACGGATCGGCCGACACGGGCCGTCCGGCGCGGGGCGAGCGGCGGGGCGGCGGCGACCGCGCCGACAACCGCGCCGACAACCGCGCCGACAACCGCGCCGACAACCGCGCCGACAACCGCGACGCGACAACCGCGCCGACAACCGCGCGACAACCGCGCGACAACCGCAGCGACAGCCGCAGCGACAGCCGACCCGATAACCGCACGGACAACCGCGGCGACAACCGCGGTCCTCGCGACAACCGCCCCGACGACGACGGCGACGATGACGGCGATGGCCGCGGGCGCCGCGGACGTCGCTTCCGGGACCGTCGCCGCGGCCGCGACCGCCAGAGCGGTGGACAGAGCGGCGGCCAGGGCGCCGTCGACACCGAGGTGCGCGAGGGCGACGTGCTGCTGCCCGTCGCGGGCATCGTCGACATCCTCGACAACTACGCGTTCGTGCGCACCACCGGCTACCTCTCCGGCCCCACCGACGTCTACGTGTCGCTGTCCATGGTCCGCAAGTACGGCCTGCGCCGCGGCGACGCGATCACCGGCGCGGTGCGCGAGCAGCGCGACGGCGAGCAGTCGCGGCAGAAGTTCAACCCGCTCGTGCGGGTCGACTCGATCAACGGCCAGGACCCGGAGTCGTCGCGCGACCGCCCGGAGTTCACCAAGCTCACCCCGCTCTACCCCAACGAGCGGCTGCGCCTCGAGACCGAGCCGCACAAGCTCACCACCCGCGTCATCGACCTGGTCATGCCGATCGGCAAGGGCCAACGCGCGCTGATCGTGTCCCCGCCGAAGGCAGGCAAGACCACGATCATGCAGAACATCGCCAACGCGGTCACCACCAACAACCCGGAATGCCACCTCATGGTCGTCCTCGTGGACGAGCGGCCGGAGGAGGTCACCGACTGGCAGCGGTCGGTGAAGGGCGAGGTCATCGCGTCGACGTTCGACCGGCCCCCGACCGACCACACGACCATCGCCGAGCTGTCCATCGAACGGGCCAAGCGCCTGGTCGAAATGGGCCACGATGTTGTGGTGCTGCTGGACAACATCACGCGCCTCGGCCGGGCGTACAACCTGGCCGCGCCCGCGTCGGGCCGCATCCTGTCCGGCGGTGTCGACTCCACCGCGCTCTACCCGCCCAAGCGCTTCCTCGGCGCCGCGCGCAACATCGAGGACGGCGGCTCGCTGACGATCCTCGCCACCGCACTGGTCGAAACCGGGTCCACGATGGACACGGTGATCTTCGAGGAGTTCAAGGGCACCGGCAACGCCGAGCTCAAGCTGGACCGCCGTATCGCCGACAAGCGGGTCTTCCCCGCCATCGACGTTGGCGACTCCAGCACCCGCAAGGAAGAGCTGATCCTGGCGCCGGACGAGTACGCGGTGATGGTCAAGCTGCGTCGGCTGCTGTCCGCGCTGGACGACCAGCAGGCCATCGACCTGCTGCTCACCCAGCTGCGCAAGACCCGCACCAACATCGAGTTCCTCATGCAGGTGTCCAAGAGCACGCCCGGCGCGGACCTCGACTGACCTACGGGAACACGGCGCCGGGGCGGATGGTTGAATAGACCGTCACGCTCCGGCGCCGGTTCACCCCTGATAGACAGGGGACCCGGGGCCACATCGAGAGGAATCCCCGTGCGCGAAGGCATTCACCCCGCTTATGTCGAGACGCAGGTCACCTGCGGCTGCGGCAATCACTTCACCACCCGCAGCACGAAGGCCAGCGGGTCCATCACGGTCGAGGTCTGCTCGGCTTGCCACCCCTTCTACACCGGCAAGCAGAAGATCCTCGACTCCGGCGGTCGCGTCGCGCGCTTCGAGGCGCGCTACGGCAAGCGGACCCCGGGCAAGAAGTAGCTGCTCAGACGGCGCCCATCGTTGCGGTGGGCGCCGTCGTCGTGTCCGGAGAGGCCCGTTGTCTCCGATCGGCGGTGGGTTCCCGAGGGACGCCCGATCGACGACGGTGGCAATGGCGTGGTCGGGAGAGGAGGCGAGATGGCCGCACCGACGGTAGACGCGCTGCTCATGGAGTATGCCGAGCTGGAGCGCGCGCTCGCCGACCCCTCCGTGCACGCGGACGCAGCCCAGGCCCGCAAGCTGGGGCGGCGCTACGCCGAGCTCGGCCAGGTCGTCGGCGCTGCGCGCGAGCTGCAATCGGTCCGCTCCGACCTCGCCGCCGCCCGTGAGCTCGCCACCGAGGACCCTACGTTCACCGAAGAGGCCGACGAGCTCGCCGCCCGCCTCCCCGACCTGGAGACCCGGCTGGCTCAGCTGCTCGTTCCGCGCGACCCGCACGACGGCGACGACGTCGTCATGGAGATCAAGTCGGGGGAGGGCGGCGAGGAGTCGGCGCTGTTCGCAGGCGATCTCGCCCGCATGTACACGCGATACGCCGAACGGCGCGGGTGGAAGGTCGAGGTGCTCGACGCGGTGGCGAGCGACCTCGGCGGCGTCAAGGACATGACGATGGTGCTGCGCTCGCGCAGCACCGGTCCCGACGGCGTGTGGGCCGCACTGAAGTACGAGGGCGGCGTGCACCGGGTGCAGCGCGTGCCGGTCACCGAGTCGCAGGGACGCGTCCACACCTCGGCGGCGGGTGTGCTCGTCTACCCCGATCCCGGCGACGGCGACACCGACATCGAGATCGACGAGAACGACCTACGCGTCGACGTGTTCCGTTCCTCAGGCCACGGGGGCCAGAGCGTCAACACCACCGACTCCGCCGTTCGGATTACCCACCTGCCCACCGGCATCGTCGTGAGCTGCCAAAACGAGCGCTCCCAGCTGCAGAACCGGGCGCGGGCGATGGAGGTGCTGCGCGCCCGCCTCCAGGCGCTGGCGGAGGCGGAGGCGGCCGCGCAGGCGTCGGACGTGCGGCGCTCACAGGTGCGCACGGTCGACCGCTCCGAGCGGGTCCGCACCTACAACTTCCCGGAGAACCGCATCTCCGACCACCGGGTCGGCTACAAGGCCTACAACCTGAGCGCGGTGCTCGACGGCGAGCTCGACGGCGTCCTCGAGGCATTGATCACGGCCGACCGGGCCGAACAGCTGACCCAATGACGGTGAGTCGCGCATCTCGCCACGGTGAGTCGGCGTCTTCGACACGCCTCGACGTGCCACTCCGCGCTCTCCTCGACGAAAGCGAACGCTCGCTGGCTGCGGCGGGGGTCGCATCCCCGCGGTTCGACGCCGAGTCGCTCGCCGCGCACGTGCTGGGCGTCCCGCGCGGCAGGCTGCTGCTGCATCCGCGGCTCGACCTTGGCGCTGCGGACGCTCTGCGTGCGCTGGTCGTGCGGCGTGCGGCCAGGGAACCACTCCAGCACCTGCTCGGCACAGCGGTGCTCGGCCCCGTCGAAGTCGCCGTCGGCACCGGCGTTTTCATCCCGCGGCCGGAGACCGAGCTGCTGCTGGAGTGGGGCATCGCGGCGCTGACGGACGTTGCGTCGCCGCTGGTGGTGGACCTCTGCACGGGTTCAGGAGCGCTCGCGCTCGCCATCGCCGCCCTGCGACCCGACGCCGAGGTGCACGCCGTCGAACTCGACCCGAAGGCGCTGGCCTGGGCGCGCCGCAACGTCGACGCAGATGGTGGGCGCGTTGTGCTCCACGCCGCCGACGTGCGCGCAGCCGACCTCCTCGCGGACCTCGCGGGCCGCGTCGACCTCGTCGTCTGCAATCCGCCCTACGTCCCGGACGCCACGACGGTGCCGCCCGAGGTACGCGCTGGCGACCCCGCGATGGCCGTTTTCGCAGGTCCGGACGGTCTTGCGGTCATTCCTGCCGTCGTCGAACGAGCCGTCGCGCTGCTGCGGCCGGGCGGTGTGTTCGCGGTGGAGCACGACGACAGCCACGCCGACGCCGTCCCCGCCCTCCTGCGTGCCCGTCCGGAGCTGGTCGACGTGGCCGAGCACGCCGACCTCAACGGCCGCCCCCGCTACGCCACCGGTCGCCGCCGCTAGCCCGCCCCACAGCGCCGTCTGTCACAGCGTGCGCCCTGGCAGACATGCAAGCGGGGGCGGGCGCCGTAGTCTGCGCGGCGTGGCGATGACGTACGACTGCTCTGATCCGGACGCCCGCGCGGAGGGCCTGGCCGCGGCGGCGCGCGCGGTTCGCGGGGGGCGGCTCGTCGTGCTGCCCACCGACACCGTGTACGGGCTGGGCTGCGACGCGTTCAGCGCCGATGCGGTGCGTGGCCTCCTCGCGGCGAAGCACCGCGGGCCCGACATGCCCGTGCCGGTGCTCGTCGGCTCCTGGTCGACGATCGACGGGCTTGTGCTGAGCGTGCCACACGCTGCGCGCGATCTCATCGAGGCGTTCTGGCCGGGTGGTCTGTCGCTGGTGTTGCCGCACGCCCCGTCGCTGGCCTGGGATCTTGGCCAGACCAAGGGCACGGTGATGCTGCGGATGCCGTTGCACCCGGTCGCGCTGGAGTTGCTGCGCGACGTTGGTCCGATGGCCGTCTCCAGCGCCAACGTGTCCGGACAGCCGCCTGCGAGCAACGCGGCCATGGCGCACGAGCAGCTGGGTGACGCCGTCGACGTCTACCTCGACGGCGGCCCGTCGGGCGAGCCGGTGGCCTCAACGATCGTCGATCTCACCGCCGACCACCCCCGCATCCTCCGCGAGGGCGCGGTCACCGCGCAGCAGGTCTCGGACGTGCTCGGTCAGGCGGTGGTCTCGGCCTGAGTCACGGAGCGGTGCCGTCGGCCACGCCCAGCTCGGCGGCCAGGCGCTCCGTCGAGCTCGCGAAGAACGCCTCGTGGTCGACGACCACGTTGTGGGTGTGGCCGAACAGCTCGAAGTTGATCAGTCCGAACAGGCTCGTCCAAGCGTGCACGGCACGGGCGGCGACGGAGCCGGTCGGGTCGGCGGGCAGCCCGAGCTCGGCGGCGAGGCCCGGCCGGATCGTCGTGTCCGATCCGGAACCGTCGCTCGTGTCGTCGATCACACCGGACGCGATGCCGTCGGCCACGATCCGGCAAAGGACGACCCCGACGCGCCCCGCAGGCCCGATCGTCGTCTCCGGCGCCGCGTACCCCGGGACGGGAGAGCCGTAGACGAGCGCGTACTCGTGCGGATTGGCCAGCGCCCAGGTCCGAACGGCCGCGCAGGCGGCCTGCCAGCGGCCGATCAGATCGGAACCGGGCCGCTCGGCGTCAGCGACCTCCGCGGCCGCGCCCATGGCGTCGTACGCGTCGACGATCAGGGCGGTGAGCAGGTCGTCACGGCTGGGGAAGTAGCGGTAGACAGCCGAGCTCGCCATGCCAAGCTCTCGGGCGACGGCGCGGAGCGACAACGCGGCCGCGCCGTCGGAGGCAAGGTGGCGGCGAGCGGCCTCGACGATCTCCCGCGTCAGCTCGGCCCTGACCCGCGCTCTGACCCCTGGCGCGCTCATCGGCCCACAATAGCCAGAGCGGTGAACTGATACAAGAGCATTGCTCCTGGCCCTGGGTGCCGCGGTGGAATCGCCGAATCACCGTGGTGGGGAGGCCGGGTCGCGCGGGCGGGTAGCGTCACGGACCGTGCCCACGCTCGTGCTGCCGATCCGGGAGTACCTGCTTGCCGGGCTGACGGCGGCCGTCGTCACGTTCCTGCTGGTCGCGCCGGTGCGGCTGTTGGCACTCAAGCTCGGTGCCGTGGCCTGGCCGCGGGGGCGCGACGTGCACGTCATCCCCACGCCGCGCTGGGGCGGGCTCGCGATGCTCGGCGGCGTGCTCGCGGGCGTCGCGATGGCCTACCAGCTCCCCGCGCTGCGGCTGGCGTTCGACACCAGCTCGGCCGAGGTGCTCGGCGCGCTGCTGGCCGGGGTGCTGCTCGTGGGCGTCGGCGCGCTCGACGATCGTTACGATCTCGATGCGCTCACCAAGTTCGCAGGCCAGACCACCGCCGCCGGTGTCCTGATCATCTTCGGCGTGCAGTGGTCGACGTTCTGGATACCGTTCGGCGGCGGGGGCACCGGCATCTCCGGCTCGGTGCTCTCCCTCGGCTACGGCCAGGGCATGCTGCTGACGGTGCTGTTCACCGTGGTGCTGGTGAACGCGATGAACTTCGTCGATGGCCTCGACGGCCTCGCCGCGGGCATCGGCACGATCGGCGCGGTGGCCGTGGGAACGTTCGCGATCAGCCTGATCCTCCAGTACGGCAACGACCCGTCCTACTACTCGCCCGCCCTCATCGCCGCGGTGCTCGGCGGGGCCTGCGTCGGCTTTCTCCCGCACAACTTCAACCCTGCCCGGATCTTCATGGGCGACTCGGGATCGATGCTCATCGGTGTGTTGCTGGCCGCCGCGACGATCAGCGCGTCCGGGAAGATCCCTGTGGTGGTCGACTCGCCGCGCTATTACCTCGCGTCGCTGGCCCCGCTCATCGTGTTTGCCGCCGTCCTCTTTGTGCCGGTGCTCGACCTCGCCATGGCGGTCGTGCGGCGCACCCGTGCGGGCATGAGCCCGTTCTCGCCCGACAAGATGCACCTGCACCACCGGCTGCTGGAGATCGGCCACAGCCAGCGCAGGGCCGTGCTGCTGATCTACCTCTGGGCGGGCGTGTTGGCGTTCGGTGCGGTGGCGCTCACATTTATCGCCGACCCCGTCGTGGTGCTCTGGACTGTCGGGTTCGGGCTGCTACTGGCCGCGCTCGCCTCCGCCGTGCCCCGGATGCGCCACCGCGTGTAGAAACCGATCGTCCGGAAACGGTTTCCCGCAGGTCACGGGGTGTCGGGAGACCCGGTCACCCTGTGGTAGCGTCCCCGTCACAGGCCGGTTATCGGCCTGGTTTGTCCCCTTGGAGCGAGCCCCTTCCGGCGCCGACGAAGGAGAAGCTGGTGAGAGCCCCCCTGTGCCGTCGACGCCGCATGCCCCGGCCTTGAGACCGACCGGTGGACAGCAGCGGCCCGGAGCTGGGCGATCTGCTCTCGATGGGCCTCACGCTCGCGCTGTGCGTGATGGTCGGCTTCGGCCTAGGGTGGCTCGGCGATTTGGCCACGGGCACGTTCCCGCTCATCGCGATGATCGGCCTTGCGCTTGGCGTCGTACTGGCCACCGTCTATGTCGTGAAGCAGTTCAAGCGATACTCGTGAAGGGCAGGTGCGCCGCGTGACCACGAACGTGCCGCCGTCCTACACGCCGCCCGTCACGAGGGCGATGTTCCGCCGGACGACGATCATGGCCGGGGTCGTGACGGTCATCGTCGTCGTTGCCCTCGTGGTGCTCGGCTATGGCCTGTACGGCTTGTTCCTCGCTATCGGGGTCGCGCTGGGCACGCTCAATCTCTGGCTCGCGGTGCGGTCGGTCGCGAACTTCGCCTCGGCACGCCCGTCGAAGGTGCGCTTCTCCGGCTCGGTGCTCGGCCGCCTCGCGGTCATCACCGTGATCGCGCTGGCGATCGCATGGCTGGTGCGCCCCGCGGGCATCGCGGTGATCGGCGGCCTCGCGCTGTTCCAGTTCCTCGCGATCGTGAGCTCGATGCTGCCGTTGATCAAGGAGATCCGACAGAAATGACTGATCAGGGATGAGTATCGTCCTCGCCGCGGAAGGCGGCAACATCACCCCGGGCGAGCACTGGACCGTCGAGATCGGCGGCCTGACGTTCAACCTCGACACGATCATCGCCACGCTCATCGCCGGGGCCATCGTGTGCGGGCTGGGCTATTACATGGCCAACCGGGCGACCAAGGGCCGCCCTTCGGGCCTGCAGGTGGCGTTCGAGGCGCTCGCGGCCTGGGTGCAGGGCCAGGTGAAGGAAGGCATGGGCGTCCGCACGCCGCGCGGCGTCGTGGGATTCTGCATCACCGTCTTCGCGTTCATCCTGACCTGCAACTGGTTGGCCGCGCTGCCCTCGGAGCACTGGCTCCCGCCGCCCACCGCCGACGTCAACCTCGTCTACCCGCTGGCGCTGCTGGTGATCGTGTGGGTCAACGTGGCGGGCATCAGGGCCAAGGGCGCCAAGGCCTACTTCGGCCACTTCACGCAGCCGTATGCGTTCCTGGCTCCGATCGAGTTCATCACGCAGTACCTGTCACGCCCCGCCTCGCTCGCGCTGCGGCTCTTCGGCAACATCTTCGCGGGCGGGATCATGGTGGCGGTGATCGCGCTGCTGCCCGCCTACATCCTCTGGCTGCCCAACGCGATCTGGAAGCTCTTCGACATGTTCATCGGCGTCATCCAGGCGCTGATCTTCACCCTGCTCACCCTGATCTACTTCGCCGAGGCGGTGGGCAGCGAGGACGAGGCTGCCCACCACTAGACCACCACGGTTCCGCCCCCGACCCACGACGTTCGCACGAAGAAACGAGGAGAGAGATGAGCGTTCTGGCCCAGGCCGCCCAAAGCATCACCGGAAACGTCACGCTCGGCTTGGCCATGATCGGCGGCGGGCTCGCCCTCGGCGGCGGCGCCATCGGCGCGGCCATCGGCGACGGTCTCGCGGGCTCCGCGGTCATCCAGGGCGTGGCCCGTCAACCGGAGGCGGCAGGCCGCCTCAACACGACCATGTTCCTGATCATCGGTCTGGTGGAGGGCATGTACTTCATCAACCTGGCGTTCATGGCGCTGTTCGTGTTCGTCCTGAGCTGAGCGGCGAGTCCATGGCAGAGCCGTTGGCTGCGGCGACGCAGAACTTCCTCGTCCCCAACGCCACGATCATCGTCGAGTCCCTGATCTTCATGGCGATCCTGTACTTCTTCTATCGCTTCGTGGTGCCGCCGTTGACGAAGGCGATGAACGAGCGGGACGAGATGAACCGCAAGCAGGCCGAGGAGCGCGACGCCGCCGTCCGCAAGCTCGCCGAGGCGCAGGAGCGGTACGACGCCGCGCTGGCCGACGCACGGGCGCAGGCAACGGCGGTCAAGGACGAGGCGCGCGCGGATGCCCAACGCATCCGTGACGAGATGCGGGCCGAGACCGACCGGGAGGTCGCGGAGATCCACCAGCGAGGGGCGGAGGAGCTCGCCGCGCAGCGGGCCGAGGCCGTCCAGGCGCTGCGGGGCGAGATCGGCGGCCTGTCCACCGACCTGGCGGGCAAGATCCTCGGCCGCCCTGTCGCCTACGACGATGCAAACGTCATTAGCTACCTGGCCGAATTGGATGAGCGGCAGACCGCGGGAGGGCAGCGCTGATGGAGTCCATCGCGGTGCTCATCGCGGAGTGGGTCGCCTTTGCGATCATGCTGTTCGTGCTGTGGCGTTACGTGCTGCCGGTGATCACAGACATGGTCAAGAAGCGTCAGGACGAGGTCCAGCACCAGGTCGACGAGGCCGAGGAGGCCACGCGCAAGCTCGACGACGCGCAGGGGCGCTTCGACAACGCGGTGCAGCAGGCCGAGGCCGAGGCCGCCCGCATCCGCGACGACGCACGCGCCGACGCCACCCGCATCCGCGAGGAGCTCAAGGCGCAGGCCGAGGCCGACGTCGAGCGGATGCTCCAGCGGGGGCGCGACCAGCTCGCGGTCCAGCGCGACCAGGTGGTGCGCGGGCTGCGCTCCGAGCTGAGCGGGGCCTCGATGGAGCTGGCCGAGCGGACCGTCCGCAAGGAGCTGTCCGACGACAACGCGCGCAGCGCCACGGTCGATGGCTTTCTTTCCGAGATCGAGAACTTGCCGTCGCCGCGGGGCAGCCAGGTGGCGGCCGGGGGAGGGGCCTAGCAGATGGCGTCCGTACTGCAGTCCGCCAGCCGCGAGTCGCTCTCTGCGGCCATGGCCCGGCTCGACGACCACATCGACGCGACGGGGGCCGCCGAGCTCGGCAGGCTGGCCGACGACCTGTTCGCCGTGCTCGGTGTGCTCGAACGCGAACACGGGCTGCGGCGGGCGCTCGCCGACCCGAGCACGCCGGGCGCATCGCGCAGCGCCCTCGCCGACGGGTTGTTCTCCGGCAAGGTCGGGCGCCCCGCGCTTGACCTCGTTTCCGACCTGGTGGCGTCGCGTTGGTCGCGCTCGGGCGATCTGCTCGAAGCGCTGGAGACACTGGCGCGCGCCGCGGCGTTCGGGGTGGCCGAGAAGGACGGCTCGCTCGACCGCGTCGAGGACGAGCTGTTCCGGTTCGGCCGCATCCTCGACCGTGAGCCGGAGCTGGCCCGGCTGCTGTCGGACTCGACGACGCCCGCTGAAAAGCGGGTCGGGCTGCTGCGCGACGTGGTGGGGGAGAAGGTCGCACCCGTCACCGCCACGCTGCTGGAGCAGGCCGTGCGCACCCCGCGCAGCCGCAACCTCGACGTCACGGCCGAGGAGCTCTCCGAGCTCGCCGCGGCCCGTCGCGATCGCTACGTGGCGCACGTCCGTACCCCCGTCCGGATGACCGCCGAGCAGGAGCAGCGCCTCACCGACTTGCTGACCCGGCTCTACGGAAGGCCGATCTCCCTGCAGGTGGAGCTCGACCCCGACCTGTTGGGCGGCCTCGTCGTCCGCGTCGGCGGCGAGCTGATCGACGGCAGCGTCGCGGGCCGTATCGCCGCCGCGCGCCGCACCCTCCCGAGCTGACCCCAAACCGTTAAAGGACCTGAAGTGAAAATCCAACTTGACGGCCGCTCGCTTGCGGTATCAGTGGCTTGGCTGGGCAAAGGGCCTGGAAGCGAAATCAAATTGAACGGCCGCTCGCTTGCGGTGTCAGTGGCTTGGCTGGGCGGGAGATAGAGATGACAGAGCTGACGATCTCCTCGGAGGAGATCCGGAGTGCGATTGCGGGCTACGTCTCCTCCCTGGAGACGGGGACGTCGCGGGAAGAGGTTGGCGCCGTCCTCGACACCGGCGACGGCATCGCCCACATCGAGGGCCTCCCCTCGGCGATGACCAACGAGCTGCTCGAGTTCGAAGGCGGCGTTCTCGGGGTCGCGCTGAACCTCGACCAGCGCGACATCGGCGCGGTCGTCCTCGGCCCCTACGACGGCATCGAGGAGGGCCAGCAGGTGCGGCGCACCGGCGAAATCCTCTCGGTGCCGGTCGGCGACGCCTTCCTGGGCCGCGTGATCGACCCGTTGGGTGCCCCCATCGACGGCCTCGGCGACATCGAGGCCGAGGAGCGCCGCGTCCTGGAGGTGCAGGCCGCCTCGGTGATGCAGCGCCAGTCGGTGTCGGAGGCCCTGCAGACCGGCATCAAGGCCATCGACGCCATGACGCCGATCGGCCGCGGCCAGCGGCAGCTGATCATCGGTGACCGCAAGACCGGCAAGACCGCCGTCTGCGTGGACACGATCATCAACCAGAAGGACAACTGGGCGTCCGGCGACCCGAAGAAGCAGGTGCGTTGCATCTACGTCGCCATCGGCCAGAAGGGCTCGACGATCGCCGGTGTTCGCCAGGCGCTGGAGGACAAGGGCGCACTGGAGTACACGACGATCGTCGCGGCCCCGGCGTCCGACCCCGCGGGCTTCAAGTGGCTCGCCCCCTACACCGGCTCGGCGATCGGCCAGCACTGGATGTACGCGGGCAACCACGTCCTGATCATCTTCGACGACCTGTCCAAGCAGGCGGAGGCCTACCGGGCGATCTCGCTGCTGCTGCGCCGCCCTCCGGGCCGCGAGGCCTATCCCGGCGACGTGTTCTACCTGCACTCCCGGCTCCTGGAGCGCTGCGCGAAGCTCTCCGACGAGCTTGGTGCAGGCTCGATGACCGGCCTGCCGATCATCGAGACGAAGGCAAACGACGTCTCGGCCTACATCCCCACGAACGTCATCTCGATCACCGACGGCCAGGTCTTCCTGGAGTCCGACCTGTTCAACCAGGGTGTGCGGCCCGCCATCAACGTCGGCATCTCGGTGTCGCGCGTGGGTGGCGCCGCGCAGGTGCGGGCCATGCGCACGGTGTCCGGCTCGTTGCGGCTGGACCTGTCGCAGTACCGCGAGCTGGAGGCGTTCGCCGCGTTCGGCTCCGACCTCGACGCCGCGTCCGCCGCCGCGCTCGGCCGCGGCAGCCGCCTGGTCGAGCTGCTCAAGCAGCCGCAGTACTCGCCGTTCCCCGTCGAGGAGCAGGTGATCTCGATCTGGCTCGGCACCAGCGGCAAACTCGACGACGTGCCGGTGGCCGACATCAGCAAGTTCGAGAGCGAGTTCCTTGACCACGTGCGGCGCAACGAGGAGGGCGCACTGGCGGAGATCCGCGACACCGGCAAGCTCACCGACGAGAACGTCGAGCGGCTCGAGCGCCTCGTCAAGGACTTCAAGCGCGGCTTCTCGACGTCGTCGGGCGAGTCGCTGGTCCACGAGGCGCCAGTCGATGCGATGGACGAAGACGAGGTCGAGCAGGAGACCGTCAAGGCCCGCAAGAAGGACTGAGGACGAGCATATGGCGGCACAGATTCGCGTCCTGCGGCGGCGCATTCGCTCCACGCAGTCCATCAAGAAGATCACCCGCGCCATGGAGCTGATCGCGACCTCGCGGATCGTGAAGGCGAGGGCGCGGGTGCAGGAGTCGCGCCCCTACGCGGAGCAGATCACGGCGGTGCTCACCGAGCTGGCCAGCAACTCCGCGCTGGACCACCCGTTGCTCGTGGAGCGGGAGAACCCGCGGCGCGCCGCGGTGCTGGTCGTCACGAGCGACCGCGGCCAGTGCGGCGGCTACAACACCAACGTGCTCAAGGAAGCCGAGGCGCTTTACTCGCTGCTGCGCGAGGAGGGCAAGGAGCCGGTCATCTACGTGATCGGGCGCAAGGGCGTGAACTACTACCGGTTCCGCCACCGCGAGGTGAAGGAGTCGTGGACCGGCTTCTCCGAGCAGCCCAGCTACCCCGACGCGGCCAAGGCGGCGCGCACGCTCGTCGAGGCGTTCATGGCCGACGACGACGAAGAAAACAGCGTCGACGAGCTGCACCTGGTGTTCACGCAGTTCAAGAACATGGTCTCGCAGACGCCGCAGGCGCGGCGGATGGCGCCTATGGTCGTCGAGTACGTCGAGGACGAGCCCTCGGCGGGCATCCAGCCGCTGTACGAGTTCGAGCCCGACCCCGACGCGCTGTTCGACGCGCTGCTGCCCAAGTACGTCGGGGCGCGGTTGTTCTCGGCGTTGCTGGAGTCCGCGGCCTCGGAGTCGGCCAACCGCCAGCGCGCGATGAAGGCGGCGACCGACAATGCGAACGAGCTGATCCGTAGCCTGACCCTGGAGTCCAACCAGGCTCGTCAGGCCCAGATCACGCAGGAGATCAGTGAGATCGTCGGGGGCGCCGACGCTCTCGTGACCACAGGGAGTGACTGATGACCGCCACTATGGACAACAACACTGTCCACACCACGGTGACCGGCCGCGTCGTGCGCGTCACCGGGCCTGTCGTCGACGTGGAGTTCCCCCGCAACGAGGTGCCGGAGCTCTACACGGCGCTCGAGGTACCCGTCGAGATCGGGGAGATCAAGCGCACGCTCACGTTGGAGATCGCCCAGCACCTCGGCGACAACCTCGTGCGCACCATCTCCATGCAGCCCACCGACGGCCTGGTCCGCGGCCAGGAGGTCACCAGCCTGGGCCGTCCGATCTCGGTGCCGGTCGGCGACCAGGTCAAAGGCCACGTGTTCAACACGCTGGGCCAATGTCTGGACGATCCCGACCTGGAGATCACCGGCGAGCTGTGGGGCATCCACCGCAAGGCGCCCGCGTTCGACCAGCTCGAGGGTCGCACCGAGATGCTGGAGACCGGCATCAAGGTGCTCGACCTGCTCACCCCGTACGTGGTCGGCGGCAAGATCGGCCTGTTCGGCGGGGCAGGCGTTGGCAAGACGGTGCTCATCCAGGAGATGATCACCCGCGTGGCCAAGAACTTCGGCGGCACCTCGGTGTTCGCCGGGGTGGGCGAGCGCACCCGCGAGGGCAACGACCTGATCACCGAGATGACCGAGTCCGGCGTGATCAACGACACCGCCCTGGTCTTCGGGCAGATGGACGAGCCCCCCGGCACCAGAATGCGGGTGGCGCTGTCCGCCCTGACCATGGCCGAGTACTTCCGCGACGTGGCCAACCAGGACGTGCTGCTGTTCATCGACAACATCTTCCGGTTCACCCAGGCGGGCTCTGAGGTCTCCACGCTGCTGGGCCGCATGCCCTCGGCCGTTGGCTACCAGCCGACGCTGGCCGACGAGATGGGCGAGCTGCAGGAGCGGATCACGTCGACCCGCGGCCGTTCGATCACCTCCATGCAGGCGATCTACGTGCCCGCCGACGACTACACCGACCCGGCACCCGCCACCACGTTCGCGCACCTCGACGCCACCACCGAGCTTTCCCGCCCGATCTCCCAGAAGGGCATCTACCCCGCGGTGGACCCGCTCACCTCGACGTCGCGGATCCTCGACCCGCAGTACGTCGGCGAGGAACACTTCCGCGTGGCCAACGAGGTGAAGCGCATCCTGCAGCGCTACGCCGACCTTCAGGACATCATCGCCATCCTCGGCATCGACGAGCTCTCCGAGGAGGACCGCCAACTCGTCGGGCGGGCCCGGCGCATCGAGCGCTTCCTGTCGCAGAACCTGCTGGTGGCCGAGCAGTTCACCGGCCAGCCGGGCTCCACCGTGCCGCTCAAGGAGACGATCGAGTCGTTCGACAAGATCGCCAAGGGCGAATTCGACAACGTGCCCGAGCAGGCGTTCTTCCTCTGCGGCGGCCTGGAGGACCTGGAGCGCAACCGGAAGAAGCTCGAGGGCAGCAAGGACAGCGACGACAACGATGGCTGAGATGACCGTGGAGCTCGTCGCCGTCGAGCGGCGGGTCTGGTCGGGCAAGGCGAGCTTCGTCTTCGCCCGCACCACCGTCGGCGAGATCGGCATCCTGCCGGGGCACGAGCAGACGCTCGCGCAGCTGGAGGAAGCCGGGATCGTCCGGATCGACGGGGTCGACGGGCCGTCCACCTCAGTGGCCGTGCACGGCGGGTTCCTGCACGTCACGCCGGAGGCCGTCACCATCTTGGCGGAGTCGGCCGAAATCGGTGAGGAGGTCGATGTCGCGCGGGCCCGCGCGGCTCTCGATCGGGCCGACACCGGCGAGCCCGATGGCGCGGCGGCCGCCGCCCGCGCCCAGGTCCGGCTCAAAGCCGCGGGCGCCGAGTAGGCGTCGCACATGGGGGCAGTGGCGTCCGTCGCCGGCATCCTGCTGCTGTTGGGTTGTCTCTGCCTCGGATACCTCGCCGTACGGCGAGTGCGCCTCATGCGGGGCGGTGGTGTGGACGTCTGCCTGAGAAGGCAGGGTCCTGGCCGCCGCCCCGCACGCGTTGCCAGGGACGCCGCGGCGGGCTGGCACTTCGGCGTCGGCCGCTACCAGGGCAACGAGTTCGCCTGGTACCGGCTGACGTCGCTGCGCCCCGGCGCCACAGCCGTGCTCGACCGCACGGAGTTCAAGATCGTGGAACGGCGCAACCCGGTGTCCGCGGAGGCCTACGCGCTGCCCCAGGCGGCGTCGGTGCTGCGCTGCCGCATCGGGGAGCGCGAGATCGAGCTGGCCATGACGCCCGGCGTGCTCACCGGCTTCCTGTCCTGGTTGGAATCGGCGCCGCCGGGCCTCCCTGGCTACCGCGTGGCGTCCTGACATCTTCTCGGCCCGCAGCCGATGTGAGCTGGTCTGTTCGCCGGATCCGGTTGGGCATCACTCCTCGGGCGTCGCACCGCCGGGCGCCCAGAGCACATCGCCGTCGGGGTTGGCCACGCGGCAAAGGATGAAGAGCAGGTCCGAGAGCCGGTTGAGGTAGCGCGCGGCCAGCGGGTTGGTGCGCTCGGTGTCGGCGTCCAGCAAGGCCCACACCGAGCGCTCGGCCCGGCGCGTGACGGTGCGGGCGACGTGCAGGTAGGCCGCGCCCGGGGTGCCGCCCGGCAGGATGAACGAGGCGAGCTTGGGCAGGTCGGCGTTGAACGCGTCGCACCAGCCCTCCAGGCGCGTCACGTAGGCCTCGGTGATCCGCAGCGGCTCGTACTGAGCCCTTTCTTCCCCGCCCGCCACCGCTGCGATCGGCGTGCACAGATCCGCACCCACGTCGAACAGGTCGTTCTGCACCTGCCGTAGCGGGGTGAGCACGTTCTCGGCGAGCCCACCGACCGTGACGGCCACGCCGATCGCCGCGTTCGCCTCGTCGGTGTCGGCGTAGGCCGCGAGCCGTACGTCGGTCTTGCGGACACGGCTGAAGTCGCCGAGCGCCGTCGTGCCGTCGTCGCCGGTCTTGGTGTAGATCCTGGTCAGGTGCACGGCCATGGGGGGACGGTAACCCGGCGGGCACGAGCAGATACCGTCGACCGCCGTGGCAGAGCATTTCGCGGTGACCGGCGGGGCCCGGCTGGTGGGCTCGGTGGACGTCGTGGGGGCCAAGAACAGCGTGCTCAAGCTGATGGCGGCGGCGCTGCTGGCCGAGGGCACGACAACGCTCACCAACTGTCCGGAGATCCTCGACGTCCCGCTGATGGCCGATGTGCTGCGCAGCCTGGGGTGCGGGGTCACCGTGGAGCGCGACATCGTCGCCATCGATGTCCCTGCGCAGATCGGGGCCGAGGCCGACTACCGGTCGGTGTCACGGCTGCGGGCCTCGGTGTGCGTGCTCGGGCCGCTCATCGCGCGGTGCCGCCGCGCGGTCGTCCCGCTGCCCGGCGGGGACGCCATCGGCTCGCGCCCGCTCGACATGCACCAGTCGGGGCTGCAGAAGCTCGGCGCGACCACGGAGATCGAGCACGGTCGGGTCGTCGCGTGCAGGGAGGTACTGCGCGGGGCGCAGATCTGGCTGGACTTCCCGAGCGTCGGCGCCACGGAGAACATCCTCATGGCGGCCGTGCTCGCCGACGGCACCACGGTGATCGACAACGCCGCCCGTGAACCGGAGATCGTCGACCTCGCCGCCATGCTCACCCAGATGGGCGCCAAGATCGAGGGCATCGGCACCTCGACGCTCACCGTGCACGGCGTCACCGGGCTGCAGCCCACCGAGCACCGGGTGATCGGCGACCGCATCGTCGGTGCCACGTGGGCGTTCGCCGCGGCGATGACCCGGGGCGAGGTCACCGTGCGCGGCGTCAACCCGCACCACCTCGACCTCGTGCTGGACAAACTCCGCAACGCAGGGGCGGAGACCGCGACGGGCACGCAGGAGTTCACCGTGCGGATGGACGGGCGCCCGGGCGCGATCGACTTCGTCACGCTGCCCTACCCTGGGTTCGCCACGGACCTGCAGCCGATGGCGATCGCGCTTTCCGCCGTGGCCAACGGCACGTCCATGATCACCGAGAACGTGTTCGAAGCCCGGTTCCGGTTCGTCGACGAGATGGTGCGCCTCGGCGCGGACGCGCGCACCGACGGACACCACGCCGTCGTCCGAGGGGTGGAGCGGCTGTCGAGCGCCCCCGTGTGGGCGAGCGACATCCGTGCCGGAGCCGGGCTGGTGCTGGCGGGCCTGTGCGCCGACGGGGTGACGCAGGTGTGGGACGTCGAGCACATCGACCGCGGCTACCCGCGGTTCGTCGAGAACCTGCAGGGCCTCGGGGCCGACGTCACCCGGGTGCTCGCCGACCCCCTCTGACGGAATTGGGCCGGGTGGCGTAGTCCCGCGTGCGGGGATGATCCCGGCATGTCACCTTTACGCCCATGACGAGCGCTGCCAGGTCGGCCCATGAAGTCACCGACAACCGTTGGGTCCAGGTGGGCGCACGGGTCGGGCTGGCGAGCTACGGCGTCACGCACCTGCTGATCGCGTGGCTCGCGCTGCAGATCGCCTTCGGCAGCGGTGGCGAGCAGGCCAACCAGAAGGGTGCGTTCCAGGAGCTCACGGGCAACACGTTCGGCGTGATCATGTTGTGGATCATCGTGCTGGGCTTCGTCGCCGTCGCTCTGTGGCGGCTGGGCCAGGCGATCTGGGGCTTCCGCTACGTGTCCGACAAGAAGAAGCAGCTGCGCAAGCGTGGCACGTCGGCGTTCAAGGCGGTCGTGTTCGCCACGTTCGCCGTGCTCGCCGCGCGCACCGCGCTCGGCGGCGGTGGTGGGGGAAACGGCCAGCAGAAGGCGACGGCAGGCGTGCTCGGCCTCCCCGGCGGCCAGTGGATCGTCGGCGCGGTCGGGCTGGGGATCATCGTCGCGGGTGGGATCAAGATCTACGCGGGCTGGAAGAAGAAGTTCGAAGACGACATGGACATGCCGACGGATCCGAAGGCGCGCACCGCCGTCGAGCGCACGGGACAGGTCGGCTTCATCGCGAAGGGCGTCTCGGTCGCGGTGATCGGGGTGCTCGTCGTGGTCGCCGCGATCCAGTTCGACCCCGCCAAGGCCGCAGGCCTCGACGCGGCGCTGCACTCGCTCACCCAGACCCCGCTCGGACCGTGGCTGCTCGTCGTGGTGGCGCTCGGCCTCGCCGCCTACGGGGTGTTCTGCGCGTTCGACGCGAAGTACCACCGGGTCTGACCCGCTTACGCTGCGTCCGCGGTACGAGGCGGACATCTCGGACGGAACTGCGGCCTCACTCCGCCCGTAGGACGAGCTTGGCCTGCCCGACGTCGTCCTCGAACACCATCAACCGGTAGCTTCTGCCCTCCCGGCCGATCGTGGCGCGGATCCCCGCCGCGGTCAGCCGGGAGCGCAGCACGCGCGCGGCGGCCTCTGTCGGGACGCGGGCGACCTCGGCGAGCAGCCCGTCGCCGACGGGGTCGTTCGGGTCGGGGATACGCAGGTTCTTCCCGGTGCCGAACGTCCAGCGCAGGCCCAGCGTGAGCAGCCCCATCAGGACGAGCCCGCCAACGAGTCCGAGGAACCGCGGATCGTCCACACCCGCATTGTCCTCCCCGATGTGACCGCCGTCGCCCGAAAGCGACGTTACGCGCCAGTAGGCTGAGGCGGCGTCGCCCCCAGGGGAGGTTCCGATGCCGTTTCCAACCGACGACGAGCGCGATCGGCCATGGGTGATCCGCACGTACGCGGGGCATTCCTCGGCGGCCACGAGCAACGCGCTGTACCGGCGCAACCTGGCGAAGGGCCAGACGGGCCTCTCGGTGGCCTTCGACCTCCCCA
This sequence comes from uncultured Actinomycetota bacterium, assembly GCA_963736375.1. Taxonomy (GTDB): domain Bacteria; phylum Actinomycetota; class Actinomycetes; order Mycobacteriales; family Pseudonocardiaceae; genus Pseudonocardia. Next base: position 169,191 of record CAVTOL010000018.1, read on the forward strand.
CGCAGACCGGCTACGACCCCGACGACGCGCTCGCGGCCGGTGAGGTCGGCAAGGTCGGCGTGCCCGTGACCCACATCGGCGACATGCGCACGCTCTTCGACGGCATCCCGCTCGCCGAGGCCAACACGTCGATGACGATCAACGCGCCCGCGATGTGGCTGCTCGCGCTGTACGTGGCCGTTGCCGACGAGCAGGGCGCCCCGCGGGCCACGCTTGCGGGCACCACGCAGAACGACATCGTCAAGGAGTACCTCTCGCGCGGCACCTACGTGTTCCCGCCCGCGCCGAGCCTGCGGCTGATCTCGGACATGATCGCGTGGTCGGTGGCCGAGATCCCCAAGTGGAACCCGATCAACATCTGCAGCTACCACCTGCAGGAGGCGGGCGCCACCCCCGCGCAGGAGCTCGCGTACGCACTGTCCACCGCCATCGCCGTGCTCGACGCGGTGCGCGACGCAGGCCAGGTGCCGCCCGACCGCTTCCCTGACGTTGTCGCGCGCATCTCCTTCTTCGCCAACGCGGGCCTGCGGTTCGTCGAGGAGATGTGCAAGATGCGCGCGTTCGCCGTGCTGTGGGACGCGATCACGGCCGAGCGCTACGGCGTCGAGGATCCGCGCAACCGCAGGCTGCGCTACGGGGTGCAGGTCAACTCGCTGGGCCTCACCGAGGCGCAGCCGGAGAACAACGTGCAGCGGATCGTGCTGGAGATGCTGGCGGTCACGCTCTCGCGCGACGCCCGCGCACGCGCGATCCAGCTCCCGGCGTGGAACGAGGCCCTCGGCCTGCCGCGGCCATGGGACCAGCAATGGGCGCTGCGCATGCAGCAGGTGCTCGCCTTCGAGACCGACCTCCTTGAGTACGAGGACCTCTTCGACGGCTCACGGGTGGTGGAGGCCAAGGTCGCCGAGCTCGTCGCCAGTGCGAAGGCCGAGATCGACCGGGTGCAGGAGCAGGGCGGGGCGGTCGCGGCCGTCGAGTCCGGGTACATGAAGGGGCAGCTCGTCGCGTCTTTGGCGCAGAAGCGGCGGCGGATGGAGTCCGGCGAGATCGTCGTGGTCGGGGTGAACCGGTTCGAGTCGACCGAGCCCAGCCCACTTCAGGTCGAGGGGGCCGCGACGATCGAGACGGTCGACCCGGCGGTGGAGGCCGCCGCCGTCGAGGCGATCCAGGCGTGGCGCGCCGACCGGGACGTGGCGGCCGTCGAGGCGGCGCTCGACGGGCTGCGCGACGCCGCCAAGACCGACGCCAACCTCATGGACGCCTCGATCGCCTGCGCGAAGGTGGGCGTCACGACCGGGGAGTGGGCGGGGGTGCTGCGGGAGGTGTTCGGCGAGTTCCGCGCGCCCACGGGGGTGTCGGCCGCGGTGTCGAACGAGGGGCGTCAGGAGCTCGCTGCCATCCGGGAGCGCGTGCGGGCCACCGGCGCCGAGCTCGGCACGCGGCTGCGGATGCTCGTCGGCAAACCCGGCCTCGACGGACACTCCAACGGCGCCGAGCAGGTCGCCGTGCGGGCCCGTGACGTCGGTTTCGAGGTTGTCTACCAGGGCATCCGGCTCAAGCCCTCGCAGATCGTCGCGGCCGCGGTGCAGGAGGACGTGCACGTCGTCGGGCTGTCGGTGCTGTCGGGCTCGCACCTCGCGGTCGTGCCCGCCGTCGTCGAGGGGCTGCGCGCTGCGGGCGCTGTGGACGTGCCGGTGGTCGTCGGCGGGATCATCCCGCCCGAGGACGCCGAGGCGCTGCGCGAGCTGGGGGTCGCCGCGGTGTTCACGCCCAAGGATTTCCGGCTCACCGAGATGCTGGACGAGGTCGTCACGCTGGTCCGGAAGGCCCGCGGCCTGGCGGTCTGAACCACCCGTACGGCCCAGCTTGATGGCTGGATCGTTATCGAGCGGATCCCTGCGCGGGAGCTACTGACCGGTTACTGTCGCCCGAGTTCAGGGCGCTCCACGACCGGGAGGTGTGATCGGGGATGTCCGCGCCTCTCGAGGTCACCGGCTCAGCGGCGGAGGCTCATCCCGAGGCCCTCACCGAAGGGATGGGCACCGAGGAGATCCAGGGCCGCTCCCTCGGACAGATCGCGTGGCGGCGCCTCCGGCGCGACCGGGTGGCGCTCGGCGGGGCCGCGGTGATCGTCCTCTTGATCCTTTTCGCGACCTTCGCGCCGCTGATCGTGGCGGTCTTCGGCCACGACCCGCTGGAGTTCCACTACGACCAGGTCGATCCCGACCTGCAGGTCTCCCCGAAGTTCTTCGGCGGGATCAGCCCCGACTACCTGTTCGGCGTCGAGCCGGTCAACGGCCGCGACATCTTCAGCCGGGTCGTCTACGGCGCCCGGATCTCGTTGCTCATCGCGTTCTTCGCCACGCTGCTGGCGGTGGCGGTCGGCACGGTCGCGGGCGTCGTCGCCGGTTATTTCGGCGGCTGGATCGACACCCTGATCAGCCGCACGATGGACGTCTTCCTCGCGTTCCCGATCCTGCTGTTCGCGCTCGCACTCGTCGGGATCATCCCAGACCAGGCCTTCGGCCTGCAGGGCGACACGCTGCGCATCGTGCTCATCATCGTGATCATCGGCTTCTCCAGCTGGCCGTACATCGGCCGGATCATCCGTGGTCAGACGCTTTCGTTGCGCGAGCGCGAGTTCATCGACGCCGCACGCAGCCTCGGCGCCCGCACCCCGCGGATCCTCTTCTCCGAGCTGCTGCCCAACCTCATCGCGCCGATCCTCGTCTACGCCACCCTGCTGATCCCGACGAACATCCTCTTCGAGGCGGCCTTGTCGTTCCTCGGCGTCGGCATCCGGCCGCCGACGCCCAGCTGGGGTGGCATGCTCTCGGACGCCACGCACTGGTTCCAGATCGCGCCCAACTTCATGGTGTTCCCGGGCCTGGCGATCTTCGTGACGGTGCTGGCCTTCAACCTGTTCGGCGACGGCCTCCGCGACGCGCTGGACCCGCGATCTCGGTGACGATCAACAGCTCGGTGAGTACCCAACAAGGAGTGCACATGAGGAGTAGACGCAAGGTCGTCGTGGGCGCGGTCGGCGCCGTCACGGCGCTCGTTCTGGCGGCCTGCGGGGGCGGCAACGTCGCGTCCTCAGGGGGGTCGGGCAGCGGCAGTGGTGGCGGCACCAACGCTGATGCGAACGGCGTGCACAACCCGTCGACGGAAAAGGGCGGCACGCTGCGCATGGCGAACTCGGGCGACTGGGATTCGCTCGACCCCGCCGACACCTACTACGCGTACTCCTGGGACTTCTCGCGGCTCTACGGCCGGACGCTCGTGACGTTCAAGCCCGCGGCGGGCAAGGACGGCGCCACGCTGGTGCCCGACCTCGCCGAGTCGCTCGGCAAGCCAAGCGACAACGCCAAGACCTGGACCTACACGCTGCGCAAGGGCGTCAAGTTCGAGGACGGCACGCCCGTCACCAGCAAGGACGTCAAGTACGACATCGAGCGGACGCTGGACAAGAAGACATTCCCGAACGGCCCGACCTACTTCAACGACTTCCTCGACCTGCAGGGCTACACCTCGCCCTACGAGGACACCGACCCGAACAAGCTTGGCCTGAAGGCGATCGAGACCCCCGACGACCAGACGATCATCTTCCACCTGGCCAAGCCGTTCAGCGGGTTCGACTACTTCGCCCAGATCCCGTCGACCATGCCGGTGCCCGCGGCCAAGGACACCGGGACGAAGTACAAGGAGCACGTGGTCTCCACGGGCCCGTACATGTTCCAGAACAACGACCTCGGCAAGAGCTTCACGCTCGTGCGCAACCCCAACTGGGACCCGGCGACCGACCCGATCCGCAAAGCGCTGCCCGACCGCATCGAGGTGCAGCTCAACGTCAACGCCGACGACATCGACAACCGGCTGCAGTCCGGCGACCTCGACGTCGGGGTCGAGGGCACCGGTGTGCAGCCCGCGGCGCAAGGCAAGATCCTCGCCGACCCGCAGCTCAAGGCGAACACGGACTCCGCGCTGGTGGCGCGGACGTGGTTCACCAACCTCAGCGCGTCCGTCCCGCCGCTGGACAACATCCACTGCCGAAAGGCGGTCCTGTACGCGGTCGACAAGACCGGTTACCAGCGCGCCTACGGCGGCGCGCACCGGTGGTGACATCGCCACGAACCTGCTGCCACCGGTGATCCCCGGCGCAGGAGAAGTTCGACACGTACCCCACGCCGGGCAACCAGGGCGACATCGCGAAGGCCAAGGACGAGCTCAACCAGTGCGGGCAGCCCAACGGCTTCACCACCGGCATCGCCTACCGCGCCGAGCGGCCAAAGGAGAAGGCGACGGCAGAATCGCTGCAGCAGTCGCTCGCCAGGGCGGGGATCAAGCTCGAGATCAAGCCCTACCCGTCCGGTGACTACTTCAAGCTCTACGCGGGCAAGCCCGCCTTCGTGACGGCCAACAACCTCGGCCTGCTGGTGTACGGCTGGGGCGCGGACTGGCCGGACGGCTACGGGTTCCTCGACCAGATCGTCGACAGCCGCGCGATCCGGGATGCGGGCAACACGAACCTGGGCATCAAGGACCCGGCGATCGACGCGATGCTCGACCAGGCGCTGGTGACGACGGACTCCGCGAGCCGGGAGAAGATCTGGGTCGACATCGACAAGAAGGTGATGGACGACGCGTTCGTGATCCCGGGTGTCTGGTCGAAGGGGCTGCTCTACCGGCCGCAGAACCTCACCAACGTCTTCGTCACCGACGGCTACCAGATGTACGACTACCTCGCGCTGGGCACGACCCGGAAGTAGGTGAAGGCGTGACCCCGCCCGCGGCTCATCGGCCACGGGCGGGGCGCCGCACGTCATGCTCGTCTACATCATCCGACGGCTGGGCGCCGCGGTGATCCTGCTGTTGATCGTCACCGCCGCCACGTTCGTGATCTTCTTCGTGCTGCCCCGTCTCGGCGGCGCCTCGGTCGACGACCTGGCGTCGCGCTACGTGGGCAAGAGCGGCACTACGGCGGACATCCACGCGGTCGCGGTGAAGCTGGGGTTCACCGACCCGATCTGGGTGCAGTACGGCCGGTTCGTCGCGGCGCTGTTCGTCGGTGCGGACTACAGCACCGGGCCGACCACCGTGCACTGCCCGGCGCCGTGTCTCGGCTACTCGTTCATCAACCAGAACCCGGTGCTGCCGGACCTGCTCGACCGGCTGCCCGTCACGCTGTCGCTCGCCGTGGGCGCCGCGGTGCTGTGGCTGGTGGGCGGCGTGAGCGTCGGGGTGCTCTCCGCGCTGCGGCGGGGCAGCGGTATTCGACCGCGCGGCGATGGGTGTCGCACTGGCGGGCGTGTCGTTGCCGATCTTCTTCACCGGCCTGCTGTGTCTGTCGATCTTCAGCTACACGCTGGGGTGGACCGCGCCCGGCGGTGCTTACACGCCGTTCGAGGTCAACCCGGCGCTGTGGGCCTACGACCTGCTGCTGCCGTGGATCACGCTGGCGTTCCTGTACGCCGCGGGCTACGCCCGGCTGACGCGGGCAGGCATGCTCGACACGATGGGGGAGGACTTCATCCGCACGGCACGGTCCAAGGGCCTCCCGGAGCGCACGGTCGTGGTCAAGCACGGGCTGCGATCGGCGCTCACCCCGATCCTGACGATCTTCGGGCTCGACCTGGGGCTGTTGCTCGGCGGGGCGATCCTCACCGAGAGCACCTACTCGTTGCCGGGCATCGGGAAGTACTCGGTGGACGCGATCGTCAACAACGACCTGCCGAAGGTGCTCGGCGTGGTGCTGCTGGGCAGCATCTTCATCGTGCTGGCCAACCTGGTCGTCGACCTGCTGTACGCCGTGATCGACCCGAGGGTGAGGCTGGGGTGAGCCGCGACGACGTAATCCCTCCCGCGGAGGCGCAATGAGCCGCGACGACGTAATCCCTCCCGCGGAGGCGCAATGAGTGAGGACGTGCTCGCGGGCGACGTGCCCCCGACGTTGCACGAGAAGCGGGCGTTCCTGGACGTGCGCGACCTACGGGTGCACTTCCCTACCGACGACGGTGTCGTGAAGTCCGTCGATGGCCTCTCGTTCCAGCTGGAGCGGGGCAAGCGACTGGGCATCGTGGGGGAGTCCGGGTCCGGCAAGAGCGTGACCAGCTTGTCGATCATGGGCCTGCACAAGACGGGCGCGGCGAAGATCTCCGGCGAGATCTGGGTGGGCGACACCGAGCTCGTGTCGGCCGCCCCGGAGACTGTGCGGAAGCTGCGCGGCAAAACGATGGCGATGATCTTCCAAGATCCGCTGTCGGCGATGCACCCGTACTACACGGTGGGCGCGCAGATCGTCGAGGCGTTTCGGCTGCACAACGACGTCAGCAAGAAGGCGGCGCGCAAGCGAGCGGTGGAGCTGCTCGACCGCGTCGGGATCCCCCAGCCGCAGAACCGCTTCGACGACTACCCGCACCAGTTCTCGGGCGGCATGCGGCAGCGGGCGATGATCGCGATGGCGCTCTCGTGCAACCCGGACCTGCTCATCGCGGACGAGCCGACGACCGCGCTGGACGTCACCGTGCAGGCGCAGATCCTCGACCTGATCGTGGACCTGCAGAAGGAGTTCGACTCCGCGGTGATCATCATCACCCACGACCTGGGGGTGGTCGCCGAGCTGGCCGACGACATCCTCGTCATGTACGCGGGGCGGGCGGTGGAGTACGGCTCGGCGCGCGACGTCTTCGCGCAGCCCCAGCACCCGTACACGTGGGGGCTGCTCGGGTCCATGCCGCGGATCGACCGCGAACGTTCCGACCGGCTCCTGCCGATCTCCGGCAGCCCGCCGAGCCTGATCAACGTGCCCTCCGGGTGCGCGTTCCACCCCCGGTGTGCCTTCGAGGACCGCACGGGCGGCCTGGCGCGCACCGAGCGGCCGGAGCTGCGCGAGGCGGCGCCGGGCCACCTGGTGGCCTGCCACCTCCCGGTCGAGGAGCGCCGGAGGATCTTCGCCGAGGAGATTAGGCCTAAGCTGTGAGCGAGCTTGCGAGCGAACCAACGACGCCGCGTGCTGACGTGTTGCTCTCCGCGGAGAAGCTGCAGATGCACTTCCCCATCCGACGGGGGCTGCTGCGGCGCCAGGTCGGGGCCGTGCAGGCCGTTGACGGACTGACGTTCGATGTCCGGCGCGGCGAGACGCTGTCGCTCGTTGGCGAGTCGGGGTGCGGCAAGACCACCACCGGACGGCTCCTCACGCGGCTGCTGGAACCGACCGACGGCACGGTCACCTTCGAGGGCCGCGACATCTCGCACCTGTCCGTGGGGGAGATGCGCCCGCTGCGGCGCGACATCCAGATGGTGTTCCAGGATCCGTACTCGTCGCTGAACCCGCGGCACACCGTCGGCACGATCGTCGGCGCGCCGTACAAGATCCAAGGCGTGGAGCCAGAGGGCGGCGTCAAGAAGGCGGTGCAGGATCTGCTGGCGCTGGTCGGGCTCTCGCCGGAGCACTACAACCGCTACCCGCACGAGTTCTCCGGCGGCCAGCGCCAGCGCATCGGGATCGCGCGCACGTTGGCGCTGCGGCCCAAGTTGATCGTGGCGGACGAGCCGGTGTCGGCGCTGGACGTCTCGATCCAGGCACAGGTGGTGAACCTTCTCGAGGACCTGCAGAACGAGCTGAACCTGACCTACGTGATGATCGCGCACGACCTCTCGGTGGTGCGGCACGTCTCCGACCGGGTCGCGGTGATGTACCTGGGGAAGATCGTCGAGCTGGGCGATCGCACCGACGTGTACGAGCGGCCCATGCACCCGTACACGGTGGCGCTCATGTCGGCGGTCCCGGTTCCGGACCCCACCCGCGCGACGAAGCGCGAGCGCATCCTGCTCACCGGCGACGTTCCCAGCCCGCTGAACCCGCCCCCCGCGTGCCGGTTCCACACGCGCTGCTGGAAGGCGGAAGAGATCTGCGGGGTGGAGGAGCCGCCGCTGGTGGAGGTGCGGAACGGGCACCAGGTGGCGTGCCACTTCCCGGAGAACACCTGACCCGCGAAACCGACGTTCCCGGTCGTCGAAGCCCGCGAACGTCCAGCTCGCCGCGATCACGGAACCGAAGCGCTCCAGCTCACGTCTATCGCAGTTGTGTACGACCGACCGTTCCTCGGGTCTGCGGCGGTGGCGGCGGGCCTGGTCACCACGGACCAGCTACGCGGCCCCGGATTCACGCGCCTGTTCCGGGGGATCTTCGTGCCCGCCGGGGTCGAGATCGACTTCGCGCTGCGGTGCCGGGCTGCAGCGCTTCTCGTGGGCCGCCGCGGCGTTCTGGCGGGGTGGGCGGCCGCCGAGCTGCTGGGAGCGTCGTGTGCTCCGTCCGGAGCGCCCGTGGAGCTGGTGGTGCCCGGCGGCGGTCGATCCAGGGCTGGGCTGGTGGTCCGGTCGGATGTGCTGCCAGCCGGCGAGATCGTCCATGCGGGTGGGGTGTGCGTGACGAGCCCCGCCCGCACGGCGTTCGACCTTGGGCGCGTGACGCCCGTCGTGCACGCGATCGTGGGTGTCGACGCCGTCCGCCATGTCTGCGAGCTCGATCTCGATGACATCCGAGCCATCGCGCTGTGGCATCCGGCCGCGCGTGGTGCCCGGCAGCTGCCGGAGGTGCTGCGGAGATCCGCCCACCTGGCGCAGTCGCCGATGGAGTCGCGTATTCGGGTCGCGATCGAGGACGCCGGGCTGCCGGTGCCGGTGCTGCAACACCCGGTCGGGCCCTACTTCCTCGACATGGCCTACCCGGAGCGCACACTCGCGGTGGAACACGACGGGCGGGACCATCTCACGCCTGAGCGAGCGCGGCGCGACCTCAACCGACAGGCGTACCTCACCCGAGAGGGTTGGACGGTGCTGCGGTTTCCGGCGTCGGTGGTGCTTGGGAGGCCATGGCGTATCGCGGCGGAGGTGGGCAGATGGCTACGTCCGCGGTGATCGCGGCGAGGCCGACGTTTCCGGCGATCAGACCCCGGAAACGTCAGTCTCGCTGCTCCTCGTCGATCTCCTCCCCGCGCTTGCGGAAGAGGCGGAACCCGGGAATCCCCTGGATGGCCTGGCGTACCTCGCGGAGCTGGTTGAGCAGTTCGTGGACGTCGGGGCCTACGCGGTCCAGCGTGGCGAGCAGCGGCATGATGTCGGATTCCATGTGCTCGGTCAGCCGGGGGAGCTGGTCGACCAGGCGGATCGCGGCGACGAGCTCCTCCTCGGAGAACTCCTGCACGAACCGGCGCGCGAGGGGGGCGGCCTGCGCAGCGATGGGCTGGTAGGTGTCGAGGAGCCCGCTCGCGCCGTCGGCCAGCGCGCTCGCGCGACCGACGAGCGCGTCCGCGCCTTCTGCGACGCCGCCCGCGCGGTCCACCAGCCCTCCCGCACCGTCGGCCACGTCACCTGCGCGTTTGACGAGGGCGCCTGCGCCGTCGGCCACGTCACCTGCGCGTTTCACGAGCGCGTCTGCGCCTTCTGCGACGCCGCTCCCGCGTTCGACGAGTGCGCCTGCACCGTCGGCTACCCCGCTTGCGCGCTGCACCAGGGCTCCGGCGCCGTCGGCCACCCCGCTTGCGCGCTTGACCAGGGCTCCCGCACCGTCGGCAACCCCGTCGGCCCGTTTGACCGCCGCGCCCGCGCTCTCGGCGACGATGCCTGCGCGGTCGACGAGCGCGGCCGCGCCGCCTGCGACCAGGTCGGCCCGCTCCACCAGCGCGCCCGCCCCGCCCGCGACCAGCTCGGCCCGCGTGACCAGCGCGTCGGCCCGCACGGCGACCCCGCCCGCGCGGTCGACCAACAACGCGGCAGCGCCCGCGACCGTCTCGACCTCCACGAGCAGCGGCTCGATGGCGTCGAGCATCCCGTCGACCCGCCCGGCCAAGCCCTCGACGACATCTAGCAGCCGCGCGACGCGTTCGGGCAGATCCGCGAGCATCCCGAGCGCCTCGTCGGTCCAGCCGAGAACTCCGCGCACACCCGCGATCACGTCGGTGGGCCCGACCCACACGGGCAGGCCCCCGATGCGCACCACCATGCGGTCGATCCTCGCACGCCGGTGTGCGCCGCACGCGCCGTCTGCCGGAGGCGGGCGCGTCGCGACAGCGGCCGGATCAGTCGGGCCAGGAGGGACGCCGCTTCTCCAGGAACGCCGCCATGCCCTCCTTGGCGCCCGCGCTCTGCGACATCCCCGCCATCACCTCGACGGCCACGGCGTAGGCGTCGGCCTCGGGGCGGTCGAGCTGGGCGTAGAGCGTCTGCTTGCCCACGCCCTTGCCGAAGCGGCTGCCGCGGGTGGCGCGGGCGAGCAGGTCGTCGACGCGGGCGTCCAGCTCGTCGTCCGGCACCGCGTAGTTGATCAGGCCCCACTCAGCGGCCGTCCGGGCGTCGATCGGGTCGCCGGTGAGCGCGAGCTCCATCAGCCGTTTGCGCCCGACGTTGCGCGCCACCGGCACCGCGGGCGTGTGGCAGAACCAGCCGCCTTGGCCCCCGGGGAGCGCGAAGCTCGCCGACTCCGCGGCCACGGCGAGGTCGCAGCTCGCCACCAGTTGGCAGCCTGCGGCCGTCGCGATGGCGTGGACGCGCGCGATCACCACCTGCGGCACGTCCTGGATCGTGCGCATCACCGACGTGCAGAGCCGCAGCAGGTCGCGCACCCCGGCCAGGTCGCGTGCGGCGACGTCGGCGAAGTCGTGGCCCGCCGAGAACGCCTTGCCCTCGGCGCCGAGCACGATGCCGGTGGCCTGCGAGCGACCCGCTGCCTCGAACGCGTCGAGCAGCTCGCGCAGGTGCGCCTCGGAGAGCGCGTTGCGACGTTCCGGCCGGTTCATCGTGATCCGGACGGTGTCGCCGTCGTGCTTGACCAACAGGTGCTCGTAATCGGCCATGTCGAGCACGGTACGTCGGACGGGACCGACGGCGACAGCTACCACGTGGGTGCCCCGACCTGACGCAGCTTCAGCAGCAGGTAGGCGGCGAGGGTCTGGGCGTCGACGATGGCGCCCTCGCGGATCATCGTCTCCAGCTCGGCGGTGGTGAACCAGCGGGCGCGCATGTCCTGTTCGGTGTGCTCGCGCACGGCGTCGCCTGCGGTCAGGTCCGTGGCCAGGAAGACGTGCTCGCGCTGGCTGGACATGCCGGGGGCGATGTCGAGGCGGCCCAAGAGCTCCATCCGACCCGCGACCAGCCCGGTCTCCTCCTGCAGCTCGCGGGCGGCCAGGTGGGCGGGGTCGAGCTCGGCGCGGTCGGGCGCGGTGCCCATCGGGAACTCCCAGCGTCGCCGCCCGACCGGGTAGCGGAACTGCTCGACGAGGTGGAACCGGTCGCCGTCGCAGGGGATGACGACGGCGGCCGTGGGCTTGTCGACCACTCCGTAGATGCCGTTGGAGCCGTCGTCGCGGCGGATGGCGTCTTCACGGACGGTCATCCAAGGGTTCGCGTAGACCTGACGGCTGGAGAGCGTCTGCACGTGGCCAGTATTGCGGGGTGACGGGTCCGCACCCGTAGGCCCACATCCAGCCGTTCTCGTTGGCGAGGCCGTCGACGATCGCGCGGCTGATGGCCGCGAGGAAGCGCTTCATGACAGGGCCGCCGTCACGACCGGTCGTCCGGCCACCAGCACGGCCACGGGCCGCAGCAGGGCGCCGATGTCGGTGAGCGGGTCGCCGTCGACGGCGAGCAGGTCGGCGTCGTAGCCGGGCCGCACCCGGCCCTTGCGGTCGCCGAGCCCGCACACCTTTGCGGCGGTCGACGTGCCCGCGGTGAGCGCCTCGGCCGGGCTCATCCCGAGCGCGACGAGCTGCGCAAGCCCGTGGGGCAGCACGCCGTGCGGCTTGATCGGGCCGAGGCCCGCGTCGGTGCCCGCCACCACCACCGCGCCCTCGCGGATCAGCCGGGCGTAGCTGCGCATGAGGTCGGGCAGGATCTTGGCGATGAACGGTGGCGGGGCGGTCGGACCCGAGACGGGGGCCATCCCGAGCGTCGCGCCCACCACGGTCCGGCGGCGCACGATCGCCGCGACCAACTCGTCCGGCGCGGCGACCCGGTCGCCGTCGACGAACGTGCAGTGCTCAAGGCCGTCCACTCCCGCCGCGACGCCGTCGACGATCGCGTCGAGCGCGTGGGCGTGCGCCGTCACCGGCAGGCCGTGTCGGTGCGCCTCGTCGACGAGCGCGGCGAGCTCGTCCGGGGTGAACTGCGGCGCGCCGAGGTCCGAGCCCGCGGTCAGTGCGCCGCCCGAGGCCATCACCTTGATCACGTCGACGCCGCGTTCGGCGTGCTCGCGCACCGCTTCCCGCACCCCGCGCCCTGCGACGCCGCCGAGGAAGTGGCAGTGGCCGCCGGACGACGTGATCGGCGGCCCCGCGGCCACGATCGTGGGCAGCGCCGCCGTGGACTCACGCAGGCGCAGGGTGAGGTAGTCGCGGTCGCCGAGGTCGCGCACGGTCGTGACGCCCGCCCGAAGCTGCGCCGCAGCGGCCTGCGCCATCGCCTCCAGCACGGCGTCGTCGTCGCGGGCGGCGAGGGCGGCGATGGGGTCGGGGCCCGCGTCGAAGGCGAGGTGGACGTGGGTGTCGACCAGCCCGGGCAGCAGCGTGGCGCCGGGCAGTTCGATGAGCTCGGCGTCCGGCGGCGGCGGCCCGGTGCGGACCTCGGTGATCCGCCCGTCCTCGACAAGCACGAGCGGGTCGGCGTGGGTGGTGACGCCGTCGAAGAGGTGGGCGGCGTGCAGAGCTGTGCGGGTCATGTCGAACGTTGTACGAGGTCAGCGACCTGGCGAAATCGGGGGAACCACGTATTCCGGGTACGGTTTCGCTCCGTGGAGCCGCGGTTCGTGGGACGCGCCGACGAGCTGGCCGAGCTCGTCGCGCTGCTCGACGCGGCGCTGGACGGCAGGCCCCGCGTCGCGGTGCTCGCAGGCGAGCCGGGGATCGGCAAGACCCGGCTCGCCGAGGAGCTCGCCGCGCTGGCCGGGGCCCGCGCGGTGCCCGTGCTGTGGGGTGGCTGCACCGCCGCGGAGGGCGCGCCCGCGTACTGGCCGTGGCGGCGGATCCTGCGGGGCTGGCTCGCGCTGGTCGGGCCGCAACGGGCCGCCGCGGCATTGGACGGCCTCGATGAGGTCGCGCGGCTGGCGCCCGAGCTGCCCGGCGAGCCCGTTGGCAGCGACCGGTTTGCGCTCTTCGACGCCGTCGCCCGCTTCTTCGCCGCGGTCGCCGAGGAGGCCGGGCTCGTCCTGATCCTGGACGACGTGCAGTGGGCCGACGCCGACTCACTCGCGCTGCTCGCGCACGTGACCAGGGAGGTGACGCACGGGCGGCTGCTGGTCGTCGTCACCGTCCGCCCCGGTGAGGTCGAGCGGGCGCCGGACGGCCTGGTCATCGAGCTCGAAGGTTGGGACGACGCCGATGTCGAGGCCGCGCTCGCCGATCGGCTGGGCGGGCGGCCCGAGCCCGACGTCGTCGCCGCGGTGGCCAGCCGATCCGGCGGCAACCCGTTCTTCGTCGGCGAGCTGGCGCGCGCGGGCTCATCTGTGCTGCGGGTGCCCGCTGGGGTGCGCGATGTCGTCCGCGCCCGCATCCTGCGGCTCCCGGAGCCGTGCCGGGCGCTGCTCGGGGCCGCCGCGGTGCTCGGGCGCGACGTCGATGCGACGCTGCTGTCGACGATCACCGGGGTCGACGGGGTCCTCGACGTTCTGCGGCCCGCGGTCGACGACGGCGTGCTCGACCAGCCCGCGGGCCACATCGACCTGCGCTTCACGCACGACCTCGTCCGCGAGAGCGTGCTCGCCGACCTGGCCGCGGGGGAGCAGGCGCGGGTGCACCTCGCCGTCGTCGCCGCCCTGACGCCGTCGGCGGACGACCCGGACGTCGTGACCGAGCTGGCCCACCACGCCGTCGCCGCCCTGCCCGCGGGCGACCGTCGCGCCGCCACCGAATGGGCCCGGCGCGCGGCGCAGGTCGCACACGCCCGGCTGGCCTACGACGAGGCCGCCCGCCTGCTGGCCGACGCGCTCGCCGCAGGACGTCCGGTGCTCCGCCCGGCCGAGCGCCTCGCCGTGCTGCTGGACCTGGCCCGCGCACAGGGCATCGCGCACCACGTGGCGGGCGCGATCGCGACGTCCACGGAAGCCGCCGAGCTCGCCCGCGCCACCGGCGACGCCACGGCCCTCGCCTGCGCGGCGCTCGGTCTGCCCGAGGTCAGCGAGGCGGAGTGGCTCGACGCGGTGCGCGGCTGGTGCGCGGAGGCGCTGCGCGGCCTCGGTGAGCGGGATCGCCCGCTCAAGGCGAAGCTCTTGGCCCAGGTCGCGCACTGCGCGTTGTTCGGGATGGACGCCCGGGTCCTCGAGGACGCGAGCGCGGCGTCGCTCGCCATGGCCGAGCGGCTGGACGACCCGTCGTCGCTGGCCATCGCGCTGCGGGCGCGGCAGCTCGCGCGGTCGGGCGCCGACGGGAACGCCGAGCGGCTCGTGCTCGGGGGCAGACTGCTCGCCCTCGGCGAACGCACCGGCGACCAGGAGGACGTCCTGTGGGGCAGGCTGTGGCGCTTCGATGCGCTGCTGCAGGCCGGGCGGGTGACGGAAGCGGAGGCCGAGCTCGCCGCCGTCGAGCCGGTCGTCGCCGCATTGCGCCGCCCGGTGGCGCGGCTGCACCTGCTGCGCGGACGGGTGGCGGTCGCGATGGGCCGGGGCCGCTTCGCCGAGGCCCGCGCGCTGAACGAGGAGACCATCGCCATCGCCGAACGCGGCGGCGACTTCGGGGCCGCCGCCACCGCTCGCTCCCTGCGGTTGGGGATGGCCGCGTCCACCGGCGACGAACCCGGCGACCTGGCGTGGGTGCGCAGGCAGCCGTCCCGGATGCACCCGATGGCCGCGCTGACGCGGGCGCAGGTGGCCCGGCTGCTCTTCGAGCGGGGCGATCAGGCAGAGGCGAGGGAGTGGTACAGGAGCCTGCCCGAGCCCGGCTCGCCGCGGGTCCCGGTCTTCATCGCGTTGGCGTTGGAAGGCATGCGGGCGCAGGTGCTTCCCGAGTTCGGCGACCCGGCGACCGCCGAAGCCGTCCATCGGCTGCTGTTGCCGTATGCCGACCTGCATCTTGTCGGTGGGGCGGGTGCGGCCACCACCGGTGGTTCGGTGCGGCTCGCGCTCGGCATCGCAGCGCGGGTGGCGGGCAAGCCCGACTTCGCGGTGCGCCACCTGCGCACGGCCGTCACGCTGAATGACGCGTCGGGGCTCGCCCATCCGGCCGTGCTGGCCCGCTTCGAGCTCGCCGTCGCGCTGCGGGCCCGTGGACGACCGTCCGACGTGGACGAGTCGGTCGGGCTGCTGGCCGAGGCCGACGCGGCGGCCGCACGGATGGGCATGGTCCCGCTGCGGGCCCGGATCGCGGAGCTCCGCGCCGCCGCGGAGGACGGCGGCGTGCTGTCGCGGCGCGAGGCGGAGATCGCCGAGCTGGTCGGACGCGGCCTGACCAACCGGCAGATCGCCGCCACGGCGCACATCTCGGAGCGGACGGTCGAGACGCACGTCGGCCACGTGCTGGCCAAGCTGGGCTTCACCCGGCGCTCGGAGATCGCCGCCTGGGTCGCCGCCCGACCGCGATGATCGCCGGTCGGGCGCGTTTGCGGCTGGATCTGGCCGCTTTGTGCACCCAAGCGGTGATCATGGGCCGGGGTGGGCCCGGCCGGGGGTGGCAGTAGGGTCGCCTGCCGTGCGTCTCGTCATCGCCCGCTGCCAGGTCGACTACGTCGGGCGCCTGACCGCCCACCTGCCGATGGCCCCCCGGCTGCTGCTGATCAAGGTGGACGGGTCGGTGAGCATCCACGCCGACGACCGCGCGTACAAGCCGCTGAACTGGATGAGCCCACCGTGCTGGCTGGAGGAAGCACCCGGTGTCTGGACGGTGCGCAACAAGGCCGACGAGTCCCTGGTGATCACGATCGGCGAGATCCTGCACGACTCGTCGCACGAGCTGGGCGTCGACCCGGGATTGGTCAAGGACGGCGTCGAGGCGCATCTGCAGGAGCTGCTCGCGGCGCACCCGACCACGCTGGGCGAGGGCTACACGCTCGTGCGACGGGAGTACATGACCGCGATCGGGCCCGTCGACCTGCTTTGCCGCGACGCCGCGGGCAGCTCGGTTGCGGTCGAGGTCAAGCGCCGCGGTGAGATCGACGGCGTCGAGCAGCTCACCCGCTACCTCGAGCTCATGAACCGCGACCCGCTGCTGGCGCCGGTCGCGGGGGTGTTCGCCGCACAGCAGATCAAGCCGCAGGCCCGCACGCTGGCACAGGATCGCGGGATCCGGTGCGTGACCGTCGACTACGACGCGCTGCGCGGCGCGGAATCGGATGATCTTCGGTTGTTCTGACGCGCCTACGCTGGCGCAGTGACCACCATCGCGACGACGTTCAGCTCCCTCGACCCGCGCACCGGTGACGTCGTCGGCACCTACCCCGTGCACGACGTCGCGGCCGTCGATGCCGCCGTCGCGCGGGCTGCCGAAGCCGCGCGGTGGTGGGCCGATCTTGGATTCGATGGACGCGCTCGCAGGCTACGCGAATGGAAGAAAGCGCTGGTCCGCGGCCTCGACCGGCTGGCGAGGACGATCGCGGACGAGACCGGGAAGCCCTTCGACGACGCCCGGCTTGAGATGGTGCTCGCCGTCGACCACCTCGACTGGGCGGCCCGGCACGCCGAGAAGACCCTCGGGCGGCGGCGGGTGTCGGCCGGGCTGCTGATGGTGAACCATGCGGCGACGCTCGCGTACGTCCCGATCGGCGTCGTCGGCGTCATCGGTCCGTGGAACTACCCGGCCTTCACGCCGATGGGGTCGATCGCCTACGCGCTGGCCGCAGGCAACGCCGTCGTGTTCAAGCCGAGCGAGCTGACCCCCGGCGTCGGGATGGCGCTGGCCGACGCGCTCGCCGAGATCGTCGAAGGGCAGCCGGTGCTGCAGGTCGTCACCGGGTTCGGCGAGACGGGCGCCGCGCTTTGCCGCGCGCGGGGCATCGGCATGGTGGCCTTCACCGGCTCGACCGCGACCGCCAAACGCGTGATGGCCACCTGCGCCGAGACGCTGACGCCGGTGCTGGTCGAGTGCGGCGGCAAGGATCCGCTGCTCGTCGACGCCGACGCCGACCTCGCGGCGGCGGCCGACGCGGCCGTGTGGGGCGGGATGACCAACGCCGGGCAGACCTGCGTGGGGGTCGAGCGGGTCTACGTGCACGAGGCGGTGGCCGACGCGTTCACCGCGAAGGTCGTGGCCAAGACCGAGGCGCTGCGACCCGGCGCGTTCGGGCCGATGACGCTGCCCGCGCAGGTGGACGTCGTCCGTCGGCATCTGGATGACGCGCTGGCTCGCGGCGGCCGCGCGGTGGTCGGTGGGCCCGCATCGGTGCGGCCGCCCTACATCGATCCGGTGGTGCTGGTCGACGTGCCGGAGGACAGCGTCGCGGTCACCGAGGAGACGTTCGGGCCGCTCCTGGTGGTCAACCGGGTTCGGGACATGGACGAGGCGGTCGAGCGGGCCAATGCGGGCGGCTACGGCCTCGGGGCCACGGTGTTCGCCAGGAAGGGCGGCGCCGAGATCGCGGCGCGGCTGCGATGCGGCATGGTCTCGGTCAACTCGGTGATCGCGTTCGCGGGCATTCCGGCGCTGCCGTTCGGCGGCGTCGGCGACTCCGGGTTCGGTCGCGTCCACGGCGAGGACGGGCTGCGCGCGTTCACGCGGCCGCAATCGGTGGCGCGCAGGCGGTTCGCGCCACCGATCGCGGTCACCACATTCCGACGTTCGAGCCGGGCAATGCGTGCGATGATGGGCTTCGTCCGGCTGCGACACGGCCGTTAGCCGCGTCACACCGGCTTGGTGCCCTCGTCTGGGAGTATCACGGGATCGTCCGGTGGAGGGAGCAGCGTGGCACGGGAGTTCCGAACGATCGGTGTCGTCGGCCTGGGCACGATGGGCGCGGACCTTGCCGAGGTCTTCGCCCGCAACGGCCTGCAGGTGATCGCGGCGGAGGTCGACGACGACGCCGTCGCCCGCGGCCTCGCACACCTGCACGCCTCTGCCAGCAGGGCGGTCGCGCGCGGCAAGCGAACCCAGGAGGACGCCGACGCGGTGCTGGCGCGCATCCGCACAACGACGTCGCTCGCCGATCTGGCCGACGCCGACCTCGTCGTCGAGGCGGTGGCGGAGCACCTGGAGCTCAAGGCGGGCGTGCTCGCGGCGCTGTCCAGGGTGTGCCGCCCCGATGCGATCCTGGCGTCCAACACGTCCTCGCTGTCGGTCACCGAGCTGTCGGTGCGCACCGGGCGACCCAGCAAGGTCGTCGGCATGCACTTCTTCAACCCCGCAACGGTGCAGCGGCTCGTCGAGGTCGTGGGCACGGTGGTGACCGAGCCCGACGTCATCGACGACGTCAAGGCCTTCGCCGCCAGCCTGGACAAGGTGCCCGTCGTGATCGGGGACCGGGCCGGGTTCATCGCCAACGCGCTGCTGTTCGGCTACCTCAACCACGCGGCGCGGATGTTCGAGGAGCGCTACGCCACCCGCGAGGACCTCGACGCCGCCATGCGCTACGGCTGTGGCTACCCGATGGGCCCGCTCGCGTTGCTCGACCTCATCGGGCTCGACGTCGCGTACGCGATCCTCGAGACGATGTACGCGGAGTCGCGCAACCAGCTGCACGCGCCCGCGCCCATCCTCAAGCAGATGATCACGGCGGGCCTGCTGGGCCGGAAGAGCGGGCGCGGCTTCTACACCTACGCGGGGCCGCGGAGCTCGAAGGTCGTGCCCGACGCCGACACCCCCACCGGCACGCTGCCCGAGGGCGTCACGGTCCGCGACGTGCAGCGGGTCGGGGTCGTCGGCACCGGCACGATGGCCACGGGCATCGTCGAGGTGCTCGTGAAGGCCGGGCTGGACGTCGTTCTGCGCGGGCGCAGCGACTCGAAGGTCGGCGCGTCGGTTGCGGCCCTGCACAAGTCGTTGGACAAGGCCGTGGTGCGCGGCAAGCTCACCGAGGACGAGCGGGCTGCCGCATTCGCGCGGCTCACCGGCACCACCCGGCTGGAGGACCTCGCCGACGTCGACCTCGTGATCGAGGCAGTCGCCGAGGAGCCGGACATCAAGCGGGCGGTGTTCGCCGCGCTCGACGAGATCTGCAAGCCGGGCGCGATCCTGGCCACCACGACGTCGTCGCTGCCGGTCGTGGAGTGCGCCGCGGCCACTTCGCGGCCCGGTGACGTGATCGGGATGCACTTCTTCAATCCGGCGCCGGTGATGAAGCTGGTGGAGGTGGTCTCGACGGTCACCACCACCCCCGAGACCGCGGCCACCGTGCTCGCGCTGTGCGAGCGGATCGGCAAGGTCCCGGTGAGCTGCGGTGACCGCGCAGGGTTCATCGTCAACGCGCTGCTGTTCCCCTACCTGAACGATGCGGTCAAGATGTTGGAGGCGCACTACGCGACGGTCGACGACATCGACGACGCCATGAAGAACGGCTGCGCGCTGCCGTTGGGGCCGTTCGAGCTGCTGGACGTGGTCGGGCTGGACGTGTCCTTGGCCATCGAGCGGTCGCTCTTCCGCGAGTTCCGCCAGTCGGGCCTCGCGCCTGCACCGCTGCTGGAGCACCTGGTCACCGCCGGTTGGTTGGGGCGCAAGTCCGGCCACGGGTTCCGGGTCTACAACAGCTGAGTTCGATGGCCCGGGTCAACCGGCGGCGCGATGACCACGTGCCGCCGCGTTCGGCCGCCGCCGCACGCGTCGAGGTCGGTGCGGACGGGGAATGGCAGGTGCGGCAGGTCAGCGGCGCCGCGGCGACCCGCGACTACCGCTGCCCGGGGTGCGACCATGTCGTTGTGGCCGGTACGCCGCACGTGGTGGCCTGGCCGTCCGCTGAGCACGGCTCCGTCGAGGAACGGCGGCACTGGCACACGCCGTGCTGGGCGGCGCGGGCACGCCGGAGGCCGGGCCGACGGCGATAGGCGCAGATCGCGGCGACGGCACCGCGGACCGGTCGGGACGCGGCACGGCTCCCGCGATGTTCACCTACGGCGCCGGGGTGCCCCGGGCTGGAGCCGTGCCCGCAGGGGCGGCGGGCGTGGCCGCGGCAGGCGGGGTGGCTGGACCCGGGGCGGGCCCAGCAGCCGAGGTCGGTCGGGCGGCAGGCCTGGCGACGGGGGCGGCGGCGGGGCGCGTGGTGTCCTCGGACGACGACGAAGGGGGGGCGGCCTGCTCGTCGGGCAGCGGGCCGAGGGAGGCCACGAGGGCGTCGAGGTCGGCCCGTGAGGCCATCAGCTGCTGGACCATGCGCTGCCGCTGAGCGCGCAGCCGCACGACGGCGGCCTCGGCGTCGGCCACGATGTGCGCCGCCTCGACGTGTGCGGACTCGATCATGCGAAGCCGGTCGGCCTCGATGCGCTCGCGCATCTCCTCGGTGGCCGCCCGGGTGGCGAGCTGCTCCGCCGTCAACGCGGTGAGCGCCTCCTTGCGGCGTTGGTCCATCGCAACGCGGAAGTCCGCCTCGACCTGCTTGCGCTGCGCCTCGGAGTCTGTCCATACATCAGACCGGCGGCGCTCGGCCGCAGCATCGGCCGCAGCGATGGCCGCGGCGATCTCCTCTTGATCAGCGGCCAGACGGGCGCGGGCCTCGGTGATCTCCCGCTCGCTCGTTTCGCGGGAGGTCGTGATCCGCTCGCGGTGGGCGCTTTCCTCGGCCTCCAGCTCGGCCCTGCGGCGAGCGTTCTGCTCCTCCGCCGCCTCGGCGTCGGCCTTCGACTGCATCCGGAGGGAGTCGGCTTCGGAGCGCGCGCCCTCGACGAGCGTGGCAGCCAACTGCTCGGCGTCGTGGAGACGTTTGGCGACCTCGGCGTCCGCTCGCTGCAGCATCTCGGCGACCTCGTCCTCGGCCATCCGCAGCATCGAGCGCATCCGTTCGCTCATGCCCTGGACGCTCTGCTGCGGACTCACCAGCGTGCGGACCTGGGCCCGCAGCCGCTCCGCCCGCGCGCGCGAGTCGTCGAGCTCGCGGGTGAGCTGGGTGGCCTGGTCGACGGCGGCGTCCCTGTCGGTGGACAGGATTCGCGTTTCGGCGTCTAACCTGCGCAGATGCGCTTCGACCTGTTCCTGGTCGTAGCCTCGGCGCACCACTGCGAATCCGGCGGGGGGCAGGGGCGCAGCGGAGTCTCCGGCCATGCGCTTACCGTACCGGGAGTGTCGCACTCGGTCCCGCTGCCGAGGGTGGCGGTCAGGTCCCCCGGAAGCGGTTGATGGCTTCGAGGTGGCGGGCCCGCTTCTCCGGGTTCGTGACGCCGAGGCCCTCGCGCGGCGCGAGCGCCAGCACGCCGACCTTGCCCTGGTGGCTGTTGGTGTGCACGTCCATCGCGGCCTGGCCGGTCTCCGCCAGCGGATAGACCCTCGACAGCGTCGGGTGGATCAGCCCCTTGTTGATCAGCCGGTTGGCTTCGTACGACTCGCGGTAGTTGGCGAAATGCGAGCCGACGATGCGCTTGAGGTTCATCCACAGGTAGCGGTTGTCGTACTGGTGTTCGAAGCCGGAGGTCGAGGCGCAGGTCACGATCGTGCCGCCCTTGCGGGTGACGTAGATGCTCGCGCCGAACGTCTCCCGGCCGGGGTGTTCGAAGACGATGTCCGGGTCGTCGCCGCCGGTGAGCTCGCGGATCCTCGCCCCGAGGCGCTTCCACTCCTTGGGGTCCTGGTTGTGCTCGTCGCGCCAGAACTTGTAGCCCTCGGCCGAGCGGTCGATGATCAGTTCCGCGCCCATGGCCCGGCAGAGCTCGGCTTTGCGCGGTGAGGACACGACGCACACCGGCGTCCCGCCGCCGTTGAGGGCGAACTGCGTGGCGTATGAGCCGAGGCCGCCGGATGCCCCCCAGATCAGCACGGTGTCGCCCTGCTTCATGCCCGCGCCGTTGCGCGAGACGAGCTGGCGGTACGCCGTGGAGTTGACCAGCCCAGGGGCCGCGGCCTCTTCCCAGGTCAGGTGGGCAGACTTGGGCATGAGCTGGTTGGACTTGACCAGCGCCAGCTCGGCGAGCCCGCCGAAGTTGGTCTCGAAGCCCCAGATGCGCTGCTCGGGGTCCATCATCGTGTCGCCGTGACCGTCGGGGCTCTCCAGCTCCACGGAGAGGCAATGCGCAACCACCCGGTCGCCGGGCTTCCACGCGTTGACCCCCGCCCCGGTACGCACCACGACGCCCGCGAGGTCCGACCCGACGACGTGGTAGGGCAGGTCGTGGCGGGCGGTGAGCGGTGAGATGCGGCCGTAGCGGCGGAGGAAGCCGAACGTCGGCAGCGGCTCGAAGATCGACGTCCATACCGTGTTGTAGTTGATGGCGCTCGCCATCACCGCGACGAGCGCCTCGCCGGGACCCAGCTCGGGCGTCGCGACGTGCTCGACGTGCAGGCTCTTGCGTGGGTCTTTCTCCGCGGAGGGGATGCCCGCGAACATGTCGACTTCGTCGGCGTGGACCGTGACGCCGCGGTAGTACTCGGGCACATCGAGTCCGGCGAGCTCGTCGAACCGCTCGGCCAGGATCGCCTCGAGGATCTCCTGCACGGCGTGGCCTCCTGCCTCAGTATTGCGTGGTATCCCGAACGTTACTGCTTAGTATGGTAATCGGGACTACCCGACCAGGCGGACCTTCCTGTGATTGGAGTCACGACCTGGATCGGTAAGTGTACCGGTTAAACGGCGCTTATGGCGCTGGCTCGACCAGCTCGACGAGAACGCCGCCCGCGTCCTTCGGATGCAGGAAGTTGATGCGCGACCCGGCCGTCCCCCGCCGTGGCTCGGGGTAGAGGAGGCGCTTGCCCTGGGCCCTGAGCGCGTCAGATGTCGCCTCGATGTCGACCACGCGATAGGCCATCTGCTGGATGCCCGGACCGTTGCGGTCGAGGAACTTCCCGATGGCCGAGTCCGGACGGAGGGGGGCGAGCAACTGGATCGCCGCACCGCCGTCGCCCGCCGACAGCATCGCCTCACGCACGCCCTGCTCCTCGTTGACCTCGGTGTGCGTGGCCACGAGCCCGAACGCTTCGCCATACCAGGCGATCGCCGCGTCAAGGTCCGCCACCGCGATGCCGACGTGGTCGACGCCGAGGACTCTGTGCTCTCCCATAGGCCGGGAATGTAGCTCTTCTCACCGCGAAGCGGCCTACCTGCGGGTATCGTCACACACATTCCCGTCATCCAGATGCTGGAGGTTATGTGTCCACGTCCGTGATCGTCGCCGGAGCCCGCACACCCATGGGACGGCTGTTGGGGTCGCTCAAGGGCCTGTCCGGAGCTCAGCTGGGCGGCGTGGCGATCAAGGCCGCTCTGGAGCGATCCGGTGTCGGGGCCGAGCAGGTGGAGTACGTGATCATGGGGCAGGTGCTCACCGCGGGTGCAGGGCAGATCCCCGCCCGCCAGGCCGCGGTCGCGGGCGGCATCTCGATGGACATCCCCGCGCTCACGATCAACAAGGTGTGCCTGTCCGGAATCGACGCCATCGCGCTGGCCGACCAGCTGATCAGGGCAGGCGAGTTCGAGATCGTCGTCGCGGGCGGCCAGGAGTCGATGACACAGGCGCCGCACCTCTTGGGCAAGTCCCGCGAGGGCTACAAGTACGGCGACGTGACGATGGTCGACCACATGGCCTACGACGGCCTGTTCTGCGCGTTCGACCAGGTTGCGATGGGCGCGTCCACGGAGAAGTACAACACCCGCTACGGGCTCACCCGCCAGGAGCAGGATGCGTTCTCGGCGCGTTCGCACCAGCGGGCGGCGGCCGCCGCCGAGAAGGGTCTCTTCGCCGAAGAGATCGCCCCGGTGGAGATCCCGCAGCGGCGGGGTGACCCGGTGCAGTTCGCCACCGACGAGGGCATCCGCGGTGAAACCACCGCCGAGAGCCTCGGCAAGCTGCGCCCGGCGTTCTCGTCCGACGGCACGATCACGGCGGGGTCCGCGTCGCAGATCTCCGACGGAGCCGCGGCCGTGGTCGTGATGAGCAAGGCGAAGGCGGAGGAGCTGGGGCTGTCCTGGCTCGCCGAGATCGGCGCGCACGGCGTCGTCGCGGGACCGGACGCGAGCCTGCACGAGCAGCCGGCCAACGCCATCGCGAAGGCGTGCGCCAAGGAGGGCATCACCCCCGCCGACCTCGATCTCGTCGAGATCAACGAGGCGTTCGCGGCGGTCGGCGTCGTGTCGACGCGCAAGCTGGGCATCGACGAGGACAAGGTCAACGTCAACGGCGGGGCCATCGCGCTCGGCCACCCGATCGGCATGTCCGGCGCCCGGATCACGCTGCACCTCGCGCTGGAGCTGAAGCGCCGTGGTGGTGGGATCGGCGCGGCGGCCCTGTGCGGCGGCGGGGGCCAGGGCGACGCGCTGATCGTGAAGGTCCCCGCCCCCTGACGGTGAGTCTGCCGTTTCGGCGCGTCGTCTTGGCTTTTGAGGGCGCGGGCGAAACGGGTGCGGTGACAGCCTCGGTGACGAAGGGGAATCGGCGCGGCGGAAGGCGGCCAGAGCGTGACCGACCCGGACGTTGCCTGCCTCGTCGCCGGGGCGCGTGCCGGTGAGCCACTTGCCGTCGGCCGCCTCCTCTCCCTCGTCGAGACGGGGGGCGCCCGCGGACGGCAGGTGGCTGCGGCGTTGGCCAACGAAGCGGGCCGCGCCCACGTCGTCGGGCTGACGGGCCCTCCGGGAGTCGGCAAGTCGACCACCACGTCCGCGCTGGTCAGCGCGTTGCGTGCCCGCGGTGATCGGGTGGGGGTGCTGGCCGTCGACCCGTCCTCACCGTTCTCGGGCGGCGCACTACTGGGGGACCGGGTGCGGATGGTCGCGCACAGCGACGATCCCGGGGTGTTCATCCGGTCCATGGCCACCCGCGGCCAGCTCGGCGGCCTGGCCGGGGCCGCGCCGCAGGCCTTGCGGGTGCTCGACGCGGCGGGATGTGATGTCGTGCTGATCGAGACGGTTGGTGTGGGCCAGTCCGAGATCGACGTCGTCGCGCTGGCCGACACGACCGTCGTGCTGGTGGCGCCGGGCATGGGCGACGGCGTGCAGGCGGCAAAGGCCGGGATCCTCGAGGTGGCCGACGTCTTCGTCGTGAACAAGGCCGACCGGGACGGCGCGACACAGACGGTGCGCGAGCTGCGCCACATGATCCACCTCGGCGAGCGCGGGGGGTGGACGGTGCCGGTGCTGCGGACGGTGGCCATCCGCGGCGAAGGCGTGGATGAGGTGGTAGCCGCGCTCGACGCGCATCGGCAATGGTCGGACGGCTCGGGCGAACGCGAGCGGCGGCGGATCGCGCGCGCCGAAGCCGAGATCGAGGCGGTGGTCGTGGCGCGGCTGCGCGCCCGCATCGGTGACGTCCACGGCCGGGCGGGCCTCTCCGACCTGGCCAAACGGGTGGTAGCGGGCGAGCTGGACCCGTATGCGGCGGCCGACGAGCTTGAGCCGGGCCTTGCCGATCCCGAGCCGCCACCGGGCTGAGCGCTTCTGGCTGCTCAGGATTGTCGGTGGGGAGGGTTAGCGTCAACGGCGTTGGTGCAACAGGCCGTCAACTGCGCTGAGGAGCGGCGATGGACTTGACGACGTGCTCGGCGTGCGTGATCGCCGCCTCGGCCAGCGGCGCGGTGGGCGGCTATCTGGCCGGAGGCCGGTGCGGTCGGCCCCGTCGTCGGCGCGCGCTGCGTGGTAGCCGCGCGATGCGGACGTGGCCGGGCCCTCAACGCGTCGATCGCCCTCCGCCGGGCAGCAGCGGGCCATCCCGCCCGGGTGATGGGCGACGCGGCGACCGTGGGGAGGAGCGTTCGGGAGAAGGAGGTGCGGCGCCGGGCGGTTGAGCTCGGCGCGACGGTTGCGGGCCCGGTGGGCGTCAGTCGAAGTCGCCCGCAGCCCGTCGCACCTGCCCGAGCAGCTCGGTCAGCTGGTTTTCCTGATCGGGCGCCAGGCCGACGAGCCCGAAGTCGATGGCGGTCACCGAGTCGGTGGCCTTCTCCCGCAATGCCGAGCCCGCCTCGGTGATCTCTACGAACGTGGCGCGGCGGTCGGTCGGGTGCGGCACCCGACGCACGAGCCCGTCGGCCTGGAGCCGGTCCACGATGTTGGTCACGCTCGTGGGATGCAGCTGCAGCCGCTCGCCCATCATGCGCATGGGGAGCCTGCCGTTGCGGGCGAACGTGAGCAATACCAAGGCCTCGTAGCGGGCGAACGTCAGGCCGTGTGGGCGCAGCGCTCCGTCCACGGCCGAAAGAAGGATCTGTTGCACCCGCATCACGCTCGTCACGGCCGCCATCGTCCGCGAGGGCCCGATCCGCCGCTCCCACAGCGACGCCGCCCGCATGATCGGGTCGAACGGCAGCGGCTCGCGGGACGTCATGGCGGGACGCTAGCAGCGTCCGCGCCGGACGGTCGCGGCCGACGCGGCCGGTACGGCAGGCTCGTCAGCATGCTCTTCGCATTCAGCGTGGCACCGGCCGGACTCGGCGACGAGAGCGTCGGTGACATCGTCGCCGAGGCCGTGCGCGTGGTCCGCGAGTCCGGCTTGCCCCACGAGACCACCTCGATGTTCACGACCATCGAGGCCGACACCTGGGACGAGGCGATGGCCGTGGTCAAGAAGGCGGTCGAGGCCGTGCAGGCCCGGGCTCCGCGGGTGAGCCTGGTGCTCAAGGCGGACATCCGGCCCGCGCACAATCGGGGGCAGCTGAGCGCGAAGGTCGAGCGGGTGGAGGAGGCGCTGCGCCGCGACGCGGCCTGCTGACGGACACCGTCGCAGGGGTGCGGTCCGGCCTCCTTCGGACGGTCGGCTGCTCACCGCATGGCGAGGTTCAGCGTGAAGAAGAACACGCCGACGAGGATGGCCACCACGCCCAGCACGATGGCGATCTTGCCGCGCTTCGCCGAGACAGGACGGCCCACCGCCACCGCGCCGGTGCCCACTGCGGCCGCGCCGACGACCCAGCCGAGGATCGAGATCGGGCTGAGGAGCACGGCGATGATGCCGACGATGAGCGCGGCCTTGCCCATCTTCGGGCTGTCCTGCTTGGCGGTCTTCTTCCGTGCCTCGGACAGCAGGCGGTCGGCGACATTGTTCTCGGAGCTCATGCTGTTCCTCCGGGGAGAGGTGCCGCGGTGCGGCGGCCAGATGGATGTCTACGCAGAGCGACGCTGCCGTCACTCCCGAATCCTCAACGAGCGCGGCTCGGGGGTGGTTCTCCGCCAGATCGGTGATCGCTCGACGGTCCGGGGGTGCCGCCGCTTCGCTGGGTGACGAGGGAGGCCCCGGCCCGCAACACGCATGGCGACGACGTGCCAGGATGAATGGCGTGTCCCGACCCGATCCCCGTGGCCGCGCCCGCGCGGCCGCACCGTCCCCCGCCGCCGCGCTGTCCATCGCGGGCGCGGTGGATCTTGCCGCCGTCAAGGCCCGTTCAGAGGCGGCGGCACGCGCCAATACCCCGACCGCGGGCGACCGGCCCGCGACGGGCAACGCGTTCGCCGTCGACGTCACCGAGCAGACCTTCCAGGCAGAGGTCATCGATCGTTCGATGCAGGTCCCCGTGGTCGTCGACCTGTGGGCCACCTGGTGCGAGCCGTGCAAGCAGCTCTCGCCGGTGCTCGAGCGGCTCGCCGCGGCGTCGGGCGGCGCCTGGGTGCTCGCCAAGGTCGACATCGACGCCAACCCCCGCATTCGGCAGGCGTTCGGGGTGCAGTCGGTGCCGACGGTCGTCGCCGTCGTCGCCGGGCAGCCCATCGACGGGTTCAGCGGCGCCCTACCGGAGCCCGACGTCCGCAAGTGGATCTCGGCGCTGCTCGACGCGCTGCGCGACCGCATGCCCGGCATCCGCGAGGCCGAGGAGCGGCAGGGAATAGCCGCAGAGCCGGAAGAGGAACCCGACGACCCCCGGTTCGTGGCCGCCGAGCAGGCCGTCGAGGAGGGTGAATGGGCCGCTGCCGAGGCGGCCTACTCCGCCATCCTCGCGGCCGAGCCCGGCAACGAGCAGGCGGCGGCCGCGCTCGGCCAGGTGCGGTTCCTGGCCCGGGCGGAGCAGGCCGATCCCAGCGCGATCGCGCGGGCCGATGCCGCGCCCGACGACGTCGACGCTCAGCTCGCCGCGGCCGACGCCGAGATCGCGGCAGATGCCGTGCAAGCCGCGTTCGAACGGCTGGTGGCGACGGTCGGCCGCACCGCGGGCGACGACCGGGATAAGGCGCGCGAGCACCTCATCGGCCTGTTCGAGCTGTTCCCGAGCGATGACCCCCGGGTCAGCGCGGCCCGCCGCTCGCTGGCCCGTGCGCTCTTCTGAGCCGACGCACCCCGCACGGCCACCTCGCACCCCTCCGGTCCACTTCGCACCCCTCCGGTGGGGTGTGAGGTCGGCCGGTGGGGTGCGAGGTCGCGCGATGGGGCGGGCGGTCTGGCCCGGGCAGCTCGGTGCGGGCCCGGCGGTGCGGGCTCGGCGGTGCGGGCCCGGCCGCCGGGGTGCCGGGCGAGTGGCGCGTCGCTAGAGACAGGCGCGCGCCCCGCCCAGCACACCCTTGCGGAACAGCTCGATGCGCTCGTAGCCGTGTTGGCCCGGATCGGCGGCGCCCGCCGCATCTCGGCCTGCCCAGTTCTGCACGAGCAGCACCTCCACGGCCTCGTCGAGGTCGCCGGGGGAGAGGGTGAACGTGCCGTCGGCGTTCAAGAGCCCGCCGGTGTAGGCGCCCGCCAGACAGATCGCGCCCGCGCCGGTGGCCTGCCGGTGCAACGCGTCGAGCACGGCCAGGCCGTAGCGGCTGGCGATGAGGGTGGCGCCCGCGAAGTCGCCGAAGCGGTCTTCCAGTTTCGCGACGGCCAGCCGGTCGACCGCCACGGCATTGTCGGCGGGACACCAGGCCGCCGGGCCCTGCGTGGCGACCGCGCATCGGCCCGCTGCCGTGCGCAACGCAGGCGCCTGCCAGCCGGACAGCCCCGCCGCGGCCGCGATACGGGTGAAGGCGCCCGGCGCGTCCGCTCCGACGCCACCGAGCAGTTGGTCGACGGGCAAATTGCCGCGCCGAGCCGCGTCGGCGCGCGAACCGAACGCCCGTTGGGTGAAGGCGCGGTTGGTCGTGGTCATGGCCGCGCACGTGGTGGCCGCGCCGTTGTAGCCGTCTTGGAACGCCGACACGCGGTCGAACGCGTTGCCGTGCGCCCCGGAATCGCCGGGCTCCACCCCGAGCGGATCCTTGAACGCGATGAGCGCCGACATCGCCTGGTCGCGTTCGTCGGCGCCGAGCGCGAGGCCCGGCGGCGGTGACTGCGCGAAGTGGGCGAGCGCGACACCCGCGTCGCAGTCGGCCATCGCCTCCAGCAGGATCGTGGGGTAGCGCGATGGTTGGCGGGCCTGGAAGGCGTCGACCCCGAGCCGGGTCTGCACGGCGTGGCCCACCTCGTGCGCCAGCACCACCAGCACCCCGGTTGGCCCTGCGGCCCGCATCACCTCCGGTATGAGCCCGTCGGCGTCCCAGATCACGGCATCGGCGGACGGGCAGTAGAAGGCCTGGCCCGCGACATCCGCGGTGGACGCGACGCACGGGACTCCGCGGTCGCGGGCGTGCACGGGGAGGAACCGGGCGATGTCCCGCCAGGGTCGTCCGAAGGCGGCCGGGAACTGGGCGCGCCAGTACTCCTGCAGCGCGGTGACCACTGTTTGGGCGACATCGGTGTTGGCGACCGGCGCCGCGGCGATGCGGGAGGCCCCCGGAGCCGCGCTCGGCTGCCCCGAGACCGCCTGGGTGCAGCCGGCCAGCAGCAGCCCGGCGGCCAGCGCGACGACGAGCGCGCGGGCGGTGCGGACCATGGCGTCATGATGCCTGCGGCGGCCCGGCCGGGGAGGCGTTTCGGAAGAACTCGACCCGTGCGGCTAGCGTCGACACCCGTGCGCCTGGATCTGTCGCGTTCCCGACCCGCCGTCGGATGGGTGGTTGCGGGTGTCGTCGCCGTGGCGTCGGTGGTGGCGATGGTGTGGCTCGACGTCCTGTACCCGCCGCTCCCTGTCATGATCCCGACCGCCGACATGTACGAGGTGCACGTCGATTTCGACACGTTCTGGCACTCCGCGGTCGCGCTGGTGCACGGCGGCGACATCTACACGACCCCCGCCAAGCTGACCAACCTCAACCCACCGCTGCTCACGGTGCTGCTGGCCCCGTTCGCATGGCTCGACGCACTCACCGCGTACCGGGTGTGGGTGGTCCTGTGCGTGTTGATGGTGGTCGGGTCGCTGCTGCTCGTGGCCCGTGAGCTGCGGCTGCGTCCCGTGCCCGTGGCGTTCGTGATGGTGGCGGTGCTCGCGTCGTCCCCGTTGCACGGCACGCTCGTGCTCGGCCAGATCTACCCGGTGCTGCTCGTCGGGCTGGTGGCGGGCTGGCTGGCCGAGCGGCGCGGACGGGGGGTACTCGCCGCCGTGCTGTTCGGGGTCACGGTGTCGCTCAAGCCCTCGCTCGCGCCGGTTCTGCTGCTTTATGTGGCGCAGCGGCGGTGGGCGCCGCTGCGCGCCGGTGTGGCGTCGGCGGTGGTCGCGTCGCTGGCGGGGGTGGCCGTGTGCGGCCCGGCGAGCGGACTGGCCTGGCTGCACATCGCGTTCAGCTCACCCGTGCCCGACACCGTCGACAACGCGTCCCTGCCGGGCCTCGCGGTGCGGCTCGGGCTGCCGCCGACGATCGGTTTGGTCGCAGGCATGATCGTGCTCGGCGGCACGCTGGTGGTGCTGGCGCGACACCGGCACCGGGTCGACCCGGCGGGCACGGCGGTGTGGGCCGTGCTCGCGGCCGGGCTGCTGCTCTCGCCGATCGCTTGGCACAACTACCTGATGCTGCTGTGGCCCGGCGTGCTCGTGCTGATCGCGCTCGGTCGGACGGCCACCGCCACCGTGATGTTCGCGGTAGCGGTGATCCCCGTGGCCTGGAACGCGGCCGTCGTGTCAGCGGTCGCGACGGGCCGCTCGCTCTACTTCGTGATCCTCCTCGGCTACTGGGCCGTGTTGTTGCGGTGCGCTCTTCCCGCCGGGCCCTCGTCGTCGGACGAGCCGTCGACGGTGTCGGTGTCCGCACCGTCGGGCTGAGGCGCGGCCGCACGGATTTCCTCGACAGCGGAAGCCGGGATGTGGGCGGTGGCCTCGTCAGCGGCCTGCCGGGGGAGATCAGCCGTGTCGTCGCTCCACCCTGCGGGTAGCGATACGGTGCGCTCTTCGGCTGCGAGGGGTTCGGCCGTGGGCCGGGTGGGCGGGGTCACGAACTCCGTGGGCGGCGGCACCGCGGCGTCGAAGGAAACCTGCGCGGTCATGTCGGCCGGATCCACGTCAGCCGAGTACGGCGAGGCCGGGATGGCCGTCTCCGTCGGGTCCACGACATCCCCTGGCGCCGGGTCGTCCGCCGGTTCTGACACGTCTGCGGACGTCGCGACCGGGCCTGCCGCATCGGCCGGAGCCTGCGTCACCGCGTCGTCGGGAACCTCGTCCACCGGCTCGATCGAGGTGAGCGTCGGGTCGGTGGTGCTTTCGCCGTCGGCTTCAGCAACGGGTGCCGCATCGACGGCGGGCCTTGCCGGCGGAGGGGCGGCGGCGGTCGCGGACCGCCGCACCGCCCCCTCGAACGGCTCCGGCGCGAGCCACAGCACCCCGGCGGGCGGGAGCTGGAGGACGGCCGAGGCAGGGCGTCCGTGCCAGACATACTGCTCGGCGTCGACCCCGCCGTAGTTGCCCCAGCCCGATCCGCCGTAGCTCTCGGCGTCGGTGTTGAGCACCTCGCGCCATCGCCCTGCGAACGGTAGGCCGACCCGGTAGTTGGGCTTCGGGTTGCCGGAGAAGTTCGCGATGCACGCCATCACGGTGGGCTTGCCGTCGGAGTCCACGCCGTTGCGGAGGAAGCTCAGCACGTTGCCGATGGAGTCGTTGGCGTCGATCCAGGAGAAGCCTTCGGGCGTCGTGTCGCGGCTCCACAGCGCGGGCATCGCCCGGTAGAGCCGGTTCAGATCCCCGACGAGCGTCTTGATGCCGCCGTGCAGGGGGTCGTCGAGGAGATGCCAATCCAGGGACCGCTGCTCGGACCACTCGCGCTCCTGCCCGAACTCGCCGCCCTGGAACAGCAGTTGCTTGCCGGGGTGCGCCCACATGTACGCGAGCAGCGCGCGCAGGTTGGCCGCCTTGTTCCAGGCGTCGCCGGGCATCCGTTGCCACAGCGAGCCCTTGCCGTGCACCACCTCGTCGTGCGAAAGCGGCAGCACGAAGTTCTCGCTGAACGCGTACATCAGCGAGAAGGTCATCTGGTTGTGGTGGTAGCCGCGGTAGATCGGGTCACGCCCGGCGTAGTCGAGCGTGTCGTGCATCCATCCCATGTTCCACTTGAAGCCGAAGCCGAGCCCGCCGAGGTGGGTGGGCCGGGAGACGCCCGGCCACGCCGTCGACTCCTCGGCCACCGTCACGACACCCGGGAACGTCCCGTAGACGGTCGCGTTCATCTCCTGCAGGAACGCGACGGCGTCGAGGTTCTCGCGGCCGCCGTAAACGTTGGGCAGCCACTGCCCCTCTGGGCGGGAGTAGTCGAGGTAGAGCATCGAGGCGACGGCGTCGACGCGCAGGCCGTCGATGTGGAACTGGTCGATCCAGTAGAGCGCGTTGGCGACGAGGAAGTTGCGCACCTCCTTGCGGCCGAAGTTGAACACGAGCGTGCCCCAGTCGGGCTGCTCGCCGCGGCGTGGGTCGGAGTGCTCGTAGAGCGGGGTGCCATCGAACTTCGCGAGCGCCCACTCATCGCGCGGGAAGTGCGCAGGCACCCAGTCGACGAGCACGCCGTAGCCGTGCTGATGCAGGTGATCGACGAACCAGCGGAAGTCGTCGGGGGTGCCGAAACGGGCGGTCGGCGCGTAGTACGACGTGACCTGGTAGCCCCACGACCCGCCGAACGGGTGCTCGGCCACGGGCAGCAGCTCGATGTGGGTGAAGCCGGTCTCGTCGAGGTAGTCGACGAGCTGCTCGGCGATCTCCCGATAGCTCAGCCCGGCGCGCCACGAGCCCAGGTGCACCTCATAGATGCTCATCGGCTCGGCGTGCGGCTTGCCCTGTGCCCTGGCGTTGATCCACGCGTCGTCGGCCCACTCGTGGGCGGGGACCTCCACGACGGACGCGGTGGCGGGCGGGATCTCGGTGCGGAACGCGAGCGGGTCGCTCTTCTCGCGCCAGCGGCCGTCGGCGCCGAGGATCCGGAACTTGTAGCGGGTGCCCGACCCGACGCCCGGCACGAACAGCTCCCAGACACCGGTGCTGCCGAGCACCCGCATGGGGTGCGCCCAGCCGGTCCAGCCGTCGAAATCGCCCGTGACCCGCACGCCCTGCGCCGTGGGCGCCCACACGGCGAAGCTCGTGCCGGTGACGGTGCCCGTAGGGGTGTCGTAGGAGCGGACGTGGGCGCCGAGGACGTCCCAGAGGCGCTCGTGGCGACCTTCGGAGATGAGGTGCAGGTCGACCTCGCCGAGCGTCGGCAACCAGCGGTAGGGGTCGTCGACGATGTCGACGCGCTCCCCGTAGCGAACGGCGAGCCGGTAGTCCGCTGACGGCCCGGGAACGAGCCCAGAGAACAGCCCCGCGTCGTGCACCTTGACGAGCGGGTGGCCCTCGCCACCGGCGTACACCACGTGCACTTCGTCGGCGTGCGGGCGCAGCACCCGCACGACCGTGCCGTTCGGGTGCGGGTGCGCGCCGAGCACCGCATGGGGGTCGTGATGGGCACCGCCGAGCAACCTGTCGACGGTGCGCGGGTCGGGTGCGCTCGCATCGATCGTCTGGGTTGGGTTCTCGTCGCGATCCACGCGGGAACCCTATTGCTCCCGGGGGGAGTACGCCCGGTGCGGGGAGGAGGAATCGACGACGACGCCCGTATGGCGGTACCGCGGGTGACGGCCCGCTCGACCGGGGGGAGCCGAGCGGGGCCGTCGGGTCGCCTGCTGCCCACCCGGTGATCGGACGGGGCGGCGGGCCCGGCGTCGCGGACGGGGGTCGCGCGGGCCGGGATGGTCAGTTCGGCCCGTGGCCCTTGCGGTGTGGTGCCGACGCGGGCTTGGCCGTGGACCGCGGTGGCTGCGTCCGCTGTGCGTCGAGCGCGAGGCCGGGCGGGGAGGTGTGGCGCTGATCGGGTGTCGGCGCGGCGGACGTCGGCGCGGCGGGGGTCGACCCGGCGGGTGCGGACGCGGCGGGGGTCGACCCGGCGGGTGTCGACGCGGCGGAGGTCGGGTCTGCGGCGTCGATCGTGCGCGGGCCACAGGCCGACGGGGCCGGACACGTCTGCGCGGCCTGCCGAGCCGACGGGCTCGGCGTGCCTGCCGGGTCAGCCGACGCCGGGGGCGGAGGCGGTGTCGTGGCCGGGGAGGCCGAGGTCGACGTCGCGGGCGCAGGCTGCAGGGAGGGCGGGCGCGGTGCGGCGACCGGTGCGTGCGCGAAGGATCCGTTGGCGGCAAGCGCAACCCCGCCGGTGGCCCCGGCGGCCAGCAGGACCAGCACAACGGCCTTCGCGGCGATCAGCCGGGGCAGCAGCGACGGTCGCAGGGTCGGCGGCCTGTTCGGAGAGCATCCTCGCCAGCCGCTTGAGCCCGCGGTGGGCGGCGACGCGGACCGCGCCC
Source organism: uncultured Actinomycetota bacterium (assembly GCA_963736375.1). Taxonomy (GTDB): domain Bacteria; phylum Actinomycetota; class Actinomycetes; order Mycobacteriales; family Pseudonocardiaceae; genus Pseudonocardia. The sequence continues at coordinate 203,803 of CAVTOL010000018.1, forward strand.
GCGCTCTTGCGGAGCACCGCGCCGGTGGCGATGGTGTCGAGCCCGACGACGGCACGCAGCAGCACCGCCTCGGCCTCCCGCCGGGGCAGCGACGCGATGAGCGCGATTGCCGCGCGGGAGGACAGGCCGGTCAGGGCCTCGTCGGCAGTGTCGGAGGTGGCGGGCGGCTCGGCGGCCGCCCCAACCTCGCCGATGCCACCGACGATCTGCGGCCGCCGCGCCCGCCGCCGCGCCGCGTCGGTGGCCCGGTTGCGGCAGATCGTGCTGGCCCATCCGCGGAACCCGTCGAGGTCGCCGTCGAAGCGGTGCAGGTCACGGGCGATGTGCAGCCACGTCTCCGCCGTGACGTCCTCCGCTTCCGCTCCCGCCAGCGCGGTCGCGTAGCGGATCAGGCGTGGCTGTACGTCGCGGTAGAGCGCGACGAATCCCCACTCCGCGCCTCCGCGTGCGGCGACGAGCGCCGTCTCGAGGTCGGTGTCGGTTTCGCTGCCCGCGACGGCGTCCACCGCAGAGCGCACCCGCCCTCCTCGTCAGGGACGGGTGGGCGCAGGGGAGCGCAGGCCCGGGGGAACCGTCCGTCCCCTCAGCGCCGCGTGCGACCGTCGCGTTACCGATTGCGCAGCCCGCGATCAGCGCCTGACGCTCAGTAGGCGGGTGCCTCGGCGGCGGCCTTCGGGTCCGGCCCGAACCGGTTCGGCCCCCGCGTGCCCGCGAGCACGTAGAACACGAGCAGCACGATGCCGCCGATGATCGGGATGAAGCCGATGAGGAACCACCAGCCGCTGCGGTCGGTGTCGTGCAACCTGCGCACCGCCACGGCGATGCTCGGCAGCAGCACCGCGAGCGTGTAGAGGCCCGAGAGCAGCCCGAGGTTCGCCGACGCGCTGATGCCGCCCCCACCGGACGACGAGTGGAACCCGCCGGTCCCCAAGAAGGTGTCGATCAACGCCAGCACGAGGACGATCACGAAGTTGATCAGCGTGAACATCCAGTACTCGGTGCGCCGCGCGCGTCCCGAGAAGTCCACGTACTGCTTGAGAACCTTGACGTACCAGTTCATTTCTGACCCCCCTGATCGACAGGGGTCCTATTAGGCCAGATGCACATACTGGTAGTCCACCGGCTTCTCGTTGATGCCCTTCATCGGCGGGCCGATCCAGCCCGCCATCTTGCCGCGCTCGTAGACCGGACGCATCAGCGAGCGGACGTGGGTCTTGTCGGCCTCGGTGGGCAGCCACCGGCTGTGGTTCGCCTTCCACATGTCGGTGCCGACGAGCTCCCCTGCCGGGGTGACGTGGTGGCCCGCGAACAGCCCGACGTGCCGGTTGAACCCCACGTGGGGCAGCGAGAGCTGCCGGTCGATCCCGGCGTTCGCGAGGACCCGGTTCCACCGCTTCATGCCGGTCTGGCAGTCGGCGGCGTACTCGGTGCGCAGGTCGTGGTTGAGCGCGACCAGCGCGGAGACCTCTTCCGTGGCGATCGTGTCGTCCCGGATCGTCTCGACCCGGCGTCCGTCCTCGGTGAGCACGTGGTCGTCCTTGCGCCGCTCCTCCTGCCAGCGGCCCTTGAGCCCGGCGGTGAAGTAGTTGGCGGCGTTCGTGGACTTCTCCGAGCCGAACAGGTCCAGCGAGACCGAGTAGTGGAAGTTGATGTACTTCTGGATCACGTCGAGCGGGATTCCGCCGTGCGGGGCGACGTCGTCGGTGTCGTGTTCGCGCATCAGCTCGGCGGTGCGGGCCACCACGCGGTCGACACCGGTGGTGCCGACGAACATGTGGTGCGCCTCCTCCTTGAGCATGAACTCGCAGGTGCGGGAGAGCGGGTCGAACGCCGACTCCTTCAGCGTGCCCAGCTGGTACTTCCCGTCCCGGTCGGTGAAGTAGGTGAACATGAAGAACGACAGCCAGTCGGGTGTCTCCTCGTTGAACGCGCCGAGGATGCGCGGCGAGTCGACGTCACCGGAGTTGCGCTGGAGCAGCGCCTCGGCCTCCTCGCGGCCCGCACGGCCGAAGTAGGCGTGCAGCAGGTAGACCATCGCCCACAGGTGGCGGCCTTCCTCGACGTTGACCTGGAACAGGTTGCGCAGGTCGTACAGGGAGGGCGCGGTCTCGCCGAGGCGGCGCTGCTGCTCGACCGACGCAGGCTCGGTGTCGCCCTGGATGACGATGAGCCGCTGCAGGTCGGCGCGGAACTCGCCGGGCACCTGCTGCCAGACGGGCTCGCCCTTCTGCTCACCGAACGCGATGCGGCGGTCGTTGTTGCGCTCCGCAAGGAACACGCCCCAGCGGTAGTCCTCCATCACCACGTGGTCGAAGTGCGCCCACCCCTCGCGGCCCACGGCGACGGCCGTGCGCAGGTAGACGTCCTGGGTGGGCACCGCGGGGCCCATCGTCTTCCACCAGTTGAGGAAGTTGGGCTGCCAGCTCTCCAACGCCCGCTGCAGCCTCCGGTCGCCCGCCAGGTCGACGTTGTTCGGGATCTTCTCGGAGTAGTCGATCGACATCTGCTCTCCTCGATTCTGAGCGCGCAAGCTCGCTCAGGTCCGCCTGCGGTCGAAGTCGGCCTTGCGGCCCGTGCCGTAGCGGCGCAGCGCCCCGTCGTCCCCAGAAGCGTTGGGCCGCACGAAGATCCAGTTCTGCCACGCCGTGAGCCGCCCGAAGATGCGCGTCTCCATGGTCTCGGGGCCGACGAAGCGGGTGTTGGCCTCCATGCCGGTGAGCGCGTCGGGTGACAGCGACGCCCGCTCCTCCAGCATGATGCGCACCTCGTCCTCCCAGTCGATGTCGTCAGGGGCGTCGGTGACGAGGCCAAGCTCCAGAGCCTCGACGGCGTCGATGCGCCGGTCGGTCTCCTGGCGGAGCTTGGCGACGGCCTCGTCGTCGCCCCAAAAGCGCGAACCCAGCCTGGAGAGGCCGTTGGCCATCGGGAACGTGCCGAAGTTGGAGGTCGAGAGCACGATCTGGGCGGGCTCGCCCTCCTCGTCATGATCTTCCATGAACCCGTCGAGCATGTACTGGCGGTCGCACGCCAGCGCGAGCTCCAGCAGCGCGCCCGCGAAACACGACCCCGGCTCGATCAGCGCGACCAGCGACCGGGAGGTGACGTCGAGCCGCTTGAGCACGCGCTTGAAGTAGTGGCGGATCTCGTTGACCAGCCAGTCGGACCCCGAATAGTCGGCGATCACCCGCTCGAAGGCCAGCGCGCTCTCGATCGCACCCTTGGTGCGGATCACCCAGGTGCCCAGCTCGAGCTCGTTGGCGCGCAGGCGCAGGATGAGGTCGTCGAGCTCGCGGGTCATGGCCAGCGGCCAGAAGTCGGCGCCGAGCTCGTGGACGCGCTCGACCGTGTCGGGGATGTCGCCCTCCGGCCCGTAGACCGTGACGTTCACCAGCCCCTCGTCCCGGTCGAAGCTCGCCTCGACGTGGCGGTACTTGATGCCCTCTTCGGTCTCCTCGCGCTGCAGGGGCGGCAGCGTGATCCCGGTGGCGTCGCTCGGGCGGGTCGACCGGGCGGCGGCGGTCGCGGCGCGCTCGCGCACCGTCTCGTCCCAGCGCCGCTTGGGGATCACCTCGTCGACCAGCCGCCACTCGACGGCCTGCTTGCCGCGCACGCCCTCGGCCTTCGTGGCGAACACGTCGGCGCGGTCCTTGCGCACCCGCCGCTTATCGATCACCCGGGTGAGGCCGCCGGTGCCTGGCAGCACGCCCAGCAGCGGTACCTCGGGGAGCGACACGGTCGAGGAGTTGTCGTCGACGAGCAGGATCTGGTCGCAGGCCAGGGCCAGCTCGTAGCCCCCGCCCGCCGCCGTGCCGTTGACCGCGGCGATCCAGGTCTGCCCTGAGTTTGCGGTGGCGTCCTCGATGCCGCCGCGGGTCTCGTTGGTGAACTTGCAGAAGTTCACCTTCCACGGGTGCGAGCTCTGGGCGAGCATCCTGATGTTGGCGCCCGCGCAGAAGTTGCGGTCTTTCGCGCTGGTGACGACCACGGCGCGCACACAGGGATGCTCGAAGCGCAGCCGCTGGGTGGCGTCGTAGAGCTCGATGTCGACGCCGAGGTCGTAGCTGTTCATCTTCAGCTCGTAGCCGGGCACGATGCCGCCGTCCTCGGCGACGTCCAACCGCAGGTAGGCGATCTCCCCTTCGACGTCGAGCTTCCAGTGCCGGTACCGAGCCGGGTCCGCGTCGAACGACACCTGCGTCATGGCTTGAGAGTCTACGGAACGGTGTACTTGCGTCAACGCGTCGTAGAAGATTGTTCCGGTGATCGGCGCGGGTGGCACCGCATGCGGGCCGCGACCTGCGCCGTGTGCCTCTCGACGCGATCAGAGGCCCTGCGCCAGCGCGCGGAGCCGGTAGCGCTGGACCTTCCCGGTGGCGGTCTTCGGCAGCTCCGTCAGCGTGATGACCTTGCGGGGACGCTTGAACCCTGCGAGCCCGGCCCGGCAGAACGCGATGATCTCGGCCTGGTCGATCGTCGCCGCAGGCATGGCGACGACGAAGGCCACCGGCTTTTCCAGCCCGTCCTCGTCCGGTACGCCGACGACGACGGCCTCGGCGACCGCGGGGTGCTCCAGGATGCGGGTCTCCACCTCGGTGGGGCTCACCCAGATGCCGCCGACCTTGATCACGTCGTCCGAGCGGCCGAGGCAGGTCCAGCTGCCGTCGACGCCCCGGGTATAAGTGTCGCCGGTGCGCATCCACTCGCCGTGGAACACGAGGCGGTTGACGTCGGTGCGACACCAGTACCCGGTGCACAGCGACTCGCCCGCCACCCACAGCATCCCCGGCTCGTCCGTGCCGTCGATGACCGTGCCGTCGAGGCGGCGCAGCTCGACGCGGTAGCCGGGCACCGGGAACCCCGAGCTGCCGGGTACGACCTTGCCCGCGACGTTGGAGATGAAGATGTGCAGCACTTCGGTGGAGCCGAGTCCGTCGAGGATCTCGAAGCCGTACCGCTCCTTGATCGCGTGGAACATGCGCGCGGGCAGGGTCTCGCCTGCCGAGACGCCGTTGCGGACGGTTGTGAACGTCTCCCGTGGCAGGTCGGCCGCGATGAGCGGGCCCCAGAAGCTCGGGCCTGCGAAGAACAAGGTGGCGCCGTGCTCGACGATCCGCTCGGCGAAGAGCGCTGGTGAGGGCCGCAACGGCTCCAGCACCGCGCTCGCGCCCACCGACAGCGGGAACAGCAGGCTGTTGCCGAGGCCGTAGGCGAAGAACAGCTTGGCGGCCGAGAGGCAGACGTCGTCACGGCCGACGCCGAGCACCTGGTGGGCGTAGGTCTCGCACACGTGGCGGATGTCGACGTGGCGGTGCATCGCGCCCTTGGGTGTGCCCGTGGTACCGGAGGTGTAGAGCCACAGCGCGGGCGACTCGGCCCACGAGGCGTAGGGCCCCGGTAGCGGCTCGGCGGCGCTCAATGCGTCCCACGTGAGGCCGGTGACGCCCGCGATCACCGGAGCGGTCTCGCCGGTGAGCACGACGTGCCGCAGGTCGGGTGCGCCGGTGGCGGCCGTCGTCACGGCCGTGGCGAACTGCGCGCTGCCCACGAGCACCCGAGCGCGCGAGTCGACGACCAGCTTGCCGAGCTCCCCGCCGGTCAGCATCGTCGAGCACGGCACGGCCACCGCGCCGAGGTACATCGCGGCCAGGATGGCGGTGGCCAGCTCGATGTCGTCGGCCATGCACAGCAGCACCCGCTCTTCGGGGCGTACCCCGATCGCGGCGAGTCCGCAGGCCACCCGACGGACGTCCTCGGTGAGCCGTCCATAGGTGTGTGTCCCGCCCGGATGACGCAGCGCCACCCGGTCGGCATCGCCCGCGGCGACCCGCCGTTCCGTGAGGTACGCGGCGGCGTTGAAGAGTTCCGTCATCGGTGCGCTCCGGTGCTCGGCGGGGAAATCGGACACTACGCCGTCGTGGCGCTGCGTCAACGGAACGTAGATCTTCCCAAGCCATGCGCGTGCTGCTAAGAACGGGCGGGAGGCCAGGGCGATCGTTCAAGGGAGAACTTCATGCAGACCCGCGGGGCAGTCATCCGTCAGGCGCCGGGCAAGTACGAGGTGGTGGATCTCGAGGTCGACGACCCGCGCCCTGGCGAGATCCAGGTGAAGTTGGTGGCGTCCGGCCTCTGTCACTCCGACGACCACGTCGCCACGGGTGACATCCCGGTCGGCGTCTACCCCTTTGCGGGTGGCCACGAGGGCGCGGGCATCGTCAGCAAAGCAGGAGCGAACAACAAGGGCCTCAAGGAGGGCGACCACGTCGTCTTCTCATTCCTGCCCTCCTGCGGGCACTGCCGGTGGTGCGCGTCGGGCATGCAGAACCTGTGCGACCTCGGCGCGGGGCTCTTGAAGGGCTCACGATGGGCCGACCCCACCTCGTTCCGGCTCAAGATGGTTGACGGCGGGCAGCCGGTTGGGCAGATGTGCGGGATTTCGACGTTCGTCGAGACCACGACGGTCTCGGAGGACTCGTGCGTCAAGGTGGCCGACGACATCCCGCTCGAAACGGCCTGCCTGGTGGGTTGCGGCGTGGGCACCGGCTGGGGCTCGGCCGTCAACGCGGGCGGTGTCCAGCCGGGCGACACGACGATCATCATGGGCATCGGCGGCATCGGCATCAACGCCGTGCAGGGCGCCTCGCACGCGGGCGCGGCGAACATCATCGCGGTGGACCCGGTGGCGTTCAAGCGTGAGAAGGCGCAGGAGCTCGGCGCGACCCACGCGGTGGAAACCATGGAAGAGGCCACCGAGCTGGCCAGGCAGTTCACCAACGGTCAGGGCGCCGACCAGACCGTCGTGACGGTCGGGATCATCAAGCCAGAGCACGTCGGTCAGGCGATGGCCTCGATCCGCAAGGCGGGCACGGTTGTCGTCACGGCGTTGGGCAACATCGCCGACACCACGCCCATCCCGGTGTCGCTCGCCGACGTGACGCTGTTCCAGAAGCGCATCCAGGGAGCGATGTTCGGCATGTCCAACCCGAACTGGGACATCCTGCGCCAGCTGGAGCTCTACCGCTCCGGCGTGCTCAAGCTCGACGAGCTGATCACCAAGAGCTACCCGCTCGACGAGATCCAGCAGGGCTACCAGGACATGCACGACGGTAAGAACATCCGCGGCGTCATCAAGTACGCCAGTTGACCACTCCCGTCGTCGGCCTGCGTCGCGAGCGCGAGGTGCTCACCGTCGCGCTCGCGACCGGGCGGCACGTCGTGCTGGAGGGGCCGCCCGGCACCGGCAAGTCCACCCTGCTGCGATCCATCGCGGCGGACACGGGCCAGGAGGTCGTGTTCGTCGAGGGCAACGCCGAGCTGACACCCGCCCGTCTGATCGGCCAGTTCGACCCGTCGCAGGTGCTCGCCGAGGGCTACCGGACCGAGCACTTCGTCGACGGTCCGCTGATCACGGCGATGCGGGGTGCCGACGGTGGCGCCGCCCACGCTCCACCGCGGGGCGGCCTGCTCTACATGGAGGAGCTCAACCGGGTTCCCGAGGAGACCCTCAACGTCCTCATCACCGTGCTCACCGAGGGTGAGATCGCCGTACCGCGGCTGGGCACCGTGACCGCGGGCAAGGACTTCCGGCTGATCGCCGCGATGAACCCGTTCGACGCGGTCGGCACCGCGCGGGTGAGCCAGGCGATCGCCGACCGCATGTGCCGGGTGGTGCTGGGCTACCAGGACGACGCGGGGGAGCGGGCGATCACGTCGTCGGTCAGCGGCCTTTCCGGGCGCTGGGTCGACCTGTCGGTCACGCTGACCCGGGCCACCCGCGAGCACCGCGACGTGCGGATGGGCTCGTCCGTGCGCGGCGCGATCGATCTGGCGCTCGTGCTGACCGGCCTGGCCGCGCTGCGCGGCGAGGCGGATCCCGGCCGCGACACCGCGCGCGACGCCGCCTACGCCGCACTCTCGGGGCGCATCCGGGTCGCCGACGGCGTCGACCGTACCCGCGAGTCGGTGATCGACGAGCTGCTCGACCGGCTCTGGCCCGCCGGCTCGGATCCCGGAGACGAACAGTTGGGAAAAGCCGAGAGCCCGACGGGGAGCACCCCGCCGGGCTTCCAGCCGCGCGCCCGGCCGGGGCGGGAACGCGCGCCCCGCACGCATAGCCGTCAGCAGCTCGCCCAGCGGCATCCGGCGTTCGCCGACGTCTCGCCCGAGGTCGGGGAGCTCGACCAGGAGGAGTTCGGCGCGGCCGTCGCCGAGGATCCCGAGGCCGCCGCGGCGATGCTGGCGGACATGGCCGTCGCCACGGACGTCGCGCTGCGGGCCGCCGCGCGCCGCCTGGCCGGGCGGGTGTTCCTGCAGCTCGGCCGCGTCGGTCCGGCCAAAGCCCGTGGCACCCGGCGGCTGGGCCCGTCCCGAGGGCTGGACGGTGACCTCGACCTGGACCGCACCATGGACGCCTGGACGCCGAGCGCATCGCGGCGGCCCGGCGCCGACGACATCGTCACACGCACGTGGACGGCCCACCGCCGGGCCGTGTGCCTCGTGGTGGACATCTCCGGCTCCATGCGGGGTCTCGCCGTCGCGTTGGCCGCGGTCGCGGCAGCGGGCGTGATCGTCGCGAACGAGGCGGGCCGGGAGAAGCTGCAGCCGTCGGTGCTCACGTTCAGCTCGGGCGTGCGGGTGCTGCAGGCCCAGGGGGTGCGCCGCCCGCCGGAGGACCTGCTCTCTGAGCTCGTGGCGCTGCGCGGGCACGGCACCACCGATCTCGCCGCGGGCCTGCGGGAGGCGTCGACCCAGTTGGCCGCGGCGGTCGCCGACGAGCGCACGGTCGTGCTGCTTTCCGACTGCCTGCACACCGCGGGCGACGACCCGGCCGACGCGCTCGCGGGCATCGACCGGCTGCACATCCTCGTCCCCCTCGGCGGGGCGGAGGCCGAGGCGGCGGCAGCCCCGCTCGCCGCGCGCGGCGGTGGGCGAGCACAGACAGTCCGGCGGCTGGCCGACGTCGGCCCGGCGCTGACCCAAATCCTCGCCTGAACCTCGTATCAAGGACGGCCGATCGTCGCTCCTCACTCCGGAGCACGAAATGAGGGGTGCGGCATGACCGACCAGGTCCTTCCCCGACTGGCGCCCGGACCCGCGCGGATGGCCGCGCGAGCGAGCTTCGGGGCGGGCGTCACCGGAGCGCTCGCGAACATGCTGGTGCTGGCGTTCGCTGTGCTCGGGATCGTGCGGCCGGGCCCCGTCCAGGCGGCCCTCTGGCCGCTCGCCTGCGCCGCGGCGGGCATCAGCGCCGCGCTGCTGGTTCTCGTCGCGCTGGTGCTGGGCGGCGCGAGCATCGTGGCGCTCGGCGTGACATCCATGGCGATCTCGGCGCTGGTGTGGCTGCTGCTGGCCACGGGGCTGCTGACGTGGGTCGTCGGGGGGTCGCTGCTGGCCGGGTCGGGGCTGGGGCTCGCGGCGTGGCTGATCTTCGTGTGCCGCGAAGGGACCGTGCCGCCGCGGGCCGGGCGCGTCGGGCGCCGCGCGGGCGTTGCGGCGCTGGCGGGCACGGCGGTGGTGGCCATCGGGCAGGCCGCGCTTCCGACGTGGTCGACGGCCTGGTGGGCGGTGCTGGTGCTCGGCGGCGTGCCCGCGGCGCTCGGGTGGCTGGCCGTGCCCGCGTGGTCGCTGCGCCTGAGCCGCTGGCTGCGGATCACGTACGGGATGCGCTGACCACCGGTCGGGTCTCGCTGGTCGTCCTGCGTACGCTCCCGGCGTGGGCACCATCGTCTCCTTCCACGCGCATCCCGACGACGAGGCCATCGCCGCGGGAGGCACGCTCGCGCGGGCCGCCGCGGCAGGGCACCGGGTGGTTCTCGTCTTTGCCACCCGCGGCGAGCTGGGCGAGCCGGTGCCCGACGTGCTGGCTCCGGGGGAGCAGCTGTCCATGCGGCGCTCCGCGGAGTGCTACGTCTCCGCGGCGGCGCTGGGGGCCAAGCGCGTCGAGTTCCTCGGCTTCACCGATTCCGGGATGATGGGCGAGCCCAGCAACGACGCCCCGTTCTGCTTCTGGCAGGCCGATGTCGAGCACGCCGCACGCACCCTGGCCGTGTTGCTCGACGAGGAGGAGCCGGACGTCCTCACGATCTACGACGACAACGGCGTTTACGGTCACCCCGACCACATCCAGGTCCACCGGGTGGGCAAGCGGGCGGGGGAGCTGTCGGCGGTGCCGGTCGTCGCGCAGGGCACCGTGAACCGCGACTGGATGCAGCGCGGCTTCCGCGAGTCCGGCCGCGAGGGGGAGATCCCGCCCAACATGGGCAAGCCCGAGTCGGAGATCACGCACCGGGTGGAGGCCGTCGACTTCGTCGCGCAGAAGCGGGCGTCGATGCGCGCGCACGCGAGCCAGATGGCGCCCGACCACTTCCTGCTCGCCCTGCCGGACGCGATGTTCGCCCTCGGGATGGGCACCGAGTTCTACATCGTGGATCCCCTGCCGAGCCCGGCCGCCACCCCGGACCTGTTCGAGGAGCTGTTCACCCCGCTGGGCTGAATCAGGGCAGCCCGCGGCGCGCCTTCGACGTTGAGTAGAGCTAGGATCCCCGAGTGAGCCGCCGAGCATCGACCGGGAGAACACTGTGACTGCCGTCGCGCCGCAGCCGATCACGTCGCGCCCCTACCCGGCGCGCGTGTCGCCCAAGGGTTCCGTCTTCCTCAAGATGATCCGGACGACGGACCCGAAGGACATCGCGATCCTCTATCTGGTCGCGTCGTTCGCGTTCTTCATGGTGGGCGGGCTGATGGCCATGCTGATGCGCGCCGAGCTGGCCGCGCCGGGGCAGCAGTTCCTGTCCAACGAGCAGTACAACCAGCTGTTCACCATGCACGGCACGATCATGCTGCTGCTCTACGCCACGCCGATCCTGTTCGGCTTCGCCAACTACATCGTGCCGCTGCAGATCGGCGTCCCCCGACGTCGCGTTCCCCCGGCTGAACGCGTTCTCGTTCTGGGCGTTCCTGTTCGGCGGGCTCATCGTCGATGTCGGGCTTCCTCACCCCGGGTGGCGCCGCGGACTTCGGGTGGTTCGCCTACACCCCGCTCTCGGACGCCATCCACTCGCCGGGCTTCGGCGCCGACCTGTGGATCTGCGGCCTGGCCCTCGCAGGCCTCGGCACGATCCTCGGCGGCGTCAACTTCATCACCACCATCGTCTGCATGCGCGCGCCCGGCATGACGATGTTCCGGATGCCGATGTTCACGTGGACGATCTTCGTCACCGCGATCCTGGTGCTCATCGCGTTCCCGGTTCTCACGGCCGCGCTGTTCGGGCTGCTGGCCGACCGGCACCTCGGCGCGCACGTGTTCGACCCGGCCAACGGCGGCGTCATCCTTTGGCAGCACCTGTTCTGGTTCTTCGGCCACCCCGAGGTCTACATCGTCGCGCTGCCGTTCTTCGGGATCATCTCCGAGGTCATCCCCGTGTTCAGCCGCAAGCCGCTGTTCGGCTACAAGGGCATGGTCTACGCGGCGATCGCGATCGCCGCGCTGTCGGTGGCCGTGTGGGCGCACCACATGTACGCCACCGGCGCCGTGCTGCTGGCGTTCTTCTCGCTCACCACGTTCCTCATCGCGATCCCGACCGGCATCAAGTTCGTCAACTGGATCGGCACCCTGTGGAAGGGCCAGATCACGTTCGAGACCCCGATGCTGTTCGCCTGCGGCTTCCTCGTCACGTTCCTGTTCGGCGGGCTCACCGGCATCCTGCTCGCGTCGCCCCCGATCGACTTCCACGTCTCGGACACCTACTTCGTCGTGGCGCACTTCCACTACGTGCTGTTCGGCACGATCGTGTTCGCCACCTACGCGGGCATCTACTTCTGGTTCCCGAAGATGACCGGCCGGATGATGGACGAGACCCTTGGCAGGGTCCACTTCTGGCTCACGTTCATCGGGTTCCACACCACGTTCCTCGTGCAGCACTGGCTCGGCAACGAGGGCATGCCGCGCCGCTACGCCGACTACCTGCCCAGCGACGGGTTCACCACCCTCAACGTGATCTCCTCGATCGGCGCGTTCGTGCTCGGCGCCTCCACGCTGCCGTTCATCTGGAACGTGTTCCGCAGCTACCGCTACGGGCGCGTGGTGACCGTGGACGACCCGTGGGGCTTCGGCAACTCGCTGGAGTGGGCCACCTCGTGCCCGCCGCCGCGGCACAACTTCACCGAGCTGCCGCGCATCCGCTCCGAGCGGCCCGCGTTCGAGCTGCACTACCCGCACCTGGTGGAGCAGTACCGGCACGAGGCGCACGTCGGGCACAAGCCATCGCCGTACGAGAAGGTCGCGGCCACCCAGGAGCGTGAGTCGAGCCCGAACGGCGACGAAAAGGCCCGCTAGGTGGCGGGCTCCACCGTCCTCATCACGGTCACCGGTCCCGACCGCCCGGGCGTCAGCTCCGTCCTCTTCGCCGCGCTCACCCGACACGGGGTCGACCTGCTGGACGTCGAGCAGGTGGTCATCAGGGGCAGGCTCACGCTCGGCGCGCTTGTCACGGCTCATCACGATCCCGAGGATCTGCAGGAGGCCGTTGAGCAGGCCATGGCGAGCATCGCCATGCAGGTGCAGACCTCGGTGGAGGTGGCCGACGACCCGGCTCCGCGCAGGCACTCGTCCCACGTCGTCGTGGTGCTCGGGCGGCCGATCACCGCGCGGGCGTTCGGGTCGATCGCCAGGGCGCTCGCCGACGTCGGCGCCAACATCGACGCGATCCGCCGGGTCGCCGACTACCCCGTCACCGGGCTGGAGCTGCTCGTCTCGCCGGTGCCAGGCCAGGGGTCGAAGGACTACCCGCCCGGCACCCTGCGCAAGAAGCTGGTCGACGTGGCGCGCGCGGCGGGCGTCGACGTCGCCGTCGAGCGGGCCGGGTTGGCAAGGCGCAGCAAACGGCTGATCGTCTTCGACGTCGATTCCACGCTCGTGCAGGGCGAGGTGATCGAGATGCTCGCGGCGCGGGCGGGCGCCGAGGCCGAGGTCCGGGCGGTCACCGAGGCGGCGATGCGCGGCGAGCTGGATTTCGCCGAGGCGCTGCGCGCCCGCGTCGCGACGTTGGCTGGGCTGCCCGCATCGGTGCTCGCCGAGGTGGCCGACGAGCTCGTCCTCACGCCGGGGGCGCGCACCACGATCCGCACGCTCAAGCGGCTCGGGTTCCGCTGCGGGGTGGTCTCCGGCGGGTTCACGCGGGTGATCGCGGGGCTGGCGGAGGAGCTCGCGATGGACTTCGTCGCCGCCAACGAGCTGGAGATCCGCGACGGTCGGCTCACCGGACGGGTGGTCGGTGACATCGTCGACCGGCCGGGCAAGGCGCGTCGCGCTGGCGCGGTTCGCGGGCGAGGTGGGCGTGCCGCTCTCGCAGTGCGTCGCGGTGGGTGACGGGGCCAACGACATCGACATGCTCACCACCGCCGGGCTGGGGATCGCGTTCAACGCCAAGCCCGCGCTGGCCGAGGTCGCCGATACCGCGCTGTCGGCGCCCTACCTCGACGTCGTGCTGTTCGTACTGGGCATCACCCGCGACGAGGTCGAACGGGCCGACGCCGCCGACGGCGTGGGCCGACGTGTCCCCATCGCCTGACCCCTCGTGCGCGGATAACGTCGCTATGACCGCATTTTCCGCGCACGATCTGCTCGCGCCGCTCGCCGCCCGCTACGGGGCCGCGCGCGGCGGGCCGGTGGTGATCCCGCCGGAGCCGGACGGGGTGGTGCGCGCGATGCCGATCGTCCTGCGGCTGGAGCGGCCACCTGCAGCACGCACCGCCGTGCTCGAGGCCGCCGCGGCCGCCGCGCTGGCGGTCTGCCTGGACCCGCGCGCCGCCGACGAGTGGCGGGACGCGCTGACGACCTGGGTGGCGAGCCGCATCCGCAAGATCGCCCGAAGGGCCCGTGGCGCGCATTGGGCGGCGGTGCAGGAGCTGCCGGGCGTGACCGTCACGGTCGGAGACGCGCAGGTCCGCGCGCTCGTTCCCGGACCGGTCGACGACGTGCCCAAGGTCGTCTCCCGGCTGCAGATCGGCGGCACCGATCTGCCCGCCGACGACCCCGGGCCGCCGCCGCCCGGGGTGCCGGTCATCCACGTCAACGCCGCGCTGGAGATGACCGTGGGCAAGGCGGCGGCCCAGGTGGGGCACGCGGCGATGCTGTACGCGGCGGCCAACGGACTCGTCGCCGTGCCCGCGTTCGCCGTGCGGGACGCGGCGTCCGCGGACTGGCCGCGGCTGTGCCGGGCGGTCGAGGCGGGCGCGGCGGTGGCCGTGCGCGACGCGGGGTTCACGGAGGTCGCGCCGGGCACGATCACGTGCATCGTCACCGGGTGATCGCGTCGAACCGCACACCACGCCGGTCGTGACCGGCGTCAGGTACCGGTCACGCCGATCTTGTCGGGGGTGGGTGGCATGCTCGGCGGGGTGGTCACCCGGTTCGTCGATGTTGCCGAGCGGCGCGCGCGGCTGGCCGTCCGGCACCGGCACGTCGCCGCCACGCACGCCGACGACGTCGTCGCCGTGACCGATGGGCTCGTCGCGCTGCACTCCACCGACCCGGTCTCGGTCTACCTGTCGGCGGCCGCACGCATGGCCACGCCGTCGCTCGCCGCCGTGGACGCCGCGCTCTACGCGGAACGGAGCCTGGTGCGCCACCACGCGATGCGGCGCACGCTGTGGGTGTTCGGGCACGAGGCCGCGCGGCTGGCCCACCACGCGGCGACCGTCGACGTGGCCCGCGTCCAGCGGCGCTTGGCCCTCACGATGCTCGGCGACGGCGGCATCGCCCGACCGGAGGAGTGGCTCGCGTCGGCGTCCACGGAGATCCTCGCCCTCCTGGAGGAGGAGGGTCCGCTGTCGGCGCGGGAGATCGGCCTGCGGCTGCCCGCGCTGGCCGTGCCGCTTTCGGTGGGGAGCGGCTCGTCGGCGGCCACGATTGCCGCGCACTCGCGGGTGTTGCTCCTCCTCGGCTTCGACGGCAGGGTCGTGCGGGCTCGCCCCACGGGCACGTGGATCAACGGGCAGTACCGCTGGGCCGCCACGTCGACGTGGTGGCCCGATGGCTTCGGCGCCGTGGAGCCCCGGGCTGCCGCGGCCGGGCTGGCGCGCCGGTGGCTCGCCGCGTTCGGCCCCGGCACGCGCGCGGACCTCGCCTGGTGGGCGGGCTGGAGCGTGGGCGTCACCAAACGCGCGTTGGCCGACGTCGGCGCGGTCGAGGTGGCGCTCGACGAGGGTCCCGGCTTCGTGCTGCCCGACGACGTCGATCCGGTGCCGCCCGCATCTCCGTCGGCGGTGCTGCTGCCCGGGCTCGACCCGTCGACGATGGGTTGGAAGCAGCGCGCCTTCCACCTGGCACCCGAGGACGCCGCCCTGCTGTTCGACCGCAACGGCAACGGCGGCCCCACGGCGTGGGTCGACGGCCGGATCGTCGGCGGCTGGCACCAGCGCGCCGACGGCGAGATCGCGCTGCACCTCACGGCCGACGTCGGCGGTGAGGCCCGCGCGGCCCTGGACCAGCGGGCCGCGGAGCTCGCGGCCCTGCTCGGCGACGTGCGCTTCCGCACCCGCTTCCCCGCACCGCTGCAGGCGAAGCTGGCGTAGCGCTGCCTGCTCACGCGCCGCGGAGACGCCGCAGGGCCGCGTGCACCTTCGTCCGGTCGTCCGTCGGCCAGAACGGCGGCAGCGATGCTCGCAGGAAGCCGCCGTAGCGCGCCGTCGCCAGGCGTGGGTCGAGGATCGCGACGACCCCGCGATCGTCCATCCCGCGCAGCAGCCTGCCTGACCCCTGCGCCAGGAGGAGCGCGGCGTGGGTGGCCGACACCTGCAGGAAGCCGTTGCCACCGCGGGAGTCGGCCGCGCGCTGGCGGGCCGCGACGAGCGGATCATCGGGGCGCGGGAAGGGGATCCGATCGATGATCACGCACGACAGCGACGGCCCCGGCACGTCGACGCCCTGCCACAGCGACAGGGTGCCGAAGAGCGACGTCTCCTCGTCCTCGGCGAACCGCTTCACCAGCAGCATCGTGGCGTCGTCGCCCTGGCAGAGCAGCGGGGTGGTGAGGCGGTCGCGCAGGGCCTCGGTGGCCTGCTTCGCGGCCCGCATCGAGGAGAACAGCCCGAGCGTGCGGCCGCCTGCGGCCTCGACGAGCCCGGCGATCTCGTCGAGGTAGGCGGGGGGCAGCCCGTCGCGGCCGGGCGGGGGCAGCGACCGGGCGACGTAGAGGATGCCGCTGCGGGCGTGCGCGAACGGCGATCCGACGTCCAGCCCCGACCATTTCGGCGCTTCCGGATCTGGCACGGGATCTTCGCTTGCCGGGGCCGCCGACGGGGGGAGGCCCCACTGCCGGGCCAGCGCGTCGAAGTTGCCCCCGAGCGCGAGCGTGGCGGAGGTGAGCACCACGGTGGAGCGGCCGAACAGCCGCTCCCGCAGCAGGCCGCCGACCCACAGCGGCGCGGCGTGCAGGATCTTGTGCCGGTCGGCGCCCACCTCGGCCAGCCACACGACGTCGTAGCGCTTCGCCGGATCCGGCTCCTCGAACGCCTTGAGCAGCCGGGTGGTGGTGTCGATCAGCTCGTCGAGGGCGGCCTGCGCGATCTTGCGGCCCGCCGCGGCGTCCGGCTCTTCTCGGCGCTCGCTGCCCAGCCCGGTGCGGCAGGCGCCCGCCGCGTTGAGGACGGCCGACAGCGCCCCCGACGCGGGCTGGGGGAGTGACTCCCACCGGCCGGGTCGCAGGTCGTCGAGCACCAGGCCGAGGCCTTCGCCCGCCTCGGCCAGCCGATCGGCCGTGGACTGGTCGATGAGCTTGCCCAGCCTGCGTGCGGCCGCCGCGACTGCGCCCGCGCCGAGCTCGGCGGTGGCCACGCCGGTGACCCGGTCGACCAGCTCATGGGCCTCGTCGACCACCACCACGTCGTGCTCGGGCAGCACCGCCCGCCCGTCCATGGCGTCGATGGCCAGCAGCGCGTGGTTGGTGACGACGATGTCGGCCCGCCCGGCCTCCGCGCGGGCGCGCTCGGCGAAGCACTCCTCGCCGACGGGGCACTTCGCCGCGCCGAGGCATTCGCGCGCGGTGACCGACACCATCCGCCACGTGCTGTCGGGCACCCCGGGTACGAGCTCGTCGCGATCGCCGGTCTCGGTGGTGTCGGCCCACTCGTGGATCCGCTTGACCGCCCGGCCCATCGCGGAGATCTGGAACGGGTCGAACAGCTCGTCCTCGGGGTTCTCCTCGCCGCCGTGCAGCTTGTTGAGGCACAGGTAGTTGCGGCGGCCCTTGAGGATGGCGAACGTCGGGGTGCGGCCGAGCAACGACTTGAGCGCTTTGGCGAGCCGAGGCAGGTCGCGGTCGACCAGCTGGCGCTGCAGCGCGATCGTGGCCGTGGAGACGACGACCGTGGTGCCCTTCTCGACGGCGTGGTGGATCGCGGGCACGAGGTAGGCGAGCGACTTGCCGGTGCCGGTGCCCGCCTGCACCGCCACATGCTCGCCGGTGGCGATCGCCGTGCGCACGGCCTTGGCCATCGTGTCCTGACCCTCCCGCCGGGTGCCTCCGACGGCGGAGACGGCGGCGTCGAGGAGTTCGCCGACCCCGGGGAGCTGGGCGGTGGGCACGGTCTGAGGCTACCGGTCGGGGTGCGTCCTTCGGACCGGAACGGCCGAGTCGACCGGCACAGCCGTCGACCACCAGGATGTCCCTCGTGACGACAACCCGCGCGTTCCCGATCACTGTCGAGCGCACCGCCCGCTACAGCGACCTGGATCCGACGCGGCGCCTCGGCCGCGACGCGCTGCTGCGCTGGTTCGAGGACGCCCGCGTGACCGTCGAGCGCGACGCGTTCGACTCCGACCTCACCACCCGCGAGCAGTGGCAGGTGAAGCGCCTGCTTGCGAGCGTCCGGGTCGACGTGCTGGCGCCGCTGAAGGTGACCGGGCGCCCCTACGAGGTCGGGCTCGGCGTGACGCGCATCGGGCGTTCCTCGTTCAGCTACGCCTACGGCGTTTACGACGGCGACGAGTGCGTGGCCACGGGGGCATCCACCAGCGTGCACGTCGACGAGAAGGGCTCGGCCCCGCTGCCCGACGACGTCCGGAGCGAGCTGGAGGCACTGCGGGTCGACGCGCCGGAGCCGGTGCGCCCGGCCGCCGAGCCCGCCCGATTGGTGCGGGAGACCTACCCGTTCCGGGTGGACGTCCGCGCCCGCTTCGGCGACCTGGACACCAACCGGCACGTCAACAACGTCGCGTTGGCGGGCTGGTACCTCGACGCGGTCGCCGAGCTGCACCTCGACGTGCTCGGCTACCCCACCGGCGGCCCGCTCGACAGCCTGGCGCCCAGCTCGCTGCGCGTCGACTACCTCGCCGAGGTGCACTACCCGGCCATCCACCAGCTGCGGGTGGGCGTGGCCGAGATCGACGAGACGTCGGTCCGCTACGCCTGCGGCCTGTTCGACGGCCCGCGCTGCATCGGCCTGGCCGAGGCCACCGGTGGGCTGTCGCATGACGAGGACCCCGACCTGGGCCCGCGCCTGGCCGCGTTCGCCCTCCGCACCTGACCCGGTCGTGAGCGGAAATGGTTGCTCTGGCCACCTTTTCCGCTCACGAGCGCGTCAGCGCACGGTGACGCCCGCCGCCGCCAGCTCGGCCAGGGCGCGCTCGGTGGTCTCCGCCGCCACGCCCGCGCAGAGGTCCAGCAGCACGGTGGTCGCGAAGCCCGCCCGCGCCGCGTCGAGGGCCGTGGCGCGCACGCAGTGGTCGGTGGCGATCCCGGCGATGTC
The DNA here is from genome assembly GCA_963736375.1 of uncultured Actinomycetota bacterium. Lineage (GTDB taxonomy): Bacteria > Actinomycetota > Actinomycetes > Mycobacteriales > Pseudonocardiaceae > Pseudonocardia. The sequence goes on from CAVTOL010000018.1 coordinate 222,547, forward strand.
GACGGCGGTCACCCCGCGCGCGTTGAGCCACCCGCCCAGCGTCGCGCCGCCGGGCTCGGCGCCCTCGAACCCGGAGTAGGCCGCCGCGTAGTCGCCCTTGTCGAACACCGCCTCGATGCCCGCGACGTCCAGGTCGGGATGGAACGACGCCCCCGGTGTGTGCGCGCGGCAGTGCGCAGGCCAGGTGTCGACGTAGTCGGGCGTCTCCGCGAAGTGGGCGCCGGGGTCGACGTGGTGGTCGCGGGTGGCGACGACGTGGTCGTAGCCCCCCGCGCGGATGTGCCCGGAGATCGCCGCGGCCACGGCACCGCCGCCTGCCACCGGCAGCGACCCGCCCTCGCAGAAGTCGTTCTGGACGTCGACGACCAGCAGCGCGCGCGTCACGCGAACACCGTAGGGATGGCGGGCTCCCCGCGCGACAGCTTCAGCCCCTCCCACGGCACCGACACCAGCCCAGCACGCAGCCGTTCGCGTGACTGCTCCAGCGTCTCGAGGTCGGGCATCAGCGCACCGCCCCGCATCAACGGCACCGGCACCACGCGGTCGTGCGGGCCCACCGCGGGCGGGCTGGCCGCCGCGTGCACGACCTCCTCGATCGCCGTGCCCGTCGGCTTGAACCGGCGAACCGCCGACTTCCGGCCGCCGCGGGACTCCTTCGCGGCGCTCCGCTTGGCCACCGGCCGCCCGTCGACCTCCACCAGCTTGTAGACCATGCCCGCAGTCGGCGCTCCCGAGCCGGTGACCACCGACGTGCCGACGCCGTAGGAATCGACGGGCTCGGCGCGCAGGGCGGCGATGGCGTACTCGTCGAGGTCACCGGACAGCACGATCCTGGTGCTCGTGGCGCCGAGCTCGTCGAGTTGGTCACGGGCCTGGCGGGCGAGCTCACCGAGGTCACCGGAGTCGATGCGCACCGCGCCCAGCCCCGGCCCGGCCGCGCGCACGGCCCGCTCGATGCCGAGGCGGATGTCGTAGGTGTCGACGAGCAGCGTCGTCTCCGGGCCGAGCGCCTTCACCTGGTTCTCGAACGCGACCTGCTCGTCCTCGTGCAGGAGCACCCAGGCGTGCGCGGCCGTGCCCGCCGTCGGGATGCCGTGGCGGCGCTCGGACTCCAGGTTGGACGTGGCCGAGAAGCCCGCGAGGTAGGCGGCCCGCGCCGCCGCGACCGCCGCCGCCTCGTGCGTGCGCCGCGACCCCATCTCGATGATCGGACGTCCGGCCGCCGCCGTGACCATGCGGGCCGCGGCGGACGCGATTGCGCTGTCGTGGTTGAGGATCGACAACGCGAGCGTCTCCAGCATGACCGCATCGGCGAACGTGCCGCTGACCGTCAGGATCGGCGAGCCGGGGAAGTACAGCTCGCCCTCTGGGTAGCCGTCGACGTCGCCCGTGAACCGGTAGTCGGCGAGCCACTCCAGGGTGCTGCGGTCGACGACGCCGTCCAGCGCCGCGAGCTCGTGCTCGCCGAACCGGAACCGGTTGATCGACTCCAGGAGCCGACCCGTGCCTGCGACCACCCCGTAGCGACGGCCGTCGGGCAGCCGCCGCGCGAACAGCTCGAACACGCACTGCCGGGACGCCGTGCCGTCGGCGAGGGCGGCCGCCACCATGGTCAACTCGTAACGGTCGGTCAGGAGCGCGGTGGACACGCCCGCCGTGGAGGGACTGCCGCTCATGGAACAGGAGCCTAGGGGCCGTGCGGTCCGGACCGGGACGATGTCACCATGGACACATGGCCGCGCCGCTGCCCGCACCCACTCGCCAGGTGGATCCCGTCTTCGCCGAGGACGTCGCGTCCGATGTCCCCTGGCAGGCGATCGTGTGGAACGACCCGGTCAACCTCATGTCGTACGTGACGTACGTGCTGCAGAAGCTCTTCGGCTACCCCGAACCGAAGGCCACCGCGTTGATGTTGGATGTGCACAACAAGGGCAAGGCCGCCGTCTCGGCAGGCGACAAGGACAAGATCGAAGCCGACGTGGCGAAGCTGCACGCCGCGGGGCTGTGGGCCACGATGCAGCGCAGTTCGTGATCAGGGGACGTTCGTGAACGGCTGGAAGAAGGCGGGACGGGGCGCGAAGGCCCGCCTGGTCGGCACGTTCGACGCGCAGGAGGCGGCGGTGCTGCGCGGCCTCCTCGACGAGGTGCGCCAAATGCTGGCCAAGCGTTCTGCCGACAGCCCTGCCGACGAGCTCGCGGTGCTCACCGGCATGCGCACCGGCCCGTCCACGCGCCCAAATGACCGCGTGCTCGCTCGTCTCCTGCCCGATTTCACCATGGAGGACGCCGATCTCGCCGCAGGCCTGCGCTCCCTGCACGAACCCGAGCTGATCGAGGCCAAGGACCGCGCCGCGGCCGAGGTGCTCGCCGCGCTGCCCGCGCACGGCGGCCGCGTGGAGCTCACGCCGCAGGAGAGCGACGTGTGGCTCGCCGCGCTGAACGACGTGCGGCTCGCGCTCGGCACCGCGCTCGATGTCAGCGAGGACATGCCCGACGAGATCGACCCGGACGACGCCCGCGCCGCCCACCTGGGCATCTACCACTGGCTCACGTTCGTCCAGGATGGCCTCGTGCATGCCCGCATGCGGGTGTGACGCCTGTTCCGTCGGTGTGCATACGGTCCGGTCGGGCCCGTAGGCTTGGCGTCGTGCTGGTCATCCGCCGCGACCTCGTCGACGAGATCGTCGCGCACGCCCGTGCGGAGCATCCCCACGAGGCGTGCGGGCTGATCGCGGCACCCGAGGGCCCTGACGGCACCGAACGGCCGGAGCGGCTCATCCGCATGGTCAACGCGGCCAAGCCGTCCGGCGACACCGCCGACGAGGCGCGGGAGCGTGCGCACCGCGAGGTGCTGCTCGGCGAGCATGGCGAGTACCGGGGCGAGGCGCGGTCGTCCACCACGTACTACACGTTCGACCCGGCCCAGTACCTGCGCGTGCAGCGCGAGATGGACGCCCGCGACGAGTGGGCCGCGGTCAACTACCATTCCCACACGCGCAGCGAGGCCTACCCTTCGGTCGTCGACATCGAGCTGGCGTCGGGCCCGGCCAGCGACCCCCGCATCCACTACGTCATCGTCTCCACCCGCGCGGACGCCGAGCCGCGTGTAGCGGGCCACGAGCTCAGGGCGTACCGGATCGTGGACGGCGTGGTCGCCGAGGAAGACATCACGGTCGTCGAGAGTTATGCCGTCGAGAGCTACATGTTCGCGCACACCGGCGCGGACGACGTGCCTGACAACTCCTGACGCTCCGCCCGACCGATTCCTATCTTTGGAGCCCCAGCATGGCCGTGACCGTCTCCGTCCCCACCATCCTGCGCACCCACACCGGCGGCGAGAAGTCCGTCGAAGCCAAGGGTGCCACCGTCGCCGAGGTGATCGACGACCTCGAGGCGCGCCACCCCGGCATCGCCGCGCGCCTGGTCAAGGACGGCAAGCTGCACCGCTTCGTCAACATCTACGTGGACGACGAGGACATCCGCTTCTCCGGTGGCCTGGAGGCGCCGGTCGGGGAGAACTCCACGTTCACGATTCTTCCGGCAGTAGCCGGGGGCGCAGGATTTCCGTGCGCGCGTGCGGCTGCGTCCGCCGCAGCAGGAACCCGCGTCGCCGGTGGCGCAGGCGGCTGATGGCCCGCTACGAGTCCCTCCTGGCAGCGGTCGGCGACACACCCCTCGTCGGCCTGCCGTCGTTGTCGCCCTCGCCGGAGGTGCGGCTGTGGGCGAAGCTGGAGGACCGCAACCCCACCGGGTCGATCAAGGACCGGCCCGCGTTGGCGATGGTCGAGCGCGCCGAGGCCGAGGGCCTGCTCTCGCCCGGCTGCACCGTGCTGGAGCCCACCTCCGGCAACACCGGCATCTCGCTCGCCATGGCGTGCAAGCTCAAGGGCTACCGGCTGATCTGCGTGATGCCGGAGAACACCTCGGAGGAGCGCCGCCAGCTCCTCACGATGTACGGGGCGGAGATCATCTCCTCGCCCGCGGCGGGTGGGTCGAACCAGGCCGTCGCGATGGCCAAGCAGCTCGCCGCGGAGAACCCGGACTGGGTGATGCTCTACCAGTACGGCAACCCGGCCAACGCCGACGCGCACTACCGCACCACCGGGCCCGAGATCCTGCGCGACTGCCCCGAGATCACCCACTTCGTCGCGGGGCTCGGCACCACCGGCACCCTCGTCGGCACCGGGCGGTACCTGCGTGAGCACAAGCCCGACGTGCAGATCATCGCCGCCGAGCCGCGCTACGGGGAGCTCGTGTACGGGCTGCGCAATCTCGACGAGGGCTTCGTCCCCGAGCTGTACGACCCCGACGTGCTCACCGCCCGCTACTCCGTCGGTAGCCGCGACGCACTGCGCCGCACCCGGCAGCTCGTCGAGCAGGAGGGCATCTTCGCGGGCATCTCCACCGGCGGGATCCTGCACGCCGCGCTGGCCGTCGCGGAGAAGGCCGCGGGCGCGGGGGAGCGGGCCGACATCGTGCTCGTCGTGTGCGACGGCGGCTGGAAGTACCTCTCCACCGGCGCCTACACCGGCTCCCTCGACGAGGCCGCCGACGCGCTGGAAGGCCACCTCTGGGCCTGACGGCTGTGCGCGGATAACGGTGTTCCAGCACTCGTTTCCGCTCACGACCTCACGCCGCCCAGCCGCGGCCGCGCGTAGCCTCGGTGACATGGTCGCCCCTGCGCCCGCCCCGCGGCGGTCCGTCGCGCGCGTGCTCCCGCCGCATCCCGTGTTCGCCGCGCTCGTCATGCTGGCGTTCACGGTGCTGCTGTACGTGATCGAGCTGGTCGACCAGCTCACCGGCGAGTCGCTCGACGGCGACGGCATCGTGTCCCGCTCGCTGCCGGGGCTCGCGGGCATCCTGTGGGCGCCGCTGCTGCACGGCGGCTGGCCGCACCTGTTGGCCAACACCGTGCCGTTCCTCGTCTTCGGCTTCCTCGCGATGGCGGGCGGCGTGGCGCAGTGGGTGATGGTCACGGGCACGATCTGGCTGCTCTCGGGGCTCGGCGTGTGGTTGGTCGGGCCGCCGAACACCTCCACGATCGGCGCCTCCGGGGTGATCTTCGGGTGGCTGGTGTTCCTGCTGGCCCGTGGGTTCTTCGCGCGCAGCCTCCGGCAGATCGCGCTCGCCGTCGTGCTGTTCGCGATCTGGGGCAGCGTGCTGCTCGGCGTGCTGCCGGGCACCCCGCAGGTGTCGTGGCAGGGGCACCTGTTCGGCGCGCTCGCCGGTCTGTTGTGTGCTGCGCTGGTGGCCAAGGCGGACCGGGGTCCTGCGGCGCTGCCGACCTGAGCCCTACACTCGCGCCCGTGCCCGACCTCGACGCGCCCATCGGGATCTTCGATTCCGGGGTCGGCGGGCTCACCGTCGCACGGGCGGTCATCGACCAGCTTCCCGCCGAACGCGTCATCTACGTGGGCGACACCGCGCACGGACCGTACGGCCCGCTGCCCATCGCCGAGATCCGCCGCCACGCCCTCGCCCTGGGCGACGCGCTCATGGATCGTGGTGTCAAGGCCCTCGTCGTCGCCTGCAACAGCGCCTCGGCGGCGTGCCTCGTCGACATCCGGGAGCGCTACCCCGTGCCCGTCGTCGAGGTGATCCTGCCCGCGGTGCGCAGGGCCGTCGCCGCCACCCGCACCGGGCACATCGGCGTGATCGGCACGCGCGCCACCATCGCCTCCGGCGCTTACCAGGACATGTTCGCCGCGGCGCGGGATGTCGAGGTCACGGCGGCCGCGTGCCCACGCTTCGTGGACTTCGTCGAGCGCGGCATGACCAGCGGGCGGCAGATCCTGGGCATCGCGCAGTCGTACCTCGCGCCGTTGCAGGAGGCGCGGGTCGACACCGTGGTGCTCGGCTGCACGCACTACCCGCTGCTGGCAGGCGTCGTGCAGATCGTGCTCGGGCCGGACGTCACGCTCGTGTCCAGCGCTGACGAGACCGCGAAGGACCTCGTGCGCCTGCTCATGGCCCGCGACCTCGCCCGTGACCCCGCGGGCCCCCCGCCCGCGCCGCACGAGTTCCTCGCCACCGGCGATCCCGAGCCGTTCCGGCGGCTGGGGCGCCGGTTCCTTGGTCCAGAGATCGGCGCGGTGGCCGGGCTGGGCGTGACGGCAGGCTGAGCGCCGGGCCGTCGGGCCGCCGGGCGGGGGTGGGGATCCGGCGACGGTGCCGCGCGGTAGCGTCGGGTCGTGATCGGCTGGCTGGTCGTCGTCGTGCTCGTCGTCACCGGGGCGCTCGCCGTCTACGGCGTCGTGATCACGATCGTGGCGCGCCCGCCGGGGCGGGCGATGCGGTTCGCGGTCGGTGGCACGGTCGCGCTGCTCGCCGTGCAGGCCGTGATCGCCGCCGTGCGGGTGTTCACAGGGGAGCCGCTCCCCGAGAACTCGACGTTCCTCATCTACCTCGTCGTCTCGGTTCTGGTGTTGCCGATCGCCCTGCAGTTCGCCACCGCGTCGGACGAGAACGAGGGGCCGTCGCGATGGGGTGGGTTGGTGGTGGCGGTCGCCGCCGTCGCCACGGCCGTAGCCGTGCTGCGCCTGCAGGGGCTGTGGGCGGCCGGTGGCGTCTGAGGCAAGGGCGACCCGCTCCGGCCCCGGCCGGGTGCTCATCGCCGTCTACGCGATCTTCGCCCTGTCCGCGACGGCCCGCGCCGCTGTGCAGATCGCCACCAAGTTCACCCAGGCCCCGCTGGCCTACCTGCTGTCGGCGGTTGCGGGCGTGGTGTACATCGTGGCGACCGTTGCCCTGGCCAGGGGCATGCGGCGGCTCGCGTGGTCCGCGGTCGGGTTCGAGCTGTTCGGAGTGCTCGCCGTCGGCACGTTCACCGTGCTGGTGGCGCGCGACTTCCCCGACGACACGGTCTGGTCCGGCTACGGCCGCGGCTACGGCTTCGTGCCGCTCGTGCTCCCGTTCTTCGGTCTGTGGTGGCTGTGGCGCACGCGGCCGCGTTAACTTTCTCCCCATGCGATTGACGGTGCTGGGATGCTCGGGAAGCGGGCCGGGTCCGACGTCACCCGCCTCGGGCTACCTCGTCCAGGCGGGCGAGGCACACCTCGCGCTCGATCTCGGCAACGGCACGTTCGGCGCCCTTCAGCGGCATCTCGACCCCTGGACGCTGTCGGCTGTCGCGTTCTCCCACCTGCATCCCGACCACTGCAGCGACTTCGCGTCGCTCGCCGTGCACCGCCGCTACCACCCCTGCCCGGCCTACGACCCCACCGGGCTGCCGATGCCCGTCCTCGCGCCGAGTGAGGCGCCTTCCCGGTTCGCCGCCGCGTACGCCACCAGCGAGGCCGAGCGTGCCGAGACCGACCTGACCGACGTCTTCACCTTCCACCCGCTGTATGACGGCGCGACCGTCGAGATCGCAGGCGTCACCGTGCGATCGGGGGCGGTCGACCATCCCTGCGAGGCGTACGCGGTGCGGGTCGAGCACGGCGGCCGCAGCCTCGTCTACTCCGGCGACACCGGCCCGTGCGCCGGGCTCGTCGAGACCGCCCGCGGCGCGGACCTGCTGCTGTGCGAGGCGACCTGGCCGCACGTCACGCAGTGGTGGGACGAACCCCCACGGGGCGTCCACCTTTCCGGAAGGCAGGCGGGGGAACACGCGGCGGCGGCGGGCGTCGGGCGGCTGTTGATCACGCACGTGCCCGCGTGGTTCGACGCCCAGGTGCTGCTCGCCGAGGCCAAGGAGGCGTTCGGCGGCCCGGTCGAGCTGGCGGAGCCGGACGCGGGCTATGACGTCTGAGCGGTCGGCCTAATCTGTCGCGGTGACCCGCGCAGATGGCAGAACCGACGACGACCTCCGCCCCGTGACGATCACTCGCGGCTACCAGAAGTACCCGGCCGGATCGGTGCTGGTCGCGTTCGGCGATACGAAGGTGCTGTGCGCGGCGAGCGTTTCCGAGGGCGTGCCGCGGTGGCGGAAGGGCTCGGGGCTCGGCTGGCTGACGGCCGAGTACGCGATGCTGCCGTCGGCGACGAACACGCGCGGCGACCGTGAGTCGGTCCGCGGGCGCATCGGCGGGCGTACGCACGAGATCTCCCGGCTCGTCGGGCGGGCCCTGCGGGCGTGCATCGACCTCAAGGCCATCGGCGAGAACACGATCGCGCTCGACTGCGACGTCCTCCAGGCCGACGGCGGCACCCGCACCGCGGCGATCACCGGCGCGTACGTGGCGCTCGCCGACGCCGTCACCTGGCTGGGGGCGCACGGTCGCCTCTCGGACCCGAAGCCGCTGTCGTGCCAGGTCGCCGCCGTGAGCGTCGGGGTGGTCGACGGGCGGGTGCGGCTGGACCTGCCCTACGAGGAGGACTCGCGTGCGGAGGTCGACACCAACGTCGTCGCGACCGACACAGGCACGCTCATCGAGGTCCAGGGCACGGGGGAGGGCGCCACCTTCAGCCGCAAGACGCTCGACGCGATGCTGGACACCGCACTCGCCGGGATCCGTACGCTCACCGACCTGCAGGCGGCGACGCTGGCCGAGCCCTACCCCGGCGAGCTGCCGTGAGCGGAAAAGAGGGTCAGAGCACTCTTTTCCGCTCACGAGTGCTCCTGGCCACGCGCAACCCGGGCAAGCTCGTCGAGCTGCAGCGCATGCTCACCGGGTTCGCCGTCGTGGGCCTCGCCGACGTGCCCGAGTTCCGCGAGGCCCCTGAGACGGGCGCGACGTTCGCCGAGAACGCCCTGGCCAAGGCGCGCGACGCGGCGGCCGCCACCGGGCTGCCTTCGGTGGCCGACGACTCGGGCCTCACGGTCGACGCGCTGAACGGGATGCCCGGCGTGCTGTCCGCGCGGTGGAGCGGCCGCCACGGCGCCGACCGGGCCAACCTGGAGCTGGTGTTGGCGCAGGTCGCCGACGTCCCCGACGAGCGAAGGGGGGCGGCGTTCGTGTGCGCGGCTGCGCTCGTGGTGCCCGGTGGGCCCGAGACCGTCGTGCACGGGGAGTGGGCAGGCACCCTCGCCCGCGCCCCTCGCGGCACCAACGGCTTCGGCTATGACCCGATCTTCGTGCCCGAGGGGGAGACACGGACGTCGGCGGAGCTGTCGGCCGCCGAGAAGGACGCGATGTCGCACCGGGCCCGCGCGCTGCGGGCCCTGCTGCCACATCTCCGCGCACTGATCGGCGGCCGGTGATCACGTCCATTTGCACTTGACGCAGGCGACGACCGTCGTGAAGTGCGCTTCGCGCCGATCACCGCAGGCGCGGGTGGCTGCACCGACGTGACCGATGGCTCGCGGCGATCACTCGGGCGGGCCAGGTACCGTTGGTACACGTGAAGTGGGGGCGGCTGGTCGCCGCGTCGATGGCCGTGCTCGCCGCGGTCGTCGTCGGCGTTGTCGCGATGCGGTCGGGCGGCGTGACCGGAGTGCGTGCCGAAGTGGCCGCGGCGGGGGCGTGGGCGCCCGTGCTGTTCGTCGCGCTGCAGGCCGTCGTCACGATCACGCCGTTGCCCCGCACCGTGTTCACCGTGGCGGCGGGTGTGCTGTTCGGCGCGCTGTGGGGCCTGGTGTTGACGATCATCGGCACCACACTCGCCGCGCTGGCTGCGTACGGGCTGGTGCGGTGGGTCGGCGGCCCGTTCGTCGCCCGCCACGAGCACCGGCCGGGGTTCGCATGGGTGCGGGCGCGGCTGGATCACAGCGGGCTGCTGGCGATGGTCTCGCTGCGCCTGGTGCCCATGCTGCCGTTCTCGTTGCTGAACTACGCCGCGGGTGTCGCGAGGGTGCGGATCCTCCCGTATCTGGTCGGCACGGTGCTCGGGGTGCTGCCCGGCACCGTCGCGATCGTCGTGCTCGGCGACGCCGTCACCGGCGGTGACGTGAACCCGGCGCTGCTCGGGGTGTCGGTGGCCGGTGCTGCGCTCGGGCTGGCCGGGGCGGCGATCGCGGCCCGGCGCGTGCCGGGCGGGTCGGCAACGCCCCCTGCCGCCGACTGAGCCGTTGGCACACGCGTTGCTGCGCTCGCACCGGCGTCCGGACACGTGTGCGCGCCCGCCAACGCCTGCGCGGGCCCTGTGGCGTCGGTACCGCGGCTGGGCTACCGGCCCGCCGCCCTGAGGGCGTCGCGCACGGCCTTCGTCGTGCTCGGCACCGTGGCCGTGGGGCCGACATGGTCGCTCACCGCGTCGAGGGTCTTCAGGCCGTCGCCGGTGATGAGCAGCACGGTCTCCGCGTCGGGGTCGAGCTGCCCGCTCGCCACGAGCTTGCGCGTGGTGGCCACCGTGACCCCGCCAGCGGTCTCGGCGAACACACCCTCGGTGGCCGCCAGCAGCCGGATGCCCTCCACGACCTCCGCGTCCGACACGTGCGCCACCGCGCCGCCGGTGCGCCGCACCGCGTCGAGGACGTACGGGCCGTCGGCCGGGTTGCCGATCGCCAGCGAGCGGGCGATGGTGTCCGGCCGCACCGGGCGGATCACGTCGTGGCCCTCCGCGAACGCCTGCGCCACCGGCGAGCATCCGGTGGCCTGCGCCCCGAACACCCGGTACGGCGTGGCCTCGACGAGCCCGAGCTTGCCGAACTCCGTGAAACCCTTGTCGACCTTGGTCAGCTGCGACCCGGACGCCACCGGCACGACGATCTGCTCCGGCAGCCGCCACCCCAGCTGCTCGGCGACCTCGTAGCCCAGTGTCTTCGAGCCCTCCGCGTAGTACGGCCGCACGTTGACGTTGACGAACGCCCAGTCCTCGTGCTCGGCCGCGAGCTCCGTGGCGAGCCGGTTGACGTCGTCGTAGTTGCCGTCGACGGCGAGCAGCGTGCCCCCGTACACGGCGGTCGTCAGCACCTTGGCCCGCTCCAGCGACGACGGGATGAGCACCACGGAGTCCCAGCCCGCGCGCGCGGCCGCAGCGGCGACGGCGTTGGCCAGGTTGCCGGTGGAAGGGCAGCACAGCACCCGGAACCCCAGCTCACGGGCGGCGGCCAGGGCGACGGCGACGACGCGGTCCTTGAACGAGTGCGTCGGGTTGCCGGTGTCGTCCTTGACCCACAGGTTGCGGATGCCCAGCGCCTTCCCAAGGCGGTCGGCCCTGATCAGCCGGGTGAGGCCGGGCTCGGTGTTGGGGTGCTCGGCGACCGTGGTCGGCACGGGGAGCAGGTGCCGGTAGCGCCAGATCGACTTCGGACCGGCCTCGATCGAATCGCGCGTGACGTCGCCGAAGTCGTAGGCGACCTCCAGCGGGCCGAAGCACTCCGTGCAGGCGAACTCCGCGGCCAGCGGTGTTTCGTGCCCGCACTCGCGGCACGACAGCGCCCTGGCCGGACCGAGATCGAAGGATGTGGACGTGCCGAGATCAGCCGTCAGCGTCATTTGAGGTTCTCCTCATCTTCCCCGCGCCGTGCGGGTCGGAATTGGCACCGTGATCGACCGCTAAGGATCGCCGGTTGCCGGGGTGTCATCGGGCCGTTCCCTCAACCCCTCTGGATGAGCCATATGCAGTTGTGGTGGTGACGTTACGGCAGCGCCGGGCGTCACCCCAACTCGTGCCCACGATCTGGGAGCCGCGTCACGGACTGTCGGTGCGCTGGTCCACCATGGGCGCATGAGCCCGTCCGCGCTTCAGCTCATCCTCGGTGAGGAGGAGCTGCTCGTCGAGCGGGCGGTCGAGGCGATCGTCGAGCAGGTCCGTGCCGCGGATCCCACGGCCGAGCTGCGCAGGCTCCGCTCGGGCGAGACCACGCCCGCCGACCTGGCCGAAAGCCTCTCGCCGTCGTTGTTCGCCGAAGGCCGGGTCGTCGTGTTGCAGGCCGCGCACGAGGCGGGCAAGGAGCTCACCGCGGCGGTGCTCGACGTGGCGGGCGATATCGCCGAAGGCATGGTGCTGGTGGTGCAGCACACGGGCGGTGCGCGCAACAAGGTGCTCGTCGACGCGCTGCGCAAGGCGAAGGCGTCCGTCACGACGTGCGAACGGATCACCCGTTACGAGGAGCGCGCGGAGTTCGTGCGTGGCGAAGCGCGGCGTGCGGGTGGGCGGGTCGCGCAGTCCGCCGTTGGGGTGCTGATCGAGGCCGTCGGGTCGGACCTGCGGGAGCTGGCCGCCGCCACGAGCCAGCTCATCGCCGACACCGGGGGCACGGTCGACGAGTCGGCGGTGCGGCGCTACTACCGCGGTCGGGCCGAGTCGTCCGGTTTCGCGGTGGCCGACAAGGCGGTGGCGGGCGACCGGGCAGGCGCGCTGGAGGCGTTGCGGTGGGCGCAGCTCCTGGGGGTGCCGTCCGTGCTGATCGCCGATGCGCTGGCCGATGCGGTCCGGACGCTCGCGCGGGTCGGCGCCGCGGGGCGGGGTGATCCCAACCGGCTGGCGGGCTCGCTCGGCATGCCGCCATGGAAGATCCGGAAGGCGCAGCAGCAGGTGCGGCACTGGAGCCCGGCCATGCTCGCGGCGGCGTTCGCGGTCGCCGCCGAGGTCAACGCCGACGTGAAGGGGGCCGCCGCCGACGTCGACTACGCGCTGGAGCGCGCGGTGCTGCGGATCTGCGCGGCCCGCAGCCGAACGTAGCAAGGAGCCACGGATCCCGGCCGGGGACCCGTGGCTCGTGTGTCGCGCCGCTCAGGCGGCGGAGTTGATCCGCTTCGCCATGGCCGACTTGCGGTTGGCGGCCTGGTTCTTGTGGATCACACCCTTGCTGGCCGCCTTGTCGAGGGCGCGCGATGCAGCGCGATGCAGCGTGGCGGCCTCCTCCGTGTTGCCCGCCTCGACGGCCTCGCGGAACTTCCGCACGGCCGTGCGCACGGACGAGCGCACGGACTTGTTGCGCATGCGGCGCTTCTCGTTGGTCTTGACCCGCTTGATCTGGGACTTGATGTTGGCCACGCGTATGCCTCGGTCTCTTTCCTGCCACCGGTGTGGGAATGCTCCGGCGGCGGGGATGGTGCGAGCACGCCGGGCGCTCGGTCATCCATGGTACAGATGCCGCAGCGGGCGTCGCACGACCACCCCGTGCCGGTCCCGTAACGGCGCCTGTCACAAGTCCAGCTGGTCGTACGGCGTCACGCTGCGCGAGGATGACCTTCCGTCGAGGTGGCGCAGCGTGAGGAGGACGTGTGGTTCGAGCCGTGGATCGCGAGGACCACACCGATGCGGGCGGCGCAGGAGGTTCGGCCCCCTTCGACGGCTACCTCGAGCCCGACCGACCCCACGCGCAGGCGTTCGACGAGATGTTTCGTGCGCGGCGAGAGCCACGCGTGGATCGAGGCCTGGACGGGCGGCTGGTGGGGTTCCGACCCGACGCCCCAGCCACTTCGCACCCCTACGGCCACTTCGCACCCCGCCGGCGGGGTGCGAAGTGAGTCGAAGGGGTGCGAAGTCGGCGGCGGTGCAGGTCGGCTCAGGCGCCTACGCGCACCCGCGGCAGGACGCGCGGGAACGAGTCGGTGATCGGCTCCACCTGCGCGGGGGAGCGGCGGCCGTGGCGACGGCGCAGCACCTGCTCGGGCAGCGCGCCGACCACGCCGTTGCCACCCGCCCGCTTCGCCCGGTACATGGCCGCGTCGGCGGCGGCCAGCCCGACGCCGAGGCCGCCCGCGGGCGGCACCCGCACCACGCCGACCGACATCGTGACCCCCGCGCCGATCTCCACCGGGAGCTCCGCCACGGCTCGCGTGGCCCGTGTGAGCGCGGCCTGGGCCACCGCCAGCGTGGTGGCGGGCAAGACGACGACGAACTCGTCGCCGCCGTAGCGCACCACCAGATCCTGCGCGCGGAGCGCGGTGCGCAGGCACGACGCGACGGCGCGCAGCACGGCATCGCCCGCAGCGTGCGAGCGGGCGTCGTTGACCGCTTTGAACCGGTCGAGGTCGATCATCGCGATCGCGCACGGCTGGCCTGCGGGCGCCGTGCTGATCTCCCGCAGCCGGAGATCGAGCGCACGGCGGTTGGGCAGCCCGGTGAGCGGATCCTGCAACGCCTGGGCGGCGACGGCCCCGTGCTCGCGGACCAGCCGACGGTGATCGGAGTGGCTGCGTAGGGCGGTCAGGCGCGACTCGCGCAGCGTCCACAGCTCCTCCTCCAGCGCCGCGGAGTAGCGCGCCAGCGCGTCCGATCGATCGGTGCCCCCCTCGACCCGCGACAGCTCGCGGTGCAGGGACGTCACGAGGCCGGGCTCGGACGGGTCGTCGACCAGCTCGTCGCGCAGCGATCGGAGCGCGGCGGCGGCGTCGGCGCGGCGGTGAGCGGACATCAGGCACCGGGCCGTCGCGATGGCGAGGACGATGCGGTCTTCGGTGAAGTGCGCGGTCGCGGCCACGCCCTCGAGGATCGCGAGATGGTCGGCGCTGGGCCGGGCCAGCGCGTAGGCCGACCGGATGATCGAGCAATCGCGTCCGCCCTCCGGATCCCGGCCGAGGGCGGCGCTCCAGAGGACGCCTGCAGAACGCGCGGTCTCGGCGGCGCCGAGGAAGCGGGTGGCCGCGGCGGCGAGCCGTTCACCGCGTTCGAGCCGCAACGCCCACGACAGCAACAGGCGGATGCGATTGAGCTGGTGCACGAGCCGTTCCATCTCGGTGCCGTACGCCGCGGCGACGGCGATCGCCTGCCGCGAGACGCCGTCGGCCAGCTCGTGTACGCCGAGCTTGAGCAGCACCAGCACCAGGCCGTTGAGCGCACGGGAGAGCCTGCGCGCGTCCTGTGCGGACGCGGGCACGGGGACGTCGGTCAGGATCGCGAACGCCGCGGCGGCGTCGGCGAGGGCGCTCTCGCTGTGCCCGAAGCAGAGGGCGCGGTGCGCACGCATCGCCGCGACCTCGCCGACCATCCGCGCATCGCCGGACAGCTCCGCCTGCTCGGCGAGCTCGGCCAGCAGCGCGCCGGACTCGCTGACGTCGGCCGGGTCCTCACCGAGGATCCGCAGCATCGCGCCGAGCCGGACCAGCTCGTTCACCAGAGGCGACGGCCCCCGCAAGCGGGCCGCAGCGAGCATCGCGTCCAAGCCGCGCCGTGCGGCGGCCCGCCCCTCGGCGTCCGCCCGTTGCTGCCAGAGGAACTTGTCGGTGGCCCGCTCGGCGAGCTCGCGGTCGTCGAGCAGCGCCACGTCATCGGCGCAGCGGCATTCGGTACCGCCCGCGAGTAGAGCGCAGCCCTCTCGTGCATCAGGCACCGGTCGCCCCCTCGGTGGCCGGTCGGAGATCGCCGAGGCTGGGGTCCCGGCGCGCCGACATCCTGGCATGTCCCCCGGCCGGGGGACAGTCCGTTCACCGATGCGACCTTCAGTGATGGGCGGCGACTTTCCAAGACGCGGCTGACGAGGCCCGGCCGGAGATCGCGTGCTACCTCGCGGGACGGCGTGCATCCTCTACCCCATGACGACCACCATCGCGGGCGCCCCGGTCGCGGCCGTGAAGCTGCCCCGCGGAGTGCCGTCGGGCTTCCACGAATCCTTGATCGCCGAGCCGTCATGAGCGCGCCGCACAGCGGGCCGTCCGCCCGCCTGATGCTCCGCGGCTTGGCCTGGGACGTCGGGCTGCCCGTCGTGGGCTACTACGCGCTGCACCTCTCGGGCGTGTCCGACCTGGTCGCCCTGCTCGTCGCGACGGTGCTCGCGGGAGTCCGGATCGTCTGGGTGGCCGTGCGGGAACGCGAGCTGAACCCGTTCGCCACCGTCATGCTCGTGCTGTTCGGGCTCGGCCTGGTGCTGGCGCTGGTCAGCGGCGACCCGCGCTTCTTCCTGCTGAAGAACTCCATCATCACCGGCACGATCGGACTGGTGTTCCTCGGGACGACGCTGTTCGGCACCCCGTTGACGCTCGCTGCGTCGCAGAGCTTCCAGCCCGACCGGAAGGCCGAGATCCGGCAGGCGTACGAGACCGACCCGCACGTGCGCCACGGCCACCGGGTCAGCTCGACCGTCTGGGGTGTCGGCCTGGTTCTCGAGGCTCTGGTGCGAGTGCCGCTGGTGTTCCTCCTGCCGATCGACGTGATGGTCGGGCTCGGCGAGGCGATGACGATCGTCGTCATCGGCGGCCTGCTCGCCTGGAACATCTGGTACGTCAAGCGGGCGATGGCCAGGGGGCAGGCGGCCGAGTAGGTCCCCGGTGACGCCGCGCCGTGGGAGCCGGTCCGCTCGTGCGCGGAAAACGTCGCTCTGGCGACCCTTTCCGCGCACGACCCCCGTCGTCAGCGCAGGTTGAGGCCCGCGGCCCGGTCCACGCGCCGGTGGAACCGCTCGCCGAGGCGCCCGCCGATCGCTGCGGCGAGCGCGGTGAGGAGGACCGTCACGGCGAGCAGCACGGCACCGCTGACCGTCATCGTGGACGCGTCCACCGGCATCGCGGGCAGCCGGACCGCGGCGGTGAAGGCGGCGATGAGGTTGGTGTTCGCGCCCACGACGGCTGCGGCGACCCCCGCGAGCACGGTCAGGATCAGGCCGAGCAGCCAGGTGAGCAGGCCGTTGCGGGCACCGTCGAAGCGAGCGAGCCGCCCGGCGACGTAGCCGCCCGTCAGGTAGCCGATCGCGAGCACCGCGACGGCCGTGCCCATGCCCGTGAGCCCCGCCGACGCGGTGTCGGCCAGGAACGGCACGGCGCCCGCGCCCCGGTCCCACGCCGCGACCGCCAGCGCGACCAGGCCCGTGAGCAGCACGGTCATGCCGATGGCGACCAGCCAGCCGAAGAACGCCGCACCCACCTTCGCGCCGCCGAACCGCTCGCGCACCGCCACCGGAACCGCCGTCACCGGCGCCGTGGGCGGCTCCGCCACGGACGTGTCGCGCACGGTGGTGACCCGGTCCCGCTCGTTCTCCACAGTGGTCATGCAGGCCCTGTTCCCCGTTACCACCGCCCGGAAACGGCGGCATGGGACGATGGAGGCAGCCACGTACGAAGAGGAACCCTGAATCTGTGAGCTCGTTCGCCGACAAGACGTTCACCACGCCATCGCTGATCCGCAACTTCTGCATCATCGCCCACATCGACCACGGCAAGTCGACGCTCGCCGACCGGATGTTGCAGCTCACCGGCGTCGTCGACGAGCGGATGATGCGCGCGCAGTACCTGGACCGCATGGACATCGAACGCGAGCGCGGCATCACGATCAAGGCGCAGAACGTGCGGCTGCCGTGGAAGGTGGGCAGCACCGAGCACGTGCTGCACCTGATCGACACCCCGGGCCACGTCGACTTCACCTACGAGGTCTCCCGCGCGCTGGAGGCGTGTGAGGGCGCGATCCTGCTGGTGGATGCGGCGCAGGGGATCGAGGCGCAGACGCTGGCCAACCTCTACCTGGCGCTTGAGAAGGACCTCACGATCATCCCGGTGCTCAACAAGATCGACCTGCCCGCCGCCGACCCCGACCGGTACGCCGCCGAGATCGCGCACATCGTCGGCTGCGACGCGTCGGAGGTGCTGCGGGTCAGCGCGAAGACCGGCCAGGGCGTGTCCGAGCTGCTCGACGAGGTGGTGCGCCAGGTACCCGCCCCCGTGGGCGATCCCAACGCCCCGGCCCGCGCGATGATCTTCGACTCGGTCTACGACACCTACCGCGGCGTCGTCACCTACATCCGGGTCGTCGACGGGCGGATCACCCCGCGCGAGCGGATCAAGATGATGTCCACGGGCGCCACGCACGAGATCCTGGAGATCGGCATCGTCTCGCCGGAGCCGAAGCCGTCCGACGGGCTGGGCGTCGGCGAGGTGGGCTACCTCATCACCGGCGTGAAGGACGTGCGCCAGTCGAAGGTCGGCGACACCGTCACCTCGGCACGCAAGGGCGCCGAGACCCCGCTCACCGGCTACCGCGAACCCCGGCCGATGGTCTACTCGGGGCTCTACCCCGTCGACGGCTCGCAGTACCCTGACCTGCGCGAAGCACTCGACAAGCTGCGGCTCAACGACGCCGCGCTCACCTACGAGCCGGAGACGTCGGCGGCGCTTGGTTTCGGGTTCCGCTGCGGCTTCCTCGGGCTGCTGCACCTGGAGATCACCCGCGACCGGCTGGAGCGCGAGGCGGGCCTCGACCTGATCTCCACCGCGCCCAACGTCGTCTACCGGGTGGTCAAGGACGACGGCACGGAGATGACGGTCACCAACCCGTCGGACTGGCCCACCGGCAAGGTCGCGCAGATCTTCGAGCCGATCGTCAAGACGACGATCCTCGCGCCCTCGGAGTTCATCGGCGCGATCATGGAGCTGTGCCAGAGCCGTCGCGGCCAGCTCGGCGGCATGGACTACCTCTCGGAAACCCGCGTCGAGCTGCGCTACACCATGCCGCTCGCCGAGATCATCTTCGACTTCTTCGACGCGCTGAAGTCGCGCACCCGCGGCTACGCCTCGCTGGACTACGAGGAGGCGGGTGAGCAGGAGGCGGAGCTCGTGAAGGTCGACATCATGCTGCAGGGCGAGCCTGTCGACGCGTTCTCCGCGATCCGGCACAAGGACGACGCCTACGCCTACGGCACGATGATGACCGCCAAGCTGCGCGAGCTCATCCCGCGCCAGCAGTTCGAGGTGCCCATCCAGGCGGCCATCGGCTCGCGCATCATCGCGCGGGAGAACATCCGCGCGATCCGCAAGGACGTGCTCGCCAAGTGCTACGGCGGGGACATCACCCGCAAGCGCAAGCTGCTGGAGAAGCAGAAGGAGGGCAAGAAGCGGATGAAGACCATCGGTCGGGTCGAGGTGCCGCAGGAGGCCTTCGTCGCCGCGCTCTCCACGGACTCGTCGGTGGACAAGACCAAGAAATAGCTCCTGTACATTGAGTTGTACAGGAGGTGATCGCCGTGCGGGTGGGGGTTGCCGAGGCGCGGAAGCGGTTCGCCGAGCTGCTCGATCGGGCGATGCGCGGGGAGACCGTGGAGATCGCCCGCCGCGACGAGGTCGTCGCCGTGATCGGGCCGCCGCTGCCCGGCGGATCGACGGATTCGCTGCCGTTGGCGTTGGACCGTTGGCGGCGCGAATGGAACGTCGAGGAGTGGCCTGCCGACGACCCGTTCGACGGGGTTCGCGATCCGGCTGAAGGCCGCCCGCCGCCGTGGTGACGCAGTTCCTCCTCGATACGAACGTCGTCTCCGAGCTCGCGCGACGGGTTCCGGACCAAAAGGTCGTCCAGCGGCTGGCCGCCGAGGAGCAGCGCTCGGCCATTGCCGTCACGGTGTGGCATGAGCTCGTGTTCGGGGTCGAGCGGCTGCCGCCGGGGACCCGCCGCGACGGCCTGCGCGCCTTCGTCGACGAGATCGCCCGGCGCTTTCCGGTGCTGCCCTACGATCGACCGGCCGCGAGCTGGCATGCGCGGGAGCGGGCCCGGCTGATGTCCGCCGGGCGGCCGCCCGCCTTCGCCGATGGCCAGGTCGCGGCCGTTGCGGCCACCCACGATCTCCGATTGGTCACCCGCAACGTGGCCGACTTCGTCGACTTCGCCGATCTGGTCGTCGAGAACTGGTTCGGCTGAGCGGAGCTTGCGGAGCGAACATCGGCACTGAGCGGAGCTTGCGGAGCGAACATCGGCACTGAGCGGAGCTTGCGGAGCGAACATCGGCACGGGGCGGAACCAGAGCCTCGCGGGACTCGGCTATCTCTTCGACATCCGAGGAGGCACCATGGGCGCTGTGAGCAGCCTGGCATCGATCCCCACCGGTCGCCCCTTCACGGTCGACGACCTGGAGGCGATGCCGGATGACGGCAACCGGTACGAAGTCATCGACGGAATGCTTATCGTGACCCCGGCACCGGGGTGGCACCACCAGGAGATGGGCCTTACGGCGTACCTGGTCCTGCGGGCGGCGTGCCCCCGCGATCTGCGCGTCATGGCAGCGCCGTTCGCGCTGCGGACCGCGCGCGACAGCGAGGTGCAGCCGGACGTCCTGGTCACCCGCTACGTCGACCTCACGCCGAAGAACCTGCCGGTCGCCCCGCTGCTTGTGATCGAGACGCTCTCGCCGAGCACCGCGCTGCACGACCGCAACACCAAGAAGGCGCACTACGAGCGGATGGGAGTGCCGTCCTACTGGCTGCTCGACCCGACCGAGCCGGGCGCGCTCACCGTGTTCGAGCTCAAGGACGGGGCCTACGCGCGCGTCGCGCAGGTCGTCGGCGAGGAGTCCTACGCCGCCGAGCGGCCCTTCTCGGTGACCGTCGTGCCCGCCAGGCTGTTGGACGGCATCCGCCCCTGACGGGCATATCCGAGCGCGCCCGGGGGTTGGGCCGGGCATGCGAGCTGTGCAGTACGACGAATACGGTGGGATCGACGTCCTGCGCGTCGCCGAGGTGCCGGAGCCGGAGCCGGGGCCCGACGAGGTGCTGGTCAAGGTGGCGGCGGCGGGGACCAACCCCGGCGAGGCCTACGTCCGGGAGGGCCGCTACGCCCAGCGCTGGCCCTCGACGTTCCCTTCAGGGCAGGGCAGCGACCTCGCGGGCACCGTGAGCGCGGTCGGCCCCGGGGTGCAGGCCGTCGCGGTCGGCGACGAGGTGTTCGGGTGGACGGATGCGCGCGCCAGCCAGGCCGAGTACGTGGTCGTGCCGGTCGGGCAGGTCATCCCGAAGCCTGCGGAGCTGGCGTGGGAGCAGGCCGGGGCGCTGCACGTCGTCGGGGCCACGGCCTGGGCGGCGGTGCACGCGGTCGACCCCCGTCCCGGCGAGACCGTGGTGGTCTCGGCCGCGGCGGGCGGCGTCGGCGTGCTGACCGTGCAGTTGGCCCGCCGGACCGGTGCCACCGTGGTGGGGATCGCGTCGGCGGCGAACCACGACTGGCTGCGCGCGCACGGCGTCGTCCCGGTGGCGCACGGCGACGGCCTGGCCGAGCGCATCCGCGCCGCCGCGCCCGACGGCGTCGACGCCGTCATCGACCTGTTCGGCGGCGGCTACGTGGACACCGCGATCGCGCTCGGCGTGCCTCCCGACCGCATCGACACGATCATCGACTTCGCCGCCGTGGAGAAGTACGGGGTGAAGGCCGACGGCAATGCCGTGGGTGCCCGGCCCGAGGTGCTCGCCGAGCTGGCCGCGCTGCTGGCCAAGAGCGAGCTGGAGCTGCCCGTCGCCGCGACCTACCCGCTGGAGCGGGTGCAGGACGCCTACCGCGAGCTCGAACGCCGCCACACCCGTGGCAAGATCGTCCTCGTCCCGTAATGAGCGCGGAAGGGCCGGTCACGGGCCGGGTGGCGGCGGTCGCGGTGGCCGTGGTGCGCACCGATCCGTGGACGCGGGTCAAGAACGGTAGGTCCGGCATCGACAAGCGCCCGGTCACAGGCCCGGTGCGGCTCACGGCGTCCGGTGTGGACGGCGACACGATCTGTGACGTTGCCCACCACGGCGGCCCCGACCAAGCCGTCTACGCCTACTCGACCGACGACCTCGCCTGGTGGAGCGCGGAGCTGGGCAGGTCGGTCGCGACGGTCGGGCAGAACCTCACGCTGTCGGACGTCGACTGCTCGGGCGCGGTGATCGGCGAGCGCTGGCAGGTCGGCACCGCGGTGCTCGTGGTGCGCGGCCCGCGCATCCCGTGCCGGGTGTTCGCGGGCTTCCTGGACGTGCCGGACCTCGTGCGCCGGTTCACCGCCGCCCGCAGGCCGGGCTGCTACCTGGCCGTGGAACGGGCGGGCGAGGTCTGCGCAGGTGACCCGGTCACCGTGCTGAGCCGCCCCGCCCACTGCGTGACCGTCACCGACCTGATGGCCGCGATGATGGGCGACCGCACGTTGCTGCCGACGCTGCGGCAGGCGGAGCAGGACCTCGGGGTGCGCGGCCGGGAGTGGCTCGCCGGGGTGAGCTAAGGGGCAGGTACGGCCAGGGCCGCGAGGAGCTCGGCCAGGCGTTCCCGCTCGGGTGTGTGGGTGCCGCCGAGCAGCCCGGCTGCGGAGCGCTCGACCCGCTTGCAGACCCGCTCGACCAGCTCACGCCCGTCGGCACCCAGGTGCACGAGCACGCGGCGCCGATCCACGGCGTCGGTGTGGCGGTAGGCGAGTCGGGACTCGACGAGCCGGTCGACGACCCTCGTGGCGGTCGGTGCGGGGAGCGCTGTGTGGGCGGCGATCTCACCCATGCTCCGCCCGCTCCCTCTGGCGAGCATCAGCAGCACGCGCCAGCCTTCCCGGCTGACACCTTCGGACTCGGTCGCGGGCAGCAATGCCGTCGCGACCGCTCGGTCGAGCCGGTCGAGCACCTCGACAAGGCTCGTGACTCGCGGCGCCGGGACGAATACCGTCCCCGCCGGTCTTCGACTGGGTTCAGACACGATCACACACTGTACGTACCGAGAGGGAAAAGACCACTTCTCAGCGATAAACGGTGGGACGAACGGTCTAATCCCGTCGAGCGACGGTATCAGTGCGTGAAGACGATCTTCCCGGCCGTGTCACCTTCGAGCATCGCCCGGAAGCCGTCGACCGCCTTCTCCATCGGCAATTCCAGCCCGATCTCCGGATCGATGCCCGCGTTCGCGACGAACTTGAGGAGGTCAGCGAGCTCGTCGCGCGTGCCCATGGTGGAACCGATGACGCGGAGCTGCAGGAAGAACAGCCGTTGGAGATCGGCGCTCGGCGAAGGGCCGCTCGTCGAGCCGGAGACAACGATCACACCGCCGGGCTTGAGCGCGCGCATGGAGTGCGCCCAGGTGGCCTCGCCGACGGTCTCGAAGACCGCGTCGACGCGCTCGGGCAGCCGGGCGGCGCTCGGGAACGTGGCGTGTGCGCCCAGCCGTGCGGCGACGTCTTGCTTCTCCTGGGTGCGTCCCGTCACCCACACGCACATCCCGGCCGCGACGCCCAGTTGGACCAGCGCGGTCGAGACGCCACCGGTCGCGCCCTGCACGAGCATCGTCTGGCCCGGGCGCAGGCCGGACTTGACGAAGAGCATCCGGTACGCGGTGAGCCACGCCGTGCCCATCACGGCGGCCTGCACGGGGGTGAGCCCCTCGGGCATGGGCACCGCGTTGCGCGCGGGCACGACGACCGTGTCGGCGAACGCGCCCTGGTGCCGTTCGGTGAGCATGTTGCGGCGCGGGTCGAGCGTTTCGTCACCGAACCACGCGGGATCCCCGATGATCGAGTGCAGCACCACGGGACTGCCGTCGGGAAGCGTGCCCGCGCCGTCACAGCCGAGGATCATGGGGAACTGGTCCGGCTTGATACCGACACCGCGCAGGGTCCAGATGTCGTGCATGTTCAGCGAGGCGGCCGTGACCGTGACGGGTACCCAGCCCTCCGGCGCCTCCGGGGCGGGACGTTCGCCAACGACCAGTGCGTCGAGCGGCGATTCGGGGTTCGGGGCGGCGGCGTAGACGGCGAACATGGGTCGAAACTAGCGGGAAAGGGCCCGGACTACCCTGTGGACCGTGGTGCGGGCGATCGCGGACTGGTGGGACGCGGTCGAGCTGTGGCTCACGCAGCTGGCGTTCCCGTTCCAGGTGGCCCTCGCGATCGCCATCGGGTTGCCGCTGTGCTGGCTGGCCGCGGCCGGGATCGACCGGCTCGTCGACGTCGTCATCGCCGCCGTCAACGCGCGGATGGCCGCCACCCGGAGCCGGACAGGGCCGCCGCCAGTGCCGTGAGGGTCTCGCTGCAGCCTGCGTCGATCCGGACGTCGGCCAGCTCGTCGCCGCGGGTAGGGCCTCGGTTGACGATCACCACGGGAATGCCGCGCTTGTGTGCGTGTCGCACGAAGCGCAGGCCGGACATCACCGTGAGGGATGAGCCCGCCACGAGCAGCGCCCCTGCTTCGTCGACCATCGCGTAAGCGCACGCCACCCGTTCGCGGGGCACGTTCTCGCCGAAGAACACGACGTCCGGCTTGAGCACGCCGCCGCAGCCGACGCAGCCGACGATGCGGAAGCCGTCGGTGGCGGCGAGCTCCGCGTCGCCGTCGGGAGCGGACTCGACCGCGGCGCCCGCCGTCTCGACGAAGCCGGGGTTGGCCTCGGCGAACCGCTGCTGGAGCGCGCGGCGGGGGCTGCGCCGTCCGCATGCGGTGCAGACGACGTCGGCGATGCGGCCGTGCAGGTCGATCAGGGCGCGGCTGCCCGCGTCGGTGTGCAGGCCATCGACGTTCTGGGTGATCAGGCCACGCAACGGGCCGCCCCGCTCCAGCTCGGCGAGCGCGCGGTGACCGTCGTTGGGCGCCGCCTCGCCGATCCGGGTCCACCCGACGTGGCTGCGCGCCCAGTAGCGGCGCTGCGCGGACGGGCCGGACAGGAACTCCTGGTACGTCATGGGGGTGCGGCGGGGTGAGCCGGGGCCGCGGTAATCGGGGATGCCGGAGTCGGTGGAGAGCCCGGCGCCGGTGAGCGCGGCCAGTGGGCGGCCCACGAGCACGTCGACTGCCGCACCGAGGGCAGCGGCGGCGTCGGCGGCGGCGATTTCCGGCCCGGCCAGCAGTTCCACGCCGTCCACGGTAGCTGTCGCGTTCGTCCAATGCGCGCCGTCGAGGGTGCGGCAGGGTGGCGGTATGGATCACGCAGACCACTTGCGAGAGAGCGTCGACGTCGCCGTGGCGGCGGTTCGCGGGGCCGACCCGGCCCGCTACAGCGACCCGACGCCGTGCACGGACTGGACCGTGGGGCAGGCCGTCAACCACCTGGCGTTCGGGCTGGTCATGGCCGAGTACGGAGCGCGGAAGACGGCGTGGCCTTCGGACTGGACCGAGGACGAGCGCTGTCCGTACCTGCGCGGCGTGCCCGAGGCGGAGTGGGCCGACCGGGCCGCGGACGCCGGAGCCGCGGCGGTCCGCGCCTGGCAGGAACCGTCGGCGTGGGAAGGTGACGCGCCGTTCGGGGGCGGGTCGATGCCCGCCGCCGCGATCGGGTCGATGATGACCGCCGAGTTCGTGTTGCACGGGTGGGACGTCGCCAGGGCCACGGGGCAGTCGCTGACCGTGCCCGAGCCGCTCGCCGCGGCGGTGCTCGCGGGCGTGGAGTCGATCGCAGGCATGGGCCGCGACGGCGGGTGGTTCGCCGTCGAGGTCGCCGTGCCCGCGGGCGCGTCGACGCTGGACCGCGCGCTCGGCCTGTCCGGCCGCGACCCCGCCTGGGCGCGCTGAAACGTGCAGCAGGGTGACACTGCTGCAACTGAGCGTCAGCAGTGTCACCCCGCTGCAGTCCCGGGGCGCGCCTACGTGGCCCAGCGCGGCGGGCGCTTCTCGGCGAACGCGCGCATGCCCTCCTGGCCCTCCTCGCCCGCGAAGAACCGCGCGGAGAGCGCGAGCATCGCGGCGAACTGGTCGGCGAGCGCCGCCGGGCGATCCGCGCGCAGCATCTCCTTCGTCGCCGCGAGGGCGCCGGGCGCGCCGAGGCGCAGCATCCCGACGTAGCGCGCGACCTCGTCGTCGAGCTCCTCGGCGGGCACCGCCGCGTTGACGAGCCCGACGGCGACGGCGCGTGCCGCGTCGAACGTCTCGCCTGTGAGGAACAGCTCGTGCGCGGCGCGCGGCAGCAGCCGGGGCAGCACGGGCACGGAGATCACGGCCGGGATCACGCCGATGCGGACCTCGCTGAACGCGAACGTGGCACCGGTGGCCGCCACCGCGATGTCGCAGGCTGCGACGAGCCCGACCCCGCCCGCCCGCGTCGGCCCCCCGACCTTCGCGACGACCGGCTTCGGCGCCGTCCAGATCCGCTCGAGGATCGCGGGCACCTCGTTGACGCCCTGGCCTGCGGCCCCGGCGCCGCGGCCCTCCTTGAGGTCCATTCCCGAGCAGAACACCCGTCCGGTGTGCCCGAGCACGACCACCCGCGCCGCGTCGTCGGCCAGCGCGGCGTCCAGGTGTGCGAGGAGCTGGCGGCGCAGCTGGGCGGACAGCGCGTTGCGGTTGGCGGGGGAGTCCAGGGTGATCGTCGCGACGCCAGCCGCGACATCGAGGTGCACCAGCTCCAGCGGCGCCGCTGATTCGCTCATGCGTGGACGGTAGTCCGGGCTTCAGCCGGGGCAGCCCTTCGCGCTGTAGAGCGGGCGCGGGTCGGCCGGGCGGCCGGGCGGCGGGTTCAGCTCGACCGCCACCCGCCCGTCCGGCGTGAGCGTCTCCTCGCACCGGATGATGCCCGCGCCGGTGTAGTTGCCGGTCCACAGGTCGATGTGCGGGGTGCGGGAGGACCGCCATTCGGCGATGCACGCCGCGCAGTCGTCCTCCATGACGAAGTACTTCCGCAAGGGCGGGTAGTAGACGCGGGTGCCGACCGGTATCGCGCGGGGATCCGCCGCCAGCGACAGCGGATCGGCGTAGGTGCCGGTGCCGCCCGCCGCGCGGTGGTGGGCGTTGGGGTGCGCGATCTCGGTGGAGCCGGGCGGGTCGTTGTCGGCCGCGCCGTAGAAGGTGACGACCACCGACCACATCCGCCCCGGCGCCGGGGTCGGCTTCGGGGCCGCGGTCGGGGTCGGCGCGGCCGTGGTGGTGGGGGCGATGGGCGCAGCCGTCGGCTGCGGAGGGGTCGTCAACGGCGCGGCCGCCATCCACCCGATCACCACGGCGAGGACGCCTGCCGTGGCGATCGCGGCGGCCAGCAGGGCCCGGCGCACCGCCGCGGCACGGGCGGGCGCGGGTCGGCGTGTCGGGGGGCCGAGCGTCGGCGAGCGGGGCATTGCCGACCATCCTCGCAGGTTGGTCCGCTCACCCCGGCACCGACGGCGCGTCCGCGTACGCCCGCGCCTGCAACGAGAACAGCTCGTGGTAGGTGCCGTGGCGCGCCATCAGCTGCGCGTGGGTGCCGAGCTCGGTCACCCGGCCGCCCTCCAGCACGACGATCTGGTCGGCATGGCGCACGTTGGCCAGCCGGTGCGTGACGAGCACTGTGATCCGCTCGCTGCCGCCCAGCCCGCGCAGCGCCGTGAACACGGCGTGCTCCGCGCGGGCGTCCATCGCGGCTGTCGGCTCGTCGGCGATGACGAGCGGCGCGTCCCGGTAGAGCCCGCGGGCCACCGAGAGCCGCTGCCACTGGCCGCCCGACAGGTCCCTGCCCTGCTGGAACTGGCGCGACAGCATGGTCGCCGCGCCTTCGGGCAAGGTGGCGAGCACCGCGTCGGCGCCGGAGCGGGCGGTGGCGTCGGCGAAGGCGGCGTCGCCGGGATCGCTCCGGTCGAGGCGACCGATGCGCACGTTGTTCTCCGCGGTCATCGGCCAGTGCAGGGGGTCCTGCAGCACGACGGCGATCCGCTCGTGCAGCGCGGTGGCGTCGAGGCTCGCGGTGTCGACGCCGTCCCATGCGACGACGCCGGTCTCGGGCAGGTAGAGCCCGGCGAGCAGCTTGGCGAGCGTGGATTTCCCCGACCCGTTCTCACCGACGAGCGCGATGACCTCGCCGCGGCGCAGCGTGAGCGACACGTCGGTCAGGGCCCGTTCGTCCTGGCCGGGATACCGGAACGAGACACCGTTCACGGTGATCTCGGCGGGGTGCGCGCCAAGCCCGTCCCCGCGCGGCCTGCTGCGGGCGCCCGCGTCGGCGATCAGCGTGCGGTAGAGCTCCAGGGTGAACCCGGATTCGTAGAGCTGGCTCACCTGGAACATCGAGTTGATGATCGCGCTCGCCGCGGAACGCATGGCCAGCGCCGCCGTGCCCGCCAGCGCGAGCGGCATCGCAGCGGCGTAGAGCAGCAGGCCGAGCACGACGTAGCCGAGCGCGGTGCCGAGCCCCGCGATCGTGCGGCCGATCGTGGTCGTGCGGTTCTGCTGCTGCGCGACCCGCTCGGACTCGGCCATCAGGTCGTCGGCGATCCGGCGGTGCTCGGCGATCAGCACCTCCTGCGTGGTGAACGCCCTGACCTCGGCGGCGTTCTCCCGCTGGGCGATGAGCTCGTTGACCACCTCCAGCCGCCGCGCCCGCGAGGTGCGGCGCACCCACGAGTCGAACGCCAGCTGCGCGCCCTTGACCTGGGCCCACGCCTGTGGCGCCGCGGCGAGCAGCACGGTAGGGGCGAGCAGGGGGTGCAGCAGCCCCGCGGTGAGGACGGCCGCCGCCATCGAGACGGCCAGCGCCGTGAGGTCGCTCGAACGTTGCACGGCGAACCGCACCCGGTCGGGGGCGCCCTCCGTGACCCGGTTGACGAGCTGGGTGAAGTCCGGCTCGTCGAACGCGACGAGATCGAGCCCGATCAGCGCAAGGTACAGCTCGTCCTCGGCCACCCGCTGCACGCGGGGCAGGAGCGCGGCCTGCGTCGCGCCGAGTACGGCGTCCAGCAGGCCCCGGCCCGCGTAGGCGGCGACGACCACGGCGAGCGCGGGCAGCGCCGCCGCCACCCGCTCGGGCGTCGGGCCCTCGGCGAGCAGCCGGGCGAACACACCCACCGTGGCGAGGAGCCCGAGGGCCTGCACCACGCCGGTGACGAGCTGCAGCGCACCGGTCAGCAGGGTCAGGCGCGGGTCGGCGCGCCACGACCACCGCACGATGACGGCCATCGTGCGCGGCACGGCGGCGGCCACCTCGCGGAGCTTCGCCTTGGCGACCTTCTCGTAGCCCTGCGCCCAATAGGGCGTCTCCATGTCGTCGACGCCGATCAGCGGCATGCGGCCCTCCGGGAGAATGCGGACAACGGCAATCGCGCACGGAGGGGTCGCGTGGACAGTGCCATCGACATTGTTGCAGGCGACGAGCGGAGCCCGGTGCTGCTGCACGTCCCCCACGCGGGCACGCGCGTGCCCGCGTGGGCGCGCTCGCACCTCCTGCTCGACGACGCGGAGCTCGCCGCCGAGATCGCGAGGCTCACCGACCACGGCACGGATGCCCTCGCATTGGCCGCCGCCGGGCGCGCCGCCGTCCGGCCCTGGGGCATCGTCAACCCGGTGTCGCGCTTCGTCGTCGACGTCGAGCGGTTCCCCGACGAGCGCGAGGAGATGGCCGCGGTCGGGATGGGCGCGGTCTACACCCACGGGACGGCCGGTCAGCGGCTTCGCGGGGACGAGCCCGCGCACGTCGACGCGCTCCTCGCCGCGTACTTCCGGCCGTGGGGCGCCGCGGTCGCCCGCCTGGTCGACGCGGGCCGCACGGTGCTCCTCGACGTGCACTCCTACCCGCGCGACCCGCTGCCGTACGAGCGCCACGCCGACGGTCCGCGGCCGCCCGTGTGCCTCGGCACCGATCCGACGCATACGCCGCCGTGGCTGGTCGCGGCGGCGCGAGCGGCGTTCGCCGACCTCGGCGTCGGCCTGAACAGCCCGTTCTCCGGCGCCTACGCTCCCGGGGGCCGGACGGCGGCCGCGTTGATGATCGAGATCCGGCGCGACGTCCACGCCGCAAGGGAGCCCGAACTGGTCGCCGCGCTGGCGGCGCTGGTGGACGGGGCGACGTGACCTTCGCCCGTTCCACTGGTCCGGCTCGTCCGGCCGCCTTACCCTCGAAGGCGTGGGTGTTCGGCTGACGCGACGGTGGCACGTGGATCTGTGCCGCACCACGGCCGCCAGGGCACCGGGCGGAGGCTGACCCCCGTCCGTCCGCGAGAGGAATCCCATCCCGTGCCCACCTCCACCATCGTGATCGTCGGTGCGGGCCCGCGTGGCACCGGCCTGCTGGAGCGCCTGGCCGTGAGTGCGCCCGAGCTGCATCCGGACGGCCTGGACGTCCACCTCGTCGATCCCTACCCGCCGGGCGCAGGCCGCATCTGGCGGCACGCCCAGTCACCGCTGCTCGCGATGAACTCGATGGCCGCCGACGTCACGATGTACACCGACGAATCCGTCGTCTGCGAGGGCCCGATCGCGCCCGGCCCGTCGTTCTGGGACTGGGCGCAGACAGGGCCCGAGGTCGGTCCCGAGCTGGCCGACGAGCTGTCCCGCGTCACCCCGACCACGTTTCCCAGCCGGCGTCTGCAGAGCGCCTACCTGGGCTGGGTGCTGGACGACGTGCTCAGCCGCCTGCCCGCGGGCATGCGGGTGCACCTGCACCGCACCCGCGCGATCGGGCTGAGGGAGGAGGGTGCCACCCAGGTCGTGCACCTTGAGGACGGCCCGCCGCTGCACGCGGACGCCGTCGTGCTCGCCTCAGGGCACCTCGACGCCACGCCCACCCCGGACGAGCGCGACCTCGCCGCCCGCGCCGCGGCGGCGGGCCTGCGCTACCTGCCGCCGGAACAGACCACCGACACCGACCTCTCGGTGCTCGCGCCCGGCGAGACCGTGCTGGTCCGTGGGCTCGGTCTCGCGTTCATCGACCTCCTCGTGCTGCTCTACGAGGGCCGTGGCGGGCCGGTTCGAGCCCGACGGGGACGGGCTGCGCTACGTGCCGTCCGGGAACGAGCCCTTCCTGGTGGCGGGGTCACCGCGCGGTGCCCCCTATCACGCCAAGACCCACTACCAGCTGCGCGCAGGGCGTCCGCCGCTGCCGCGCTTCCTCGGGCCCGCGCAGGTCGACCCGCTGCTCGCCGCGGGCGAGCCGGTCGACATGGCGGCACAGGTCTGGCCGCTGATGGCGAAGGAGATCGCCTGGGGCTGGTACCACGAGCTGGGGCGCGGGCACCCCGATCGGCTCGGGATCCCATGGGCGGAGTTCGTCGACCGCTTCGCCGCGCTCGACTGGGGCACCCCCGCCATGGACGCGCTGCTCACCGAGGCCGTGCCCGACCCGCTCGACCGCCTCGACCTCGCCGCGCTCGACCGCCCACTCGACGGCGTCGCCGCAGGCAGCCTCGACGCGCTGCAGCCGCTCGTCCAGGCGCGGATCGCCGAGGACCTGCGCCAACACGTCGACGAGCGGCACACCCCGCACCTCGGCGCGTTCGTTGCGATGCTGTCGGTCTACGCCGAGGTGGGCCGCCTTGCCGACGTGCTGTCGGTGCGCTCGCGGGCGGTCGACATCGGCTGGTGGCAGAGCTTCTTCAACGCCGTCGCCAGCGGGCCGCCAGGGTTCAGGGTGCGCGAGCTCCTCGCACTGGCTCGCGCGGGCTACGTGCGCTTCCTCGGGCCGGGGATGCACGTCGAGATCGCCGACGGGGCGTTCCGGGGAACGTCGGCCGCGATGCCCGACGAAGTCGTCACCGACGTGCTCGTCGACGCACGGCTGCCCGACCCGAGCGCGTCGCGCTCGCTCGACCCGCTGATCGCCGCGCTCATGCGGGACGGGGCGGTGAGCGAAGAGGTGCTGCGCGACGAGCACGGTGCGATCCTGCGCAACACCGGCAGGCTACGGGTGCGGCCCGCCGACGGCGCACTCGTCGACGCCGTCGGGCGGGTACACCCGCGCCGGTTCGCGATCGGGCCGCACACCACCGTGCGGGTGGCGGGCGCGTTCACCCGCCCCGGCATGAACGCCCAGAGCCTGCGCTACAACGACGCCGTCGCCCGCGCCGTGCTCCGCACACTCGCCGAGATCGCCCAACCCGCCGCCGCATAGCCTCGTGAGTGGAAAGCACGGCTATAGCCACGTTTTTTCACTCACGACCAGCGGGCAGGGCAGTCGGGCACGGTCAGGGTCGGCGGGCGCGGCGGGCCATCACGACGCCCGCCGCAACGGCGAGCACGGCCACCCCGGCCAGGCCCCACAGCCAGCCCGGCACACCTGCCTCCTCCACGGCCTGCGCCGCGGGCGCGGCCGAGGGCACGGCGGCGGGGGTGGCGGCGGCGGGAGCGGCCGCGGACGACACGGCGGCCACGGCGGCGCCCGGCGGTGAGGCGGGGGCGATCATCGGCGCGGCCGGAGCCGTCAGGGTGAACCGCACGGTGCCGCGGATCGTGTCGCCGTCGTCGGCGACCACCTGCCACGTCAACGTGTACGCGCCCGCCGGGCCTGCGGCGCTCACCGGTGCGGAGACGGTGGCGTCGGTGACCGTCGCTTGCCCGACCGTCCACACGGCACCGTCCGGGCCGGTGACGCGGATCGGGTTCGCGGGCAGTCGCACGGCCTCACCAAAGGTGAGCGACACGATGGTCGGCGCGACATCCAGGCGGGCCCCCGCGACGGGGCTGCTCGTCTCCAGCTCGGTGTGGGCGAACGCGGGCGGCGCGCCGAGCAGCACGGTGAGGAGCGCGACGAGCGCGGCGAGCGGCAGGGATCGCATCGAATGTCCGTTTCGCGGGGATCGAACCTGCAGGCCACCACGCCGAACGCGGAGCTGACAAGCACGCCCGATCCCCGGCCGCCGAACGGACCCCCCGGCGCGACGAGCGCTCCCAAGAGCGCCCTCTAACGAACGAAATGCGTGCGCGGCCGCGGCAACGGGGTGCCGTCGACGACGACGTCGACCTGCTCGTTGTAGAAGGCGACCATGCCCGCGATCGCCGCGACCGACCGGTCCGGGTACTGGTAGGTCCACGCCACGTCGGGCAGCACCGCATCGCCGAGCCGCACCGACCAGTAGCCCGACGTCACGCCCTTGTACGGGCAGGCGGTCTGGGTGTCCGAGGCGATGAGGTGCTCGAACGCGACGTCCGTGCGGTCGACGTAGTACCGCGTCGGCAGGCCGGTCTCGAACAGCAGCACGGGCGCGTGGGTGTCGGCGAGCACCACGCCGTCGCGCTCCACCCGCACGTGCCGGTGCGAGCGCAGCGCGTCGACGCGCGCGTACGGGTTGCGCGGGTGGCCGCCGACGATCCGCTCGTCCTCCTCGAACCAGTCCACCGCGTCCCAGGCGAAACGCCCGGTGTCGGCGATGCCGGGCAGGGCGTCGTCGCCGAAGACCCGGACGGCCTCGGCGATCGTCACCCCGTTGACGTGCAGCGCGTGGCTGCGCGACGTGCCGAACTGCAGCCGCTGGGCGTGGTCCTCGTCGACGAGGTACTGCGTGCGCACGTCCTTCAACGGCACGTAGTACTGCGGGTAGTACGGCACCTCCCACACGTACCGCGCCGCGACGGTGTCGAACACGAGCACGCCGTCGACGTAGCCCCGCACCCGCCGCGGGGCGGGCTCGACACGGCCGCGCTCGGCCGCCATCTGCGGGTAGTCGCGGTTGGCGGCCGATTCCGGGATCACCGGGATCACGCTGTGGAGGCCCGACGGGGCAGCTTCCAGTCTGGCCGCGGGAAGTGGCACGTGTAGCCGTAGGGGTAGCGGAGCAGGTAGTCCTGGTGCTCGGGCTCGGCCTCCCAGAACGGGCCTGCTGGCGTCACCTCCGTGACGACCTTGCCCGGCCACAGGCCCGACGCCTCGACGTCGGCGATGGTGTCCTCGGCCACCCGCTTCTGCTCGTCGTCGACGTAGAAGATCGCCGACCGGTAGGACGTGCCGACGTCGTTGCCCTGCCGGTTGAAGGTGGTCGGGTCGTGGATCTGGAAGAAGAACTCCAAGATGTCGCGGTAGCTCGTCTTCTCCGGGTCGAACAGGATCTCGATCGCCTCGGCGTGGCCGGGGTGGTTGCGGTAGGTCGCGTTCGCGTTCTGACCGCCGGTGTAGCCGACCCGCGTCGACACGACGCCCGGCTGGCGCCGGATGAGGTCCTGCATACCCCAGAAACAGCCGCCCGCGAGCACGGCCCGCTGCGTGGTGTCAGTCATTTCTCACTCCTCGATTGTGGGGTTCCGCACCGCTCAACGCTGTGGATCGTCCGGGTATTGCAGGCACCATCATGGGCTGGTGCAGCCGCTTCGTGGACTCACCGTGGTCTCATTGGAACAGGCGATCGCCGCGCCGTACGCCACGCGGCAGCTCGCCGACCTCGGCGCGCGCGTGATCAAGGTGGAGCGGCCGGACACGGGCGACTTCGCGCGCGGCTACGACCACCGCGTCAACGGGCTCAGCTCGCACTTCGTGTGGGTGAACCGCAACAAGGAGTCGCTGGCGCTCGACGCCAAGAATGCACGCGGTCGGGAGCTGCTGCACCGGTTGGTCGCCACCGCGGACGTGTTCGTGCAGAACCTCGCTCCCGGCGCGGCGCAGCGCCTCGGGCTCGGCGCCGCCGCACTGCGGACCGACCATCCCCGCCTCGTCGTGTGCGACATCTCCGGCTACGGCGACGGCGGCCCCTACACGGCGATGAAGGCCTACGACCTGATGGTGCAGAGCGAGGCGGGCCTCGTCTCGGTCACCGGCGCGCCGGACGCGCCCGCCAAGGTCGGGATCTCGGTGTCGGACATCGCGGCGGGCATGTACGCCTACTCCGGCGTACTGGCCGCGCTGCTGGAACGCGGCCGGACCGGCCATGGCTCGGTGGTGGACGTGTCCATGTTGGAGTCCACGGTGGAGTGGATGGGCTTCCCGCTCTACTACAGCTACGACGGCGCGCCGCCTCCGCCGAGGGCCGGGGCCGCACACGCCACGATCTACCCGTACGGCCCGTTCGTGGCCGGTGACGGCCAGGCCGTGATGATGGCCATCCAGAACGAGCGCGAATGGGCGCGGTTCTGCGCGCGCTTCCTCGGCCGTCCCGAGCTGGCCGAGCACCCCGACTACGCGAGCAATGCCCTGCGCGACGCCCACCGCGGCGCGCTGGGCGCCCTCATCTCCGCCCGGTTCGCCGAGCTCACGGCGGCCGCCGCCACGGAGCTGCTGGCGGCCGTCCCCGTCGCCTACGCGCGGGTGAACACGATGGCGGAGGTGTGGGCGCACCCGCAGCTGGCGGCCCGCGGCCGCTGGCACGAGGTGGGCACGCCCGCAGGCCCGGTGCCCGCGCTCGCCCCGCCCGGCCTCGTCGACCCGGTGCCGCGCATGGACCCGGTGCCCGCGCTCGGCGCGCACACCCGGCCCATCCTCGTCGAGCTGGGCCTCTCCGACGCCGAGGTCGACGCGCTGGTCGCGGCGGGCGTCGCCCGGTAGCTCCCAGGCGAAGGCGACCCGGGTGGGCGATCGCGGCGCGACGGCCGGGGTGTTGGTTGAGATGCGCCCGCCGGGCCCGGGGAGCGTCAGCCGATCAGCCCGAGCTCGCGCGCCCGTGCCACGGCCTGGGTGCGGTTGGACACGCCCAGCTTGTCGAACACGTGCGTGACGTGCCGCTTCACGGTGTCGACGGTGATGAACAGCTCCTCGGCGATGGCCCGGTTGGGGCGGCCGCTCGCCATCAGCGTGAGCACCTCGTGCTCGCGGGTGGACAACGGCGCCGCCATGCCCGGCGCGGCCACGCCGCCGCGACGCGCGGGCGGGAGCACGCGGGTGCCGTGGCGCTCGAACGTGTCGGACAGCCGGGTGAGGAACCCCGGCGACACCGCACGCACGCCGAGCTGTTCGAGGCGGCGCCCGACCATGAGCTCGCGCAGCAGCGCGGCGAGCGTCGGGCCCTCGTCGAGGAAGACGCGCAGGTAGCCCTCCGGCGCGGCGAGCGCGAGCGCCTCCGCGAGCGCCCGTAGCGCCGCGGTCCGGTCGCCCGCGGTGTTGTGCGCCAGCACCTCCAGCACCCGCAGCCGCAGGAGGCTCGCGGCGCGGCCCTGTGCGAGCGCGAGCGCCTGCCAGCGCTCCAGCACCGCGAGCGCCGCGGCCGGGTCCTGTTCGGCGATCCGCAGGCGGGCGAGCACGCGGTACTCGGGTTCGCGCAGGTAGACCGGTTCGTCATCGACGGCGAGGCCGCCCGCGCGCACCCATCGCGCCGCCTCGGCGAGGTCGCCGTGGATCACCGCGAGGTCCGCCCGCAGGGCGGCCAGGGGGAGGCGCGGGTCGAGAATGGGTTGCGGCATCGCCCGTTCCGCCTCCTCGACGGCGGCGAGTGCACCGACCGGGTCACCGTCGGCGTGCCGCAGCTGCGCGAGCGTGATCAGGCCCGCGACCAGGGCCGGGAGGTACGCGAGCCGACGGCAGAGCTCGATGCCCTTCGTGACCTGCCGGTGCGCGTCGGCGAGCTCGTCGCGTTCGTAGTGGACCCCGGCGAGCCCGACGTGCAGCATGCCCGTGGACGGCGACGCGGCATCGGCGCCCATGACCTCGAGCCCCCGCTCGTACGTCTGCTGCGCCGCGCGGAGCCGCCCACGGGCCTGCTGGACGGCGCCGAGGTCGAAGGCCGCACGCGGCACGAGGTCGTGCTGCTCGGACGCGGTCCGCTCGGCGAAGACCTCGCCGAGCCCCCGCTCCGCGATCGCCACCCGTCCGGCGAGCCAGTCGGCGAACACGACGTGGTAACGGGCGACCGCGCCGAGCAGCTCGTCCTGCTCGGTGACATGGGCGAGCGCGGCACGCGCCGCGGCCTGCTCGGCTACGGCGTCGCCGTGCATCCTGGCGAGGTCGGCGCGGCACACCGCGATGCCCGCCGGGATGTTGGCGAGCACGCTGAACCGGCGCTCGAGCGACGCGCGATACGGCTCGGCCTGCCCCCGGTCAAGCGCGCGCTCAGCCACTTCGAGCAGCGGCTCGACCTCGTCCAACCGGCCCCCCATGAGTGCGGCCACGGCCTGTCCGAGCGTCAGCAGCGGCCTGCGGTGGATCTCCGCCGCCGGGAGCGCGGCGAGCCATGCGGCGAGGGTGGCGCCCTGGGCGCGCCGCCAGACCTGCTCCTCGAGATGTTCCTCGACGAGCCGCGCCGCCAGGGCCGTGTCATCGGCGGCCAGCGCATGGCGGATGGCGTCGTCGGGGAGGCCGTGCTCCTCGTACCAGGCCGCGGCCGCGCGGTGCAGCTCGGGCACCCGGTCGGGGAACTGGCTCTGCAGGCTGGCGCGCAAGAGGTCGGCGAACAGGTGGTGGTAGCGCCACCATCGGCGCTCCTCGTCGAGCGGGATGAGGAACAGGCTGGCCCGCTCCACCGACTCGAGCAGCTGCTGGCCGTCTGGGCGCCCCACCACGGCATCGCAGAGCGGGCCGCACAGCCGATCGAGGACCGAGGTCTCCAGCAGGAACGTCCGCAGCTCGGCGGGCTGGCGTTCGAGCACCTCCTCGGTGAGGTAGTCGAGCACGAAGCGGTGGCTCCCGGAGAACTCGGCGACGAACCGGGTGACGTCGCTGCGGCCCTGCAGCGAGAGCGCCGCCAGATGCAAGCCCGCGGCCCAGCCCTCGGTACGCTCGCCGAGCGCATCGACTATGCCGTCGGGCAGGTGCGAGCCGACCTCGGTGCGCAGCAGCTCGGCGGCCTCACCAGCGGTGAAGCGAAGGTCGCTCGCGCGGAGCTCGGCGAGCTGGCCGCGTGCCCGCAGCCGGGCGAGCGGAAGCGGTGGGTCGCTGCGGCTGGCCAGCACCACGTGCAGCGCAGGCGGCAGGTGGTCCAGCAGGAACTCCAGCGATCGGTGGACATCGGGCGACTCGACGACGTGGTAGTCGTCGATCACCAGCGCCACGTCCTCGGCGGCCGCGGCGAACTCGTTCACCAGCGCCGTGACCGCACCGGCGAAGGGGGTGGCCGCGGCGTCGGGCACGATCGGACCGACGTGGTCGGCCACGCCGGGGCGCACGCCGTCGAGCGCGGCCGTGACGTGGCGCCAGAACCGCACCGGGTCGTTGTCGCCTGCGTCGAGCGACAGCCACGCCACCGGCCGCCGGTCGCCGTGCGCCCAGTCGGCCAGGAGGCTCGACTTGCCGAACCCCGCAGGCCCGCAGACCAGGACGAGCTCCCGCTCCGTGCCTGCCAGCAACCGTCGGACGAGCCGGGGACGCGGCACCCAGCCCGCCCGCGGTTGTGGTGCGCGCAATTTGGTTGCCAGCAGCGCATCTTGAGCGGACGCGACCGAGGGTGACGGTGCCTGCGACGGCGCCATCAAGAAACCCCCTCGGCGGGCGGAGACACTCGACCGTGCGCGTGTCCATCGTAGGTCGTCCCCCCGACGACCCGGGAACCCGCTTCACGGGCGAGTGACCGCCCCGCCCCCCGGGCGACCCCACCCCTCGACGGGATCGCCCGCTGCCTTGCTACGCGACGCGTCCGACGCCGTCGTCCGGTCGCCTGCGCGGCGGCCGCCCCCGCTTCCGCTTGAACGGGATGATCTCCCCGTTCTCGAAGATCTCCCCACCCCACACGCCGCACGGCTCCCCGCGCAGCAACGCCCCTGCGAGGCACTTGACCCGGACCGGGCACAGCGCGCACAGCTGCTTGGCCTGGTCAACGCCCGCCGGTGCGTCCGCGAACCACAGGTCGGGCCCGAAGACCCGGCACGGCAGCACCAGCTGGTCGTCGATCGATCGGTCGAGCATCCCCCCGCCCAGGCGGACCTGGTTGCGATACATGCCATGCACGGTATTGGTGTAGGCCTTCTGGGACGTCCCACCAAGGTGGGATGCGCCGGTGGACATCTTCCCTCCCACGCCGGTGGGATGGCCGCGCCGCCACGTCGCCCTAGCCTGGGAGACATGAGTGAGCGACCGGACGCGAGGGTCTACGAGATCCGCGTGCAGGGCGAGCTCACGCCACGGTGGTCGTGCTGGTTCGCGGGGCTTAGCGTCGAGACCGACGGCGGCGACACCGTCATCATCGGCCCGGTCGACGACCAGGCCGCGCTGCACGGGCTGCTGGCCAAGATCCGCGACCTCGGGCTGCCGCTCCTCGCGGTGCAGGTGGTCGACACGCGGGCTGGGTGAGCTACGCGGCGGCGCCGGAGCATCGGCTGAGCGCTCACGCGGGGCTGCGGCCCGTGGGGTCGCCGGTTCCCACCTCGCGCGCGGCCTCGACGACGACCGCGCCCAGCTCCGCGAACCGCTCCTCGGGCACTCGGTCCTTCGGCCCCCAGATGCTGAGCACCGCCAGCGGGCGGCCGGTCCGGTCGAGCGCAGGCGCTGAAACGCCGTACAGCGAGGGCTCCAGCTCGCCCGCGCACGTTCCGTAGCCCCGGGCGCGGGTGGCCGCGAGCTCGGCGGCCAGCTCGGCGGGCGCGGTGATCGTGGTGTCGGTGAACGCAGGCAGCGTGGCGGGCAGCACCCGCCGCAGCTCGCTCTGGGGGAGGAAGGCGAGCAGCGCCTTACCCGTCGAGGTGGCGTGCAGCGCCACGGTGCGCCCCAGCCAGCTCGCCGTGAGCACCGCGATCGGGGTGACCTCGTCGACGTAGGTGAGCCCGCC
The DNA here is from genome assembly GCA_963736375.1 of uncultured Actinomycetota bacterium. GTDB lineage: Bacteria > Actinomycetota > Actinomycetes > Mycobacteriales > Pseudonocardiaceae > Pseudonocardia. Next base: position 261,284 of record CAVTOL010000018.1, read on the forward strand.
GACCGCAGGCATGGCCAGCGAGGCGGTCTCGCCCGTCTTCGCGCACATGCGCTCCAGCAGCGGGTGGGCCGCCGCGATCAACGCGTCCGGTCCCGCGGCGCCGCCCAGCTCGACCGCGGTCACGCCGAGCACGTACCGGCCGCTCGCGTCGACGGTCACCAACCCGCGCGCCTGGAGGGTCTTCAGCAGCCGCCAGGCGGTGGCCCGGTTGAGGCCGCACGCCTTGGCCAGCGCGGGCACGCCTGCATCGACAGGACCGGCCGCGGCCACGGCCAGCAGGAGGTCGATCGCGCGGTCGACCGACTGAATCCGTTCTGTCACACCGACCTCCTTGACGGGATGTGACGCACATCTCTACGTTCACATCATTCCGAAAGGGTTCGCATCATGCGACAGGTTGACCCATGGCGGCCATCGCGCCGCGACGTCCTGAAGCTCGGGATGGCAGCGGGCGTGGCGGGCCTCACCGGACTCGCGGGCTGTGGCGCGGTGCCCGAGAAACCGGACCAGAGCAAGCCACAGCTGCGCGGCGGCATCTACAGCCACGGCGCCACCGGCGGCGGGCTGAAGGACACCCTGGAGCCGTATTTCCCGGTGACCAACCCTGACATCGCGCGGTGCCTGCAGCTCTACGAGCCCCTGTTGCGGTGGAACGCGGAGTACAAGATCGAGCCGTCGGTGGCCGAGTCGGCCACGCCGAACGGCGACAACACCCAGTGGACGATCAAGCTGCGCGACGGCGTGGAGTTCCACCACGGCAAGACGCTGACGGCCGAGGACGTCATGTTCAGCCTGGCCAAGGTCACCGACCCGAAGAAGCCCGGGTCCGGCGGCACCGAGCTGGCCAAGATCCTGGACCTGAAGAACTCGAAGATCGTCGACCCGAAGACGATCCTGCTGCAGCTCAACCAGCCCTACGCCGTGCTCGACCAGCTCCTGGCCGAGTACACGGTCGGCATCCTGCCCACCGACTTCGACGTCAGCAGGCCGGTCGGCACCGGCCCGTTCAGCTACAACAGATTCGTACCCGGCCAGCTGTCCCAGTTCGACCGGTTCGCCAACTACTGGGACGGGCCGCCGTTCGTCGACCAGCTGATCATCTACGACTTCGCCGACCCCGCAGCGCAGGTCAACGCGCTGCTCGCGGGCCAAGTGCAGAGCGTGGACAACCTGCCCAACTACCTGGCGGGCACGATCGAGCAGCAGGGCGCCTCGCCGCTGGTCTCGGAGACCGGCGCGTGGGTGCCGTTCACGATGCGCGTGGACGTCGCGCCGTTCTCCGACGTGCGGGTGCGCCAGGCCCTGCGGCTCATCGTCGACCGGCAGCAGATGATCGACCAGGCGCTCAACGGGTTCGGCATCCTCGGCAACGACTTGTACTCCCCGTTCGACCCGGCCTACGCCAAGGACCTGCCGCAGCGGGTGCAAGACATCGACCAGGCCAAGTCGCTGCTCAAGCAGGCGGGGCAGGAGAACCTCGACGTCGAGCTGGTCACCTCGTCGGCGGTCGGCGCGGGCGCCGTGGAGTCGGCCAACCTGTTCGTCGAGCAGGCCAAGAAGGCGGGCGTCGCGGTGCGGCTGACCAAGGCCGATGCCAACGCGTTCTACGGCGACCGCTACCTGTCGTGGAACTTCGCGCAGGACTTCTGGAACACCCGCAACTACATCCCGCAGGTGGCCACGTCGTCGGTCAAGGGCGCTACCTACAACGAGACCCACTTCGACGACCCGACGTTCACGGCGCTGATCAACCAGGCGAAGCGCGAACCCGACGAGGCCAAGCGCAACCAGCTGCTACACGACGCGCAGAAGATCGAGTACGACACCGGCGGGTTCATCATCTGGGGCTTCAAGCGCCAGCTCGACGCGTACTCGAACCTGGTGCAGGGTCTGCAGCCGCACCGCTATCTGCCGTGCTCGAACTTCGGGTTCAAGCGCGCGTCCTTCGTCACGCCACCAACATGACCGCGACCATGACCAGCCGACATGAGGTGAGGCAGGCATGACCGATCTGGCGACTCCGGCCACGGAGACCCTCGCCCCGGCGAGCCCCCTCCGCGGGGGCTCCGCGGGCTCGGCCTGGCTGAAGTGGCTGGCCCGCCGCCTCGGCCTGGCAATCCTGACCCTCTGGCTGTGCTCGGTACTGGTCTTCTACGCCACCGCCGCACTGGGCGACCCGGTGCGCGCCCTCCTCGGCAAGGACTACGCGTCCAGCCCGGAGCGGGTGGCCACGCTCACGGCGCAGCTCCACCTCGACCAGCCGGTGATCGTGCGCTACTTCGACTGGCTCGGCGGCCTGCTCACCGGCCACCTCGGCAATTCCATCGCCAACGGGCTGCCGGTCAGCGAGCTGGTCGGGGACCGGATCATCAACTCCGCGGTGCTGGTGCTCGCGTCGGCGATCGTGATGATCCCGTTGGCGTTCGGCCTCGCGATGATCTCGGCCAACTACCGCGGCAAGCGCACCGACGGCGTCATCCAGGTCGTCATGATCACCCTGGCCGGGTTGCCGGAGTTCGTCGTCGGCCTCCTGCTGGTGGCGCTGTTCTCCACCACCGTGTTCCACGTACTGCCCGCGGTCACGATCGCGGGCGGTGGCGCGCCGCCGTGGTCCAATCCCGCGTCGATGATCCTGCCGGTGCTCACGCTCGTGATCGTGGTGACGCCGTACGTGTCCCGGATCGTGCGCTCCAGCCTGCTGGAGGTGCTCGACAGCGACTACGTGGAGCTGGCCCGGCTGAAGGGCGTGCCGGAACGGGTGGTGCTGCGCAAGCACGCCCTGCTCAACGCGATCGTGCCGGGTATCCAGGTGATCGCACTGCAGCTGGCCTGGCTGGCGGGCGGCGTGGTGATCGTCGAGTACCTGTTCTCCTACCCGGGCGTCGGCGCCAGCCTCGTCGACTCGGTGCGCAACAGCGACTTCCCGATGGTGCAGGTGCTGGCCATGGTGATCGCCGCGGTCTACGTCGGGGTCAACCTGATCGCCGACATCCTGTCCATCCTCTTCACCCCGCGAGCGAGGACGGCGATCGCGTCATGAGCATCCTCAGCCCGGCAGGGCTCCGGCGCATCGGCAACCAGCGCAGGCTGGTCACCGGCCTGGTGATCACCTTGATCGTCACGCTCATGGCCATCTTCGGCCCGCTGTTCGCGCCCTACGGCGAGAACGAGATCGTCGGCAAGCCGTACACGATGGCGGGCTCCTTCCTCGGCACCGACTACCTCGGCCAGGATGTGTGGAGCAGGGTGCTCTACGGGGGCGCGTCGATCCTGATCGTGTCGCTGCTGGCCACCGCGCTGGGAATGGTGCTGGGCATCATCATCGGCGTGGTCGCGGCGTACTGGGGCGGCTGGCTGGACGAGACGATCATGCGGCTCAACGACGTCGCGCTCGCCTTCCCGCAGATCCTGCTCGTGTTGCTGGTGCTCACCGCGGTTGACCAGCCCGCCTGGTGGATGATCGTGTTGCTGGTCGGCGTCTCGCACGCGCCCCGGGTGGCGCGCCTGGCCCGCGGGGTGGCGCTGGGCCTCGTCTCCCGCGACTACGTCACCGCGGCCGAGGCGCTCGGCGAGAGCAGGGTTCGGGTGATCCTGGCCGAGGTGCTGCCGAACATGAACGCGCCGCTGCTGGCCGAGGCGGGCCTGCGGCTCACCTACTCGATCGGCCTCGTCGCGGGCATCGGGTTCCTGGGCTTCGCCACCAACCCCAACGCGGCCGAATGGGGCCAGATGATCTACGAGAACCGGCTGGCGCTGCTGGTCCAGCCGTGGGGCATCCTGGCCCCCGTGATCATCATCGGTGTCTTCACGATCGGCACCAACCTGATGGCCGACGGCATCGCCCAACTCGCTGGCAGGGGTGACTAGATGACGGTCCTCGACCAGACCCAAGAGGCGGGGTGCACCGTCTCCGATCTGCGGGTGGCGCTCACCGGGCGCAACCTCGACGTCATCGACGAGATCAACATCGACCTGCGGCCCGGCGAGGTGGTCGGCCTGGTCGGCGAGTCCGGATCAGGCAAGACCACCGCGGGCACCGCCCTGCTCGCCTACGCCCGGCGCGGCGCGTTCATCGAGCACGGCACCGTGATGTTCGAGGGCCAGGACCTGCTCGCCCTGCCCTGGGAGAAGATCCGCGAAATCCGCGGCATGAAGATCGCCTACGTGCCGCAGGACCCCGGCGCCGCGCTCAACCCGGCGATCCGGATCGGCCGCCAGATCGTGGAGCTGCTGGAGCTGCACGACATCGGCACCGCAGAGGAGCGCCTCGACGGCGCCCGGGCGGGGCTGCGCGAGGTCGGCCTCCCCGACGACGACGAGTTCCTCGCGCGCTACCCGCACCAGCTCTCCGGCGGCCAGGTGCAGCGCGTCGCGCTGGCCATGTCGTTCCTGCCGCGGCCCAAGGTGCTGGTGCTGGACGAACCGACCACCGGCCTTGACGTCACCACCCAGGGCATGGTGCTGCAGACCATGGGCGAGCTGTGCCGCACCCACCACGTCGCGGCCCTCTACGTGACGCACGACCTCGCCGTGGTCGCCAACATCGCCGACAGGGTCGCGGTCATGTACGCGGGCCAGATCATCGAGTTCGGGCCGCGCGACGCGATGTTCCACCAGCCCGCGCACCCCTACACGCGGGCGCTGCTCGACGCGATCCCGCACCTGTCCCAGGCTCGCGCGCTCACCGGCATCCCGGGCTCGACCCCGGGGCCGGGACGGCGCCCGACCGCCTGCCGGTTCAACACCCGCTGCGAGTACGTCGAGGACCGCTGCCGGGAGGTCGAGCCGGAAGACGTCCAGGTCGGCCCGGACCACACCGCGAAGTGCCTGCGCGTCGGCGAGATCGGCGCCTGGGACATCAACCGCGGCAACACCACCGACACCGACCCGAGCACCGCGCGCGACATCATCCTGACGATCGAGGACCTCAAGGTCTTCTACGGCCGCAAGGAGGTCGTGCACGGCGTCACGTTCGACGTGGCCAAGGCCGAGGTGGTGGCGCTGGTCGGCGAGTCGGGCAGCGGCAAGACCACGATCTCGCGCTGCGTCGGCGGCCTGCACAAGCAGTGGACCGGCGACCTGACCTTCGACGACCACCCGCTGGCCAAGGGCTCCCGCTCGCGATCGGCCGAAGACCGCAAGCGCATCCAGTACATCTTCCAGAACCCCTACCTCTCGCTGAACCCGCGGCTGACCATCCAGCAGATCGTCAGCAGGCCGATGGAGCTCTTCGGCATCGCCAAGGGCAAGGCCGCCCGCGACCGCGTCGTCGAGCTCCTGGACGCGGTGGCGCTCGGCCCGACCGTGCTCAACCTGCAGACCAACCGGCTCTCGGGCGGCGAGCGCCAGCGCGTGGCCATCGCGCGCGCGCTCGCCGCCGAGCCCGACCTCCTGGTCTGCGACGAGATCACGTCCGCGCTGGACGTCTCCGTGCAGGGCTCGATCGTCGCCCTGCTCGAGGACCTGCGGAAGACCCGGCAGATCAGCATGCTGTTCGTCACCCACAACCTGGCGCTGGTGCGCTCGATCGCGGCGCGGGTGCAGGTGCTCAACGCGGGCGAGCTGGTGGAATCCGGCTTCGTCGTGGAGGTGCTCGACACGCCAAAGCAGGACTACACCAAGCGGCTGCTCAGAAGCTCTCCCGCGGTGAAGTGACTGCTCGGCACCCACCGCACGCTTCCCGCGATCGCCGCCACCGTCGCTTCAGGGGAAAGGGTCAGGGGTGAATCGCAAGGTCATCATCACGTGCGCGCTGACCGGCGCGGGGGACACGGTCGGCAAATCCGAACACGTGCCCGTGACGCCGCGGCAGATCGCCGAGTCCGGCGTCGCGGCGGCCAGGGCGGGCGCGGCCATCGTGCACGTCCACGTGCGGAATCCGCGCAGCGGCGGCGGCTCGCGCGAGGTCGCGCTCTATCGCGAGGTCGTCGAGCGGATCCGGGACAGCGGCGTCGACGTCGTGATCAACACGACCGCGGGCATGGGCGGCGACCTGTACCTCGACCCGGACGACCCTTCGAGCTTCGCGGAGGGCACGGACCTGGTCAGCGGCATCGAGCGGCTTGCGCACGTCGAGGAACTGCTCCCCGACATCTGCACGCTCGACTGCGGCAGCCTGAACTTCGGCGAAGGCAGCCTCGTCTACGTCAGCACGCCGGACATGCTGCGCGCGGGCGCCAAGCGCATCCAGGAGCTGGGCGTTCGACCCGAGCTGGAGATCTTCGACACCGGGCACCTGTGGTTCGCGAACAAGCTCGTCGCCGAGGGCCTCGTCGACGACCCGCCGATGTACCAGCTGTGCATGGGCATCCCGTACGGCGCCCCGCCCGATCCCGGCCTGCTCGCCGCGATGGTGGCGCAGGTGCCGCAGGGCGTGGTGTGGACGTCGTTCGCGATCGGGCGCATGCAGATGCCGTGGGTGGCGCAGTCGGTGCTGCTCGGCGGGCACGTGCGGGTCGGCCTCGAGGACAACCTCTACCTCGGGCGCGGCAACAAGGTCACCAACGCCGAGCTCGTCGCGAACGCGGTCACGATCGTCACCGCGATGGGCGCCGACGTGGCCACGCCGGACGAGACGCGGGAGATCCTCGCGCTGCGGCCTCGTCGGTGAGCGAGCGCCTCATGAACATCCGCGCAGCTCCCGAGCAGGTGCGGACCGTTGCCTGCGTCGGGGCCGGCGTGATCGGCGGCGGCTGGGTGGCGTACTTCCTGGCGCGCGGGTTCGCCGTGCGCGCGTGGGACCCGGCGCCGGACGCCGAGGCGCGGCTGCGCGGCCTCGTCGACGCGGCGTGGCCCGCGCTCACCGAGCTGGGGCTGGCGCCGGGTGCGAGCGTGGACCACCTGACCGTCGCGCCGGACCTCGCCGCCGCGGTCGCCGAGGCCGACGTCGTGCAGGAGAGCGCTCCCGAGCAGCTGGACCTGAAGCGGAGCCTGCTGGCCGCGATCGACGCCGCCACGCCGGAGCACGTGGTTGTCGCGTCGTCCACGTCGGGCTTCGGGATGACGGAGATGGCGGTCGAGGCGCGCACACCACACCGGCTGGTCGTGGCCCACCCGTTCAACCCGCCCTACCTGATTCCGCTGGTCGAGGTCGTCGGCGGCGAGAAGACCGCGGCCGATGTCGTGGCGTGGACGGCGGCGTTCTTCCGGCACATCGGCAAGTCGGTGATCACCATGGAAAGCGAGGTGCCCGGCTTCATCGCCAACCGGTTGCAGGAGGCGCTGTGGCGGGAGGCGCTGCACATGGTGGCGAACGGCGAGGCCACGGTCGAGCAGATCGACGCGTCGATCACCGAGGGGCCGGGCCTGCGATGGGCGTTCCACGGCCCGATGCTCACGTTCCACCTGGCGGGCGGGCCGGGCGGCATGGCGCACATGCTCGACCACTTCGGACCGTCACTGCTTTCGCCGTGGACCCGGCTTGCCGCTCCTGACCTCACGCCCGAGCTGCGGGAACGGGTGGTGCGCGGCTGCGAGGTGGAGGCCGGGTCGCGCGGCATCGCCGACCTGGTGCGGGAACGCGACCGCGCGCTCGTCGACCTGTTGCGCGTGCTGGGCAAGGCGCCGCATGCCTGAGCTGGCGTGGGCGGAGGACGTCCGTCCGGAGTGGATCGACTACAACGGGCACCTCTCCGAGGCCTACTACGTGCTGGTGTTCGGCCATGCGTCGGACGCGGCGATGGTCGCGCTCGGGATGACGGCGGACTACCTGGTCGAGACGGCCACGTCGCTCTTCACGCTGGAGGCGCACGTGCGCTACCTCGACCAGATCCCACCGGGCGCGCACCTGGCCGTGCGCACGTCCGTGATCGGAGTGACCGGCAAGCTGCTGTGGCTCTGGCACGAGATGTGGTTCGAGGAGCGGCTGCGGGCGACGGAAGAGGTGCTCATGGTGCACGTCGACACGGCCGCGGGGCGGGCGAGCCCGTTCCCCGACGACCTGCGGGCCGCCGCCGAAGCACTGCGGGTGCCGCCGCCGGAGCACGCGTCCCGCCGCATCGCCGTGGGGTGAGCGGTGGACCTTGATCTGACCGACGAGCAGCGCGCCGTGGTGCAGACGACGCGGGCCTTTGTGCAGCGCGAGCTGGTGCCCCACGAGGACGCGGTGGAGCGCCTCCTGGCCTGCGTCGGCGACCAGCGCGCGTCCTACCTGCTGCCGGTGGTGGCGGGGGAGCGCACCGAGTGCCAGGCGGGCTCGGACCTGCGCGGGATCGCGACGGGCGGGTTCCCCGCGGTCGCCGCGCTGTACGCGTCAGCGGACCAACGCGAAGGAGCGCAGGCCTTCGCCGAGAAGCGGCCACCGGTCTGGAAGGGGTACTGAGCGGGGTCAGGCGGTGCCGCGCCGCGCCGTGTCCGACGGGAGTTCGCCGAACCGCTCCTGGTACTGGCGCGCGAACCGGCTCGGGTGGAAGAAGCCCCACCGCATGGCGATGTCACCGATCCGGACCGGCGCGTCGCCTGCGCGCAGCAGGTCGGCATGGACGCGGTCAAGGCGGATGCGCCGCAGGTGCGCCATGGGCGACAGTCCGAGCTCGTGCTGGAAGGTCGCGTGCAGCGAGCGGACGCTCATGCACCCCACCTTGGCCAGCTCGCCGGGGGTGAGCGGCTGGTCGGCGTGGGTCTCCATGTGGGTGAGCACCGCACGTAGCCGCGAAGGGTGGGCCTGCGACGCGTATCCCTCGAGCAGGTCGCTGTAGGAGTTGGGCACGGCCAGCAACACCTGCGTCATCACGAACGTCTCCAGCTGCTCGCGGGCCAGCGGGGTCTCCGCGATGCCGCCGGGCCGGTCCAGCTCGCGCGCCAGGAACTCGACGGACGCGAGCAGGCTCCGGCCGCGTGGCGTCGCCGTGGTGAAGCCGAACGCGAAGTCGATGGGCTCGGCCACCCGGCGTCCGACGAGGTCGCTGAGGTGCGCCTCCAGCCGGGTCCGCGGGATCTTGAGGATGAGCTGCTCGGCGTCGTCGGTCCAGCGGACGGTGTTGAACTGGTCGGGCAGCAGCACGATCCCGCTGGCCCGCGCGGCCGTGACCGCCCGTGTGCCGTCGCCGCGCTCGGCGAACGTCTCGCCGCGCGTGGTGAGGTTGACGTGGTAGGTGGTCTCGGTGGGCGGCATCCCCAGCTCGGCGTGCGCGCCGTAGACCAGGAAGCCGAGCGTGAAGCGCCGCTGGCGGGCCGCGTTGAGCCGCATCCGCAGGACGCCGTTCTCCGCCCGCAGGGCGTGCGGCAGGTAGACGTCGGTCACCGCGTCCCGCGCCTCGTCCACGCTGGTCGTCGCCAGCACCGGGAAATTGCGCAGGGTGTGACGCCGGTCGTCCATGACCGTGTCCTCCGTTTGGCCGGGGTCTGGGGCTAAGTGGTTGGCGCCGGAAGTACGTGTTGGTGTCATCAAGCGGCCGTGGTTGTGGCCGGGGCGGGCGCGGGCTCGTGAGCGGCGATGCGTTCGAGAAGCCGGTCGAGGTCGGCGCGAGTGAACTTCCAGTCGAACGGTGTGGCGGTGGTGTTGTAGCGATCTTGGAAGGCCAGCACCCGCTCGGTGAGGGCGTCCAGATCGGTCAGGTCGTTCGGGGTCAGCACCTTGCGCTGCAGGATGGAGAAGAAGATCTCGATCTGATCCAACCAGGACGCGTGGACCGGCAGGTGCACCAGCCGGGCGGTCGGCCAGGCCTTCGTCATCCGCTCGATCGAAGCCTTCCCGCGGTGCGAGGAGCCGTTGTCGACCACCCAGAACACCCGTTCAGCGCTGGCGTAGGGCTCGGTGGTCATGACCTGGGCGACCAGCTGGCCGAACGGTTCGATCCCGGTCGTGGGCTCGAGCCGGCCGAGTACCCGAGCGTGGTGCACGTCGTAGGCGGCCAGATACGCCAGCGCCCCCTTCCGTTCGTATTCGTGCTCGACCCGCATCATCCGGGCCTTTCCCGGGGGCAGCGTGGGGTGGCAGCGACACCGGGCCTGGATCGAGGTCTTCTCATCCGCGCAGATCACGAAGTCGCGCTCGCCCAGCGGTTCGCCGTCCCAGAACCTGGCGTAGAGGTCCAGCGCCCGGGCTGCCTTGGTGGCGAAGTCAGGGTCGCGGGGGTAGATCCAGCTCCGGTACTGCCAGGGTTTGAGTGCATCGGCGGCCAGCCAGCGGCGCACCGTGGACGCCGAGATCGACTCCACTACCCCGCGGGCGACGGCCTCCACGGCCAGCTCGGGGGCGCTCCACCGCGACAGCGGCACCCCCGTTTCGGCGGGCAGCTCACACGCCAGCGCCTTGACCGTCACCACCGCCAGAGGGGGGAAAGACCCGCGGCCGACCGGTCCGCCGGCGATCCTTCAGCCCCACCAGGCCCTCCTGGTAGAACCGCTTGCGCCACAGCGACACCACCTGCGCACGGGTGTCGAGCCGGGCCGCGATCACCGTGTTCTCCAGCCCATCCGCGGCCATCAACACGATCTTCGCCCGAACCACCTGATGGTGCGCCGCGGTGTAGCAGCGGGCCCGCTGCTCCAACACCGACCGGTCCTGCGCCGACAACTCGATCATGAACGGGGAACGACGGGTCACGACAGCCTCCGACGGGCAGACAGCAACGGAGGCTCGGCGCATCCCCTCGCCGAGATCGCAGACGATCTTACATCCCTGTAATTCTAACGTCGACCACTAAGAGCGGAGCGCGGAGTAGCGAGCGGCCAGGATGTGGCTGCTCATCGCCGACGTGGCCAGGGCCTCGTCGGCGTTCGCGATGGCGGTGATGACGTCCCGGTGCGCCACGACGCTGCGCCGTCGGTCGTCGTCGTCATAGGACTGCAGCACGTGGCGGACGAGCGGCGCGCTCGACACCATCGCCACCAGCATCGGCAGCCGGGTGCTGCCGGACGCGGCGAGGACGGCGCCGTGGAAGTCGTCGTTGCACCGCGCCGACGCCGCCACCGTCGGGTCGTGCTCGTCCAGTGCGCGCTCGTAGCGCTCCTGCAGCGCGCGGAGCTCGGCGACGCACGCGGCGTCGGCGCGGCGGGCCGCGATTCCCGCCCCGTAGCCCTCGATCAATGCGCGGAGCCGGTAGGCCTCGTCGATGTCGTCGGGTGTCCAGCTGACCACCCGGGCGCCACGGTTGTGCACGAGCTCGACGACGCCCTCGGCGGCCAGCAGCCGCAGCGCCTCCCGCACCGGTGTGCGGGACAGGCCGAGCGAGCTGGCGACGGGGTGCTCGCGCAACCAGGTGCCAGGGCCGATGCCGCCGGACGCGATCCGCTCCCGGAGCGCCTCGTAGGCGACGCGGGTGTGCGCCGCCTCACCACCGTTCGCCATCTGCAGCGCCACGACCAGCCCCTTTGCCTCGACGGCAGCATATCGCATGCAATTCGCGCCGACGAGCCGTCAAGAACCGTGATTTGGGCCATAATCGCATGCGATTACCGTCCAAAAGACGGCAGGCGAACGCCGCCGGGCTGCGGTGTGCAGCCCGGCGGCGAGGGTCAGGAGTTACTCGGCGTTGTCGTCGAGCCGGAAGCCGATCTTGACGGTGACCTGCCAGTCGGCGACCTGGCCGTCGGCCAGATGGCCGCGGATCTCGGTCATCTCGAACCAGTCGATGTTGCGCAGCGTCTGATTCGCGCGGGTCACCGCGTTGCGGATCGCGTCGTCAACTCCGTTGGGCGACGTGCCCACGATCTCGGCGATGCGGTAGATGTGTTGGGCCACCAGATTTCCTCTCTACGGGGGTCAGGGGAACACTCCCGCCCGCGGCAGCAGTGCGGGCACCTCGTGGCCGAGTTGCTCGCCGAGGAACGCCGCCGTGGGCAGGAGTGTCGTGAGGTCGATCCCCGTCCGGTGCCCCATCCGCTCGAGCATGTAGACGAGGTCGTCGGTGGCGATGTTGCCCGTGGCCTTCGGCGCGAACGGGCAGCCGCCGATGCCGCCCGCGCTGGCGTCGAGCACGTCGACACCCTCGATGACCGCGGCGTAGGCGTTGGCGAAACCGGTGTTGCGGGTGTTGTGGAAGTGGAAGCGCAGCCGTGGCGCGTCCCCGCCGAGCAGATCCCGTGTCCGCGCCGTCAGGTCGGCGACCTGGCTGGGCGCCCCGACCCCGATCGTGTCGGCGAGGCACAGCTCCTGCGCTCCGGAGTCCGCGCTGCGACGGGCGAACTCCGCCACCCGCGCCGGGTCGACCTCGCCCTCGAACGGGCAGCCGAACGAGGTCGCCAGCGTGATCGTGGTGTAGAGGCCCTTCGACCGTGCGGCCGAGACGACGTCGCCCGCCATCCGCATCGCCTCGTCGGCCGTGGCGTTCTGGTTGCGGCCCGAGAAGGTGTCGCTCACGCAGACGACGACGTTGACCTCGTCGACGCCCGTTCCGACCGCCCGGTCGAGACCCTTCCGGTTGAGGATCAGCCCCGCGTAGGAGACGCCCTGGCGGCGCGGGACGCGTTCCATCACGGCCTCGGCGTCGGCCATGGTCGGCACGAGCTTCGGATGGGCGAACGAGACTGCCTCGATGCGCCGTGCGCCCGCGTCGACCAGGCGCGTGATCAGGTCGACCTTCGCGTCGGTCGACAGGATCTCCGCCTCGTTCTGCAGCCCGTCGCGCGGGCTGACCTCGACGATCGTGATCTCGCTCATCAGATGAGCGGCCGCAGGTCGCGGAGCCACTTCGACGACCGGACCGCGGCCGTCAGCTCGACCAGCGCGCGCCCGTGCAGCTCGGCGAGCTGTCGCATCTCGTCGACAAGGCCCGGCTTGTCGGTGAAGGCCGCCGACGGCAGGTAGAGGCCCGGCGAGAGGATCTGGACCCCGAAAAAGCCACCCAGAATCCCGCGGACCTTCTCGACCGCGAGGAAGTGATGGTCGCTCGCGCCGGTGAGTACGGTCGCGCAGACGGTGCCGCGCAACGGATCGCCCGACTCGTACGCCGCGCCGCGCGGCGTCTGGTCGAGCAGGCCCTTGAGCTGGGCGGCGATGTCGGCGCGGTAGGTGGGCGAGCCGAGCACCACGGCGTCCGCCTCGCCCATCGCCGCGACGACGTCGGGGACCGCGGTGTCGGCCAGCTCGTGCACCCGGGCTTCGGCGCCCTCGGCGACCGCCCCGGCCAGCACGGCGTCCACCGCGACCCGGGTGCGGCCACCCGCGTTCGGCGACCCCACCACCCCGACGACGAGCATTCCGACCTCCGTTGGCTAGTGGCGCAGCCCGGCTTCCTTCATGAGCGGGAGAACCTTCTCACCGAAGTACTTCATCTCCTCGTTGTAGTCAACGAATCCCATGATCATGCCTTGCATGCCCGCCTCGTTGAGCCGCCCCATCTCCTCGACGACCTGCTCGGGCGTGCCGACCACCGGGTAGCCCGCCCATCCGGCGATGAACCGCTCCTGGAACTGCTTGATCTGCTCGTTGAACGACTGGCTCTCCATGCCCGCGACCTTCATGACGTTGCCCGCCGCGTCCCAATCGCCGTGGTCGATCACCGACTGGAAGGCGTCCTTGGCCTCCTTCTCGGTGTCGCGGACGACGACGAGACCGTACGTCATCGTCGCGATGTCGCGGTCGTACTCCTCCCGGGCCTTGTGGTGCAGCGCCTTTGTGTAGGACGCCATGTTCTCCAACGTGTCCAGCGACGCGAAGTTGATGTCGACGTTCCGCGCGGAGAACTCGACGCCCGATGGCGAGTTGCCCGCGTTGATCAGCACGGGATGCGGGGCCTGGTGCGGCTTGGGGTAGGCCTCCAGGTTCTCGCCCTCGAAGAACGAGCCCTGCGCGTTGAACGAGCCCTCTTCGCTCCACAGCCTCTTGACCAGGTCGATCCACTCCTGGCCGAACGTGTACCGCTCGTCGTGCTCGCGTTGCGCGCCGTGGAACATGTCCATCTCGGGGCTGAACCAGCCCATCACAAGGTTGAGCCCGAAGCGCCCTCCCGAGATGTGGTCGATCGTGACGGCGGCCTTCGCCGCGACGATCGGGTGCACCGTCGGCAGGTGGGAGGTGGCGAAGACGGCGATGTTCTCCGTCGCCTCGGCCAAGCCGGCCGCCCACGTGTAGGTCTCGAAGCAGTTGCCGTTGAAGTTGGTGGTGCCGCCGAAGCCGCGCCAGCGCGCGATGGGGACGAGCGCTTCGAAGCCAAGCGCGTCGGCCCGCTGCGCGATCTCCTTGGTGTGCTCCCAGGTGGCCTTGTAGGTCGTCGGGGCGTGCGACATGATCAACCCGTACGAGCAGTTCGTGCCGAAGAGGCCGAGCTTCATCTTCTGGTCGTTGAACATCGGGTTGGTCTGCTCCCGCGGGACCAACGGCTTGGTCTCGTTCTCCGGGCGAGGAGCGGTGGGGTTGAGGTCGAGCGGCATGGTGTCCTCCCTTAGCCGAGCTAGCCGAGTTTGAAGGGGTCGCGGGTCGCGCCGGTGAGCTCCACCCACACGGACTTGACCTCGGTGTACTCGTTGAGGGCGTCGGCGCCGTTCTCCCGGCCGAGCCCGCTCTGCCCGAACCCGCCGAACGGCGCGTAGGGGCCGAGCACGCGGTATGCGTTGATCCACACGGTGCCCGCGCGCAGCTCGGCGGCCACCCGGTGGGCCCGCTGCACGTCGCGGGTCCACACCGAGCCCGCGAGCCCGTACGGGGTGTCGTTGGCGAGCTTGAGGGCCTCTTCCTCGGTGCGGAACGTCAACGCCGCCGTCACCGGGCCGAACACCTCCTCGCGTACCACGGTGTCGTCGGCCTTGACCCCGGTGAACAGCGTGGGCTTGACGAAGAACCCGCCCAGCTCGCTCGCGGCCACGCCGCCGCACGCCGCGGTGGCGCCCTCCTTCTGGGCGGTGTCGAGGTAGCCGAGCACCTTCTCGTACTGCGGCTGGTTCGCGATCGGGCCCATCTCGGTCTCGGGGTCGTTCGGGTCCCCGAGCTTGATCGCGTCGGCGCGCTCGGCGACCAGGCGCACCAGCTCGTCGTGGACGCTCTCGTGCACGATCACCCGGGACCCGGCCATGCACGTCTGGCCCGTGGCGGCGAAGACGCCCGCGATGATCCCGTTGGCCGCGGCGGGCAGGTCGGCGTCCTCGAAGACGATCTGCGGGGACTTGCCGCCCAGCTCAAGGGTGACCCGGTTGACGTTGTCCGCGGCGGCGTGGGCCACCGCGCGGCCCGTCGCGGTCGAGCCGGTGAACGCGACCTTGTCGACGCCCTTGTGCCCGGCGAGGGCGGCGCCGAGCTCGCGGCTGGAGCCCGCGACGACGTTGAACACGCCGTCAGGGAAGCCCGCCTCGTGCAGCACCTGCGCGAACGCCAGCGTTGACGCGGGGGAGTGCTCGGAGGGCTTGACCACGAACGTGCAGCCCGCGGCGAGGCCGGGCGCGAGCTTGAACGTCATCAAGAGCAGCGGGGAGTTCCAGGGCGTGATCGCGCCGACCACACCGACCGGCTCGCGGCGGGTGAAGCAGAAGTAGTTGGGCTTGTCGGTCGGGATGACCCGACCCTCGATCTTGTCGGCGTGCCCTGCGAAGTACTGGTACCAGGCGCCCAGCCCCTGCAACTGGCCGATCATCTCGCGGTAGAGCTTGCCGTTGTCGCGCACCTCGACCCTGGCCAGCCGCTCGGCGTTCTCGGTGATCAGGTCGGCGAGCCTGCGCAGCAGCGCAGCGCGCTGGAAGCCGGTCATCTTGCCCCACTCGCCCGCCAGCGCGCTGCGCGCGGCGGCGACGGCGTGGTCGATGTCCTCGACGCTGCCCTCCGGGATCGCCGCCCACGGCGCTCCTGCGTACGGATCGAGCGAGTCGAACGTCCGCCCGTCGCCTGCGTCGAGGAACTTCCCGCCGATGTAGTTCTGGAATCGTTCGAGCATGATTTCTCTCCCGTGCTAGAGGGCCCCGCCTGCCCGGTCGATCAATGTGCGGACGAGCCCGCGTACCTGTTCGGTGTGCTCGACGATGAGCTCGCGGGCGCGCGCGACGTCGCCGTCGCGGCAGGCTTGGGTGAGCGCGGCGTGGTGGGCGACGTCGAACTTCGCCCGCCAGTCCTGCTCGGCGAGCGTCCGCCGCCAGAGCACCGAGATGCCGAGCGCTGCGTAGGTCTCCCGCAGCTGCGGGCTGCCACCCAGCCCCACGAAGTGCAGGTGGTAGTGGTGGCTGGTGTCGAGGAACTCGTCGAGGCTCGCGTCGTCGGCGGCCAACATGGCGGCCAGGCGCTGCGCGTACTCGTCGAGGACGGCGATGTCGTCGTCGGCGATGTGGCCCACCGCCGTGTCGGCGACGCCGAGCTCGATCACGCAGCGCGCCCCGAACAGCTGGTCGGCGAGATCCTCGGTGAGCGGGATGGGTAGATAGCGCCCGTCCGCGGTTCGGCTCACCACGTGCTCGCCCGCGAGGCGTACCAGCGCGTAGGCGACGTGCGGCGCCTCCAGGTCCATCGACGCGGCCAGCGCGGCCGGCTCCAGCGGTTGGTCAAGCGGCACCTGCCGGGTGAGCACCCACGCCCGCACCGCGGCGTACGCCTCCTCCTCGCGGACGCTCTCCAGCCTGCCGAATCGACCGCGGAAGTAGGTGAGCGGCGCGCCCTCGTGGCCCGCGGCGACGGCGACGTGGGCGAGGAACACCGTGTGCGTGCCACCGGTGACGGTCTCCGCGACCCGGCACTCCAGGTGCGCCAGCGTGCCGCCCAGCACGGGGATGCCCTCGATGCCCTGCTCGAAGGGGGTGCTCGCGAACTTGTCGCCCTTGCCCGCGAACTGGTAGGCGAGAGCCTGCTGGCCGTCGGCGAGGATGTTGACGCAGAAGTGGCCCGCCTTGAGGATCGCGGCCTGGGTCTCGCTGGTCTTGTTGAGGCAGATCAGGACCATGGGCGGTTCGAGCGACAGCGAGCTCACCGCGCTGGCCGTGGTGCCGA
This sequence comes from uncultured Actinomycetota bacterium, assembly GCA_963736375.1. Taxonomy (GTDB): domain Bacteria; phylum Actinomycetota; class Actinomycetes; order Mycobacteriales; family Pseudonocardiaceae; genus Pseudonocardia. The sequence goes on from CAVTOL010000018.1 coordinate 278,127, forward strand.
ACGGCGCGCCGTCGACCGTCGTCGTGATGATCGTGACCCCGCTGGCGAACCGCCCGATGACGTCGCGGAACACCTTCTGGTCGGCCAACGTCATGGCTGGGCCTCCTTTCCGAGCACGTCGTCCTCGCGCAGTGCAGCGATGGTGTCGGCGGTGAGTCCGAGAAGTTCGCCGAGCACGGCGTCGGTGTCGGCGCCGAGTGCCTGGCCCGCCCAGCGGATGTCGCCGGGCGTCTCGGACAGCCGCGGGACGACCGCCTGCATCGTCAGGTCTCCGTGCCGCGGGTCCTTCACTGTCTCGATCGATCCGCGGGCGACGAAGTGCGGATCGGCGAGCATGTCCTTCGGCTCGTAGACCAGGCCCGCGGGCACGCCCGCCGCGTGCAGCTTCGCGAGCAGATCGGCCGCGGTGAAGCGTTCCGTCCAGCCCGCGATGATCGTGTCGATCGCGTGCATGTTCCGGCCGCGGGCGCGGTGGTCCACGAAGCGCGGGTCGGAGGCCAGCTCGGACATGCCCATCACGTCGACGAGCCTCGAGAACACGGAGTCCTGGTTGGCGGCGACGAGGATCTGGCCGTCGCTGGTCGGGTAGACGTTGCTGGGCGCGATCCCCGGGAGCGTCGGGCCGGTGCGCCTGCGCTCGGTGCCGCGCGCGCACCACTCCACGACCAGCGACTCGGTCACCGCGAGCACCGACTCGAAGATGCTCGCGTCGACGACCTGGCCGCGTCCGGTGTTGCGGCGCGCCTCCAGCGCGGCCACGGCGCCCAGCGCGCCGAACATGCCGGTGAGCGAGTCGCCGATCGAGATGCCCACCCGGATCGGCGGCAGGTCGGGGTAGCCGGTGAGCGCGCGCAGTCCGCCCATCGCCTCGCCGATCGACGCGTAGCCCGCGCGGCGCGCGTACGGGCCGGTCTGGCCGAACCCGCTGATCCGCACCATGATCAGTTCGGGGCGGACGGCGGAGAGGTCCTCCCAGCCCAGCCCCCAGCCCTCCAGGGTTCCGGGGCGGAAGTTCTCGACGAGGACGTCGGCCTTCGTGGCGAGGTCACGCACGAGCTGCTGGCCGGGCGGGGTGCGCAGGTCGACCGTGATGCTGCGCTTGTTGCGGCCCGCGACGCTCCACCACAGCGAGTCGCCGGTGACGTCCGCGTGGCCCCACTGGCGCAGCACGTCGCCCTTGCCGGGCGGCTCGACCTTCACGACCTCCGCGCCGAGGTCGCCGAGCAGCTGCGCGCAGAAGGGGCCTGCGATCACCTGGCCCAGCTCGATCACCCTGATGCCGGAGAGGGGTCCCGCCACGGGATCCAGCTTTGTTGCCCAGATCACACGTGGCTAGCCGCTGGGTGCGGACCGGTAGCCGCAGAGCGCACAACGCCGGTGACGCGCTACCAGCTCGCTTCCGGCTCGTCACGGACGGGAGTGAGGGCGACCGCGGCCACCGGCGCGACAGCGGCCACGGCGAACCCGACCGCGTAGCCCGCCGCTCCCACGAGAGCGCCGAGGACGATCGGGGTGAGCGACGCGACGACGTTCTGGCCGGTGTTCTGGATCCCCAGCGCCCGCCCCGACCACGCCGATCCGGCGATCTCGGCGACCGCGGTGAACGCCAACCCGTTGTCGGCCACGGTGACGATCCCGCCGACGGCCAGCGCGGTGATCGCGAGCCACGGCGCGACGGCGTCGCCGAGGGCGAAGGTGAGCAGCACCAGCGCGGCGCCGACCGCGAGCTGGCGCATCGGGCGCAGCCGCGAACCCACCCGGTCCGACCACACGCCGGAGCCGATGCGCGACACCGCGCCCGCGATCTGGATCACCGCAACGAACGCGCCCGCGGCGGTGGTGGCCCACCCCTGCCTGCGGACGAGGTACTCGGTGGCGAAGGCGCTGACCGCGAACTGCGGCAACACGAGCATCGCGCTGGCCGCGTGCACCCGCCACAGCACGGTGGTGCGGTAGGGCGAGCCCGTGTGCGCGCCGTGCGCCCGCGGTGGCCGCACCGGATCGGGTGCGAAGCCGATCACCAGCAGCGCCGCGAGCAGGCAGAGCGCGGCGGGCACCACCATGGCGCCGAACGCCCCGGTGCGTTGGGCGAGGCCGGGCAGCACGAGCCCGGCGACCGCGACGCCGAGCGGCTGCGCGGTCTGCCGGATGCCCATGGCGAGCCCGCGTTCGGCCCGCGGGAACCAGCCCATGATCATCCGGCCGCTCGCGGCGAACACGCTGGCTGCGGCCGCGCCGCCCGCGGCGAACAGGGCCAGTACCGGGCCGTGCCCCAGACCGGGGGTGAGCGCCACGACGCCGACGGCGAGCGCGGCCAGCAACAGGCCCGACGCCATGACCTTGCGTTCGCCGAACCGGTCGGCCGCGGCGCCCCAGGCGATCAGCGTGGCGAGCAGTCCCGTGGTCGGCGCGGCCACGTAGGTGCCTGCTGCCGCCAGCGAGAGGCCCAGCTGGTCGCGCAGGTCCGGCACCAGGAATGGCACCCCGTAGATGAAGGAGCAGGCGGAGGTCTGGGCGAGCACGCCGATCGCGAGCACCACCCAGCGTCGGCCGGATGCCTGCTGCCCGGTGACGGCCATGCGGCGACCGTACGCCGCGGTACCACGAACTGAGAACGTGATTCCGCTATGTGGACGGGCGGGTGGACACCTCGATACCAGGTGGTTACCGGCGTCGAGCCGGACGTATCCGGGGTTCGACCACCGGGAATGTCGGGCTCGACGCGATCATGCCCAACAGGCGGGGGACCAACGTGTCCGCGACGTCCGCGACCGTGATGCCCTTGACCTCGTCGGCGACCGACCCGACCGTCGCCGGGTCCCAGTCCAGCCCCAGCAACGGGTAGGCCGCCGCGAGCACGGTCCGTACCGGCTCGGGGTCGCCGACCAGCACGACGACGCTGAACAGGTAGCCGTGCCGGGTGAGCCGCTGCGCGGTGCCGACCAGCTTCGTCGCGCCGCGGGCGTTCACGCTGAACTCGCCCGGGCAGTACTCGCCCGGCACCGCGCCCGGCCGGGCGTCCACCCCCAGTTCGCGCAGCCCCTGGGCCAGCGCGGCGGCCGCCGCCGCGAACCGGGCCCGGTGACCGGAGTGCGGCGCCGGATGCGGGGCGATGAGATCGAGGACGAGCGCGTCCCGGTGATACGCGGCCAGCCGCCCGCCCGCGGGCCGCACCACGGGGGCGAACCCGCAATCGGCCGCTGCGGACGAAGCCTCGGGGTAGCCGGGTGCCAGCGAGTCGCGCCTGCTGAACGCGGCGGTCGGCCGCGGGCGGTGCACCCGCAGCAGACCGTCGGCGCCCCGGCCAAGGTCGGTGAGCGCGGTGCGGGACAGGTCCATGTCCTGCTGCGGCTTCGAGAGCCCACTGCCGCAGGCGAGCCGCACCGGCCCGGTGCCGAACGCGTCCGTCACGCCCTCCATGCTCCCGCAGCGTGGTCTTCGCAGGCCGGACGCACGATCAGCGCGGGGCGAGCCGAATGGTTCGTGCGCCCGCCGACCAGCAGCGATGCAGGTCGGTCGGATCGGGCTCGCCCGCGGCGTCCAGCGCGATGCGGTTGAACCTGGCGAACCGGTGGTTGTCGCGGGCGAGGAAGCCGTAGTCGGCAACCACACCCGCTTCGTCGCTGGTGACGGTGACGTCGGCCGTGCGCCGCCTGCCCTTGAGCCGGATCTCGACGGGCTCGCCGGTGCGCAGGTTGCGGACCCAGCGGAACTCCGTCCCGAACAGGAGGACGCCCTCCTGGCGGCCGTAGGCGACGGGGACGGCGTAGCGCTTGCCGGTCTTGCGGCCCACGGCGTAGACGGTGATCAGCCGGGTGCCGACGAGGCGGGCGAGCAGGGGCGTGCGGAGGAGGCCGCGCACCACGCGGTTGGCGGCGCTCTGGAAGGCGAGGGTCTGGGCGTGCTGGTCGGTGCTTGCCATCGTGTTCCCTTCGTGTCACAGCTCTGACGGCACGGCGCCGCGAAAGGTAACGGGCTCAGTGGGACTCGCGCGCCACGGCCGAGCCGCGCACGCCCGCAAGGAAGTCGAGCCCCGCGCCGCGGTCGGCCTGCTCGACGTGCTCGCGGTAGAGCTGCTCCCAGCCGCCGGTCGCGGGCGGGGCGGCGGCCGTGATGTGCTCCCGCCGCGCGAGCTCGGCGTCGGGAACGTCGAGGTGCAGCGTGCGGGCCTCGACGTCGAGCGCGATCGGGTCGCCGGTGCGCACCAGGCCGAGCGGCCCGCCCGCCGCGGACTCCGGAGCGACGTGCAGCACGACCGTCCCGAACGCGGTGCCGCTCATCCGGGCGTCGCTGATGCGGACCATGTCGCGCACGCCGTTCTCCAACAGCTTGCGCGGCAGCGGCATGTTCCCCACCTCCGGCAGCCCCGGATAGCCGCGCGGGCCGCAGCCGCGCAGGACGAGCACGTCGTCGGCGGTGACGTCGAGCGCGGGATCGTCCAGCCGGGCGTGCAGGTCCTCGACGCCGTCGAACACCACGGCCCGGCCGCGGTGGCGCATCAGCTCCGGGGTCGCGGCGGCGGGCTTGATCACCGCTCCGTCCGGGGCGAGGTTGCCGCGCAGGACCGCGAGCCCGGCCTCGGGTGAGATCGGCGCCTCGGCGGTCCGGATGACCTGCAGGTCGGTCGACGGCTGGCCGGAGACCTGTTCGGTGAGCAGGCCGCCCGCGACGGTCCGGCTCGGCTCCAGGTGGTCGATGATCTGGCCCAACACGGCGTCGAGGCCGCCCGCGCGGTGGAAGTCCTCCATCAGGTACGCGCCTGCGGGCTGGATGTCGGCCAGCAGCGGGATGCCGCGGCCTGCGGCGTCGATGTCGGCGAGCGTGACGGGCGCGCCGACCCGGCGGGCGATCGCGAGGAGGTGCACCACGGCGTTGGTCGAGCCGCCGACCGCGGCGACGGCCCGCACGGCGTTGCGCAGCGCCCCGGCGGTGAGGATCGCGCTCGGGCGCAGGTCCTCGCCGACCATCGCGACGATGCGGTTGCCCGCCGCGTGCGCCAGCGCCAGCAGACGGCTGTCGGCCGCGGGCAGGCCCGCGTTGCCCGGCAGCGTCATGCCCAGCGCTTCGGCGACGCAGGCCATGGTCGACGCGGTGCCCATCGTGTTGCAGTGGCCGCGGCTGCGGATCATGGCGGACTCGGCGTGGCGGAGGTCGGCGCGGGCCATCCGGCCTGCGCGGACGTCCTCGCTCATCTCCCAGACGCCGGTGCCGCAGCCAAGGAGCTTGCCGTGAAAGCGACCGTTGAGCATGGGTCCGCCGGTGACCATGAGCGTCGGCAGATCGACCGACGCGGCGCCCATCAGCAGCGACGGCACGGTCTTGTCGCACCCGCCGAGCAGCACCACCCCGTCGACGGGGTTGGCGCGGATCAGCTCCTCGACCACCATGGCGGCGAGGTCGCGAAAGAACATGGCCGTCGGACGCAGCAGGGTCTCGCCAAGCGACGGCACGGGCAGCTCCAGCGGCACCCCGCCCGACTCCCACACCCCGCGCTTGACGTGTTCGGCGATCTCCCGGAAGTGGCTGTTGCAGGGCGTGAGGTCCGACCAGGTGTTGCAGATGACGATCTGGGGCCTGCCGTCGAACGCGTGGTCGGGCAGGCCGCGGCGCATCCAGGCGCGGTGGATGAACGCGTCGCGGTCGTCACCGGCGTACCAGTGCTGTGAGCGCATCGCCTGAGAGTATGTGCGTCGTGGCGATCAGGCCCATCACCGCGCGACCGCTGATCGGTGTGCGCTCGGAGCACGCCGAGGGCCCGGTCTGGGACCCGCTCACCGACGAACTGCTCTGGGTGGACACCGCCGCCGGGCTGGCGGCTCGGGCCGGTGCTGCGGGAGGTGCAGAGCTACCCGGTCGGCCCTGACGTCGGCAGTGTTGTCGGCGCGGTCGTCCCGAGCCGCGATCCCGCCGACGGATGGGTCGTCGCGAGCCGCCACGGGTTCGCCGACCTCGACCGCTCCGGCCGCGTTGCGCCGATCCCGAACCCGAGCGGGGCGCCGTCACGCGCATGAACGACGGCAAGTGCGACCCGTTCGGCGGGTTCTGGGCGGGCAGCATGAGCCTGGACGACACCGAGGGGACGGCCAGCCCGTACCGCCTCGCGCCGGACGGAACGTTCCGCCGTGCGCTCACCGGCGTCACGATCTCCAAGGGGCTGGCGTGGCGCCCGGCCTTCGCCGTGCCCGCCGAGCTGGGCTTTCCCGACGGCCTCACGATCGACGCCGACGGCCGCCTCTGGGACGCGCTGTGGGGCGGCGGGGATGAGCCTTCAGGTGTGCGGCGGGGTGTCGTATTGCATCGCCCCGATGTCGTTGCCCTCGGGGTCGAGGAACCGGATGAGCGCGCCCACGGTCGGGATCGCCGCCTTCGCAAAGATGATCTTCCCGCCGTGCTCCTCGACGGCTTTGGCGATGGCGTCCAGGTCCTCGACGGCGAAGGTGGGCTCGATGCCGTTCAGCCCGGTGCCGGTGCGTGGCTCGGATCGTGCGTGCATGATGCCCTGAATGCCGGGGTCGTCGGCGGTGCCGGTGTGGATCAGGTAGAAGCCAGGCGGGCCCCACGGCTCGAAGTCCCAGCCGAAGACGGCCCCGTAGAACCGTCGTGCGCGGTCGAGGTCGTCGACGTGGATGGCGAAGGATGCGAGGTTGCTCGGCATGGGGCGACGGTAGCGACGGGCCAGTCCACGGCGCAATCACGCTATTCTGCCGATTGATGTCGCGAAAACGGCGCACGGTGGCTGACGAGCCACATCTCGTCGTGCGCAGTTCGGCCGCTGACCTCGCCGCTCCCGTCAGCGAACATGCGCACGACTGGCACCAGCTCGTGCACGTCCGGTCCGGGCTCGCGATCGTGCGGTCGGACGCCCGCACGTGGATCGCCCCGCCGAGCTGGGCGGTGTGGATGCCCGCTGGAGTACGGCACGCGATCCGGTTCGCGGGGCCCGCGGCGCTGCGGGTGGTGTACCTGCGCGCGGACGAGCACGCGGCCCTGGCAGCGCAGATGGCCCGGGTGGCGTGGGTGGCGGCGTGGGTCGGGCTGGGGATGGGGGTGTGGCCTGCGGCGGCCTGCCGTCGATGGCGGGAGCGATGCCTGCGTCCCCCCTGTTGCGGGAGTTGGTCGAGCGGGCGACGGCGATCGGCGTGCTGGACCGGCGGGATCCCGTCGAGGCGGCGCTGGCCCTGCTTCTCGTCGCCGAGCTCGGCGATGTCGGGCCGCCGCCGCTCGCGGTGCCGGAGCCCACGAGCCCATCCGCTCGCCGCGCCGCCGAGCTCTTGGCGACCGGGATGGCCGTCGCGCCCGTGGCCGCCGCGATCGAGGTGGGGCGGCGCACGCTGGAGCGGACGTTCTTCGCCGAGACCGGCCTACCGGTGGGCAGGTGGCGCCAGTACCGGCTGCTCCTGCGGGGCCTGGAGGACGTGGCGGATGGTGCCACCGTGCAGGCCGCCTCGGTGGTCGCGGGCTACCGCACCCCGAGCGCGTACGTCGCGGCATTCCGATCCGCATTGCGGGACGACTCCGGCCCGCTTCCTCGCCCCGAGCGAACAGTGAGCCGTCCCGACGGGCACCTGTCAGGGTGCCTCGTTCGCGGCGGCGAGCAGGACGTCGGCGTGGCACGGCCCCTCGAGCGGGCACCAGCAGGCCAGATCCCGCCCGGCCAACCGTTCGCGCACATAGCTGACGTCGTAGCGCAGTTCACCGGCGTGCAGAGCGCGCTCGAACATCTCGACGCTGATCCGACGCCCGGTCGGCACGTCGTCGACATCGCGTAGATACGCGTCCTCGCCTGCCCGCAGGCTCGCCCGAATCTGGATCGGCCGCCGCGGCCGCACGACGACCCGGAACGGGTTGCCGAACTCGGACGGCCGGGCGACCGTGACCGCGCCGGGCGGCTTGCGCCAACCGGCGGTGCGGCGCAGGCGGATCCGCTCGGGCATGGCCACAGGATGGCCCGGACGCCCATGGGTCGCACGCCTCTCGCCCCGAAAAAACGGGGCAACATTCCCGCGCTACGCGCCTGCCGGGCCGCCGTAGTGGTCGGAAAGGGAAATGGTGTCCTTTTCCTTCCGGCAGCGCTCGCATTCGAGATATGGCGTGCCGTCCTCCGCGTTGCGCTGTGTCCTCCAACGGTGCACGCCGATCCGGCAAAGGATCCGGCCGAGCGTTTCCATGTCTGCTCCTCGGGCCGCCGACGATCCGCGGTCCACGGCATACGCGGCGAGGCGATCCCCGCCCGCGCACAGTGTCAGTGATGTGGACCCCTCCCCGGCCCGATCGGTGGCCGTCACCCGTCCGCCGCGAGGAATTCGCACGAACGCTCGAATTGTCGTGAGCACGCCCCCGATTGATCTACTGTGGACGAGGTGACAGGCCAGTTGGGGTGCTATTGAAGTCGATCTTCAGTGCGGCAGGCCCGCCGATCATCAGAACGGTGGTGGATCGTCGGCTTCCTCGGGTGGAATGGGCCGGTCGAACGCATCGCCCTTGGCCGCTGTGGCGCGGTTGAGGGCGGCGACGACGGCGGCGAGATCGGGTTCGGGTCGGTAGTCATACGGTCGGCTGCTGTAACGATGCCCGGTCGGGGTAGTCCAGGTGATCACGCCATCGGGCTCTTGGGTGACCGTCCAACCGGGGGCGTCCTTCATCCGGTGGTGGCACAGGCAGGCGTGGTAGAGGTTGTCGCGATCCGTGCTGCCGCCCTGGGCATGGAAGGCGACGGTGTGATCGATCTGGGAGTCCAGTGCTCTACGGCGGCAGATCGGCACGCGGCAGTGTTGGTCGCGGGCGCGGAGGAACTCCGCGAGCGCGGTGGGTGGTCGGTAGCTGGTGCGGCCGACGTCGAGCACGGCCCCGGTGAGCGGGTCGGTGATCAGGCGTTTCCAGACGGCGTCGGCGGCGATCTCCCGGCCGAGTGCAGGTGGCAGCGGTCCGTAGCCCGTGAGTTCGACGGGGCTGTCGTCGGCGCCGGTGAGGGTGGACAGCGGGATGACCACGTGGACGAGCGGCTTCGTCGCGGCGACCGGGGTGGGCAGACCTGCCAACAGCACCGTCTCCTCGCGGGACGACCGGGAGCCACTGGCGCTGTCCGTGGCAGCACCGTCGCCGTCGGCAGTGCTGGTGGCGGCACCGGCGGAGGAGTGGGCGGCGGTGGTAACGGCCTGGGCGGTAGCAACCTTGGTAGCAGCGTCGTCTGTGTCGGTCACGATGCCTGCATCGCCTGCGTCTGCTGTGGGATCGCGGCCGGCGGCGGTGCGGCAGGCGGCGGTGGCGCCGGCCGGGGTGGGGCCTGCCGGGGTCGGGTCGGCCGGGGTGGCTTCGGCCGGGGTGGCTTCGGCCGGGGGAGGGCCAGCCGCAGCGGGGTCGGTGCTGTCGGGGCACAAGCGGAGGTTGCCGGTGAGGAGTTGGACCAGCAGGTCGGCGCGGCGGGCGTCCATGCTGCGTGGATCGCAGGTAGGCAGCCCGCGAGCCAGGGCGGTGAGCCAGCCGTAGCAGCTGAGCGCGTCGGGTGCGGACAACAGGGCCCACAGGGAGGCCATGCCGTCGCGGTCGGGGTTGATGGCGACGCGGCGGGAGCGGTAGGCCTTGCGGTGGCGGGTGTCGGCTCCGTCGGGGTCGACGGCGATCACCGCGCGTTCCAATGCGGCGCGTAGCTGGGCCACCGTCTGCGACGGGGCCTTGGGTAGCACGCGGTCTTGGACTGCGCGGGCGGCGGTGTCGGACAGGCAGAGCGTGGCGTCGTGGATGGCGTTGGCTTTGGCCACGTCCAGTTGTCCGGCGTCCCATGCGGCGAGGGTGGCGGGCAGGACCTGTTCCAGGCGAAGGGAGCGTTCGATCCGGTCGGCAGCGGTACCGCGCGACAGCGTCAACGCGAGCCCGATCTCATCAGGCGCCCAGGCGGAGACGGGCCCCGGGGTGGCACGGTCGAGGACGTCAGTGCGGTCTGGTGGGCGACGCCGGGCGAACTCGGCCAGCATGGCCGCTTGTCGGGCGCCTGCCCAGGACACGACGTGATCGTAGGCGCGGATGGCTTCGACAACCTCGGCGTCGGTGAGGTCGTCGGGATACAGGGTGGCGTCTTGCAGTTCGAGGGCGGCGTAGCCGTTGGGGCGGACCGCCGACGTCGGGCGGTTCCAGGGCTCGAGGAGTAGATCGGGCTCGGGTGGCAGGTCGCGATCGGACCCCTCGCCATCCGCGAACTCGATATCGAACATAGTTTCGATTGTACACCCTCTGGGTGGCCACTTGAGGAAGAACCTTCACCGACGCGAGACTCGGCGCCTGATCGTCGACCCCCAACGGCCGGACCGACCGGGTCGATACAGTCCCCGGCGTGATGGTCACCGACCTGCACCACTTCCTCGACCTGCCGGTCGACGCGCCGGGCCCGACACGGCGACTGGCCGCGCACCTGAGCAACATCGTTCGGGCGGCTACAGCAGGTGATGCCTGCGCCGCGTGGAACAGCGCACTGCCGTGCCGACGCAGGCCTTCCCGCCGCGCCTGCCCGGGTCGGATGATCGTGCTCCGCACCGAGCCGGGGGCGCCGATCCGGTGGCAATGCAGCGTCTGCGAAGACGCAGGCATGATCAGCGACTGGGAGGACTCGCCGTTCGATCTGCGCCGCCGAGGTCTCACCGTCGCCGAATCGGCGAACGAGATCGTCGTCCCGACCGAGGTCGCCGCAGCCCTACGCGATCTACAGCTGCTCGACGCCGACTGCGAACGACTGGTGTTCCGAATCCGCGCCCACCACGACGGCGCTGTCCTCGCGGCCTGCGACGACGACCTGGACGAGCTGATCGGCGCGGTGGCGGCCGAAGCCAACCACGAACCCAACCGCCGCCGCCGACAGCGACTCGACGCCGCTTTCGAAGCGCTCAACGCCGCTGCGGACCCCCGATGACCCTGTCGGAGCTGGACGTTGCGCGCGTGCAGCGCTGGTGCGCTGCGCGAGTGCCCGACCACGCCCGCCACGAAGTCCGCGTCGAGTGCCAGACCGCGCCGCGACACCTGACGATCGTCGAACGGCGTGCTCCCTGGCGCGCAGAGTCCGGGCCCGAGTGGACGACCTTTCCGATCGCGCGCCTGCGCTACACCGTCGCCGACAAGTCGTGGACCTTGTATTACCGCGACCGCAACCTTCGCTTCCACCGCTACGACTTGCTGGCGCCTTCGCGCCAGATCGACGACCTGCTCACCGAGCTCGACCGCGACCCCACCTGCATCTTCTGGGGCTAGCCACCTGCTGGGGCCGCCGGCTAATCGCCTCTGAAACGGAGTCCGTTGATGAGGAGGGCGAGCAGGCGGTCGGCTTGGGCGGAGCTGTTCGGGGTGTCCTGGGCGGCCCACGCGATGGCCCCGACCATCTTCAGCACATCCGCTTCGTCCGCAACGGCGACGACGACGCCGGACTGCCGCGCCCGCGCCAGCAGTGCGGCCCCAACCTCGAACATCTCAGCATGCCAGTGCGAAACCAGGCCATTCCCGTGGTCGAGCGCCGAGTTCAGCACCGCGGCCGCCAGACCCCGGTAGGTCAACGCATGGGTGAGCGCAGCACGCAACCACGTGGACAACGCGTCGAACTCGTCCTCGACCGTCAACAGCCCGCGACCGAGGTCGACCAACGCGGCTATCTGCTCGGCGAGCACCGCCTCGATGAGATCCAGCCGCGTGGGGAAATGCCGGTACAGCGTCCCGCTGGCCACTCCGGCCCGCCGCGCGATCTCGTCCAAGGAGGCATCCACGCCGAACTCGGCGAACGCAATTCGCGCCTGCTCAAGCAACTGCGCGTAGTTGCGCCGTGCGTCGGCGCGCCGCGGACGCGCCGCACGCGACGCCGGTTCGTGCCCTGCCAGCGCGATCACCACCCTGGTTAACCGGGGACATGGTCCGCTACCGTCGGCACTTAACCGGACCATGCCTCACTTTAACGCTCACCCCGAGCAGGAGGGTCACCCCAATGGTGCTGACGGAAGTCCTAGAGCGTTGGCGCAAGGCCGCCATCAACCAGTCCACCGAGGACATGCGCCGTGTGTACGCGGTCGACGCGGTCCATGAGTTCCCGTTCACGCACCCCGGCGTGCCATCGCGGCTGGAGGGCAGGGACGAAATCGTGAACTGGATCGCCGCAGGGTGGGCGGCCAACCCGCTCCGGTATGAGCGCTACCGCACCCTCGCCATCCACGACACCGCCGACCCGGACACGATCATCGTCGAGCAGGAAGCCCTCGGCACCAGCGCAACCACCGGCGAGTTCGCACTTCCCAACATCATTGTGCTCACCGCGCGCAACGGGCAGATCTCCCATCTGCGCGACTACGTCAACATCCTCGCCGCCGCTGCCGCCATGGGCCGCGATCTGTAAAGAAATGCGTCAGCCCTCGGTGCGGATCAGCGTGCTCGCGATGCCCGCGAGGACGAACACCGCGCCGAGCAACATGAGCGCGACGCTGATCGCCGCCCCGCCGCCGAGGGAGCCGGGCCCTGCCACCAGCTCGCCTACGAGCATGCTCGCCCCACCGATGACGAGGGCGTGCACGACCGTGAGGAACAGGCGGAGGTTGTGCCCGACCCGGCTGCTGAAGAGCATCGCCGCGGTCGCGAGCGCCGACGTGACGAACACGGCCGTGGCGAGGGACGTCAGCCCGGGTTCGACGCGGCCCAGCTCGGTGAAGATGCCGACGCGGTCGAGGTAGACGATCACGGCAGCGTTGATGAGCGCGCCGCCTGCGCCCACGATCGGCACGACGAACCGCTGAAAATCGCGGAGGCCTTTCGACGTCGTGCTCATGCGGGCGGATCCTTCCCGATGCGCCACGGCGCGAGTGGGTGCCGCGCGCTTGTCGGCCGGTGGTCTGCGGCGGGCGGTCATCACCGGCGGTCGGGACGCGGTTCAGGTGGTGATCGACCATTTCGCGTCGCCGTCGGCGACGGTGGCGTCCGCGTAGGTGCCTGCGACAGCTCCGGGCCAGTGGCCGCCGGGGAACTGGCTGTGGTCCACCAGTTCGCCGCGCAGGTTGATCATCCACAGGGCCTGGGCGCCCAGCAGCGTGGTGAGGGCGGTGACCAGCGCGATGAGCTGCGCGCTGGTGATCTCGATCTCGGCGAGCGCGCCGAGCAGCCCCGCCCAGGAGAACACCTGCGAGAGCAGCGCGGCGACCGCGGCGATGAGGCCGCTGATGAGCTGGACGATGATCACGCCGAGGGCGACGTAGAACAGCAACGCGGCCCCGGCGCAGGTGCTCAACGCGATGGCGGCGTTGCCCGCGACCGCGGCAATGCGGCCCGCGGCGCCAGCCTGCGTGGTGATCGCGGATGCGTAGCGGTCGGCGGCGACCCCTTTCCAATGGGCCTTCGCGGGAAGTTGGTCGACCCGCAACCTGCCCTGGGCGTCGGTGGCGAGGCCTTTGACGTCGATCCACCCACCCGCGTAGGAGAACATCGCGACCGGCGCGGCCACGCCCTCCAGCAGGTCCTCCACGGTGGCGATGATGCGGAGTGCCGAGCTCACCACCTGTTCGGCCGTTTCGACGATCGCGATGACGACCGGCTCGGGCAACAGCGGCTGTTCGACCGCCACCGCGACTGCCCTTCGGACCCTGGCCACGTGCTCGGGCGCCTCGGCCAGCCGGGCCCGCAGGGTCTCCACGGCCCGCTCCAAGTCGGCACGGTCGAACTCCATCACCTGGCTCCCAGCGTCGGTCGGCTCCCGCCCGAACGCTAGCCATGCTCCCGGGGCATTCGTGGCCGTTTGTCCAAACTGGCGACCTATCCGAACCGCCACGAAACCCGCGCGCGGCCCACGCCTTCCTTAGCAGTGGTAGAACGCGAGTTCACCGACGACGACGGATCGGCGGATCATGTACTGATGATCGGGGCGATCGGAGCTGATGACGGCCCAGACGTAAACCCGGTGACCTTTCGTCGCGATTGCGCACGCACGGCGCTGCGACGCGTTCGGCGCAACCGCGGCGGCCAGTTCTTGATCTCGGTGGTGGCACCGGCGGCGTGGGTGAACTCGGTGTTCTGGGAGATCGCCATGACGTAGGCGGTGGTGGCGTCCTCGAGGTAGTCGCGCAGGCCGGGGTTCTGGCAGAACTCCTCGTGCGCGGTGAACCACCGGAACTCCAGGCCGGCCTGGACAGACAGGGTGATCATGGCGATGATCTGGGCGGGGCGGGTGGCGAACTACAGGTCCGCGGGGATCGCGGCCTCGGCGCAGCGGGCCCGGTCAGCGAACCAGGTCTTCTCCGGGATGTAGAGCTCGCGGTCGATGAGCACCCGAGCAGCCGCGGTGTTGACGAACGCCAGGAACGTCCCGATCTGGCAGTTGTCGATCCGGCCGAGGGTTCCGGAGTACTGCCGTTGCACCCCGGCCGACTTTCGTCCCTTCTTGGCGAAACCGGTCGGGTCGGCGATCAGAATGCCGTCCGGGTCACCCAGGTTCTCGATCACGTAGTCCAGGTTGAGGTCCCGTAGATCGTCGGCGTCCCACGCGGTGAGGTTGAGGAACCGTTGCATCGCCTTCGGTTCTTCTCCCCGACGTACTCGGCGATCGTCCACCCGTTCTTGCGTTCGATCGGCGCCAACAGGCCCTCAAGATACTGGCGGGAATGCGCCCCCGACTTCGGGTGAACGAACAACGACGCGACCCACCCGGTCAACGACTCGAACTCCATCGACCAGTCCTGCAGGTCCGAGCAGGACACCGACTCGTCGTCGACCACCGGGCCATCGTCATAGCAACACCGCATGCACGCAAGATCACCAGAGGTGATCAAGGATCAACGCGCGACACGCCGACGGTAGCCCTATCTAGCCCGCACGAGGAGCGTGTACGAACCGCCTGCGCGAGACCCTCCTTATATCCAAGCCACCTGGAGGGGAGAAAGTCATGGTGAGTCTGCAGAACGCAGGTCGGCCCGCGGCGGCCGGGAGGAAGAGCATCTGGCCGACGAACAAGTGGTGGGCGGCGACGGTGATCGCCCTCGGCGCGATCGCGACCCTGTGGGTGACGAAGGGGACGTTCGACCGGGACGTCGCGATCGCCATGATCGCCGCCGTGGTCCAGGCCGTGACGTCCTACCTCGTGCCGAACCAGGACACGCCCGGCGGCGTGCGCCTGCGCAGCTAGTGTCCCGACAGCGCCCGTTCGAGGTCCGCCCGCGCGGGTGAGGGAACGGGCGTCGGCGTGCCGTCGGCGAGCATGGCCCGTACCCGCGCGACGAGGGCGGGGTCGGTGTACACGTCGGACGGCGGGGGTGAGCATCCCCATCAACGCCCATAGCGCCCGGAAGGCTGGCGAGCACGTCCGGCAGCCGGGCACGCAGGGTCTCGAGGCAGCGCGCCAAGGGGATGTGCGGCTGGATGAGCTGCGGCGTCGACACCCGCTCGGCCTGCGCGGCGGCCTCGACGTCGGCGGCGGGCGTCAGGTCGTCGCACGACCACGTCGTGGCCGGAGCGGGCCAGCATCAGCGCGGTCGAAAGGCCCGCCGCGCTCCCCCCGATGACGACCACGCGCACGGACACGCACCTCCTACCGCGGCGGCTTCTCGTGTACTGCCACGGCTCGGCCGCGGTTGCGGAGCGCAGCTTACTGGCCGCCGTCCACCGGTCGGCTCGCCCACGCCACAGCCGCCGGACCCGGCGGCTGTGTGCCCGCCGAGCCGGCGGCTCGGTGCGTCTCTTTTGGCGCTGTGACCAGCTGGAGTGCCGCTGATCAGTACCAGTGACGCCTGCCGCCCACGGCACGGCCCATGCCGCCGAGGATGGCCAGGATCGCACCGATGACGAGCAGGATGATCCCGAGGGTCCACAGAATCGAGATGTGGAGCACGAATCCCAGGATCAAGAGGATCAAGCCAAGAATGATCACGTGTTGATGTCCTTTCCACGACGCCTGAAGGAGCAGGCGAATGCTAGGCAGTCAGGACCCCCCGTGCAGTGTGGAACGACGGGGGGATGCGCGATCGTGATCTGAGAACTCACGCTCCGGCGGTAAGGCCGCGCGCCCGCAGCACCCGCCGCTCGATCGGCCGGAACACCAACAGCTCGACGCCGATGCCGACAACCAGGATGAGGAAGATCGCGGCGATCACCCCTGGCATGTCGGAAAGGTCGCTGCCCTGCTTGAGGTACGCGCCGAGGCCGAACCCGAGCAGCGGCCCGGCCGCGATGATCTCCGCAGCCATCAGCGACCGCCAGGAGAACGCCCAGCCCTGCTTGCACCCCGCGAGGTAGCCCGGGAGGGCCGCGGGCAGCAGGATGTGCCGCGCGCTGGTGAGCCCGCGCGCGCCGAGCACCTGGCCCACTCTCGGCAGGATCGGCGGGATCTGGTCGATGCCCGCGACCAGCCCGTTGGCGATCGAAGGGATCGAGCCCGCCAGCACGACGAAGTAGATCGTGGCGTCGGTCAGCCCGAACCAGAGGATCGCAGCAGGCACCCAGGCCACCGAGGGGAGGCTCTGCAAACCCGACAGGATCGGCCCGATCGCCGCGCGTACCGGCGCGACCTTCGCGACCACCAGCCCGAGCGGCGTCGCGATCACCAGCGCGATCGCGAAGCCGAGGAACGCCCGGCTGATCGAAGTCCAGAGGATCGACCAGACCTGGCCGGTGTCCACCGTGGCCAGGAACGACTGCCAGACCGTGATCGGCGCAGGCACCTTGTACTCGCTGGTGATCGCCGACGCCCAGACGATCTGCCAGACCGCAATGAACAGCACCAGGGCGACGAGCGGCGGCAGGCCCACCGCGAGCGCGCGCCGCCACCATGGCTTGACGACGACCGTGGGGGTGTCGAGCGCATCCAGGCCCTTCAGAGCCTCGGCGATATCGCGTTCCAGCTCCGGGTCGACCTCCGGCCGGATGTCGACCTCGTGGTTGTCACGCGGCATGGCTGGTGATCACCTGTCGGAGTTGCGCGGTGATCTCGTCGTGCAGGATCTCCCGCTCGGCCGAGCCCGGCGCGGGCACGTCCCACTCGTGCACGATGGTGCCCGGACGCGACGAGAGCAGCACCACGCGCTGCGCGAGGCGCACGGCCTCCCGCACGTCGTGGGTGACGAAGATGATCGTTGTACCGGTCGTCTCCCATATGCGCAGAAGCTCGGCCTGGAGCATGTCGCGGGTGATGGCGTCCAGCGCCGCGAACGGCTCGTCCATCAGCAGGAGACCCGGCTCGTCGTTGCTGGTCGCCGACGCCAGTGCCCGTGCCAGCGACACCCGCTGCCGCATCCCACCCGACAGCTCGTGGGGACGCTTGCCGCCCTGCCCTTCGAGGCGGACCAGCGCCAGCAGCGACTCGGCCCGCTCCTTGCGCTCCCGGCGACCGACGCCCGAGAGCTGGAGCGGCAGCTCGACGTTGCGGCTCGATGTGAGCCACGGGAGCAACGCCGCCTCCTGGAACATGAACGACGGCCGTGCGGTACGCAGGTCCACCTCGCCCGACGACGGCTTGTCGAGGCTCGCGACGACGTTGAGCAGCGTCGACTTACCACAGCCCGACGCACCCAGCAGGCAGACGAACTCACCGGGCCGGACGGTGAGGTCGATGTCCCGCAGCGCTGTCACCGCGGTTGCACCGGTGCCGAAGGTCTTACCGACCCCGCGCAGCACGAGCGCGGGCGGCGCGAGCTGCACGGACCGATCCACCGTTGCGGTCATATGATCTATCCCTGCGCCTTGTCGAGGCCTGCGGCGTCCACCGGAGGCTTGCCGGACTGCGCGAGCACGCCGTTGAGCGCGGTCACGTCGATGAACCCCTTGAGGTTGGTCTCCTTGGTGGTGACACCCGCCGTGACGCTGTCCTTGGCCAGCTGCGGGAACGTGGCAGCCAGCGGGTCGAGCGTGAAGGACAGCTCGGTGAACGACCGGTCCAGCACGTTCGGCGCCAGCGCGGACCCGGTCAGCTTCTTGATCGATTCATTGGTGATCGTCTTGGCCTGCGCGGTGTTCGACGTGGCGAAGTCGACCGCCTTCTGCTCACCGCGGATGAGCGCGGCGATCGTGTCGGGGTGCTCCTGCAGGTACTGGGTGCGGACGATCAGCACGGTCGTGGGGAACTGGCCGTTGGGCCACAGCGACTTCTCGTCGACGAGCACCTTCGCGCCCGCGTCGACCAGCCGGGAGCTCCACGGCTCCGGCAGCCAGCCACCCGAGATCTGCTTGGTCTTGAAAAGGTCGAGGGTGCGGGGGTTGTCCAGATTCTGGACCGTCACCTTGTCCGGACCTTGCCCCTGCTCCAGGTTGTTCTGCTTCAGCCACTTCTTCAGCGCGACGTCCTGGGTGTTGCCCAGCTGCGGTGTCGCGAGGGTCTTGCCTTTGAGCTGGTCGGGCGCGGTGATGTCGGATGAGACGACGAGCTGCGCGCCGCCGGACGTGGAGCCCGCGATCACCCGCACGGCCGCGCCATTGGACTTGGCGAACGCGTTGATCGCCGGGCTGGAGCCGATGAAGCCCGCGTCGAGCGAGCCACCGAGCAGCGCGGAGACCTCGTCGCCGCCCGCGTTGAACGTCTGCGTGGTCAGCTTGGTGGTGCCGAGCTCCTGTGCGAAGGAGCCGTTGGCCAGCCCGATGATCGCGGGCGCGTGGGTGATGTTGGGGAAGTAGCCCAGCCGCAGTTCGGCGGCGGGGGACGCGGCGGCGGAAGGGGGCGCAGAAGGGGCCTCGGCGGCGCGCGAGCAACCGGCGAGGGCCAGCGCGGCGGCGAGCGTGGCGGCGAGGATCGGACGGAACGTGATGCGCATCGGGGGTTTCGCTCCATGGCAGGGCCGGATGGGACGGGTTCGGGTTGCCGCCGACGGGCGCGTCGTGTCGCGCCGGGGACAGCGATCACGGCATGCGCGGCGTCAGCGCGCGCGGAGACAGAACTCGTCGAACGCGTGGCCGCGGCGGGACGGCCAGAACCGCTCGAGGTCGGTCATCACGACGGGCGGCACGGCCGTTGCGGGCCCGCACCGCAGCGCGGTCCCGTCGTGTGCGGACCCGTTCACGACACCATCGTGCGTGTCCCGCAACGATGTCGGCAACCGAGCGTCCGACCTGCGGGATCGCGCTGAAATGTCCGGACGTAGTCGACCGGTCGCCCAAAGGCTGCGACGATCGGCCGGTGACCGGGCCGCGCACGCACATGTCGCATTGGGGACCCTTCGCGGCCGACGTGGACGCCCTCGGCGAGGTCACGGCCGTACGGCCCGACGCGGTCGATCCGGCCCCCTCGCCGCTGCTGGGCAACTTCGTCGGTGCGCTGCGGCATCCGCTGCGGGTCGCGGCGCCGATGGTGCGCCGCGGCTGGCTGGAGCGGGGGCCCGGCCCCGACCCGCAGCGAGGCGACGACACGTTCGTCGCGCTGGGCTGGGACGAGGTGCTCGACCGGCTCGCCGCCGAGCTCACCAGGGTGTACGGCGGGCCAGGCCCCGCAGCGGTGTTCGGTGGCTCGTACGGCTGGTCCAGCGCAGGCCGGTTCCACCACGCGCAGAGCCAGCTGCACCGCTTCCTGAACTGCCTCGGCGGCTACGTCCGGTCGGTCAACACCTACAGCGTCGGCACGTCGGAGGTGCTGCTCCCGCGGATCTTCGGCGGCCGGGCCGACCTGCTGCGGTCGCTCACCGCGTGGCCGTTGCTCGCCGCGCACACCGAGCTGCTGGTGTGCTTCGGCGGCATCCCGGCGAAGAACCTCGCGGTGGCGCCCGGCGGGGTCACCGAGCACCGTTCCGTGGCGCACCTCACGGACCTGGTGCGCCGCGGCGGCCAGGTCGTGCTCGCGGGCCCTGACCGGTCCGACGCGCCGCGTGGGCTCGCCGCTCGGTGGCTGCCCGTGCGTCCGGGCACCGATGTCGCGCTGATGGTGGCGCTGTGCCGGGTGCTGGTCACCGAAGGCCTGCACGACGCCGGGTTCCTCGCCACGCACTGCGCGGGCGTGGACGAGGCGTTGGCCTACCTCGACGGCCGGGCCGACGGCGTCGACAAGACCCCGGGTTGGGCGGCGGCGATCTGCGGGGTGCCCGCGGACACGATCGTCGCCCTCGCCCGCGAGATGGCGGCGAAGCACACGATGGTGACGGTGAGCTGGTCGCTGCAGCGCGCCGAGCACGGCGAACAACCGGTCTGGGCGGGGGTGCTGCTGGCCGCGCTGCTGGGGCGGGTGGGGTTGCCGGGCGCCGGGTTCGGGCACGGCTACGGGTCGATGGCCGACAGCGGTGTACCGAAGAACGACGTCGGCCCGCCGACGCTGCCGCAGCTGGTCAACCCGGTGCGCACGGCCATCCCGGTCGCGCGGGTCGCCGACATGCTGCTGTCGCCGGGCGGTGCCTTCACCTACAACGGCGAGCGCCACCGATATCCGTACATCGAGCTCGTCTACTGGAGCGGCGGCAACCCGTTCCACCACCACCAGGACCTGGCCCGGCTGCGCAGGGCGTTCCGGGCGGTGAGCACCGTCGTCGTGCACGAGCCGTACTGGACGGCCACGGCCCGGCACGCCGACATCGTCCTCCCCGCGACCGTCACGTTGGAGCGCGACGACATCGGCGCGTCCCGCACCGACCCGTACCTCACCGCGATGCGCAGGCACGCCCCGCCGTTCGCGCAGGCCCGCGACGACTACACCACGTTCTCCGCGCTGGCCGAACGGCTCGGTGTGGCCGACGCGTTCACCGAGGGGCGCGACACCGCGGCTTGGCTGCGGCACCTCTACGAGCGATGGCGCGATCGCTACGGCCACGAACGAGCCCCGGAGTTCGACGCGTTCTGGGACGCGGGCCGGGTGGCGCTCGAAGCGCCTCCCGCGGGTGTGCTGCTCGCCGACTTCCGCGCGGACCCGGTGGCACACCCGCTCGGCACGCCCAGCGGGAGGATCGAGCTGCACTCGGCGACCGTCGCCGGTTTCGGCCTCGTCGACTGCCCCGGCCACCCCGTCTGGCTGGAGCCGGGGGAGTGGCACGGCGCCGCCAGGGCAGGCCGCTACCCGTTGGTCCTGCTCGCGAACAACCCGTCGTCGCGGCTGCACAGCCAGCTGGACTTCGGCCCGTACAGCGCGGCGGACAAGGTCGCGGGCCGCGAGCCGCTGCGCATGCACCCCGACGACGCCGCCGCGCGTGGCCTGGCGGACGGCGAGCTCGTCCGCGTCTCCAACGACCGCGGCGCCTGCCTGGCGGGCCTTCGTCTCTCCGACGACCTGCTGCCGGGCGTGGTCCAGATGTCGACGGGCGCCTGGTTCTCCCCGGTCGAGGACCCGTGCGGCGCGCCCGTGCTGTGCACCGCAGGCAACGTCAACGTGCTCACGCCCGACGTCGGCTCGTCGGGGCTTTCCCAGGGCTGCGCGGGCGCCCGCGCGCTGGTGGAGGTGCAACGCTGGGACGGACCGGCCCCGCCGGTCGCGAGCGCAACGCCCCCCTAGGCAGCACTTCGCACCCTTTGCGTGCACTTCGCACCCCGCCGGCCGGGTGCGAAGTCGGCGAAGGGGTGCGAAGTCAGCGGGTGCGCGCCCAGCGGCGCCTGCCCCACCAGGCGACCAGCGCCACCGGCACGGCACCGAGCGCGCCGCAGGCGAACACCGCGCCGTACGCGCCCGCGTCGGCAGCGGGCGCGGCCACCGCGGTGCCGATCGCACTGCCGAGGAAGAGGCACGTGGCGAACAGCGCCACCGCCGTCGCCCGCTCGCCCGGCACCATCTCGGTCGCCCACGTCTGCAGGGTCGTGTGCAGGAACGCCCAGGACGCGCCGACCCCGAACCCGGCGACGGTCAGGGTCGCGAGCGACACCGACACCGCGGGCACGGCCCACGCCACCACCAGGCACAGCCCGCCGATGGCCGCGATCCCCGGCGAGCTCACCCGCGCGACCAGCCCCCGCACCAACCGCGAGCAGGCCACCGCCCCCACTCCGAACGCCGCCGCGACGAGCCCGGCGACGGCCGCGGACCGGCCGAGCGCCTGCACCGCGGGCGCGACATAGGTGAGCACGCCGAGCACCACGGCGCCCTCGGCCAGCACGACCGCCAGCACGAGCCTGCCCCAGCCCGAGGCGAACACCGTCCGGACCGAGCGCAGCGGGTTGCCCCTCACCTGCGCGCGTTCGGGCTCGGGCAGCCTGCGCAGCGCCAGCGCGAGCCCGAGCGCGGCCGCGGCGGACAGGGCAGGCACCACCCGCCAGCCGACGAGGTCGGCCACCACGCCCGCGCCGACGGTCGCGATCGCGATGCCGGTGGCCGAGGCGGTGAGCACGTCGGAGACCGGGCGCTGCCGGGTGGCGGCGGGCCACACGTCGCCGACGTAGACCAGCGCGGTGGGGATGACGCCCGCGAAGCACGCCCCGGTCACGACCCGGGTGATGCCGAGCACCAGCAGGTTCGGCGCGACGACCGAGCACGCGCCCGCCACCGCCGCGCCGAACAGCGAGATCCGCATCACCCGCACCCGCCCGACCCGGTCGGACACGATGCCCCACATCAGCTGCGCGAGGCCGTAGGCGAGGTAGTAGCCGCTGGCCACCGCGGCCACGGCGACCAGCGAAGCCCGCAGGTCCAGCCCGATCGGCACGAGCAGCGGCGCGATCGCGAACCGGTCGACGTTGGAGGTGAA
>CAVTOL010000019.1:0-6240 GCA_963736375.1 uncultured Actinomycetota bacterium
TGCGGGCAGGTCCCGGCGCAGCCGGACGAGCTGCTCGCGGGCGCGGTCGCGGCGCATGCGCACGTAGCGCTCGATCCCGTAGACGTGCGCGTTCGCGTGCCGCAGCTCCTGCTGTCGGCACCCGCTGCGCCAGACTTCGTCGTTGGTCCACTGGCGACCGGTGAACGGCGCGCCGTTCGGGGTGCCGGACTCCAGGTACGCCGCCTGGGATACGCGCCGCCACAGCCCGTCGTCACCGTCGTCGCCGATCAGCGCGGCGAACGCCTCCGGAGTGAACGCCGTGTCCAGCAGGTACTCCACGTGGTCGAGGTAGTAGGCGCGGAAATCACGGTTGGCGAGCAGGTTGGTCACCAGCGGGATTCTCGACACACCCCGGCCACCGCGGTACGCGCGGGTGTTGGCGGGCCAGTCGAGCAGGTCTGTGTACTGCCAGTCGGTGCCGAAGTAGTCGATTCCGAAGCTGTTGTCGTAGTCCCACGGGATGAACGTGAAGTACGGGGAGCCCATGAAGCCGCGCTCGTCTCCGGCGCGCCCGGAGTTGTAGAGGTAGTAGTTCGACGGGGTGGCGAAGTAGTTGTCCCAGCCCCCGATCAGCAGGTTGACGCCCGCCCAGCGCAGGAACGCACGTGCGTTGAACACGGCCTCCACCGAGGCGCGGAACGCGTCGGTGGCGAAGCGGCCGTGCCCGCCGGGCAAACCGACCCCGTTGATCCTTTTCACGAACTCCGCGAGGTCGTCGTAGCTGTTGGTGGCCGGGTCGTCCTCGTTGGTCTTCAACCGGTAGGTGGCGTCGTCGGAGTCCGGTTTGCTCCGATACTGGCGGCCGCTGTCGTCGCCGCCTGCTCCGACCCGGTACTCCAGCGTCGAGCAGCCGAGGTCGCCGCAGTAGGCCTTGTAGAGGTTGCCCTCGTCGTTCTTGCCGAAGCGGCTCTTCAGGAAGCGCTTGTCGACCTGCTCGATCAGCGAGTACAGGCCCATGTACCGCTGGTCGATGGCGAGCTTGGCGTAAGTGTGCCGGGCGGCGGGGACACCGACCGAGCCGAACAGCCGCCATGCCAGAGCCTCCCGCTGCTGGGACGGGTCGTTGAACATCGACTTGAGGTTCAGGGTGGACATCCCCGCCAGCCGCTCACCATCGAGGTCCGCTTTCCAGGACCGCTTCGGCGTACGCAGCGTCCGGTTTCCGCTGTTGACCAGCGAGAACCGGTCGGTCTCGAAGAGCACTCCGGAGGCTCCCGGCGGTGCGACCTGGCGGCCATCGGCAGGGTCAGTCACCCACACCGCCAGCCGTGCGTCCGCAGGGGCGTCGACCGGCTTCTCCGGCGTCAGCCGGTCCTGCGGCCACCCGGTCACCCGGACCATGTACATCGACTGCCCGAACAGCTCTGCTGCGGCGTCCTCCCCCGCAGCCCCGCGCCCGATCCACCAAGATTGTTCAGGACCGACGTCCCGCTCCGCTCCACCAACGCGCCCACCTCGTCCGTCTCCGTGTCGCCCGGACCGCCATGACGTCGCGGGCCCGCGTCTAGAGGAGACGGTCCGTGCACTGCTTGATACACGCGGTTGGAGTCTCACGGCGCCACCTGCGGCGCGGCGAGGTTGTGCAGGTGGCTCAGCACGGCGACCCTGCGAGTCTCCCGGATCCCCGCGCACCTTGCGGAGGAACTCCCAACGGCGGCAGCCTGCCGACGATCGCTTCGGTGCCGAGAAGCGCCGCGGAACGCGGCATCGGCAATGCGGTGGGGAGTGCATCTTCCGCTGGTCGACTTCGGGGAGGGCGGTGCTCGGGCCGGGGAGCTGCGTGACTACGTGCGCGCGGCGCGTGAGCTGGGCTTCAACACGGTGAGCGCGAACGATCATCTGCTCTGGCGGAGGCCGTGGCTCGACGGGCTCACGGGTTGTCGGCGGTGGTGGAGCACGCGGCTGGCATGACCATGGCGACGTCGGTGGCCCTGCCCGCGGTACGTCACCCCGTCGTGCTCGCGAAGTCGCTGGCCATCTTGGCCGTGCTGCACGCCGGGCCGTTCATCGCCGGTATCGGTCCAGGGTCGGGTCGCGCGGACTACGCGGCGGTGGGGGTGCCGTTTCCCGAGCGATGGACGCGGTTCGACGAGGCGGCGCGGATCCTGCGAGCGGTGTTGCGGGGCGAGGACCGGATCGATGTCGGCACTGGACGCGGTCTTCGCGCCCATTCCGGATCCCGCTCCGCAGGTGTGGACCGCGAGCTGGGGATCTCGGCTGCGTCTGCGCGGCATCGCTGACAGCTATCCCGGCCCGGCCCAGGTGACCAGCAGGATGTCGACCCGGCGTTCGTGCTCCACGATCAAGTAGGTGATCATGCCCGTGGTATCGAACAGGAGGTTGCGGACGCCCGAGTCCGGGTTGCGTTCCGGGTTCACCGACCGGCCTGCGCTCCACGGCGAGAGTTCGAGCACGGCGAACGCCTCGGCCAGGGCCAATAGCGCGTCGTGCGGGAGAGCGGCGATCGCGTCCTGGGCGCCCGGATCGATGTCGATCGAGTAGCTCACCAGCGAGGGTCGCCCGGTATCACTCGGGCCGGCCGAGCTCGGCCTTCAGCTGCGCCCACGGCAGCGCCCCCGCCGCCCGCTCCCCGCTCTGCAGCCGCTCCTGCGCCGACGCCAGCGTCCGCCGGTAGACCTCGGGACCATGCGCCGAGGTCACCCACGCCACCTGCCGCCACGCCGCCAACGCCTCATGCACCTCGGTAAGATCAAGCCGCTCGGTCGCCCGCGCCATCAACGCCCGCCACTGCCGATCGAACGCCGCCGCGTCCTCCACAGTCAGCGCCGCCCGAACCTCGGCAGGTGAGGCATCAGCGAACGGCACTCGAACCGGCTCGCCCGGGCCGATGTCGGCAGCAGCGCTCACCCGGCTCACGGTAGTCGCTGCCCCGCAGACCGCATCCGACGACACGGTCGCCCTGCGATAGCCCCTGCCGCCCGATAACGCCTCGACTGGCAGGGCTGACGTCGGTCGACAGGGCTGTCGGCCTGCGGGGTCACCTGGTGTCAGCGGGTTCCGGCGTGTCGGTGACGGCACGCACGCCGATGCGGGCGATGCTGGCATGGTGAGCAACCGGGCTGAGCGCCACCGTCGAGGCAGGCCGACCCCCGCCATACCGGTGGGTCGACGAGCTCGGCGCGTTCGGTGAGGACGAGCTGTGGTACATGACGACGCTCGTTTTGCACACGAACGACGCCACGATGATGACCACGAACCGGCCCCGGGATGCCGCTTGCGTCGCGACGCCGTGACGATCAGGGCGTCAACGTGACGATGACACTGGTCGCGGACCGCTGGCCGGGCACCGACAGATCGCCGTTGATCTCGCCCGTCCCGCCGTGACGGTCCGCCGCTGGCTGCGCGCCGTCCGCGGTGAGCACCTCGAGTGGCTGCGCGTCCAGGCTGTCGAGCGGCTCGCCAGGCTCGATCGCGACGTCATCTCCACCCTCGCCCCGACCGGCTCCCGGCTGGGCGACGCCCTCAACGCGCTCGCTGCGGCCGCGCTCACCCAGCAGACCCGGCTGGCCCCACATGTCCCGGTCTGGGACCTGGTCGCCGCGGTCACCCGCTGGCGGCTGCTGCCCCTGCCCAGCGACTGAGGATCGGGACCTGGCGAGCCCTCGCACGTCCGCGACCCGGCGCCACCGTGACGATCACGCCCGCCAGCTCGACGACCACGACCCGGCACCGCGACGACCACCGCGCCACCATGACGACGAACACCGCCCGAAACGTCCGTTTCACGTCGTCACCCTGAACGGCGCCGTCATCGTCACCGTGAGCGGCGGGGCAACACCCGGACAGCGCTCAGACCTCACGCTCCGCGGCGCGCATGCCGACATCCGGCCCCGGAGACGGGATCCGAGGCCGGGTGCGGCCGGTCAGGCGGCGCCGGTCTTGGTGACCGTGGTGGTCGCCCACCGCAGCGACGGCCCGATCTCCTCGGCCAGCACCTCGAGCCGGGTGTGCTCGCCACCATCGGCGTCGGTCCAGGCGCGGGTGCGGAAGCTCCCGGCCACGATCACCCGTGCGCCCTTGGTCAGCGAGGCGATGACGTGCTCGGCCTGCACGCCGAAGCACACGATGTCCCAGAAGGTGGTGGACCCGTCGACCCACTCGCCCTCGACCAGGCGCCGCGAGTTCTCCGCGACGGTCAGGTTCACCACCGGGGTGCCTTCGGTGGTGCGCGACAGCTGCGGGGTGCGGGTCAGGTTGCCGGTGACAAAGGCGGGGCTGCTCATGATGGATCTCCTCGGTTCGGGCCCTGTTCGGGCGGTGGCTGACGGGCACCGATCGGCCCGAGAACAAGGAGGCGGGGACAAGGGAAACGGGGACGCGAGTTTCCGGCAGCGTCAGCGCCCCGGCAGGGGCCGGAAAGTCGTGGGGAGTGGCTTGCGGCCGGGGCCGACTCGGGCACGGTGAAGCCCTTCAGCCACCAGCCCGCACTTGCCCGAACCGAGCAGCCATCGGCGCACAACGCCGTCGGCTCGACCAACGTCGTCGTCGGCACCCCACCCTGGCAGGGTGCGACCTCCGTGTGGGAAGGATCCGGGCGGGCCGCCCCCGACGGGCCGCCCGGATCGGGAGGTCAGCTGCAGGCGTCGGCGGTCGGCAGCGTCGGCACCTCGGTCTGCACCGTGCCCGCCGTGGCCTTCCACGCCGCCGGGTACGTGCCGTCGGCGACCGAGGCCTTCAACGCGTCATCGATGAACTGGCAGAACGCCGTGTCGCCCTTGGCGATGCCGATGCCGTAGGGCTCCTTCGTGAAGCTCTTGCCAACCAGCTTGAACGCGCCCTGGCTGGTGCTCACCAGCCCGGAAAGGATCACGTTGTCGGTGGTGACGGCCTCGACCTGGCCGTTGCGCAGCGCGTCGGCGCACTTGGAGTAGACGTCGAACAGGACGATGTTGCCCGCGTCCACGTATTTCGCGATGTTCTTGGCGGGTGTGGAGCCGCTGACCGAGCACACGCGGGCGTTCGCGGCCTTGAGCGTGTCCGGCCCGGTGATGGTCGTGTTGTCGGCCTTGACCATCAGGTCCTGGCCCGCCACGTAGTAGGGCCCGGCGAACGAGACCTTCTGCTTGCGGGCGTCGTTGATCGTGTAGGTCGCGACGACCATGTCGACCTGGTTGTTGGCGATGACGTCCTCGCGGATCTTGGACGGCGTCTCGGTGTAGGTGATCTTGTCGGCCGGGATGCCGAGCTTGGCGGCGACGATCTTGGCGATCTCGACGTCGAACCCGACCGGCTTGCCATCCAGGCCCTTGAGGCCGAACAGCGGCTGGTCGAACTTGGTGCCGACGCGCACCGTGCCCGCCGACGCCAGCTTGGCCATCGTCGAGCCTGCCGGGAACTGGGCGCCACTGGCCACGGGCGGGGCGCTGGCGCCCGACGAGCCGAGCGGGGCCTGCTGGCCGCACGCGGCGAGCGCCAGGCCACCGGCCAGGAGCAGGGCGGCGAGCTTGCGGAACGGCATGAGGGTCCTCCCTAGTGCGTGAGGATCTTCCCGAGGAAGTCCTTCGCGCGGTCCGAACGGGGTTGGCTGGAGAAGGTGTCGGGCGAGGCATCCTCGACGATCTCGCCGTCGGCCATGAACACGACCCGCTGGGTGGCGCGGCAGGCGAAGTCCATCTCGTGGGTCACCACCAGGATCGTCATGCCCTCCTTGGCCAGCGTGGTCAACACGGCGAGGACATCGGCCCACCAAGCTCGACGGCACATGGTTGATGACCGTCGAGATCGCGGACGCGCGCCGGTTGCTTGAGACGGGCCGCCGCCGGGCCACCCGCCCCCTCACGCCGCCTCCCGCGGGCGGCGGAGATGCTCCTCGAGGTGGGTGCCCAGCCTCTGGGCGTCCGGCCCGACACCGGCGAGCAGGTTGGATCGGCGTCGGCGGGTGAAGGGCAGCCCGAGCACGTACATGCCCGGCACCTCGAGCAGCCCGCCGTCGTGGCGGACGGCGCCGCGGTGGTCGAGCAGGGCCGGGTCGAGCCAGGGGTAGCGCGGTCGGTGTCCGGTGGCCCAGACCACGGCGGAGAAGCGGGCCAGGTCCAGCTCGGTGACGACCGCGGGTATCGGTGTGGCCGATGGCCGGTCGGGTGGCGCGACCTGGTCCTGAAGGCCGTGCTCGTCGACGTGCTCGTCGATGCGGTCCAGCAGCCTGCCCTGTTTGAGGTCGGCCGCCTTGAGCAGGTTGGGCAGCGACCCGGAGAACTG
>CAVTOL010000020.1:0-53320 GCA_963736375.1 uncultured Actinomycetota bacterium
ACACGAGCTCTCGTGTTTCGCAGTTTTTGTGGATCATGTGCCGGCGGCGGCCCAGGCGGCGAGGACGGCCCGGGTTTCTTGCGGGGTGGCCTGCTCAGGGCATGGACCGCGAAATCTGGCGGCGATGATGACCCGGCGGAGCTTGACGGTCATGTCGTCGTAGGACGGTTCGGTCTTCGTGGTGTACCAGCGGGCCCGAGCCCGGTGACTGGTCACGTCGTCGGGTGCGTGGCCGTGCAGCGCGTACCAGAGGGTGACCACGCTGAAACAGATCAGCCCGAACGGCACGGTTCGTTCCACGGCGCGACGTGTCCGATTCCGGGCCTCGCCTACGCCTACGATTTGGCGGGCGTCGGCGAAGGCCTGCTCGATTCCCCACCGAGAGGCGTAGCGGGCCACCAAAGCTTCTGCGGAAGATTCGAGGTCGGTGGTCACCAGCGGAAGGCCGTAACCGCGATCGTCACGGTCGCGGGTGCGGGGTTTGTCGTCGCAGACCAGAATGACGCGCACGGTGCGGCTGCGAAACGATCCGTACCAGAGACAGACCCGTTCGGTGATCTGCACGGTGTCGGTGCGGCCGTACCGGCGGACCCGGGTGGTGCGCCAGGTGTTCGTGGTCCTCGCGAGGGTGGCGACATCGGCCGGGGTGCCCAACCGGGCACCGCGGGTGCGGGGTCGGCCCGAGCGTCCGGTGCGGGGCGGGGGCAGCTCGTGCAGCACCGAGGTCACCTTCAACCGGCTGGTCCAGGTGATCCGGTCGTCCACATCGCGCAAGCGTTCCCCGACGTAGCCGGCGTCCCCGACCACGTGCACCATCCGGTCGGGATAGCGGGCGGCGATCAACTCGGCCAGCTCGCGGGCGTACGCGATCTTCCCGGTGTGCCGGGGTCGCCACAGCCGGGCCAGCACCGGCAGGCACACCGGGCGAGACAGAAACGGTAGCTGCACCACGATGCCGGCCACGACCCAGCAGTTGCCGAACCCGATCGGTTTCGGGCCCTTCGCGGCGCCGTCGTGATGCGGTCATCAGCCGGGCCACCCCGAAGACCTTCTTGCCGGACCGCTTGAACAAGGTGTCGTCGACGGCGATCGTGAGTGCAGAATCCGGCGGGAGCAGTCGGGCCACGATCAGATCGGCCAACACCAATCCCAGTGCGTCACCCGACCAGCGGGCGTTGCTGAACAATCGGTGTGCGCGACTGTGATGCCAGATCTGTTCCAGTCCGGCGCCGGTGAGCATTCCACATACCGTTCGACCGCGGGTCTGCGCGATCAGACCAACGAACAGGCCGACGAATGTGGGGAATGTCGGGGCGGTAAAGCACGGCCGGAACATGACCAGGAGGTCGGCCAGCGAGCGCGGTACGGTGGCGCCGGGAAGCATCGACGGATCACTCTCACGAGGGTGGTGCAGAAGCCGTCGATGCTTTCCCCTTCACCCTCCAAGATCACGGACCTGGACATCCCCGGCGCGTCGCCACGACCTGCAGACCGGGTAGCACCCGCAAAACTGCGAAACACGAGCGAGCTAGCACTGCTGCTCATCGCCCTCGCGACCGTCGGCATCCTCGCCCCGGAGGATCTGCACCAATGGGCGTTCATGTTCTGCGGCCCAGCGTGCGTGCTCATGTTGGCGGTCATGCTGCTGCGCCTCGACATGTACACCGGCCGGACCGGCGAGCACACTCATCGACGAGCGTCCGCGGCGACCAGCCAGGAGGAGCGCCTG
The DNA here is from genome assembly GCA_963736375.1 of uncultured Actinomycetota bacterium. GTDB lineage: Bacteria > Actinomycetota > Actinomycetes > Mycobacteriales > Pseudonocardiaceae > Pseudonocardia. The sequence goes on from CAVTOL010000020.1 coordinate 1,730, forward strand.
AGGTGGCCGCCCCCGGGACTCGAACCCGGACACGTCGATTCCTCCACGCGCGTGCAGTCCTCAGCACGGAGACGGCCGGGCAACACCCATACCCGACACGCGACCGTTTTGCACGCCGACAGACCGCTTTACTCAAGTCCGCGGGCTGTTGCACCGCGGGTTGTCGGTGGGCGCGGTAACGATCAGGTGACAGTAACTACCGCAGTGTGCGTGAACGGTAACGGCGTGTTGCGTCTGATCGAGCTTGGCAAGCGTGTCCGCCCATGTTTCTTACCTTGCGGTAGCAGTTTCCAGCGCATCTATGAGCTATTACATTATGCTGTTTATTGTCCTTGTCGGCATCGGACAATACATCGGATATGCGTTTAAACGGAGGGTCGGAGCTATCGATCCGAACACCGGTCGCCCCGGAGGGTCGGAGAAGGAAATCGTCAGCGTCATTTGGTTCCTCGCGGCGATCATTACTGGGATCCTCATGTTCCTGTCCGGTCCGCCAAGGTAGCGTCATCTCCGCCGTGCTCCCCTACGGTCCGCATCCGGATCGACCCCTGGGAGCACGCATGAACGCTGCTGCTCGCCGCCACTGGGAAGAGCTGCACGCCGACCCTGGCGATCGAGGCCGCCGCGGCGTGGCTGCATACCCGAGCGTGGCAGGACAGCTACGCGGGGCTCCGGGACAAGGATCGCGGATTCGCGCTCGTGACCCTGCTGGAGTCGCTGAGCCTGCAATTGGACCGGGGACCGACTGGTCTCCGCGCCAGCGCGCCGACGTGGTGCGCACCGCGGAATGGTGGTCGGCGGATCGGTCAACGTGCGGTTCTGACGTCCCTACGGCCGCCCGCACTCTGCGAAGGACGAGCGGCCGTCGTCGCGGCGCTGCGTGCGCGGGTGTGGGCTGAGCGACATCCCGACGGCTGCCAGTAACGAGCGATTAGTCGCTGATCAGCAAAAGCGGCTCGTCCAGCGCCAGCCGCGCGTGCGGGCTACGTCGCTCGTCAGCGGGGAGGGCTGCCGGAGTCGTTACCGAGTAGCCAGGACCTCCGCAGGGGGCCCGTCCGCCGGGCCGGACAACCACCCCGCTCAGTAACGGCCGCCCTCGCATGCGCGAGCAAAGGCCACATGGGCATCGTCCACGACGTACTGACCCATGTGGCAGTCGGCGTCGGCAACGTCATCGGGATCGCGATCCGGCTTGGGCACGGCGACATCGGCCGATGCCACCCCAAACCAAGCGTGGAGACCGCGACACCAGTTCGCGGGATCCAAGCTGCTGGCCCTGCGAGGCAGCGTCGTTCCTCCGCACCAACGCGTCAGCCGTCAGACCGACTACGCAAGGCGGCGACCTCCAACAAGCGCATGGCCACCGGGTCGTCGGGCGGGATCGAACGGTGGATCTGAGGATCGGTCGCGTGTAGGAAGTGCTGCCCGCGCTCGATCTCGGCCAGAGCCTCGTCCGCGGTCAGGCGCCTGCCCACGATGAGACCGGTGCCTCCGACGAGCGTGAGTGCGAGCTTGTATCCGGTTTTGAGCACGCGCAGCTCGACTTCCTCATACCGACGCCGGGCGCGGCAGTAGCAGTAGCCGGGGGCAGAGTGCAGGGGCATGGCGCAGGATCTAAGCACCCTCGACCCCTCGCCGCCTCGGTCCTGCGGCGCAGGTGGGGAACTGTCGGTGCACCGAGGTAGCGTCGGTCGCGTCGCGCTTTCCCCGGCGGCTCGAGCGGAGGCAGCTGCCCAGGTGGCATTTACGTCATGGCCGCGGGTTGCGGCGGCATGGTGTTCCGCGGGGCGCAGGGGCCCGTGCACTGTCCAGGCCGAGCCGACGATTGCCGGTCTCTGGTACGCCTCGCACGGCCGCACCGCATGGCTGGCGTTCGCCTGCCACCGACACGCCGACGACCTCATCGCGCCGCGAACCTTGCTACCCCGTCACCGAGATGCGCTCAATCGTCGCAGCGACAAGCGCCGCCCCGAACTGGCCGGACGACGCTGGGCCGGAGAGCAGGAAGGTCCGCTCGGTCGTTAACCCAGGCGCCAGCCCGGTTGTCATGGATGTGGCCCCGGTGTCGCACCCGCCGGGATCCCCGCGTGCCTCGCGACCTCCTCGGCCGTCTGACGGATCGGATCGGACGGCGTGATCAGCATAACGACGACCGCGATCGCCGCCACCAGCACGCAGGCGCTCACAATGACCAGCCAGCGACGGAATGTCATGCCCGCCGCCGCGGATCGCGTGGTGCGTGGCGGGTAGGGGCCATAGCCGGTTACTCGGCGCCCGACCAGACGTCATTACCTCGAACCCACGGCGCGTCGACATCAACCGCACCGACAGCGTGGACGCGACCACCGGCTCCGTCACCGAACCAGGCACGGTGCACGATCCGTTGTCCGCGGCCAGGACGACGAGCTGACCCTCCGCTACCGAAGCCGCGGCGCTCGGCGCCGCGCTCACCCGCGCCGCCAACCTCGTCGACCGACCATAGCGACGCCACAATCCTCGGGCATTTCACTCGATGGCGGCCGGATGCGGTGGGATCGTCCATCGCGGAATGCAGGGCCCGACGCACTGCCTGAAGGAGCCAGTCGTTGCCGGGCTCTGGTTTGCCGCGCACGGGCGCACAGCCTGGTTGGCGTTCGCGTGCCCCGGTCACGCCGACCAGCTGATCGCGCCCCGGCCGTTGCTACCCCGGGACCGTGACGTCCTCAACCGGCGGCGGGACCGGCACCGCACCGAAATCGCCGGGAAGCGTTGGGCCGGTGAGCAGGAAGGCCCACCCGCCCGAGGTGCCGCAGCCGAGCGTCTCGTTAAGCGGGCGAAGGCTTGGGCTGCACCCCACCCCGCTACGGGGTGACGATCGAGGCCCGTGGCGGACCGAGGTGACGTGGACGCCCCCGACTGCTCGGACTGCGACCGGCCGAGACCTGCGGCTCGGCCTGGAGCGACGTCGACCTCACCGCCGAGACCTTGACGGTCCGGAACACCCGCACGCTCGTGGCGACGGACGAGGGCATGGTGGTCATCGAGAAGGGTCCGAAGTCGGCCTCCAGTCGGCGCACGCTGCCGCTGCCCACGCCCGTGGTGTCGGCGTTGAAGAAGTTCAAGGCGGCGCAGGCGCAGGAGAAGCTGCTGGCGGGCGCTGCCTACGGGGAGACCGGGTACGTGCTCGTCGACGAGCTCGGGGCGGCGCAGCGCGCCGACTGGCTGCGGAGGCAGGCGTACAAGAACATGGAGGCAGCCGGGGTGCGAAAGGTGCGCCTCTACGCGGCCCGCCACGCCTGCCTGACCTACCTCCGCATGATCGGCGTACCGGGCCCGATCGTGTCCGCGTGGGCCGGTCACGGCGATCTCACGATCGCCGACCGCGTCTACGTCCACCCCACCCGGAAGAATCTTGAGCAGGCGAGCGACAAGCTCGCGGACCTGCTCGGGTAGCAAGTCGCACAACCCTCACGTGAGATTTCGTGAGATCCGAGAGGTCCCGGACAGCCGTCAGGGCCCCTCTCACCGAAGTGATCAGGGCCCTGACCTGGTCTTACTGCCGTCGGGACGACAGGATTTGAACCTGCGACCCCTTGACCCCCAGGCATGCCACAGCAACCCGATTGATCAGCGAAAACACCGAATTCCCAGGTCGGGGCAGGTCCGTTGGCCTCGGTTGAGGTCAATTCAGCCCAGTCTGCGGACTATGCGCGCTCCAGTTTCGCTCCAGCAGCATTCGCTCCAGGTCACGCTCCAGCACCAGTGGTGCGCCCGGTTCCGGGCACCCAGTGCCCTGCAGCGCGATACCTCAGCGCGCGGCGAGGACCATGTCAGCCATGAAGCTCAGGCTCGATCTTCATGAGATCTACAACCGGGGCGGCGACATCGATCGGGCATTGCTGGCGATCATCAACGAGGCCGTCGCCAAGAAGTCTCCCCTGGTCGAGATCATCCCAGGGAAGGGCTCTGGCGCGCTCAAGAGGCACGTGTTGCGCTTCCTCGACCAGAAGGAGATCAAGGCCCAGTACCACCGGGTGGAGAAGGACAGCAAGAACCACGGCAGAGTCTTCGTGCACTTCCGATCGAAATGACCGGTCGCGAATGCCGCGCCAGCCGCGCCGCACCCAGCTCAGCAGAACCGGTTGCGCTGCAGAAGGGCGAACACGGTTGAGCACCGGTCTGGACACCCGTCGGTCTGCCTGCCCCGCTGAACGCCGGGCAGGCAGACCGCGCCGGGTGGACAGCTTGAACACATGCTGAGCTTGAACACATGCTGAGCTGAGCGGCGCCCTGACCGCCTTCGCGACCGTCGCAGACGGCGGGAGTGCATCATCGACAATGCGGACCGCCGCGCGGTTCGTACTCGCCGGCCGGGCTGAACACGCCCCGAAGGGTTTCCGATGGACGAAAACAAGGCGTTGAAAGTGGTCGACGCACTCCGGGCCCGTGGTGTCGACGCCCACCTGGCGCACGAGGGCGTGTTCCAGATCGGCATTCGCGTCGTACTCGGCGATGGTCGGGAGGCCCTGTGGGACACCGACGACACCGCCCCCCTCGAAGCCCAGGTGATGCGCGACGGAATGCTCGTCGGCTTCGTCCCCCTGATCCCGGGCTCGGGGGACTACGACGTCGACCAGGTCGCGGCCGCCATTGCCGACACCGACTACGACCAACCGGTGGCCACCCGCCGCAGCACTCCCTCCCCAGCGGCCGCACCACTACCCAAGGAAGGCGGATTGTTCCGCCGGTTCCTCGGCGGCTTCCGCGAACGCTGACGACAACACAATCGATGGACGCGCTGTGGTCATATCCGCAAGCACCCAAAGAGCCGCTGCGCCCGACCCCCGTAGTCCTGTCCACCGTGGCCGCCGATGCAGCTGCGGTATCGCGCTCGCCCCGGCCCTGCCGGTGGTCATCAGCGCTCAGCTGCTGCACCGCGACCGGCGCGAACCGCACGACACCCGGTACGTGACCGCAGGCTCCCGGCCCGCACAAGACGATCCAGCGGTGTGGGCCGGATTCCGGAACCCGCCAGGTGGTTGCCGTCGGGTCGCTCGACAAGCTTGCCGTCGACGACGGCCGCTCCCGCCGCGCTGACCACGACGGCATGCAGTTCTGAGCTTGCCGCTGGAGCAACGATCAGCTCTCGTCTCCCACACGACGTCCACCGAAGGCGACATCCACCGAAGGAGCGGTCAGCGACTCGTCGGGTTGGTGTCGACGCCACTGACGGCGGCGATGTGTTTGGCGGTGTCCACAGTAGTGCCGGAACGCACAAACACGGCCTTGATCGTCGAAGGTCCACAGATGCAGTTCCTCGTCATGGATCCGTCCGCCGTCGGGAAGGTCGAACTCGGCGTGCACCTGCGCAACGACCTGGCGGCCGGTGCCGATGATGTCCTGCACGTCGAACGCGCGGACGGTCCAGCCGCTGATTTCGACAAAGAACTCGGCGACTTCTGCGGGCCCCCGGCGGGCACGCAGGTGCGCGACATCGGCCTGCTGGGCGTAGTGACGTGGCCAGACGTCCCAGGCCACATCCTCGGTGAGCTGATCAAGAGTCGCCGCGACATCGCCGCGTCCGAACGCGGCGTAAACCTCGGCAACGGCAGCAGCGTTCGGTGCGGCCGCCCTGGTCTCGGTGGTGTCGGTACTGGTCACAGCGTGCTCCTTCGGATGTTCGCACGGTCGGTCGAATACGCAAGGAGCATGACGACCCAGCTATGGTGCGCACATCCGTCGATCAACGCATCCCGCGGCCTGACCGTCGCAGGACTCCGCCGTCAACCCCACCAGGTCGGATCCGGCGGCAGATTTGACCGGGGGGTAGCCCCGCGACCCGGGCTCGTCGCTGCGTGATGTCTTGATCCACGGCGTGCTCACGATGGCAATTTCCGAAACTGATCGATTTCTCTATCAAGATCCGTCACAACACAAACCGGGCAAATGTTTCACTGGGAACATCGAGCCCGCCCGCACTACCGTTGATCGCAACGGGACACGGGGTCGAGCACGCGGATGGCCCAACGGCAGGCCACCGACTGATCGTGACAGGGTGACCCCCGGTTCGATTCCCGGCCGCATGCTCGACGCTCCCGGATCTTCGTCATCGCTGCTTGACGCGCCGGCCAGCACCCGGATCATCGGGGGTGTGGGAGTGACGAAACGGCCAAACGGGTCCTGGCGAGCCCGCATCATCGGCCCGGATGGCAAGGAGCATGCCAAGCACTGCCGGACCAAGGCCGAGGCGCTCCGCTGGGAGCGCGCTCAGCTCGACGCTCGCGACAAGGGCCAGTGGATCGATCCCTCCTCCTCAACCACCGTCGCCGAGTACGCCCGGCAGTGGGCGGCCTCTCGCCCCCATCGCACCGGAACCGCCCAGCGGGTCGAGGGCATGATCCGCAACCACCTCGAAGCCACGCCCCTGGGAAAGCGGCCGCTGGTCGCTGTGCGGCCGTCTGAGGTCCAAGCGTGGGTCACCGGACGCTCCCAGGTCCTCGCTCCTCGCACCCTGCGCCTGCTGCTCAGCTTGCTGCGTTCCGTCTACGCCAGTGCCGTACTCGATCGCCTCGTCGCATCTTCGCCGGTCGTTCGCATCACGCTGCCATCCGATCACCGCGCCAAGATCGTGCCGCTGACTGTCGAGCAGGTCGAGGCGCTGGCCGATGCCGTCCCCGATCGGTGTCGAGCGATGATCATCACGCAATCGGGCCTGGGCCTCAGAATTTCGGAGCTGTTGGGCTTGCGCGTGCAGGACGTGTTGTGGCTGGAACGATCGGTGAAGATCGAAGTGCAACGCGACCGGCACACGATGCAACTTGAACGCTTGAAGACCCCGGCATCTCGGCGCACCATCCCGCTACCCAACGTCGTCGCGGATGCGCTGTCTCAGCACATCGCCAAGTACGAACCGTGCGATGACGGCGCGATCTTCGCGATGGCTGAGGGTGAACCGTGGAAGCAAAACCACATCCAACGGGGGATCATCAACGCAGGTGTGAAGGCGGCGGGACTACCGCCGCATACAACCAGCCACGATCTCCGCCACAGCTACGCGAGCTGGCTGCTGCAAGCGGGCGAGAGCGTGGTCACGGTTGCTGATCGACTCGGGCACACCGACGCCACGCTTGTCATGCGTGTATACGGCCATCTAGTGCCAGGGCAAGAGGACCGCACGCGCAAGGCGATCGACGGACTGTGGGCGAAGGCGGACCGAAACCGGACTGCCAAGATCACGCGCGTTCCTGACCAGCGCTAACTCACTACGGCACCTGTGCGTCGTGCACGGGTGCGTGATCGGCGAGGAGGCGTTGATCGGCAACGGCTCGACCATCCAGGACGGCGCCCGCATCGGCGCGCGTTGCCTGGTCGGTGCGGGTGCGGTGGTCCCTCCGAACACCGTCGTGCCCGACGAAACTCTCGTGCTGGGCGGCGTCGCGCGCGCGAAGGGCCCGCTGACCGACTCGGCCCGCTGGTGGGTCGAGGGCAACCCGCAGATCTACCGGGACCTCGCCCAGCGGCACAAGAAGGGGGTGGCCCCCGCTGGGTGAGCGACCGCCGGACGCGCAGCAGGGGCCCCTTGCTGCGACTGAATCGGAGGAAGGTGCCCCTGCCGCGATGCGTGGGCGCGGGTCAGGCGTCGGGGTCCGGGCTGCTCGCCTGCGCAGGTTCTGGATGCCGAGCCCCGTGCCGATCGGCGACCGCCCGGCTCCCCGCCTGACCCAGCGCGGCGCGAAGCCCGCGGAGCGCACTTCGCACCCCCTGACACCACTTCGCACGGCGCCAGCGGGGTGCGAAGTGGCGGAAGGGGTGCGAAGTCGGACCGACGGCGGCCGGGTGCAAGGCAGGGGCGGCCACCGACCCCGGAGCCGCGGCCCCGCCTTACCCGGCCGAGCCGGGCGAACCGCCGGTGCCGACGCCCGCCCCGGCGCCCGCAGCACCTCCGGCGCCTGCCCCGGCGGGGGCAGGAGTGGTGGGGGTGGCCGAGGGGGTGGGGGTTGTGCTCGCGGACGGCTTCGGCGTGGCCGAGGTGGTGCCGCGCTCCTTGGTCGAGCGGGTGTCGCTCCGAGTGGACTCGGTCTTCCCCGAGTCGGACGGCGCCGCGGTGTCGGGGGCCGCCGACGACGGCGCGAACACCCGGCCCACCGACGTACCCGGCTCGCCTCCGATGGCCGAGCCCTTCACGAACTCGATCCCCGTCACGACGAGCATGCCCAGGAGGAAGATCAACGCCGTGGCCCCTGCCCACCGCGCCCAGTGGCGCGGCGGTCGCGGCGCAGGCTCGTGCTCCTCGTCGGGGTCCGGCGGATCGCCCGCATGGGAGCCCGTGTTCAGCCGGGCCTTGATCCGGTCGCGCGTGGTGTTGAGCGAGCGCTCGTAAAGCGATGTCGCGATGGTGCTGGCCACCGACCCGACCGCGGCCCCGACGACGGTGCCCGCGACGCCGAAGAACGAGCCGAGCACCGCGGCCGTGACGGCGGCACCCGCGCCTGCGAGCACCTTGTTGACGGTCAGGTCAGGGGCAGGGGGCTGGGACATGGCTCCGTAACGAGGTTGGGACTGTGGGGTTCACCTTGTCTAGCGAATCGATCTCCTGGACCGTTCCAGTTGATCTGGCACGAGTGAGCGCACTCACGAGCGACGACCGTTCGGTGATAATCGGCGGTCTCGGGGGTGACGAGAAGGTGGACGGAAAGGAGCCGGGCGGCATGAGCGGCTGGCGGAACTTTGTTGCGATCGGTGACAGCTTCACCGAGGGCCTCGACGACTGGCGCGCCGACGGCACGCCCCGTGGCTGGGCCGATCGCGTCGCCGAGCGGCTTGCCGCGGGCAGGCCCGACTTCCGCTACGCCAACCTGGCGGTGCGCGGGAAGGTGCTCGACCAGATCGTCGCCGACCAGATCCCGGTGGCCGAGCGCCTGCGCCCGGACCTCGTGGCGTTCTGCGCGGGCGGCAACGACATCATCCGGATCTCCTGCGACACCGACGACCTCGCCCGTCGCTTCGACGCCGCACTCGCCCGCATCACCGCCACGGGCGCGCACGTGCTCGTTTTCACCGGCTTCGACCTGGGCCGGATGCACCCGCTGATCCGCCGCCTCCGCGGCCGCATCGCCTGCTACAACGAACTGATGCGGGCGAGCGCCGAACGCCGTGGCGGCACCGTCGTCGACCTGTGGGGCATGACCCCGCTCGCCGACCCCCGCACCTGGGGATCAGACCGCATGCACCTCACCGCCGAGGGCCACCGCCGGGTGGCGCTGCGCGTGTTGGAGTGCCTGGCCGAACCCGTCGCCGACGACTGGCGCGCGCCGCTCCCCGATGCCGCCCCCACCCCGTGGCGCGACCGTCAGCTCGAAGACCTGCGGTGGATGCGGGAGTGGGTGCTGCCCTTCCTCAAGGGCAGGCTGCGGGGGCGCCAGACCGGCGACGGCTTCTTCCCGAAACGCCCCGAGCTGCTCCCCTTGGACGAACGCGCCCTACCCGGATGACGACCGCAAGGTGGATCCGTAAAGCGTCTCCAGCGCCGCCCAGTGCCGTTCCGCGAGCGCCTCGTCGTAGGGCCCGACGTTGTCGGGCACCGCGAAGCCGTGCCCACCGGGGTAGGTCTCGATCGTGTACACGACGCCCGCCTCGGTGTAGCCCTTGCCGAGCCGGTCGAGCTGCTCGGGCGGGCACACCGGGTCGTTCTCGGCCGCGGCGACGTACACGGTGGCCTGCACACGGTCGGCGAGCAGCGCCGGGCTGTCCGGGTCGGACTCGTCGGCCAGCCGCCCGCCGTGGAACGACGCCGCCGCGCCGATCCGGTCCGGCTGGCGGCCCGCGACGAGCAGCGAGATCCGCCCGCCCATGCAGTAGCCGGTGGTGCCGACCCGCTCGCCCGCCACCTCGGGCCGCCCCGCGAGGAACTCCAGGAACGCGCCCGCGTCGGCGCTCACCTGGTCGGCTGTCAGGCTGTCGCCGAGGGACATCAGCCGGTCGCGCTCGTCGGGATCGGCGAACACGGTGTGCACGTCGAACGGCTTCCAGTCGCCCAGGCGGTAGTAGACGTCGGGCAACAGCGTGGCGTAGCCGAGGGCCGCCAGGCGGTCGGCCATGGCGCGGAACGTGGAGCGCGTCCCGGCCGCGTCCGGGTACATGATCACGCCCGGCCACGGGCCGTCGCCGTCGGGCAGGTGCAGCGACGCGGGGCACGGGCCGTCCGGAGCCGCCACGGTGAGATCGAGAACGGTCATGGCGCCGGTTCTACTCCCATCGCGGCGAGGCGCGCGGGATCGGCGATCAGTTCGATGCCGGTGACGCGGCCGTCGACCACGGTGAACGCGAACGCCATCCGCACCTCGCCGCGGTGCGTCCACACCAGGCCGGGCTCGCCGTCAAGGAGGGCGAGGCGCGCGGCCCTGGCGCGGCCCGCGAACGTGCCCGCCACGGCGTCGGCCCCGCGCACCTCGGGCTCGGCCCCGGCGACGACGGCGGCGGCATCGGCCACCGCGACGGCGTCGGGGTCGAGCAGCGCGAGCAGCGCGGCGAAGTCGCCGCTGCGCGAGGCGGCCAGGAACGCGGCGACGACCTCTTGCCGTCGCGCCAGCCCGGTGGCGTCGACCTGCCCTGGTTGGTCCTCGTGCGTCGCCTCGGCCTGCCCGACCGCGGCCGCTCCAGCACGCCGCCCGGTGAACACGCCGGGACGTCCGGCGGTGGCCTGGCGGGCGTGGGTGGGCTCGTCCGATGCTTCCGAGGCGTCGTCCGGCGCGGCGCCTTGCACCCGCCGCCGCGCCCGGCTGGCCAGCTGCCGGGCCGCGGCAGGCGAGCGGCCGACGATGGCGCCGATCTCGTCGAACGGCACGGCGAACAGGTCGTGCAGGACGAACGCCAGCCGCTCGGCGGGGGCCAGCGTGTCCAGCACGACCAGGAGCGCCGCCCCGACCGAATCGGCCAGCACCGCCTCGCCCTCCGGCCCCGGCTCCGGCGCGACCCGCTCGTCGGTCGTGAGCGGCTCCTCCCGGCGCGAGGTCCGCGAGCGCAGCATGTCCAGGCACACCCGCGCGACGACCGTCGTGAGCCATCCCCGCAGGTTGTCCACGCCGTCGACGTCGGAGCGGGCCAGTCGCAGCCAGGCCTCCTGCACGGCGTCGTCGGCCTCGGCACGCGAGCCGAGCATGCGGTAGGCCACCGCCGCCAGGTGCCGCCTGCTGTCCTCGAACCGCTGCGCCAGCACGTCCATCGGTCACATCTCCCGTCCGGGTTCCGTCACCTCGATGACGGAGACCAGTCCGTCGACGTGACCGAAGGAGCCCGCATGTCCCTCTCGACCATCGTCTACCCCGTCCGCGACCTCGCAGGCGCCAAGGCCGTCTTCACCGCCTTCCTCGGGACGCCGCCCACCACGGACACGCCCTACTACGTCGGGTTCGCCGTGGACGGGCAGGAGATCGGCCTCGATCCCCACGGGGAGGAGCTCGTCGCCTACCGGGAGGTGCCCGACGTCGCCAAGGCGCTGGCCGAGCTCGTCGAGGCGGGCGCCACCGAGCGGCAGAGCCCGCGCGACGTCGGCGGCGGCAAGCTCATCGCGACCGCCGCCGACCCGGACGGGAACGTCATCGGGTTGATCCAGCCGGTCAGCTGATCACGCCCGCGCGCAGCGCGAGCAGCACCGCATGCGCGCGATCGCCGGTGCCGAGCTTGCGCCCGATGCGGGCGAGGTGGCTCTTGACGGTGAGCGGGGAGATCTGCAGGCGTGCGGCGATGTCGCCGTTGGAACGGCCGTCGGCGACGCCCTGCAGCACCGCGATCTCGCGCGCGGACAGCTCGATGACGGAACCGGACGCGGTGCGCACCCGCGTCCACTCCTCGGCCGGTGGCCGATCCCCTTCGGGCCGCCCGAACAGGTAGCCACGGGCCCCGGCGCTGAGCACGGTGCGCACCGCGACCGGATCCGGCGGCCCGACGACGATCAGCCGGGCGGCACCCAGCCCGCTGACCAGCTCGGGGCCTGCGCGCTTGCCCGCGTCGAGCAGGATGACGATGGGGAGCTGGTCGACCGCCTCGACGCCACCGTCCTCCGGGAGCCTGCGCGCCCACGCCGCACGCAGAACCGGGTCGTCGGACACGAGCAACACGGGGATCGGGTCGCTCACCGGCGCCTCCCGCGCAGGGTGGCTCGGTGCACGCCCCCTCCGGCGCGCACCGAGCCACCCCGATACCTATTGGCTCCGGCGGGGCATGTCAAGGTGGCGGCCGTGGAGGCGCGCGGCCGGTTCGGCGATTAGCGCTCCCCCGACTTGACGATCACCACGCCCGCCAGCACCAGCGCGCCACCCAACAGCTGCACGGGCCGCGGCGCCTGACCCAGCAGCGCCCACGCGAACCCGAGCGCCGCAAGCACCTCGGTCAGTGCGACGAACGAGGCGAGCCGGGAGCCGAGCCGTCGCGTGGCCGCGATGCCCGTGACGTAGGCGAGCGCGGCCGTCACCACACCCAGCCCCAACACCGGCAGCCACCAGGCCACCGTGACGCCGCCGAAGTGCACCGCGGCCCTCGTCGCCGCGAACGGGAGCACGCCCGCCGCGCCGAGCAGCAGCAACGCCGAGCCGCCGACCGTCAGCCCCGCCGCGGCGAGGACGGTCGGCGGCAGGCCGTCGTCCTCGCGGGCGGAGATCAGGAAGTACGCGGTGACCCCGACCATCGCGCCGAACGCCCACAGGATGCCGACGCCGTCGACGTGCGCCCCCGAGACGAGGTCGAGCACCGACGCCAGGCCCACCACCGCGAGCACCGCGCCCCCGACGGTGCGCGGGCCTGGCCGCTGGCCCCGGGTGAACCACAGCCACGCGATGACGGCCACCGGTGACATGTACTCGACCAGCAGCGCGACCCCGACCGGCATCCGCTCGACGGCGTTGAAGAACGCCAGCTGACAGCCCGCGACGGCGAGCAGCCCGTAGACGCCCACGAGCGCGACGTTGCGGCGCAGCAGGTCCCACCGCCCGCGCAGCTGGACGATCGCGAACGGCGCCAGCACCGCCGCCGCCAGCAGGATCCGGGCGGACACGGCGGCGGCCGCCGACCAGCCCGCGTCCATCAGCCCACGCGCCAGCGACCCCGAAAGGCCGAACGACGCCGCCGACACCAACGCGAAACCGAGCCCCGCCGTCCGGGTGGTGTCATGGGTCATCGTCGTCATGACTAATGACGCTATGCGAGCGGGTGTAATCTGTCAACGTGCTTTTTGGCCATGACACGATCGCCTCGTTGCAGGCCGCCGTCGCGCTGGCGAACTCGGCCACGCCGCCGGACACGCTGACCACCGAGGCCGAGCTCGACGCGTTCTTCCGCGAGCACCTCTACACCGGGGCGCCGCCGACCGACCTGGCGGCGGTCCGTGCGCTGCGGGCCCCGCTGCGGGAGCTGCTGACGGCCGACCGCGACACCGCCGTCGGGATCGTCAACCGGATGCTGCGCGAGCACACCGCCGTGCCACAGCTCGTCCGGCACGGCGAGGAGGACTACCACCTGCACGCCGTCGGGCCGGACACCCCGTTCCCGGTGCGGGTCGCGGTCGAGACGGCCATGGCGATGGTCGACCTCATCCGCGCCGACGAGCTGTCCCGGCTGGCGATCTGCGCCGATGACACGTGCGACGGGATCGTGCTGGACCTCTCGCGCAACCGTTCCCGGCGGTTCTGCAGCACGACGTGCGGAAACCGGGTGGCGGTGGCGGCGTACCGGGCCCGGCGCGCCTGAGCCTGCCACCTGCCACCTGCCGTGATCATCGGTTCGGTGCACTTCCGGCCGGATCTGGCCGCTTTCTGCGCCGGACCGGCGATCAACGACGGTAGGTCAGGCCTCGGCGGCGCGAGCCCGCCGCGTCGCGAGCAGCATCCGCACCAGATAGACCGGCGACGGCGGCGTCCACCCGAGCTGCTCGCCCATCCCCCGGTCGTCGCGGTTGGCCCAGTGCTCGATGACCTGCCCGTCGGCGATGCGGAACCAGTGCGTCTGCGTGACCGCGAACGCGCGCCCGGTCGCCGGGAACGCGACCTTGGGCCGCGCGTCGGGTCCGTAGGCCACGAACGGCCCCGTGTGCCTGCCGCTCATCGTGCCGTGCAGGACGACGAGGTCGCCGTCGCAGACTGCGTCGCGCACCTCCCAGCGCAGGTCGGAGAACGCGGCGTGCAACCAGCGGGCGGTGGCGAGGAACGCGGACGGCCCCCTGCCCCGGCAGTCGCGTGGCTCGTCGATCGCCTCGCGGTTGGTGGCCGCCGGGTGGACCAGCCGCGCGAACTCGACCTCGTCCTCCGTGGCCATCACGTGCAGCGCGCTGATGGCCAGGTCCTTCGTGTCGACGGCGTGCGTCACGTCCGTCCCCCATTTCGTTAGTCGTTGTCTATCGAATAGACATAAGTATGCTCGATCGGTGACCGATGTCAACGCCCGCCGCGGATACCACTCTCCGATGCGCGCCGAGTCCGCCGAGCGCACGCGGCGGGCGATCGTGGCCGCGGCCCGCGACCTCTTCGTTGAACGCGGCTACACGGCGACGTCCCTGCGCGACGTCGCCGAGGCAGCCGGGGTGGCGCGGCCCACCGTCGCCGCGGCCTTCGGCTCCAAGCCCGCACTGCTCCGCCAGATCGTCGACGAGGCGCTGGCGGGCGACGACGAGCCGGTGCCCGTCGCCCAACGACCCTGGTTCGTGCCGGTCTGGGAGGCGACCGACCCCGCGGGCGCGCTCGACGCGTACGCGGACGTCGCCGTGCTGATCAACGCGCGCACCGCCAGGCTCTTCGACGTCGTCCACCGCGCGGCGGGCGACTCCGCCGAGCTCACACAGCTGTGGGCGACCCTGGAGGGCAACCGCCGCATCGGCGCGGGCGCGGTGGTGGCGCACGCCCGCACGCTCGGCCCGATCCGCGCCGACCTCACCGTCGACCAGGTCGCCGACGGCCTCTGGACGCTCACCGACCCCGCGCTCTACGGGCGGCTCGTCCTGGAGAAGGGCTGGTCGGAAGCCGACTACCGGCGCTGGCTTGCCCGGCAGATGGCCGCGGCCGTCCTCCCGTGAAGTGCGGTCGGTGTCGACGTAGATCTGTGATCGCACGTGTCACGGACGGAGGCACTCGACGATCTGCGCCAGCCGGGACGCGTAGTCGTCGAGGAACTCCGGCGAGTCCGCGGCCTGCCCGGTCACCCGCTCGACCACGTGCGGCAGCAGGGTGGGGGCCAGCGCGGCGCTGAACAGCGTGAGCAGCACGGCGGTCGGGTCGAGCTCGGCGGCGATCTCCCCTTGCTCCTGGCGGCGCTGCACATCGGCGACCATCTGCGCGAAGTACGGCAGGTCGGACTCGTCCATGCCGGTGCCGGTGAGGCCCTCCCACACCAGCAGCCGGTTCATCGACCGGCCGGTGAGGTTCGCCCGCACGAAACCCGCCACGAGCTCCGCCAGCGGCAGGTCCGGGCGCGGCGCACCGCCCTCGCCGCGCCACCGCTGCGCGAGCGCCTTGTACAGGCCTTCCTTCCCGTCGAAGTAGTACGAGATCAGCTGGGCGTTGACCCCGGCCCGGCGGGCGATCGCGCTCGTACGGGCGCCCGCGTAGCCGTGCTCCCCGAACTCGACGAGCGCCGCGTCGAGGATCGCGGCCCGGGTGCGCTCGGCGTCGCGCACCCGCGCCGCTCCGGTCGGGGACCGCCGAGGCCCGGCGTTGGTCGCCGCGTCCGGCCACCCCGTCATGCGCCGGGTGATGCGCGGCGCGCTCCGCGCGGCCAACCTGGTGCCGCCGATGAAGCGCCGGATGCTGGAAAGCTGACCGCCGTGCAGTTGCGCAGAGCCCGGGTCGGGGACGAGTGGGCGGTCGCTGCGGTCCACGTGCGGTCGTGGCAGGTCGGCTACCGCGGACTGATCGCCGACGACCACCTCGACGGCCTCCGTCCCGAAGACCGCGCCGCCCACTACACGTTCGACGGCGACGACCCGCTCACGGTCGTCGCCGTCACCGATCGTATCCGGGGGTTCGTCACGATCTCGCCCGGCGCGGCCGTGCTGCGGGCCCTCTACGTCGACCCCGAGGCGTGGGGGAAGGGCGTGGGCCGCGCGCTGATCGCCGAGGCGGAACGGCGGCTCGCGCACCACCACCCCATGGCCACCCTCTGGGTGCTCGCAGGCAACACCCGCGCGTGCCGCTTCTACGAGGCAGCGGGGTGGCGGCCGGACGGCACAGAGCGGCACGACCGGTTGTGGGGCGCCGAGCTGGACGAGGTCGGCTACCGCAAGGCGCTGGAGGTCTGACGTGGACGACGCCGCGACCGGCCGCCACGCTCACCAAACGGCTGAGCGGCGCTCGAGAGGAACACCAGCGGGCTTCGATCATGGAAGAACCCCGCTCACGTTCCTCTCGAGCCCGGACGGGCCCAACCGGCGATCACAGCCGGGGTGGGGGTGGCCAGGGCAGGTCGAGCACGATCTCGGCCGGGTCGCGGTCCACCCGCAGGCCCCGCCAGGCCGTGTGCCGCAGCCGCAGGTCCGGGGTGAGCACGCGGTACACCACCTCCCCGACCAGCTCCGGCCGCACCCACCGCGCGGTACGGGTGTCCAGCGCGGGCACCTCGTCGTCGAACGGCGACCGCGCCACCGCCAGCGGGGCCAGCCGCTCGGCCAGCAGCCGGAGCGCGGCGTCGGTGAACCCCGTGCCGACCAGGCCGAGGTAGCGCAGCCGCCCGCCCTTGTCGTAGGCGCCCATGTGCAGCGACCCCACCATCCCGGCCCGCCGCCCCTGACCGGGCGACCAGCCCCCGACCAGCACCTCCTGCGTGGTCGTGAGCGCGGTCTTCACCCACGCCGCCGACCGCCGCCCCACCTCGTAGCGCGAGCGGCGGCGCTTGGCGACCACCCCCTCCAGCCCGTGCGCGCGGGCGACGTCCAGCAGCTGTGCGGCGGGCACGTCGACATAGGCGGGCGGCACCGCCACGTGCGGGACGACGCCGAGGTCGAGCGCTTCCAGTGCCGCGCGGCGCTCGTCGTAGGACGGTCCCGACTGCGGCACGTCGAACACGTACAGCCGCACCGGCACCCGCGCCACCAGCTCCGCACTCGGCGCCCGGACGTGCATCCGCTGGGTGAGCCGGGAGAACGTGGGGCGCCCCTGCTCGTCGAGGGCGACGATCTCCCCGTCCAACAGCACCGGCCCCCGTTCGCCGAGGGCCTCGGCGGTCGGGCCGGTCGCGAGCTCGGGGTAGGAGGCGGTGACGTCGTTGCCGTTGCGGCTCCACATCCGCACCCGGCCGCCGGGCGCGGCGGCGACGATCGCGCGGATCCCGTCCCACTTGAACTCCACCGACCACCCGGGGCCCGCGGGCGGCGGGCCGGGCGTGGCCAGCATCGGGCGCACCATCGCGGGCAGGTCGGCTTCGCGCACCGTCAGCGAACCGCGCCCGCGGGCCAGATCACGGTGACCGGCAGGCCCCGCTCCTCCGCGGCGTTGACGAGATGGGCCGTGCCGCCCAAGCCGCGCGCCTCCTGCCCGTCCCACACGGCGACGAGGCGGTCGATCTCGTCGAGTATCCGCAGGCCACCGTCCATGTACGCCACATCGGTGGGGTCCTCGTGGTCGAGCACGACCACCCGCGCCGCGCGGGCGAGCAGCGCGTCGTAGACGGGTTGCTGCCCTGCCGGGAGGGCGTCGCGGTAGCGCCGTGCCGGAACGATCACGACCAGAGCGCCGCCCGCGTCGAGCACGGCGGTGGCGAACAAGCTGTCGGCGCCGTCGGCGATCGAGCTCACCCCGACGAGCTCGTCGTCAGCGTGCCGCGCGACCTCCGCGCGCAGCGCCGCCGCGACGAGCTGCTCGGTGGGTCCGGACAACCCCCGGTGCCCGGTGATTCCGATGGCGGTCATCGGCTCAGGGTGCACCACGCACACGCTGCCCGGAAATCACGCGAAGATGCCGGAGTACGCGTTCAGCGACCTCGGCGATCGCCTCCTCCCACGACCGCCGGATGCCGATGTCGAATCCCGCAGGGTCCAGCCGCACGTCGGCGCCCATGATCCGGCTGAGCAGGATGTTGCCCACCCGGTCGTTGACCGGGTCGGCCCAGTCCACCCACCGCTCCTGCACGAGCCTGCACGCGAGGCCGAGGTGCGCCGCCACGGCCGCCACCTGGCGGGTGTGGCGGCTCTGCACCCCGCCGATCGAGACGAGGGTGTCGGCGCCCGCGGCCAACACGTCCGGGACGATGTACTCCAGCTTGCGGATCTTGTTGCCGCCGAACGCCAGGCCGCTGTTGACGTCCTCGCGCTTGGCCCAGATCCGCGCGCCACCCAGGTGGTCGGACAGCCGGTCGAGCGGGTGCACAGGGCTCGCGCCGAACGTCAACCGGTGGCGGGGGAACTCGTGCAGCCTCATCACCACATCCTGCAGGGCCCACCCTGAAAGCACGTGACCGCTCGTCGACGCAGAGCGGCCGCCCGCAGCGTGGCGTCCACAGTGAAGCAACCTTCCGCACGCCCGACCGTCCACTTAGTCACGGGAGAGCTACCGGTCGCCGCAGGCCGCTCCCGCGCATGATCGTTGCGCGGTTACCGTTCCGGCGCCGGTCGAGGCACTGATCTCGCCGGTGCGCCTGGTCGGTCCCGGGTTCCTGCCCACCGACGCTCCCTCGGGCGCCCGCACGGTGGCAACGGGCAGGAGTTCACGGTCGGGGCCGTGGGCTCCGGCACGAGGTCATGCACCCATGCCAAAGCACCTGCTCCCACCCCCGGCCACACCGGCAGGCCGTACCCGACGCCGGGCCGTGATCATCGGATTCGCGGTCGTCGTCGGGTTGGCCGCCCTGGTCGTGTCGGCGAACTCCGCGTCCGGCAAGACGTCCGCGGCGTCGACACCGGGCGGGATCTCCGCCGTGCTGGACCCGTCCAACTGGTACCTCACGCTGCCGACCGGCCACAAAGGCGACCCCGACACCGTCGCGATGCCGAAGCTCACCGACCACTCCTGCACCGCGTTCCACCTGAACGACGCGAAGGACGGCGTGGTGTTCACCGCGAACGCGGGCGGCGTGACGACGTCGGGCAGCAGCTACCCACGCTCCGAGCTGCGTGAGATGACCGGCAGCAAGCTCGCGAGCTGGACCAACACCCACGGCACCCACACGCTGACCGTGCGCCAGGCCGTGACCACCCTCCCCAAGGCCAAGCCCGACGTCGTCACCGCCCAGATCCACGACGCCAACGACGACGTGCTCGAGGTCCGCCTCGAAGGCAGCAAGCTGATCGCGCAGTACAACGACGGCAAGACCGACGTCACGCTCGACCCGAACTACACGCTCGGCACGGCCTACGACCTCACGCTCACCGCGTCCGGCGGCCGGATCCGGGTCGACTACAACGGCGCGAAGAAGCTCGACCTCGCGAAGCGGGGCTCGGGCTGGTACTTCAAGTCCGGCAGCTACGTGCAGTCCAACACCAGCAAGGGCGACAAGCCGAGCGCCGTCGCCGCCGTCGTCATCTACCGGCTCGCCGTCCGGCACAGCGCATGATCGCTACGAAGGCGGCGGCTCGTCAGGACGCGTCTCGGGCGCGGATTCGAAGGCGGGCCGTGCTCCCCTCGCCGACCGGCACGAGCCGACCGGCCCGGCCGAGCCCTGACGGCGGCACGTTGTTGTAGATCGCCTCGTACTCGCCGGCGCGGACGAGGTAGGTCTCGTGCCAGATCCCGGCGCCATGGCCGTGGGCGCGGGTGCTGCTGGTCGCGGGCCTGGGGTCATCCGCAGCCGCAGGCCCGCGCGCGCCCGCAGCGAGCTGACCACCAGCCCGGCGCCGATCGGCGTGATCGCGCACCGCTGGGGGGTTCTTCGACAGCAGCCACTTCCACCGCGCCTTCGAGGCGAGCTACGGGGTCCGCCCCCGCGACCACCGGCGGTCCCAGCCCGCGCCGCCCGTCGGACCTGCGGCTTCGCCTGCATACGCCGGGGACGTATTGACGGCCGATCACGACGACCCGTAGACCTACCGAACAGGTTGCGCCACAGGGAGCGGGGGGACGTCGCCGATGCTCGACGACGCCGCGCTCACCGACCTCGCGCGCGACGCGCGGGACGGCGACACCCGCGCCGCCGCCGAGCTGGTGCGCCTGACCTACCAGCAGGTGTGGCGCATGCTCGTGGTCCTCACCGACCGCCGGGTCGCCGAGGACCTCACGCAGGAGACCTACGCGCGGGCGTTCCGGTCGCTGCCCGGCTTCCGCGCCGAGTCGACCGTCCGCGCGTGGGTGCTGGCCATCGCCCGGCGGGTGGCCGCCGACCACATCCGCAGCGCCAGTGCGCGGCCGAGGGTCGTCCGCGACCTCACCCCCGACGACGGGCACGCCGTCGCGCCGGGCGACCTGGCCGAGTCCGTTGCGCTGCGAGGCCTGCTCGACCGGCTCGACCCGGACCGCAGGATGGCCTTCGTCCTCACCCAGGTGGTCGGCCTGAGCTATGCCGAGGCCGCGCAGGTGTGCGCTTGTCCGGTCGGCACGATCCGCTCGCGGGTCGCCCGCGCCCGCGAGGAGCTCGCCGCCCACCTCGACGATCGGTGATGCTCAAGCCGCGACGTGCGGCCCGCACCGGCAGCGCTGCCCGCTCTGGCAGCCACACGAGCAGGTCGGTGCGCACCCGCACGCGGACGGGCCTCCACGCTGCAGCGCGGCGAGCAGGACCGTGCGCCAGCCGGGGCCGGGGTCCACCGCGTAGTCCCGCGCCATCCGGGTCACCTGCTCGGCCCGCTCCCGCGCCGCCCTGCAGTCCGCGCACCGTCGGAGATGGGCGTCGACCGCGGCCGACTCCGCGTCGGTCGCCTCGCCGTCCAGCCTCGCCGAGATCGCCTCCCGACACCGCCGACACTCCATACCGACGATGTCGTTCACGGAGCCCGACAAGTTCCCGTGGCTTTCACCGCAATGGCGGGAACCAACCACCTCCTGCGCCCGACTTGTCCGGCAGACGGAAGGAGCAGGGGTGTTCTCGTCGCTCACGGTGTCGGTGCTGTTCACGGCGGTGTTCGTCGGCACCGGCGGCTACGCGCTGCGCCGTCTGACGGCTCAGGCGTTCGTGGACAGGGCCGTCGAGGCCGCCCACCTGCTCATGAGCCTGGCCATGCTCGCCATGACGTGGGGCTGGACCGGCGGACCGGGATCGCCGAGCGGGATGGTCCAGATGGGGCTGTTCGGGCTGTTCGCCCTCTGGTTCGTCGCCGGGGCAGTCGGCGGCAGCATCCCCGACTCCCTGCACACGACGAATGCGGCGGCGATGGTCTGGATGGTCGTCGCGATGCCCGAACTGATGGGTATGGGCACCCACGCGACGTGGACCACGGCGGTGACGGTGCTGTTCACCGCCCTGCTCGTCGCCACGGCGTCGGTGTGGATCTACCGGGCCGTCGCGGCGCGGACGGACGGCGCCGCGCCCATCGCCGACGCCACGGGAACGGTCGCCGTCCTGACTGCCGCCCGTCGCCCCGTGGCCGCACGGGTCGACGCCTCCTGCCATGCGCTGATGAGCCTCGGCATGGGCGCGATGTTCCTCGCCATGTTCTGAAACCCGTTCCCGCTCACCCGGTCGGGCGGATTCGCGGCCCGGCGGGAACCGGTCGGATCCTCCCGGCGACTTCTGCACACGCGTAGCCATCCCACCGAAGGAGACCCATGCGCCACATCGCCACCTTCTGCGGTCAGTGCAACTGCGGATGCCCCGAGCTGCACATCGACGACGCGGCCACGCCCGACAAGCGGGTGGTGATCACCGACGACTTCGGGCAGCGCATCCAGATGAGCCTCGACCAGCTCGCCGATCTCGTGGCCGACGTCCGTCGCGGCGTGCTCGACGAGGTGCTCGCCGGGTAGCGGCGACGCGGCGGCCGGAGCTCGGACCGGCCGCCGCGCCCGCTGCAGCCGTCAGCTCGGCGAATCGGCGAGGTCGCGTTGGCTCGGGGCGCCGTGCTGTTGGAGCACCCGCTCGGCCAGTGGGGCGAAGCCCAAGGCGAGCACGCCCCACAAGATGATCTGCGCGCCCACCGAGTACAGCCGGAACCAGTACAGCTGGTCGGCGTCGAAGCCCGGGAACACGAGCTTCCCCGACGGGTCGGTGAGCGGCTGCGGGGTCTCGGTCACGCGGGAGCCCGACTCCGCGACGTTGGCCGAGAGCTCCCCCAGCGCGGGCAGCAACGCCATCACGATCCCGAGCACCACGATCGCCGCGCCGCCCGCGACCAGCGCGGCGTTCCAGGTGCCCAGCCGAGCCTGCAACCGCTGCCCCAGAACGACGGCCATGACGAGCACGACGATCGACACCACGATCATCAGCACCCACAGCGCACCGCGGTCGCGGATCGTGTCCGCGTTGCCGATCGAGGGTGGGTTCGACGGGTACTTCACGAACGGGATCCCGAACATGGCGAGGAACCCGAACAAGCCCACCAGCAGCGACAGCTGCCGCGGTCGCACGCCGCCGGTGCGGCCGTAGGCCATGCAGTAGGCGACCGCGAAGAACAGCCCGATGGCGATCCCGAACGCGACGATGCCCACACCTGCGCCGATGTTGCCCTGCACCGCGCGGCTGAACAGCTCCGGCCCCCCGGCCTCGGCGGGCTGCCCCGCAGCCGCCGCCAACGCCGCCTTGGCCTCGTCGCGGGCGGACTCGTAGTCGATCGCGGCCTGGATCACCGGCTCGGCGAAGATCCGCGCGAAGACGAACGCGAGCAGTCCGGCCAGCGCTCCGACCGCGGCGCCGCGCAGCACCAGCGCTCGGACCATCAGTGGCAGGGGAAGCTGAGCAGGTGGCGGGCGTCGTGCACGAACTCGTGCACGTACATGTTGTCGCCGAAGACCGACGTCGCGCCCTGGTCGATCCCGACGAAGTAGTAGAGCAACAGCCCGAACACGGCCGCCCCGATCAACCAGGGGAGCGTCTCGTTGAACGGAATCGCGACGGCCTGGGGCCGCGACACAGGAACGGCAGACGACATGACGCAACCCCCCGTGAGAAGTACTCGGTCACCGGCAATCTAAGACCGACGCTTGAACAGGTCAACAGATGTCGGCCCGAGGGATGAAAGCCGCGACGACACTGCCGTGGTCGTCAGCCAGGCCGCCACCGAGGCCAGCACCGCGGCCGGGACCGTGTCCTGCCCACCGATCCCCACGAGCAGGGCCGCGAAGAGCACCGAGGAGAACAGGAGCCGGGTGCACGCGGCCATGCCCGCCGCCGCACCGACCGCCACCGCGACGGCGGGCGACTGGCCGAAGACCGCCGCCGGGATCATGGCGACCGCGACGCCGATGAAGATCGCCGGGAACACGGGAAGTTCAGCGCCGTGACCGCCCGTGGCGGCAGGCCCAGCCCGTCGAGCCCACCGACCGCGCTGCCCGTCAGCTGATCGAAGTCGACCCGCTCGTCGATCGCGTTCTGCGTCTCCTCGATGACGAAGCCTTGGACCTGCGGGTCTTGTGCGAGCGGGGCGAGAGTGGCGACGAATCGGCTCTCGTCAACGAGCTCGGCGCGCAGCCACGCGCCGAGGATCGACACCGGCACCAGAACGGCGGCGAGCACGATGCAGAAGGCCGAAAGGAACGCGCGCCACGTCCCGCCGCGGATCGCGGGCCGCTCGTCAGGCACGGTGGCGGCCTCCGGGTCGGTCACGGCGTCCTCCTCGCGATCGGACGGCGCCCCGGCCCTGTCGATACCAGCCGAGCGCTCAGGCGAGGGCCTTTTCCTTGAGCTTCTCGTATTCCTCTGGACTGATGGCACCCGCGTCGAGGAGCTCCTTCGCCTTGGCGATCTCGGCGGCCGAGCCGCCTGCGACATCCCGGATGTAGGTGTCCACGGCCTGCTGCTGGTGGCGCGCCGCCTGCTGGCTGCGCTGCGCCATTCCACCGCCGCGAACAATGAGGTAGACCAGCGCGGTGAGGACCGGCAGGAAGAACAGGAAAATCAGCCAGACGGCCTTCAGCCAACCGCTGAGCTCATGGTCGCGGAACAGGTCGGTGATGATGCTGAACAACGCCATCAGATAACCGATGAGCACCACAATCCAGAATAGCGTCCAAAAGAAGCTCCCGATGCTGTGCAGGAAGTCCACGCCGTGCTCCTGTTCGTCGAATGTCTACTGTGGGCCGACAATAGCTCATCGCCGGTCCATTCCCGCTCAGGTTCCTCCGGGCGTGATGCGGAATACCGGGACCGAGGCCGCGATCCGCTCGAACTCGGCCAGCGGCGCCCGGCGATCCACCGGCAGGTGGGCCCGTGCGCCTGGTGCGATGGCCAGGTAGCGGCGCAGGATCGGCGCGCGCACGCCTGCGGGCACCTCGACGAGGCGTACGGGCTCGCGGCGCCCGTGCCGCAGCACGGCCCGCCCCTCGGCCGCGTGGACGTTGCGCACCCACGCGGTGTTCGCGCCGAGCATCGCGACGAGGTAGCGCTCACCATCGTGGCGCACGACGACCAGCGGCACCGAGACGAGACGACCGGTCCGCCGTCCGACGACCTCCAGTGTGGCGGCGCGGTCCGGCAGGACCACACCGAACGAGTACACCCACGCGTCGACGCGGTTCAGCGCGCGGGCCAGGCGCCCCGGTCGGCCGCCCCGGTATAGCCTGCGGCGCAGCCACCCTCCCGTTCGCGTCCGCACACCGCCCACGCTGCCCGGTCCGGCCGCCGGGGGCGAAGGGGCCGAAAGGCCATCGGACCCGGGCACCATGGCCCCGGGTTCGAGCTCGGCACCGACCACGAAGGGCGCCGCCCGGTCGGGGACGTCGAAGGTGGGGCCTACCAGTGGGTCGTTCGCCCCTGGCCGCACGACGGCACGCAGGCCACCGTGGCACTCATGATCGGCGTCGTCTCCCCCCACGGCCTACGCCGCAGTTGGTTCGTCTCGGTGACGGTGGGCGAGTGCGCCGGGTTCGCCGCCCCTGCGCTGACCGCGGCACTGCTCAGCGGGTCCGCCGACCGGGTGTTCGTACCCGCCATGCTGATGGCCGGTGCGATCGAGGGGGCGGTGCTCGGGTTCGCGCAGGCCCGTGTGCTCCGCAGGGCACTCGATGACCTGCCCGTCGCCGCGTGGATCGGGGTGACCGCCGCGGCGGCCGTCGTGGCCTACGCCATCGGGTTCGCCCCGTCGCAGCTCGGCGACCGGCTGACCGACGTGCCGCTTGCCGTGCTCATCCCGCTCGCGGCGGTGGCCGCCGTCGTGCTCCTCGCCACGATCGGCTTCGCGCAATGGACGCTGCTGCGACACCGGGTGCGCCGCGCCTGGCGGTGGATCCCGATCACGGCGGCGGCCTGGGCCGCGGGCCTTGGCGCCTTCACCGCGGTGGCGCCCCCACTGTGGCAGCCTCACCAGCCCATCGCGCTCGTCGCCGCGATCGGGGTGCTGGGTGGGCTGGTCATGGCCGCGACCGTTGCGGCCATCACCGGCGCCGCCCTCCCGCACCTGCTGTTGCCCGCGCTGACCAACTCGACCCCCCGCGCAGGCGCTTAAGGAGGAGCCGTGCAACCGACGAGACGCCCGATAACCCACGTCGCCGTGATCCGCACCGCGGCCGTGGTGACGGCCACAGCGGTGGCCGTCGTTCTCCTCGGTGGCACCGGCGCGTGGCTGGTGGAGAGCAGCGCGCCCGAAGGCCGGATCGGTTCGTGGGGCGACGGGCTGTGGTGGGCCCTCACCACCATGACGACAGTGGGCTACGGGGATCACGTGCCGGTCACGCTGGCCGGTCGCCTCATCGCCGCCGCGGTCATGATCGCCGGGGTCGCTGTCCTCGGCGGGGTCGCCGCCGCGGTGGCGCTCGTTGTCGCCAGGGCGGTCGCGGCGGCCGAGGAGCAGACGCTGGCGGCCGAGGCCGAGTCGCTCGAGCAACGCCTGGAAACGCGCCTCGACACCCTGGACGCGCGGTTGGCCCGGATCGAGGGGCACCTCCAGCGCTTCGCTGGCCAGCACGAGCGGGATGCCACGTACCACTGACGACGGGACACCGCCCGCTGGCGATCGCCACGCCAGAGGTCGGCGGGAGCGCCCGGCCGCCGAACCATGCCCCGAGCGGCGATTCGCGAGCTTCGGGCCCAACGTCCCGCCGAGACCGCCCTCTGCCGACCGGGGTGTGTCGCGGCGCCAAATGTTTGACGTCTGTTGACCGGCCGTTGTCTTCGCGACACGGCCACCGGGGCGAAGCTGCCCCCGACCCTTCATCGGCACGCCCACGACCGGAGCGCTCCATGACCGATCACCCCGACACCACCACCCACGACCCCCGGGAGATCGTCGTCGGCATCGACGAATCGAAGCCCGCCCGCACGGCGCTGGCCGCCGCCATCGAGGAAGCAGCCCGTCGTCACGCCCCGCTCCGCGTGGTCACCGTCTTCGAGTCCGCGGGCCGGTTCGGCGCCCGCTACAGCGTCCCCATCCCGGTGAGCGACACCGAGATCGCCCGCCGGGAGGAGATCGCAGCACGCGAGATCGTCGACGACGTCCTCAGCACCGCCGCCACCCGACCCGACGTGCGCGTCGTCGCCGTCGCGGGCACGATCGGACCGGTACTGGTCGAGGAGTCGCGCACCGCCCAGCTGCTCATCGTCGGACACCGCGGACACGGCGAGATCGCCAGCGTGCTGCTCGGCTCGGTCGGCCTCTACTGCGTCCTGCACGCCCACTCGCCCGTTCTGGTCATCCGCCCCGACCCCTCCTGAGGCATAGCGTGTGGCACCGCCACATGCCCTGACCGTCGAATATGGTTGATCGGCACACAACGTTCCGGCCTGGTTGCCCGTAGCGTCCCTCGGCATGCCCCTCCCCCTCGACGGTCGGAGCGCGCTCGTCACGGGCGCGGCGTCCGGCATCGGCGCGGCGATCGCCCGCAGGCTGGTCGCCGACGGTGCCGCGGTGCTCGCGGTCGACCGCGACAAGGCCGGGATCGTGGCGTTGGCGTGCGAGCTGCCGGGGGTCGAGCCGGTGGTCTGCGACCTGTCGGATCTCGACGCCGTGGACGAGCTGCCCGCCGAGGTCGACGTGCTCGTGGACAACGCGGGCATCCAGCACGTCGCGCCGCTGCCTGAGTTCGACCCCGAGACGTTCTCGCTGATCCTGCGGCTGATGCTGGAGGCGCCGTTCCGGCTGGCCCGGCGCGTGCTGCCGCACATGTACGCGCGGGGCTGGGGTCGGCTCGTGCACGTCTCCAGCGCCCACGGCCACGTCGCGAGCCCGTTCAAGGCCGCCTACGTCAGCGCGAAGCACGGGCTCGAGGGCCTGTCCAAGGTCATCGCGCTCGAGGCCGCCGAGCACGGCGTGACCAGCAACTGCGTGAGCCCCGGCTACGTCCGCACCCCGCTGGTCGAGCGTCAGATCGCCGACCAGGCGCGCGCGCACGGGATCTCGCCCGACGCGGTCCTCACCGACGTGCTGCTGGCCCCGCAAGCCCTGAAGCGCCTCGTCGAGCCCGCGGAGGTCGCCGAGCTCGCGGCGGTGCTGTGGGGGCCCGCCTCGGCGTCGATCACCGGCGCCTCCCTGTCCATCGACGGCGGCTGGACCGCGCGCTGAGGTCATCGACCTCGCCGCCGTCGCAAGCCGTCTCAGCCGTCACCGAACCCGGCTGGCCCGTTCACGAGAATCGAGGAGCACCGATGCCCCGTTCGCCCATCGTCAAGGTGGTGGCCGCCAGCATGGCGGGCACCACCGTCGAGTGGTACGACTTCTTCCTCTACGGCGTCGCCGCCGCGGTCGTCTTCCCGAAGGTGTTCTTCCCGACGGGCGACCCGACCGCGGCCACGCTCGCGTCGCTGGCCACCTTCGCCGTCGGCTTCCTTGCCCGCCCGATCGGCGGCCTGGTGTTCGGCCACTACGGCGACCGCATCGGCCGCAAGAAGCTGCTCGTACTGAGCCTGCTGATGATGGGCGCGTCGACGTTCGCGATCGGCCTGCTGCCCTCGTACGCGACGATCGGGGTGGCCGCGCCGCTGCTGCTCGTGCTGCTGCGGCTGATCCAGGGCTTCGCGCTCGGCGGCGAGTGGGGCGGCGCGGTGCTCATCGTGTCCGAGCACGGCGACCCGGCCCGGCGCGGGTTTTGGGCGAGCTGGCCGCAGGCGGGCGCGCCCGCGGGGCAGCTGATCGCCAACGGTCTGCTGGCGTTCATGGCCGTCGTGCAGACCGAGGAGCAGTTCCTGGCCTGGGGCTGGCGGATCCCGTTCCTGGTCTCGGCCGTTCTCGTGCTGATCGGGCTGTGGGTGCGGCTGTCGGTGGACGAGTCGCCGATCTTCCGCGCCGCTCGCGAGCGCGCCGAAGGCGCCGGTGATCAGGACAAGCTGCCGATCGGCACGGTCCTGCGCCGCTACCCGCGCGAGGTGCTCACGGCGATGGGTGCGCGGTTCGCCGAGAACGTCGCCTACTACATCTTCACGATCGTCATCACGACCTACGTCACGACCCAGCTCAAGCTGCCCAGCTCGTTCGCGCTCGGCGCCGTGCTCATCGGCGCGGCCGTGCACATCGGCGCGATCCCGCTGTGGGGCGCGCTGTCCGACCGGATCGGCCGCCGCCCGGTCTACCTCTTCGGCGCCGCGGGCGTCGGCGCGTGGGCGTTCGCGTTCATCGCGCTGCTGAACACCAAGACGTTCTGGCTCGCCGCCGTCGCCGTCGTGGTCGGGCTGATTCTGCACGGCGCGATGTACGGTCCGCAGGCCGCGTTCCTGTCGGAGCTGTTCGGCACGACCGTGCGCTACTCCGGCGTCTCGATCGGCTACCAGCTCGCGTCGATCCTCGCGGGCGGCCTTGCGCCGATCATCGCCGTCGCGCTGCTCGCGGCCTACCACTCGGGTTACGCGATCGCCGTCTACGTGGCGGTGAGCGCTCTCGTGACGCTGCTCGCCGTGGCGACCTACTCCGAGACCCGCCACCGCGACCTCGCCGAGGCCACGAAGGCTGACACCATCGCCGTGTGACGTCACGGGAGCTGCTCGACCTGCTCGCCAAGGACGCGCCCGCCGCCGAGATCGAGGCGGCGGGCGCCGACCCGGCCGCCAGCGCCGCCGCGCTGCGCGTGCGCGCGGTGATCGACGGGCACCGGCGGCGGGAGGCCGAGCTCGCGGCGCTGGTCGACACCGCCCGCGACCTCGCCTCCCTCGCCGACCCCGGCGGGGTGCTGGACGCGATCGTGCGGCGGGCGCGCACCCTGCTGGGCACCGACGTGGCCTACCTGACCCTGGCCGATCCCGAGCGCGGCGACACCTACATGCGCGCCACGGCCGGGTCGGTGTCCACGCGGTTCCAGACCCTGCGGCTCCCGCAGGGCGCGGGGCTGGGCGGGCTCGTCGCCCAGGCGCGGCGCCCCCGCTGGACCGCGGACTACCCCGCCGACAGCGCCTACCGGCACACCGAGGAGATCGACGCCGCCGTCGCAGAGGAAGGGCTCGTCGCGATCTGTGGAACGCCGCTCCTGGTCGAGGGCCGGTTCGTCGGCGTGCTGTTCGCCGCCGACCGCAGCAGGCGACCGTTCCCGCCGAACGAGGTCGCGCTGCTCGGCTCGCTCGCCGCGCTGGCGGCCGTTTCGATCGTCCAGACGCGGCGGATGGCCGAGACCGCCGCCGCGCTCGACGCCCTCTCCGCGGCACACGCCGGGATCCAGCAGGCCGCGGAAGCGCACGACCGGTTCGCCGCCGTCGTCCTCGGCGGCGGGGGCGTCGAGGACGTCGCCGCCACGCTCGGTGCGCTGATCGGCGGCTGGGTGGCCGTGCACGACGCGGACGGCATGCCGCTGGCGACCCACGGGCCCGCGCCCGCCGAACTGCCGCCCCCCGCACGCTCGGGCAGGCTGACGGGCCGGGACGGCGTGTGGACGGTCGCGGTCACCGCGGCCGGGCAGCAGCTGGGCACCCTGGTACTCGGCGGCGTGCCGGATCTCGACGACGGCCAGAAGCGCACCGTCGAGCGGGCGGCCGTCGTGTGCGCGCTGGTGCTCGTCCTCCGGCTGCGCACCGCGGAGGCCGAGCAGCGCATCGGCGCCGACCTGCTCATCGAGCTGCTCGCGCGGGACGCCCCTGAGCCCGCACTGCTCGAACGCGCTCGGCTGCTCGGGCTCCGGACCGAGCGCCCCCACATCGTGCTGGTCTGCCGCGGCGGGCGCCCCCGTGGCCTGCCGCTCGCCGCGGCCGCCGCCGGGACCGGGCGCGGGCTGGCGGGCGAGCACGACGGCGCCGTCGTCGCGCTCGTGCCCGGCGACGACCCGTCGGCGGTGGCGGCCCGGCTCGCGATCCGGTTCACCCCCGACGTGACGGTCGGGGCAGCAGGTCCGGTCCCGCCCGCCCGCGGCGTCGCCCGCGCCTACGCCGAGGCCCGCCGCACCGCAGGCGCCCTTACGGTGCTCGGCCGGGCGGGCCAGGGCGCCGCGGCCGTGGAGCTGGGATTCGCGGGCCTGGTCGTGGGCGACGAGCCGGACGTCGCGGCGTGGGTGCAGGACGTCCTCGGCCCCGTCGCCGACCACGACGCCGCCCGCGGCACCGACCTGATCGGCACGCTCACCGCGTACTACGCCTGCGGCGCGAGCCCACGGCGCGCGGCGCAACGGCTGCACGTGCACCCCAACACCGTGGCCCAGCGGCTCGAGCGCGTCGCGGCGCTGCTCGGGAAGGACTGGTCGAGCCCGGAACGGGCGCTGGAGATCCAGCTCGCCCTGCGGCTGCGTGCGCTGTCGGGCTGACCCAGGGCCCTCAGCCCCCAACAATCAAGGCCTGTGGCTCTACCCGGGCCGCCGAACGGCACACAACTCTCCGAGTACGTCCGCCACCGACGAGGAGCCACGATGAAGCCGTTCACCGCGTTCTCGGCGATCATGCTGACGACGGTCGCGCTGACCGGCTGCGGCGCTCGCAGTGACTCCGCCCCGGCGCCGACCGCGGCAACGCCAACGGCAGCGGCACCGGCCGAGGCGACCACGCTGCCCCCGCGGATCTGGCTGCCGCTGGACGGCTTCTACACACCACCCGCCACCGTGCCCACCCAGCCCGGCGCGTTGGTGCGCAGTGAGGCGCTCACCAACCGGGTCATGCCCGCGAACGCGAAGGCGTGGCGGATCCTCTACACGACCACGTTCCCCGACGGGTCACCGGCCACCGCCGTCGCCACGGTCATCGCGCCCGCCCAGCCGCCG
Organism: uncultured Actinomycetota bacterium; assembly: GCA_963736375.1. Taxonomy (GTDB): domain Bacteria; phylum Actinomycetota; class Actinomycetes; order Mycobacteriales; family Pseudonocardiaceae; genus Pseudonocardia. The sequence goes on from CAVTOL010000020.1 coordinate 32,860, forward strand.
CCGGGACCCCGCCCGGTCATCACCTGGGAACACGGCACCGTCGGCATCGAGCAGAAGTGCATGCCCTCCACCGTCAGCAGTCCCTTCGAGGGGATCCCCGCGCTGGACCAGACGCTCGCCAAGGGCTGGGTGCTGGTCGCCACCGACTACCAGCCCAACACCCAGGGCGTACACCCGTACATCATCGGCGAGGGTGAGATGCGCAGCGCCATGGACGCCACCCGCGCCGCCCGGCACATGCCCGAGCTCACGCTGGACAACCGCACCGTCGTCTGGGGCCACTCCCAGGGCGGCCAGTCGGCGCTGGAGACCGGCATCCTCGGCCCCGCCTACGCCCCCGACGTGCCCATCCTCGGGGTGGCGGCCTTCGCGCCTGCCAGCAACATGCTCCAGATCATGACCAAGCACGGCGGTGACTCGACCGGCGCCCGGCTCGGCCCGCTGCTCGCCACCGCGTACAGCCAGTACTACCCCGACGTCAAGTTCGACGACGTCGTCGCGCCACAAGCCCGTGACATCGCCCGCCAGGTCGCGGACCTGTGCCAGTTCAACCCCAAGGACATCCCCACCCTGACGGCCCTGAGCCAGCAACTGGGTGGCAAGCCCGTGCTCACCGATCCCGCGGCAGGCGCATTCGGACAGCACCTGAACCAGAACGCGCCGAACGCGCCCATCCACGCGCCACTGCTGGTCGCGCAAGGACTCGCAGACGTGGTCGTCTTCCCCGAGATCAACGACACCTACGTCGACCAGCGGTGCGCCGCAGGGCAGAGCCTCGACTACTGGCGGGTGGCAGGCCGTGACCACGGCGGCGTCGTCGCTCCGGACAGCCCGATCACCGATCCGCTGATCGCCTGGACCACCGACCGCATCAACGGCAAGCCGCAAGCCGCGGGTTGCGCACGCAAGGACGTCCAATAGCGAACGGCCGGGGCGTCTGCGCTGACGTCCCGGCCGCCGTCGTGGCGGTCAGATGCTCGGCAGTTCCTCAGCCTCCGCGTCGCCCCACCGTGCGCGCGACGTTGTTGGCCATCAGGGCACCTCGAATCAGGTTCGGGTCGAACCGGGGACGAGCGGAACGGCGCCTGCCCGCGACGAGGGCGGGCAGGCGCCGCGCGCGGGCTCAGGTGAAGACGGTGGTGAACCGGTCGTTCAGCTCGCGCTGGACGTAGAAGATGCCCTTGGCCAGCTGGTCGGGCGTCCAGATGTTGGTGGGGCGGTCCGGGTAGGAGAAGTAACCGCCCGCGAACACCTCGTTCCGGTTGCCTGCCGGGTCGAAGAAGTAGATCGTCTCGCCACGGGTGATGCCGTGCTGTGTGGGGCCGATGTCGACGGAGATGTCGTCCATGGCGAACAGCTGGCCCGCCCGCAGGATCTCCGACCAGTCCTTGAGCTGGAAGGCGAAGTGGTGCAGCTTCCCGGGCGGCCCGTCGATGAACGCGATGTCGTGCACCTGGTTGCCGCCTGCGCAGAGCCAGGTTCCGATGTACTGGCAGTCGTCGTCGAGCGAGGTCTGGACGCGCTCGGTGGCGTAGAAGTCGAGGACCTCGCGGAAGAACCGGTCGGCGAGCTTGACGTCGTCGGTGGCCAGCAGTGCGTGTTCCACCCGAGGCGCGCCGACGCCGATGAGGTGGCGCGGGAAGACCTCCGGGTTGATGTTGCCGACCTCGGTGCCGACGAGGGTCATGTCGTGGTAGAGCTCAAGCTCGTGCGTGGACGGCAGGGTGATCCGGACACCGTCGCTGACCTCGGGGTTCTCACCGGCGGTCATCCGCTGCACCGTGCAGCCGAACTGCTCGGCCCGCTTCTCGTAGATCTCGATGTCGCCGGGGTCGGAGACCTTGTAGCCGATCTTCGCCAGTCCGACGCCGCCTTCTTCGAGGACCACCGAGTGGTGGTCCCACTCGTCCCAGCCCTTGTAGAACACGCGGCCCGGCTCACTGCGGGTCTCGTAGAGCCCCATCGTGTAGCCGTAGTGCTTCTTCGCCTCTGCCAGATCGGTCACCTTCGCGTGGACGTAGCCCATTCGCAAAACGGCCATGTCGAACTCCCTTGTTCTTGGCCTCCACTTCCCTGCGTTCTACTGTTGTCCGTCGCGACGTCACGTCACAGAGGCATATGATTCGGGTGCCGGTCCGCACTCGGCACTAACGAACTCGGGACCTTCAGCCCTGGTCACGGGGGTCGCGCCGCCTCCGCTAGTGCGGACAGGCGGTTCGAGCGCCGATCCGGCCGAGCCGCCGCCGATGATCACGTAGTCGTAGCCGTTGATGACCCTTGTGCGAGGCTGGGCGTACGGGCGGAGAGCCTGGGTGGGTCCCGGTTCAGGCGGGCCTTTCGGCCTCTGTGCAGCGTCGGTGGAGGTCGCGGTGACCGGGTTCCCAGGCGCGCCGGGCGTGGTCGAGGGCACCGCCAGGGTGATCGCCCGCCCCGAGGATGGAGACCGGCTCCGACCCGGCGAGATCCTGGTCACCACGCTGACGAACGTCGGCTGGACCCCGATCTTCCCGCGCGCCGCCGCCGTCGTGACCGACATCGGCGCGCCTCTGTCCCACGCCTCCATCGTGGCCCGCGAGCTCGGCATCCCGGCCGTCGTCGGCACCGGCAACGCGACCATGCGGCTCCACGACGGTGATCACATCCGGGTCGACGGCGAGCGCGGCACGGTGGAACGGCGCGGCGGCGGGTGATCACCGGAGGTTGGGCACCGTCCAGCACAGGGCGGTGCCCGCAGGGTGTTGTGGGGTACGGGTGAACGTGCCGCCGCGCGCGGCGGCGCGCTCGCGCATGCCGGTGTCGACCGCCGTCGGGTCAGGGGCGCAACCGCAGGGGTCGTAGGGGTCGGTGATCTCCAGGGTGATCCGCTCGTCGGCGGTGACGGCGATGTCGATCACGCGGTGTTCGGGGTGCTGGGCGAGGGCGGCCAGCGTGCCGTTCAGCACGCTGATCAGGTCGTCGACGAGATCGTCGGCCAACGTGTCGAGGGGTCCGCTGAAGCGCACGCTGGGTGTGCTGCCGAGCGCGGGGGTGTGTTCGGCGACGACGTCGAGTATCCGGACCCGGCACGGAGGTCCCGGGGCGGCCGTCGTCGCGGTGAGCGCGAAGATGCTGGCGCGGATCTGGCCGATGGTGGTGTCCAGCGTGCTGATCGTGTCGCGGATGCGGCGGGCGTGGTCGCTGCCGACGTTGGCCGCGATGCCCTGCAGGGTCAGGCCGGTGCCGAAGAGCTGTTTGATGACGTGGTCGTGCAGTTCGGCGGCGATGCGGTCGCGGTCGTTGAACAGCGCGACCAGCTGCTGTTGGGCGCGCGCGTCGGCGAGCTCGATGGCGAGGCAGGCCTGGTTCGCGAATCCGGCGAGCATCGCCAGCTCGTCGGTGGTGAACGCGCGTCGGCCTGGTCGCCGTCCCGCGGTGAGCACCCCGTGCACCTGGTGTGAGCCGAGCATCGGCGCCAGCATCACGAGCCCGATGTCCAGGTCGATCGCGGCCGTCATGTCCACCCCGGCTGGTCCGTCGGGGCCGGTGAGCAGCATCGGCTCGCGGCTGCTGAACACCTGCCCGGACGCGGAGGCCCGCAGGGACATGCGTTCGCCGCGGATCCGGTCGGCGTGGGCGCCGTCGGCGACCGCGACGTGCAAGGGGAAGTCGCCGTCAGGGTGGTCGGGGTGGTCGGTCACGGGGCGCACGACGGTGACGAGGTCGGCGTCGGCGATCTCGCGGGTGATGGCGGCCAGCAGCGGCAGCGGATCAGCGGCGTCGGTCGCCAGCAGTCGCTGGGTGATGGCGGCGCTGGCGTGCAGCCAGTCCTGCCGTTGCTGAGCGGCTTCGTAGAGGCGGGCGTTCTCGATCGCCGCGGCGGCGCTGGCGGCGAGCGCCTTCGCGAGCTCCTCGTCGTCCGCGGTGAACGCGCCCTTGGTGCTCTCGGCCAGGTACAGGTTGCCGAAGATCTCCTCGCGAATCCGGATGGGAACGCCGAGGAAGCTCGCCATCGGAGGATGCCCTGACGGGAACCCGGTGGAGCGGACGTCGTCGGCGATCCGCTGCAAGCGGATCGGGAAGGGGTCGTCGATCAGCGCCCCGAGCAGGCCTTTGCCCTGGGGGAGGCGGCCGATGCGGTCGACCACGTCGTCGGGCATGCCGGTGTGGACGAACTGGGCAAGGCGCCCGTCGGGGGCGATGACGCCCAGCGCGGCGTAGCGGGCGCCGACCAGCTCGCGGGCGGACTCGGCGATGTGCCGCAGCACGGTGGGGAGATCGAGGTCGCCGATGATCAGCTGGACGGCCTTGAGCAGGCCACGGAGACGGCCCTGGGTGGCAATGACCTCCTGGGCGCGGTCGACCAGCTGCCCGAGGAGCTGATCCAACTCCAGGCGCGGCAGGTCCGGGAACCGCAGCTCGACCTGCTCGGGTGCCGCGATCGAATCGGGTGGCCCCGCACTGCTCATCGTGCGTGCCCGCTACCTGTACGCACCGACGGTCACCTCAATGCAGGTCCACGGTCTGGGTGCTTCGATACGCCAGGGGCCGGGGCGGGTCGAACCAGCGTGTCAACGACGTCACCGTATCCTCCTGTTCAGGCTATGTCGAGGATGTGTCGAGTTTGCGGCGCATCGTTCGACTGGCGTTCAGGAGGGCTCGACGATGAGTGACGCGCTGACGCAGCGCCCCTCGGCCGCGATCGGGCCTGCAGCGGGGTTGCCGATCTCGGTGGTCGCGACCCGAACCGGGATCCCGCAGGCCACACTGCGAGCCTGGCAGCACCGCTACGGGCTCGGGCCCAGCCGCCGCACCGAGGGGGGACATCGCCGCTACAGCCCCGCCGACATCGAGCTGCTCACCGCCGTGCGGGACATGATCGCGCAAGGCGTGCCAGCAGGGGAAGCCGCACGTCTCGTCCTGGAGGACTTCGGCGACCTGCTCAACGTCGGCGGTGGTCTGCCGCTGGAACCGGGTACCGACGTGCAGGCCCACCAGCTTGCCATGGCCGCGCTCGATCTGGACGGCCCCATGGTCCGCCGTCACCTCCGCAGCCACCTGGCCCGCCACGGCATCACCCACACATGGGAGGAGTTGCTGCGCCCCGTCCTGCGTGCGCTCGGCGACCGCTGGAACGAGCTGCCCCACGGCATCGCCGTCGAGCACCTGATCTCCCACATCGCCACGGTGTCGCTGGGCGCCACCACGCCCCAGCTGCCGGTTCCCTCGTCGCTTGCGGGGGTTGTGCTCTGCTGCGCCCCCGACGAGCTGCACGATCTCCCGCTGGTCGCGCTCGCCGCGGCCCTGCGGGCCAACGGCACCCACGCCACACTGCTGGGCGCGCGCACGCCCGCAGCCACCCTGGGCGCCATCGCAGGCGCCCAACCGGGACTCACCGTGGTCGTGTTCGCCCTTGGTGCCGACTACGCCGACCCCGACACCTTCGACGCCCTCCCCGACACCGCCGCGCCGATCGCGGCGGGCCCCGGCTGGGACCTGAGCCGACTTCCCCCGAACCTTCCGCACGTCAACGACCTCACCGGCGCCGTCCTCATGATCAACGAACGCACGAGCTGATAACGCGCTCAGTACGGTCGCACCCGCGTCACGTCCAGGTTGCGGAAGGCGGGCGCACCGGCGCAGACGGCGGACAGCTCGGCGAACCAGGCGTCGGTGGCCGGGTTGGCCGAGTTGGCCATCGCCGCGGAGTAGGACGGGAACTCGACCAGCGCGAGGTAGGTGCCGGGTCGGTCCCTGTCCTCGGCGAGCACCGACCAGCGCATCGGACGGTCCGGCCCGAGGACCTTGATCAGGCGCTCTTGAATCGGCCCCCATTCGTCGATGCGATCGGTGGTGAACTCGACGACCTGGACGAAGGCGCCGGGCGAGCTGGGCAGGCCCGCATCCGGGAGCATCGCGGCGCGTAGCGCGTCGCGCAGGTCGGGGCCATCGGTGTGCTGGTGGGCGGCCACGGCGTGGTGGGCCGCGAGCTCGATCAGCTCGTCGGGTTCGCCGTGCAAGGTGACCGAGCACCCGGAGTCGCTCGGCATCGCGCGGCAGTCGATGGTCATGCGGGTCATGGTTGTGCCTTCCTGTCGTTCCGGTCGAGCGGGCCGCACCAGCGTCCGCAGGCCCCGTTGGCCCTCCGTCAATCGACCGTCAAACCGCCACCGACATCCGGTGCCGCGGGGACTTTCTGGGGACTTCCGGCCAGTGTCATTGCTGGGCACAACGGCACTGCCCCTCCTCATCGGCCCGGTTGATACTGCCGTCATGACCGATCTCGCGGGAATGATGCGCCGCCCCGGAGCACCACCACCGCCGATCGCGGGCAGGCTTCACCGGAACCCCGAAGCGGGAGGGCACGCCATGTCCGACACCGATCTAGCCGCGGACCCCACCGCAGCCTTCAGATCCTTCGTCGAGCGCCTCGACGCCGACCCCCAGGCCGGAGTGATACTGGCCAAGTTCGAGCACGGACACGAACCCGACCACTGCGGGTGGTGCCGCCATCCCCTACACACGCTGACCAACCACCGCGAACGCCACCCGTGCAGCACCACCCAGCTGGTCACGGCGATCCGTGCGGCCGGGCCGTAACGGCCGCCCGGGATCTGTGCAGCCGGAGTGCAACCATCGTGCAATCGGCGTCTGTTCTCCTGTAACCACGGCCGATCCAGAGGATGGCGCCGTGTTTCTTGCGTCGTCATGTATCCGGGACAGCGAACCAGCTCTCCTCATGGCGACCGACGAGCCGGTCCGAGGCGGACCGCGCAATCAGGAGGCGTCATGAGCACCGTAGAGACCCCCGCCGTGGACAACGGCGTCAACGTTGAGGCCCTGCTGGGGGCACGGGAAGCGCTGGCCGCCGCGCCGGAGGCTGCCCAGTTCCGCTGGCGGGCGCGTTGTGAGTGGATCAACGGCACACACAGCCGCACCACCGTGCACGACTTCTTCGGCCTCGGCGCCGAGCACACCCACGTCGCGGCGTTCACCTACGAGGCCGACCACCCGGAGATCTTCGCGTCCGAAGACCACGGGTCCACACCCGCCGAGATCCTCCTGGCCGCGCTGGCCAGCTGCCTGACCGCGGGTGTCGCGGCAGTCGCCACCCACCGGGGTGTGCAGCTGCGCTCGGTCAACGCCGTGGTCGAGGCCGATCACGACGTCCGCGGGATCCTCGGCGCCGACCCCGATGTGCCCAACGGCTTCAGCAACGTGCGGGTGCGCTACGCGATCGACGCCGACGCTTCCCGCGCGGACATCGAGGCCATCGTCGCGCAGTCGCAGAAGCGGTCGGCGGTCTACGACATGCTGACCAACCCCACCGTCGTGCAGGTCGAGGTCGACTGAGGTGCGCACCACCGTCGTCGTGATCGGCGGCGGGCAGGCGGGGCTGGCGATGAGCTGGTGGCTCACGAGCGCAGGCATCGATCACGTCGTGCTGGAACGGGGCGATGTCGCCCAGTCCTGGCGAACGCGACGGTGGCACTCGCTGCGCCTGCTCACCCCGAACTGGATGACCCGGTTGCCGGGCCACAGCTACGACGGCGACGAACCCGACGGCTACCAACGGGCGGACGACGTCGTCGCCCTGCTCGACGCCTATGGCCGCGCGTTCGGCGCCCCGGTGCGCCTGCACACCACGGTCATCGGCGTGGCCCGCAGCGCGTCGGGTTTCCAGGTGGACACCGACGACGGCCCGTGGCGCTGCCGGGCCGTCGTCGTGGCCACCGGGATGGAAGGCGAGACGAAAGTGCCCGCCCCCGCCCGTGACCTCCCCGACCACCTCCAACAGATCACCGCGATGGGCTACCGCGAGCCCGGTCAGGTCGCGCCGGGCGAGGTGTTGGTCGTCGGCGCCTCCGCATCGGGCGTGCAGATCGCTGACGAGCTGCAGCGAGCCGGGCGACCGGTGACCGTAGCCGTCGGCGACCACGTCCGGGTGCCACGGACCTACCGTGGCCGCGACATCTACCGCTGGATGCACGACCTGGGAATCCTCGACGAGCGCTACGACGAGGTCCCGGATCTGGTCAGGGCCCGACGGCTGCCGTCACTGCAGCTAGCGGGCACGCCGCAGCGGCGCACGCTGGATCTCGCCGCGCTGACCGCAGCAGGCGTCGAACTCACGGGCCGCTTCGTCGGGATCGCCCGCGGCCGCGCCCAGTTCTCCGGGTCGCTGCCCAACCTGCTCAAGGCGGCCGACCTCAAACAGGGCAGGCTGCTGGACCGCATCGACGAGCACGTCGACGAGCACGGCCTTCAAGACCAGGTCGCGCCACCCGACCGGCCATCGGCCACACCGATACCCGCGGTCGTCACCGAGCTGGACCTGGCCCGCTTCTCCGCCGTGGTCTGGGCCACCGGACACCGACCGCGCTACCCCTGGCTCGACCCGGCCCTGCTCGACCACCGCGGCGCCATCCGCCACGACGGCGGGCTGCTCGAGGTGCCGGGCATGTACGTGCTCGGGCTGCCCTTCACCCGCCGACGCCGATCAAACCTGCTCGCCGGTGTCGGGCCCGACGCCCAACTGCTCGCCACCCACCTCAAGGAGCATCTCCGCCGACCACGGGAAGCCGCTTGAGCCGACTCCGAACCAGGAGATCCGCATGACGGTCCAGGAAGCGACGCCCCAATGGCGGCTCGTCGACGAGGGCTGGGGACGTTTGGCGGCCGACTTCGCGACCCTGTCCGAGCCCGCCAACTGCCGCGAATACGTCGCCCTCCACCACCAGCTGAAGGTCGATGACGGCGACCGACTGCTCGACGTCGCCTGCGGCTCCGGGCTGGCCATCGAGCTCGCCGCACTCCGGGGAGCCGTGTGCGCAGGCATCGACGCCTCCCCCCGGCTCGTCGCAATCGCACGGGACCGCAGTCCCGACGCCGACGTCAGGGTCGGGGACATGCACGCGCTGCCGTGGGACGCGGAATCGTTCGACGTCGTCACGAGCTTCCGCGGCGTGTGGGGCACCACGCCCGACGTGATCACCGAAATCCATCGCGTCCTCGCGCCCGGCGGTCGCCTCGGCCTCACCGTCTGGGGCCACCTCAAGACCTCGCCCGGCGCGTGGGCCCTGTCCCCGTTCGGGCTGGCCGACCCGCCCGCCGTCGCGAACCAGGCCGCGATGGTCGCACTGGGCAGGCCCGGAGCGGGCGAGGAGCTGCTGGGCGCAGCGGGCTACGTCGACATCCGCCGACTCGACATCCGGTTCGCGTGGGAGTTCGCGGACCCGCAGATGTACGCGCGGACCCTGGCCTCGCTCGGCCCCGCCTACGAAGCCGTCCGGGCCGTCGGTGAAGAGGCGTTCCACGACGCGGCCGTCCGCATCGCCGCCGAACAGGTCCGCGACGGCCTGCCGCTGCGCGCCGAGATCGCCGTCACCGGCTACCTCGCGCGCAAAGGCCGAAGCTAAGAGCGACCGGCAAATGATGGTGCGGGCCGGCCGCAGGTAGGGGTGATCGGTCTGGCCCCGCTGCGCCCCCTCGGCGTCGCCGCGCGGCCGACGAAACGTCAGTGCGCTCGAACGGAACACCAGCGGGGTTTCACCGCGCTGAAACCCCGCTGAGGTTCCTGTCGAGCATCGTCCGACACCGACGGACCGCATCTCTGCCACCCACACACCCGTCGCTCACGCCGACCATCAATTGCCGGACGTTCTAAGAGCGCCCGCGTGCTCGCCTGCTGCCTGCGCTCGCGTCGACCGATGTGGGCGGCGCCAGTGGGCGCCATGGCACCGGGCTGGAGTAGACGATGCTCGTGGTGACGCCGCCGAGGGCGCCGATGCGCCCTGCGACCCGTTCGAGGTGTCGCATCGAGGTGGCGACGATCTTCAGGATGAAGCACGTCCGTCTCGCGCAGCGGCGCGGCGACGACTTCACCCTCGTCGACACGCGCAGCGCCGCGGCATGGCGCCAAGGCCGCGCCGCGGGGGCCGTCCACCTGCCGACCGCGGACGTACCGCAGCGCGCAGCCGACGTGCTCGACCGCAGCAGCCCCGTCGTCGTCTACTGCTGGGGCCCTGGGTGCAACGGCTCGACCGAGGCCGCACTCGCGCTCGCCGAGCTCGGCTTCTCCGTCAAGGAGATGATCGGCGGCTTCGAGTACTGTGCGCGCGAAGGCCTGCCCGTTCAGACCGACGACGGGCCCGCCACCCGTGGCGCCGACCCCCTCACCGCGCCCATCACCACCGCCGTTTGCGACTGCTGACGCGCCGGTCACCCGCGCGCGCTGATGTCGTCTACATCGGTCACAAGAGACGACATGAGGCACTTGGCCCGCCGCGCCCGGCGGCAGATCATGGCGGGGTGCACCCGAGCCACCGCCGCCCCGACCCCACTTCGACGCCCTCGTGGCGCCCGGGGAGACGGCGCCGCATCGCGCCGCTGGCCCTCGTCGCCACGGCGCTCCTCATGGCAAGCGGATGCGCGCCCGCTGCCCCCGCGGCCCCCGCGGCCTCCCCTGCCGCATCCGGCTCCGCGGTGCCCGAGGTACCGCCCGGCGGGATCGACCCGAACACCCGCTTCACCCCACTCACGGCGTCCACATTGACCACGCCGCAGGCGGTCACCGGCACGGACGGCAAGCTCCACCTCGCCTACGAACTCCTCCTCACCAACGCCGCCGCCACGACCGTGCGCATCGACCGGATCGAGGTGCTCGACGCGGACACCCAACAGGCGCTGCTCGCCCTCGACGGTCCGGCACTCGCCGCGGCAAGCAACCTCATCGGCGGTCCCACCGGCGACGAAGGCACCACCGATCCCGGCGCGGCCGCCACCACGATCCCGAGCTCGGCCACCGCGATCGTGTGGCTCGACGTCACCGCCACCGCCAAGCCACCCGCGGCGCTGACCCACCACGTGATCAGCACGATCCTGCCACCGGGTGGCGCACCGAAGACCGTCGACGCCGATCTCGGGGAGATCACCGTCAACCCGGCGCCCGCGGTCGTTCTCGGTCCACCGGTGCAGGGCGGAGGCGAGTGGTACGCCAGCGACGGATGCTGCGCGGACAACACCCACCACCGCCGGGGTCTCGCCCCGATCAACGGTCAGCTACTCGTGGCGCAACGGTTCGCGATCGACTGGTTCCTGCTCGACGACCAGCACCGCACCTGGGTGGGCGATCCCCGCAAGATCACCAACTATCTCACCTACGACAAACCCGCGATCGCCGTGGCGGACGGGGTCGTGGTGGACGCCCTGGACGGCCTCCCCGACACCACATCCCTCCCGCAGCCCCCGCCGATACCGCCGATCACCCAGACCGTCGGCAACCACGTCACGCTCATGATCGCGCCCGGGGTCTACGTGCTCTACGCGCACTTCAAGACCGGCAGCCTCGCCGTCCAGCGCGGGCAACAGGTCAAACGCGGCGACGTCCTCGGCCACATCGGCAGCTCCGGCAACTCCAGCACCCCCCACCTGCATTTCCAGGTGATGACCACCGGCACGTTCTTCCCGACCGACAGCCCACCCTTCGCGTTCGACTGCTTCCAACTCACCGGCCAGGTCACCGAACGCATCTGGGACGACGTCATCGGGCTACAGCCGACCAACGTGCTGCCCTACATCGCGGCCCCCAACCCAGGCCAACACACGAACCAGATGCCCCTCGACCGCAACGTCGTGCGCTTCGGCTGCTAGTGGTCAGCCCCTCATCGCAGGGTGGGTGCGATGACCCAGCGCACGAGGGGCTTCGTCGTCCAGGACGAAGACCGGTTCGAACGCGGGTTGTGTGGCGTTGCCCAGCGGGTCGAACAGATGCACCCGCACGTAGTCCAGTACCGATTGTCCGGTCGCCTCGACCAGGATCGCCGACAGGAGGTGCGCGCTGCGGTTGGAGTAGGCGAACGGCCTGCCGTCAGCACCAGAGCGAGGCTGCCACGCGGAGACAACCGCCCACCTACCCGGTGGCGCCGGGCACGAGCACGACCCGGCTCTGCGTCGCACTCACGCGCGCGGCATCGAGCACCTCGAGCGTGCGCACCGCTTCGGACGCGGGCACCGGGAACTCCGCTTCACCCCGCAGCGCGGCGGCGAACTGGGTGTAGTAGGCCTGGTAGGCGCCCTGTTCGGACGGCACGGGTGTCGAACCGGCGGCGGTGTGCAGGGTGCCCCACCGGGATTCGGCGTCGTAGCCCCAGTCCGCGCCGAGATCGGCCGGACGCAGCCCCGCGAAGATGGCCTGTGCCTGCACGTCAGTGCCGCGCGCGACGTACCCGCCCGCGCTCCCGTACGCACGCAGTTCGCGCTCCTCGATCCGGTTCAGCTTGGTCGAGCTCACGTGCGAGTGGACACCGCCGACGTGGGTGATGGCCACGCTGAAGCCGCAGTCGGTGCGACCTTCGGGCAGGTCCACCCACTCGAGCTCGGCGTAGACGCTCTGCGCCGGACCCAGTAACCACAGCACCTGGTCGACGAGATGGCTGCCGATGTCCCGGAGCAGACCGCCCTCCGGCCCTGCCTCCAGCGAAGCCGCATCGTCCGCGTCGAAGCGGGACTCGACCCGCCACAGCTCGCCAAGGTCCCCGCGGGCGAGGACGGCGGCCAACGTACGGATGTCGGCGTCCCACCGCCGGTTGTGGAAGACGTTGAGCACGACGGCCGCCTTCGCCGCCGCGGCCACCAGGAGCCTGCCGTCGTCCGCGGTCGGCGCGAACGGCTTGTCGGCGATGACGTGCACGCCCGCGGCGACCGCCTCCAGAACCAAGTCTCTGCGGGTCTGGGGCGGGGTCGTGATAGTGACGGCGTCCACGCCTGCGGCGATCAGGGCCGACAGGGAGTCGAACACCGGGATGCCAGGGTGGTCCGCGGCCAGCTCGGCGCGGCGCTGCGGCGAGCGGGTGACCACCCCGACCAACTCCACCCCGTCGGCGGCGACGATGAACGGCGCGTGGAATAACCGACCGCCCGCGCCGTATCCCACGAGACCCAACCGCATGTCGCCTCCATCGTCCACCGCTCGACTCGCAGCGCGGTGCTTGCGTCGGACATCTTGCCGAGGGGCGGCGCGCGCGCAGCTGCCCGCCAACGACCTCTTGCACCGGCCGGGCCCCGCCATCCCCAGCCCGGCGGCCGCCGCGAGCACCCCCATGGGCTCGGAAACGACGGCGAGGTCGACGACAGCGTCGGCCTCGCACGCGGCGACGGCGAGCGCGAGCCGAGATTCTTGCCCGCACCGGCCGGGCCGACGAGCGTCAGCAGCCGCCCCTGCGTTGGTAGGCCGCCTGCGGTCCGCCGATCATCGTCCCGACCGATGATCGGGATCGCGGTGCCCCCGACCACCACAGCTACACCGGGCGGGAGCAGTCGGTCGCTGGCAGGTGCACCGACTCACTCTCGACCTCCAAGCCCGCCACGGCCAGATCCTCGCCGCCGCAGTCGACCAAGGGTGCCACCGCAACCCTCTGCGCCGGGATTCCGGCGCTTGGCAGCGCCGCGGCGCTGCCGAGGTCAGCGCGGCTCGCTACCCTTCGCGGTACTGGACACCGAACCCGCTGCGGGGGTAGTGCCATTTCAAGACACCGGGGGCGGCGACTGCGAGACAGGTTCCGCACTCGAGGCAGGCGGCGTACTCCACGGAGATCGTCCCGTCGGCTTCCTCGGTGTAGACGTGGGCCGCGCAGCAGGCGACGAGGTCCTTGCCGGTTCCGGTGGCTTTGGCCATCTCCTGGTTGACCTCGATGTGGCTTTCCTGCTCGTCGAGGCTGAAGCGGTTCTTCGCAAGGCGTTCAGGGACAGACAGTGGTTTCATAATGCGCGCGCTCCTGCAATGCCGTCCCTGACCAGCTGCCTCATCGTCACCGGTGACCGCATCAGCGCCTGGCGTGCGACGCTCAGGAGATGCCTGCGGGGCTGGGTGTCGAGGTTGAAGGCGCCGTACAGGACATTGGCGAAGAGTTCGCCGTAGTCCTTGTAGAGGCGCTCGAGCTCGAGGAAGGCGGGTGCCTTGGCGTAGGTCTTCATGTCCTTTCCAGCGTAGGAGGCAAAGAGCCTTTCCCGATACCCAGCCAGACCGGATTTGGAGGTGTCGTTCTGTTCCAGGGCCGAGTGGATGCCCTCGGCGGCGGCGACCGCCGACGCGACCGCCAAGTCCATGCCTCGCACGGTCAGGCCGGTGTTGAGGGTAAGCCCGGCGGCGTCACCTACGACGAGCATGCCGTCCATAGTGATCTCGCCGATCATGTCCAGGCCACCTTCGGCCACCAGGTGACAGCCGTACTCGGCCACCTCTCCGCCCTCGATGTAGGGGGCGATGAACGGATGCGCGAGGAAGTGGTCGAAGACGTCGGTGACGATCTTCTTCTTGGCCGTGAGATCGTCCAGGCGCAGGACCACGCCGACGGAGATGGAGTCGATGTTGGTGTAAACGAATCCACCACCACCAACTCCCTGCGTGCAGTCACCGACGGCAGCGATGGCGGCACCCTCGTCGCCGGTCAGGTTGAATCGTGCCTCGATGGTCTCTCTCGGCAGGGAGACCACGCACTTCACGCCCGTTGCGAGGTGTTTTAGCGGCTCCCTCTCGCGTAGTCCGACCTCACGGGCGATGAAGGAGTTCACGCCGTCCGCAGCCACGACCACGTGGGCACGCAGCTCGTCGGTGTCGGCCTGTACCCCAACGACCCGTTTGCCGGTGGCGCCGTCCTCGGTGAGCACCCGGTCCACGCGCACCGCGGGCAAGATGAGGACCCCGGCCTCCTCGCACTTCTGAGCCAGCCACGCGTCGAGCTTGGCGCGCAGCACCGTGACGGCGTTGACCGGGTCGGCAAACCGATTGTCCCGGTAGTCGATTCCGACCGAACTCTCGGCGTTGAGGAAGTTGACGTAGTTGCGTGTGATGCGACGCTCGATCGGAGCCTCGTCGAGGAACTCGGGAAAGACCTTCTGGATGCCGCGGGAGTACAGCACGCCGCCGGACAGGTTCTTCGAGCCGGGCGACTCGCCCCGCTCGATCATGACCACCGAACGCCCCTGCCGGGCGAGCTGGTAGGCCGTGACACAGCCTGCGATACCGGCGCCGATAACGATGACGTCGAAGTCGGGCTCAGCCGTTTCTGGCATGTCGCACCGTCATTTCAGGGCGCCGGTGATCGCGGGCACGATCTCATAGAGGTCGCCGACGAGGCCGTAGTCGGCGTCCTTGAACACCGGGGCCTCCGGGTCGGAGTTGATCGCCACGATCGTCTCCGCCCCGCGCACGCCTGCCATGTGCTGCAGCTGCCCGGAGATCCCGATGGCGAAGTAGAGCTGGGGGGCGATGTGCTGGCCGGAGATCCCGACGTAGCGGTCCTTCCCCAGCCAGTTCAAGCCCTCGGCCAGTGGCCGTGAGCATGCGATCTCGGCCCTGGCGGCCTCGGCGAAGCTCTCGATCATGGCCAGGTCTCCCTGGGCTTTGAGGCCGCGACCGATGCCGACCACGCGAGGAGTTGCGCCGAGGTCGACCTGCTCGTACGCGGACGCCTTGGTCTCGATCACCCTCATGCCCAACGGGGTGGCAGCGACCTCCTCAATAGGCGCGCCGCCGCTGGCAGACGGAACCGACCCGCCGTCGAGCACCAGGGCCACCACACCGGAAACGGCGACGGTCTCCTCGGCGATACCGCCGAAGACCGAATGGGCCACGATGACATCATCGCCCTCGGATGAGACCGAGTGGGCCCCGGTCAGGACCGGCGCCTGAAGCCGAGCCGCGGCGGCACCGAGCAGCACCCGCTCACTCGGATGACGGCCACCGAGCACGACGCCGGGGTCGGCTGCGATGGCCTCGGCAACCGCCGTGGCGTAGGCCTCCACGGGCGCTTCACCCAGCTCGCCGAACCAGAGGACCTTGTCCACGCCGCCCGCCGCCACCGTCTCGGCCACGGACCGTGGTCCGGCAACGACGGCCGCGACTTGCCCACCCAACGAACGCGCGACCGCGATCAGGTTGCCGATCGCCGGGTTATCCCCGACGACGATCCAGGCGTTCACGCTCACTGTCGAGCCCTCTCTCTCGTCCTGGGCCTTGTCGTCCCGGGCCTTGTCATAGTGCGCCGGAGCCGCGCAGAGCGGTGACCAGCTCGTTGGCAGCGACAGCAGGGTCTGTGGCGTCGAAGATCTGAGCCTTGCGGGCCTTCAGTTCCGGGCGCGCGGTGCCCTTGACCGTGACGGCCGCACCCGCGGGCACGTCCAGGGCGGCGATCTCGAGGTGCTCCACCGGCTTCTTGCCCGCCGCGAGGACGTCTTTCATGCCCGGCACGCGCACGACCGCGGCATCCGCGGACGCAGCGAGGACCGCGGGACCGGAGATCTCGAGGATCTGCACGCCACCTGGGACCGCGCGCTCGACGCGAAGCTTGCCGTCCTGGCCCGACACGGCGGTGACGTCGGCGACGCCCGCCCAGCCGAGCTGGCCCGCCAGGACCGTCGGCACCATCTTCGCGCCCACGTCCACTGACGAGTCACCCGTGATGACAAGGTCCACGTCGCCGATATGACGCACCGCGCTCGCGAGGACCGCAGCCAGCTCGGTCGAGCTTGCGCCTTTGAGGGAGTCGTCCTCGACGATCACCGCTCGATCCAGGCCACGCGAGAGGGCGGCCTTGCAGGCGATGGCCGCACCTACGCCTTGCGCACCCGCCGACAGACCGATCAACTCGCCACCCGTGGCCTCGGCCAGGCGGCGGGCCAGTTCCACCGCCACAAGGTCGTACTCGCCGATGCCGGGTTTCGCCCGGCTCCAGTCCACCCTGCCGTCGACACCCACCGCGGCTTCCTGCGGGTCCGACGCCCACTTGTAGGCAACGACGATCCTCATCGCGACCCTCCTGACCGCGGCCGCCTCGACAGACGGAAGCGACGGCTGCTCGACAGTACGGGACGTACCCTCGCATGCATCGGCTTACAGACCCACTTTCTTGATCACCGCTCTACCAACCACGATCGCCTCGTCACGTTGATTCGACACCGTAGTCGTGAGCGTTATGATGTGATCTCGGCCACAATCATGGACGATAATTCTCACCGCAGATTGCTGGTCGCGATAACCAGACGTTGCACCTCGGAGGTTCCCTCGTAAATCTCGGTGATCTTGGCGTCGCGATAAGCTCTCTCGACCGGATAGCTCTCCGTATAGCCAGCTCCTCCGTGGATCTGGATCGCCTTTCCTGCCACCCGGGTGGCCGTCTCCGAGGCGAACAGCTTCGCCATCGCCGCTTCTGTGGAATAGGAGCGGCCTTTGTCCTTGCATGATGCGGCTCGATAAACCAGGAACCGCGCCGCGTCGATCTCCGTGGCCATATCCGCTATCATCCACTGAATAGCCTCGAAGCTCGCTATCGGCTTGCCGAACTGGACCCGCTCCTTCGCGTACGTAATCGAAGCATCCAGCGCTCCCTGGGCAATGCCCAACGCCTGCGCACTGATTCCGATCCGCCCGCCATCGAGCGTCTGCATGGCGACTCTGAACCCCTTGCCCTCGCCGCCAAGCAGCGCATCCTTGGGAACGCGGCAGTCGGCGAAATAGAGGGGTGGCGTGCTGGAAGCACGAATCCCCATCTTCCGCTCCCCCTCGCCGATGGAGAGCCCAGGATTATCCTTCTCGACGATGAAGGCGCTGATCCCCCGTGCCCCCGCCGTCGGATCGGTCTTCGCCATGACGATGAACACGTCGGCCTGCCCACCATTGGTGATGAAGACCTTCGATCCATTGAGGACGTACTCGTCGCCTTTCAGCACCGCCGTGGAGGTGCCCGCGGCCACATCCGTTCCTGCGCCGGGTTCGGTAAGAGCGAAGCATGCCAAGCGGCGGCCTGCCAGCAGATCGGGAAGATACTGATCCTTCTGCGCCTGGGTTCCGAACTCGAAGATCGGCCAGGTGCCGAGGGAGGTGTGTACCGACATGATGAGGGAGGTGGTCGCACACACCCTCGCCAGCTCCTCCACTGCGATGACGTAACTCACGTTGTCCGCTCCCGCACCACCCAGTTCCTCCGGGAACGGCATGCCCATGAGATTCAGGTCCGCCATTTTCGGAAGAAGCTCTACGGGGAAGCGATGCTCGCGGTCGATCTCAGCCGCGATCGGCGCAACATCGGCCGCGGCGAACTCCCTGACCATGGCTCGGATCAGCTCTTGCTCGTCAGTCAGGTCGAAGTCCATTGGTACGGGCACCTCTCTAATGTCGGCCATTGTGGCCAGGTCGTCGGGTATGAGCGGCCGAAACCGAGGTTCCCCCCTGTCGTCGTGTCAGCAGCAGCGCGCTACGGGATTTCGGCGCGCCAGGGCCGATGCACCCCATGTGACCGCCGCGACGAGGGAGACCACCGTCCAGCCCGCGACCTGCGTGGCATCGATCCGCCTGCCCGGCGCCGGTGCGGAGGCTCGTGCGACGGCAAGTCCGAGATGATCATTACCTACCCCCTACCGCCCGGCCCACCTCCACGGCACGTGCTGATCGCCGCCGGTCCGGAGGCCAACGAGGCATCCTCGAACACCGGCCTGCCCACGACATGCCTGACATACGGGCCTGATCCTTGCAGGTGATTCGGGACGTGACCAGCCACTCCGCCATTCGGACGCCTGAGTGACCACCATCGGCGGCCACGGGGATCATGAACGCAAGCGGCCATTCTTCTGAGCGCTGGTGGTCGGCAGGGCTGAACGCTGACGGCCAGTGGATCGGCCCGACACGATCTTGACCGATCCGCGCCGGTTCCCGGGCCGGGCTCGCACGGCGTCGACGGGGACGGCATGGTCGTTGCCTGCCGTGGCCGACGCCCTCGCCTGCGCCCCTTGGCGACGGCTGCTCACCACCAACAACACGGCTTGCCGCTGGTCCGCCAGGCGCCTGCTCAGACGAGGCCGAGGCCGGAACGGCCGATGGTGTTGAGGTCGTCGACGGTGAACCGGCCGCCCCACGCCTGTTCGTAGTGCTCGGCAGGGAAGTCGCTGGGGCTGGCGCCGCTGCGCAGGGCCTCCCGCACTTGGACGGCATAAGTGGCGTTGCGCGGGCACCAGGGGGCGGCGGGGATGTACATGACGTTGCCCCAGCCCTTCTGGTCGGTGACCGGTGCGACGCCGTGGACCATGTCGCAGTGCCACCACACGGAGTCGCCTGCGCGCACGTCCGGGATACCGGTGACGGCCTGCATCAGGAGGGGGTGCCACTTCTCGTTGGCGGGGAAGACCTTGCCGACGGTGACGCCGCACATGTCGTCCTCGGGCACGTCGGCGAGCAGCGGCCGCAGCATCAGGTACGCCATCGCGTCGGGGATCGGCACGGTGTGCAGCACACCCTGGTCGTGGTCCATGTCCGACAGTGCCGTCCAACCCTGGAAGGTGCGGAACACCGAGGTCATCGTCGTACCGGGGTATTGCGGCCCGGCCGTGCGGTGCGCGGCATCCCACGGGTCGTACTGCTCGACCGTGCCGTCGAAGAGGTTCCGGAACGCGCTCTGGTTGGCCTGGGTCATCCACAGGTCGAGGGTGCCGGGATCGAGGTGGGTGCCCAGACCGGCGGAGTCCGCGCCCGGGGGCCTGCGGCGGATCCGGTCCGGGTAGAGGCAGTCGCGGTCGGGCTCGAACCACACCACACCGTCGGACTCGTGGCGCCAGCGGCTGTTGAGGAAGGCCTGCGCGCAGGCCATGCGCTCGCTCTGCCGAGCCTGCATCTGGGCGGGTGACCAGTAGATAGGGTAGATCTCGGGCTTGGATCCGACGGTGCCGAAGAAGTCGTCCCCGGGGCCGCGGTAGGTCTCGAAGAACTGGTTGCGCTCGACGTAGTCGACGATGGCGCCGTCCCACGCCAGCGCCTGCTCGCGCGGGAAGTGCCCACGGATCACCGCGCAGCCGCGTCGCTGCAGCTTGGCCAGCATCTCCGGGGCGACGGTGCCTGCCGCGATGTCGGCGTAGTCGATCACCGGCCAGACCGGCTCGCCGCGCCGCTTCTCTGCGGCGATCTCGGCCACCCGCGCCGCGACCCGCTCCTCGACGACGGCGAAGACCTCCTCCACAGTGCGGCCGGAGGCGGCGATGCGCGCCCGCAACGCGCTCTTGACCTCCCGGACCGCCGCGGGCAGGTCGTCCGGGGTGGTCTCCCAGTACGGCAGCGCGGGCAGGACGGCGGTGGACACGCTCACGACGATCCTTTCAGTCAGGAGTCCTTACTTGTGGTCTACGGTAGGCCTTGCCGCGCCGTTAGGCAAGACTCCTTACTAGACTTGGCCCGTGACCCCCGCGAAGCCGTCGCTGGAGCTGCTGCGGTCGCTGACCGACGAGCACGTCCTGCGCGCGCTGATGGACCATCCCCGCTTGACCCGCGCCGAGATCGCCACCCACACCGGACTGTCGAAGCCGACCGCTTCGGAGAGCGCGCGCAGGCTCACCGAGGCCGGGCTGCTGCGCGACACCGGCGAACGCACCACGGGGCGCGGGCGCATCGGCAGCTACTACGCGCTGGCCGCCGATCTGGGCATCGCACTGGCCGTCGATATCA
>CAVTOL010000021.1:0-43904 GCA_963736375.1 uncultured Actinomycetota bacterium
GCATGCCAAAAACTGGTGCGGTTCCACGCAGCGTGGTCGCGGCTGCGGGGCATGGGCGATCACGTCGGCGCGGCGATCAGCGCCAGGCCACATCGTCACCATCGACATCGGCGAGACCACCCTGCGCGAGTTCGACGACCGCGGCGACACCCTGATCAACCAGGACCCCACGCACCAGCACCAAGGCCCTGGGCCGCCGTTGACAGATCTTGGTGTGGTGCATCGCTTCGTGCTTGGCGGGTGGGATCAGCCCGAGCTCGCCGTGCCGGTGGTCGTGACCAGCCGATGTACTCGGCCACGACCAGTCGAGATCGTCGATCCCGCCAGCCCCATGTTGTCGCGCGAGTTCGTCTTGATCAGCGAGTTGACATAGGCGCGGATAACGAGGTCTTGTGACGACCGCGACCTGGCCGACCCGATCCGGATCGACTCCTCGAGCCCCGACCCGATGGCGCAGCTCGTGATGGTGCTGTTGGCGTTGTTCGGGCAGATGGAACGCACCTACACCCTGGAACGCGCCGCGCACGCCCGCGCCGTGGCGCCGCGACAGGCCACCGGATCGGCCGCCCGTCGGTGGTGGATCCGCACAAAGCTGGCCTACGCCGCGCACCTCCGCGAGGCCGGGAACACCATCGTCGAGATCGTCGCCCTCCCCCGCCCTCGGCGGCCGCCTCGGCGCCTGCCACGCCCTCGAGATCCCGTTCGTCTTCGACACCCTCGACCTGGGCCGCACTGGTCGCCTACCTCGCCCGTGATGCCGATCGGCGGATCGTCACCGGCCGGGAGCGGCTGCGCCTGATCCTGCGCGAGCACCACATCAGCTTCCAGCGCACGCGTACCTGGAAGGAATCCACCGACCCCGACAAGGACGCCAAACTGGACCGGATCGACTACGTGACCAGCCACTTCCCGATGCGCTGCTTCGCGTTCGACCAGTTCGGGCCGCTCTCGATCCGGCCCTGCCACGGCTCCACCTGGGCGCCGGAGTCCACGCCCATCCGGCTACGAGCGACGTATCACCGCACGCACGGCATCCGCTACTTCCACGGCTGCTACAGCATCGGCGACGACCAACCGTGGGGTGTCACCCGGCGCCGTAAAGGTGGGGACCACTCACTGTCTGCGCTCAAGTCGATCCGGGCGGCCCGCCCCGACGGCGCACCCCATCTACGTGATCATGGACAACCTGTCGGCGAACAAGACCCCCGCCATCCGGGCATGGGCGGTCCGCAACAAGGTCGAACTGTGTCTGACTCCGACCTCGGCGTCCTGGGCGAACCCGATCGAGGCCCAATTCGGGCCGTTACGGACTTTCACCATGGGCGCATCCGACCACCCCAACCACCCGGCGCTGGCGCGTCGGCTGCAGAACTACCTGCGCTGGCGCAACACCCACGCCCGCCATCCCGACGTCCTGGCCGCACAACGCCGGGAACGGGCCCGGATCCGCAGTGAACGCCACCAACGCTGGGGCCGACCACGAGCGGCATGACCCGGTGAACGTTCATGGTCAACGCACTGATATGGAGGTCGGTTTGTCATCCCTGAAAGGGCGGGGCCGGTCAAGTCGGAGTTGAGCCGGTTGTGTCCGTTTTTCGGTGGTTCCTGGGCGGTTCTGGGCGTGCGTCACCGCAGTCGGGGTCCAGGCGGAGCGCCCGCAGCGCAGCGAGGACGAACGGCCTGGATGCCGGCGAGGATGGCGCGATGCTGGCCGCCGCCGGGAACAGCGGGGCATCGAGGGTATGGGGTTGTCGGGTTCCGTCTTCATGTATGCCGAAGATCAGCGGAGGCGGGGCCGTGGGGTTCGGCTGCCGGTCATCCCTTCCCGCGCGGGTGGCGGTCATGAAGCGGTGCGGCTCCGGCAGGGCGGGGTCAATCAAGTGGGCGACCACGCCGACGAGCAGGGGTCATGACAAACAACGACCACGCACCCTGCCGGGTCCGATCCCCGCTCACGCGGCTCCGGCGGCGAGCGCGCGGATCTCGCCGTCGCGCAGGCCGTAGAAGACCAAGGTGAGCAGTCTGCGGGCCGCGGCGACCACGCCGATGTTGCGGCCGCGAGCGGCGACGATCCGGGAGCGGTCGGCTGCCAGTTTGGTGCCAGAGCGGGTGCGTTGACAGGCCTCGATCGCGGCCCAGCGGACCAGCTTCGAGCCCTGCTTATCTGTGGCACCTGAGACGTCAAGCCCGCGACGGGCCCGTGTGCCCACTTGTTTTGGATCTTCCTCGACGCCGTTGGGGCGCGTCGCGGCGGTGACGGGGTCCGGGCTCGGGCGTAGCCCGACCGCGCAGCGGCCGCAGGGCCTGGACGCTGGCACCGATCCCGACGCATGCTTGCCGGGCCGAGAAGAAGAGCGTTCCTTTCGGCGTCTGGAACAGGAGGGGATGGACGGCTTCGGGGCTGTCGAACTGTTTGCCGTACCAGCCCGAGGCCGTCAACAGGCCGTCCCAGGGGTGGCCCGTTTCCAGCTCGCGGCCTGCCCATCGACCGCTGATGTCCTCTGCCGAGACGCTCGGAAGCGCGTCGAAGAACGCGAGTGCCTGCTCGGTGGTGCAGCGCGGCTCCAGCATGGCCAGGCGTGCGGCGGCTTCCCTCATCGGTGTGGCTTCCCCCGTTCCGCGAGGGGCCCTCCGGCGTTGATCGTGGTGACGGTATCGGGTCAGGCCATGGCGATGGTCCTGCCCGGCATCGGTTCCGCGAGTGCCACCCGCCATGCAGGCGCACGGAAGGTGTCTGCGAAGTACTGTGTCTCGTGCACCACATGCTCGTGAGCGAATTCCATGATGCTCACCGAGTAGGTGGGCACGCTGTCGTACGTGATGATGCACTCGCTCACCCACAAATTCCCGCTGCCGACGATCCTGAGGACAGTGAAGTGCCGATCGGCCGGATGCCCGCCACGTTGCGCCGAAATCGTGGTGCGGCCCCGGAATCGTTCACCCGACTGCGGATAGTCGAGGATTGCGTCTGCGGCGTAGATGGCGTGCTCGGCTTCGATATCTCCGCATTCCGATGCCCGCCAGTGTTCCTCGATTGCTGCCCTGGTCCGAAGATCAGGATCCATTGCATCGTCCCCTCTGCAGGTAGGGAGAGCGGCACAGGCGCGCCTGCTTGTGGCATGACGATCGCACGCGAGTTGACCGGTTGCCCCCCTAAACAACGCTGGCCTGCACCCTGATCATCGCGATCGTCACGGCCGCGCGGCTCGTCGTCAGCCTGCTGCGCAGCAGTGGCGCGCTCGCTGTGGCCTGCATAACCTTCCCACCGTTCGACCTGCCCGCACAACAAACCGTGGTAAACCCGACTCTTCGATCTTGAGCGGGCAAACCGCGGTTGGGTCGTGCGGCGCGCCTGAGCTTGGGCGGCCGTGGCTCTTTGATCCTCATTGATCCTCGCTGTGTTCAGGAGCAACGACGGGAGAGCCACGGACTGTGGTTGACCGTAGTGATGACGCGCCGTGCTTGTTGGGCCTGGAGGGGCTTGGCGGTGGATCGTGCTCACCGGGCTCGGCGTTCGGATCGTGCAGCTGGTGACCGACGATCCCGACGCGGCGCGCTGCCCGAGGTGTCGGGTGGTGTCGACTTCGGGCAAGGCATGGGTGTTGACCCGCCCGCACGACGTGCCCAGCGGCGGCGGGCAGGTCGCCTACAGCGACGGGAACGCAGAAGCGCCGTGTCGGTCGCCTGCCGTTCCCGCGCTCCGATGAAGCGCTCGCGTCAAGCACGTGTGGTGTCGGTGCCGTCGACGGCGCTGTTCGACATGCAGCCGCGCGGCTACCGTGACGACGTGCCGCCGCCGTCGGTGACTGCCCGATTTGTGTTGAGGACGTGTCCGCTGTGGGCTGGGACCGTTGGGTCGGCCTATCAGGGGCCGTCATGGGGATGAACATGTCCGGGACGTCGGCATGACCGAGCGGCTGCGCTACCAGCTTCCGGACCGGAACCTGGGCCTGGACCTGATGCGGGTCACCGAGGCGGTGGCGCCGGCCGCGGGCCGATGGGCGGGCCGCGGCGACAAGGAGGGCGGCGACAGCGCAGCGCTGGACTGTGGGTGCCCGAAACGACGCACACTGACGCTGACCAGGTGATTCACCGCCGAGGGTGTCAGAGCATGATCCGCCGATGGCGACGAAGCTGATCTACCAGATGCTTGTGAAGCTGCTGAGCTGGATCGTGCTGCGCGCCCGCTCCGACACCACGAAAGAGATCGAGATCCCCGTCCTACGGCATCAACTCGCCGTACTGCAGCGCCGCACACCCCGGCCCCGGATCAGCTGGAGCGACCGCGCCGCAATCGCCGCTCTCGCCCGGCTACTACCCGTTCGTCGCCGTCACGGATTCCCGGCCACCCAGCCACGATCCTGCGCCGGCACCGCAAGCTCGTCCGACGCCGCTGGACCACCCCGGGCAGCCGGCCGGGCCGACCAGCCATCCCCACCGGCGCCCGTGCCCTGACCGTGCGCCTGGCCATCGAAAAGCCCACCTGGGGGTATCGGCGCGTGCACGGCGAACTCGTCGGACTCGGCCACGAGATCGGCGCCTCCACCGTGTGGAAGATTCTCCACGCGGCGGGCATCGACCCGTCTCCGCGACGGAGCGGGCCGACCTGGTCCCAGTTCCTCCACGCGCAGGCCCAGGCGATCTTGGCCTGCGACCTGTTCCACCTCGACACGATCACGCTGCACCGGCTGTACGTGTTCTTCGTCATCGAGCACACCACCCACCGGGTACACATCCTGGGCGTCACCGCGCACCCGACCGGAGCGTGGCTGACTCAGCAGGCCCGCAACCTGCCCATGGACCTCGACGACGCCCACCGACACTTCCGACTCCCTGATCCGCGACCGCGACCGCAAGTTCACCCCGGCCTGCGCCGGGTCGTGCTGGCCTACCTCGCCACGACGACGGCGGCGGCGGCAGCGGGACTGGTCGGGGACGTACCGCTGGGTTGGCGCGACACCGAACGGGTGCGGTTCGTCGCCGACAACCTGCTGGACCTGCTGGCGCCGAGCAACAACCCGCTGCTCAGCCCGGTCGCGTGGAAGGCCGTGATCGACACCGGGGCCGCAGTGCCGCCGCCGGAACCTGGCATCTCCTGCGGGACATGTCCAGCCCGCCCCGCACGTGATCACCAGCTCGGCGCAAGAGGCGGCCAAACCTGACCGCATCGGCACCCGGTCGGCGATCACTCGTGAGCACGGGGCGTCGACACGGTGAGCACGAGCGGCGCAACGCTCGTAGGCTTCATCCATGCAGCCGGCGATCTTCGTGCTGTTCGGTGCCACCGGCGACCTGGCCCGGCGGCTGGTGCTCCCGGCGTTCGCCGCCATGGCGGTGAACGGCCTGATGCCCGCGAGATGGGTGCTGATCGGCAACGGCCGCAAGGACGACGACGACGCATGGTTCATCGACCACGTCCGCGACGTCCTCGACGACGACGCGCAGTTCGCCGCCGTCCGCGACCACCTGATGTTCGCAGGCAATGGCTACACCCTCGACGACCCCGGCGACCTGCCCACCACCGTCGACCGGGCCCGTTCCCAGGTCGGCGAGGACGCGCTGCTCGTGCACTACCTCGCGCTGCCCCCGTCGGCGTTCGAGGCCTACGTGCGGGCGCTCGGCGCCCACGGGCTCGCCCAGGGGTCGCGGGTGGTGTTCGAGAAGCCCTACGGCACCAGCCCGTCGGGGTTCGACCACCTCGAAGAGGTGGTGCACGGCGTCCTCGACGAGGAGCAGGTCTACCGACTCGACCACTTTCTCGGCAAGGAAGCGACGCAGAACCTGCATGTCCTGCGCTTCGCCAACGCGGTGGTCGGCGACGTCTGGTGCAACCGGATCGTCGACCAGGTGCAGATCGACGTCCCCGAGACCCTCGACATCGACGACCGCGCCCGGTTCTACGACGAGACCGGCGCGACGCTCGACATGGTCGTCACGCACCTGTTGCAGGTCGCCGCCGAGATCGCCATGGAGCCACCCGCCTCGCTCTCCGCGGGCCACCTGCTCGACGCCCGCGAATCGATGATCGCCAACTTCCGCCCGCTCGACCCGGACGAGGTCGTCCTCGGCCAGTACACGGGCTACCGCGATGTCAAGGGGGTCGCGGACGACTCGGACACCGACACGTTCATCGCCGCGAGGATGTGGGTCGACACCGACCGCTGGCGCGGGGTGCCGTTCTTGCTGCGGACCGGCAAGCGCATGGCCGTCTCGCAGCAGCGGGTGACCCTGGTTCTCAAGCCCCCGGCGGACGGCCCCATCACCGACGCGCCGCCGACCACGATCGGGCTCTCGCTGAAAGGCTCCGGGGAGTTGGATATCGAGGTGGTCACCAAGCGACCCGGCCCGGAGATCGCGCTCGCGGTCGAGTCGGCGCCGCTCCCGCTCTCCCACGACGACGCCCCCGACCTACCTGCCTATGCCATCCTCCTCCGCGACGTGCTCACCGGGAACCGGTCGCTGTTCACCTCCAGCGACGGTCTCGCCGCGGCCTGGACCACGCTGGCCCCGGTGCTCGACCACCGCCCGGCTGTGCGGTCCTACCCACCCGGGTCCTGGGGACCGGAGGCCGCGACCGAGCTCGCCGAGCCGGCAGGCTGGTACCTCCAGCGCACACGCACCGCCGATACGCCCGACCGGTCAGGCAACGCCGCCTGACCGGGAGCGCACGAGCAGGGCAAACGACCGCGGGCTCACCATCCGCGCAGTGGGCCCGGCCAGGGACCCGTCCCGGCCCTTCGGGTCGACCGCCGTCCCCTCGAACGAGTCGACCGCGAGCCTGTGGGTGCCCGAAAGCTGCGCACACACCGGTTGACCTGCAGATCGTCGCAGGCCGTGGCCCGGCATGATCAGCCGGTGGCGCTGATGCTGATCTATCCCATGTTCACCAAGCCGTTGAGCTGGATGGCGCTGTGCGCTCGTTCCGAGACCAGCAAAGAAATCGAGATCCTGGTCCCGCGCCACCAGCTCGCTGTGCTGCAACGACGCACGCCAGGGCCACGACTACAGTGGATCGACCGAGCTGTCATCACTGCCCTCGCCCGGATCCTGCCAGCACGTGTGAGTGCCGAGAACCCCGTCACCCTCTCTGAGCAGCACCTTCCCCGAAGGCCGACCTCAACATCACCCTCCCGACGAGAGCCAGCATGATCGCCCGCTGTGGCCTTGCGACTCGTCTACCTGATGCTCGTTCGCATGCTGAGCTGGCTGGCGCTGCTCGCCCGCTCCGACGCCGCCGAGGACGCCGAGATTCTGACGCTGCGTCACGAGGTCGCCGTGCTGCGCCGCAACAACGCCCGGCCAGCGCTGACCTGGCGCGACCGGGCGTTGCTTAAGGCGCTGAGCAGGCTGTTGCCTGCCCCGCTACGCCAGCTGCGGCTGGTGTCGCCCCGAACCCTGCTGCGTTGGCATGCCCAACTCGTTGGCCCGACGCTGGACCTACCCGCGCCGACGACCGGGCCGACCACCTATCCCGCCGCCGATCCGGGCTTTGGTGCTGCAGATGGCCCGCGACAATCCGCGATGGGGGTACAGGCGCATCCAGGGCGAGCTGGTCGCCCTCGGCCATGGCGTGGCCGCCTCGACCGTATGGAGGATCTTGAAGAGCGCGGGAATCGAGCCGGCTCCACGACGATCCGGGCCGACCTGGCGACAGTTCCTGTCCGCGCAGGCCCGTGCGATCCTCGCCGTGGACTTCGCCCACGTGGACACCGTCTTCCTGCGCCGCCTCTACGTCCTGGTGGTTGTCGAGCACGACCGTCGCCGCGTGCACATTGCCGGGATCACCGCCCACCCCACTGGGGCCTGGGTGACCCAGCAAGCCCGCAACCTGCTCATGGACCTCGGCGAGCGCGCCGACCGGTTCCGGTTCTTGATCCGTGACCGGGACAGCAAGTTCACCGCCGCGTTCGACGCTGTGTTCGCCGGCGCCGATATCCGGATCATCCGCACCCCGATCCGGGCACCCCGGGCGAACGCGATCGCGGAACGCTTCATCGGCACCCTGCGACGGGAATGCATCGACCACCTCCTGATCACCGGGCCACGCCATCTCGACGTCGTGCTGGGCGAGTATGTGCAGCATTTCAACGTGCACCGACCTCACCGATCACTCGATCAACGCCCACCCGCGGGCAGCACTCCGCCACATTCTGGCGCGACCGTCGGCCGCTACGACGAGACCGGCTCGGCGGCCTCATCCACGAATATGTACAGGTCGCATGAGGTGACCGGGTTCTCGGCACCCACACGCGGCGCCGAGCTGACGCAAGCACGCGGCCGGATCGACACGGCGCAGATCCAGTTCGCCGAACGTCCCCCGGGTCCTGCGCAGAGTGAGCAGGCAGGGGCGGATGGCGCGGCCGGTAGCCGGGTCGTTGGTGGAGACCATGCCGTTGAGCACGACGGTGTCGATGTGGCGCCCACCGGTCGGCCTCGAAGATCTCATCGACCATGCGCAGCGCGGTCTGCGCGATGACTGAGGCGTACTGGATGTTGATCTGCGTGGCCGGGCGCGGCGTTTCGGTGAGGGTGTCGGAGGTCTTGACGTAGCGGTAGGCCTTCACCGTGGGGATCACGTCGATGCCGGGCAGGTCTCGACGACGAGTTGGCGGGATTCGGGGACGTAGGCAAGCCGCCAGTGCTGCGGGACCCGTCCGGGTACAAGCTGGCGGTCAGCACGAGATCGACGTAAGCGACCACGGCATCGGGGACACCTGTCGCCACGGCGCGTTTGAGATTGGTGACCTCACCCGCGCGGCCGACGTGTACGTCCTCCTCGTGGCGGGTGACGTTGCCGAGCATGCGGGACAGGCCTCTGGGTGGTGGGGGCAGGAATGCTTCGTCGACCGGTGGTGGTTCGGCGATCGCCAGTCGGCCGGGATCGGCAGGGTGGTGCAACTGGCTACGTCAACGCCGGGTGGCGGAGGCGGTGGCGGCGTCGGCGGGGCGCAGGCGGCGGGGCGGCAGCTCCTGGTGAGCCGGGACGTTCGACCGCTGCGGCTGGTGACATCCGGCCGCTGTCGGATCGACCAGTGCGAAGCCAGGATCCAACCGCAGCATTCCCGGACCATTCCGCGACATCGACGACCCCGACGGTGACGGGTGCATGCCCTCATCGTGACCGACGTGCAGAACGACGACTTCTGCGAAGGCGGTTCGCTGCCCGTTGCCAGCGGGGCAGCCGTCGCCCCGCGGATCTCGACCTTGTGGCTGCCGAGAACTGCGTCACCTGCCCCGACCAGCGCTTTCGGGGCTGGCCCGCCTCGGCCTCACCGTCCCAGACGAGGCCAGCATGATCACTCGATATGGCCCTCGGACTCGCCTACCTGATGCTCGTTCGCGTACTGAGCTGGCTGGCGCTGCTGGCCCGCTCCGACACCGCCAAGAACGCCGAGATCCTGACACTACGGCACGAGGTCACCGTGCTACGCCGCACCAACCCTCGCCCGAAGATATCGTGGCTCGACCGCGCCGTGCTCAGCGCAACGAGCAGGCTGCTGCCCACCCCGCTGCGCCGGGTGCGGCTGGTGTCGCCCCGAACGCTGCTGCGCTGGCACGCCCAGCTCATCGCCCACCGCTGGACCTACCCCCACCGACGACCAGGCCGACCACCCACGCCACCGCCGATCCGGACGCTGGTGCTGCGGATGGCCCGCGAGAACCCCCGCTGGGGCTACAGAAGAATCCAGGGCGAACTGATCGGACTCGGCCACGCCGTGGCCGCCTCGACCGTCTGGACGATACTCAAGGGCGCCGGGCTCGATCCGGCACCCCGACGATCTGGGCCGACCTGGCGCCAGTTCCTGTCCGCGCAGGCCCACGGCATCCTCGCCATCGACTTCGCCCACGTCGACACCGTATTCCTACGCCGCCTCTACATCCTCGTCGTAGTCGAACACGGCCGCCGCCGGGTGCACCTCGCCGGGATCACCGCCCACCCGACCGGAGCCTGGGTGACTCAGCAGGCCCGCAACCTGCTCATGGATCTCGGCGAGCGCGCCGACCGGTTCCGGTTCCTGATCCGCGACCGGGACAGTAAGTTCACCGCCGCGTTCGATGCGGTGTTCGCCGGTGTCGATATCAGGGTCATTCGTACCCCGGTCCGGGCACCGCAGGCGAACGCGATCGCGGAACGGTTCATCGGGACGCTGCGCCGGGAGTGCCTCGACCACCTCCTGATCACCGGACCACGCCACCTCGACATCGTGCTGCGCGAGTACGTCGAGCACTTCAACACCCACCGACCTCACCGATCGCTGGACCAGCACCCGCCAGCAGGCAGCACCCCGCCGCGTTCCGGGGCGGCCACCCGCGTGCTCCGCCGAGACCGGCTCAGCGGCCTCGTCCACGAGTATCTGCAGATCGCATGAGGTGACCCAATTCTCGGCACCCACAGGCCCGCCGTGCGGCGACCCGGGCCAGCAGCACGGTCAACCCGGCCGCGGCCTGCGCGTCCAGGTCGGCTTTGGCCTGCGCGTACCGGGCCAGCGCCGTCGCTACTTCGACGGCCTCCTGTTCGGTCAACGTCAACGTCTTGGTCCGCCCACCCGCCGGGTAGGCCAAGGCCGGGCTGGCGTGCCCTTCACCATCCGCGCAGCGACAGGTCGGCGTCCCGCACCGGCGCCGCAGGGTGAACAGGCTCCCGCGCAGCACCTCGGGCTGGGAAGGGGCATCGGAACCGGAACGACGTGCGGGCGACATGGATTTCCTCCAACCTGTAGGCAGATTACCAACAGGTTGAGATCACCACGACACATGCCCAGACGCGCGCAGGACACGCCGGTCGAGCTGGAGAAGAGGGCCGAGTTCACTTGAGGGGGCGCCCATAGGCATGGCCCGGCGAGATCACCTACAGCTGTGGATCAAGCTTCGACCGTCCCTCCAGAAGAGCCGCACCCAAATGATTCTTACCGGTCCTCACGACAACGTGGCGAGAGGTCTACCGGCTGCAACTCTGCTCGTACCCGGCGAAATCCCGTCGGATGCCGCCCATCGATCGTGTTCGAAGCACACGTCGGCGTCGACCTCGATGACCAGCAGCGGCTCCGTGAGCGTGTAGTCGACGAGATCTCCTGGCAGCTGCCCGAAGCGCGCGGAGGGGATCCGCCCCGGGCCATGGATTGTGCCCGCTGAGACGACAGCAGCAGCGCACCGAGCTCGCGGCGCGCCGCAGCGTCAGCGGCCCGGTCCGGCCAGCCACCCATAGATAGCCCTGCTCGTCCCGTAGGCCGAGCAGCAGCGCCTGCGGTGCGTTCATCGGCCCGGCTGGCCCGACTACTCCGCCCACGACGGCGTTCGCGGTGAACCGCACCTTCCACGATCGACGCTGCGGGCGGTAGCCATGCTCGCGGTGCTTGACGACCACGCCCTCAACGCCTGGGGTAATGTGGTGATGCATCCAGGCTTGCGCGCTGGCCAGCTGGCGGGTGGCAAGCATCAGCGGTGGCCTGCTGTCGGCGACGAGTCGTCGTAGCCGAGTCGTCGTAGCCGTTTTCGGCGCTTGCGGTAGGGCAGGCTCCGCAGGTGTCGGCCGGCCAGCGCGAGGACGTCGAACACCACGAACGACGCCGCGGCTATCAAGCGAGTGACAATCACCCCGCACAACTGCCGATCTGGACGGACGTCGACGGACACTGGACCTGCCGTGAGCTGCGGAGACGCGCTGGTCAGGGCCGTGCTCATGTTGCTTCAGCCCGAAGATGTCGACCAGCGCAGCTGCTGCCGCAGACCATGTACGTACTGGTCAAGTCCCCCCGACATGAACCCCACACTGAGAAGGCACGTAGGCGCCACACGGCCCTGAGCCGAGCCCAGGTGTAGGCGCTCAGAATGGGCGAAGGTTGCGCTGGACACGGAAGGTGGGTGTCAACAGCCCGCCAGCCCGAGCCGAGCGTGCGCAGTTGCTCGCTCCCCATGACTACCGTTCCCTCGTCCGGCTCAGCTCGTGCCACTGAGCGCGCAGCGTCTCGGCATCCCACTTGTACGTAACCCGGCCGCGGCCGGGGATAGTGACGGTGGGCGTAAGCCGTCCCTCGGCGGCGTACCGGGAGAGGGTGCGCCGGGCGATACCGAGCATCTTGGCCGCTTCTCCGCTGGTCAGCAGGCCCTCGGCGTCCGCCACGAGATCAACGTTAGGGCCCGATGGGCCTAATAGGCCACCGGATCGGCCTATCGGGCCTTACTGGCCTATTAGGCCTATCAGGCCCTATCTTGCTCTGGTGGTCACCGACTCCTGCCCGTGCGGCGAGCGTTGCGAGAGTTGCGGCAGCGAGGAGGCTCGATGGCGGTGGTGGAGGTCAGGATCAGCCCGGACGACGCGGCGTTCTGCCTCACCGCGTGCATACGGTGTGCGGTGGCGCTGACGAACGGACTGCGGCCGCCCATCACATCTGCCGCCGTCGGACGCTTGATTGCCGAGCACGCCGAACACGCCGAACACGTCCGGCAGGCTGCGCAGCGATGAAGGGCGCGTGCGGGGTCGCGCCGCGGCGTTATGAGCTCGGCTTTGTCTAGCGCGTGTCTCTGCCGCTCACGTCCGTCGGCCGCGACGCCGAGGGGCACGCTCAGGGCTTTCGCGTGGGGCGCTGATCTACATCGCGCTGCAGCTGCTCGTCTGATCAGACTGTCTCACGTCGTGTAGCGGATCACCTGCAGGTTTTGGGGCTTGCGCCACCGTACCATCAGTATCCATCTGCCGCCTATAAAGTTGTACGATCGTCCCCTCAGCCATGCGATGTCCGGTACCGTGGTCCCGTGGCAATCCGGGGGTCCGCCAGCCGTCGCCATCGCGGCAGCCCGGCAAGATGCTCGAATCGCGCGTCCAGCCGATCGCCGCCGTCGCTCAGGACCTGGTCGACTAGCCGCGGGCGGCAGGTCGCCGCCAAGGCGCCCCAGCGAAGCGGTGATCGGGAATATCGAACGCTATGCCGCCGCCTGCGGCGCCGACGGCTGGACGTCTTCCGCTGGGCGCCACCCGGCCACGCGCGAGCGCCACCGGGCACACGGCCAACGCTCGACGACGAACCCCCGCGGATCACGCCGGCAGCGTCCGTGGCGGCCGCGACAACTACATCACCATGCACATTATGGAATCGCCGACATACAGCGCCGCGAAGATCACGGGCACGATGGCACCGGCACGCCTCACGAAGTCGACGACTTCTTACGCCATGCGCTGAAGGTCCGCGGCGAAGTATTCCGCGTCGTCGAAGAAATTCGGCTACTCAAACCGCCAATGATCGAACCACCTCTGGATCAGCCACAGGATGGGGGCCGCGATGGTCTCGCTTGATCCGCGCCGTGTTCGCGAACAATTCCAAGCAGCTCAGTGGAAGCCACGCTCCGAAGATGGCCCCGACGAGATCTGGACGCTGCAGCAAATGGCCGATCATCTGATCGTGCAGATGGGTACCGTTCGAAAATGGGTCGTGGAAGGCAGCGGGCCGACCACATTCCGCGTCGGAAAGCATCGACGCGTACGGAAGTATGCCGTATTGAAGTGGATTTGGGAGCAAGAGCAGGCGGAGTAGCGAGGCCCGGCGAGGCCCCCGGTCACCGACCGCGAGCCGACAATGCCCGATTGGTTGGTCAAAACTACTTTCCACACTACCTCGGCTGTTCACTGCTTGTCATCTTGATCCCGATTTAATACGATGTTGGTTGGTGGCAGCTGTTACTCCATTGGGATTGCGCCGTGTAACGAACCCGAAGCAACGCGCAGTGGCGATAGTCATCAAATATGCTGACGGTGTCGTCGGCGTTCACCCCGGTCGTGAGCAGGGGCGTAAACGTTGACCGCCCAGCCGTCCTCATGGCCCTTCATCGTCAATGCGTCGATCAACATGAAACGAGTACGGCCTGGCGTCGATCGGTCGCTAGTGCGCTGACCCGGATGGATCACCGGGTTGGTCAGGCGGTCAGGCGGCGCGGGGCTGGGGTCGTCCCCAGCGGTGGCCTTTCTCGCTGCGGACGCGGGCGCGTTCGCGGCGTTGGGCGTCCAGGACGCGCGGGTCGCGGGCGTTGGCGTTGCGCCAGCGCAGGTAGGCGTGCAGTCGGCGGGCCAGGGCGGCGTGGCTGGGGTGGTCGGAGTTGGCCATCGTGAACGTGCGCAGCGGCCCGAACTGCGCCTCGATCGGGTCGGCCCAGCTGGCGTTCGTCGGGGTCGGGCACAGCTCGACCTTGTGCGCTGCTGCCCATATCCGGATCGCCGCAGTGGTGTTGCAGGACAGGTTGTCCAGCACGACGTAGATCGGTGCGCCGTCGGGGCGCGCGGCACGGACGCTCTTGAGGGCGGCGAGGGTGTGTGCACCGCCCTTGTGCTCGTGCAGCACACCCCACAGCTGGTCGCGGGCCAGGTCGTAGCAGCCGTGGAAGTACCGGACGCCGTGGTAGCGGTGGTAGGTCGCCGGCAGCCGGTCCGGGTGCTTCGTGCCGGCCCAGCAGGTGCCGTGACAGGGCCGGATGCTCAGCGGCCCGAACTGGTCGAACGCGAAGACACGATCGGGAAACCGGGACATCACCTCCTCGATCCGGTCCAGCTTCGCGTCCTTGGCCGGGTCGGTGGACTCCTTCCAGGTCCGGGTGCGCTGAAAGGTGATGTCGTGGGAGCGCAGGATCCGCCGCACCCGTTCCCGGCCGATCCGCACGATCCGGTGCGACATCTGTGCCGCGTCGGTGCGGCCGTACCGACCGCTGAGGTAGTTCGCGAGCTTGCGGATGCTCCAATGCGTGAACGGCAGACCCAGCTTCCCCGGGCGTCTGCGGGCGATCTCGACCACGAACGCCTCGTCCTGGTCGGTGACCCGCCGGGGACGCCCGGCGCCCCAGTGCGGCTCCAGCACGGACAGCCCGTGGGCGTTGAACGCGTGGATCACGTCCCGGACCGTGTCCGGGTCAGCGGCCACCAGCCGGGCGATCGCCAGCACCGGTGTCCCCGACGACGACGCCAGGATGATCAGCCCCCGGCGGTACCGGATGGCGTCGGCACGACCCCGGCGGCGTACCAGACGCAGAAGGAACTGGCCTTCATCGTCGGTCAATCGACGTGCCCGGACAGGTCTGGACATGACGCACCTCGATCCACCCCCAAGATCAAGACTGCACCGTCCCAGCCCACGGATCACGCGCCGATGACGGCGTGTCGCCGACTTCCACCCGGTGAATCTTCGAGGCCAGCGCACTAGCGGACGGGCCGTAACCTAGGCCGTAACCTCGGTATCGAGCTGAGTGGAATCACGCTGATGTGGGACCCGGCTGCGCTCGCCATAGGCGGCACCGCAGATCTGGTCGGCCTCGGCGGACATCATGGCGTTGGCCATCGTGTGACGCAGCACGTCCGCGGACGCACCCGCCGCGGGGATTCACCCGTGGCTACGGAATACTCAACGCGTTGAGTCTCGACCGTTCGTGTCCTTGAATGATGCGGTAGGGGTCGCTACGCGTCACTTACCACCCAACGTGTGAGCGGAGGCGCGGGCGTGGGCATCGACCGTCGTGGGAAGTCCTGGCGCGCACGGGTCACACTCCCCGACCGCTCGCAGCGCTCCCGCTCGTTCCGCACCAAGGCCGAGGCTGTTCGTTGGGAGGCGGAGCAGAAGACGGCTCTCAACCGCGGGAACTGGGTCGATCCTTCAGACACGACAACGGTGGCCGAGTACGCCTACCGGTGGACGTCGATGCGTCCGCATCGGCCGTCTACGGCTCGCAATGTCCACAGCCTGATCAAGCACCACATCGAAGGAACACGACTCGGTAGCAGGCGCATCGGCGCAGTGCGGCCGTCAGAGGTGCAGGCATGGGCCACCGAGCGCTCCAAGGTCATGAGCCCGATCCGCATCCGCAACCTCGTCTCGATGCTTCGGGCGATCTTTCGTGACGCCGTGCTCGACCGGTTATGCGCCGAGAACCCCGCGGCTCGGGTGGTCATCCCGAGCTTCGAGAAGCCTCTCGTTGTCCCGCTGACGGTGGCAGAGATCCAAGCGCTCACCGATGCCATACCTGAGCGGTGTAAGGCAATGGTGATCGTGCAAGCTGGCGCAGGCCTTCGGATCAGCGAACTGCTCGCATTGCGGGTACAGGATGTCGACTTCCTGCGCCGCACCATCCGCGTCGAGTGCCAGTTCGCGCCAAACTCCAAGATCCGTGTTGAGCCCAAGACGCCACGAAGCAAGCGGGTCATCCCCGTGCCCACGTTCGTGATCGACGCCATCGCCGAGCAGTTGCGCCGCTTCCCCGCCGCAGACGACGGCTCGATCTTCACCAACCAGTATGGCAATCCGTGGCGCAACGACCGCTATAGCATCCGAGTCTTCAAGAAGGCAGTGCGGGCGGCGCGGCTGCCGGATGACACGACGTCGCACGCGTTGAGGCACTTCTACGCCAGTGTTCTTCTGGCTGCCGGTGAGTCGGTGGTGACAGTCGCCAACCGGCTCGGCCACGCCAATCCAACTGTCACACTCAACGTGTATGGGCACTTGATCGAAGGCCAGGATGATCGGACCCGCAACGCTCTCGAAGCGGTGTGGTCAAGATCATCGGGGAAGGTGCGGGTCACTCGAAGATCAGTAGGTCATCTGACCAGCAGCATCGGCGCCGAGGTCTCGTTGACGTCGAACACGACGACCTGGGGCGGCATGGAGCTCCTCTCCTCAGAACCAGGCGGGGTCGGTCTCGACGGTCGTCGGGTCGAGGCGGGCGAGCAGGTCGAACCGCGGCCCGGTCTGCGGCAGCTCGAAGCGGTAGAAGTACCGGGCGGCGTGGCGTTTGCCCTGGTGGAAGGCGTCGTCGCGGTCGCCCGTCGCGAGGAACTGGCCGAGCCACACCCAGGCGAGCACGACGTGCCCTGCCGCTTCCAGGTAGACCGACGCGTTGGCGAGGCGGGCGGCGGGGTCGAGATCGGCGCCGTGGATCGCGGTGGTGACCTCGACGAGCCGGGCCAGCGCGGCGTCGAGCGCGGCCCCCAGCTCGGCGGCCTCGCCACCCGCCGCGGCGGCTGTGTCGACCGTGGTGCGGACGGCGGCGGCCAGCGCGGCGAGCCCCGCACCGCCGCCCATCACCACCTTGCGGCCGAGCAGGTCGATGGCCTGTATCCCGTGGGTGCCCTCGTGGATCGGGTTGAGTCGGTTGTCGCGGTAGTGCTGCTCGACGTCGTACTCACGGGTGTAGCCGTAGCCGCCCAGGATCTGGATCGCGAGGTCGTTGGCCTGCAGGCAAAACTGGGACGGCCAGCTCTTCGCGATCGGCGTGAGCACCTCCAACATCAGGTGCGCGTGCGCCCGCGCCTCGGGCGTGGCCGCGCTGCGTTCCTCGTCCAGCAGCTTGCCGCAGTAGAGGACGAGCCCGAGCCCGCCTTCGACGAACGCCTTCTGCGCGAGCAGCATCCGACGTACGTCGGCGTGCTCCACGAGCGGTACCGGCGGCGCGGTCGGATCCTTGGCCCCCGGCGGGCGGCCCTGGGTGCGGGTGCGCGCGTAGTCCAGCGACTTGAGGTAGGCGGTGTAGCCGAGCGCCACGGCGCCCGCGCCGACGGCGACCCTGGCCTCGTTCATCATGTGGAACATGGCGGCCAGGCCCTGGTTCGGGGCGCCGACGAGGTAGCCGACCGCCCCCGGCACGCCGCCGGGGAGGTGGCGGCCTTCGCCGAAGTTCAGCAGGGTGTTGACCGTGCCGCGGTAGCCCATCTTGTGGTTCAGCCCGGCGAGGACGACGTCGTTGCGCTGCCCGGGTTCGTCGTCGCGGCCGGGCAGGTGCTTGGGCACGAGGAACAGCGAGATGCCGCGCACCCCCGGCGGGCTGCCCTGGATCTTCGCGAGCACCAGGTGGACGATGTTCTCGCCCAGCTCGTGATCGCCCCCGGAGATCCACATCTTGGTGCCGAAGAGCCGGAAGGTGCCGTCCTCGGCGGGCTCGGCGCGGCAGGTGATGTCGGCGAGCGACGAACCCGCCTGCGGCTCGGAAAGCGCCATCGTGCCGTGGAACCGGCCCTCGATCATCGGGCGGACGTACGTTTCGACCTGCTCGTCGGACCCGTGGGCGAGCAGAAGGTTGGCGTTGCCGACGGTCAGCATCGCGTACGACCAGGTGCCGATGTTGGCGGCCTGGAACCACGCGAAACAGGCGGTCTGGACGACGTGCGGCAGCTGCAGCCCGCCGACGCGCGCGTCCATGCCCCCACCGAGCAGCCCGGCTTCGGCCACGGCGTCGAGCGCGACCTTGACCTCGGCGGGAATGCGCACGCGGCCGTCGACGAACTCGGGTTCGTCCGTGTCGCTCAGCTTGTTGTGCGGCGCGAACCGCTCGGCGGCGATCTCCGCGCAGAGGTCGAGGACGGCGTCGAAGGTCTCCCGGGAGTGCTCGGCGTACCGCTCGCGCTTGACGAGCGCCTCGACGTCGAGCCAGTCGTAGAGCAGGAAGTGCACGTCGCGCCGGGAGAGCAGGACGTCGGATGCGGCCATCGGTTCTCCTCCCTATCGCCCTTGGTGGACCGCCTTGCCGGGGCCCTCGCGCAGGAAGGACGCTACCGCCGCGGGGAGGTCGGCGGTGGCGAACAAGGCGCCCGAGATGGCGGGCACGGCGTCGTCGGCGGCACGGACGCCATCCCGCACCGCGGTCATGACCAGCCGTTTCGTGGCCGCGTGCGCGAGGGTCGGGCCCGCGGCCAGCCTGCGGGCGTACTGGCGGGCGGCCTCGGCGAAGCCGTCGTCGGGAAACACGCGGTTCACCACGTTCCACTGCTCCAGCACCGCGGCCGGGTAGAGCTCCCCGGTGAAGATCAGCTCGCGGGCGCGGGCGGGGCCTGCCCGTTCCGCGAGCCGCTGCGGGCCACCCATCGAAGGGGTGAGCCCGACGACGATCTCCACCAGCCCGAACGACGCACGCTCGGCGGCCAACAGAATGTCGCACGCGAGGGAGATCTCGAACGCCGCGGTGAGCGTGAGGCCGTGTGCGGCGAAGATCGTCGGCACCGGCAGGTCTTCGAGGGCCTGCGCGATGCGCAGCAGCCGTACCCAGAGCGCGCTCCCCCGCTGCACCGCGTCCGGGTCTTCGGCGATCGCGGCGAACAACGACACGTCCACCCCGCCCGAGACCACCTTGCCGCGCGCCTCGACCAGCACCGCGCGGGCCCGGTCGGTGCGGCGCGGATCGGTGAGCGCGACCAGGTCGGCGACGGCGCGCTCCCAGCCCGCGAAGACTTCCTCGTCGAACAGGTTCAGCGGAGGCTTGTCGAGGACGACGACGGCGACATCGCCGTCGCGCTCGACCCGGACGGGGTCGGGAGCTGTCATGCCGCTCATCCTGGCCGATCGATCGGCCCGGCGCCCGGGGCTCCGGCGACGACGCCTCGAGCAGACGGCGCTAGGCCATGTCCCGTGGATCAGCGACCGCGGTCTTCGCGCCCAGATGGCCCCCGGCCGCGTTGTCGGGCGACTCGAGTACGCCCGGTACGAGAGCCGCCCTCCGCCTTGCCGGGAACCATCTGGATCACGAAGCCCATCGCCCGTGATCCACGGGACACGGCCTAGCGGCGGGCCCTGCGCTTCTCCCGGCGGTCCACGACGCCCGTGATGAACGACAGCGTGGCGAGCAGGAGCAGCACCGCGGGCACGTAGATGAGAACCGGCCAGAGATGGGCCATGCGGGGCATCCGTCCGATGTCGTGATCCAGTCGTGATCCAGCGTCCGGCACTGTAGCAACCGGTGCCGCGCGCCGAGCCGCCGGTGCGCTCGCCGCCGCGCTTGGCGGAATGCCCGGCGGTGCGAGGGGCTTGACCTGTTGTGTGAGCCCACCCTCCCGCTCCGGGGTCGGCCTGCGCTCCGAGCGCGGTCCGATCCTGCTCGCCCTGATGGTGTCCACCGGCCTCATCGCGATCGACGCGACGATCCTCGCGACGGCGGTGCCGTCGATCGTCCGCGACATCGGCGGCTACGCCCAGTTCCCCTGGCTGTTCTCGGTGTACCTGCTGGCCCAGGCGACGTCGGTGTCGGCGTACGCGAAGCTCGCGGACACGTTCGGCCGCAAGCCGCTGCTGCTGTTCGGGATCGGGCTCTTCCTGCTGGGGAGCGTGCTGTGCGGCGTGGCGTGGAGCATGCCCGCGCTCATCGCGTTTCGGGCGCTGCAGGGCCTCGGGGCGGGCGCCGTCCAGCCGATGGCGATCACGATCGCGGGCGACATCTACACGGTCGCCGAGCGCGCCACCGCGCAGGGTTACATCGCGAGCGTCTGGGCGGTGTCCTCGGTGGTCGGCCCGACGCTCGGCGGTGTGTTCGCCCAGCTGGGCCTCTGGCGGTGGATCTTCTTCGTGAACGTGCCGCTGTGCCTGCTCGCGGCCGTGCTCATCGCGCGGAACCTCCACGAGACGGTGGAACGGCGCGAGCACCGCATCGACTACCTCGGCGCCCTCCTGCTGACCACCGGCATGACGCTGCTCCTGCTCGGGGTGCTGGAGGGCGGCCAGGCGTGGGCGTGGAGCTCGCCGACCAGCGTCGCCGTGTTCGCGGGCGGCGCGCTGCTGCTCGTCGCGTTCGCGTTCGTCGAGCGGCGCGCCGCCGAGCCGGTGCTGCCGCTGTGGGTGCTGCGCAGGCGCCTGCTCGCCACGACGACGCTGCTCGCGCTCGGCATCGGGGTGATACTCATCGGGCTCACGTCGTACGTGCCGACCTACCTCTCGAACTCCCTCGGGGTGTCGCCGCTGGTCGCGGGGTTGGCGCTGGCCGCGCTCACCCTGGGCTGGCCGTTGGCGGCGACCCTGTCCGGCAGGCTGTTCTACCTGCGGCTCGGCTTCCGCCCGACGATCCTGATCGGGCTCGGCCTCGTCGTGGTGGGCGCGGCCGCGCTCGCGCTGCTCGCGCACACGCCGTCGGTGCTCACCGTCGCGGTCACCTGCTTCGTCACGGGCATGGGGATGGGCCTCGCCGCGACGCCCTCGCTGATCGCCGCGCAGGCCAGTGTCGGCTGGAGCGAGCGCGGCGTCGCCACGGGCACGAACATGTTCGCCCGCTCGCTGGGCAGCGCGGTGGGCGCCGCCGTGCTCGGCGCCGTCGCGAACGGGGTGATCGCGGCGTCAGGGCGTCCCGCGACGGATCCGGTGGCCGCCACGGACGCGGGCGCCGCAGTGTTCCTCGCGGTGCTCATCGCGGCCCTCCTCACCGTGGTGGCCGGGGTCTGCATGCCGAAGGTGGACGCGACGCTCGCCGCGGTGGCCGGTCCCGGATGATCGCGTCACGGCATGCGTGAAGTGCGACTCGCGCCGATCAGTGCGCTCGCGGCTCCGCCGCAGGCGTCACGCCGAGCCGGGCGACCCGGCGACCGTCCATCGCGATGACCGTGAACACGCGATCCAACGCCGTGACCGCGTCTCCGATGGCCGGGATCCGGCCGAGCCGGTGGACGACGAAGCCGCCGAGCGTCTCGTAGGGACCCGGCGGAAGCGCGATGCCCATGCGCCCCGCCAGCTCCTCGCGGTGCAGCAGCCCGTCGAGCACGCTGCTGTCCGGCGGCAGCGCGGCGGGGTCGAACTCGTCCTCGATCTCGCCGACGAGCTCCTCGATGATGTCCTCCATCGTCACGATGCCGTCGGTGCCGCCGTATTCGTCAACGACCACCGCGAGGTGGGTGCGGCTCGCCCGCATCTCGGCGAGCGCCGCCAGCACCGGCTTGCTGCCCGGCAGCAGCGGCGCGGGGCGGGCGATGTCGCCGACCGTGCGCTCGTCGGTCTCGGCGTCTGTGCCGTGGCCTGCGACCGTGGTGAGCAGGTCGGTCAGCAGGTCGCGGACGTGCACCACCCCGACGACCTCGTCCACGGTCTCGCCGATCACCGGGTAGCGCGAGTGCGGCATGGAAAGCACCGCCCTTGCGGCCGCACGGAGCGGTGTTGCGGCGGCGAGGAACTCCACCTCGGTTCGCGGCACCATCACGCCCGCGAGCTGGCGGTCGGTCGCGCCGAACACGTCGCTGAGCACCCGCCGCTCCTCCACGTCCAGGTCGCGG
Organism: uncultured Actinomycetota bacterium; assembly: GCA_963736375.1. GTDB lineage: Bacteria > Actinomycetota > Actinomycetes > Mycobacteriales > Pseudonocardiaceae > Pseudonocardia. The sequence goes on from CAVTOL010000021.1 coordinate 21,986, forward strand.
TGGGTGCTGACAAGATCGCGCAGTTCCTCCTCGGTGACCTCCTCGGCGCCCTGGTGCGGGTTGAACCCGAGCACCCGCACGAGCAGGTTCGTCGTCTGCGACAGCAGCCACACCACGGGCCGGCTGATCCGCGCCACGACGTCGAGCACCGGCGACACGCTCAGTGCGATGCCTTCCGCGCGCTGCAGCGCGATGCGCTTCGGAACGAGCTCGCCCAGCACGAGGGAGAGGTAGGACACGAACGCCGTGACCGCGACGAACGCCACCGACCCCGAGACGCTCGGCGGCATCCCCCATTCCGTGAGCAGCGCACCCAGCGGCTCCGACAGCGTCGCACCGCCGTAGGCCGAGGCGAAGAACCCCGCGAACGTCACGCCCACCTGCACGGAGGCCAGGAAGCGGCTGGGGTCGTCGCGCAGCCGCCGCACCCGCTCGCCTCGGCGGCCGGGAAGCCGCTCGACCTGGCTCTCCCGCAGGGTGAGCACGGCCAGCTCCGAGCCGGAGAAGAACCCGCCGATCGTCACGAACAGGACGATGAGGCCGAGGTTGGTGAGGGTGCCCGTCACGTTCGTCAGCATTCTCCGGTACGCGCGACACCGCCGTCCGACCTGCCATGGCTCGACACCGGATCGCTATAAGGTGTGCCGCGACGACCGCACCGGCCCGTCGTGGGCCACGCGTCGTCCCGGTCAGAGAGCGAGTGCCCTGCGTGTCAGCGTCGGTCGAGGCGTCCGTCGAGGTCCGATCCAGCCCGCGAACGCCACCGCCGCTCCCTTCGCCCGCCATCGACATCGCGCCCATGGCCCGTCGCGTCATCCGCGGGCTCGTGTGCGCGACGTTCGCCGCCGACGCGGTGCTGCTCGCGCGCCTGTCCGGGATGCTCGACGGCGCCGTGGGCGTGGTCGTCGCGGCCCTGGTGGTGCTGCTCGTGCCGACGTCGCGGGAGCTGCCCCGGCGCATCCTGCTCGCGGGCTGCCTCTTGCTCGGGTGGAGCCAGATCCTCTGGTGGTGGCCGCTGCAGGTGGGCGAGCCGGGGCGGGTGACGCTCGCCATGGCCCTGCTCGCGGGTGCGGTGGCCGCGTGGGTCGGGGCCGCCGAGCGCCCCGGCGCCCGCCTGCGACGGCTGCGGCCCCGGCTGCGGCCTGCCGACCTCGCGCTCGCGTTCCCCGTCGGGATCGGCATCGCCTGCACCGGCCCCTGGCTCGCGGCGAAGACCCCGACCCAGACCATGGGCATGCTGCTGGGCGGCTGGGACAACGTCGCCCACTTCAGCATGGTCCACATGATCCGGAGGTTCGGCGTCACCGTCGACGCGCTGCCCCCGCCCGCACCGGGCGCCACCTGGCAGTTCGCCAGCTACCCCCAGGGCTTCCACACCGTCGCCGCCGGGGTCATCGAGCTGCTCATCGGCCCCGGCGACGCGACGCAGGCCGCGGAGCTCACCGCCTACACGCGGGCGATGGCGCTGGTGGTCATCGCGGTCGCGACGACGGTCGTCGCCGGATGCTGTGCGCTGCCCGCCGTCCGGCGGCGGCCGGTGCTCGCCGCCCCTGTCGCGGCGTTCGTCTCGGCCGTCTTCTTCCTCGGGCCGGGCTCGCTGGCCATCGGCGGCGGCATCGCGAACTTCGCTGTCGCCTGCGGTCTGGCCGTCGCCGTCGGGTTGCTGGCGGTGCCCGCGGCGCGGGTGGTGTCGCCGCTGACGCTCGCCGCGATCGGCGGCGCCGTCGTCGGCGTCGCGACGACCTGGGTGCTGCTGCTCGCCCTCGCAGGGCCCATGCTCCTCGTGCTGGTTCTGCCCCTGCGTCGAGGCCGGTGGACGGCGTCAAAGGCGCGGATGGCACTGTCGGCGGGAGTCCTCGTGGCCGTGGTGGCGGCCCTCGCGCACACCGCCGCCGTGCTGTCCCGGGTGACGGCGGCCAACCCGTTGACCGTCGACGGTGGGCGCGTGCACGTCGACTTCGGGCTCGTCGCGGCGGCCGGGCTGGCCATCGTCGGCATGGGTGTCGCGCTCGTGCGCAGGCGTCCCCGGGTCGCAGGCCTCATGGCGATGCCCGTCGCGGCGGCGGGCACCGCGGCCGTGCTGATCGCGCTCCAGGTCGCGGCGAACGGCGAGATCACCTACTACGGGCTGAAGTTCCTGCTCGGCGCGGAGATCGTGATGTTCGCGGTGCTGCCGGTGCCGGTGGTGCACCTGCTCGACCGCCCGCGTCGACCCGGTCGATCCCGCGTGCGCGGTGTGCTGGCCTCGGGGCTCGTGGCGCTGGCGCTCACGCAGGTGTTCGGCCTCACCGTGACGGGTCTCGGCCCGATCGGGATCGGCGCCGAGGCGCCGGGGGTCACGGCCATCGGCAAGCAGGAGCAGGCGATCACCCATCCGCCCCCTTCCGCCGACCTCGTCTACCGGATCGGCGGCTTCGACGCGCCGCTGCCCGCCTTCTGGGTCGACATGCGGGGCGACAGGGTCAGCCCGATCCTCGCCGGGCAGTGGTTCCTGGCCTTCACCGACACCTGGACGCTCGAGGCCAACGCCGTGGCCTCGAGCACCGTGCTGAGTGAACCCGCGGAGATCCCGGCCGTCGCGGAGCGGATCCTCCTCAGCCGTCCGGACGCGGTCGTCGTCGTGCGCAACGAGTACGCGGATGCGGTGCGCCGCGCCGTCGGGCCGTTCCTGGCGCCGCGGATCGTCGGGCTGTGATGCGGGGACGACGCCGGGGGCCGATCGCGGTTCTCGCCGCTGTGATCGGCCTGGCGGTGGTGGCGTTGTCGCTCGGGTTGGGGGGCACGCCGGTCGGCGTGGGTGACAACGGCGACGGCCCGCGGCTGTACTGCGGCGCGGGGCTGGTGCCGCTTACCCCGGACGGCCGCGCGAACTGGAAGGGCGGCGTCGTCATCGACTTCACCACCGGCGCACCGGCGTGCCAGGACCCCATCGCGTCCGCCGCGCTGCCGATGCTGCGGTTCGCGACGGTGGGCTCCGGTGCGACGTGGCCGCTCACCCGGCTCGGCGTGCTGTACGCGCTGGCCATTGGGGTGCTCACCGGCCTGGCGGCGTGGGCGGTCGGGGCGGGTGTGCGGCTGCTCGCGCTCCTCCCCGCGCTGGTGCCGCTGGTCGGCCCGGCGTTCACCCGGTTCTTCATCTCGACGTTCAGCGAGCCCGCGGGGCTGCTCGGCGCGTACGCGTTGTGCCTCGGGGCGGCGGTCATCGCGGTCACCAACAGGGCCGAGCGCGCGCCGCGCATCATCGGGCTGGCCCTCGTGGCTGCTGGCGGGCTCGGCGCGGCGACGGCCAAGGCGTCATTTGTCCCGCTGCTCGCGGTGGCGCTCGTCGTGGCCGGGGCCACGGTGGTCGGGGACGGGCGGAGGCGTCGGCTGATCGGCCTCGCGACGGCGGCGGCCCTGGCGCTGCTGGCCATCGCGCCGGTGCTCGCGGGCGTGCAGTGGCAACAGCGCCACTTCGCCGCGATCAACGCCCACAACCTGGTCTTCACGACCGTGCTGCCCGACGTCGGCGCCGCCGCGCTCCAGCCGCTCGGGCTGCCCCCCGCTGCGCTCGCGGCCGCGGGCCGCGCCTACTACCCGGCGGGTATCGCCGGGGTGCCGGGCGCCGAGGTCGTCGCGGCCGACCCCGCCGGTGTCCGCGCTGCGGCCTTCGGGGTGCTGCTCGCGCATCCGGCGGCCGCCGTCGGCGCGTTCGGGCGAGGGCTCACGGCGACGCTCGGCGCCGACCTGTCCTACCTGCCGTCGGCGCCGGTGACCGCCGCGTCGGTGCCTCCGACGCTCGGCACGACGGTCGGACCGCAGGGCGCCGACCGCGCGCAGCTGCTGGCCTGGCTGGACGGGCTCCCGGTGCCGTGGCTGCCCGCCGTCGTCGTGGTGGGCGGGCTGCTCGCCGGGCTGCTGACCGTGCGCCGCGGCGGGCCGGTCGTCAGGGCCGCAGGGCGGGTCGCGGCGCTCGCGGCGGTGTCGGCGGTCGGTCTGGTCGCCGCCGCGGTGCTCGGCGACGGCTACTTCGAGATCGCCAAGCACGTGTGGCTCGCCGCCTACCTCCTGGCGGTGACGGCAGGGGCCGTGCTGCTCGCCGTCGCCTGCATCGCGAGCCGGGCGTTCGCGGTGATCGAAGCCCGGACACGTCGTGATCGCCGGGCCCTGGTCGGGTGACTTCAGCGCACCTCGATCACCGACTTGGTGATCTGCGAGCGGGCCAGCAGCCGGTCGCCCACCATGGCGCTGGCCGAGACGAAGCCGAGCCGTCGGGTGCGCCGCTCCAGCACGGCCGTCACGCGCACGATGTCGCCCTCCCGCCCGGCGCTGAGGATCTGGGTGGCGATGTGGTGGGTGACGGCGTGCTCGTTCGCCGCGAGCGCCGGGAGCAGCACGAGCAGGCCGGTCACCTCGACGATCGCGCCGAGGGCTCCCGCATGCAGGGTGCCCCCCGGGTTGATCGCCAGCCCGGTGACCGGGAACTCCAGGCCGTCGGCAGGCCGGTCCGGGTCGATCGGCCGAGCCTGCAGCGCGACCTGGAGCGGGATGGCGAGGGCCGCCTCGGCGCGGGCGCGGAGCTCTGTGGCGTTCATCGGGGTGGTCACCGGGCCAACACTGCCTGTCGAGCACGACGGCAGGCCCGGCGGGTGGCTCAGCCGAGGTGCGCGCCGAACCAGGCGAGCAGCCTGCGGTAGGCGTCGGACGCGGCCGCCGGGTTGTAGCGCGCGCCGGTGTCGTTGAAGAACGCGTGGCCCGCGCCGGGCTCGGTGACGAACTCGTGGGTCACGCCCGCGGCGGTCAGCGCGCGGTCGAGGCTGTCGCGGCCCGCGTTCACGCGGTCGTCCTGCACGGCGAAGATGCCGAGAACGGCCGCCTTCGTGCCGGTGAACCGTGGGTCGTCGGGGGCCGGGCCGTAGAACGGCACCGCGGCGGCGAGATCGGTGGGGCCGGAGTTCAGCAGTTGCCACACCATGCCGCCGCCGAAGCAGAAACTGACGATGGCCGGTGTCGCGCCGGACGCGCGGCGGCCCAGCTCGGCCAGGCCGCTGCGCAGAGCCATAGGCCACCGTATCGGGACGGACCTGTGACCGGGCCACAAGCACGTCAGGGCTGTGGTCCTGGCGTCACACCGGCCGGTATCCCGGCGTGGTGCGCAACGTCGACCGCGGACTGGTGGTTGGCGTCCGACCAGGGGCTCATGATGAGGAGAACCGCCGCCACGGCGGCCAGTACAGCAACGAGGGCTGCTAGGAGGAGCACGCGGCGGCGGTACACGCCCTCCTATGTCGCATACAGTCGCGAATTGGTTACCCGAAGTGGCCGGAAGTAGTCGGCCGCCCACGCCGGGAACGCGGCGGCGGTTCCGACCCAGCCGACGTAGCCGTCGGGGCGTACGAGGACCAGCCGGTCGTCGACGTGGTCGCGCGGTGTGGCCGCGTCGACCGTTGACGGCAGGTCGAGCTCCGCGGCCCGAGCGCCGAGCAGCACGAACCGGCCGCCGCGCAGCGCCTCGTACAGCGAGCGCCCTTCGTGCAGTGCGACGTCAGGGGCGCGGGTGCCGACGCGGCGGTCGGCGCCCCGCGGCGCCGGGTAGCGCAGGCCGATCCCGGAGATCATCCCCGCGATGCGCCGTCCGACCGGCGGGATCCCGAGCACCACGCCGGTGGCGACGTTGCGGACGGCGCGACCCCACCGCGAGCGCACCAGCGCCAGCCGCACCAGCAAGCCGCTGCTGCGCAGCACGCTGCGACCCACCGGGTGCCGCTCGGACTGGTAGCTGTCGAGCAGCGCCTCGCCACCCCACCCGGCCACGACGGCGGCCAGTTTCCAGCCGAGGTTGGCGGCGTCCTGAATGCCGGTGTTCATGCCCTGGCCGCCCGCTGGCGAGTGGCAGTGCGCCGCGTCCCCGGCCAGGAACACCCGCCCGACGCGATACGACGGGACCTGCCGCTCGTCGCTGTGGAAACGGGAAAGGAAGCGGGGGTCGTGCATGCCGTAGTCGGTGCCCAGCGCCCGCCGCGTGACCTCACGCACCTCGTCAAGGTCCACCGGGGCGGAGTCCGCGACCTGGTTGCGCCGGTTCCAGCAGAAGACCCGGTACCAGCCGTCGCCGAACGGGGCGACGAACGCGAACGCGTCGCCGACGCCGTTCACGGAGAGGACGTCCTCGGGCGGTTCGGTCAGCCGCACGTCGGCCAGCATGAGCGAACGCACCACCGCGCGGCCCGGATAGGGCAACCCCAACGCCCTGCGCACCACGCTGTGCACGCCGTCGGCGCCGACCACGTAGGACGCCCTGACCCTGCGGATGACTCCCTCCGCGGCGCGCATCCGCACCTCAACCCCGGCCGCGTCCTGCGCCAGCCCGACCACCTCGGTGCCCGCGGTGACGGTCCCGCCCAGCCGCTCGAGCCTGCGCGCGAGCACCGCCTCGGTGTGGAACTGCGGCGTGATCAGCAGCGACGCGAACGCGGTGGGCAACCGCCCGAGGTCGATCGTGGCCCGCCCGTAGAGCCGCAGCCCGCGGATCGCCGTGCCGGTCGCGACCAGTTCGTCGGCCACGCCGCGGATCCGCAGCTCCTCCAGCGTGCGGGCGTGGACGGCGAACGCCCGCGACAGGTTCGCCTCGTGCGCGGGGCGCCGTTCCACCACCGTCACGCGCACGCCCGCCTCGACGAGGTCGCCCGCCAGCATCAGCCCCGTCGGCCCCGCTCCGACGACCACCACATCGGTCTGTTCCATCGTCTCCCCCGTTCGTCGACGTCGCAGGCGACGCTAGGAGAACGACAGGTGGGCGACGTCCCACCGAAGTGCAACCGCGGGTGGGATCCGCTCATCCCACGCGGCACCGGGCCGCGTCGGGTAGGACAGGCGTATGCATCCGCTCCGTTTCGGACTCAAGCTGAGCCAGGCCGCCACGATCGACACCCTGACGACGATCTGGGGAATCGCCGACGACGCAGGCTTCGACCACTGCTGGAACATGGACCACTTCGCCAGCCTCGGCGGGGACGACACCCTCGACATCTTCGAGGCCTGGACGCTCCTGGCGGGCATGGCGGCGCGCACCTCGCGGACCCGGATCGGCTGCTCGGTCACCGGCAACACGTACCGGCATCCGGCCGTGCTGGCGAAGGCCGCGGTCACCGTCGACCACCTCTCCGGCGGCAGGCTGGAGTTCGGCATCGGCGCCGGGTGGGCGGAGAACGAGCACACGATGCTCGGCCTCCCGTTCGGCACCGCCCGCGACCGCGCCGACTGGCTGGAGGAGGCGCTGCCGATCATCCGGTCGCTGTGGACGACGCCACGCACCACGTTCGCGGGCAAGCACTACCAGCTGACCGACGCCGTCGCTGAGCCGAAGCCGGTGCAGACGCCGCACCCGCCGATCTGGATCGGTGGCGTCGGAAGGCGGCGCACCCTGCGGATGGCGGCCGAGCACGCGTCCGTGTGGAACGCGCCCGGCGGCAGCCCTGAGCAGGTGGCCGAGCTTTCCGAGGTGCTCGACGGGCACTGCGCCGCCATCGGCCGTGACCCGGCCGAGATCCGCCGGTCGGTGCAGATCCGCGTGCCCACCGACCCGAGCGCGCTCATCGATCAGGTCGGCGGGTTCCTCGCGGTCGGCGTCACGGAGATCATCCTCATCGTGGCGGACGACCCGGTCGGCCAGGCCGAGCGGGTGGCCGCGCTCCTGCCCGACCTGCGGCGACCATGATCACCGGTTGGGCGCGTTCAGCGGCCAGATCCGGCCGATATTGCACCGAACCGGTGATCTTGGCGGGTCAGGGGGCGTAGTCCGTCCACGCGGTCATCGGCGTGTCGTGCAGCACGGCGCCGAGTCGGTCGAGGTACCAGTTCCACCCGGCGGTCACGTCTTCGACGGTGAGCCCCTCGACGAGGCGCTGGGTGAACATCAGTGCGGCGCCGTTGCCGTCGGCGGTGATGTCGACCGCGATCCACCATGACCCGCCGCTGCCCTTCGGGACCTCCACGACGAGTCGGTGAGGCGGCGAGCATTCGTGGATGGTGACGGTGAGCGGGTCACCGATGCCGCCGCCCGCGTCGAGCTCGCCGGTGACGGTCAGCTCGACCGTGCCGCCCGGCTTGCCGCGGCCGGTGTAGCGGCCGATCCACCGCTCCAGCCGGTCGGAGTCGGTGAACGCCGTCCACACGTCCTCGGCGGATGTGGCGTAGCGGCGGTGCAGGACGATGTCACGCGGTGCGGTCGTCGGGCCTGGTGTGGTCATGGGTGGCTCCCTTGCGGTCGGGGCGATGGGTGGCCGGGTGGCGGGCGGGGTCGGCGGCGGGGTCGGCGGCGGGGTCGGCAGCGGGGTCGGCAGCGGGGTCGGCAGCGGAGGGCGGGGTCGGCAGCGGGGTCGGCGGCCGGGTGGCGTGCGTGTTCGGGGGCAGGGTCGGCGGCGCGCGCCCGACGGCCGCGGTGGATCTCGGTGTCGAGCGCGTCCAGCCGCCCGGCGGGGCCCCGCGCCATCGGCGCGACGAAGGCGGCGAGGCCGTCGAGCACCAGGTCGAGCCCGAACCGGTAGGCGTGGTCGGGGTCGGCGGCGCTGCCGCGCGCTTCGCCCGCGGCGCTTCCGACCCGACTCGCCCGCGGATAGGCGGCAGGATCGAGCACACTCTCCAGCAGCGGACCGGCCACCGCCCACCATTGCGCGTCGTCCTGGCCGTCGGCCCTGGCGTCCTGCGCGTCCTGGGCCGCGAGCGCCGCAGCCCGCACGAACTCGACGACGTGGGCCAGGCAAGCGTCGCGGTCGACATCGTCGAGGCCGAGCCCGTCGAACGCGGCCAACTCGTGCTCGTACTTGCCGATCGAGCCGGGGCCAAGCGGCGGCCGCCCCGTGCTCACCCGGGCGGCCCACGGATGGTCGGCGAACAGGGCGCGGTTCTCCTCGGCGACCGCGCGCACCCGCTCTGGCCATGGCCGCGTGGACGTGTCGGCGCGCGGCATCGCGGCGTAGGCGGCGTCCAGCATCAGGTCCAGCAGTTCGGCCTTGCCGGGGACGTAGGTGTAGACGCTCATCGGCGCCGCGCCGACGGCTTGGGCCACGGCCCGGATCGTCACCGCCGACAGTCCCCCGGCATCGGCGAGGCGGGTGGCCGCCGCGACGACCGCGTCCAGGTCCCACGCCCGCGCGGGCCCGCGCCGGGGCACGGCGGCCGGGTGGCGCCACAGCAACGCGATGCTGCGCGCCGGGTCTCCCCGGCTGCTGTGCGCCTCGGCCACGCACACAACGTACAGTGTACGTCGTACGGTGTACAAGAATTGGAGGAGCTGTGCGGATCACCTCGTCGGCCGTGTCGCTCAATGTGGAGGACGTCGCCGCGTCGAGCGCGTTCCTCGTGGACCACTTCGGATTCCGCGAAGAGATGGCCGCGCCCGGGTTCGCGTCCCTCGCCCGCGACGACGCGGACATGAACGTGATTTTCCTGCGGCGCGGCCTGCCGACGCTGCCCGCCGACCAACGCGACGACCACGCCCGCGGCCTGATCCTGGCGTTCGTCGTCGACGACCTGGACGGCGAGCTGGCCCGGCTGCAGCGCGCGGGCGTGCCGATCACCATGCCGCTGACCGTCGAGGAGTGGGGCGAGCGCGCCTTCCAGGTGCGCGACCCGAACGGCGTGATCGTGCAGCTCGTCGACTGGAACGGGGCAGGCTAGGCCTGCGCGCGCTCGTCGACCTTCTGCTGAGCGTAGGACAACAACGGACGGTGGCATCCGCAAGATCGGCCTACGGTAACGCCATGCGGAGCTTCACCTACGACCAGCTGCCCGCGCGGGTCGTGTTCGGCGTCGACACGGCGCGCACCGCGCTGGTGCCCGAGGTCGACCGGCTGGGTGCGCGGCGCGTGCTCGCGATCGCCTCCACCCGGGACTCCGCCCGGGTGGCGGCGGTGCTCGCGCCGCTCCGCGAGCGGGTGGTCGGCACGTTCACGCAGGTCCGCGAGCACGTCCCGCTGGCGACGGCCGAGGCCGCACGGGCGGCGGCGAAGACGGCCGACGCGGACCTGTTGCTCGCGATCGGCGGCGGTTCGACCGTCGGCGCGGCCAAGGCCGTCGCGCTGACGGCCCGCCTGCCGATCGTCGCCGTGCCGACGACGTACGCGGGCTCGGAGGTCACGCCCGTGTGGGGGCTCACCGAGAACGAGCGCAAGACGACCGGCGTCGATCCGGCGGTGTTGCCGCGGGTGGTCATCTACGACCCGACGCTCACCGCCACGTTGCCCCCCGATCTCGCCGCAGCCAGCGGGTTCAACGCGTTGGCGCACGCCGTGGAGGCCATGTGGGCGCCGCGGCGCAACCCGGTGAGCACGGCCGTCGCGGGCGAGGCGGTCGAGCGGTTGGCGGCAGGCCTGCGCACCGGCGACCCTGCGGAGCTGCTGTGCGGGGCGTGGCTGGGCTCGTCCGCGTTCGCCGTGGCCGGATCGGGGTTGCACCACAAGCTCTGCCACGTGCTCGGCGGCACGTTCGGGCTGCCGCACGCCCGCACGCACGCCGTCGTGCTGCCGCACGTGCTGGCGTTCAACGCGCCGGGCGCGCCGGATGTCGCGGAACGAATTGCGCGCGCCCTCGGCACCGACGATGCGGTCGCGGGCCTGCGTGCCCTCGCCGACGCGCACGGCATTCCCCGTGGGCTGCGTGCGCTCGGCATGCCGGAGGCCGCGATCGCCGAGGCGGCTGCGCTCACCCAGCCTGCCGTTCCCGCCGACAACCCGGTGCTGGTCACCGGCGGGGCGCTCGAGCGGCTGGTGCGCACCGCGTGGAGCGGCGACTGAGCCGCTCAGGCGCGGTGCAGCAGCGCCTCGAAGGGGATGACGTCGGCGAACGGGTCGGCCTTAGCCGCCTGCTGGCGGCCCGCGATGAGGTCGGCGAGCTCGGATCCGGCGCGTTCGATGCGGTGGGCGAGGTCGTGGCCGACGCCTGCGGCACCCCAGTCTTCCGCCGCGGCGAGCACGCCGGTGGGCACCGCGATCGTCCGCAAGTGGGCGAACAGCGGCCGCAGCGCGTGGTCGAGGGCCAGCGAGTGGCGGGCCGTACCCGCGGTGGCGCCGAGGAGCACCGGCTGGCCCGCCAGCGCGTCCTCGTCGATGACGTCGAAGAACGTCTTGAACAGCCCGCTGTAGGACGCGGCGAAGATCGGCGTGACGGCGATCAGCCCGTCCGCTCCGGTGACGGTGTCGATGGCGGGCCGCAGGTTGGCGTTCGGAAAGCCGGTGACAAGGTGGTCGGCCAGGTCGCGGGCATGCTCGCGCAGCTCGACCACGCGGATCTCGGGCTCGATGCCGTGGCCGCGCAGGGCCGCTGCGGTGGCGGCGGCCAGACGGTCGGCCAAGAGCCGGGTCGACGAAGGGACCGACAGCCCCGCGCTGACCACGGCCAAGGTGGCGGTGCGCATCAGGCGGCCGCCTCTTCGGTTGCGCGGGCGGCGACGAGCGACGCATGCGTGGGCGCGTCGGGCACGTGGGCGGGCTTCAGCGCGGCGAACTCCCTGCGCAGCACCGGCACGACCTCCTCGCCCAGGATGTCCATCTGCTCCAGCACGGTCTTGAGCGGCAGGCCCGCGTGGTCGATGAGGAAGAGCTGGCGCTGGTAGTCGCCGACGTAGTCCCGGAAACCGAGGGTGCGCTCGATGACCTGCTGCGGGCTCCCGACGGTCAGCGGGGTCTCCCGGCTGAAGTCCTCCAGCGAGGGGCCGTGGCCGTAGACGGGCGCGTTGTCGAAGTAGGGCCGGAACTCGCGCACGGCGTCCTGGCTGTTGCGCCGGAGGAAGACCTGGCCGCCGAGGCCGACGATGGCCTGGTCGGCCTGCCCGTGGCCGTAGTGCTCGAAGCGGCGCCGGTAGAACTCGACCATCCGCCGCGTGTGCTCGGCGGGCCAGAAGATGTGGTTGTGGAAGAAGCCGTCGCCGTAGTAGGCGGCCTGCTCGGCGATCTCCGGACTGCGGATGGAGCCGTGCCAGACGAACGGGGCGACGCCGTCGAGCGGGCGCGGGGTCGCGGTGAAGCCCGACAGCGGGGTGCGGAAGCTGCCCGACCAGTCGACGACCTCCTCGTCCCACAGCCGCCGCAGCAGCGCGTAGTTCTCGATCGCGAGCGGGATGCCGTCCCGGATGTCCTTGCCGAACCACGGGTAGACCGGCCCGGTGTTGCCCCGGCCCAACATCAGGTCGACGCGGCCGTCGGCGAGGTGCTGGAGCATCGCGTAGTCCTCCGCGATCTTCACCGGGTCGTTGGTCGTGATCAGCGTGGTGGCCGTGGACAGCTGCAGGCGCGTGGTCTGGCCTGCGATGTAGCCGAGTGTGGTGGTGGGCGAGGAGGAGAAGAACGGCGGGTTGTGGTGCTCGCCGAGGGCGAAGACGTCCAGGCCCACCTCCTCGGCCTTCTTCGCGATCGTGACGATCGCCTTGATCCGCTCGGGCTCGGTCGGCGTGCGACCGTTCGTGGGGTCGGTCGTGAGGTCGCTGACCGAAAAGACTCCGAACTGCACCGTGGTCCCTCCGTCCTGATTGTTGACTATTCAACTACATCGCGTCCCAACGCCGGACGTCCGCGGCGTATTTCCGCCCACCGCGCGTACGCTCTGCGCGTGTTCGACCGGCTCGACTTCGTCTACCAGCCCAGCCGCAACGTCGCGGCCGATCTGACCTACTACGTCGACACGCTGGGCGCCGAGGTGGTGTTCACCGTCGAGCGCTTCGATACCCGCGTCGCGATGCTGCGGATCAGCGACGACGGCCCGCACCTGCTGCTCGCCGAACACCTCGACGGCGACGCCCCCGTGCTCGTGTACCGGATCGACGACCTCGCCGCCGCACGGGAACGGCTCCCCGCCACCGAGCCGTTCGAGTTCCCGTTCGGTGACGGGCTGATCCTCGCCAGCCCCGCGCCGCAGCGCATCGCGGTCTACGAGCGCACGCAGGCCGATCGCGGGGCGAGCCTGACCGGGCGGCGGGACTTCTAGACGTGCACCACCACGTACGCCCGCCGCACCTCGACCCCGTAGGTCTCGGCCACGTAGGGGCCCGGCCGATAACCCGCCTCGACGGTGGTCTCGTAGGCCCGCACCCGGGTGCGGGCCGGGTCGAACCAGGAGCGGCCGGTGGTCACGTCGAACTCCCAGCCGTGCCACGGGCAGCGCAGGATCTCGCCCTCGCGCTCGTAGGTGTACTCGCCGGGGGCGCCCGACGTGACGAGCCCGGACAGCGTGCCCTCGCAGAGCCTGCCGCCCGCGTGCGGGCAGGTGTTGCGCAGGGCGTAGTAGTGCCCGTCGACGTTGAAGACGCCGATCGACCGGCCATCGATCTCGACGATCTTGCGCTGCCCCGGTGCGATCTCGTCGGTCGTGGCCACGACATGGCCGGTCATGCGCCGTCCAGGCCGTAGAGCGCGATGGCGTTGCCCCCGAAGATCTGTGCCCGCACCTCGGCGGGCAGCGCCACCCGCAGCGCCCGGCGCGGGTCGTCGAAGTCCCAGTGCGGGTAGTCGGTCGAGAACATGATCCGGTCCGGCCCGCCCATGTTGTCGAACACCGCGAGCAGTTGCCGCGGGTCGGGTGGCTCCTCGATCGGCTGTGTGGTGACCCACAGGTGCTCCCGTACGTACGCGGACGGTGGCCGCGTGAGGTGCGGCACCTCGTCGGCCAGCCGCGCCCAGTGTTTGTCCATCCGCCACATCAGCGGCGGCAGCCAGCCGAACCCGCCTTCGATCAGCACCACCCGCAGCGTCGGGTGCTCCTCGAAGAGGCCCTCGACGACCATGCTGACCACCTGCGTCTGGAAGGCCTGCGCCATCGCCGTGTGGTCCTCGATGTAGAACGACGGCCAGCCCGCCGCCGTCAACGGGTTGCGCCCCCGCCCGCCGCCGAAGTGGATGCCCACCGGCAGCCCGTTGCGCACGGCCGCCTCGAAGATCGGCCGATACCGCCTGCGGCCCAACGGCTCGTCGGTGCGGACGAGCAGCAGCACCTGCACGAACCCGGGGTGGGCGGCGGCCCGGTCGATCTCCTCCGCGGCGTGCGCGGCGTCCTCGTAGGGCACGACGATGCCCGCACGCAGCCGCGGCTCCTTCTCCAGCCACTCCTCGACCTGCCACTCGTTGACCGCGCGGCAGAGCGCTGCCGCGTAGCCGGGGTTCTGCTGACGTGCCGCCGCGGTCAGGCAGTTGAGGACGCCGTAGCGCACGTCGTAGGCGTCCAGGTGCTGCTCGCGCAGGAACTCCAGGTCGGCGCCCGGCGGCAGGCCCGACGGCGGCCACGCGTCGGCGCGGGCGGCCCGCGGCGCGCCCTTGGGGTAGGCGAAGCCGCCGTCGCCGCGGTCGCCGTAGGTCTCGTCGTAGTCGCGCCAACGCCGCGGCAGGTAGGCGCGCAGGGCGCCGGGGGTGAGCTCGTTGTGGATGTCGCAGTCGACCAGCACAGGTCCCTCACTCCAAGCCGTACGTCTCGAGCGCGTTGCCGCCGAGGAAGCGGCGCAGGGCCTCCGCGGACAGGCCCGCGGGCGCCGTGTGTGCCGGGTCGTCGAACTGGCGGTGCGGGTAGTCGGTGGCGAACATCAGCATCCGGTCGCTGCCGAGGCGGTCGAGGACCTCGCGCAGCCGGGCGGGCTCGTCGTCCGGCGCGTCGAGCGGCTGGGCGGTGAGGCGCATCGACTCCCGGATGATCTCCGACGGCAGCCGGTCCACCCACGGCACCTCCCGGCGCAGGCCTTTCCAGTTCTTGTCCAGCCGCCACATCAACGGCGGCAGCCACGTGAACCCCGACTCGACCAGCACGATCGACAGCCGCGGGAAGCGCACCGGCACGCCCTCGCAGACCATGCTGACCACCTGCGCCTGGAACGCCTGGGCCAGACCGATGTACTCCTCGAGGTAGTAGCTCGGCGACCCCACCGGCGTGATCGGCACACCGCCTGCCCCACCGGCGTAGACGGCCAGCGCCAGCCCGTGTCCCTCGGCGGCTTCGTAGATCGGCCAAAACGCGCGGGTGCCCAGCGGCGCGCGCGTGCGGACGGGCATCAGGACCTGGACGAACTCCGGGCGGTCGCCGACGCGGTCGATCTCGGCCGCCGCCCGGGCCGGGTCCTGGTTCGCGACGACGACCGAGCCGCGCAGCCGGGGGTCGACCGCGAGCCACTCGGTGTGCTGCCAGTCGTTGACCGCGCGGGCCATCGCGACGGCCCAGTCCGGGTTGCGGATGCCGTCGATCCCGTAGATGCAGTGGGTGACGGCGACGTGCAGGCGCCACGGGTCGAGCAGCTGCCTACGCAGGAGATCGGGGTCGGAGGCGGGTGGCCCGTCGGCGGGTTGGGCGCCGGGGATCGCGGAGAGCGGCGAGCGCGGCGGGTAGAGGTCGGACTCCAGGCCGTTGACCCCGCTTTCGCGGATGTAGTCCCGCCAGCGCGCGGCCAGGTAGGGGAACAGCGACGCGATCGAGCGGGGCGCGATGTGCACATCGGTGTCGACGAGCGGGACGTCCGGCCAGCTCGCAGGCCGCGCGTACTCCGCCACCGGGACCTCCTCCGCCCGGCCGCGATCGACGTCCGGGCCGTGGTCGATCGTCGCACGCGTCAGGCGGGCCGGAAAGCGGAGGTGCGACGGCCGTCGCGGGCTCCGCGAGCACCCGATCGTGCACGGCGGTGGACGCGGGCGGCCAGGGACCCGGCGATCGTCCGGCGTCCGCACCGCCCGCTGCTGCGGGGTGATCGCACACGCACCAGGATGCGCGGCGTGTCCCGCCTGCGCCGTGTCGTCGTGCTCCTGCTGTGCGTGGTCGTCGTCGCCGTGCTGGTCGGGGTGTCCCTCGCCGACCCGTTCCACCTGCGGCAGGCCCGCTGGTTCACCGTCGGGCTCATCGCCGTCGGCCTCGTGTTGCTGACGGCGATGTTCGCCACCGCCGCGCCGCGGGGGCCGCTGCGGTGGGTCGCGCTGGTCGTCGGCGTGGCCGCGGTGCTCGGCTGGGCCGCGCTCGTGTACGGGGCGAGCACGCTCGCCGCGGGGGGCAGACCGGTCGCCGAGGCCGACGACGCGGGGCGCAGGCTGATCACCCTCGAAGGCACCAACGATGTCGCTGACGCGCAGGCCTACGCGGTGGTGCTGCGCGCGGGCGACGGGCCGTTCGAGCAGGAGGCGCTGGTCTACCAGGGCCCCGCGGGCGCGCCTACGCCGACGGCGCGGTTCGTCGACCCCCGTACGGTCGAGGTCGCCGTCGGGACCTGCCGCTACACGTCGGGAGTTGAGGCGGTCACCTTCGCCGTGGAGCCCGTGCACCGGCCGCTCGTGCTGGGTTGCTGACCGCCCGCCGGGTGATCAGCCGAGGAACGGGTGCAGCAGGTCGAGCAGCTCGACCGGTGCCTCCTCGGGCACGAAGTGGCCAGCTCGCCTGCCATCTCGCGCTTCGTGTAGCCCTCACCGTGCGGGCCGCCGGGCGGTGCGGTGCTGGCGCCGTAGCCGCGCAGGTCCGTCAGGACAACCGTGTGCCGCTCGGCGAGCACCGGAGCGACACGGTCCCAGCACACGTGGGTCTCCGGGAAGCCGTGCAAGAGCAGCACCGACGGCCCGTCCCCGCCGACCAGCACGTGGTAGCGCGCCGCAGGCGGACGAACCGGGCGTCGACCATCGGCGTCAGCGGTGCACGGCGGCGAGCAGCGCCGCGTAGGAGCGCACCAGCTCGGCGCGCTCCTGCGCGACGGCGGGGCTCTCGGGGTCGCATCCTTCGGCCACCCACCGATCCGAGATGCGCATGGCTTCGGCACGCCCCGCTGCGGCCGCGCGGACCTGGTCCGGGGCGACGCCGTACACGTGCGCGTATACCGCGGCCAGCGCGTCGACGAGGGGGCCTGCGTCATCTTCGGGCGCGTCGCGCTGCAGGTGCCGGTGCACCCGCCACCACTCGACCTCGAGCCGGGCGGCGACGTCCACGTCGAACGTCTCCCCCGTGCTCGCGACGACCAGCGCGTAGAACCGGCGCATCGTGCGGCGGGCCCCGTCCGGATCGTTGTCGGGCACCGGCGCCCACAGCTGGTTGGCGCGCAGCACCAGCCACGCGCCGTAGAGGGTGCGCGGCCACGGCAGGCCGAAACCGGTCCGCACCATCCGCACCGCTGAGACCAGCACGAGGCCCCACTGCCTGCGGTAGTAGCCGACCCAGCCCGCGCACTCGGCGCCGCCGAGCCGCACCGGGTCGAACGCGCGCATCGACCGGGGAGCGCGGCGGAGCTTCACCGCCCCTCCACGAAGGTCACCGCCGTGTGCAGGGCGAGGTCGGTCAGCTCCGGGTCGTAGCGGGCCCCGACGTCGCGCATGAACGCGTGCTCGCCGCCCGCGAAGACGTGCAGCTCCAGGTCGGCGAGGCCTGCGGCGTAGAGAGCGCCGACGACCCGCAGCCGGGCGTCGGCGGGCACGTGCGGGTCCCGCGAACCGAAGACGATCATCAGTCGGCCGCGGATGTCGCTCGCGCGCGCCAACGAGCCCGCGTCGGCGTCCGCGCCCAGCGCACCGTCGTGCAGGCCTGTCGGGTAGAAGCACACCGTAGCCACGACCCGTGGGTCGAACGCCGCCCGGAACGCGAGGTGGCCGCCGATGCAGAAACCGACCGCGCACAGCCCCTCGACGTCGGGCCGGGCGCCGAGGTAGTCCAGCACCGCGACCCGGTCGGCGTCGAACTGCGCGGTGGTCGTGGCGGCCGCACCGGCCTGGCCCGCCCGTTTGCCCGCGTCGTCGAACTCGAGTGCGACGCCTGCCAGTTCGCCGTGCGGGTAGATCTCCGGGACGCACACCACGAACCCGCTGGATGCGAGCCGCCGGGCGGTGCGCAGCGTGGACTCCGTCAGCTGGAAGATGTCGCTGTAGAGCAGCACACCCCGCCGCCGCCCGCCGTCCACCGGAGCGATGACGACGGCGCGGATCTCGCCCTCGCGCGCGGGCACGCGCACGTCCTCCTCGTACAGCTTCACGGCGCAGCACCCTAGTGCCTGTCCGCCCCGCCACGGCCGTCGGACAAGATGGGCCCATGAGCGCCCTGTGGTCCCGGATCGTCGCCGTCATCACCGCGATCCTGGGCGCGGTCCGCAACGCCTTCGCCCCGCTGCTCCGCCGCGTCGGGCTGATGAAGGCGAGTGCGCAGACGCACCTGCCGCCCGCGACGGGCGGCCGTTGGGACCCGGTGTTCGCCCTTCCGAACGTCGCGATCCACACGCACCTCCTTCCCAACGGCAAGGTGCTGTTCTGGGGCCGTCGCGACGAGCAGGGCGGCTCGATGAACGACCACTTCTGCACCCCGTACGTCTGGGACCCGGCCACCGGCTCCTGCACCCCGACGCCGCAGCCGAAGCGCGCCGACGGCACCACCGTCAACCTGTTCTGCGCAGGCCACGCCTACCTGCCCGACGGGCGGCTGCTCGTGGCGGGCGGCCACCTCACCGACGGCGACGGCATCGACTACGCGGGCGCCTACGACCACCGCACGAACACCTGGATCCCGCTGCCCGACATGAACGGCGGCCGCTGGTACCCCACCGCCACCACGCTCGCCGACGGACGCGTGCTCGTGATCTCGGGCAGCGCGGCGGCGCACGGCACGATCGCGGTCAACGCGGTCCCCCAGATCAGCGACGGCGGGGACGACAGCCCCTGGCTGCCGACCGTCGACTTCGTGGGCCTCCCGCTCTACCCGCGCATGCACGTCGCCCCCGACGGGCGGGTCCTCATGGCGGGCTCCAACGCCATGACCTACCTGCTCGACACCCGCGGCGGCGGCACGTGGACGCCGCTCGCGGCCAGGGCAGGCGGCTCCCGCGAGTACGGGTCCTCGGCGATGTACGCGCCCGGCAAGGTGCTCTACGTCGGCGGCGGCAACGACGCGGGCAGCGACCTGCCGACCGCAACCGCCGAGGTCATCGACCTCACGGAGCCGGCGCCCTCATGGCGGCCCGCCGCGTCGATGCACCACCGCAGGCGTCAGCACAACGCGACCGTGCTGCCCGACGGCACCGTGCTCGTGACCGGCGGTACCGCCGGTCCCGGGTTCAACGACGTGTCGCCGGGCCAACCGGTGCACACCGCCGAGCTCTGGGACCCCCACGCCGACCGGTGGACGACGCTCAACGCCGAGGACGTCGACCGCTGCTACCACGGCACCGCGGTGGTGCTGCCCGACGCCACCGTGCTCAGCGCGGGCGGCGGCGAGTTCATGGCAGGACCGGTGCCCAACGCCCCCGCCGACACCCACCGCGACGCGCAGGTCTTCCACCCGCCCTACCTCTTCCGCGGCCCGCGGCCCGTGATCAGGACGGCGCCGTCGGAGATCGACCCTGGCAGCACGTTCACCGTCGAGGTGGCCGACCCGGACGTCGCCACGATGGCGCTCCTGCGGCTGGCGTCGGTCACGCACGCGTTCGACATGAACCAGCGGCGCATCCCGGTGCCGTTCACGAGCACGGGCACCACCCTCACGGCCACGCTTCCCGCGGAGCCGGGCGTGTGCCTGCCGGGGCACTACATGCTCTTCGTGCTGAACGCGGACGGGGTGCCGTCGGTCGCCACGATCGTGCGCATCGCCGTCGCCCTCGCGCCGCACGCCTTCGCCGAGGCGCCGCGGGCGGGTGCACCGGCCCGCCTGCTCGCCGCGGACGAGCCCGCGCCCGGCACGCGGGTGACGGTGGGCCTCACCGCGCAGTGCCCGTACGGCCTCGCTGCCTGCTGGGGCGGGGCCTACGAGGCCCTCACCGCGCTGACCGGGGTGGCTGTGGTGACGCCGTACGCCGACGCCGCCGACTCGACGGCCGAAGTCTTCCTCGGCGACGAGGGGCTGCCCGACCTCGACGCATGGCCCACCCAGCTCGCGCGCTCCGCCAACGGCAGCTACGCCTTCCGCGGGGTGGAGATCACCGTCGACGGCCGCCTGGAGCGCCATGGCGACGATGTCGTGCTCGTGGGCGCGCACCACCCGCCGATCCGCCTGGAGCCGCTGACCCCCGGCCACGAGCTCGCATGGGACCTCACCGCCCGACGGCGCCGCGCCGCGACCGCAGAGGAGCGCGCCGCCTACGCGCGCCTCGCCGACCGCGTCGGCGACACCGTCCGGGTCACCGGCCCCGCCACGAAGTCCGGCGCGGACTGGTCGATCGCGGTGCGCGAAGTTTCCTCATGATCGGCACGAGCGGCACATCACGCAGGTCCCGACGTGCGTGGTGTGCCACTCGACGCGATCACACCGCGGGCGTCGGGCGGCGAAACGCCCGCGTCGCGTCGACACGACCGGAGCCGTCGGGCTCGTCGGATGCGTCGAGGGCCTGCGCGATCTGCGCGCGTCGAGGTCGTGCAGCGGCGCCGTGCAGGCGAGGGCCTTCATGGGCGGGCGAGACCGTCGTCGCCCCTCTGCGGCACACCCGTCTCCACGCCGCGCGCTCGGTCGGCCCTCACTCGGCGCCGTCGGCCTCCTGGCGGGCGAGGTCGGACTTCCACTCGCGGAAGCCCTCCTCGCTGCGGCCCCGTCGCCAATAGCCGGAGACCGACACCTGGTCACGGGCCAACCCGCGCTCGCCGAACAGGTACGGCCGCACGTTGTGCATGATCTCCTGCGCCTCGCCGTGGGCGAACACGTCGACGCGGCCCTGCGGCCAATCCAGGGCCTGCACCGCCGCCACCAGCCGATCGTCGCCGCTCCCTGCGTCTCGGTGGACGAAGACCAGCTCCCCCTTGGCAGGTATCGGCAGGTCCGGCTCGTCGGCGGCCGAATCGACCAGCACGACCACCCGGACGACCGCGTCCTCCGGCAGCACCGCGAGGGCCGCGGCGATGGCGGGCACCGCGGACTCGTCGCCGACGAGCAGGTGCCAGTCGGCGTCCGCATCCGGCCGGTAGGCGCCACCCGGGCCGTTGGCCAGCAGGACATCGCCTGCGGCGGCGCGCTGCGCCCATGGCCCGGCGACGCCCTCGTCGCCGTGCACCACGAAGTCGATCGCGAGCGTGCCCGCGTCGACGTCGGGGAAGAGCGCCGTGTAGGTGCGTACGATCGGCAGGTCCGCAGGCGGCAGCGTCTGGCGCAACACCCGCATGTCCAGCGGCTCGGGGTAGTCGACGCCCGGCTTCGGGAAGACGAGCTTCACGTAACGGTCGGTGTGCGCGCTGCCTGCGAACGCCGAGAGGTCGTCGCTGCGGAACCACACCCGCCGCAGCCGGGCGGTGAGGGTCTCGGTGCCGGTGACCGTCAGCCGGGTCGGGACCGCCGACCGGTTCGCGCGGGTCACGACTTCGTCCAGCTGAAGATCAAAGACAACGGTGCTCCATCCGTGCAGGGTCTGCGGGGATCTCTTCAGCATGCCCCGCGGCACACCGGGTCGCTACCGTGCCGTCGTGCCAACACTGGAGACTGTAAGCCGGATCGCTGCCGCGCTGCCCGAGGTCACCGAGGGTGAGCGGTACGGCAACCGCACCTGGTACGTGCGGCGCACGGCATTCGCGTGGGACCGCCCGTTCAGCAAGGCCGATCTGCGCCGGTTCGGCGACGAGCCGCCGCCCGAGGGTCCGATCCTCGCGGTGCGGGCGGCCGACCTCGGCGAGAAGGAGGCCGTTCTCGCGGCAGGCGGCCCGGCGTTCTTCACGATCCCGCACTTCGACGGCTACGCCGCCGTCCTCATCCGGCTCGACACCGTCGAGGAGAAGGCGTTGCGCGAGGCCGTGACGGACGCGTGGTTGGCCTGCGCGCCCGCCGCCATCGCCAGGGAGTTCCTGAGCCGCGACGGCACCTGACCCCACCCGCCCCATCCGCGCTATCCCGGCGACTTCGCACCCCTCCGGGTCACTTCGCACCCCGTCGACGGGGTGCGAAGTCGTACCAAAGGGTGCGAAGTCGGACCGGGGCGACTTCTTGCAGCGCGCGCAAGGCTGCTCCACCGCACGACGACGGCGGTCACACCGGGCCCGGCCCGTTT
>CAVTOL010000022.1:0-167996 GCA_963736375.1 uncultured Actinomycetota bacterium
TAAGCGCTACAGTCACGGCTCGTGGCTCAGAACACGGCGAACGCCGCTCAGGAGATCGCGTCCGGATACGCGACGGACGGCGGAGCACTGGAGCTGGGCACCGTCATCGTCGACGGCCAGGTCGATCCCGGCGCGAAAGTCCGCATCCCGTTCGCGACCCTCAACCGGCACGGCCTCGTCGCGGGCGCCACCGGCACGGGCAAGACCAAGACCCTGCAAGGGCTAGCGGGCCAGCTCTCGGACGCCGGGGTCCCGGTGCTGTTGGCCGACGTCAAGGGCGATCTCTCCGGCATGGCCAAGCCCGGCGAGGACAACGCCAAGATCCAGGCGCGCGCGAAGGACACCGGTGACGACTGGACGCCGACGGCGTACCCGGTCGAGTTCCTCTCGCTGGGCGGCAAGAGCCCGGCGGTGCCGATCCGGGCCACGCTGACGCAGTTCGGCCCGATCCTGCTGTCGAAGGTGCTGGACCTCAACGACACGCAGGAGTCCACGCTCGGGCTGATCTTCCACTGGGCCGATCAGCAGGGCCTGCCCCTCCTGGACACCAAAGACCTGCGCGCGGTCATCCAACACTTGACCTCCGACGAGGGCAAAGCCGACCTCAAGGGCATCGGCGGCGTCTCGTCGGCGACGGCGGGCGTGATCCTGCGCGCACTGGTCAACCTCGAGGCCGCGGGCGGCGAGGACTTCTTCGGCGAGCCCGAGTTCGAGCCCGCTGAGCTCCTGCGCGTCGTGGACGGCAAGGGCGTGGTGAGCCTCCTGGAGCTGTCCGACCAGGCCGCCAACCCGCGCCTGTTCTCCACGTTCCTCATGTGGTTGCTCGCCGAGCTCTACGAGACGTTGCCGGAGGCGGGCGACCTCGACAAGCCCAAGCTCGTCTTCTTCTTCGACGAGGCGCACCTGCTCTTCACCGACGCCTCCAAGGCGTTCCGGGAGCGCATCGAGCAGACCGTGAAGCTCATCCGGTCCAAGGGCGTCGGCGTGTTCTTCTGCACGCAGCTGCCCACCGACGTACCCAACGCGGTGCTGTCTCAGCTGGGCGCCCGCGTGCAGCACGCTCTGCGCGCGTTCACGCCGGACGACCAGGCCGCGCTGGCCAAGACGGTCAAGACCTACCCCAACACGAAGAACTACGACATGGAGGAGGCGCTGACGTCGCTGGGTATCGGCGAGGCGATCGTCACAGTGCTCTCCGAGCGAGGCGCGCCCACCCCGGTGGCTTGGACGCGCATGCGCTCGCCGCGGTCGCTGATGTCGGCGATCGGCGCCGACGCGGTGTCAGCGGCCGCGCACGGCTCGCCGCTCTACGGCCGGTACGGCACGACCGTCGACCGCGAGTCGGCCTACGAGAAGCTGACGGCGAAGATCGCCGAGCCGCCGCGGTCGCCCCCGCCCCCGGCTGACGAGCCGCAGTATGCGCCGCCGCCGCGCCAGGAGCGCGAAGCGCCGGGCGCGGTGGCCGAGGTGTTGGGCTCGCCGGTGGTCAAGAGCTTCCTGCGGTCGATGGGCACGCAGTTGGGCCGGGAGATCACCCGCGGGCTGTTCGGCACGCGCAGGCGGTGACACCGAGCACCGTGTGCCGAGATCCGGAACACGCCGTGCCCGTTCGCGCCACTCGCGGTGTCGGTTTGCGCGACTCACCATGCTCGTTTTGCCGGACTCACCGTCGAGTGGCGAAGAACGCGCGCAGGTCCGTCGCGATCAGCTCCGGCACCTCCCACTCCAGGAAGTGACCGCCGCGCGGGAGCTCGGTCCAGGACACGACGTCGTAGCTGCGCTCGGCCCATTCGCGGGGTGTGGGGAACATGTCGGCGCCCGACATCGCCATCCCCGTCGGCACGGCGACCCGGCCCCATGCCGCGGACGTGGAGCGCGCGGTCTCGTAGTACAGGCGCATCGACGAGGCGATCGTGCGCGTCACCCAGTAGACGGTGAGGTTGGTGAGCAGGTCGGCGCGGTCGATCTCGACGTCGCTCCAGGTGCGGAACTTCTCCAGGATCCACGCCGCGAGCCCGGCGGGGGAATCGGTGAGGCCGTAGGCGAGGGTCTGCGGCTTCGACGAGTGCTCCATCGCATACGCCATCTCGCGTTGGTTCCAGTCCTGGGCGCGCTGCACGAACTCCTGCTCGGCGCTTGACAGGTCGTCGGGGACGAAGCCCAGGTAGGGGTTGGTGCCCGAGAGGTGCAGCCCGACGAGCCGGTCGGGGTGGACGAGCGCGAGCTGCTGGAGCACTCCTGCGCCGAGGTCGCTGCCGCGCGCGCCGAAGCGCTCGTATCCGAGCTGCGCCATGACGTCGACGACCAGACCCGCGATGCGCGCGACGTCCATCCCCGACGCGGTCGGTCGCGCCGAGAAGCCGTAGCCGGGCAGCGAGAGCGCGACCACGTGGAAGTCCGACAGCAGCGGCAGGATCGGCAGCATCTGGACGAACGAGCTCGGCCACCCGTGCAACATCACCAGCGGGAGCGCGTCGGGCTCGGCCGAGCGCTGGTGCACGGCGTGCACCCCGTCCACCAGCACGTGCGGCAGCGTGTTGAGCTGCTCCTGACGAGCGGCCCAATCGAACGCGATCCAGTCGGCGACGACCCCGCGCAGGAACTCCAGCTCGGTGCCGTAGTCCCAGCCCGCGCCGTCGACCTGGTCGGGCCAGAGGGTGCCGCGCAGACGGTCGCGCAGGTCGTCGATGACCGTTGCCGGCACGTCAATGGTGTAGGGGGTGACGGTCACGGTCGCTCCTCGGGGAGATCGGCGCAGCAGGCCAAGCAGCCCGTGCGCACGATCCCAGGAGCGCCTGCCGTAGTTCCAACACCTCTTGGTTGTGGCTCACATGCGACGATCCGGACGTGGAGCTCTCGGAGCTGCGGTACGTCCTCGCGCTGGCCGAGGAACTGAACTTCACGCCCGCTGCCGCACGCTGCCACATCAGCCAGCAGGCGCTGTCGCGCGCCATCGCGCGGGTGGAGCGCAGGCTGGGTGAGCCGATCGCCGTTCGCCGCCCCCGCGGGTGCGCGCTCACCCCGGCTGGGGAGCGGCTCGTGGCGAGGGCACGCCCGTTGGTCACCGAGCCGACGCGATCGTGGAACGCGTCCGCGAGGCCGGGGCGCGCGCTGCCGAGCGGCTCCGTGTGGGAATCATGCTCGACGGGGCCGGGGCCGCCACCGTGCCGATGCTGCGGCTGTTCCGCGCGGCGTTCCCCGAGGTGGCGGTGCACGTCTTCCGGTTGCACGCCGACCGGGTTCTCGATGCGGTGGTCGACGGCTCGGTGGACGTCGCGCTGCTGCACGGGCCGGTGGACGACGAGCGGGTCGCGGTCACCCCGCTCTTCACCGAGCCACGGGTTGCGGCCGTGTCGCTCGCGAGCCCGCACGCCGACGCGCCGCGGCTGTCGGCGGCCGATCTCGTCGCCGAGCCCGCCCGCATCCGACGCCCTGGCGTCCGGGCCGACTGGGAAGGGCTTCTTCACCCTCGTGCCCGAGCGTGACGGCGAGCAGCCCGACCGACTCGGCGATCCCACGGCGTGCCTCGAAGAGCTGCTCTACGCGATCGGCCTGGACCAGGTGTTCTTGACGATGCCCGCGCACCTGCAACACACGTATCCGGGCGAGCTCTACGGCGTGCGCTACGTGGCGGTGCCGGACCTGCCGCCGGTTACGTTCGGGATCGCCCACCGGCGCCCGGCCGCCCCGGTTGTGGCCGCCTTCACCGCCCTCGCCCACGCCGAAGCCTTGGGCACCGGGCCGGGGATCCGCGCGGCATCGGCCGGTGAGGCAGTGCCGCAACGGCCCATTAGGTGAGGACGGGCCCGACGACGTCCGGGGTGACCGCCGCCATCAGCGCCACCGCCTCGGCGGGCGCCACGTCGGGCACCGCGTAGGCGCCGCGGCCCGCGGCGGTGACGGCCTCCAGCGTGACGACGCCCGCGCGGCGCTGGAACGGGCTCTGCCGCACCTTCCAGCCGATCACCCCGCCGCGCTGCAACGCCACCGTTCGCCGCACGATCGAGCCCTGGCGAGCCACGAGGTAGCCGCAGGTGAGGGTGTGGCCCAGCACCCGGGCGCGGTCCCACCCGACCAGCGCCAACACCGGCAGGAGCACCAGCGCGACCGGGCCCAGCACGTGCGCGTCGACGGCGAACGCGGCGGCCACGACCACGATGGTGGGTCCGAGCGCCCGGGTCAGACGACGGCGCCGCGCTGCAGGCGGGTGCTGCCGCAGCGGGGCGCGGGTGATCTCCTCGGGCGGGGCTGACGCAGCCAGCGACGCCACGCGGTGCGCCTCGGCTCGCGGTACCGGCGGTTGCAGCACCCCGCCCTGGGCGTCCCCGGTGAGCCCGGCCGACAGCGCGCGCGTCTGCGCACCGCCACCGGCGCGCAGCAGCACGGGCTCGGACACCTCGACGCCGCGCAGCCGTTGCTCGGACACCGAAAGCGAACGGCGCGTGAGCAGGCCGCGCCGCACCCGCAGGGTGCCGTCCGGCTCACGGGTGAGCCGATAGCCGAACCAGCGCTCCGCGAACAGCACCAGCGACCCGATCACGGCTGCGGCGAGCACGGTGACCGCGATCAGCCCTACGGCGGCCGCCAGCCCCGTCCTGGCCAGGCGCTCGACGGCGTCGCCCGCCAGCCGCCCGGGGTTGGCGCCTGCCTCGTTGAGGAGGTTGAACAGCGCACCGGCCACGATGCCGATCCCGGCCAGCGAGGAGAACGACAGCGGGGCGAAGCGCAGCCACGCCCAATCCAGGCGCGCCAGCTCGACCGGCGGTGGGGTCGCGTGTGACGCGGACTGTGGCGCCGCGACCGGGGAGCGGTCCAGCAGCTCACGGCGCAGGCGGTCCGCTTCGGCCTTGCTCACGGCGTCCAGCGCGAGGCCCGCGTGCTCGCCGCTGCCGCCGGTGGCCGACCCGATCTTCACCACGGACAGCCCGAAGATCCGATGCTCCAGCCGGGACGTGAGATCGACCGTGCGGATGCGGTCGCGGGGCACCGAGCGCCGCTGGCGGCGGATCCACCCGCTGTGCAGCTCGACCCGATCCGGTGTGATCCGATACTGGGTGAAGCGCCACCGCAGCACGCCGAAGATCACGATGAGCGCGGCGCCGCCGAGGCTGAACCAGACCCGTGAGAGATCGCCCTCGCGGCCGGTGAGCAGCACGATCGCGAACGCGGGCAACAGGCGGACGAGCCCGGCCACCGGGTGGACGACGAGCATGCGCGGGTCGAGCCGTCGCCACGGCGTCTCGGCGCCGGTCGGCTGGGTAGTCGGCGGGGTGGCTTGTGTCGTGTCGGGCGGCGTGGACTGCGTGTCGACGCCGGGTGGGCTGGCTTGTATGGCGCCGTGTGGCGTGGACGGCGCGCTTGCGTCGGGTGGGGTGGCCCGTGTGGCAGCGGGTGGGGCGGACGGCGTGCCTGCGTCGAGTGGGGTGGCCCGTGTGGCGGCGCCGGGCCGGGTGTCCGCGTGGGCGTCGGGGCGGCTCACGTGGCGTCCCCTGGCGTCGCTTGGGTGGTCGCGGTGAGCACACGGGCGAGCTCGGCGGCGTGCTCGGCGGCCAGGCCCCGGATCGTGACGGGGCCCTTGGCCGACGCCGTCGTGACGGTCACGCTGGCCAGCTTGAGCAGCTGCTGCAACGGGCCGTGCTGGGTGTCGACGGTCTGCACGCGCGAGATCGGCGCAATCCGCCACTCGCGCACGAGCCAGCCCGACCGGGTGTAGACGGCCTCGTCGGTGATCTCCCATCGGTGGATGCGGTAGAGCAGGTGCGGGACGACGAGCAGGTAGGCCAGGCCGAGCACGGCGGTCGCGAGCGCGGTGAGGGCGAGCCAGCCCGGGCCGCCGACCGCCAGCACGACGACCTGTGGAACGAGCAGCACGAGCACCGTGATGAAGTCGCGTAGCTGCCACCACCGCACCGCTCGGCGATCAACCTGGTGGGCGGGCGGGCGAAGCGGCAGTGCGACGGACACCTCCCGAGTGTGCCGCAACCGTACGGCGGGGGTGGCGAGGCCGGATCGCAGCAGGGGTCCCTTCCTCCGACCCAGTCGCAGGAAGGGGCCCCTCCTGCGGCCCCGGGTGCGGCGGGCCCCTCCTGCGGCCCCGGGTGCGGCGGGCCCCTCCTGCGGCCCCGGGTGCGGCGTCCGCCTGCCCGGCCCCGGGTGCGGCGTTCGCTGCCCGGCCCCGGATGCGGCACCGCCTACCCGGCGGGCACCTCCAGGCCGAGCAGGCGGCCGACGGCGGCCACGATGCGGTCGCTCGACACCGACACCTCGGCCTCCAACGGCGCAGCGACCGGCAGCGGGATGTTGCCACCGCTGACCCGCAGCACCGGCCCGTCGAGGTCCTCGAACGCCTCCTCGGCCAGGATCGCGGCGATCGCCGCGCCCCAGCCCAGCTGCCCCGGGTTCTCCTCGGCGATCACGACGTGCCCGGTGCGCCGCACCGCGCGCAGCACCGTCGCCGTGTCCAGGGGCACGAGCGTGCGCAGGTCGATGACCTCGGCGGAGACGCCTGCCTCGGCGAGCCGGTCGGCCGCGGCGAGGCACATCCCGACCGTGAGCGACAGCCCGATCAGCGTGACGTCGTCGCCGTCGCGCAGCACCGCGGCCTCGCCGAGCGGCAGCACATGCTCGCCGTCGGGCACCACGCCCTTGCTGCCGTAGAGGGCCTTGTGCTCGAACACCAGCACCGGATCGTCGTCGCGGACCGCCCCGGCGATCAGCCCGGCGGCGTCCGCGGGCGTCGACGGCGAGACGATCTTGAGGCCGGGCACGCACAGCGCCCAGTTCTCCACGGACTGGCTGTGCTGGGCGCCGAACCCGATGCCGCCGCCGTTGGCCCCGCGGATCACCAGCGGCAGCCCGAACTGACCGCCGGTCATGTAGCGGGCCTTGGCGATCTCGACGGCCACCTGGTCCCAGCAGACGCCGTAGAAGTCCGAGAACATGATCTCCGCGATCGGCCGGAGCCCGGCGATCGCGGCCCCCATGGCCGCGCCCGCGATCGCGGTCTCCGAGATCGGGGTGTTGCGCACGCGCTTCTTGCCGAACCGCTCTGCGAGACCGAGGGTCGTCTTGAACACCCCGCCCGAGGCGATGTCCTCGCCGAGCAGCACGACCCGCTCGTCACGGGCCATCTCCTGGGCGAGCGCGGCGGCGACGGCCTGCCGGTACGTCAGCTCGGGCATCGTTCGTCCTTCCCACCGAGCCCGGGCCGCCTCTGTGCCGAACCGCCGGAATCGCCGTGTCGAGATGCCCGCGTCGCCGTGGTCGAAACGCCCGACTCACCGTGGGCGATGGCTAGTTCCGCCACGTCGATGTCCCGTCGCTCCACATGTCCGTCCACGCCGTCGCCGGGTCGGGCGCGGGCGCGGCGAGGGCCTCGGCGGCCATCCGGTTGATCTCGGCGCTCACCCTGGCGTCGATCGCCGCCACGTCGGCCTCCGGCACGCCGGCCGCGACGAGTGCCGCCGCATGCCGGATCAGTGGGTCGCGCTCCTTCCACTGGGCCACCTCCTCGGCACTCCGGTAGGCCGCCGGATCGGCCGCGGAGTGACCGCCGTGCCGATAGGTCTCGGCCTCGACGAGCGAGGGGCCGCCGCCGTCGCGGGCGCGGGCGACGGCGTGGTCGAGGGTGGCGTGCACGGCGTCGACGTCGTTCCCGTCGACGACGATCGGGGCGAGCCCGTATGCCGATGCGCGGTCCGCGGCTGGCCGCTTGACCGCGATGACGTCGGTGATCGGCGTGTACTCCATGTAATGGTTGTTTTCGCACACGAACACGACCGGCAGCGTCCAGACGGCGGCGAAGTTCAGCGCCTCGTGGAACGCCCCGATGTTGGTCGTGCCGTCGCCGAAGAAGCATGCGGTGACCGCGCCGGTCTCGTTGACCTGGTCGGCCCACGCCATGCCACAGGCGATCGGGAGGTGCGCCCCGATGATCGCGTAGGAGCCGAAGTAGCCGTGCTCGACGTCGGTGATGTGCATCGAGCCGCCTTTGCCATGGCAGATGCCGCCGACCCGGCCCAGTAGCTCGCGCAAGACGGCCTCGGGCGGGGCGCCGCGCGCGAGCGCGTGCGCGTGGCCGCGGTAGGTGCCGATCGAGCGGTCGCCGGGCCGCAGTGCGGCCGCGGCCCCGACGGCCACCGCTTCCTGCCCCATGCCAAGGTGCGCGGGCCCACGCACGCGGCCCTGCCGGTACAAGACGTCGATCTTGGTCTCGAACCGGCGGATCAGCACCATCTGCTCGTGCCTGCGCAGGGCTTCGGCCCGTTCGGGCGCCTCCACGGTGGTCACGTCGGGGACGCTACGCAGATCATCGAGGGCAAGCTTCGGCCGCGCAGGACGAAAACCGGCCTCGTGAGCGGAAGAGAGTGTTCTGGCGCTCGTTACCGCGCACGGTCCAGCTCACCCCGCACGATGTGGGTGCCCTCGACGAGCGCACACAGCTTCCGGAACGCGAGGTCGCGGGGGAGCTGGTAGAGCCCGCAGTCGGTGCTCACCACGAGCCGGTCGGCTTGCACGTGCTGCAGCGCCGTCCGAATGCGGGCGGCGACGTCCTCCGCCGTCTCCACGCGTGGGCTCATCACCTCGACCACGCCGATGCCGAGCGTGGTGTCCGGACGCTCGAGCCAGCCCGCCAGCATCCCCATCTCGGCCATCGCAGGCCGTGCCGTCTCCAGGTGGATTTCCTGCCATCCCACCTCGCGGGCCGACGCGAACAGCTTGGCCAGGCAGGCGGCGTTGACCTCGGGATAGGCGCAGTCGAACTCGCGGGCGTTGCCGTAGCACATGTGCCAGACCAGGTGCGCGTCCACGCCGTGCGCGGCGCGGTTCATCATCTCCAACGCCCACTCCTCGCGGCCTCCCGAGGCGAGGAAGGTCTGCTCGGTGAGCTGGATGGCGGTCGCGCCGTGGTCGGCGAGCCAGCGCAGCTCGTGGTTGAACGCGTCCGCGACGTCGTTGCGCAAGGCCGTCGGATCGCCGTACCACTGGTCCTCGCACCAGGTCGCCACCGTCGCGGGGCCCGCGTTGATATTGATTTTGAACGGTTTGTCGGTGGCGATCTGCACGGCGCCGAGCACCGGCCCGAACACCGGGCGGACCCAGCGCACCCGGTCGTGCACGACGGGTCGGAAGTACTGTTCCATCCCCGGGACGGCGCCCGGCGGCCCGTAGCCGCGGAACCCGTGCAGCCGCAGCGGCACCAACAGCATCTGGATCTTGTCGTAGGGGGTCTCGCCCTGGAAGTACTGGTTGCCGTCGGTGACGATGTCGAGGCCCGCCAGGTCCTGGTCTTTCACGCACAGCCGCACCGCGTCCTCGAACAGGGTGCGCTGGTACATGTCCGGGAAGTCGACCTCGTACGCCGACTCCCGCAGCACGCCGCCACGCAGCCACAGCGGTCGGGGCCAGCTGCCGACCATCGTCGTCGGCAGCAGGATGTCCTGACCAGCGATCCGCATGTCAGCCTCTTCCACCGAGCCAAGCCAACGGTTCTGTCGATGACCGGACGTCCAGTTGGGCTCGCATGTCAGTGGAACAGCGGCGGCATCGGCGGCACCGGGTTCTCGTCGTCGGCGCAGAGGTGTTCGCCGCTGTCGGGCAGCAGGTCGAGGGTGTCCGAGCGCAGCCCCAACCGCAGCGTCTCCAGCGCGACGACCTCGTCGGACGGGATGTTGCCCAGGTTCGCCGACGGCCCGAGCCGCCGGATGAACCACGCCTGCTGGTCCTTCTGCGGCGCCTCAAAAATGATCTTGTCGACGGGCAGCTCGTGGATCAGCGCATCGACCAGCTCCGCTCGTGGGCGCCCGTCCGGAAGGTAGAGCCCGACCGTGCCGCTCTCGCGCGCCTCGGCGATCAGCAGCGTCGCGCCCGCATCCAGGTCACCGGCCATCTCGGCCACCCAGTCGGCGGCGATGACCTCGGCCTTCGGGTTCTTCGAACCGCACTCGGACAGCACGGTGAACTCGCGGGCCAGAATCCGGATCAGCGCGCGCTTGCGGCCGGTGTCCATGCCGAACGCGCCGTTGGACACCTCGACGTGCGTGACGCCAAGGCGCTGGAGCCACCGCACGTAGTCGGTGATCCGGCCCTGGTACTCGCAGATCTCCAACAGGGTGCCACCGGGGGAGAGGTGGATGCCCGCGGCGCGGCATAGCCCCACCTTGGCCTTGACGCCGTCCGAGACGTAGGACGTGCCCCAGCCGAGCTTGACGATGTCGATGGCCTCACCCGCCGTCTGGATCAACGACTCCAGCGCGAACAGCGACAGACCCTTGTCCAGCACGTGTGTCAGGCCGTCCAAGCGGGGCTTCGGGGTGCGGTAGGGCAGGCTGAGGAATCCCGGTCCGATCTGTCCCACCCGTTCGCCTCCCTGCTCCTCGCCTGTTCGGAGTATGCGCCCGCGGTCGCGGCGACGTGTCCGGCCGTCGAGGCCGAACTCGATGCGCTCGCTTGTCCTACGGGCACCACCCCGCTTGTTCGGCCATCGGTGTGACGTCGGGCCTGCGCGTATCTCGCGGCGGTGCACCGGACTCTCGAATCAGGACGGGAAGTCCGTGGAGGCGGCATGCGTGCAGGCATCTGGTTGCGCGTCGGCGCGGCATTGAGCGTGCTTGTCGTCGTCGTTCTGGGTGGGCTGTTCACGGCGTCGCCTGCTGCGGCCCTGGTCATCGACCCGGGCCAGCGCATCACGCTCGAGCCCTCGCACGCACGTCCGCGAGCGTCGGTGAACGCGACCGTGACGTGCGGCTTGTCCGAAGGGGGTTGGGATGTGAGCATCGCGGGCCTTGCTGCCGCGCCGGTTCCCGCCGCGATCAACCCGGGACGAGACCGCACAACGGCAACGCTGACGGTGCCCGCCGACGCGCAACCCGGGACGCGGACCATCGCCGCCACGTGCCACCGGGTGGGCGACAACGAAACCCGGACGCTGCCGGACGCTCCGTTCACGGCCGAGTTCACGGTCGACCCGGTGCAGGTGGCGAAGCCGACGCTCACCGCCGACCCGGGCAGTGGCCGAGCAGGCGCGGACGTCACGCTCACCGCAGAGCAGCTTCCGCCCTGCCGTGCCGGATGGACAGTGCGGATCGCGGGCATCAGCCAGATCCCTACCGTCCGCAGCCTCGAGCCGATTCCGGGCACCGAGCCCGCTCTCTCCCGAGCGGTTCTGGCGGTGAAGGTGCCCGAAGGCGCGCAGCCGGGCGCCACATCGGCTGAGCTCGTCTGCGACCGCCCGATCGCACAGACGCCCTTCGCGGTGCGGCCCCCCGAGCCGCAGCCCCAGCCCCAGCCCGCAGCCGCAGCCGCAGCCCCAGCCGCAGCCCGACCTCACCGTTGTGGTCCCCGACCTGACCGGCTTGCCGCTCGCGGATGCCGCGGCGGAGCTGGCCGGTCGGCAGCTCGTGCTGGCGCCGGGCGCGGTGGCCGATCGCGGCTCGGTCACCGGACAACGGCCCGCAGCAGGCACGCGGGTCGCGCCCGGCACGGCGGTCAGCGTCGAGCAGGCGGCCCCGGTCGCGATCTCCGGGCGCGAGGCGCTCACGCTGCCCGGGGTAGGCCTTGGCGTGCTGGCGCTCGGCGTGGCGGCCGTCGTGGCGCGCGCTGGGCGGGCCAAGGCGGGCCGGGAATGGGCACAGCAGCACGTGCACGTGGTCGTCCGACGGCGGGCGGTGCGGCGATGATCGACACGACGGTCCGCCCGACGCGGGTGCGCGACATCCTGGTACCGGTCCCACGCGGCGGTGACCCGTTGGGGTCGAACGCGGTTCGCGCGGGCCGCAACCGCAGGGCACGGGCCGCCGCGGCGGGCCATCTGGTCGTCGCCAAGGCCATCGAGGCGCTCGACGACGACCTCGGCTCGATGCTCGGGGACGCGCTTCAGGTGCAGCGCGACCTCCGCGAAGCGGCGTGGCGGAGCCGGGCCCGGCCCACTGTGCCGATCATCGTCGATCTGTCGGGGCTGGCGTCGATCCCGATCACGCTGACCGCGGAGCTCAGCGTGCTCGTCAACAACGTCGTCCAGGCGACGGTCGGCGCGACGCTGTCGGTCGTCTTCGAGCTCGCCGCGCTGCAGGCCGAAGTCGGCAACGGTTGGCTGATCGGCCTTGCGGGGCAGCAGAGCGTGACCGCGAGCCTCGTGATCGACTGGATCCAGGTCGGTGGCTACCCGCCCGCGACGGTGGACTACACGGTGGCCGAAAGCGGGCACGCCACGGAGTGGGATCCCGTGCGGCTGCCCTTCCAGGTCCCGCTCCTCTGATCGACGTCAGCGCCAGTCGCGGGCAGGCCGCCAAGGGTGGGTCCTTTCGCCGAGCCGGGTGGCGCCCGCCGGCCCGGCATCCGCGTCAACTGCATCTGCCCCGGCACGGTGCCCACCGGCATGCCGGAGGCGATGTTCCGCGCCCGTGGCGACGGCGACGTCGCGGCCGGGGTCGCGGTCACCGAGAAGGAGCACCTGCCTGCCAGGCTGCGCCAGCCCGAGCAGATCGCGGGTCGGACGGCTCCTTCTTCACCGGCGCCGTGCTCGCGGCCGACGCGGTAGCGGAGGTCAGCCAGATCGTGGCGGTGAAGACGCAGGCCCTCGCCGAGCGTGCGCGGATCGTGCGTGAGGTGCTCGCCGGTTTCCTGACGTGCGGCTACCGCGGGTTTGCGGGAACGCACAGCACGGTGAGGACCGCGCCGAGGAGATACCCCGCGGCACCGACGGCCATGAACATCGCGACGCCGATGGGCAGCCCGGCCAAGGCGATGAGCGACCCGCTGATCGCGACTCCCGCTGCCGACCCCGTCTGCCGGGCCGTGTTGAGAGCCGCCGACGCCGTTCCGGCGTAACCGCTCGGGGCGGCGTCCATGACCGTGGAGGTCGCCCCGGTCAGCGTGAACGAGGTGCCGAAGCCGCAGGCCAACATCGCGACCGCGAGGACGGGGTAGCTCGCGGCGTCGCCGACAACGGCCCAGAGCGCCAGGCCGACGCATGCGGTCAGCAGGCCGATGAGCATGAGACGCCGGTGGGAGAAGCGGTCGGACAGCCGACCCGACAGAGCGGACGCCACCATCGTGACGGCCATGGCGGGCAGCAGAGCAAGCCCGGCAAGTGCGGCGCTGAGGTGCTGGTGCTGCTGGAAGTAGACGCTCGCGGCGAAGATCATGCCGTAGAAGCCGAAGTTGAACAGCAGGCCGATGGCGGTTCCGCCGGTCAGCGGTCGCGATCGCACCATCGGCAGTGGCAGCGGAGGGTGGGAGCCGAACCGCTCACGCAGGACGAGGACCCCTGCGGCCACGGCGGCGACGAGGACGCCGCCGATGACCGCAGGCCCTCCGACGCCTTGGCGGCCCGCCTCGTTGAGAGCGGCGATGAGGGCAGCCACGGTGACCACGACGGCCGCCTGCCCGAGGGGATCGATGATGCGACCCGGATCGCGCGGCGACGGTCCGACCGTGGCCATGGTGAGCACGAGGCAGAGCACCCCGACGGGCAGGTTGATGGCGAAGACCCAGCGCCACCCCACCGTGGTGGTCAGGACACCGCCCACGAGCGGGCCCGCGGTGGCCGCCACGCCCGCGATGGCGCCCCACAGCCCGAACGCCCGCGCGCGGGCCGCCTGCGTGCGATAGACCTGTTGCAGCAAGGCCAGCGAGCCGGGCACCAGCAGGGCCGCGCCGCAGCCCTCGAGGAGGCGGAACGCCGTGAGCGTGATCGCGCCTCCTGCGACCGCGCAGCCGAGGGAGGACACGGTGAAGAGGGCCACCCCGAGGCAGAACACCCGGCGGTTCCCCCAGCGGTCGCCCAGCGCGCCACCGAGGAGCAGCAGGCCCGCGAACGCGACCGTGTAGCCGTCCACGATCCACTGCAGGTCCGTCAGGGACGCGGAGAGGTCACGCCCGATCGCGGGCGCCGCCACGTTGACGATGGTCACGTCCAGGATGACCATGAAGTAGCCGCAGCAGACCGCCAGCAGGGGCGCCAGCCCCACGCCTGCGGTCCGCTCGTCAGATGCAGCCACGGGATCCGAGCCTGCCACGCCGATGCCGTCCGCAGAAGATTCGGCAGCTCATGCCAGCCAACGCGCCAGACACGGCCGTGAGGCGCTCGGGGGCGTCGAGCTGGATGAGGTGACCCGCGTCGGGCAGAAGATCCAGCCGGGCGCCCGGGATGAGCGCGGTGAGCCGGTGCGCACGGTCGACCGGGATCCAGGTGTCCTCGGTGCCCCACACGACCTGGACGGGCAGGTCGAGCGTCGGGTAGCGCGGCTCGATCTCGTCGGTGTAGCGCTGGTCGGCCTGGGCGATCTGGCGGTAGAACGCCGCCTGGCCCAGATCGCCCAGCCACGGCACGGTCAGCATGTCGAGATCCGCGGCGCGCAGTGGTCGGTGGGCGGCGCCGGTGATGTAGGCGCGCACGAGCGCCTCGTGCAGCGGCGGCGGGAGCTGCGCGAACACCGCGGCATGGGCGCCGACCAGCCGGAAGAACTCCGAGCCCCACGGCGCCAGCGCGACGACGTCGACCAGCGCCAGCGAGCGGTACCGCGCGCCGTGGAGAAGGTGCGCGCGCAGGGCCACCGCGCCGCCGTAGTCGTGCGCGACGACGTGCGGGTCGGTCAGCTCCCAGTACCCGAGCAGGTCGGTGAAGAGCGCCGCCTGCGCGGCCAGCGAGACGTCCTGGCCGTCGGCCATCGTGGAACCGCCGTAGCCGAGCATGTCCCACAGGTAGACCGTGTGGTCGGCGCTGACGGCGTCGGCGATGCGCGCCCAGAGGGCCGACGACCACGGCGTGCCGTGGCAGAACACCACCGGCGGCCCCGCGCCCCACCGTCCCCACCGCACCTCCTGGTTGGCGACGGCGAACCTCTCGTTTGGTTGCAGGGGACCGGGCATCCGGTGATGGTTGACCCGTACGGACGAGGACCGCAACCGGCCGGTTCTGACACTGTGATCGCCGTCGCGACATTCCCGGAGGAAGAAGAAGGTGGTCGCAAATGGAGATCCGCGGCGAGGAGGTTCTGCTCCCGGTTTCGGCGGTGTCGGCGTTCCCGCGCCCGCACTGGCTGCAGGGCCGGATCTTCGGCAGCCAGTACGAGCCGACCTATCGCAGCCACAACCTGCGGGTCGCCTACGAGGACGCCTGCAAGCTCACCGCGCGTGAGCAGGAGGCGGCCGGCCTGCACGTGCTGTGCGACGGCGCCCAGTACTACGAGTGGGAGGCCCCCGGCTTCCAGCTCGAACCGATCTTCCACTTCATCCCGGAGATGCTCGGCGGCATCACCAACTACGGGCCGCCCGGTGACGGCGTGAAGTACAAGCCGTTCTACAAGGGCACCGTCAACGGCAAGGTCGAGTGGGTGCGCCCGATCTTCGAGGGCGTCTGCTACGCGATGCAGCTCGCCACGGACCGGCCGTTCAAGATCGCCTTCCTGGGTCCGGCCCAGCAAAGCGTGATCCTCGACGACCAGCACTACGGCGACGGCGTCGAGCTGGCCAAGGACATCGCCCGCGCGCTCAACAAGGAGATGCGCTTCCTGCAGGACATGGGCTGCGAATCGGTGCAGCTCATCGACGTCCTGCCGCCCTACACCACGGACATGTGGCAGGTCGAGTGCCAGCAGATCATGTGGGAGGGCATCAACATGATCAAGTTCTGGCACATCTGCTACGGCAGCGTCGACGGCCAGCGCGACGTCTTCGACAACCACGCGCAGTCGATGATGCCGTTGTTCCGGGAGTCCCCCGCGGACGTCATCCACGTGGAGATGACGAACAAGGACTTCGTCGAGCTGGACGCGTTCGCCGAGTTCCCGCAGGACAAGGTGCTCGGCGTCGGCGTGGTCGACGCGAAGAACACGATGGTGGAGTCGGTGGAGACGATCGCCGACCGCATCCGCCGTTGCCTCAAGGTGGTGCCCGCCGACCGGCTGCTGGTCTCGCCGGACTGCGGTCTGGGCTACTTCAGCCGCACCACGGCCTACGCCAAGCTGCGCAACATGGGCCAAGCCGCCGACGAGGTCCGCAAGGCGCTCTAAGCACGCCACTTCGCACCCTTTCGACGTCTTCGCACCCCGCTGGCGGGGTGCGGAGTGA
Source organism: uncultured Actinomycetota bacterium (assembly GCA_963736375.1). Lineage (GTDB taxonomy): Bacteria > Actinomycetota > Actinomycetes > Mycobacteriales > Pseudonocardiaceae > Pseudonocardia. The sequence goes on from CAVTOL010000022.1 coordinate 16,072, forward strand.
TGCGAAGGGGTGCGAAGTCGGTCCTCAGCGCGCGACGGGATCGGGGGCCGCACGAAGCTCGGCGAGGGTCGCGTAGCCCGCCAGGGCCAGGGTGACGTCCAGCTCCGCCAACACACAGCGGAGCACGTGGCGCACCCCGGCCTCCCCGTCCAGCGCGAGGCCGTAGACGTAGGGACGGCCGAGCAGCACCGCGTCGGCGCCGAGGGCCAGCGCGAGCGCCGCGTCGGCGCCGGTGCGGATACCCGAGTCGAAGAGCACCGGCGCGCGCCCGTCGACGGCCGCGACCACCGCAGGCAGCGCGGTGAGCGACCCCACCGCGCGGTCGACCTGCCTGCCGCCGTGGTTGGACACGATCACGCCGTCCATCCCTGCGCCGAGCGCGGCGTGCGCGTCGTCGGGGTGCTGGATGCCCTTGAGCACGATCGGGCCGTCCCACAGCGCCCGCAGCTCGCCGAGGCGTGACCAGCCCCGCGCGGTGCCCTGGAAGATCTTCTGCCGGTACGCGACCGCCGCGGCGAGGTCGTCCTCGGGTGGGGCGGGCAGCGCCGCCCGGAACGCCGGGTCGGAGAACGGGACCGCCGTGCCGATCCCGCGCAGGAACGGCAGGTAGGCGGCGTCGAGGTCGTGGGGACGCCAGCCGAGCTGCCAGGTGTCGAGCGTGACGACGAGCACCGTGTAGCCGGCCGTCGCGGGCTCGGCGCAGCAGGCTGGCCGTCACGTCGTCGTCGGTCGGCCAGTAGAGCTGGTACCAGCGCGGGCCCGTGCCGGAGGCGGCCGCCATCTCCTCCAGCGTGTGCGACGCGGCCGTCGAGGCGACCATCGGGAGGCCGAGCCCCGCCGCCGCGCGGGCCGTGGCGAGCTCGCCGTCGGGGTGCAGGATCGACTGCACGCCGATCGGCGCGAGCAGGAGCGGTGCGGGCATCGCGGTGCCGAGCACGGTGGTCGACCAGTCCCGCGCGGTGTTGTCCCGCAACATCCGCGGCACCAGCCCGTAGCGGTCGTACGCGGCCCGGTTGGCCCGCATCGTCGCGCCCGATCCCGCTCCGCCCGCCGCGTACCAGAACGCTTCGGGCGGCAGGGCCGCCCGCGCCGCTTCCTCCAACCGGTCCGGGTCCGTCGGCAGGGCGGGCGGCTTCTCGCCCCGGTAGATCTCGGCGGCGTACGCGGCGTAGGGCGGCATGCCCCCATCCTGTCGTGCGCGAAAAACCTTGCCAGAGCGACGATTTTCGCGCACGACTTCGTCCCGGGCGGACATGGCCTGCCGGGGCGTGGCGGGCGGATGCTCGTCACCGTGCGCATCGGGATGACGATCGGCGGCGACGCCCTCGCACGCCCCAGCGCCCCGCCCGACGTCGTCGCGGACGCCCGTCGCGCCGAGGAGGAGGGTTTCGCGACGGCCTGGACCGTGCACATGTCCCGGGCCTACGACGCGCTCACCGCGCTCGCCGTGGCGGGAACGCAGACGTCGCGGATCGAGCTCGGCGTCGGCGTCGTGCCGACGTACCCGCGGCACCCGCTGGCGCTGGCGCAGCAGGCCGTCACCGCGCAGACGTTCTGCCGGGGCAGGCTCACGCTCGGCATCGGGGTGTCGCACCGGCCGGTCATCGAGGAGCTGCACGGCTTGCCCTACGCGTCGCCCGCCGCGCACATGCGGGAGTACCTCACGGTGCTCGGGCCCCTGCTACGCGGCGAGTCCGTGACGTTCGCGGGCGAGCACTACCGGGTCGACGGCGGCTTCGCGGTGCCGGGCGCGCAGCCGGTGTCGGTGCTGGTCGGCGGGCTGTCGCCGCGCATGGTGCGGGTGGCGGGCGAGCTCGCCGACGGCGTGATCACGTGGCTGGTCGGGCCGCGTTCGGTGGCGGACGTGGCGACGACCCTGCAAGCGGCCGGAAGGGGCACCCGGCTGGTCGCCGCACTGCCCGTCGCCGTCCACGACGACCGGGACGCGGCCCGCGCCGCCGCCGAGGTCTGCTTCGCGCGCTACAACGGGCTGGAGAACTACCGGCGGCAGTTCGCACGTGAGGGCGTCTCGTCGGTGGGCGAGCTGGCGGTGGTCGGCCCCGCGGCGGACGTCGAGAAGCAGGTGCGCCGCCTGGCCGACCTCGGCGTCACCGACCTCTGGCCGGTGCCGTTCCCGGTCGGATCGGCCGACGTCCGCCGCACCCGAGAGCTGTTGGCCGCGCTGTGAGTCGGTACGCGCCCGAGCTGGTCGACGGGGGGTTCGCCGTCGAGGTGGCCGACGCGCCGCTGCTGCATGACGGCCTGAACGTCGCCGACATCGCGCACGTGCTCGTCCTGCGGGAGCGCGGCGTCATCCCGGACGCGGCCGCCCGCGCGCTGCTCGGCGTGCTGCGCGACGCCGTCGCCACGCCCTGGGCCGAGTTCGGCTACGACCCCGCGCACGGCGAGGTCTACAACTGCCGCGAGCGCCGGTTCGCCGCGGCGATCGGGCGCGACGCGGGTTGGCTGCACGCCGGACGGCCACGCCGTGAGGCCGTGCGGATCGCGCTGCGGCTGCGGGTGCGCAGCGACGTCGCCGACCTGGTCGAAGCGGCGGCCGGGTTCGTGGCCGCGGTCGCCAGGGTCGCCGACGCCCACGCCGAGACGCTGATGGTCGACCAGACCTACCTCCAGCACGCCCAGCCGTCGACGTTCGGGCACTTCCTGCTCGGCAGCGCGTACCCGGTGCTGCGCAGCATCGACCGGCTGACCGCGGGCCTCGACGAGATCAACCGCAGCCCGGCGGGCGCAGGCGGCGTCAACGGCAGCCCGCTCGTCGGCGACCGAGAGCGCACCGCGGCGCTGCTCGGTTTCGACGGGGTGATCGAGCACACCCGCGACGCCATGTGGCAGAGCGACGGGCTGACCGCGCTGGTCGGCGACGCCGCCACGCTCGTCACGAGCGTCGACCGCCTCGCCGAGGACCTCGAGATCTACGCCAGCGCCGAGTTCGGCTGGGTCGTGCTGGGCGAGGGCCACACCCGCTCGTCGGTGCTCATGCCCCAGAAGCGCAACCCGTACGCGCTGACCATGGTGCGCGGCGAGGCCGGGGTGCTCATCGGGCGCGCGACGGGCATGCTCGCGCTGGCCAAGAGCCCCTCCGCGCGCAGCGACAACCTGATCTTCGCTTACGGCGAGGTGCCGCGCGCGCTGGACCTGGCGACGCGGGCCACGCGGCTGATGGCGGGCGTGGTCGCGGATCTCACCGTGGACGCCGCCCGCATGCGCACCGCGCTCTACGGCGGCTTCGCGCAGGCCGCCGACCTCGCCGAGCACCTCATGGCCACGCTCGGGCTGGACTACCGCTCGGCGTACGACCTGGTCGGCGCGGCCGTGCGCCGGGCCGCCGCCGCGGGATTGCGCGGGGTCGACCTCACGGGCGAGTACCTCGACGCGACGGCCACCGAAACCGGGATCGTCGCGCCCTCCGTCGCCGGGCTGGATCTCACGGCTGCGCTCGACCCGGAGGCGATCGTCCGCGGGCGCCGCACGCGCGGGGGGGCCGCGCCGGACGTGGTGCGCGGTATGGCCAAGGAGTGCGCGGAGGCGGCGGACGCCGTACTGGCCGCGATCAGGGCACGACGGGACGGGTTCACCGCGGCCGAGCAGGCCGTGATCGCCCGGGCTGTGGAGGAGTAGAGATGGACATCCGGGACCAGCACCCCAACCTCGCCGAGTGGAACGCGCTCATCGAGGAGAGCCTCGCCGACCCCGACTCGGAGCCGATCCTCAACGTCGCGCGCGATGCCGACCCCGTCTACGACGCGGTCTTCGTGGGCGGTGGCGCGGGTGGCCGGTTCGGCGCGTCGTACATGCGCGCGATGGGCGGGCGGCCGCTGATCCTCGACGCGTGGCCGTTCCTCGGCGGCTCGTGCCCGCACCAGGCCTGCGTGCCGCACCACCTGTTCTCCGAAGCGGCCGAGGAGCTCGACCGCATGCGCTGGTTCTCCGACGAGCTGTTCTTCCCGAAGTTCGACGCCTCCCGCGCGAGCATCCTGGAGATGGTGCGGCTGTTCCTGGCCGGGCGGGGGAGCGCGCACGCGTTCATGAACTGGCAGACCAAGGAGCAGCTCGACGTGGAGTACGTCCTCAACGCGCGGGCAACGATCGTCGACAAGAACACCGTGCAGGCGGCGGGCCGGACGTTCCGGACGAAGAACATCGTGCTCGGCATGGGCGCGCGCCCGCAGACCCCTGACATCCCGGGCCTCGACCTGCACGGCGTCTACGACTTCGTCAGCTTCGTCGAGGAGCTGGACTACGAGCCCACCCGGTGCGTCGTGATCGGCGGCAGCAAGGTGGCGATGGAGTATGGCGCGTTCTTCCACGCCACCGGCTGTGAGACGACGATGGTCTCGCGCTCGCCGGTGATGCGGTCGCGTTCGCTGCACCACGTGGACGAGGATCTGCGCCACTACGTCGTCGACGGGATGCGCAAGCGCGGAATGACGATCCTGGAGGGCGCCGAGCCGGTCTCGGTCAACGGCGACGGGCGCGTCCGCAGCGTCACGGTGCGGACTGCCGCGGGCGAGACCGTCGAGCTGGAGACCGACTTCGTGTTCCTCGGCCTCGGCGAACGGCCCGACACCGCGGAGCTGCAGCGGGTGCTGGGCATCGCGGTGGGCGACGACGGGCGGATCGTCGCGAACAAGCGGATGCAGACGAACGTGCCCGGCGTCTACGCGATCGGCGACATGATCAGCGGTCCGATGGAGATGTTCAAGGCCCGCAAGTCGGGCGTCACGGCCGCACGCAACATCATGGGCGAGGACCTCGAGTTCGACTTCAGCGAGTACCCGGACTTCTTGCACACCACCTACGAGGTGAGCTGGGTCGGGCTCACCGAGGCCGAGGCGCGGGCCACCCGCGACGACGTGATCATCATCCAGATGCCGCCGTACGTCGAGGGCCTCGACACCCCGAACCTGCCGCTGCCGTGCGCCGAGGGCACGATGCTGTACGCGTTCTCGAAGCCGGAGCTGTCGGGCTTCCAGAAGCTCGTGGTCGACGGGGCGACCCGCAAGGTGCTGGGCGCCCACCACTGCGGCTACGGGGCCAAGGACGCGTTCCAGTACCTCGACCACCTCATCCACCGGCCCGAGGGGCTGACGATCGACGAGCTGGGCTGGATGAACGAGCTCTTCCTCAACCCGGAGCACTTCGTGCAGCTCTCCCGGCTGCGGGCCGGGAAGGCGCGCTTGACCCACCTGTGAGTGGTAACGAGTGCCAGAGCACTCATTGCCACTCACAGGTGCGCGGGGGTCAGCCCAGCTTCTGGCGGACCAGCTCAGTGCCCGCGACGAGCGCGTGCAGCTTGTCGATGGCGATGTAGCGCTGCAGCAGGATGAGGCCGCAGTCGGTGGTCACGCCGAGCCTGTCGGCGGGCACGTACTCCAGCAGCCGGTTGATGCGGTCGGCTACCTGCTCGGCCGTTTCGGTGATCGTCGACTTGACGTCGATGACGCCCGCCCAGAACATGACGTTCTCGGGCAGCGGGTGGTTCTTCATCACGTCGAGGCCGGACAGGTCGTCCGACCGGCGCCCGCAGCTCTCCAGGTTGAGCACGCTGATGTTGGCCTCGTAGGACTTCGGCACCACGCTGGCCGTCGCCGACGGCGCGTCCCCGACCCGCTTCGTGAGGTCGAAGACCTCGCCTGCCTGCGCGGTCTCGTCCGGGTAGTAGGCGGGCGTTCCGCCCCAGTTGCCCCAGCACACGTGCACGATGATCTGGGCGTTCTGCACGCCCTGCACGGCACGGTTGAACGCCTCGATGGCCCAGTCCTCGTAGAAGTAGGGCCAGGTGAACTCGTCGAGCTGGATGAAGTCGACGCCCATCGCGTCGACCTCGAGGATGTCCTCATTCATGGCGGCGGCCATCGCCATGGCCCGGTCGCGCGCGTTGTCATAGAAGAGGTCGGTGGTGGTCTGGGCGAGCACCTGCACGCCGGTGTACTGCACCTTCGTCGGCTTGTCGGTGGCCCTCTTCAGCGCCCGCGCCTGCTCGACCATGATCGACCCGCGGCGCTTGATCTCGTGGTCCGCGGTGCTCGCGTGCAAGCGGCTGTAGATCGGGAACGCAAGATGGCCGCCGCGCATGTCGAGGCCCATGCGCCGGTGGTAGTAGTAGACGGCCTGGTCGGCGTAGTTGTCACCGTGCAGGCGGCCGTCGGTGATGATGTCGAGGCCCGCGTGCTCCTGGTCGGACACCAGCGCGGCCATGGCGTCCTGGAAGGCCTCCTGGTTGAACGAGTCCGGCGGCTCCTGGTCGCCGTGCCAGTCGCGGACGGGGCCCGCGTCCCACCAGCGCGGGTTGGGGTAGTTGCCCACCATCGACGTGGGGATGAGGATGTCCTGGTCTCCGACGCGCATCTCGCTCCTCCCAAGGGGGCCTGGATCACATGCAGCCTGCCGGGTGGCGGGGTCCCGCGCACAAAGGTGAGCCGTCCAGGACAGGTCGCCTCGTCCTGTCCGGCCAAGGGGCGGTGCCGAGTCGGTGCCGAGCCGGTCAGGTCGCGTCGGACCAGAGTTCGAGCGCGATGTTGTCCGGGTCGCGGAACTCCAGCAGACAACCCAGCCCGATGTCCTTCACGCCGTCGTGCGGGATCCCGAGGCCGTCGAGCTTGGTGGCGTCGGCGTCGGCGGGCATCGCGATCGCGACGGGGAGACCCAGCACGTCGTCATAGAAACGTATGGCTGCCGCGAGATCATGACGCCATGGTCGAATTCCGCGCCGAGCGGTCGGACGAGTCCCCGGGACGGGAGCTGTTCGCGGAGCTGGATGCGCTGTTCAACGCCCAGTACCCGGGCCACGCGGCCAAACCCGGTTCGGTGACCACACCAGACGAGATGGCGCCCCCGTCCCGCGCGTTCCTTGTCGGCTAGGAGGACGGGCGAGCGGTCGCGATCGGCGGGCTGCGCGGCCTCGGCGACGGCGTCTGCGAGATCGAACGGATGTACGTGGTGCCGGACGCCCGCTCGCGCGGGATCGGGCGAGCGCTGCTGGCCGCCTTGGAGGACGCGGGCAGGCGGTTGGGCTTCCGCACCGTGCGGCTGGACGCGGGCGAGGAGCAGAAGCACAGCCGGGTCCTGTTCGCGAAAACCGGCTACCGGGAGATCCCACCGTACAACGCCAACCACATCGCGGTGTACTTCGGGGAGAAGGACCTCTGAGGAACGCGGCGCACCGGGGTTGTCGGGCGGGGCCGTTCGCGGGGTCGACGGGGCGCGCGGCCCGCCTACTGCGGGCGGCGGCACCGGTGTTGTGGTGCCCGCACGGGCGTCCCGCCGCCGGTGCGGCGCAGCGATGCCGGTGCGGACACAGCGACGCCGGTGCGGGCGCCCCGCCGCCGGTGCGGAGGCGGCGCTGCGGGTCGACGGGGCGCGTGACGCGCCTGTACTTCGGGCGGCGGCACCGGCCCTGTGGTGCCCGCACGGGCGCCCCGCCGCCGGTGCGGGCCCAGCAACGCCGGTGTGGCCGCGGTGATGTCGGGTACGGGCGCGGTGTGAGTCGACGGGCCGCGCAGTCAGCCCCGTACGCGCCGACGGCACCGGCCTTGTGTGGTGCCCGCGCGCATATCCTGCCGTCGGTGCGGCCCCGCGACGTCGGTGCAGGCCGCGCCGGAGCTCAGCGGGTCGTGAAGAGGGTGGGGGCGCCGCCTGTCACCAGGAAGACGACGGGGCCGGTCACTTCACCCCGGCGGATCGCGGCCAGCAGCCCTGCCATCGCCTTCGCCGCGAAGATCGGGTCGAGGAACACGCCCTCGGTGCGCGCCACCAGCTCGGCGGCGGCGTCGCCCTCCGGTGAGCGCATGCCGTAGCCGGGGCCGATGTGGCCGTCCACGACGGTCGGCGACCCGTCCCCGGCCGGGACGCCCGCCAGCTCGGCCGCCGCCTGCGCGATCGTCGTGACGCGCTCGACGCACTCGTCGGCGGGACGGCTCACCGTCACGCCGACAACCGGGCCGAGCTGCTGCCAGGCCGCGCCCGCAACGAGCCCGGCCTGGGTGCCGCACGAGCCGGTGGCCAGCCAGGTGGCCGTAGGCACGCACGCCGCCTCGGCGAGCTGCGCGGCCAGCTCCCTGGCCGCGGTCAAGTAGCCGAGCGCGCCGACGGCCGTCGCCCCGCCGCGGCCCATCGGGTAGGGCGTGCGGCCCGCGGCGCGCAGCTCGTCGGCCACCACCGCGACCCCGCTGTCGACCGAGGCGCGGTCCTTGTCGCCGGTGAACCGGATGTCGGCGCCGATCGTCGTCGCCAGGTGCATGTTGCCCACCGGTGGCACCGGGTCGCCGTAGCAGACGAGCACCGTGTCGAGGCCGCGTGTCCGTGCGGCGAGCGCCGCGAGCATTGCCCAGTTCGAGCCCGGGCCGCCGCCCGTGACGAGCGTGTCGCAACCCTGCGCGAGGGCGTCGGCGAGCAGGAACTCCAGCCCGCGCACCTTGTTGCCGCCCAGCCCGAGGCCGGTGAGGTCGTCGCGTTTGAGCCAGATCTCGACGCCCACCGCGTCCGACAGCCGCGGCGCGCGCAGCAGGGGCGTGGGGAGGGTGCCAAGGCGGATGCGCGGCTGGGCGGCGAGGCCGGACGGCCGCTCCGCCGCGGGTGGGCTTGGTCGCCGGTCGGCCGTCGCCGCGGGTGGGCCGGGGCAGCGGCCGCGGGTGGGCCGGGGGCAGCGGCCGCGGATGAGCGGGGGGCAGCGGCCGCGGGTGAGCGGGGGGCAGCGGCCGCGGGTGGGCCGGGGGCAGCGGCCGCGGATGAGCGGGGGGCAGCGGCCGCGGGTGGGCCGGGGGCAGCGGCCGCGGATGAGCCGGGGTTGTCGGTCGCGGTCACGCGCCGGTCACCCGGTCCACGAACGCACCGACCGCCCCGAGCGCCCGCGTGGGGTCGGTCGCGGCGGCAACCTCGTCCTTCGTGAGCAGGCCTTCGGCGACGAGCTGCTCGCCGAGGTCGGTGCCCGCGTCGCGGGCCGTCATCGCGGCCGCGTACACCGCGTCGTGCGCGGAGTGCTTGCCGATCCGAGTGGCGAGCACCGCCATCAGCGGCTCTGAGGTCATCGCGGCGCCGTGGGCGTCAAGGTTGGCGCGCATCCGCTCGGCGTCCACGCGCAGGCCCTCCAATAGCCGCGCGCCGAAACCCAGCGCGGCCCCGGTGAGCTGGCACGCCTCCGGCAGCACGAGCCACTCGGCCTTCCAGCTGCGCCCGTCCCGCTCGTGCAAGGCGACGAGGCCCTCCAAGGCGACGTCGGCGTCCGCCCGCACCACGCGGGCGAGCGTGTCGAGCTGCTCGGAGAACTCCGGGTTGCGTTTGTGCGGCATCGTGATGCTGCCGACCGTGCCCGCGACGATCGGCTCACCGACCTCGCCGATCTCGGGCCGCTGCAGCTCGAAGACCTCGTTGCCGATCTTGGCGAGCGTGCCCGTGACGAGGGCGAGGAAGACCAGGAACTCGGCGACGCGGTCCCGCGCCGTGATCCACGGGATGTCCGGGGCGCCCAGCCCCATCCGGGCTGCGAACCCGTCGAGCAGCGGCAGCGCCTGATCCCCCCAGAACTCCATCGTGCCGAGCGCCCCGCCGAGCTGTACGACCTCCACCCGGGGCCGCAGCTGCGCCAGCCGCTCCCGGTGCCGCTGAAGCTCCGACGCCCAGACGGCGGCCTTGAACCCGAACGTCACGGGCAGACCCGGCTGGCCGTGGGTACGGCCACACATCACGGTGTCGCGGTGGCGACGGGCGAGCGCGACGGTGGCGGCGTGGCAGCGAGCCAGGTCCCTGTCGACGACGTCGCCGACCCTCCGCAGGACCCAGCCGAACCATGTGTCGGACAGGTCCTGCACGGTGGCGCCGTAGTACACCCACTCGCGGGCCTGCTCCGGCAGGATCTCCCGAAGGTGGCGGATCAGCCCGTGCGTCGAATGCCCTGACGCCCGGGTTCCCTCGGCGACGAGCGCGAGGTCCAGCCGGTCGATCGTCGCGTGCTCGGCGATGAGCGCGGCGGCTTCGGCGGGCACCAGCCCGACGTCGGCCTGGGCTTGCGCGAGCGCGGCGAGGATGGTCAGCCACGCGGAGGTGCGGCCGTGGTCGTCGAAGAGGTCGTGCAGCTCGGGCGTGGTCCACAGGTGGCCGTAGATCGCGGAGTCGGTGAGGTGCGAACTCACAGCAGCAGCTTCCGCAGGCCCTCGCGAACCTCGTCGAGGTTGGCCCCCCACGGCACGACCGCGGTGTCGCCGTCGACCTCCAGCCCGCGCTCGATGAGGCAGCACTTCGTGAGCACCTTGCCCGCCGCGAGGGCGCGGTTGCGCGGGCACAGGTCGACCCGCTCGGGCTCGTCGCCGTAGAAGTGGCGGTGGAACTGCAGCGAGCGCTCGCAGCCGATGAGCAGCCAATCGCCCCGCTCAGCAGGCCGGGTGTCCAGATAGGACACCTCCGCGCCGCCGAGGTCGGCGCCCGAGCCGCGGCACGGCAGCAGGTACGCCGGTGCGGGATGGGCTGCGGCCATCGCCTCCACCTCGACGGCGTCCAGGATCAGCTCGACGGGCGGCAGATCCTCGTCGAACTCGACCGCCTGCCGGGCCTGTGCCAGGAGCTTCGGAGGATGGGGCGGCACCACCTCGGTGACGCGCACCGGGATCGGCGTGGCTTGATGAATGAAGTTGACGTGCTCGAACCGGCCCAGCACCACCGTGGTGGCGGCGCCAGGAACGGCCGCGTTCGCCAGCGCCGTGGCGTTGCCGACATCGACTTCGGGCCGCACCACCCACGCCGTGTCGTCCGGCCCGGAGACCACCCGGGCCGCCACCACCGGCGAGAACAGCGGCTCCAGGCTCGCCTTGCGCACCTGCACCAACGCGGTGGCGTCGCCATGCCGCAGGGCCAGGAAATCGGTGCGGCGGTAGACCTCCCGCCCGTCGAGGTAGGCGAGGATCGCGTCGTCGGTCAGCGGGACGTCGACCTCCTGCACCGACAGCCCCCGGTACGGGTGGGCGCGGGTGTTGGCGGGCAGCGGGCCGTCCCACATCGTGCGAAATCTACTTCCCGGCCAGGGCGCCCGCCTCGTCCCGGGAGGACCAAGACCACGGCGTACTCCGTCTCGTCGGGACGTGTCCGCGGCCACGTCGCGGTCCGTACTTTCTGCAAGGTGGGTGGCCTGGTGGTGGTCGGCGGCGGTGCCGCGGGCATGTCGGCGGCCTCGGCCGCCCGCCGGGTGGACCCGCACCTGCCGATCGTCGTGCTGGAGGCCACCGGCAATGCCGCGTACGGCCTCTGCGGCTTGCCGTACCACCTCTCCGGCGTGGTCGAAGGCGCCGACCTGTTCTCGTACCCGCCCGCGTACTTCCGGGAGCGACGCGGCATCGACCTGCGGCTCGGCGCGGCGGCCACCGGGATCGATCTCGCCGCCCGCGAGGTCACCTACACCCGAGACGGGCGCACGGAGCGGCTGGGCTTCGATGCCCTCGTCGTCGCCGCAGGCGGGACGGCCGGGGTGCCGCCGCTCGCGGGCCTCGTAGGGCGCCGCGTGTTCACCGTGCGGACGATCGAGGACACCAGCGCGTTCAAGGAACTGCTCGACGCGGGCAGCGTGCGCACGGCGGTCGTCGTCGGCGCCGGGTACATCGGCCTGGAGGCCGCCGAGGCGCTGCACGCCCGCGGGGTGACGACGACCGTCGTCGAGCGGCTGCCCCGCGTGCTGCCCACGCTCGACGAGCCCCTTGCGGCGCTGGTGGAGGAGCACGTCCGCGCGCACGTCGACCTGCGCCTCGCCACCGACGCCGACGCGGTGCTCGCCGAGGTCGACCCCGATGTGGTCGTGGCGTGCACGGGGGTGCGGCCTGCCGGTGGGATCGCGGCGGCCGCGGGCGCTGCGACGGGCCCCGCGGGCGCGCTGACCGTCGACGACCGCATGCGCACCAGCCTGCCGGGCGTCTTCGCGGCGGGCGACGCCGTCGCGCCGTGGCACCGCGTGCTCGGCAGGCCCGCGTATGTGCCGCTCGGCCCGGCGGCCAACAAGACCGGGCGGGTCGCGGGCACGGTCGCCGCGGGCGGTGACGCGGTGTTCGCAGGGATCGTCGGGACGGCCGTGGTGAAGGTCTTCGACCTGGAGGTGGCGCGCACCGGGCTGACGCTCGCCGAGGCGAAGGAGGCGGGTCTGCCCGCGAGCGCCACCGACGTCGTGCACAAGAGCCGGGCGAAGTACTACCCCGGCTCGGCGCCGGTGCACGTGCGCCTGGTGCACGAGTTCGGCGGCCGCCTGCTCGGAGCCCAACTCGTGGGGCGGGAGGGCGCGGCCAAGCGCGTCGACGTGGTGGCGGCGGCGTTGTACGCGGGCCTCGGCGTGGACGACCTCGCCGCGTTCGACCTCTCCTACGCCCCGCCGTACTCCCCGGTCTACGACCCGCTGCTGATCGCCGCCCAAGCGGCGCAACGCGCGCCGGTGCCCGCATGACCACCCGGGTGGCCGTGGTCACCGGCGGCGGATCGGGCATCGGAAGGGCGACCTGCACCCGGCTCACCGCCGACGGGTTCACCCTCGCGGTGCTGGACGTCAACGGCGACGCGGCGAAGGTCGCTGCGGGCCCCGACGGGCTGGGCTGCGCGGCCGACGTGGCCGACCGTGCCGCGGTGGACGCGGCGTTCGCGCAGGTCGTCACGGCGTTCGGGCGGATCGACGTGCTGGTCAACAACGCGGGCGTCAGCGGGACGGCCGACGCCACGGTCTGCCACGAGACCACGGTGGAGGAGTGGGACCGGGTGCTCGCGATCAACACCCGCGGCCCGTTCCTCTGCTCGCGGGCGGCGTTGCCGGTGATGCTGGCCCAAGGTGACGGCCATGTGATCACCGTGGCGTCGGTGGCGGGCCAGGTCGCGTTCCCCGGCCGGTGCGCCTACACCGCTTCGAAGGGCGCCGCACTGATGTTCGCGAAATCCCTGGCCGCCGACTACGCAGGCGCGGGGATCCGGTCCAACGCCGTCTGCCCGGGGTTCGTCCGCACGCCGATGACGCAGTGGCGTCTCGACGTGCCGGAGCTGCGGGAGCAGGTGGAGGCGCGGATCCCGACCGGCCGGGTCGCCGAGCCCGACGACATCGCGGACGCGATCGCCGTGCTCGCGTCCGGACGGCTCGGCTACATGACCGGCGCCGCGCTCGTCGTCGACGGAGGGTGGACGGTCCTATGAGCGAACGGCCGAGCGATTCATCGGCGCGACGGTTGGCGGGCAAGGTCGCGCTGGTCACCGGAGCGGGCTCGGGGATAGGGCGGGCCGCCGCCACGCGCTTCGCCGCCGAGGGCGCCGCTGTCGGCGTGCTCGATCTCGCGGCCGACGCGGCGGCCGACACCGCCGAGCGGATCGTGAAGGACGGCGGCCGCGCGGTCGCGGTGACTGCAGACGTGGCGGACGCGGCGCAGGTCGGCGAGGCGGTGGCGCGGGTCGTCGCCGAGCTCGGCCCGATCGGCGTGCTCTACAACAACGCAGGCGTCGACAGCACGGGTTCGGTCGCGGTCGCCGAGGAGGACGACTGGGACCGCGCGCTGCGGGTGAACGCCAAGGGCACGTTCGTCGTGTCGAAGGCGGTGCTCCCGCACATGCCGGGCGGCGCGATCGTCAACCAGGGCTCGGTGGCGGGGCTGGTCGGCATCCCGAACTTCGCCGCCTACTGCGCGGCGAAGGGCGCGGTGATCGCCCTGACCCGCTCGATGGCCGTCGACCTCGCGCCGCGCGGCATCCGCGTCAACGTCATCTGCCCCGGCACGGTCTACACCCCGCTGATGGAGCCGATGCTGCGCGCCCGGGGCGACGGCGATCTGGAAGCCGGGTTGGCGAAGACGCTGCTCAAGTACCCGATCGGCCGCCTGGGCACGCCGGAGGAGATCGCCAACGTGGCGCTGTTCCTGGCGAGTGACGAGGCCTCGTTCATGACGGGGTCGGTGGTCACGCCGGACGGGGGGATGACGGCGATATGAGCTCGTTCCACCTCGACCGCGACAAGCGCGCCTCGCTGGACGACGCCGCTGCGCGCGTCACCGACGGCGCGCTGGTGGCCCTGGGTGGCGGGCTGTGCGCGCGGCTCCCGATGGCGCTGGTGCGCGCGCTCATCCGGGCCGGGCGGCGGGATCTGCACCTCGTCGGGTCGGCGCACAGCATCGACGTCGACCTGCTCATCGCGGCGGGCGCGGTGAAGGTCTGCGAGGAGAGCTACGTCGGGTTCGAGCAGGACCTCGGGCTCGCCCCGGCCTACCGGCGGGCGGCGGCCACGGGAGCGGTCGAGGCGCGGGAGAGCTGCTGCGCCACCGTGCTCGCCCAGCTGCGGGCGGCGGAGATGGGGCTGCCGTTCCTGCCCGTGCGCGGGGTGAAGGGCACCGGCATCGAGAAGCTGCACGGCGAGTACGCGCGGGTGACGTGCCCGTTCACCGGGGAGGAGCTGGTGGTCGTGCCGCCGCTGCGGCCGGACGTGGCGCTGCTGCACGCCCCGCTCGGCGACGCGCGCGGCAACCTGCACCTCGACCAGCCCTACGTGCTGGACGTGCGGTTCGCGGCGGCGTCGGCGATGGTCGTCGCCACGGTGGACCGGCTGGTGCCCACCGAGGAGGTGGCCGCCGCGGGCGTGACGATCCCGGCGCACACCGTCGCGGCGGTGGTGGAGGCGCCGTTCGGGGCCCATCCGTCGTCGTGCTACCCCGGCTACGCCTACGACCGGCCGCATCTGGCCGCCTACCTCGAGGCCGCGAGCAGCGGCGACGTCACCGCGTACCTCGACACCTACGTGCACGCGGGTGAGGACGCCTACCGTGCGGCCGTCGACCCGGAGCGGCTCACCCGCTGGTCGGCGTCGGTTGAGGACTGGCAGGAGCTGTTCCGGTGAGCGGCCGTGAGCGGAAACGAGTGCCAGAGCACTCGTTACCGCGCACGGTGGGCATCGACGAGTGGTTTGTAGTCGCCCTGGCCCGCACGGTGCGGGACCGGGAGGTCGTGTTCCACGGCTTCGCGAGCCCGTGCGCCCAGGTCGCGATGCACGTCGCCCGGCGCACGCACGCGCCGGACTCGCTGCTCGTCGAGGGCGCGACCTACGCCGTCAACCCCGACCCGGTGTTCATCCCGCCCACCAGCAACGATCTCGCGCTGCACCAGGGCGCGGTCTACCGCATGACGTTCGAGGAGTTCTTCGACGCCGCCTGCCGCGGCGACGTCGACCGCATGTTCCTCTCCGGCGGCCAGATCGACGGGCACGGCAACACCAACGTCACCGCAATCGGGCCCGACCCCACCCGTCCCAAGATCAAGCTCGGCGGCGGGGGTGGCGGCTGCAACATCTCCGCGACGATCGGCGCGCTCACCGTCTGGACCACCCGGCATCGGTCGGGGCGCACGCTGGTCCGCGACCTGGACGTGCTCACCGACATCGGCCACCGCACCCCGGAGGGCGACCGCAGGGCGCTGGGCTATCCCGGCGGCGGGCCGCAGTGGCTGGTCACCGAGCTGGGCCTGTTCGACTACCCCGACGGGCACGCCCGCCTGCGCGCGCTCTGGCCCGACGTCACGCTCGCCGACGTCGAGGAGGCCACCGGGTTCGACCTGCGCGTCGATCTCGGCAGCGACGACTCTGGCGGGCTGCTGGAGCCGCCGACCGAGGCCGAGCTGGCCGCCGTCCGCGCCGTCGACCCACTGGGCGTCCGACGTCTGGAGTTCGGTCCCGACGAGCTGAAGCGGACGTTCCCGTGCGCCTCCTGAACGCCCTCTTCTCGCCGCGCAGGGTCGCGCTCGTCGGCGCCTCGGACCGCACGGGCACGCTCGGCTACCTGCTCGCGACGAACCTGGCGTCGTTCCCCGGCGAGGTCGTGCCGGTCGGCTCCGGCGCCTCCCTGCGCGACGTCGACGGCGAGATCGACCTCGCGGTGGTCGCCGTGCCCGCGCACGCGGTGCCCGCGGTCGCCGCTGACGCCGCGGCCAAGGGCGTTGCCGCGATGGTCGTGCTCTCCGGCGGCTTTGCCGAGGTCGGACCCGACGGCGCGAAGCTGCAGGACGAGCTCGTCGCCAACGCGGGCGGAACGCGGGTGATCGGGCCGAACTGCTTCGGCATCCAGAACTGCGACCTGCCGCTCAACGCCTCGATGGCCGTCGGGCTGCCCCGCGGCGGCGGCGGGATCTGCCTGGTCAGCCAGTCCGGCGCGTACGGCATGGCGATCTACACCCTCGCGGCCGACGAGCGCGTCCGGTTCGCCAAGATCCTCGCGCCGGGCAACACCTGCGACGTGACGATCGCCGAACTGCTTGGCGAGCTGGCCGACGACCCGGCCGCGGGCACGCTCTGCTTCCTGCTGGAGTCCCTGGCCGACGGGCGGGCGTTCGTCGAGAAGGCGCGGGCGGTGACGCCGAGCCGTCCGGTGGTGGTCGTGAAGACGGGACGTTCGGAGGCCGGGGCGCGGGCGGCGTCGTCGCACACCGCTGCGCTCGCCGCCGACACCGCGATCTGGCGCGGGGTGTTCCGGCAGGCGGGGATCGTCGAGGTCGGCTCCGGCCAGGAGCTGCTCGACGCCGCCCGCGCGCTGGACGGCCACCCCCTGCCCGCGGGGCCCCGCGTCGCGATCATCACGAACTCCGGCGGCGTCGGCGTGGAGCTGTCGGACCTGCTCGCCGACGAAGGCCTCACCGTGCCCGCACTGTCGGCGCCGTTGCAGGACAAGATCCGCGCGATGCTGCCCCCGTTCGCGAGCCCGGTGAACCCGGTGGACGTCACGCCGGTCTGGTCGCGGTTCGCCGAGCTCTACCCCGGCGCTCACCGACCTGCTGGCCCGCTCGGGCGAGGTCGACGTCGTCGTCCCGGTGCTGCTCCAGCGCGCCGCGCTGGACGCGAAGACCGCCGAGGGCCTCCGCGATGTGGTGGCGGGCCTGCGCGCCGACGGGGTGGCCGTGCCGGTGCACGTCTGCTGGGTGGCGCCGCGCGACGCCCGGCCCAACGCGGACCTGCTGCAGGACGGGGGCGTGCCGTGCTTCGATTGGCCCGCCCGGACCGCGCGGGCGATCGGGCACGCCCGCCGCTACGCCGTGGCGCGAGAGCGGACCACCCCGGCCGCCCGGACCCCCGATGTCCGGCCCGGCCCGACGCCCACCGACCCGGTCGCCGCGGCGGCGCTGCTGGCCGAGCTGGGCGTCGACACCGCGCCGTCGACCTTGTGCAGCACCGCCGACGAAGCGGTGGCCGCCGCGACCGCGTTCCCCGTGGTGGTGAAGCTCGCCGAGGCCGCGCACCGCACCGAGCTGGGCGGCGTGCGGCTCGACCTCGACGACGCCGACGCCGTGCGCGGTGCCGCCGAAGAACTGCTCGCGCAGGGGCCGGTGCTGGTGCAGCGGCAGCTGTCCGGTGTGGAGATCGCGGTGGGCGCCGTGCGCGACCCCGTGTTCGGCCCGGTCGTCATGGTCGGGCTCGGCGGTATCTGGGTCGAGGTGCTCGGCGACGTCGCGTTCGCCATGGCGCCGCTGCACCGCGCCGAGGCCCGCGCGCTCCTGTCCGGGCTGCGCGGCCACGCGCTGCTCACCGGCGCCCGCGGCGGGGAGGCCGTCGACCTCGACGCGCTCGCCGACGTCGTCGCCGCCGCCGGGAACCTGCTGCTGGCCTGCCCGGACGTCGTCGAGCTCGACCTCAACCCGGTCCTCGCCACCGCGGAGGGCGCCGTCGCCGTGGACTGGAAGATCGGAGCAGCGCCGTGACCGTCGCCCTGTTCGCCGATCACATTCGTCGGTACGGTCCGTGACAGTGGAGCCGAGGAGGCCGCCATGACGACAGCGATGGGGCTGCCGGGGGTGAGCTTCACCCCGGGCCTGCACATCTGCGCGTTCTACCGCGGCGCCGGCCCAGCGCGACGAGCTGCTGCTGCCGTACCTGCGGGAGGGGCTCGCCGCCGGGGACAAGTGCATCTGCGTGACCGACGACCCGGCCGCGGGCGCCGCCGTGTGCGCGCTCGCGGG
Organism: uncultured Actinomycetota bacterium; assembly: GCA_963736375.1. GTDB lineage: Bacteria > Actinomycetota > Actinomycetes > Mycobacteriales > Pseudonocardiaceae > Pseudonocardia. Next base: position 34,021 of record CAVTOL010000022.1, read on the forward strand.
CGAGTTCGGCGACGCCGCGCCCGCACAGCTGCAGCCAATGGACTCCGCTTCCACCTACCTTTCCGGTGGGTGCTTCGCGATCGAGAAGATGATCGCGTTCTGGGACGGGGCGATGAGCGCGGCCGTCGTCCGCGACGGCTTCGGCTTCGTGCGTGCGGCGGGCGAGATGACGTGGGCGCTGCGCGGGATGCCCGGCTCGGAACTGCTGATGGCGTACGAGGCCAAGCTCAACGTGTTCCTGCACCGCTACCCGCAGGTGCTGCTGTGCCTCTACGACCTCGAGCAGTTCGCCAACGGCGAGATCCTCATGGAGATCCTGCGCACGCATCCGACGGTGCTGCTCTCCGGCCAGCTCCTGGACAACCCGTGGTACGTCGAGCCCGAGGAGTACCTGGCCACGAATGCGTCGATGGCCGGAGCGTGAGCCCGTGACCGCCGTCGACGCGTCCCGGCACCTCGCGGAGCGCAGCCTGCTGTCGAGCATGCGCAGCCTGCTGGTGCTCGGCACGCTCATGACCGAGGGCGCCGACGAGCAGCAGATCCTCCAACTGGCCACCACCGCAGCCCCGACCCTGGCCCCCTGCGACGTGGTGCGCGTCGAGCTGGTCGGAGGCCCGCCGACACCGGCCCGGCTCGCGGCGCAGCTGCGCGCCGCGGGCCTCACCGGTGGGCCTGTCACGCTGTCCGGCTCGGGCTGGGCGTGGGCGTTTCCGCTCAACGGCACCTCGGGCCATCTCGGGCACCTCGTCGTCGGGGCGCGGCGGGAGCCGACGGGCGAGGAGCAGTTCCTCCTGCGAGCGCTCGCCCAGCAGGCGGGCGGCGCGCTGGCCAACCGCAGGCTGCACGCGCAGGAGCAGGCCACGGCGGCCACCCTCGCGGCGCTCAACGAACGGCTGCGCGGCAGCGTCGGCGCGCTGCGGCGCAGCATGGACATCCACGCCCGGCTCACCGCGGTCGCCGTGTCGGGCGAGGGGCGGGAGGGCATCGCCCGCGCGGTGCACGAGCTGACCGGACTGCAGGTCGCCGTCGAGGACCGGCACGGCAACCTGCAGGCCTGGGCCGGGTCGCCGCCGCCCGACCCCTACCCGAAGGACACCCCGGCCTGCCGGGAACGGCTGCTCGCGCGGGCCAAGCAGGAGGGGCGGCCGATCCGCGACGGTGCGCGGCTGCTGGCGATCGCGCACCCGCAGGGCGACACCCTCGGCGTGATCGTGCTCATCGACCCGGCCCGAGCCGCGGGCGACCAGGAGCTGATGGCGCTCGAACACGGCGCCACGGTGCTGGCGATGGAGCTGGCCAGGGTGCGCAGCCTGGCCGAGAGCGAGCTGCGGCTGCGCCGCGACCTCCTCGACGAGCTGCTCGCGGGCACCGACACCGACAGCGCGGTCGCCCGTGCCACCGCGTTGGGCTACGACCTACAGCGACCGCACCGCGTCGTCGTCGTCGAAGGGCATGGGCCTGCCGGGGAGCGGCATCCGCTCGACACCCTGCTGCAGGCCGTGCGCAGGGCCGCCCGCGACGAGCCTGCAGGCACCCTGCTCGCCACGCGCGGCACCGAGGTCGTGCTGCTCGCCGACACCGAGCCGGAGTGGGAGAGCCTGCGCCGCGCCGTGCTGCGCGAGCTGGGCGGCGGCCGGATCCGGCTGGGCGTCGGGGAGCGCTGCGACACCGTCGGCGAGTTCCCGCGCTCCTACCACCAGGCCAAGCTCGCGCTGCGGCTGCCCGCCCTCGCCGAGTGGGACGACCGCGCCATCCGGTTCGACGACCTCGGCGTCTACCGGTTGCTCGTCGGGATCGCCGATCTCGGCGAGGTGGAGCGGTTCGTCCAGCGCTGGCTCGGCAAGCTGTTGGAGTACGACGCGCAGCGCGGCTCGGAGCTGGTGCGCACGCTGTCACACCACCTGGAGCACGGCGGCAACTACGAGCTCACGGCGAAGTCGTTGATCGTGCACCGCAACACGTTGAAGTACCGGCTACAGCGCATCCGGCAGATCGGGCAGCTCGACCTCGGCGACCCCGAGACCTGGTTCAACCTGCATCTCGCGACGCGGGCGTGGAACACGCTCGGCGTGCTGCGATCGGGGTGACGGCCACCGCCTCGCGGAACGCCACGGGCAGGGCCGCCGCCCCGCACGAGGCGGGATGGGGCGCGCTGACCCGCTCGCGAACGTCCACGCGCCAGGCCGCGCCGCCGCGGCCGTGCACCGTGGTGCCGGTGACCGTCAGCGCGTCGGCGCACCGGATGCCGGTGACCGTGCGCACGGCGAGATCGGCAACCTGCCCGGCCGTTGGCCACGCCGCTCGGCCACGGCACAACGCGGTCTCGACCTCGCCGAGCTCGGCGGCCTTGCGGGCGTGGACGGCCGTGGCGACGTCCAGACGGCCGTACAGGTAGCCGGTGGGCAAGACCAGCGCCGTGGGGGCGAACCGGTGGCCGCCGAGGTGGCTGCACTCCCAGACGTCGGGTTCGCCCGCGTCCATGAGGGCCCTGACGAGGGCGCGGCCGTCGAGCGCGCAGCAGCGGTCGCGGCGGCCATGTGTGCACACCAGCAGCAGTGGGTCGTGCACGGGCCGTCCCGGCAGGCGGGCGCCCGGCGGGGGCAGCGGGAGGTCGAGCAGTTCGGACGGGCCCGCCACGGTGACCATCGTGGTGTGCGCCCCCGGTGGGGTGGTGTCGGCGAGGTAGAGGCGCACCCGGTCGTCGGCGCCGCGCCTTCCGGGGCGGCGGATGAGCTGGAGCCGGAAACCCGCCGCGGCGGCGCGGGCGGCGAACCCGACGATCGCCGGGTCGGTGTGTCGGGTGACGTCGCGCGGCCACGCGCCGCGATGCTCCAGGCACGCCCAGCGCGGAGCCGCAGGCGCGGTGCCCGTCATCGGCTCCTCCGCCGCTTGGGCGAGCACCGCGCAACGCTCCGTGAGAACGGGCGCTACGGCTTCCATCACCTCAGTGTAGCGAAGGGTGCCCTTACCCGATCGGAGCAGTGCCGGTTAGGCCTTCGGCTTCGTCAGGTCGTAGACGGTGCGGCCGCCCACGGTCGTCGCGGTGTAGTGCTGCTCCACCCACGCGCTGATCGTCGACCCGCCGCGCGGCGTGCGTTCGCCGCGTCGCCTGCGGGGCCGCCGCCGAACCCACCGCCCGCGAGGAAGTAGCGCACCTGACCCGCGTTGACGTAGGCCTGGAACTTGGCCAACGACGGCGCCGGGTCGCCGCCGGAGAACCCGCCGATCGCCATCACGTCGGTGCCGCTGTCGAGCGCCAGCGGGGCCGCCTGCATCGTCCCTACCGTGGCCGCGGACCACTTCGTCCCGGCCCGCTGCAGCAGGCCCACCAGGGCGGGGCTGCTCGGCTGGGCCTCGCCGGGCCCACCGAAGCCCGCGCCGCCGGGTCCCGCGGTCTGGTTCTGGGCGCCGCCCGCCACACCGCCGTTCGCTGCGCCGCCGGTCGAACCCCCGGTCGCGTTGCCGCCGCGGTCGGCGCGGGCCACGCGATCACCGCGATCGTCGCCGCGGAACCCGCCGGGGCCGCCCGCTGTCGCTGGTCCCGCGAGCGGGATCGAGCCCTGGTGGCCGGTCGCGACGGTGTCCACCGCGTAGGCCGCCGAGCCCAGCAAGGCCGACCCCACGGTGGCCGCGAGCGCTGCGGTCGCCACCACCCGGCCGCGGCCGGGCAGCAGGAGCAGCGCCGCCCCGACCACGCCGAGCGCGACGATCACCCACCGAAGCCACGGCGCGAACTCCGGGGTCCGGCCGAGCAGCACCCACGCCCATGCGGCGGTGCCGATCACGAGCACGGCGAGCGCCACCCGGGCACCCCTGGACGCCCGGCGCTGCCACAGCTGCGCCCCGCCGATGCCGACGAGCGCGGCGATCCCGGGCGCCAGCGCCACCGTGTAGTACTGGTGGAAGATCCCCTCCATCAGGGAGAACACCAGCGCCGACACCACCGTCCACCCGCCCCACAGCACCAGCGAGGCGCGGAGCCGGTCGGTGCGGGGCGCCCGCCGGGTCAGCACGAGCCCGATCACGAGCAGCGCGAGCGCCGCAGGCAGCAGCCACGCGATCTGGCCGCCGACGTCGTTCGCGAACAGCCTGCTCAGCCCGGCCCCGCCGCCGAAGGGGCCGCCGGGCCCGCCGGGAAAACCGCCGCCCGGCGCGCCGTTGGGTAGGTCCCCCGGGACGGCCGCCACCGCTCCGCTGCCCGCCGTCGCACCGGCCGCCGCGCCCGAGCCGCCGCGGCCACCGCCGAAGATCCGGCTCAGGCCGTTGTAGCCGAACGCGAGCTGGATGGCGCTGTTGTCGGTCGACCCGCCGATGTAGGGCCGGTCCGCGGCGGGCCACAGCGCAACGGCGGCGAACCACCACCCGCCGACGACCACCATCGCCAGGCCCGCGGCGAGCAACTGCCGCACCCGTCGCCACAGCCCGGTCGGGGCCGCCCACAGGTACGCCCCCGCCAGCGCGGGCAGCACGAGGAACGCCTGCGCGGTCTTGGTGAGGAACGCCAGTCCGATCAGCGCGCCCGCGAGCAACAGCCACCGCGTGCCCGCCCGCTCTACCGCGCGCACCACCGCGTACGACGCCGCGACCATGAGCAGCACGAGCAGCGCGTCCGGGTTGTTGAACCGGAACATGAGCACCGCGACCGGCGTGAGCGCCATCGTCGCGCCCGCGAGCAGCGCCGCGCCGGGGCCTGCCACGCGTCGGACGGCCGCGTACAGCAGCGCGACGGTGGCCACGGCCATCAACGCCTGTGGCACCAGAACGCTCCACGTCGACAGGCCGAACACCCGCGCCGACAGCGCCGTCACCCAGAGCGCGGCGGGCGGCTTGTCGACGGTGACGACGTTGCCCGCGTCGAACGAGCCGAAGAAGAACGCTTCCCAGCTCTTCGTCATGGACTGGACGGCGGCGGCGTAGAAGTCGTTGCCCCAGCCGTTCGCCGACAGGTTGACGAGGTAGAGCGCCGCCGTCGCCACCAGCAGGCCGCCGAGCGCAAGCCATTCGCGCGACGTGCGCCGGGCCGCCCCTGGCGATGCCGGGGTCGCGGTCGGGGTGAGGGTCGCGGTCATGCCGAGTGCTCCTCAGCCGAGGATGCGGCCGGGGCCGCGCTGTTGGTTGGCTTGCTCATGCCGAGTGCTCCGAGGAGGTGGCGGTGCGGGGGCCTGCGAAGATCCAGGAACGGAAGGCGACGAAGCGCAGCAGGGTGGCGAGCGCGTTGGCCCCGACGAGCACGAGCAGCTCGACCGGCCTGCTCGCGGTCGGCGGCAGCAGGGCCAACGCTCCGGTGGTGAGCGCGAGCCCGAGGAAGAACACGATCAAGCCCTGGACCTGGCTGGATGCCGCACCACGGCGGCCGCGCACACCGAAGGTCAGCCGCCGGTTGGCGGCGGTGTTGGCCACGGCGGTGACGACGAGCGCCACCAGGTTCGCGCCGAACGCTCCGAGCCCCGCCCGCAGCAGCACGTAGAGCAGCAGGTACGCGAGCGTGCTCGCGACCCCGACCGCAGCGAAGCGCACCAGCTGGCCGATCATCCCGCGGGGCACGCCCGCCACCTCCCGCTCCGGGGTGTCGAGGGCGCCGCGGCCCAGCTTCTCGCGCAGGTCCTGCAAGGGGATGCGGCCTGTCGCAAGGGCGCGGCCGAGCCGGGCGATGCCTTTGAGGTCCTCGGTGGCGGTGTGCACGATGTCGACCGACGAGTTCGGGTCGTCGACCCAGTCCACCGGCACCTCGTGGATGCGCAGCCCGGCGCGCTCGGCGAGCACGAGCAGCTCCGTGTCGAAGAACCAGCCGGTGTCCTCCACCAGCGGCACCAGCCGCTGTGCGACGTCGCCGCGGATCGCCTTGAAACCGCATTGGGCGTCGGAGAACCGGGCGGCGAGGGTGCCGCGCAGGATGAGGTTGTAGGTGCGCGAGATGAACTCGCGTTTGGCCCCGCGCACCACGCGGGAGTCGCGGGCCAGGCGCGTGCCGATCGCCAGGTCCGAGTGCCCTGAGATCAGGGGGGCGACCAGCGGCAGGAGGGCGGCGAGGTCGGTCGAAAGGTCCACGTCGCAGTAGGCGAGCACCTGCGCGTCGGACGCGGTCCACGCGGCCCGCAGCGCACGGCCGCGGCCCTTCTCCGGCATCCGCAGCGACTCGACCTCGCGGAGCTGCGCGGCGAGGCGGGTCGCGATCGCCGGGGTGGCGTCGACGCTGGCGTTGTCGGCGATCGTGATCCGGAACGGGTAGGGGAACTGGGTGGACAGGTACGCGTGCAGGCGGCGGACCGACCGCTCCAGGTCGGCCTCCTCGTTGTAGACGGGCACGACCACGTCGAGGACCGGCCCCGTGCGGGGTCGGATGACGGGATCGATGCTCGCTCCGCGAGCTCCGCTCGGGGGGTTCGGCGCGGTGTCGACGCTCATGCCGACCACGATGTCGGCGGGCGCTGTCGGGTCCTTGTGGTCGACCTGTGCGTCGGCTGTGGGTGCGACGCGATCGGGGGTGTGCGCGATCACAGCGCGGCTCCGGACAGGTCGTAGAGGGTCGTGCCGCCCACTGTCGTCGCCGGGTAGTGCTGCTGCACCCAGGCCGCGATCGCTGCGGCGTCGTCGCTCCCGCTGCTCTGCATCCCGTCTGCTCCGGCGCCCCCGACGAACCAATGGATCTTCTTCGCGACGGCGAGGGCCTGGAACTGCGTGACCGTGGGGGAGGGGTCGGTGCCGTTGAACCCGCCGACCGCCATGACCGGCAGCCCGGCGCCCAGCTGGTAGCCCGCAGCGGTGTTGGAGCCTACGGTCGCGGCAGCCCAGGTGTACTCGCCCGCGTCGCGCTGGAGAAGCGCCACGACCTGCGCGGACGGGGTCGGGCTCCCCAGCAGCCGCCGAACCCACCCGGCCAGGGCGTCCGGGTTGTTGAAGCGGAAGATCAGCACGGCAACCGGCGTCACGGCGAGCGCCGCGCCCCCGAACAGCGCGGCGCCCGTCGCGAGCTCCGCGGCGAGCCCGGTGCGGCGCACGCTTGCGTAGAGCAGTGCCACCGTCGCCACGCCCATCAGCGCCTGCGGCGCGAGCACGCTCCACGAGGAAAGCCCGAAGAGGCGAACGGCGAGGCCGTCGACCCAGAGCGCCGCGGGCGTCTTGTCGACGGTGATCCAGTTTGCCGCATCCGACGAACCGAAGAACCAGGCCTTCCCACCCACCCCCGCGGCCTGCGCGGCGGCGGAATAGAAGCTGTTGGCCCAGCCGGACGCCGAGAGGCCCCAGAGGTAGAGCAACGCCGTCGCCGCCACCAGGGCGCCGAGCGCGGCATGGCGGGGACGAAGGCGCCCCGTCCGCGCAGAGGGAGGGGGTGTCGCGGACGGGGCAGTCGGTGGGGAGAGCGTCGACGTCACGTGATCCGAGCGTGGTCCTCGCGGCTGTGCTGCCGCGGTGGACGCCCTGTGCGTCAGCTGTGAACGGCCCCGACCGGTGCGCCGACGCTCTCGAGCGGCAGCCGCACCGTGAACTCGGTATGGCCCGGCCTGCTCGTCACGCTCACATCGCCGCCGTGCGCCGCGACGACCGCGGACACGATCGCCAGGCCCAGCCCGGTGCTGCCGTCCTGGCGCGAGCGCGACGTCGAGCCGCGGGCGAACCGTTCGAAGACGTGCGGCAGCAGCTCGACGGGGATGCCTGGGCCCGCGTCGACCACCGCAACCCGTGCCGTGCCCGACCCGGCCGCGAGCGTGACGGTGACCCGAGTGCCCGGCGGCGTGTGCGTGCGCGCGTTGGCGAGCAGGTTCGTGAGCACCTGGGTGAGCCGCGACGCGTCACCGGTGACCGTGACCGGCTCGTCGGGGAGGTCGAGCTGCCACCGGTGGTCCGGCCCCGCCGCGTGGGCGTCGCTCACGGCGTCCAGGACGAGCCGGGTGAGGTCGACGTCGGCGCGTTCCAAGGGCCGCCCTGCGTCGAGCCGGGCGAGCAAGAGCAGGTCCTCCACCAGCGCCGTCATCCGCTCGGCCTGGGAGGAAATGCGCGCGAGGGCATGCGTGGCGTCCGCCGAAAGCGGCCCGCGGCGGGTCAGCTCGGCGTAGCCACGAATCGCGGCCAGCGGGGTGCGCAGCTCGTGGCTGGCGTCCGCGACGAACTGGCGCAGCTGCATCTCGCTGTCTTGGCGGGCCTCCAGCGCGGCGCCGACGTGGTCGAGCATGTGGTTGAGCGCGGCACCGACCTGGCCGACCTCGGTGGTCGGGTCGGCGTCGGGCATGCGCTCGGCGAGGTCGACCTCGCCCCGGTCAAGGGGGAGCGTGCTGACCCGCCGGGCCGTGGCGGCGACGCGCTCCAATGGCTGCAACTCTCGCCGCACCAGCACCGCGCCGATCACGCCCGCGATCATCAAGGTGATCGCCGCGACCACCAGCTCGGTCGTCACGAGGTTGGTCACCGTTTGTTGGAGCTGGGCTTCGGGGAGGCCGGTGACCTGGACGGCCCCGTCGAGACGGCGAACGGCGACGATGCGGTACGGGCCGAGCGTCGGCAGGTCGAGCGTCGTCGGGCGGGTGCCGGGCTGCACCGCGACCATCGGAGGCAGGTCGCTCTGCGGGAAGACCCGGTCGTAGCCGCCACGGGTGCGCACGCGGGCGTCGACGACCTGGCCGTCCTGGACCGTGACCGAGATGAGGTCCGGCGACGGCGGAGGGCCGCCCGGCGGCGGGTCGCCGAGGGTGTCCGGTGGCCTGCTCCGCCCGGGCCCGTTGCTGATCGAGAACAGCTCGGTGTCCAACCGGGAGATCAGCGACTGCCGCACCGCGAGCGCCGTCACGAGCCCGATCACGATCGACGCGGCGGCCAGCAGCACGAGCGTCATGGCGACCAGCCGCGTTCGCAACGACCGCGCGCGCAGCACTACTGCCCCGGCTTGAGCACGTACCCCGCGCCGCGGACGGTGTGGATCATCGGCGAGCGCCCGGCGTCGATCTTCTTGCGCAGGTAGGAGATGTAGAGCTCGACGACGTTGGACTGGCCGCCGAAGTCGTAGTTCCACACCCGGTCGAGGATCTGGGCCTTGGAGAGCACCCGCTTGGGGTTGCGCATGAGGAAGCGCAGGAGCTCGAACTCGGTGGCCGTGAGCTCGACGAGCTCGTCGGCGCGGCGGACCTCGTGGCTGTCCTCGTCGAGCACGAGATCGCCGACGACGAGCTCGGAGCCCTGCCGCGCGGCCGCCATCCCGGAGCGGCGCAGCAACCCGCGCAGGCGCGCGACCAGCTCCTCGAGGCTGAACGGTTTCGTGACGTAGTCGTCGCCGCCCGCCGTGAGTCCCGCCACGCGGTCCTCGACGGCGTCGCGCGCGGTGAGGAACAGCACCGGCATCTCGGGCGCGTCGGCGCGCATGCGGCGCAGCACCTCAAGGCCGTCGAAGTCGGGGAGCATCACGTCGAGCACCACGGCGTCGGGCCGGAACTCGCGGGCGACCCGCACCGCGGAGGAGCCGTCGGCGGCCGCCCTGACCTCCCAGCCCTCGTAGCGCAGGGCCATGGACAGCAGGTCGGAGAGGCTCGACTCGTCGTCGACGACGAGCACGCGGATGGCGCCGCCGTCGGGTCGACGCAGGCTTCGCTCGTCCATCGCGCCTGCCTGCACCTCCATCTGGGCCTGCTCCGCTGCCGCCATGGTAGCGATCGTGATCGCCGACGCTGTGCCGGAGATGGGCGAATCCTGTGCCTCTCCTGTGGAACCGCGGCGGTCCGGAATCCGTCTGCACTCCCGACACCCCGATCCGGAGGAGGAGACGATGGAGGCGACGACGTTCGACGGCTGGCCCTTCGAGGCGCCCGCGCTGCTGGCGGAGATCGCGGCGGACAACCGGGCCGACCGATGGCCCGCGCTGCGGGAGCGCCACGCGGCGCTGGTGCGGGGGCCCACCCTCGCGCTCGCCGCGGAGCTCGCGGCGGAGTTCGGGCCGGTGCGGGTGTTCCGACCGCACGTGACGCGGCGGTTTCGGCCCGACGCACCGCCGTTGCGCGTCGACACCGGCGGGGCGGCGCGGTCGCCGGGCGGCTGCGCGCTGGCGGTCGTGTTGTCGGCTGCCGCGCTCACCGTCACGGCGGGGCACTGGCAGTTCGACCGCGACCAACGGAGTCGGTACCGGGCGGCGGTCGACGCCGCCGGGTCGGGCGAGGAGCTGGCCTGCCTGCTCACGCGGCTGGCCGCGGACGGGTTGTCGCCTGATCCGGAGGGCGAGCTGCGCGCCACACCGCGGGGCTGGCGGCCGGAACACCCGCGGATCGCGCTGGCCCGCCGTCGCGGGCTGCAGGTGGTGCGCCGGTGGGAGCTCGGCCCGTGGGTGTCGACACCCGAGCCACTGGAGCGGGTCCGCGCGACCTGGCGGGCGGCCGCGCCGTTGGTGCGGTGGCTGGACACCCACGTCGGTCCGGCCTCGACAGGCCCGACAGGCCCGACAGGCCCGACAGGCCCGACAAGCCCGACAGAGCCTCACGGGCCCGACAGGCCCGGCGTTGACCCCGGCCCCTGCGGCGCAGGCCACCCACCATGGTCCCGCGCAGGCCGATGACGACGGTCCGGCGCCTCCCCCCGACGCAGGCGCACCTCCCGCGGCGCGCGCAGGCCCCACCTTGGTCACGCCTCTCAGCGGGCGGCCGGACGCGGGCAGCTCGACGGTGGCCGGTTCGGATAGATCGGCGCCGGCCCGGCGGTCCGGGCAGGCGCGTCCGTGCTCGAACGCGACCTGAGCGGGGTTTTCCCGCCGCCCAACCCCGCTGATGTTCCGCTCGAGCACCACCTCGCAGCCGCGCTGCCCGCAGGCGGGCAGCGCCACCTCGCAGGCGCGCTGCCCGCAGGCGGGCTTCGGGAGTCGGGGTGCCCGGCTGTGACCCCTGGCGGCTAGCGGTCGCGCCAGTACCCGGTGGCGTAGACCAGGCGTCGGTCGAGGCCACGGTCGTCGATGAGATGCCTGCGCAGGTCCCGCACGCACGTCGATTCGCCGGAGAGCCACGCCTGCCCCCGGCCGTCGGGGAAGGTCGCGGCCCGCACGGCAGCGGCGAGCGGCTCGCCCGCGCGGCGGCCGTCTCGGTGCACCCACGCCACGGCCCCTGGCAGGTGTTGCTCCTCGGCGGCGTCGGCGACCTCGAGGAACGTCAGGGTCCGCACGGGGTCGATGGCGTCGAGCACGGTCGCGACCGCGGGGAGAGCGGTCTCGTCGCCGATCACCACGTGGTAGTCGACGCTCGGGTCCGGCGCGTAGTGCCCGCCGGGCTCCGAGACGCCGACCCAGGCGCCCGGCTGCGCGGCCCTCGCCCACGCCGCGGCCGGGCCGTGGCCCGCGTGGAGCACGAAGTCGACGTCGAGCTCGCCAACGGCGGGGTCGAACCGGCGCACCGTGTAGGTGCGGATCGTCGGCCGCGCCTCGCCCGAGGGCCAGACCGGGCCGCCGGTGCTCGCCCGCGGCACGGCAGGCCGCTCCTGTCCTGCCACGGGGAAGAACATCTTGATCCGGCGGTCCGGGCCGCCACCGGCGAAGCCCGCCAGCTCGTCGCCCGCCAGGGTCACGCGGATCATCCGGGGCGTCACCCGCGCGCTGCGGCGCACCTGCAAGAGGCGGGGCGCGGTCGTCGTCACGCGCACGATTGTGCCGCCCCCCACGCCCCCAGCCCTGCCGGGTCGTGGCCACGCGCGGCGCCCACCCCTGCCGGTCATGATCGCCGAGTTCGGTGCGGAAGGTGCGCTGGCGCACCCCACGCACCAGACACCGGCGATCACCGACGTGCGGAGCCGGGCCCAGCTACCGGGTCGCGGCCAGGCCCGTCCAGGCGAGGTCCATCAGGTACTCGGTCGCATGCTCGGCCGTCACCGCGGGGTCGCTCGCCCGCCAGATCGCCAGCCGCTCGCACGCGCCCACGATGACGTGCGCCCACCCGGTCAGCCGCTCCGCAGGCGCGTCCGGCGCCCACATGGCGAGGAGGCCCGCGATGAAGTCGGTCTGCTGGGCCCGGATGCCCTCGAGCGCCTCGCCCGCCACCGTGGACTCGGCGCACAGCAGCGACCACGCGGGCCGATTCTCGACGTACCGGAAGAACGCCAGCGTGCCCCGGCGCAGCATCTCCTCGGGGCTGACGGCGGAGGCGGCTGCGGCGGTCGTCACGTCGAGCAGCTCGGCTCGCGCCAGGGAAAGGCAGGCGAGCAGCAGTCCCTCTTTGGATCCGAAGTGCGTGTAGACCACCGGCTTCGTGACCCCGACGCGCTCGGCGACCGCGTCCATCGACGCGTTCTGGAACCCGCGCTCGGCGAACACGGCGAGCGCGGCGTCGAGGATCTGCCGCTCCCGCTCGGCGCGGGGGAGACGCGTCCTGGTCGGCACGGAGTGACCCTACCGCAAGTAACTTACTCGTGGTAACTTACCGCCGGTAACCAATCTCCGGGGGCGAGATGATCGACGTCGTGATCGTCGGGAGCGGGTTCGCCGGACTCGGCGCCGCGATTGCCCTGACGGGTGCGGACCACGACGACTTCCTGATCCTTGAGAAGGGCACGAGCCTCGGGGGCACCTGGCGCGACAACACTTATCCCGGCTGCGCCTGCGACGTCCAGAGCCACCTCTACTCCTTCTCCTTCGCCCCCAACCCGCACTGGACACGCACGTTCGCCCGCCAGCCCGAGATCAGGGCGTACCTGGAGAACGTCGCCGACCGCTACCGGCTGCGTGACCGCATCCGGTTCGGCGCGGAGGTGTCCGACGCGGAGTGGGACGGCGCGAGCTGGGTGGTCGGCACGGCCGACGGCCAGACCGTGCGGGCCCGCGTCCTCGTGTGGGCGACCGGTCCGCTGCACATCCCCCAGGTCCCCGAGATCGAGGGCCTCGACGCGTTCACCGGCACGGTGTTCCACTCCGCCCGCTGGAACCACGAGCACGACCTGCGCGGCCGCCGCGTCGCCGTGATCGGGACGGGCGCGAGCGCGATCCAGTTCGTGCCGCAGGTACAGCGGCAGGCGGCGCACCTCACGCTGTTCCAGCGCACCGCGCCCTGGGTGCTGCCCAAGCCCGACCGCCCGATCCCCGACGTCCTGCGCAGGCTCTACCGGACCGTGCCCGGCGCGCAGAGGCTGGTGCGGGCGCTCGTCTACGCGCGCAACGAGCTCCTCGTCGGCGGCTTCCGCAACCCGCGGCGGATGCGGGTGGTCGAGCGCCTCGCCCGCGCCCACCTCGCTCGCGCGTTCGCCGACCGCCCCGACCTTCTCGCCGCCGCCACACCGACCTACACCATCGGGTGCAAGCGCATCCTGCTCTCCAACGACTACTACCCGGCGCTGCGACAACCCAATGTCGACGTCGTGACGTCGGCCATCACGCGCCTCACGGCCACCGGCGTCGTGACGGCCGACGGCGTCGAGCACCCCGTCGACACGATCGTCTTCGGTACCGGCTTCAAGGTCGGCGAGGGCATGGCGGACGGCGTCACGATCGTCGGCCGGGACGGGCGCAAGATCCACGACGTGTGGGCGCACGGCCCTGAAGCGCTGCTCGGGACGACGGTCGCGGGCTTCCCCAACCTCTTCATGATGATCGGTCCGAACACCGGGCTGGGCCACAGCTCGATGGTCTACATGATCGAGTCGCAGACACGGTACCTGCTCGAAGCGCTGCGGACCGTCGACGCGGCGGGCGCGGTGGCGATCGACACCCGCCAGGACCGGCAGGACGCGTTCAACGCCGACCTCCAGCGGCGCTTCACGGGCTCGGTGTGGACGTCGGGGGGATGCGCGAGCTGGTACCTCGACGCGCAGGGCCGCAACCGCACCCTGTGGCCGGGCTACACCGCAGGCTTCCGCCGCCGCACCCGTCGCATCGACCCCGCCGACCACGAGCTGATCGGGTAGCACACTGGGCCCGTGCTCGTCTACGCGATCGGCCTGACCACGCCCTTCCGGCGGATCACCGTGCGCGAGGGGATGCTCCTCGAAGGGCCCGCGGGATGGGGCGAGTTCTGTCCCTTCACCGAGTACGACGACGCCGAGTGCGTGCCGTGGCTCGCCGCGGCGGTCGAGGCCGCGCACGAGGGCTGGCCGGAGCCGGTCCGCGAGCGCGTTCCGGTCAACGCGATCGTGCCCGCCGTGTCGGCTGAGCAGGCGTATGCGCTGGTCAAGGCGTCGGGTTGCGGCACGGCGAAGGTCAAGGTGGCCGACGCGCCCGGCGCGCTCCCCGCCGACGTCGAACGGGTGGCGGCCGTCAGGGACGCGCTCGGGCCTGCTGGCGCGGTGCGGGTCGACGCCAACGCCGCATGGGACGTCGACGAGGCGATCACGGCGATCCGCGCGCTGGACAAGGCCGCAGGCGGGTTGGAGTACGTCGAGCAGCCGTGTCCGTCCGTGGCCGAGCTCGCTGCGGTGCGCCGACGGGTGGAGGTGCGGATCGCCGCGGACGAGTCCATCCGCCGTGCGGCGGACCCGTTGCGGGTGGCCGTGGCCGAGGCGGCCGACGTCGCCGTGCTCAAGTGCGCGCCGCTCGGCGGGGTGCGGCGCGCGCTCGCCGTGGCGAAGCAGTGTGGGCTGCCGTGCGTCGTGTCGTCGGCGCTGCAGACGAGCGTCGGGCTGGCGGCCGAGATCGCGCTGGCCGGGGCGCTGCCGGAGCTGCCGTTCGCGTGCGGGCTCGGCACCGGCGCGCTGTTCACCGGCGACGTGGTGGAGCGCCCGCTCGTGCCCGTGGACGGCTGGCTCACCGTGCCCCGCCGCGCGCCCGCGCCGGTGCCGGACCCCGCGTGGGCGGCGCCCGCGGACCGGGCGGCGTGGTGGGCGGCGCGCTACTCACGGGTGCGCGCCCTACCGCGTCGCCGGCCACCGACCTCGCGGCCGTGGTCGCCGTTCGGTGCGCCCGAGCCGCTGATCGCCGTGAGCGGCACCTGACGACGGTCGCGAGCGGCGTGGTGTGCCGTTCGCGCCGATCTTCGGGCTGGGCGGCGAGCAGGGGCGGGTAGCGTGCCCCGGGTGGCCGTGGTCGTCGTCGGGGCGGGGATCGCGGGTGTCGCGTGCGCGCGGGAGCTGGCGGGCGCCGGGGTCGCGGTGCGGGTGCTGGAGCGCGCCCGGGTGGTCGGCGGCCGGATGGCGAGCCGCCGCCTGCACGGGCGGCCCGTCGACCTCGGCGCGGCGTACTTCACCGTCGCCGATCCCGAGTTCGCGCAGGTCGTCGACGGGTGGCAGGCCGCGGGCCTGGCCCGGCCGTGGACCGACACCCTCGCCGTCCTCGAAGGCGGCACGCGATCGGCCGCGCCGGGCCCGGTGCGGTGGGCCGCGCCCGGCGGCCTGCGCAGCCTGGTCGCCGCGCTCGCCGACGGCCTGGACGTGACGCTGCAGCACGAGGTGCGCCACGTCGGCCCCGGCCCGCGGGTCGACGGTGAGCCCGTCGACGCCGTCGTGCTCGCCATGCCCGATCCGCAGGCCGCCCGCCTCCTCGACCCCGCTCCGGCGGACCTCGCCGATCGGCGGTGGAACCCGGTCATCACGGTCGCCGCGGGCTGGGCCGAGCGCTCGTGGGATCCGTTCCCTGCGGCGTTCGTCAACGGCCATCCCGTGCTCGCCCTCGTCGCCGACGACGGCGACCGCCGTGGCGACGGTGCCCCGGTCCTCGTCGCGCACTCGACCGCGGACGTCGCCCGCACCCACGACGCCGATCCGGACGGCGCGGTCCCGGCCGTCATCGAGGCGCTGCGCGGGCTGCTCCGCGTCGGCGACCCGCAGTGGACGCACGCCCACCGATGGCGGTTCGCCGCCCCGGCCGCGCAGCGGGAGACGACGTTCCGGTTCGACGGCGGCATCGGCCTCGCCTGCGACGCCTGGGGCCGCTCCCGGGTCGAGGCGGCCTGGCGGTCGGGGACCGATCTCGCCCGCGCGATCGCGGCCAGGTGAGGTCAGGCGGGTTACCGTCATCCGCATGACCGCGCCGGAGCGTCTACTTGCCGACCTTCCGCCGGACCGAGTCGTGACCGACCTCGCCGTCCTGGCCTCCTACTCCCGCGACACCGCCGAATGGGCCGAGGCCGGTCGAGCGATCGCGCTGGTACGGCCGGTGAGCACCGCCGAGGTGGCCGACGTCGTCATGGCCTGCGCGGCGGCGGGCGTCCCGATCGTGCCGCGCGGCGCGGGCACGGGGCTTTCGGGCGGCGCCAACGCCGTCGACGGCTGCGTGCTGCTCTCCCTCGAGCGGATGCGCACGATCATCGAGATCAACACGGCGGAACGGCTCGCGGTCGTGCAGCCGGGCGTCGTGAACGACGACCTGCGGGCGGCCGCCGCCGAGCAGGGACTCTGGTACCCACCCGACCCGGCGAGCGCGCCGTGGTCGACGATCGGCGGCAACGTCGCCACCAACGCGGGCGGGCTGTGCTGCGTGAAGTACGGCGTGACGCGCGACTACGTGCTTGCGCTCGAGATCGTCACCGCCGCCGGCGACGTGGTGCGGGTCGGGCGACGCACGGCCAAGGGCGTGGCGGGCTACGACCTGGCCGGGCTCATGGTCGGGTCGGAGGGCACGCTCGGGGTGATCACCGAGGTCACCGTGCGGCTGCGACCGATGCGCACCACGCCGCCGCGCACGGTCGTCGGGTTCTTCGACACGCTCGCCGCGGCCGGTGACGCCGTCGCCCGCGTCACGGCGGCCGGTCTGCAGCCCGCGGCGTTCGAGCTGATCGACCGGGCCTGCCTGCACGCCGTCAACGCGTGGAAGCACATGGGCCTCCCCGAGGACGCCGCCGCCCTGCTGCTCGCCCAGACCGACCTGCCAGAGCCTGCCGGGGAGCAGGAGGCGCACGCCATCCACGCCTGCTTCGTGGCCGCCAAGGCGTCCGAGGCGGTGGTGTCCACCGACCCGGTCGAGGCCGAGGCGCTGTTCGACGCCCGGCGCCTGGCGGGCCCGGCGCTGCTGTGGGAGCACGAGGAGGCCGCGCTCACCGAGGACGTGTGCCTGCCGCGCGGGAAGCTCGCCGAGATGCTCGCCCGGATCGAGGAGATCTCCGCCGCCCACGACACGCCGATCGCGACGATCGCCCACGCGGGCGACGGCAACCTGCACCCCTGCCTGATCGCGCCCAAGGGAGACGACGCCGCGCGCGTCCGTGCGCTCGCGGCGTTCGACGCGATCATCGACGCCGCGCTGGAACTCGGCGGCACGGTGACCGGCGAACACGGCGTCGGGTTGCTCAAACGGACGGGCATGCAGCGCGAAGTGGGGCCGGTCTCGCTGGCGATGCAACGCGCGATCAAGACGGCGTTGGACCCGCAGGGCATCCTCAACCCCGGCAAGGTGATCGGATGAGCAGGCTGCTGCCCCTCGAGCCGTCCGACAAGGTCGCGCTGCGCTTCGGGCCGTCCGGCGACGCCGTGGAGCTCACCTACCGCGCGCTGGCCGCGGCGGCGGGCGCGCTCGTGCCCCGGATCGTCGGGTGCACCCGGGTGGCCGTGCACGCGACGCCGACGATCCACACCGCGGTCGGTGTCGTTGCCGCGCTCCTCGCGGGTGTCCCCGTCGTGCCGCTCAACCCCAGGCTGGGGCAGCGCGAGCTCGCCCACGAGCTGTCCGACGCGGCGCCCGAACGGGTGCTGGCCGCGCCCGACGCCGAGCTGCCCTTCGACCTGCCGCGGGTCGACGTGGACCTCGATGCGGCGCAGGCCGACGGCACCCTCCCACCCGAGCCGCCCGCCACCGCCCCGGCGCTGGTGATCTACACGTCCGGCACCACCGGCCTGCCCAAGGGCGCCGTGCACTCCCGCCGGTCGCTCGCGGCGAACCTCGACGCGCTGGCCGCGGCATGGGCGTGGACCGGCGACGACCTGCTCGCCCACGCCCTCCCGCTCTTCCACATCCACGGGCTGGTACTCGGCGTGCTCGGGCCACTGCGCCGCGGCGGCACCCTGCACCACCTGGGCACCCTCGACGCGAACGCGCTCGCCGCGTCCGGCGCGACCCTTGTCTTCGGCGTCCCCACCCAGTACCACCGCCTCGCCGACCAGCTCGAAGGCAACCCCGAGGCCGCCGCGGTGATCGGCCGCAGCCGTCTGCTGGTCTCCGGCTCGGCGGCGCTGACCGCGGTCGACCACGAGCGGCTGCGCAAGCTCACCGGCCTGGCCGTCCGAGAGCGCTACGGGATGACCGAGACGCTCATCCTCACCGCCGCCCGTGCCGCCGACGAGCCCGAACCCGGCACCGTCGGCCCGCCGGTGGACGGCACCGAGGTGCGGGTCACCGGCAGTGCTGATTCGGGGGGCGAGATGGGGCCCGTCGAGGTCAGGGGCCCCAGCCTCTTCGACGGCTACCTCAACCGCCCGGACGCCACCGCCGCCGCCCGGACGACCGACGGCTGGTTCGCCACCGGCGACATCGGTCGCTGGACGGCGTCGGGAGCGCTCGCGATCGTCGGCCGCAGCGCCACCGACCTGATCAAGTCCGCAGGCTACAAGATCGGCGCAGGGGAGATCGAGAACGCGCTGCTGGAGCACGCGGGCGTCGCGGAGGCCGCCGTGATCGGGGTGCCCGACGACGATCTCGGCGAACGGATCGTCGCCCACGTCGTCCCGTCGGGGGAGGCCCCCTCGGAGCGCGAGCTGATCGAGCACGTCGCCACCCTGCTCGCCCCGCACAAGCGCCCGAGGGAGATCCGGTTCACCGACGCGCTGCCCCGCAACGACATGGGCAAGGTCGTCAAGGCCCGCCTGCCCCGAGAGTGAGTAGACAGGGCGCCGAAGGGGCATGCTGAGGGGATGACCGACACCGCGACGCGCAATGCCCATTCGTTCCGCGGGCCGGGAGGCGCGGGGCTGCCCAACCTCGCGGGTCTTCCCGGCGTGCTCCGGCTGGAGTCCGCGCTTCCCGAGGTGATCGAGACCGAACGGATCGACACGCCCGACCACCGGCTGGCCGCGGCGGGCATCACGCTCGAGCTCCACCGCGCACCCTCGACCCCCGCCCAGTGGCGGCTGATGCTGCCCGACGAGACGCTCCGCGTGCCCGCGGACGACAGCCCACGGCCAGACGTCCCCGGCGAGCTGCATGAGCTCGTCCGCGCCGCCGCGCGAGAGCGGCCGCTGCGCCCGGTCGGCCACATCCGCACGGTGCGCACGGAGAGCAGGCTGCTCGGTGCGGACGACCGGCTCTTGGCCACGCTCGTCCACGACGAGGTGACCGTGGCGACGATGGGCCGCCGCGCCGACGTCCGGGGCTGGACGGAGATCGACCTGCGCCCTGGGGAGGACGGCGACCGGCTGCCCGAAGGCCTGCTCGACAGCATCGCCGCCCGCGTCGGCGAGACCGGGATGCGGCCGGGTGCGACGGGTGGCGCCGCCGAGCTCGACCGGATGCTGCGGGCCGTCCCACGGCGGCGCGTAGGCCGCAAGGGATCGGCGGGGGCGGTCCTCATGGACTACCTCGGCCGCCAGGTCGACCGGATCGGCGCCGAAGAGCTGCGCGTCCGCCGGGACGCGCCGGACGCCGTCCACCAGATGCGGATCGCGAGTCGGCGCCTGCGCAGCGCCCTCACCGCCTATCGGAACGTGCTGGACCGGGAGCGCACCGAACCGGTCGCCGTCGCGCTGCGCGACCTCGGGCGGCGCCTCGCCCCGGCGCGCGACGCCGAGGTGCTGCGCGAGACCATCGACGCCGAGCTCGCCGCGCTCCCGTCCGAGCTGCTGCTGGGCCCCGTGCGGGCCGAGGCCACCCGACACTTCGCCCGCGTCGAGTCCGAGGCGCGGGCTGCGGTGTTGGCCGCGCTGGACAGCCCCGAGCACCGCGCGCTGCGCGACGCCCTCGACGACCTACTGGAACGTCCGCCGCTGAACCGCAGCGCTCGTCGTCCGGCCGGGAAGGAGCTGCAGGCCCGCAGCACCGTCCGCCGCCTGCGGCGCGCGATGTCCGCCGCGCTCGACGGGGGCGGTGACAGCGCGCTGCACACCGCCCGCAAAGCCGCCAAGCGGCTGCGCTACGCGCAGGAGGTGACCGGCGCGCGTCGCCGCGGGTTGAAGAACCTCCAGCAGGCGTTGGGCAGCCACCAGGACGCGGTCGTCGCCCGGCCGGTGCTGCGCGAGCTGGGGGCGGCTGCGGAGAACGGCTTCAGCTTCGGCGTGCTGTGGGGTCGGGCCGAGGACCGCGCCGCCACGATCGAAGCCGAGCTGCCCGCGCTGTGGCGGCGGGCCCGCGCGAAGCTCGGGTGACATGCCACGATCGGGCCGTGGACTCTCGCGACCCGATCGCCGACCTGCGCCGCATCGCGTTCCTCCTGGAGCGCGCGCACGAGTCGACCTACCGGGTGCGCGCGTTCCGTGGCGCGATCGTCGCGCTGGCTCGCCGCGACCGCGACGAGGTGGCCCGGCTCGCGGCGGCCGGTGACCTGAAGCGGCTCAAGGGGGTCGGGGACGTCACGGCCCGCTGCGTGGTCGAGTCGCTGCGCGGCGAGGTCCCCGGCTATCTGCAGCGGCTGGAGGACGAGGCGCCCGAGCCCGTCGACGCCGCCACGGAAGGCCTCCTCACCGCTTTGCGTGGCGACTGCCACAGCCACACGGACGCCTCCGACGGCGGTTCCCCGCTCGCCGAGATGGCGGCCACGGCGCGCGGCTTGGGCCACGAGTACCTGGTGGTCACCGACCACTCGCCGCGCCTGACCGTGGCCAACGGCCTGTCGCCCGCGCGGCTGCGTGCCCAGCTCGACCAGATCACCGAGCTGAACGCGGCCCTCGACCTGGGGTTCCGGGTGCTGACCGGCATCGAGGTGGACATCAACGAGGACGGCTCGCTCGACCAGCACGAGGATCTGCTCGCCGAGCTGGACCTCGTCGTCGCCTCGGTGCACTCGAAGCTGCGTATGCCGGGCGCGGAGATGACGGAGCGGATGCTGACGGCCATCGCGAACCCGCTCGTCGACGTGCTCGGCCACTGCACCGGCCGGATGGTCACGGGCAACCGCAAGCGGCCCGAGTCGCAGTTCGACGCCGACGCCGTGTTCGCCGCCTGCGCGGAACACGGTGTGGCCGTCGAGATCAACTCCCGGCCGGAGCGGCTCGACCCGCCGAAGCGGCTGCTGCGGCAGGCGGTCGAGGCGGGCTGCGTATTCACGATCGACACCGACGCGCACGCGCCGGGGCAGCTCGACTGGCTGCGCAACGGGTGCGAGCGGGCCGTCGCCTGCGAGGTGCCCGCCGAGCGGGTGCTCAACACCTGGCCTGCCGATGCGTTGCTCGCTGCCACACGGTCGGGTGGCTGATCTCGCGCGAAGCGACCGGTCCCGCTGAGATGGTCGTGGGCGGCGGGTGGCGAATGGGTCTGGGGCCGTCACCCGCCCGCCCCAACCATCCTCGTGAGCGGAAAAGCGTGCTATGGCACGCTTTTCCGCTCACGACCTATCCGCCGACCACCCGGGCCCTGGCGGCGAGGTCCTCGCGGGTGGGCGGGTCGGCCCCGCGGCGCGAGCAGGTGATCGCGGCGGCGAGGGCGGCCTGGTCGAGCAACGCGTGCAGCGTCGGCTCGTCGACCGCGCGCAGGGCGGGCCGGACGTCGGCGCCGAGCAGCCCGCGGTCGTGCAGGCCCGCCAGCAGCGCCCCGGAGAACGTGTCGCCCGCCCCGACCGTATCGATCACGGTGACGAGCACGCCCGGCCGCCGTACCCGCAGCCCGTTGACGGTGCCCGCCAGCACGCCGTCGCCGCCGAGGGTGATCGCGACGATCGACGGTCCGCGCCCGAGCCAGTCCTCGAGGATCTCCTCGGGCGTGGCGTCGGGGGAGAGCCACGCGAGGTCCTCGGAGCTGACCTTGACGACGTCCGCGACCGCCAGCAGCTCGTGCACCCCGGCGAGGACGTCGACGGGGTCGCCCATGAGCATCGGGCGGCAGTTCGGGTCGTAGCTGACCGTCGCGGTGGCGGCGGCCTTGGCCATGAGCTCGCGCAGCACGGCCGCGCCGGGCGGCATCGTGAGCGCCAGCGACCCGGAGTGCAGGGCGACGACGGGGCCGTCCAGCGCGCCCTTCAGCTCCTCTTGCGTCCACTGCCAGTCGGCCGTGCCCACGATCCGGAAGTCATAGCTCGGCACGCCGTCCGCGCCGAGCGCGACCATCGCCATCGAGGTCTGCTCGGTGGCGGCGACGACGTGGCTGAGATCGACGTCGTTGGCCGCCAGGTGATCCCGAAGGCGACGCCCGAGCATGTCGTCGGCGATGCGGGCGAGCATCCGCGCGGGAATGCCGAGCCGGGCGAGCCCCACCGCGACGTTCGCGGGGCTGCCACCGGGGCGGGCCTCGAAGTACTCCGACACCGGCGCCGGGACGAGATCGACCAACGCCTCGCCCACCACGGCGACGATGCCCTGACCGCCAGGCCCCGCCCCCGCACGGCCGTGCCCTTCATTCCCCACCTGGGTCGGCGTACCGATGACCCGCTCCCCTCCTCGGGACGGGCCCCGCACGCCCGTCGCGCATATCGTGTCGGGCCGGGGTGCCGGGCGCCAGACCGGCCGTTCCCCTGCGGCACTCCGCACCCCGCCGCGTCGTGCGAGGAGGCGCGACGGGGTGCGAAGTGCCCTGGCAGGCCGCGCGACGCCCACCGACCGGAGCAGAGCCGGGAGGAGTGCGCGGCCGGGTCAGTTGGTCGCGACGGCCTTCTTGCCCACCGGGGTCACCGCGAACCACGTCTTGCCGACGCCCTGGCCCGCGGTGTCACCGGCCGCCTTGTCGCCGCTGAACCGGTACACCGGCCAGCCGCCGATCGTGAGCTGCACCGCGCCGTCGGCCCGCTTCACCGTCCCGACGGCGGCCCGGTCCACGCCGTCGAGCTGCACATCGTCCACCGACGTGACGATCGCGGGCGGCCATTGCACCGCGCACGCGCCGTTGCAGTGGACCTGGACGGCTTCGGCTTGTCCTTGTCGAAGCGGTAGAGGGTGAAGCCGGTGCCGTCGACGACGACGGTGCCAGGGCGTCGGTCGGGCTCGCCGTCAGCGCGGGGCCGGGCGGCGTGCCGCGGCGTACGCGACCGTGGGCGCGGGGAGGGCGTGCCCGCCACCGGGCTGGTCGTCCCGCACGCGCCGAGCGAGACGGCGGCCGCGGCGGCCAGCGCGGCGAGGGGCAGGACACGAGTGCGGATCATGGGCTCCTCCGGGACGACGTCCGGGCGATGTGCCGGGTTGCCGCCTTCACGGCTGCGGGTGCCGCCCCGGTTCACCGCCCCGTGATGCGACGATCACGCCATGGCTCCCCGGCAGCCCCTGCTGCACGACCTGGCGGTCACGCTCCGTGCTCCCACGGTCTGCCTCTCCGCCCCCGACGGCCAGGTGCGCGGCACCGGCACCCAGGGCGTGCTGTGCGCCGACGTGCGGGTGCTGACCCACGCGGTGGTCACGGTCGACGGGATCGAGCCGGAGCCGATCGGGCACGGCGCCACCAGCGCGTCGACGGAGCACTTCGTGGGGATCCTGCGCGGCACCGGCGCGCCGAGCGCCGACCCGACGGTCTGGCTCCGCCGCGACCGCACCGTGCTCCCCGACGGCCTCCACGAGACGTTCACGCTGGTCAACCGGTCCGAGGAAGCCGTGACCGCCGAGCTGCGGCTGGACGTCGACGCCGATCTCGCGCCCATCGAGACGATCAAGTGGGGCCACCCGACACCGTCCACGTCGTCGGGCGTCACCGTGACGGTCGACGCCCCCGACGCGCAGCCGTCCGAACCGGGCTTCCCGCGTGTGCTGCGCTGGCCCCTCACGGTCGCCGCCCGAGCGGCGACCTCCCGCAGCTGGTCACTGTCCGTGCACGACACCGGAGCCGTCGTCGCTCCGGCGCCCGTGCGGGCCGGCCGCCCCGAAGCCGTCCGCGCCGACGACCCGCGCCTCGCCGCCCTGCTCGACCGCGCCCTCGCCGACGTCGACGCGCTGCTGCTCACCGAGCCCGGCCATCCCGGCGACGTCTTCGCCGGGGCAGGCGCCCCGTGGTACCTCACCCTGTTCGGCCGCGACTCCCTGTGGACGGCCGCGTTCCTGCTCCCGTTCGACGTCACCGTGGCGGGCGGCACGCTGCGCACGCTCGCGCGGGCACAGGGCCGCACCATCGACCCGGACACCGGCGAAGAGCCGGGCAAGATCCTCCATGAGCGCCGCCGCGCCGCAGGCCCGTCGGAAGAACGCCTCCCACCGCTCTACTACGGCACGATCGACGCGACACCGCTCTGGATCTGCCTGCTGCACGACGCGTGGCGCTGGGGCCTTCCCGCCGACGAGGTGCGCGCCCTGCTGCCGCACCTGGAGGCCGCGCTCGGCTGGATCGGCTTCCACGGGGACCGCTTCGTGGCCTACCACAACCCGTCCGGGCGCGGCCTGGCCAACCAGGGCTGGAAGGACTCGGCCGACGCCGTCCGGTTCGCCGACGGGCGGCGCGCCACGGGCCCCGTCGCGCTGGTCGAGGTGCAGGGCTACGTCCACGAGGCCGCGCTTGCGGGCGCCGAGCTGCTGGCCGCGTTCGGCCGCGACGGTGCGGCGACGTGGCGGGCGTACGCGGCCGACCTCGCCATCCGCTTCCGCGAGCGCTTCTGGGTGGCCGACGCCGACGGGCGGTTCCCCGCGCTCGCGTTGGACGGCACCGGCGCCGCGGTGGACGCACCGACGAGCAACATCGGCCACCTCCTCGGCACCGGACTGCTCGACGACGCGGAGAGCAGACTGGTGGCCGACCGGCTCCTCGGCCCGGACCTGGCGAGCGGCTACGGGCTGCGCACGATGTCCCGCCGGGCATGCGGCTATTCGCCGCTGTCGTACCACTGTGGATCGGTGTGGCCGCACGACACGGCGGTGGCCGCCCGCGGCCTGTCCCGCTCGGGTCACCCGGCCGCCGCGGCGGCGCTGGTCGGGCAGCTCCTCGCCGCGGCCGACGCGTTCGACCGCCACCTTCCCGAGCTGTTCGCGGGGTTCGGCGCCGACGAGGTCGCCGCGCCGATGGCCTACCCGGCCGCCTGTCGTCCGCAGGCGTGGGCGGCCGCCGCCGCGGTCGAGCTGCTGCGGGTGGTGCTGGGCCTGACCGTGGACGTCCCGAACCGGATCGTTCGGCTCCGGCCGCCCACGCCGAGCCCGGTCGGCGCCGTGGAGGTGCGCGGGCTGCCCCTCGGGGACGGGCGCCTTTCCGTCAGCCTCGACCGCGACGGCGGCGTGACCCACGTCCTCGCCCCGCCCGGCTACCGGGTCGACCTGCCATGATCACCGGTTCGGGGCGTTTCCGTGCCATATCCGGCCGCTTTCGCACCGAACCGGTGATCATGGGCTGAGCGGGAGGGTGACGAGGTCGACCAGCCGGGGCCGTCCGGGCGCCGAGCGATCCGCGACCAGCGCGACCGTGTCGGGCCGCCACGTCCCGTCGACCGGCACGCCCGCCACCTCGGCCGGGACCCGGCCGCGCGCCAGCACGAGCGCGCCGACGTAGGGCTGGGGATGGGTCACCGGCACGAGGTGCTCGGTGGCCGCGAACACCTCGTCGGCGAGCTCGTCGAGGCCCGTGACGGGCGCGTAGAGCCACTGCCCCCCTGGCCGTACGGTCGCGGGGCCGAGCGCGCACTCCGGGGCGGGTGCGCCGTCGAGCGCCGCGGCCAGTGCGTCGCCGAGCGGGCCGACGAGGTGTTCCGGCACGTGCCCGAGCGGCCGGAGCTTGACGACCCACTGCTCCTGCACCGACCAGTGCAGCCCGGGGTGGGGTGCGCGGGGGAGCGCGGCGATCCGGTCGACGATCGCCCGCGGCGGCCGGACCGCGACCGACAGCCGGGTCACGCGCCCGTCGCCGCGTCGTCGCGGTCGATCAGCTCGAGGTCCTTCGAGGTGATCGTGTTGGTCGCGATCAGCTCCTTGATCAGGTTGTGCTTGAGGGCATCGCCGGAGCCGCCCACCTCCGGCTGGATGATCCCGGTCACATGCCGGTGTTGCGCAGCCACCAGCGGCCCGCGGAGTAGGTCAGCGTGCCGTGCTTGCGGCTGACGGTCAGGTCGTCCTCGCCGACGCACAGGTGCACTTCGGGGCGGTTGCGGCCAAAGACGAGCTGGCGCTCCTCCTTCGGCGGCATCGTCACGGAGTCGCCGACCGCGTGGACGAACACCGTGCCCGGTGCGGGCGGCGACGGGCGCCGCATTCGGGGCGGGGGTGGCACGCCGATCCTCCTTCCTTCGCTCGGCCGGGCCCATCGTGCCCGGGCACCACCGGAATCTGCTACCCAGAGGCACGGGACCCCTCCCGCCCCGAACGGTGTAGACGTAGGTCACCCACGAAAGGGGGATGGATGGCCACCGACGGTGCCGCGCTGGCCGCCGAGTTCGCCGCGCGCGTCGACGCGGAGGCCCGGATGGCTGCGGCGCTCGTCGAGCTGGAGCGCCATCCGGGGCACCTGACGCTGGCCGCGGGTACGTGCACCGGCGTCACCGGCGAGCGGTGGACGGCCGCGAGCGCGGCGCTGGCGGGGCTGTGGGAGGACTTCGCGACCTTCCGCGGCGTGCTCGACGAGGCCCGCGCCCGGCCCGCCGAGCGGCACCGCCTGTTGCGTGCAGCCGCCGTCCGCACCGGGGACGGCGCGGAGATCACGCTCGACGCGCTGGCCACCCGGATGGATGCGGCGTTGGGTGCGATCACCGCCGTTGTGACGATCTGTGACGCCACCCATCGCGCGGTCTTCGCCGCGCTGGCGCCGCTGGCGGACCGGGCCCGCACCGCGCTGGCGAGGGCCCGCGAGCTCGACCCGGAGGGCGCCGACACCGCTCGGCTGGCGGGCGCGCTGAACGAGGTCGAGCGGGCGCTGGTGCACGACCCGCTGGCGCTCGCCGACCGTCCGGTCGAGGAGGTCCTGAAGCCGGTCGCCGCCGCGATCGACCCCGTGGTCGCGCGGTGTGCCGAGCTCGCCGCCGTCCGGGACGGGTGGGCGGCCGAGCTCGCCGACCTCGAAGCGGCGCTCGCGGCGGCGGATGCCGCGCGGGCCGACGCCGAGCATGCCGGGCGCCGGGCCCAGGAGCTGATCGCGGGCGTCGACCCGCTCACACCGGACCCGTTGCCGCCGCTGCGGGCGCGGCTTGCGGCACTGCCCCGGATTCAGGGCTGGCCCGCGCGTACCACCGCGGTGCAGGATCTGCGGACCGACATAGCGAACACGACGGCCGCGCTGCGGACCGCCGCCGACGCGGCCGCGGGGCTGGTCGACCGCCGCGGCGAGTTGCGTGGCCGGTTCGACGCCTACCGCGCCAAGGCGACGCGGCTCGGCGTGGCCGAACGGCCGGACGTGCTCGCGGCGGGCGACCGGGTGCGCGACCTCCTGTGGACCCGGCCGTGCGACCTCGCGGCGGCCACGGTGGCGGTGGTCGACTACCAGCGGCTGATCCGGGACGGAGGATGCCGGTCGTGAGCACCAGCGTGGCGTGCGCCCGCCCCGGCTGCGGCGGGGTCATCGACGACGGCTACTGCGACGAGTGCGGCCACCCACCCGCCGCCTCGTCCGGCCCCGCCACGGGAGCACTGGCCGCGTCGAGCCCGACCGCCGCCGGACCGCGGCCGCTGTCCCCGTCCGACCAGGCTGCGCGCTGGGCGGAAGGCACCCGGCAGGCGGGCTCCAGCCGCGGCAGCGGCCGTTCAGGGCGCGGCGGAGGCGCCACCTCCACCGGCTCGGCCCGCGGCAGGCTCGGCGCGGGCCTCGTCGACGTGCCTGCGGTGCCGCGCGTCGATCCCGTCGCCGCCCTGATGACCGACCCGCAGGTGCCCGAGGACCGCCGGTTCTGCCGCAAGTGCGGCCACGCCGTCGGCCGCCGCCGCGGCGACCGGCCAGGCCGCGCGCGAAGGCTTCTGCCCCGAAGACGGCGAGCCGTTCTCGTTCTTGCCGAGGCTGGCCCCCGGCACCCTCGTCGCGGGCCAGTACGAGGTGCGCGGCTGCCTCGCCCACGGCGGCCTCGGCTGGATCTACCTCGCGACCGACCGCAACGTCGACGACCGATGGGTGGTGCTCAAGGGCCTGCTCGACGCCGACGCCCCGGAAGCAGCGGGCATCGTCGACGTCGAGAAGCGCTTCCTCGCCACGGTCGACCACCCCGGCATCGTCTCGATCCACAACTTCGTCGAGCACCACGACGGCGCGGGCAACCCGATGGGCTTCATCGTCATGGAGTACGTCGGCGGCTCGTCGCTCAAACAGATCATGGAGGCCCGGCGGCGCGACGACGGCACCCTCGAGCCGCTTCCGGTGCCGCAGGCGATCGCGTACGCGCTGGAGGTGCTGCCCGCGCTCGGCTACCTGCACGGCCAGGGCCTGGCCTACTGCGACTTCAAGCCCGACAACGTCATCCAGTACGACCGCCAGCTCAAGCTGATCGACCTCGGCGCGGTCATCCGCTTCGACGACGAGGACAGCCCCATTTACGGCACGGTCGGCTACCAGGCCCCTGAGATCGCCACACACGGCCCTTCGCCCGCCTCGGACATCCACACGGTGGGACGCACGCTCGCTGTGCTGGCCCTCGGCATCGGCCCCGCACACCGTGGCGCGCCGATCCCGCTGCCCGCCGACCACCCCGTGCTCGTCCGCTACGAGTCGTTCCACCGCCTGCTGCTCCGGGCGACCGACCCGGACCCCTACGCCCGCTTCGGCTCCACCGACGAGTTCGCCGACCAGCTCGCAGGTGTGCTGCGCGAGGTCCTCGCGATGGAGGACGGGCAGGCCAGGCCCGCGATGTCCACGGTGTTCTCGACACCGCGCGGCGCGTTCGCCGCCGACCTCCTCGGCGCGGCGCAGCCCGGCCGTCCCGATCCCGCACGGGTGGCCGCGGTCCTGCCCGTGCCGTTGGTCGACCCCGCCGACCCGGCTGCGGCGCAGCTCGCCAGCGCGAGCCGCGAGCAGGTGCGGCGGATCGCCGCGACGGTGGCGAAGCCCGGCCCGGAAGTTCGGCTGGCCCTCGCGCGGGCCGAGCTGGCCGCAGGCGACCCGGTGGCCGCCCTGGTCGAGCTCGACGCCGCGGCCGCCGAGGACGCCGACGACGGTTTCGTCGACTGGCGCATCGACTGGTACCGGGGGGTCGCGGCGCTCTTCACCACCCCCGCCGACGCCGTGGCCGAGTTCGACCGCGCCTACCTCACCTTCCCCGGCGAGCTCGCCCCGAAGCTCGCGCTCGCGGTGGCCGCGGAGTGCGCGGGTGACGACGATCGCGCGCGCTGCTACTACGCCCTGCTCACGCGGGTCGAGCCGAGCCTCGCCGACGCCGCGTTCGGGCTCGCCCGCACTGCGCTGCGAGCCGGAGACCGGGCGACGGCCGTCCGCGCGCTCGACGCCGTGCCCGACACGTCCAACAGGCACGTCGCCGCGCAGCTGGCAGCCATCGACGCGACGCTCGCCGGGCGCACCGGCGCCGAGATCGGCGACGTCGACCTGCGCGCGGCGGCCGACCGCGTGCCCGGCCTGCCGCTGGACCTCGGCACGGCCGAGCACGTGCGCACGGCGCTTTTCACCGCGGCCGTCGAACTGGTGACGGCGAACGGCGGCCACCGCAGCGGCGCGCCGCTGTTGGGCCACCCCTGGCAGGAGCGTGACCTGCGCCTCGCGCTGGAGCGCTCCCTGCGCACGTCGGCGCGGCTCGCCTCGGACGTGCGGGAACGGATCGCGCTCGTCGACCGCGCCAACGCGGCACGCCCCCGGACCTGGACGTGACCCCGACATGACCGGGAACCCCGACGCGACCGTGATCTGCCCGGTCTGCCGCGAGCCCGCGCCTGCCGTCACCGACCGCTTCTGCGAGGTGTGCGGTACCCGGCTGCGTTCGCCGCGCGCCGACGACGCCGACCGGGTCGAGGTCGAGCTCGCCGAGCTCGCGGGCATCAGTGACCGCGGCCACGTGCACCTCCGCAACGAGGACGCGATGGCGCTGGGCCGTCGCCCGGAGAACGGCGCGGCGACGACGCTGGCCGCGGTCGTCTGCGACGGCGTGTCGACCGTCCGACGGCCCGAGCTCGCCTCGCACACCGCGGCCACCGTCGCGCTGGACGCCCTGCTCACCACCGACCTCGCCGGAGCGCCGGGGATGACCGCCGCGGTCGCCGCGGCCGCCGCCGCGGTGGCCGCGCTCGCCCCCGGCGTGCCGGACGCGCCGTCGTGCACGCTGGTCGCCGCGCTCGTCGACGCCGCGACGGGCGCGATCACCGTCGGCTGGGTGGGCGACAGCCGCGCCTACTGGCTCGCCGACAACGGCGACGCCCGGCTGCTCACCGCGGATCACTCGTGGGCCGCCGAGATGGTGGCGGCGGGCGTCCTCGACGCGCGCGCCGCGATGCGCGACCCCCGCGCCCACGCCATCACCCGCTGGCTCGGCGGCGACAGCGCGCCCGAGCCGGGCCTGGCCACGCTGACGCCCGCCACACCGGGCGTCCTGCTGCTCTGCACCGACGGGCTCTGGAACTACGAGCCCGAACCCCCGGACCTGGCCGCATTGACGCTACCGGTCGCCACCCGGCACGGGCCGCGCGCCGCGGCGAACGCGCTCACCGCCCACGCCCTCGACGCGGGCGGCCGGGACAACATCACCGTCGTCTGCATTCCGGTCCACACCAGCTCTGGGGGGAGCGCGCCATGACCGAGTCTGGGTTCTCTGTCGAGATCGACCAGAACATGTACCTGCCTGCAGGCGTCGGCCGGGTCGACGCGATCATCACCGTGCAGGCGCCCGACACACCGGGCGCCGCTCCACCCGCCGACGGCCTGGAGATCATCATCCTGGACTGCTCGACGTCGATGTCGGGCGACCGGATCAGTGCCGCCCGCCGCGCGGCCGCGGCGGCGATCGCGCAGGTGCGGGACGGGGTCGGGTTCGCCGTGATCGCGGGCACCGACACCGCCAAGCAGGTCTACCCGGAGACCGGCACCGCGACCGCCTCCGGCCGGACCCGGGCCGACGCGACGGCCAAGGTGATGAGGCTGCGCGCCGACGGGGCCACCGCGATCGGCACGTGGCTCACGCTCGCCGGGCAGATCGCCGACCGGCACGGCGGCGCGCTGCGGCACGCGATCCTGCTCACCGACGGCCAGAACGGCGAGCGGGCAGCGGTGTTCCAATCCGCGCTCGACGCCGTCGTCGGCCGGTTCACCTGCGACTGCCGCGGCGTGGGCACCGACTGGCGGGTCAACGAGCTGCGCGCGATCGCGTCGGCACTGCTCGGCAGCGTCGACATCGTCGCCGATCCCGCCGACCTCGCCGCCGACTTCCGGGCGATCATGGGTGCGGCGATGCAGAAGACGATGGCCGACCTCGCGCTGCGGCTCTGGACACCACGCACGGCCCGCGTGAAGTTCGTCAAGCAGGTGGCGCCGACGATCGCGGACCTCACCGGCCGTCGCACCGAGTCGGGCAACCTGCGCGGTGACTACCCGCTCGGGTCGTGGGGCGCGGAGAGCCGCGAATACCACGTGTGCGTCGAGCTCGCGCCCGGCGTGGTCGGCGAGCCCGCCGCGGCCGCGGCCAGGGTCAGCATCGTGCGCGGGGACGACGTGCTCGGCAAGGGCGACGTCCTCGCGCAGTGGACCGACGACACCGCGCTCTCCACCCGCATCAGCCGTGGCGTGGCGCTCTACACCGGGCAGGCCGAACTGGCCGACGCGATCCAGGAGGGCCTGGCCGCGCAGGAGCAGGGCGACGAGCGCACGGCGACCGCGCGGCTGGCCCGCGCCGTCGAGCTCGCCGAACAGACCGGCAACGACGCCACCGCGCGGCTCCTCGCCGAGGTCGTCGACGTCGACAAGGGAACCGGCGCCGTCCGGCTCCGGGCCGAAGCGAGCAAGGCCGCGCGGATGACGCTGGATTCACGCTCGACCGTCACCGTACGGGTTCGCGGCCAGGGCTGAGGGCGGCGTGGCAACCTGCCCGGCGGGCCACGAGTCCGCCACCACCGACTACTGCGACGAGTGCGGCGCGGCCGTGAACGCGCCGAGCCCGCCGCCGTCGCCGCCGCAGGCCCGCCGATGCCCGGCCTGCCACGAGAGCCTCGACAACGGCGCCCGGTTCTGCGAGGTCTGCGGGCACGACTCGACCCAGAAGGCGCCCGCGCCTGCGCTGTGGTCGGTCGTCGCAACCGCCGATCGGGCCTGGTTCGCGGAGGTCTGCCGTCGACAGGGCCCTGACATCGCGTCGGTGACGTTCCCGCAGCACTGCCCGCCGCGCACATTTCCGCTTGTCGGAGCGCAGATGGCCATCGGGCGCCGCAGCCGGTCCCGTGGCATCGAGCCCGAGATCGACCTGTCCGGCCCGCCGCTGGACCCCGGTATCTCGACACTGCACGCCGTGCTGCTGAAGAGTCCCGACGACGGCTGGGACCTCGTCGACGTCGGGTCGACCAACGGCACCGTGATCAACAGCTCGCCCGATCCGATCGCCCCGAACGCACCGGTGCGCCTGTCCGTCGGCGACCGCGTCAAGATCGGCGCCTGGACGGTGCTCACCGTGTGCGTCGGGGCCGGGCCTCAGTCCCGGTAGATCGCCGGGGCGGGTTGCGGCGCCGGGTTCAGCCTGCCGAGCCAGCGTTGGTCGCTCGCGGCGAGGCTGCCGTCCGAGCGGGCCCGCTCCAGCACCCCGTTGACGAAGCGCACGAGGTCGGGGGCGTCGCGGCGCATGCCGACGGCGTAGTCCGACAGCAGCAGCGACCGCCCGACCACGTGCGTCTGCGGGTCCTGCGCGGCCAACCCGGCGAGCAGCACGTCGTCGCTGGACACGGCCGCGGCCCGGCCGTGCTGCAGCTCCACCATGCAGTCCGGGATGCCGGGCAGCGTCTGCACGTCCAGGTGCGCGGGCAGCGCGCGCAGCATGCGCTCCGTGGTGGAGCCCGCCGACGTGCACACGCGCTTCCCGGCCAGGTCCTCGACTTCCCGCACACCCGAGTTGACCGGCACCAGCACCCGCGCCGTCGCGGCCATGTAGGTCGTGGAGAACTCCACCGTGCGTTGCCGATCGCAGGTGACCGAGAAGCTGTTGACGACGAGGTCGACCTGGCCGCGGTTCAGAGCACCGGCCCGGTCGGCGATGTCGAGCACCACGTACTGCACGCGGCTCGGGTCGCCGAAGATCGCCGTCGCGATCTGGCGGACGATGTCGATGTCCGAACCCTCCAGCTGGCCGGTGATCGGGTTGCGGTAGCCGACGAGGTACTTGCCCTGGTCGACGCCCGCGATCAGCCGCCCGCGGGCGGCGATCTTCGCCATCGTCGAGCCCGCGGGCATCGCGCCGGGCGCGGGCAGCGGGCCCTGCGGCCGCAGGCTGTCCCGCACGTCGGCGCAGGCCCCGCCCTGGGAAGGCGACGGCGCGGCGGTCGAAGCGGGGGGAGCGGCCGTGTCGCCACCACCGCTCGGCAACAGCAGGCTGCCCAACCCGATCGCGGCGGCCACGCCGAGGAAGACCAGCGGCCGGGCGATGTTGACGCCCGCCTTGTTCTGCTGCGGCGCGGTCACCGGTACTCACCTACCCGTCGTCCCATCCCGACGATCACGGCGCCCGCCGCGACCAGCGCCAACGCCGCCGAGATCCACGGCAGCGCGACCAGCGCCCCCTCCGCCGCCTCCACATCGACCGCGAACGCGGCGCGCTCCTCGCCGATCGCCTTGGCCAGAGCCGCGTCAAGCGCGTCGAACGCGCCGCCGGAGGTGCCCGGCCCCTGGCCGACGACCGACGCTACGGCCTGCGCGTACTGGCCGCCGTCGTCAAGTTGGCGGACGCCGCGGTGCGCGTCGCCCCACGCGGTGGCCGCCGCGCGGAGCGCGCCGACCCGATCGTCGAGATCCGGATCGGCGCGCTCGGCCCTGGCGAGCAGCCCGTCGTTGTCGACGACGCGCGCGAGCTGGACGGCGAAGCCCTGGTTTGACGAGCCGCCACCGCTGTTGCGGGCCACGAGCACGAGGCTCTCGTTGCTGCGCGCCGACAGCACCGCGATGCGGGCGTCGTCCAGCGCTGCGCCTGCGTCGCTGTGTCCCTGAGCGCCGCTGAGACGGGTGTCGGCGGTGATCGCCGCGACCGCCCACCACCCCACGAGGACGAGCACCGCGAGGCCTGCCACCAGCAGGCCGAGGTTGAGCACCCGGTTGGTGCGGCGCCGCTCGCGCAGCTCGAGGTCGACCAGCGCGAGGACGGCGGCGAGGCCGATGGCCAGCACCGCGAACGGGATCGCGGCGCCCTGCCGGTAGGCGGCGGCGAGCGCCGTGGACTCGGCGCCGCGCACCTGCTGGACGGCGGGCAGGATCGTGGTCTGCATGAGCTTTGACGCGCTGGCCAGATAGGACTGGCCAAGCGGCAGCCCCAGCCGGTTGAGCGCGCGGGCGTTCTCGACAAGGCCGGTGTAGACGGGCAGCTGCTCGCCGACCGTGGAGATCGCCCCGATGGCGGGGTCTCCCGGTGGGAGGAGGCTCGCGGCCGCGGCGAGCCGCTGACCTGCCCGCTGGATGTCGTCGTCGTAGCGGGCCCGCAGCGCCGCGGGCTCCAGACCACCCGAGACGTAGCCGGTGGTGGCCATGGCGTCGGCGTCGGCGAGCGACTGGTACAGGTCGGCGGCGCCGGTGGTGAGCGCGGCGATCCGGGTGCGGGCGTCGCGCACGGCGTCGGCGCGGGCCATGCCGCCGAGCACCCCGAGCGCGCCGAGCACCAGCGCGGCGACCACCAGGACGGCCTCGACGCACCGCAGCCGCTCCGGCGTCGTCGACGTTCCGGCCACCCGACCCACTGCTCGTCGCAGGGGCGGCCGCACGGCCACGCTCGTGCTCATGATCGACCCCTCCCATCACTCCGATGGGGGACATCCTGGCGCAAAGCGACGGGAGCCCTCCCGTCCCGAGGGAGACTTCGCACCCTTTGGCGTCACGTCGCACCCCGCACCCCTTCGCGGCACTTCGCACCCCTTCGTGGCACTTCGCACCCCATCGGCGGGGTGCGAAGTGACGTCTTGGGGTGCGAAGTCAGCCCCGGCCGGGGCGCGCGACCGAGTCAGCCCGGCCGGGGCGCGCCGAGTCAGCCCGGCCGGGGCGCCGCGACCGAGTCAGCCCGGCCGGGCGCGCGACCGAGTCAGCCCGGCCGGGCACGCGAGTGAGCCAGCCCCGACTGGGCTGCGCGGGCACGGCGGCGCGGGCCGGGGTGCGCGGGCCACCTGGGCAGCGCAGCGGCGCGCTGCAGCCTGCCGGGACGGACGTCCGCGCTAGTGCTTGCGCACCACCCGCTCCTCTTCGCCCGGCTTCCAGATGGTGACGTCCATGTGGCCGTCGCCGACCTCGACCGCGGACGCGCCGGTGATGTCGGCCGCGTAGAACGGCTTGAACACCTGGCCACGCAGATCGAAACCGGTGCGCGCGAAGAGGTCCTCGGCGAAGCGCTGGTGCAGCGCGGGGTCCTGCACGTCGCGCACGACGCCCCACAGCTTCGCGTCGCCGTCGCTTACGTGCGTGTCGACGGTGGCCGTGTGCAGGCAGAACCGCGGATCACGAGCGAGATCGAGGAACTTCGTGGTGCCCGGCATGCCCGCGATCCACAGATCGCCCTCGAACATGCCGGGCTCCATGGGGCTGATCCGCGGGAACCCGTCCGTGCGGAGGGTGGCCAGCATGCAGAGGTTGCCTGTGGCGGCGTGCCGCCGTTCGAAGATCGCCGTGATCCGCGGTGCCTGCTCCCTGAGCTCGCTCCATGTGGTCATGCAGACAAGCTAGAAGAGGCCTACGACATTTCCGTCCGCATCGATGTCGATCTGGTGCGCGTTTGGGTGCGCCCCAAGGCCCGGCATCGTGCTCATCGTGCCGCAGATCGGGTAGATGAACCCGGCGCCGACCGAGGCGCGGACCTCGCGGACCGGCAGTCGCCATCCGGTCGGCGCACCCTTCAAGGAGGCGTCCGACGACAGCGAAAGGTGCGTCTTCGCGATGCAGACCGGCATGTTCCCGAACCCGTTGCGCTCGTAGGTCGCGAGCTGGCGGTCGGCGACGGTGGTGTAGTCGACGCCGTCGGCGCCGTACACCTTCGTCGCGATCGTCTCGATCTTCTCCTTGAGCGAGGCATCGTCCGGGTAGAGGAACCGGAAGCCGCGACCATCCACAGGGGGCTCCGCCGCGGCCTCGGCCACCGCCTCGGCCAGCTCGCGCGCCCCACGGCCGCCCTCGGCGAAGTGGGTGCAGACCGCCACCCGCGCCCCCATCTCGGCGGCGATCTCGGCGATCGCGGCGTGCTCGGACGGGTGGTCCTCGGGGAACGCGTTGATCGCCACGACCGGCGACACGCCGTGCAGGCGGATGTTCTCGATCTGCTTGCGCAGGTTCGACCCGCCGACGTGGACCTCGTCAGGGTTCTCCTTGAGCAGCCCGTCGGGCAGCGGCTTCCCGGCGACGATCTTGTGCTGGCCGGAGTGCGCCTTGAGTGCCCGCACGGTGGCCACGACGACGGCCGCGTCCGGCGTGAGGCCCGACGCCCGGCACTTGATGTTGAAGAACCGCTCCGCGCCCATGTCGGCGCCGAAGCCTGCCTCGGTGACGAGGTAGTCGCCCGCGTGGATGCCGATGCGGTCGGCGACGACCGATGAGTTGCCGTGCGCGATGTTGCCGAACGGGCCCGCATGCACGAGCACGGGCGTGTTCTCCAACGTCTGCATCAGGTTGGGCTTCAACGCATCGCGCATGATCACCGTCATGGCGCCCGCTCCGCCGATCTCCTCGGCGGTCACCGGCGTGCCGTTCGAGGTGTAGCCGACGACGATGCGCCCGAACCGCTCCCGCATCTCCGGTAGCGAGCCTGCGAGCGCGAAGATCGCCATCACCTCGCTGGCGGCGGTGATGTCGAACCCGGTCTGGCGCGAGACGCCGTCCAATTTGCCGCCGAGGCCCACGACGATGTTGCGCAGCGCGCGGTCGTTGACGTCGAGCACGCGCTTCCAGGTGATGTCGTGCAGGTCGAGGTCCGCCGCATTGCCCTGGTGGAGGTGGTTGTCCAGTATCGCGGAGAGCAGGTTGTGCGCCGCGGTGACCGCGTGGAAGTCGCCGGTGAGGTGCAGGTTGAGGATCTCCATCGGCACGACCTGGCTGTAGCCGCCACCGGCCGCGCCGCCCTTGATCCCGAAGGTCGGGCCCATGGACGGTTGGCGGATCGCGACCGTCGCCCGCTTCCCGATGTGCGCGAACGCCTGGCCGAGCCCCACGGTGGTGGTGGTCTTGCCCTCGCCGAGCGGCGTGGGGGTGACGGCGGACACCACGACGTACTTGGCCCGGGGCCGCCTCGCCAGCTCGTCAATCGCCGACAGCTTGATCTTGGCGACGTGCTCGCCGTACGGCTCCATGAGATGGGGCCCGATGCCCATCCCCTCGGCGATGTCGCCGAGCGGTTTGAGCGACGCGGACTGGGCGATCCGCAGGTTCGGCGGGAAGGACATCATGCGCTCCTCTCTGATCTCGGGGTATGACGGGCGCGCAGGTCGTAGGCCCACTCGGCGGTCGCGACGAGCGCGCCGAACGGGAAGAAATGCGCGGTGGTGAGCAGGCTGCGCGGATCGGCGGCGATCGCGGCCGCCAGGTCGAGCAGGGTGTCCTCGGGTTTGTAGGCCGTGGTCGTCGCCAGCTTGAGCACGCCACCGGTCTGCTTGCGCAGCACCTTCAGCGACGGCCCGACCCCGCAGGACAGGCCGTACTTGAGCAGCTTGGCCGGGGAGGTCACGCCGGGCAGGCCGACGTGGATGGGCAACTCGTTGCCCATGGCCCGCAGCCGCCGCTCCCACGCCACGATCGGCTCGGCGGCGAACGTGAACTGGGTGACCAGGTACAGGTCGAGGCCGCGCTCGCGCGCAATGCGGTTCTTCGCGGCCAACGCCCACGTCAGCAGGTCGTCGCCGACGTCGGGATGGCCCTCCGGGTGGCCCGCCACGCCGATGCGGCGAATCCCGGCCTCCTCGACGCATCCGGAGTCGAGGATCTGGACGGTCTCGTGGTACTCGCCGACCGGGGCCATCCCGCCCGCGACGAGCAGCAGGTCCTCGACGCCGACCGCGGTGAGGTCGGCCAACATGCGGCCCAGGGTGGCGCGGTCGGGCACACCGCGGGCCGCGATGTGCGGCACGGGGCGCATCCCGACATCGGCGATCCACCGGACCGCGTCGACGGTCTGTTCCCACGGAACGTTCGGCAGGAAGGTCAGGTAGACGGCGGTGCCGGGGTTCAGCAGACCCGAGAGGGGCGGCAGCTTGGTGGTCTCACGGGGCGTGATCTCCATGCTGAACGGCGTGAGCAGTCCGCGCAGCGGGGCGTTCATGACGCCGTCCTGCTCGCCGCGTGCACCTGTCCCGTCATCCCCGCCGCCGTCGGATCTCGGCGTTGATCGCGGGCACGACCTCGGCCATGTCGCCGATGACGGCGTACGTCGCCTTGGTCACCATCGGGGCGTTCTCGTCGGTGTTGATGGCCAGGATCGTCTTGGAGCTCGAGCAGCCCGCCCAGTGCTGGATGGCGCCGCTGATCCCGCAGGGGATGTAGAGCTCCGGGGAGATCCGGCTCCCGGTCTGGCCGATCTGCTCGTGGTGCGGGCGCCAGCCCAGGCTCGTGACCACGCGGGAGACGCCCAGGGCGCCGCCAAGCAGCTCGGCCAGCTCGATCACGTCGTCGAACCCGTCGGCGCCGCCCGCCCCGCGCCCCGCGCCGACCACGACCCTGGCGGAGGTGAGCGCGCCGGACTCGTCCGGTCCCGCGGGCTCGGTCGCTACGACCCGGGCCAGTAGGTCGGCCGCCGCCACCTCGGGGGAGTGCTCGCGCACGACGGCGTCGCCCGCGGCGGCGGCCGGGGCGGCCTCGACGGCGTGTCCCGCGACCGTCAGCACGGCGGGCCGCTCCGGGAGCCGCATCTCCTCCAGCACCGCGCCGCCCTGCACCTGGCGGGTGACGACGAGCGGATCGGCTTCTTGGATGCCGACGACGTTGGCCGCCATCGCCACGTCGAGCCGCGCAGCCAGGTGCGCGAGCACCTCCATGCCCCGCGGGGTGCCGGGTGCGAGCACGGCATCCGCGCCGGTCGCACCCCCGCGTCAGGAATGTCACCCTCCTGACGCTCAACGTCTGCAGTGTCACCCTGCTGACGGCCCGGCGCGCTATCCAGCACCGCCTGCGCCGCGGCGGCCCACGCCGCTCCGGCGTAGGCGGAGAACGCGTCGCCGACAGCGTGGTGCACCTCGGCGATCCCGTAGGCGCCGAGCTCGTCGGCGAGCTTCTCGGGCAAGGCGCCGACCACGACGGCGTGCACCGGCCCGCCGGTCCGCTCGGCGAGCGAGCGAGCGAACGTGACGGTCTCCAGGGACACTTCGGTCGCGCCGTCCGCCGCGGTCTCCACGAACACCAGGATCATCGGGCCACCCCCAGGCGCTGCAGCAGGTCGACGACCGCGGCCGCGGCGTCGGGACCCTCGCCGAGCACGTCGACCGTGCTGGGCTGGGCGGGCGGCAACGTGAGCCGCACCCGTCCGGGGCCACGCGGCTCCTGCCGCGGCGCGACCGTCTCGATCGGGGTCTTCTTCGCCTTCATCCGCCCCGTGATCGTCGGGTAGCGCGGCTCGACGCCGCCCTCCAGCACGGTCACCACGGCGGGCAGCGGCACCGTGTAGGTCTCGACACCGTCGATGCCGTCGCCACGCGCAGTGGCGACGCCGCCAGAGTCGCTCCAGCCCACGTCGACCGTGCGCACGCCGTTGACCACCGGGCGGCCCAACTCGTAGGCCAGGCGGATGCCGACCTGGAAGTCGCCGGTGTCGGCGGCGTCGTTGCCCAGCAGGATCAGGTCGTAGGTCTTGCCCTCGGCCTCGTGCGCCACGACCGCGGCTGCAATTTCGCGTGCCACGTCCGCGGGCCCGTACCCGACCGTGTCGGCCTCGACGAGCACCGCCGCGCCGCAGCCGACGCCGAGCGCTGCGCGCAGCTGCTCGACCGCCTCGGCGGGGCCGAGGGTGAGGACCGTCGCGGTGCCGCCGTCGGCCCCGGCGATCCGGACCGCCAGCTCGACGGCGCAGTTCTCGTGCGCGCTGACGGTGAAGCCGACGAACCGGGCGTCGAGCGACTGTCCGTCCGCGGTCAACAGCACCTCGCCCGCGGCATCGGGCACCCTTTTGATGCAGACCAGCACGTTCGTCATAGCAGCGATCAGCCCTTGATCCGGTCGTTGGCGGGGTCGAAGAGCGGCGTGGCGTCGATCGATCCGACGGTCACCGGGTACAGCTCCTCCATGTAGGACACGGCGAGCTGGTTGCCCAGCACGGCCTCGTCCGGCGGCAGGTAGGCCATGAGCACGTGCTTGCCGAGCGAGGGCGCCGAGCCTGCCGTCGTGACGTACGGGTGGTGCCCGTGGCCGTCGGTGAGCTCGCCGCCGTCGCGGGTGCGGATCGGCTCGCCGCCGAGCATGTAGCGCTTGCCGCCGTTCGCCGAGGTGTGGTCGTCGACCGTGAGCGTGCACAGGACGGTCTGCGGCGCCGATTCCCGCTGCGCGACATAGGCTTCGCGGCCGATGAAGTCCGCGGCCTTGACCTTGGGCCGGGCCATCCCGGCCTCGATGATCGTGCGCTCGGCGTCCAGCTCGAACCCGTACGCCCGGTAGCCCTTCTCGATGCGACCGGTGGTGCCGTACACGCCGATGCCGACCGGCACGGCGCCGTCGGGCCGCCCGGCCTCGTGCAGCAGGTCCCACACCCTGGCGCCCTGCTCCATCGGGACGTAGAACTCCCAGCCCAGCTCGCCGACGTAGGAGATCCGGGACGCGAGGACCGCCACGTTGTCCAGCTCGATGGTGCGGCAGCTGAGGAACGGGAAGCCGCTGTGCGAGATGTCGTCGCCGGTGAGGTGGCCGAGGATGTCGCGCGCCTTCGGGCCCCACAGCCCGATCGTCGTGAACGCCGAGGTCTGGTCGACGATCTGGGCGTCGCCGGTGAGGTGGTCGGCGAACCACTTGAGGTCGGCCATGCCGTGCAGGCCGCCGGTGACCACGCGATAGCGGTTGTGCGCCAGGCGCATCACCGTGAGGTCGGAGCGGAAGCCGCCCTTGGCGTCGAGCACCGGCGTGTAGATCACCCGGCCTTCGCCCACCTCGGCCTGTGCGACGACGATGCCCTGAACCGCCTGCGCCGCAGCGGGTCCGACGACATCGAAGATCGCGAACGCGGACAGGTCGACGATGCCTGCTCGCTCGCGCATCGCGAGGTGTTCGGCGTTGATGATCGGCGACCACCAGCGGGTGTCCCACTCGTGCTCGCGCGGCAGGACGGCGTCGCCGTACTCGCCGAGCAGCGCCTCGTTGGACGCGTACCACATCGGCCGTTCCCAACCGACGGTCTCGAAGAACACCGCGTCGGCGGCCTTCTCGGCGGCGTGCATCGGGGCAAGGCGCTTGCCCCGCTCGCTGGCCCACTGCTCGCCGGGGTGCACGATGCCGTAGGTCTTGTTGAAGCTCTCGTTGGTGCGGGCCCGCACGTGCGCGCGGGTGCGCTGGTGCGGGTAGAACCGCGCGATGTCGGAGTGGGCGAGGTCGATCTCGGAGTGCCCGTGGGTCATCCACTCCGCCACCGCGCGCCCGACGCCAGGCCCTTCCTTGATCCAGACGGCGGCGGCCGACCAGAGGCCCTGCACCTCGGGCGTCTCGCCGAGGATCGGAGCGCCGTCCGGGGTGAGCGAGAGCAGGCCGTTGATGGCGTAGCGGATCTCGGCACCCTCGGCGCCCAGCGCGTCGGGCATGAGCTCGAGCGCCTGCTCGAGCTGCTCGTCGAAGTCGTCGGCCGTGAACGGCATCTCGGTGGGGGACAGGCGCGCCTGCTCGATCGAAGGGATGTCCTCGGGGTCGTGCAGGATCGGCCGGTGGGCGTAGGAGCCCACCTCCATGTCGGCGCCGTGCTGGCGTTCGTAGCAGAACGTGTCCATGTCCCTGACGATCGGGAACGAGATCTCGCCCGGCCGCTCGGCGAGCTGGGGGACCGGGCCCACCGAGATCATCTGGTGCACGGCGGGCGTGAGCGGGATGGCCGCGCCCGCCATCCGGGCGAGCTTCGGGCTCCACACCCCACACGCGATCACGACGGTGTCGGCCTCGATGTCGCCACCGGTCGTGCGCACCCGGCGGATGCGGCCTTCCTCGACGTCCATGCCGGTGACCTCGACGGTCGACACGACGGTGAGCGCGCCCAGCGCCATCGCCGACTCGCGCATGAGGGTGCCCGCGCGCAGCGAGTCGACCACTCCCACCGACGGCGTCCAGAACGCGCCGAGGATCTTGTCCTTGTCGAGGAACGGGATGCGTTCCACAACGTGGTCCGGTGTCACGAGCTCGGCCGGGATGCCCCAGGCCTTGGCCGACGACATCCGCCGCCGCAGCTCCTCCATCCGCTCCTCGGTGCGCGCCACCTCGTAGCCGCCGGACTCGGTGAACACGCCCAGCTCCTTGTACTGGCGCATCGAGTCCAGCGTGAGGTCGGTCAGCTCACGGGAGTGGTCGACGGGGAAGATGAAGTTCGACGCGTGGCCGGTGGAGCCGCCGGGGTTGGGCAGCGCACCCTTGTCGATCTGGACGATGTCACGCCAGCCGAGCCGCGCTAGGTGGTGCACGAGGCTGTTGCCGACGATGCCCGCGCCGATGACGACGACCCGGGCGGTGGCGGGAACGGTCACT
Source organism: uncultured Actinomycetota bacterium (assembly GCA_963736375.1). Classification (GTDB taxonomy): domain Bacteria; phylum Actinomycetota; class Actinomycetes; order Mycobacteriales; family Pseudonocardiaceae; genus Pseudonocardia. The sequence goes on from CAVTOL010000022.1 coordinate 76,634, forward strand.
TGAACGATTCCTTTCTCAGTCGCCCAGCTCACGCCTGCGACGGGTCACGTATTCGGCCAGCTCCTCGCGCACGGCGTCGTCGAGAGGTGGGGGTTCGTACTCGTCGAGCTTGCGCTGCGCGACGTCGCGCGCCCTGGCGGCCGCGTCCTTCGCCCCGCCCCGCATCCAGCGGTCGTAGTTGTCGGAGCTGTTCACGAACGGCCGGTAGAAGCAGGTGCGGAAGCGCTCCATCGTGTGCGCGGCACCGAGGAAGTGGCCGCCGTGGCGGACCTCGTCGTGAGCGCCGAACGCCAGCGACGCCTCGTCGATCTGAAGCGGCGTGAACTCCTGCTGCAGCATCTCCAGCACCTGCACGTCCAGCACGAACTTCTCGTAGCTCGCGACCAGCCCGCCTTCCAGCCAGCCCGCGGTGTGCATGACCCAGTTGATGCCCGCGAGGAACGTCGGGAGCATCGTCATCAGGCCCTCGTAGCCCGCCTGCGCGTCGGCCGTCTGGCTGGACGTGAGGCTGCCGCCCGACCGCACCGGGAGCCCGAAGCGGCGGGCGATCTGTCCGGTGCACAGCAGCCCGACCGCCGACTCCGGGGTGCCGAAGCAGGGCGAGCCGGACTGCATGTCGATGTTGGAGAGGAACGACCCGAAGATCACCGGGCTGCCGGGCCGGATGAGCTGCGACAACGTGATCCCGGTGAGCGCCTCGGCGATCTGCTGGGTGAGCGCCGCGGGGATCGACACCGGCGACATCGCGCCCATCAACAGGAACGGCGTGATCACGACGGCCTGGTTGGCCTCGCTGTAGGCGAACTGCGCGTCGAGCATGCGCTCGTCCCAGCGCAGCGGCGAGTTGCAGTTGATCAGCGAGATCGTGGCGGGGGTGGCCTCGATCGTCTCCCGGCCGCCGAAGAGGATCTCGGTCATCGCGAGGGTGTCGGCGGCGTTCTCGCCGGAGACGACGTTGCCCATGTAGATCTTGTCGGTGAGCGTCTGCAGCGCGTAGGTCATGTCGAGGTGCCGCGAGTCCAGCGGCGTGTCCTCCGGCTCGCAGACGATGCCGCCCGCCGAGTCCATCGCCGCGAAGCTCTGGGAGAGACGGGCGAAGTTGCGGAAGTCCTCCATCTTGGCGTCGCGGCGCACCTCGCCCTCGCGCACGAACGGGGGCCCGTAGACCGCGCCGAAGGCCATTGCGTCGTCGCCGATGTGCACGGTGTGCGCGGGGTTGCGGGCCTGCACGTCGAACGCGCGGGGCGCCTTCGCGACCTGCTCGAGCACGAAGTCGGGATCGAACCGGACGACCCCATGACCGTCCGAGTCCTCGACCTTCTGCCCGGCCTGGCGGAAGAGTTCCAACGCGCGGGCCGACCCGAACTCCACGCCGATCTCGGAGACCAGCCGTCGCCACCCCCCGTCGAGCGTGGCCATCGCATCCTCGCTGAGGATTTCGTAGCGGGGCATGGCATTGCGGAACATGCGCGGGTTCTTCCCCTCTTGACGCGGGTGCTCGACCGGCGTCACAGTAACCGCAATTGACGGAACACAGGTTCCATAATATGAAACTCTTTCTCGGGACGGGATCCATGGCGGCGCCACAGCAGACGGGAAGTCAGGCCGTCGAGCGTGCGAGTGCCCTGCTCAGCGTTATCGTCGAGTCAGGTGCTCCGCGCACGTTCTCCTCGTTGGTCGACGAGCTCGGGCTTGCGAAGTCCACGACCTCGCGGCTCCTGCAGGCGTTGGAGCGCAGCAGGTTGGTGCACCGCGACCGGGCTGGGGCGTTCCGGCCGGGCGCGTTGTTCTCCCTGCACGCCGCCCGGCCCAGCGCGCTGCACGACCTCTCCGAGCTCGCCAGGCCGACCATGGAGCACCTGTCGCAGGTGAGCCGGGAGACGGTGAACCTCGCGGTACCGCGCGGCGGCCAGGTCGTGCAGATCGACCAGGTCGACGGCCAGTACCTGATCGGCGCGGTGAACTGGGTCGGGGTCGACGTGCCTGCGCACTGCACGGCGCTGGGCAAGGTGCTCTACGCCTACAGCACGCTCCCGCTGCCCCTGGGCAAGCTGGAGCGCCGCACCCCGCACTCGCCGGTCGACCGGGCCCAGCTCGACCACGCCCTCGTCGAGGTGCGTCGTCGAGGCTGGGCCGCCTCACTCGATGAGCTGGAGCTCGGCCTCGCCGCCGTCGGCGCGCCGGTGCGCGCGGTCGACGGCACGGTCGTCGCGGCTGTGTCGATCTCCGGACCGACCGGCCGGATCAACGACTACGGCATCACCAAGATCGGCGATCTGCTCGTCGCGGAGCTTCGCGGACTGTCGGCCCTCTTGGGCCATCAACCCCGTAAGGAAGGCGTGGGATGAGTACGGATGACATCCTGAAGGGGCTCTACGACGAGACGCTCGTCGGCAACGGCCCCCGGGTGCTTGAGCTGACCCGGCAGGGCCTTGATGAGGGCATGACGCCCGAGTCGATGCTGTTCGACGCGCTGATCCCCTCGCTGGAGGAGGTCGGCGCCCGGTTCGAGCGCGGCGACTTCTTCGTGCCCGAGATGCTCGTCGCAGGCCGGGCGATGAGCGGCGCGCTGGACATCCTGCGCCCGTTGCTCGCCGAGACGGGCGCGCAGACCGTCGGCACGTTCCTCATGAGCACCGTCAAGGGCGACGTGCACGACATCGGCAAGAACCTGGTGAACATCATGCTGGAGGGCGCGGGCTTCCACGTGATCGACCTCGGCGTGCAGGTGTCGCCGGAGAAGGTGATCGCCGGGATCCACGAGCACCAACCCGACATCGTCGGGTTCTCCGCGTTCCTGACCACGACCATGCCGATGTTCAAGGCCAACATCAACGCGCTGCAGAAGGCGGGCCTGCGCGACCAGGTGATCGTCATGGTCGGCGGCGCCCCCGTCACGCAGGAGTACGCCGACGCCGTCGGCGCGGACGGCTACGCGGCCGACGCGTCGACCGCCGTCCGCAAGGCCAAGGAACTGCTCGCCGCCCGCCGCGCCGCTGTAGGTGTATGAGGTGGAAGCCCGAAGGGACGTCCATTCGCCAACGGAACCAGCGGCTTGGCTGGGTGGGAGAATCTGACATGCACACCGTTCTGCGCTCGGCCACCCGCGAGGTCGTCATCGGGGACGACCAGCCGTTCTGCCTCATGGGCGAGCGGATCAACCCGACCGGCCGCAAGATCTTCGCCGAGCAGCTGCGCAGGGGAGACCTGTCGCGCATCGCCATCGACGTCGAGCAGCAGGTCGCGGGCGGCGCCACGATGCTCGACGTCAACATGGGGGTGCCGCTCGCCGACGAGGCCGAGCTGCTCGCCCAGGCCGTCACGATGATCCAGGGGCTCACCGACCTGCCGCTCGTCATCGACTCGTCGGTCGTCGAGGCCCTCGAAGCCGGGCTCGCGGCGTACCAGGGCAAGGCGCTGGTGAACTCCGTGACCGGGGAGAAGGAGCGGCTGGAGGCGATCCTGCCGATCGTCGCAAGGCACGGGGCGGCGGTGATCGCGCTGCCCAACGAGGAGGACGAGATCCCCGACGACCCGTACAAGCGGCTCGACATCACGAAGAAGATCCTCGACATCGCGACGGGGGAGTACGGCATCCCGCTGGCGGACATCGTGATCGACCCGCTGGCGATGCCGATCGGCGCCGACACCACGCTCGTCGCGAAGACGCTCAAGACCATCGAGCTGATCCACGACGAGCTCGGGCTCAACATGACCCTCGGCGCGTCCAACGTCTCGTTCGGCATGCCCGGACGGCACGCCCTCGGCGCCACGTTCCTGCCGATGGCCATGTCCTGCGGGCTCACCAGCGCGATCATGGACGTGCGCGCGCCACAGATCGTCGAGGCGGTCAAGGCCGCGGACCTGCTGCTCGGCAACGACGAGTGGGGCATGGCGTGGATCGCCCGCGCGCGGGCGGCCGCGGCGGCGGAAAAGGCCGCGGCCGAGAAGTCGGCCTGACCGTGACCGGCCCCGGCGAGCCGACCCCGGATCGGGTCCGCATCCACTTCGACCCCGACGGCGCCAAGCCGCGTGAGGTCCGGGTGCCCGCCGGGGCGACGCTGTTCGACGCAGCCAGCTGGAACGGCATCGCCGTCGACTCCACCTGCGGAGGGCACGGCACGTGCCGCAAGTGCAAGATGCAGGTGGTCGAGGGCACGGTGCCGGTGTCCCGCCTCGACCCGCGTGCCTTCTCGCCCGACGAGCTGCGCGCGGGCTGGCGGCTGGCCTGCAGGGCCCAGGCCACCCAGGACCTCCGCGTGGTGGTGCCGCCGCTGGTCACGCGGCCCAAGGCGGCCACCGTCGGCGTCGGTCGTCAGGTGATCCTGCGACCCGCGCTGCAGAAGCGGTGCGTGGAGCTGCCGGAGCCCACGCTGTCCGATCAACGCACCGATGTCGAACGGCTCCGCGACGCGCTGCCCGACCTCGACCTGCGCGTGGACCTCGCGGCCGTGCGGAACCTTTCGCGCGCGATGCGGGCGGGCTCCCAGGTGACCGCGGTGGTCGTCGACGACGTGCTCGTCGACGTCGAGCCCGGCGACACCACCGAGCGCCGGTTCGGCGTCGCGTTCGACCTCGGCACCACCACGGTCGTCGCCACGCTGCTCGACCTGGCCACCGGCACGCCCGTCGCGGTGGCCTCGATGCTCAACCCGCAGCAGCCCTACGGCGCCGACGTGATCACCCGGATCAGCGCCACGATGATGGACCCCGAGGCGCTGGACCGGCTCAGCGCGCTCGCCCACGAGGCCCTCGACCAGCTCACCGGCGAGGTGTGCGACGAGGGCGCCGTCGCGCGCACCGAGGTATACGAGATCGCGCTGGCGGGCAACGCCACCATGACGCACATCGCGCTCGGCATCGACCCCGAGCCGCTGGGCGTCGCCCCGTTCATCATGGCGTCGCGGTCCTTCGACGGTCTGCTCGCGACCGATCTCGGCGTCCAGGTGCATCCACGGGCGCGCGCCTACGTGTTCCCGGCGCTGGGGGCCTACGTCGGTGGCGACATCGTGGCCGGGGCACTGGCGTCCGGCATGGATCGCGACCGGCGCATCCGGCTGTTCATCGACATCGGCACCAACTGCGAGATCCTCCTGGCCGCAGGCGACCGGCTGCTCGCCACGGCGGCCCCCGCGGGGCCCGCGTTCGAGGGCGCGGCGATCCGGTGCGGAATGCGGGCCGCGCCCGGCGCCGTCGAGGGCGTGAAGATCAGCGACGACGACGTGCTCCTGCAGGTCATCGGGGACGTCGAGCCGATCGGGCTGGCGGGGTCTGGCCTCGTCGACGCCGTTGCGGCGCTGGTGGCGGCGGGCCTCGTCGACGCCTCGGGGCGGCTGATCGCGCCCGATGCACCTGGGGTCCCGCCGGGCCTGGCCACCCGCCTCCGCCAGGTCGGCAAGGAGCGGGTGTTCGTGCTGCACTTCCGCGACTCCGACAATTCCAGCGACCCGGCGGAGTCCCTGTACCTGTCCCAGCGCGACATCCGCGAGCTGCAGTTCGCCAAGGCGGCGATCGCGACCGGGTGGACCCTGCTGCTGGAGGAGCAGGGCCTGTCCGCCGCCGACGTCGCGCAGGTGGTGCTCGCGGGCTCCTTCGGCAGCTACCTCGCCCCGTCCAGCGCCGTGCGGATCGGGCTGGTGCCCGAGGTCGCCACGCTGCGCATCGTCAGCGCGGGCAACGTGGCGGGCGAGGGCGCGAAGATGGCTCTGCTCTCGATGCGCGAGCGGGCCGCGGCCCAGGCGCTGCTGGAGGAGGTGCACTACGTCGAGCTCTCCGACCGCGCCGACTTCAACGACCAGTTCGTCGACCGCCTCGCCTTCCCCGGCTGACGCACGTGGCGGCCGCGCCACCCTCGCTGGGACACTTCGCACCCCTTCGGACTCTTCGCACCCCGCCGGCGGGGTGCGAAGTGGGTCGAAGGGGTGCGAAGTTGCCCCGGGCAGGGCCGTCGCGGCCGTCGCGGCCGTCGCGGTGGTCGCGTGCGGGGCGATCGCGCGCCACGTCGCCGAGGTCGCTGCCCGCCGCGGCTGGGCCCTCGACGTCCACCCACTGCCGCCCCTGCTGCACAACCGACCCGAGCGCATCGCCGCGGAGGTCGAGCGGACCGTCACCCGGCTCCGGCGCCGGTACGCCCGCGTCGCGGTGGGCTACGCCGACTGCGGCACCTACGGCGCGCTCGACGAGGTCTGCGCCCGGCTGGACGTGCCCAGGCTGCCCGGGGCGCACTGCTACGACGTCTTCGCGGGCGCCGAGCGCTTCGGCGCGCTGCTGGCCGCCGAGCCGGGCACCTACGTGCTCACCGACTACCTCGTGACGTCCTTCACCCGCTCGGTCGTCGTCGAGCTGGGCCTCGACCGTCACCCCGAGCTGCTCGACGTCTACTTCGGCCACTACCGGCGCGTCGTCTGGCTCGCCCAGCACCCCACCCCCCGCCTCCGGGCCGCCGCCGAGCACGCGGCAGCGCAGCTCGGCCTGCCGTTGGAGACGGTGGTGGTCGGCGACGCGCTCCTGGAGGAGGCCCTCGCCGAGCTGCTCTGAACGCGACGAGGCCGACGTTTCCGGGGTCAGGGCCCCGGCAACGTCGGCCTCGCGACGATCAGCGCGTCAGCTCACGCCTGCAGGCAGCCAGGCCTTCACCTTGTCCGCGTTGGCGTCGACCCACTTCTTCGCGGCCGCCTCGTCGGAGAGCTTGTCGACGGCGATGGAGCGCGCCACCGCGTTCTGGTCGTCGTTGGTCCACTGGAACTTCTTCGCCAGCTCGGCCGCCGGGCTGCCCGAGTTCGCGAACTTCGCGCTCGCGACCTTGTTGAGGTCGTACGGCGGGTAGTCGCAGGCCACCTTCGCCGGGTCGGCGTCGCAGCCCTCCTTATAGGGAGGGAGGTTCACCCGGACGAGCTTCATCTCCTGGAAGAACCACTGCGGCTCGTAGAAGTAGGCCAGGAAGAACTGCTTCTGGGCCTCGGCCTGGCGGAACGACTGGATCAGTGACGTCTCGCTGCCGCCCTGCACGACCTTGAAGTTGAGGTTGAGGTTGGTGACCAGCGCGTTGTCGTTGGTCACGTACGACGGGTCGCCGTCCAGGAGCTGTCCCTTGTCGCCCGACTCCGAGGTCTTGAACTGCGCGGCGTAGTTGTTGAGGTTCTTCCAGTCCGTGATTTCCGGGTGGGCCGCTGCCAGCCACGGCGGCACGTACCAGCCGATGATGCCCTTGTTGCCGGTCAGGCCGAGGTCGACGGCCGTCTTCTGGTCGGTGATGTACTGCTTGGTCAGGTCGGGGTGGCCCCAGTTCTCCAGGATGAGGTCCACCTCGCCGGTTCCGAAACCGGCCCAGGACACCTGCTCCTTGAGATCCTTCTTCACCACGTTGCAGTTGAGCTTGGTCTTCGCGACGTACGTGTACACCGCCGCGTCGGCCTCGTAACCGACCCACGGGTTGATCGCGAGGTTGACCGTGCCACAGGAGGCCCCCGACCCACCGGAGCTTCCTCCGCCGCCTCCGACCGTCGCGCCACCGCAGCCTGTCAGGGCCAGCGCCGCCGCGGCGACGAGCGCTACCCGCGCGCGCCGCCAGGCCCGCCAAGACCGAACGTTGCCTGCTCCCACTGGTGCAACCTCCTTTATTGAGCATCGCTGGCGCGGCGCGCCGCCGCCTGGCTGATGCGGTCGAGCATGATCCCGAGGAGCACGATGGCCAGACCGGCGGCGAGCCCCTTGCCGAACAAGCTGCCTTGCGAGAAGCCTGCAACCACGTCGAAGCCCAGCGCCGCCGCCCCGACCAGGCCGCCGACGACCACCATCGAGAGCACGTAGATCAGGCCCTGGTTCGTCGCGAGGGTGATCGCGCTGCGCGCCATCGGTAGCTGCACCTTCGTGACGAGCTGCCAGGTGCTCGACCCGGCCGCTGTCGCCGCCTCGACGGTGGTCGGCGACACCCCGCGGATCCCATCGGCAATGATCTTCATCGCGACCGGCGCGGAGAAGACGATCGCGGCCACGATCGCGGTGAACCGGCTTGCTCCGAAGAGCGCGAGGAACGGCACGAGGTAGACGAACGCGGGCATGACCTGGCCTGCGTCGAGCACGGGCCGGATCGCCCGGTCGGCCCGGGCGCTGCGGCCCATCCACACCCCGACGACGATGCCGAGCGACATCACGATGGCCGTGGCGACGATGGTCGCGGCCAGCGTGGCCATCGCGTCGGACCACAGCCCGGTGCCGATCAGGAGCGCCAGGCAGACCGCCCCCGGGATCACCGCACGCAAGCCGCCCAGTATCGCTGCCAGCGCCAGCACGGCCGCGCACGTGAGCCACCACGGCGACTGAACGAGCAGGGCCTCGACGGTGTCCAGCACGACCCGGCTGATGCCGTTCTTGATCCCGGCGGTGATGAGGGAGAGGTTGGTCTGCACCCAGGTCGTGACGGCGTCGGTGAACCGGGAGATCGCCCCGCCGACGCCGATCTCTGTGTTCCCGATGCTGGTGGGGAACGTCGAGGCCCAGACGAAGGTGTAGGACAGATAGACGCAGATGACGGTGACCACGCCGCCCACGGCGAGCAGGATCTGCCGCCGCCGGTGCTCTTGGGGCGAGTTCGCGTGCGTCGCGTCGGCCCGCTCGGCCGCGGCGGTGGTGACGCGGTCAAGAATGATCGCGAGCACGACGATCGCGAGGCCCGCGTTGAACGCCGTGCCGACGTCGAGTGTCTGCAGGGCCTTGATGACGGTCTTGCCGAGGCCTGGGGCGTCAATGAGCGCGGCGATCGTCACCATCGAGAGGGCGGCCATGATCGTCTGATTGACGCCGAGTGTGATCGTGCGGCGGGACATCGGCAGCAGGACCTTGGTGAGCGTCTGCCACCGTGTGGAGCCCATCGACTCGGCGGCCTCGACGGTCGTCCGCGGTACCGAGCGGATCCCGTGGGCGGTGATCCGCACCACCGGTGGCATCGCGTAGATGAGCGTCGCGATCGTCGCCGACGCCGGGCCGATGAGGAAGAACAGGGTGAGCGGCGCCAGGTAGACGAACGTCGGCATCGTCTGCATGAAGTCGAGCCCTGGCGTGATCGTCCGCTCGACCCGGTGGGACAACCCGGCCCAGACCCCCAGCGGGATACCGATGAGCAGGCTCACCAGCACCGCCGCCAGCGTCAACGCCAGCGTGTCCATGGCCTCCTGCCACAGGCCCTGTAGCCCGATGAACAGCAGCCCGCAGATCGCCAACAGCGCCACCTTGGCGTTGCCGAAGGCCCAGGAGACGAAGCCTGCCACGGCGACGACTCCCAGCCAGCCCAGCACCGGCGCGGGCCTCCCGAAGGCGGGTTGGCTGATCAGACCCTGGATCGCCCGGACGAGGGTGTCGATCACCAGCCGGATCGGGTTGAAGACGTACAGGAAGAGCGGGCTGGTGCTGCGGCTGGCGTTGATCGCCTCGTTGAGGCCGTTGAGCCAGGTGTGCAGCGGCGTGAGCTCGGACGAGGCCAGCGGCAGTGTGTTGATGCCGTGCAGCGGGAACCAGAGCACGATCCAGCCGATCAGCACGGCGACGACCGCGCCGCTCGTGCTGACCGCCCACTCCCGGAGCCTGGGCTGGGCCAGCGTGGCCATCAGTCGCCTGCGCCGTCGATGGCGGCGATGACGCCGAGGATTTCCTCGTCGCCGACGATGCCGACCACCTTCCCGTCCTCGACGACCCGGACGGGCTTCTCGGCGGCGAGCACTGCTCGCGTGGCCTCCTGGACGATTACGTCCTGGCCCAGTTCGGGCCCGTCCGTCGGGTCGTCGGGGCGCACCGGCCGCATGATCCAGCGCAGCGTCAGCACGCGGGCCCGCGACACGTCGCGGACGAAGTCGCGCACGTAGTCGTCTGCAGGCGCGCCGACCAGCTCGTCCCCCGTTCCGGTCTGCACCATCGCGCCGTCACGCATGATCAGGATCCGGTCGCCGAGCTTGAGGGCCTCGGAGAGGTCGTGCGTTATGAAGATCATCGTCTTCCCGACCTCCTTGTGGAGCCGGATGACCTCGTTCTGCATGTCACGGCGGATCAACGGGTCGAGCGCGGAGAACGGCTCGTCGAACAGCAGTACGTCCGGCTCGCCCGCCAGCGCCCTGGCCAGGCCGACGCGTTGCTGCATGCCGCCGGAGAGCTCGTGAGGGTAGGAGTGCTCGTAGCCGGACAGGCCGACCAGCTCGATCACCTCGTTGGCCCGCTTGTAGCGCTCGGTGCGCCCGATGCCGCGGATCTCCAGCCCGTAGGCCACGTTGTCGATCACGCGGCGTTGCGGCAGCAGGCCGAAGTGCTGGAAGACCATGGAGAACTTGGTTCTGCGCATGTCGCGCAGCCGGGCGGCGTCGGCGGCGAGGATGTCCTCGCCGTCGAACGCGACCATGCCCGAGGTCGGCTCGATCAGTCGCGTCAGGCAGCGCACGAGCGTCGACTTCCCCGAGCCCGACAGGCCCATCACCACGAACATCTCGCCCGGCGCCACGTCGAAGCTCACGTCGCGCACCGCGGCGGTGCATCCCGTGCGGTCGATCAGCTCGCGCCTGCTCAAGGCGCGGAGCTCGGGCGAGCCCGGCACCGAGTCGGCCTTCGGACCGAAGACCTTCCACAGGTCATTCACCGCGATCGCGGGCTCCTGTTCGGGCGTTGGCTTGCGCTCGGCCGTCGCAGTCACCGTGCGTGTCGATCCCGACCCCGACATCTGCCTCACCCCGCTTCGTCCGTGTGAGGCGCGCCACGCTTGCCCCGCTGCATCGTATGTCCGGTGTAGGCGAGGTCAAGCGACGATGCGATCACGACCGGGAAGCGCTTGACGTAGCGTGACATTCCGGAACGATCGCGGCGTGCCCAGTCTTCATATCGACGGCAAGTGGACCGCAGGCTCCGGCGGCTCCGCGGACGTGCTCAACCCGTTCGACGCAAGCGTGGTCGAGACGGTCGACCAAGCCGGTCCCGACGACGTCGATGCCGCCGTCGCCGCCGCCCGCGCCGCGTTCGACGATCCGCGCGGCTGGCGGGTCACACCCGTCGCCGAGCGAGCAGCCGCGGTGCGCCGAGTCGCCGATCTGCTGCAACGCGACAAGGAGCACATCGCCCGTGTCGAAACGCTCGACACGGGCAAGACGCTCGTCGAGAGCCGCATCGACGTCGACGACGTGACGGCCGTGTTCCGCTACTACGCCGACATCGCGGTGGCGCAGGACGGGCGGACCGTCGACGTCGGGCTGCCGCACGTGCTGTCGCGGATCGCGCACGAGCCGGTCGGCGTCTGCGCGCTGATCACCCCGTGGAACTACCCGCTGCTGCAGCTGTCGTGGAAGCTCGCGCCCGCCCTCGTGGCCGGCTGCACCTGCGTGATCAAGCCCAGCGAGGTCACGCCGCTCACGTCGGTGCTGCTCGTGCGGCTCGTCGAGGAGGCGGGGGTGCCCCCCGGCGTGGTCAACATCCTGCTGGGCACCGGCCCCGCGGTCGGCGCGCCGCTCACCGCGCACCCTGCCGTGGACATGGTCAGCTTCACCGGCGGTCTCGCCACCGGGCAGGCGATCATCCGGGCATCCGCCGACACGGTGAAGCGGGTCGCGGTGGAGCTGGGGGGCAAGAACCCGAACATCGTGTTCGCCGACACCGATTTCGAGACCGTCGTCGACAACGCACTCACCGCCGTGTTCCTGCACTCCGGCCAGGTGTGCTCGGCCGGCGCGCGGCTGATCGTCGAGGAGTCGGTCGCGGACGATCTCGTCGCCGAGCTGGCCATCCGCGCGGACGCGATCCGCATCGGCAACGGGCTCGACCCGGCCAGTCAGACCGGCCCGCTCGTCTCGGCGGCGCACCGGGCCAAGATCGAGGACTTCGTCGCGTCCGCCCGCGCGGAGGGTGCCGGCGTGCTGGCGGGCGGATGTCGCCCCGAGGACCCCGAGCTCGCCAAGGGCTACTTCTACCGGCCCACCGTGCTCGACGCGTGCCACCGCGACATGCGCGTGGTGCGGGAGGAGACGTTCGGCCCGCTGCTGACCGTGGAGCGCTTCGCAGGGGAGGACGAGGCGATCGCGCTGGGCAACGACACGGCCTACGGTCTGGCGGGCGCGGTCTGGACCAGCGATGCCGCCCGTGCGCATCGGGTGGCCGGTGCGCTGCGCCACGGCACGGTGTGGATCAACGACTTCGGGCCGTACGTGCCGGGCGCGGAGTGGGGCGGCATGAAGCGCTCCGGCAACGGCCGCGAGCTCGGCCCCACCGGGCTGCACGAGTACCAGGAGCAAAAGCACATCTGGCACAACACCGCGCCCGCCCCGGCCCGCTGGTTCGCCTGAGCCTGCCCCGAATCTGCAGCAGGGTGACACTGCTGTCGCTCAACAGCAGGAGGGTCACCCTGCTGCAACACCTGTGGGGCCAGGTCTGCCTCAGGGCCGCGCGGTGGCGATTCGGCGCTGGATCGCGGCGCGTGCTCGTTCGATCGGTGCCGAGTTCCGGGTCACCACGAACAGCGCGTTGCAGAGGAGGAGGGCGGCCTCGACCTCGAAGGCGATCTGGGCGGCGTCCTCGGCCGGATCGATCTCGCCTTCGGCTTGGGCATCGCGGACGGTCGCTTCGAGCCGGTCGAGCCAGCCTGCCAGGAACTGGACGAGTCGATCGCGCACCGGCCCCGGCTGCATGTCGACCTCGGCGAGCGCCGAAGCGAAGAAGCAGCCCCCGGGGAAGACGTCGTCCTGGATGTAGCGCAGGTAGGCCTCGGTCAGCCGATGCAGCCGGTCGAGCCCGCTGGTGGCTCCGGCGGCGGGTTCGACCACAGCGGTGATGAACAGCGCGCTCGCGGTGTCGATCGTGGCGAGCTGCAGCTCCTCCTTCGAGCCGAAGTGGGCGAACAGTCCGCTCTTGCTCATCCCTACCGCGTCCGCCAGCCGCCCGATCGACAGCCCGCCGATGCCCTCGACGGTGGCCAGCCGCGCAGCCTCGCCGAGGATCGCATTCCGGCTGCGCTCGCCATCGCTGCGCCGCCGAGGGCTGCGCCGCTTCTCGCCTGGGAGCACGACTTCCACCCTTGTGAATTTAGCACGACCGTGCGTACTCTCTCGCTATTAGCACGAACGATCGTGCTATCTATCTGCCGCTGCACGGCAGCCGAGCCACCAGATGTGAGGACACCACCGTGACCACGACCACCCCCACCACCGCACCGGCCGTCGACGGCGATCGGCTGATGGCCTTCGTCTTCCGCGCGGTCGGCGAGATCGGCGCCACCCTGAACACCGCGCTGGTCGTGATGGGCGACCGGCTGGGGTACTACCGCGCGTTGGCCGGGGCGGGCCCGACGACGCCCGCCGAGTTGGCCGAACGCACCGCCACCGACGTGCACTACACCCGGGAGTGGCTCAACGCCCAAGCCGCAGGCGGGATCGTCGACTTCGACCCCACCACCGGCGGCTACACGCTGCCCGCCGAGCACGCCGTCGCGCTGGCCGACGAATCCAGCCCGGCATTCCTGCCGGGCTTCTTCCAGCTCGCCCACGGCGCCGTCAACGACACTGCCGACATCATCGAAGCCGCCCGTACCGGGGCAGGCCGCGGCTGGCACGAGCACAACACGGACGTCCACCTGGGCTGCGAGCGGTTCTTCCGGCCCGGCTATGACGCCCACCTGGTGGCCGAATGGCTTCCGGCGCTCGACGGGGTCACGGCCAAGCTGACGGCGGGCGCCACCGTCGCCGATGTCGGCTGTGGCCACGGCGCTTCCACGATCCTCATGGCCAAGGCCTTCCCGCGCTCGCGGTTCGTCGGTTCGGACTACCACCGCGAGTCCATCGACATCGCCCGAACCCGTGCGGCGGAGGCGGGGGTGGCCGACCGCGTGCGGTTCGAGGTCGCCGACGCGAGCGCCTACACCGGACGGGACTACGACCTCGTCACGATGTTCGACTGCCTCCACGACATGGGCGATCCGGTCGGGGCGGCCCGCCATGTCCACGACACCCTCGCCGCCGACGGGACCTGGATGGTCGTCGAGCCCCAGGCCGGGGACCGGGTGGAGGACAACCTGAACCCGGTCGGACGCGTCTTCTACGGCTTCTCCACGCTCGTCTGCACGCCCTCGTCGCTCTCCCAACCCCTCGGGCTGGCGCTGGGCACCCAAGCAGGCCCCGCCCGGATCCGCGAGGTGACCGCGACGGCCGGGTTCACGCGCTTCCGCCAGGCTGCGCAGACCCCGTTCAACATGGTCCTCGAGGTCCGACCGTGAGCCACCGCCGTCACGGGCACGCCCCTGCCCGGCCTGCAGGCTCGCTCATCACCGACGCCGGACAGCTCGGCACCGTGCTGGGCATCTGGGCCCACCCTGATGACGAGGCGTTCCTGTCCGCGGGCCTGATGGCCGCCGCCCGCGACGCAGGCAGGCGGGTCGTCTGCGTGACCGCGACGCTGGGCGAGCACGGCACCGACGACCCGCAACGCTGGCCGCCGCAGCGGCTCGCCAGGGTGCGCGCGCACGAAGCCCGTGCTTCGCTGGCCGCGCTCGGCGTCACCGAGCACCACCTGTTGGGCATCGGCGACGGCACCTGCGCGGCCCAGCCGCACGACGTCGTCGTGCGCAGGCTCGCGGAGATCATCGAGGGCGTGCGGCCGGACACGATCGTCACCTTCGGCCCCGACGGCATGAGCGGCCACGAGGACCACCAGACCGTGTCGCGATGGGCCACCGCGGCCCGCGCCGCTGCCGCCCCGAACGCCAGGCTGCTCTACGCGACCACCACCGAGGAGTTCGTCGACCGCTGGGAGCCTGCTCGCGAGGTGTTCAACATGTTCCTCGCCGACGGGCTGCCGCTGCGCACACCGGCGTCGGCGCTGGCCGTGGAACTGCGCCTCGACCAGGCGATGGTTGATCGCAAGCTCGTCGCGTTGCGCGCGCAGGCGAGCCAGATCGAGGGGCTGATCGCGGCGTTGGGTGAGGAGCGGGTGCGGGAATGGTGGTCGACCGAGACCTTCGTGTCCGCCGACGCCGACCAGGCCCTTGCGGGTGGCTGGGGAACCTGGCGACCGGCCGCATGAACCCGGTTCCACGCGCTCCCGGATCGTCGCTGGCGGTTCTGGGCCGCGGCGCACGGGACTCGGTCGCTGTCGCGGTCGCGTATCTCCCCTTCGGTCTGGCGTTGGGCGCGACGCTCGGCTCGTCACACCTGCCCGCGCTCGTCGCCTGGTCGACATCGCCGCTGTTGTTCGGCGGCGCGGCCCAGCTGGTGGCGGTCCAGTTGCTCGCCGCGGGCACGAGCGGGGTCGTCGTCGTGCTGGCCGCGCTGATCGTCAACACCCGGATGCTGCTCTACGGCGCGGCCATGGCCCCGCACGCTGCGGCCTGGCCGGCCCGCTGGCGATGGTTCGGCGCCTACCTGCTGGCCGACCCGGTCTACGCGCTCACCGCCGCCCGCTTCAGCAGGCCGGACGGGGGCGGCTCCGCGCGCCATCGGATGCTCTACTACCTCGGCGTCGGTGTCGCGCTGTGGACGGCATGGCAGGCCATGACCGGGGCCGGGGTGTTGCTGGCCGGGGTGCTGCCCGCGTCACTGCACCTCGAGCTGGCTGCGCCGTTGACGTTCCTGCTCCTGCTGCTGCCGATGCTGACGCATCGGGCGGCCTACGGCTCGGCGGTGGCGGGCGGGATCGTCGCTGTCGCGGCGTCCGGGCTGCCCCTTGGGCTCGGTCTGCTCGTCGGGGCCGGTGCAGGCATCGCGGTCGGCGGAGCCCTCGCGGGTCGTCATGGGTGAGCTGCTGACCCTGGTCGTGATCGGAGTCGGGACCTACGCGATGCGCGCGGTGTTCCTGGTGACCGCTCGCCGTCAACCTCCCGCTCTGGTGGCGCGGCTCCTACCGAACATCGGGCCCGCGGTGCTCGCCGCGATCACACTGCCCGCGCTCATCGCCCCACACGGCTCGGTCTCGATCGCCGACACCGTGCCCGCACTGCTCGGCGCGGCGACCGCCACGGTGGCCTGGCGACGCACCAGGGGGCTACCCCTGGCGCTGTTCGGCGGAATGGCCGTCTGGTGGCTCGCGTCCTGGGCGCTCGGCGCCCGCTAAGCCTGGTGCCGGTAGAAGTCGACCTTCGCGGGCGGCAGCGGGGTGCGCTCAAGGATGATGTCGGCCGCCTTCTCGGCCAGCATCATCACGGGTGCGTAGATGTTGCCGTTGGTGACATAGGGCATCACCGACGCATCGGCCACGCGCAGGCCCTCGGTGCCGCGCACGCGCATCGTGAGCGGGTCGACGACCGCCATCGGGCCGGTCCCCATGGCGGTGGTGCCACACGGGTGCAACGCCGTCTCCGCGTCGTGGCCGACCCAGTCGAGGATCTGCGCATCGGTCTGCACGTCGGGGCCGGGGGAGAGCTCCCCGCCGTCGAAGGCCCGCAGCCCGGGCTGGTCGAGGATCTTCCGGGTGACGTGGATGGCCTCGACCCACTCCCGACGGTCCTGGTCGGTCGACAGGTAGTTGAACCGCAGCGCCGGATGCTTGCGCGGGTCGGTGCTGGTGATGGCGAGGGTGCCGCGGGCGTCGGAGTACATCGGCCCGACGTGCACCTGGTAGCCGTCCCCTTCCGTGAGCGTGGTGCCGTCGTAGCGCACCGCGATCGGCAGGAAGTGGAACATCAGGTTCGGGTACTCGACGTCGTCGTTGCTGCGGACGAAGCCGCCCGCCTCGAAATGGTTGGTTGCCCCTGGCCCGCTGTGCAGGAACAGCCAGCGCGCGCCCACCCCCAGCCAGTGCTTCTTCCCGAGGTAGCGCTGCATCGACACCGGCTGCGTGCACGCGTGCTGCACGTAGACCTCCAGGTGGTCCTGGAGGTTCTCACCGACGCCTGGCACGTCCGCGACCACCGCGATGCCCAGGCTGCGCAGCAACGCCGGGTTGCCAACGCCCGATAGCTGCAGCAGCTGCGGTGAGTTGATGGCGCCGCCGCACAGCACGACCTCGGCTGCCGTCACCCGGTGCGCCGACCCGCGGCCGAACCGGGCGTACTCGACGCCGACGGCCCGGGTGCCGTCGAACACCACCTTCGTGACCATCGCATTCGTGCGCACGTCGAGGTTCGGCCGCGACATCACCGGGTGCAGGTACGCGCGGGCGGCCGACAGCCGTCGTCCGCGGTAGACGTTGCGGTCGAACCGGGCGAAACCTTCCTGGCGGAACCCGTTGACGTCGTCGGTCAGCGGGTAGCCCGCCTCCTGCGCCGCCTGCAGGAACGCGCCGTAGAGCGGGTTGGTGGCCGGACCGCGCTCCAGCACGAGCGGGCCGCTGTGGCCCCGGAACGCGGTCGCCGGACTCGGCCGCCAGGCAGTTCTCCATGCGCATGAAGTAGGGCAGGCAGTGCGCGTAGTCCCAGGTGCCCATGCCGGGGTCGGCGCCCCAGCGCTCGTAGTCCAGTGGGTTGCCCCGCTGGAAGATCATCCCGTTGATGCTGCTCGAGCCGCCGAGCACCTTGCCCCGCGCGTGCGGCACCCGGCGGCCGTGCAGGTGCGGCTCCGGCTCGGACTCGTACCGCCAGTCGTAGAGCGGGTTGCCGCTGGGGAACGTGAGCGCCGCGGGCATGTGGACGAACACGTCGAAGGGGTAGTCGCTGCGGCCCGCCTCCAGCACGAGCACCGTGGTGGACGGGTCGGTCGACAGCCGGTTGGCCAGAGCGCACCCCGCCGAGCCGCCGCCGACGATCACGAAGTCGTACCGGTCGCGAGCCATGCCGCGTCCCTCCCGGCTGCCGAATGCAGGACGCGGCGGCGGGTGCTGCCGCGAAGATCCTCAGAGGTACCGGCCGCGGCGGGCGGGCGTCAAGAGAGCTCTTCGGCCTCGGTGCAGGTGAAGCCGGGGCCGCCGACGTGCGTGGCCACCCGCAGCAGGAGCCCGCGCAGCGCGGCGCGCTCCTCGGCGTCGAGCGGTGCCAGCAGGTGCTCCTCGGCGGCCCGCAGCGACCGCTCCAGCGCGCAGAGCCGGGCCTGGCCGTCCTCGGTGAGGGTGATGCGCCGGGCCCGCCGGTCGGTGGGGTCGGGGGTGCGGGCGACGAGGCCCCCCTGCTCCAGCTCGTCGAGGAGGTAGGTCATCACCGTGCGGTCGACGCCGAGCTGCCTGCCGAGCGCGAGCTGGCTGCCCGCGTCCCCGGTGGCCGCCGCGGCGAGCACCTGGTAGCCGCGTGGGCCACCGGGCAGGCCACCGACGACCTCCTGCGCCGCGCGGAGATGGGCTCGGGTGACCGTGCCCAGCGCCCAGCCGAGCTCGGCTTGGACGCCCGACGGTGTGGTCACCACCTCAGAATACCGAGGAATGCAGCGCGCGAGACGTTCTGTTGCTACGATCGTCTTGACAGCAGAACGTCTGCGTTACCGAGGAGTTGTCATGGCTCTGTTCCGTCTGGACAGCAGCATCCGCGCGGAGGGCTCGGTCAGTCGAGAGGTGGCCGACGCCGTCGAGAACGCGTGGGTCCACCACCGCCCCGGCGACGGGGTCGTCCGCCGCGACATCGGGCTCGCGCCGCTGCCGTCGGACGCTTGGCCCGCCGCGGTCGTGGGGGCGCACGTCCCGGAGGACGAGCGCACGCCCGAGCAGCGCAGCGCGGTGGCGTTGGCCGCGACGTTGGCCGACGAGCTTTTGGACGCGCAGACGGTCCTCATCGCCGCCCCGCTCTACAACTTCGGGGTGCCCGCCCACCTCAAGGCCTGGATCGACCTGGTGATCACCGACCCGAGGTTCGGCCCCGGTAACCGGCCGCTCGTGGGCAGGCCGGTCATCCTCGTCATGGTGCGCGGCGGCGGCTACGGCGCGGGCACCCCACGCGAGGGCTGGGACCACGCCACGCCGTGGCTGCTGCGGATCCTCCGCGATGTGTGGGGCGCGGACGTCACGCTGGTCGAGGCCGAGCTGACGCTGGCCGACGTCGTCCCGGCGCTGGCCGAGCTGCGCGCCGCCGCCGCCGTCTCACGGAGCGAGGCCCGCGAGAAGGCGGCGTCGGTCGGCCGCGCGCACGCCGCGCTCGTGGCGGCGTAACCATTCGGTCAGTCGGTCCGCGCTGCCACCGACGGGCGGGCGGGACGACAAGGGACATCCGCGGGCGACAGGGGGGTGTTGCCCAGGATGAGGTCGGCGGCCTTCTCGGCGAGCGCCATCGTCGGCGCGTAGGTGTTGCCGTTGGTGAGCGACGGCATCGCCGCTGCGTCGGCGACCCGCAGCCCGGTGAGGCCGTGCACCCGCATGTCGCGGGCGTCGACCACGCTGTTCTCGCCGCGGCCCATGCGCGCGCTGCACGCCGGGTGCAGCCCGGTCTGGGCCGCGCGCGAGACCCACGCCATCACCTGGTCGGGCTCGCCGACATCCGGACCGGGCAGCACCTCGCCGCCCTCGAACTCGGCGAAGGCGCGCTGGGACAGCAGCTCGCGCGCCATCGCCACGCCGCGGACCCAGCGTTCGCGGTCGTTGCTGCCGGACAGGTAGTTGACGCGGATCGCCGGGTGCACGGCCGGGTTGGCCGACCGGAGGTGCACGGTGCCGCGCGCGTCGGAGCGCATCACGCCCACATGCAGTTGGTAGCCGTGCCCGTCGACCAGCGCGCCTTCCTCGCTGCGCATCGCCAGCGCGGCGAAGGACATCATGATGTCGGGCCGGTCCTGCGTCTCGTCGCTGCGGAAGAAGCCGGTGGCCTCCAGGTGGTTCGTTGCGCCAGGCCCGGTGCCGGTGAGCAGCCACTGGGCCGCGATCGCGGGCCAGCGGTACTTCTTGCGCATCGCCAGCAGCGACACCGGCTTCGCGCAGCGGTGCTGCATGTGGACCGCGAGGTGGTCCTCCAGGTTCTCCCCGACGGCGGGCATGTCGGCGACCACCGGCACGCCCACCCGCTCCAGCACGGCCCGCGGCCCGATGCCCGACAGCTGCAGCACGTGCGGGGTGCCCATGGCGCCCCCGCAGAGCACGACGTCACCTGCGAAGACTCGCTCCTCGGCGCCGGATCCGCGCCGGAACGCGACGCCGACGGCGCGGGTGCCCTCCATCAGCACCCGCCCCACCTGGACCCCGCAGCGCACCTCCAGGTTGGTGCGCGTGCGGACGGGGTGCAGATAGGCGCGCGACGCCGACAGGCGCCGTCCCTGGTAGATCATGCGCTCGGCGGGCGCGACGCCCTCCTGCACGTGGTCGTTGATGGTGGCGGCGACCCGGTGTCCGGCCTGGCGGGCGGCGGCGAAGAACGCCTCGAACAGCGGGCCCGTCGCGTGACCGGGCTCCAGGAACTGCGGGCCCGCGTGGCCGCGGATGCCGTCAGGGTCGGAGGCCAGCACGTGCTCGTGGCGCTGGAAGTAGGGCAGCAGGTGGGCGTAGTCCCAGCCCGGCTCGCCGGTCTCCGCGGCCCACTGGTCGAAGTCCGCGGCGCTGCCGCGGTGGTACATCATCCCGTTGATGCTGCTGGAGCCGCCGAGGATCCTGCCGCGGGGCTGACGCATCCGGCGGCCCTGCATGTTCGGTTCGGGTTCGGTCGCGTAGCACCAGTCGTAGCGCGGGTTGCCGACCGGGAATCCCAGCGCGGCAGGCATGTTGATGATCGGGTCCCAGCGACGGTCGGCGATGCCCGCCTCCAGCACGAGGACCCGGGTCGCGGGGTCCGCGCTGAGCCGGTTCGCGAGCGCTGAGCCCGCCGACCCCCCGCCGACGATGACGTAGTCGTAGGTCGCTGACGCCATAGGTCTAGTCCTCTGCATGCTCGACATCGGTTGCAGACGACGTGGGCACCCGTTCTTGCGCGTGCAACAGTGCGGGGAGCACCCGGGCCGCCTCCACGAGGCTCGGGCCGTACCACGTCAGCAGTCGGCCACTGACCAGCACCGACTGTGTGCCGAGGAACGATTCGGGGCCGTCCTCGGCGGTGAAGTTGTAAGGCTCGTCGGGTAGGACGACGAGATCGTGCGGGGGCAGCGCCTCCGGGTCGAAGCGCGGATAGCGCTCGGGATCGTCGCACAACACGTTGTCGACGCCGAGCCTGCCCAGCAATGCGCCGGTAAAGGTGTCGCGGCCGACGGCCATCCACGGCCGCCGCCAGATCGGCACGACCGCACGTCGCCGCGCCGCAGGCTCGTGGACGGCGGCCCACGCCCGCTCCGCGTCGTCGAGCCACGCGGGCCGTCCGAGCCCGCAGGCCGCGAGCATGCGGCCCAGCGAGGCGAACGCGCCGTGGCGGTTGCCGTCGAGCGTGCGGATGTCGGTGACGTAGACCGGGACACCCGCGGCGCGCAGGGCGTCGAGGTCGACCAGGCGGTTCTCCTCCTGGTTGGCGACGACGAGGTCCGGTCGAAGTGCGACGATCGCGGCGATGTCGGGGTTCTTTGTGCCGCGCACCCGTGTGACGTCGAGGTCGGCGGGATGGGTGCACCAGTCCGTGGCGCCCACGAGCAGCGCCCGGTCGCTGTGCGCAACCGCTTCCGTGAGCGACGGCACGATGCTCACGACTCGTCGCACTCGATCGGGGGTCGCGACAGGGCGCCCCTCGTCGTCGACGATCACGGCGCGAGAGTAGGCGTGGCCGGAGGAGAGAAAAACGTGGGGTCGGCTGTCAAGCGCATCATGTCCGAGTTGTCCGATCACCCCTTGGACAATCCGGCATGGAACGCGCTAATCGGACCGCAGGCGGATCTCGCCGAGCGGTACGGCCTGGCCATGCGCTTCCGACCAGACACGTGCCCATTCGCCGCGATGCCGTCGGACGTCGACGAGCGCGCCTGGGCCGATCTCGCAACCCTCGCGGGCGGCGCCGGATCGACCGTGGTGACCGCCGGACCCGAGCGCACCCCACCCGAGGGATGGATGGCCGTGATGAGCCTGCCCGGAGTGCAGTTCGACGGCACGGGCGTTGCCGTGACGCCCGATCCGGACGCGGTCGTCCTCGGCCCCGACGACGTGCCGGAGATGCTCGACCTCGCCAAGCGCACCCGGCCGGGCCCGTTCCGCCCCGCCACCGTCGCCATGGGCACCTACCTGGGGTTCCGCGCCGCGTCCGGCGCGCTGGTGGCGATGGCGGGTGAGCGCATGCGCCCGCTCGGCTGGACCGAGATCAGCGCGGTGTGCACGGACCCGGCTCATCGCGGGCGCGGGCTCGCCACCCGGCTGGTGCGCGCCGTCGGCGCCGTCATCCGTGCCCGCGGCGACGTGCCGTTCCTGCACACCACCCAGGACAACGCCACCGCGATCGGCGTCTACGAGGCGATGGGCTTCGTGCGTCGCCGCCCGATGCATTTCGCCGCCTACCGCGTGCCTTAGGAGCGCGCTGAAGGGCTCGGCCCTTCAGCACCCTCCTAGGGCTACATGTTGCGCCGGTACTGGCCCCCGACCTCGAAGAACGCCTCGGAGAGCTGGCCGAGCGAGCACGACCGCGCCGCCGTCATCAGCTCGTCGAACACGTTGCCGTCGCTGGTGGCGACGTCCTGCAGCTTCCGGAGCGCGGCGGGGGCATCCGCGGCATGCCGGGTGTGGAAGTCGGAGAGCCGGTCGAGCTGGCTCTGCTTCTCCGCTTCCGTCGCCCTGGCCAGCTCGATCTCCTTCGGTGCTTCGTCGGATTCGGGCCTGACGAACGTGTTGACGCCGATGATCGGCAGCGAGCCGTCGTGCTTGCGCTGCTCGTAGAGCATCGACTCGTCCTGGATCCGGCCGCGCTGGTAGCCGGTCTCCATGGCGCCGAGCACGCCGCCGCGCTCGGCGATCCGGTCGAACTCGGCGAGCACCGCTTCCTCGACGAGGTCGGTCAGCTCCTCGATGATGAACGAGCCCTGCAGCGGGTTCTCGTTCAGCGACAGCCCCCACTCCCGGTTGATGATCAGCTGGATGGCCATGGCGCGGCGCACGGACTCCTCCGTTGGCGTCGTCACGGCCTCGTCGTAGGCGTTGGTGTGCAACGAGTTCGCGTTGTCGTACAGCGCGCAGAGCGCCTGCAGCGTGGTGCGGATGTCGTTGAAGTTCATCTCCTGCGCGTGCAGCGACCGGCCGGAGGTCTGCACGTGGTACTTGAGCTTCTGGCTGCGTTCGTTGGCGCCATAGCGCTCCCGCATGGCGACGGCCCAGATCCGCCGGGCCACGCGGCCGATCACCGAGTACTCGGCGTCCATGCCGTTGGAGAAGAAGAACGACAGGTTGGGGGCGAAGGCGTCGATGTCCATGCCGCGGGCGAGGTAGCTCTCGACGTAGGTGAACCCGTTGGCGAGCGTGAACGCGAGCTGGCTGATGGGGTTCGCCCCGGCCTCCGCGATGTGGTAGCCGGAGATCGACACCGAGTAGAAGTTGCGCACGTTGTGCGCGATGAACCATTCCTGGATGTCGGCCATCATCCGCAGTGAGAACTCGGTGGAGAAGATGCAGGTGTTCTGGCCCTGGTCCTCCTTGAGGATGTCGGCCTGCACCGTGCCCCGCACGTTGGCGAGCGCGTAGGCGGTGAGCTCCTCGCGTTCGGCGGCATCGGGCTCGCGACCCTCCTCCTCGCGGAAGGCGTCGATCCGCTGGTCGATGGCGGTGTTGAGGTAGTACGCGAGGATCGTCGGGGCCGGTCCGTTGATCGTCATCGAGACCGACGTGGTGGGTGAGCAAAGGTCGAAGCCGCCGTAGAGCACCTTCATGTCCTCGAGCGTCGCGATCGAGACGCCCGACGTGCCGACCTTGCCGTAGACGTCCGGCCGGGTGTCGGGGTCGCGGCCGTAGAGGGTCACCGAATCGAACGCCGTGGACAGGCGCTTGGCGTCCGAGCCGTCGGAGAGGATCTTGAAGCGCCGGTTGGTGCGGAACGCGTCGCCCTCGCCCGCGAACATGCGGGCCGGGTCCTCGCCCTCGCGCTTGAAGCCGAACACGCCCGCCGTGAACGGGAAGCGGCCGGGCAGGTTCTCACCGCGCAGGAAGCGCAGCAGCTCGGCGTCCTCGGTGTAGCGGGGGAGCGCGACGCGCGGGATCCGGCTGCCCGAGAGCGTCGCGCGGGTCAGGCCGGTGCGCAGCTCCTTGTCCCGGATGCGCACGACGAGCTCGTCGCCCGAGTAGTCCTTGACCGTCTGTGCCCAGCCGTCGAGCAACTCCGCGTCGGTGGCTGGGAGCGCCTTCTCGGCGGTGGCCAGAGCGTCGTCGACCGATGCGCCGACCAGCTTGCGGGCCGTCCGCAGGTGCTGGCGGACCCGGGCCGCCTCGACGGCCGTGTCGGTGGCCGCGTGGTAGTCGCGCACGGTCTGCGCCACGTCGGCGAGGTAGCGCACCTTGCCCGGTGGGATCGCGGCCGCCTGCGGCGCGGAGGTGCGCCGATCGGTGTGCGGCAACCGCCCCTCGCCCACGACCAGCCCGTCCTTGGCGAGGATCCCGCGGAGGTGTTGGTACAGCGCCGTGACGCCTTCGTCGTTGAACGTCGCGGCGGACGTGCCGAACACCGGCATGTCCTCCCACGACGCGCCGAACTCTTCGCGGTTGCGCACGAGCTGGCGGCCGACATCGCGGCGGGCGTCCTCGGCGCCGCGGCGCTCGAACTTGTTGATCGCGACGACGTCGGCGAAGTCGAGCATGTCGATCTTCTCCAGCTGTGACGCGGCGCCGAACTCGGGCGTCATCACGTACAGCGAGCGGTCGACGAACGGCACGATCGTGGCGTCGCCCTGTCCGATGCCCGGCGTCTCGACGATCACGAGGTCGAACCCGGCCACCTTCAACACCGCGATGACGTCGGCAAGCCGCTCCGGGAGCCCGGCGACGGCGCCCCTCGTCGCCATCGACCGGAAGAAGACGTTCTCGCCGGTGAGGCTGTTCATGCGGATGCGGTCGCCGAGCAGCGCGCCGCCGCCCTTGCGCCGGGTGGGGTCGACGGCGAGCACGGCGATGCGGAGCTTGTCCTCCTGGTCGAGTCGGAACCGGCGCACCAGCTCGTCGGTGAGCGACGACTTGCCGGAGCCGCCGGTGCCGGTGATGCCGAGCACGGGCACGGTGCGGCGGGGGGTCAGGTCGAGGTCGGTGCCGATGCGCGCTCCGCCTTCGCTCCGCGCGGTGGGCAGGCGCCCGTCCTCGGCGAGCGTGAGGGCGCGGGCCAGGGTGGTCGTCTCACCCGCGAAGAGGCCGTCGAACGTGGTCGGGGGCTGCGCCGCGAGGTCGACGTCGCACTCCCGGATCATCAGGTTGATCATGCCGGGCAGGCCGAGGCGCTGGCCGTCCTCGGGGGAGAAGATCCGCGCGACCCCGCGCTCCTGCAGCAGCGCGATCTCGCGCGGCACGATCACGCCACCGCCGCCGCCGTAGACCCGGATGTGCCCGGCCCCGCGTTCGCGC
The DNA here is from genome assembly GCA_963736375.1 of uncultured Actinomycetota bacterium. Taxonomy (GTDB): domain Bacteria; phylum Actinomycetota; class Actinomycetes; order Mycobacteriales; family Pseudonocardiaceae; genus Pseudonocardia. The sequence goes on from CAVTOL010000022.1 coordinate 101,924, forward strand.
AGCAGGTCGACCAGATAGCTGAAGTACTCGACGTGCCCGCCCTGGTACGAGCTGATCGCAACGCCCTGCGCATCCTCCTGGATCGCAGCAGCCACCACCTCGTCCACCGAGCGGTTGTGCCCGAGGTGCACCACTTCGGCGCCCTGGCGTTGCAAGATCCGCCGCATGATGTTGATCGCTGCGTCGTGGCCGTCGAACAGGCTCGCCGCGCTGACGAAGCGGACCGGATGGTTGGGCACGTACAGGTCGGTCATGGCCGGATGTCCTCCTCCGCATCGGGCTGGTGAACCCGGAGCGGAATTTAGTATGACATCCAACTATCGGACGTTCTACTGTCCGTGACGCAGCGCTCAGGCGGCGTGGTCACCCTGCACCGGTGGGACTTCCATCGTCGGGAACTCCATCGTCGGCGCCTCGCCGTGCCGTGTCCGCAGCCGCCGAGCCACGGCAGGCAACGCCGCGCCCAGGAACGCGAGCACCGCGCCAGCGAGGATGATCACCCCGGTCGCGGCATCGGGTGCGACGACGACGAGCACGAACGAGATGGCGGGCCACCAGAGGAGCGCCCGCACCGGCGGGGGCACGGACCACTCGCGGATCTCAGACGGCATGGGCAGTTCCTACCCGATCACCGAACGAATCATGCGTCGGGGCGTTCGCCCGTTAGGGTCAGACGCCATGGACACTGCCGTCGATCCCGCCGACGTTCATGCCGCTGCCTTCGTCGAAGAGAACGAGCTCTTCGCCACGCTCGCAGCGACGGCCGACCTCGACACGCCGGTGCCCACTTGCCCGGATTGGTCGCTCAAGCAGCTGTTTCGCCACGTCGGAAGGGGCGACCGGTGGGCGGCCACCATCGTGCGGACCGGCGAGTTCGCCGACCCGCGAGAGGTGGCCGACGGTCGCCCACCGGAAGGTGGGCTGGTGGAGTGGCTGCGCGGCGGCCCGCGCGCGGTCCTCGACGCGGTGGCCGAGGTCGGCCAGGGCACCCCGGTCTGGACGTTCACCGGCCCGCAGCCCGCGTCCTGGTGGATCCGGCGGCGGGAGCACGAGGTGTTGGTGCACCGCGCCGATGCGGCGCTCGCCCTCGGGGTCGGCTACCAGCTGCCCGCCGAGCGCGCTGCCGACGGTGTGTCCGAGTACCTCGGCCTGCTGGTGGCGCGGAAGCCCAACCCGGCCGACCCTCCGCTCGCCGACGGGGTCACCGTGCACCTGCACGCCACCGACGCCGAGCTCGGCCGAACGGGGGAGTGGCTCGTCCGCGGAGCAGGCGGGGGTGTCGCGTGGGAGCACGGGCACGGCAAGGGCGACGTCGCCGTCCGCGGCCCTGCCGTCGAACTCCTGCTCGCGATGATGGGCCGCCGACCGTCCGACGGCGTCGAGACGATCGGCGACCGCACACTGTGGGAGCGCTGGCTGGCCCGGTCCGGCTTCTAGCGCGCGCCCCAGAGCCCGCAGACTCAGCCGCAGCAGGGGTCCCTTGCTCCGATGCGGGCTCAGCCCACCGCGGCGCGCCCACCATCTCCTTTCGAACAGTGTTCGCGAACGATGTTCGTGTCAACTAGGATCCCGCCATGGCCGCGCCCGATCTCGAGCCTCCGTGGTGGACGCCCCGTAAGGCGGCGGCGTCGCGGCGAGCGCTGAGCCGTGAACTGATCGTCGCCACGGCGCTCGACGTGCTGCGGGCGGAGGGAATGGACGCGGTGTCGATGCGCCGGGTCGCGTCGGAGCTGGGCACCGGGCCTGCGTCGCTCTATGCGCACGTTGCGGGCAAGGACGAGCTGCTCGACCTGCTCTACGACGAGGTTGTCGGCACGATCCCGCTCTTCGAGCCGGACCCGGATCGGTGGCGGGAGCAGGTCACGCAGCTGTGGATCGACTCGCGCGAAGCGCTCGCGCGGGCGGGCGACATCGCCCGCTACAGCCTCGGTCGGGTGCCGATGGGCCCGAATGCGCTGCGGATCGCCGAACTCACGATGACCGTGTTGCGTGCGGGCCGCGTGCCCGACCAGGCCGTCGCCTGGGCGGTGGACGTGATCGGCATGTTCGTCAAGGCCAACGCGGTGGAGGACGCCGTGACGGCCGATCTGGCGCGGCAGGGCCGCGACCCACAGGAGTACGACGACCAGGTGCGCCGGTACTTCGCGGGGCTGCCCGCCGACCGCTTCCCGATCACGGCCGCGCTGGTGCCCCAGCTCATGACCGGCACGGGCGACGAGCGCTTCCGCTTCGGCCTCGAGCTGCTCGTCGGCGGGCTGGCCGCGCTCGCTACCGGAACCCGTCGGCCAGCAGCTCCATGAGCAGCGCGTCGTGCCAGAGGCCGTCGGCCGAGCGCTCGTAGCGGTGCATCACGCCCACCCGCCGGAATCCCGCCCGCTCGCAGCTGCGGATCGCCAGCGCGTTGTGCGCGGGGGGATCGATGACGAGGCGATGGTGCCCGCGCTGGGCGAAGAGGTAGCGGGCCATCGCGCGCATCGCGTCGTAGCCGAGGCCCTGGCCGTGGTGGTCGGGGTGCAGGGCGAGGTCGATCGCGGCGTGCCGGTGGTCAGGGTCGTGCTCCTCGCGGTAGATGATCAGGCCGACGACCTCGCCCGCCAGCTCGATCGCGTAGCCATGCGGCCCGAGCAGCTCGCGCCGCACTCGCTCGAGGTCGTAGCCGCCCCACCACTTGGCGATGTCGGGATGGTCGAGGATCTCGAGGAACGTGGGGACGTGGGCGGCCGTGGTGGGTCGAAGGACCACGGTCTGGCCTGCGATCGGGCCGGGTGCGTTGTTCATGGCGTGAGCTCCAGACGGGCGCGTATCACAAGTGTGCCCGACGTCACAGGTTGCTCGAACAGCACCCGGGCGCTGCGGCCCTCGATCTCGAGGGTGGCGATGGTGTTGCCGAAGAGCGGGCCCGCGAGCCGCCGCCACGTGACGGGCGTTGGCGGGGCGCCCACGTGCGCCGCCCACCGCCGGGTGAGCGCCCGAGCCCCGGCCGACCACGCGATCCGGAACCCGGGCTTGACGTACCAGTCCATCACGTTGTGCACCGGCGAGCAGGTGAGCTGGTGCACGGCGGCGCCGGGTACGTCGGCGCGCGCCGCGTAGCAGTGGTGCACGTCGCCGGACAGCACGCTGACCGTGGCCGGGCCGCTGTTCGCGGCGCGCTCGACGAGGCCCGCGAGCCGGTCGAACGACGTGCGGAACGCGGGCCAGTGCTCCAGGTCGGCCGCTTGGCGCAGGTTCTCGCCCCATCGGCCCCGCCAGCCCGTTCGTGCCGCGGCGATCTCGTTGATGGTCTCCAGATCGCCGATGGCGTGCGGCATGAGCCATGGCACGGACGTGCCGAGCAGCAGGTGGTCGACCTGGCCGGGCGCGGCGGCCTGTTGTTCCAGCCACGCGAACTCGGCGTCGCCGAGCATGAGGTGCCTGCCGTCGCTGAGCACGCGCCCGTTGCGCGAGTCCATCATGAGCAGGCGGCTGTGCCCGAGGTCCCAGCGGAAGCTGAACCGCACGGCCTCGCCGACCCCGCTGTCGTCCGGCGCCTCTGCGTCGGCGCGGTCGGCGAGCTCGACCAGCAACGGCCAGGTGTCGCCGTCGTGCCCGAGGATCTTCTGGGTGTCCGGATCGGCGGCGACCTCGTCCGGAGGGAGGTTGCCGAGGTGCTGGTAGACCCAGTACGACGCGAGCGCCGATCGCACCCGGTCGCGCCACCACGGCTTCTCCTGCATCTGGGCGCGCCAGACTTCCGAGGTGTTCCAGTCGTCGCGCACGTCGTGGTCGTCGAAGATCATGGCGACGGGCACGGTGGACATCAGCCACCGCACCTCGGGATCCGACCAGGCGTCGCAGTAAACGCCCACGTATTCGTCGAAGCCCACGATCTCGTCGTCGGGCCATTCGGGATGGCGCTCGCGACGCCCGGCGATGCGCCGCCGGGTGCCCTGCGTGAGCTCGTCGGCGTAGATCTGGTCGCCGAGCAGCAGGAGGGCGTCGGGCCACTCGTCCTGCGGGCGGCGCGCCATCCGGGCGGCGTAGACGTCGAGGGCGTCCAGACCCAACCGCGTCGACAGGCCGGGCTCGTTCACCTTCGGGTAGCGACAGGAGCCGAACAGGATGCGGTTGCGACCGTCCGAGACCGGACCGCGGGTGCGGATCGCGCTGGGCGGGAACGGGTTCGCCGACGTCGGCCAGACCTGCTCGCCGTCGACCTCGACCGTATACGGCGTGCTCGACCCGGGCGTCAGGCCTGCGATGCCAAGGAGCGCGTAGTGATGGCCCGCCACCTCGAACGTGCGGACCTCGGTGTCCAGCACACGGACGGTGGCGGGCTCGGCGGTCTGCACCCACACCTGGGCGGTCGTCTCACCGACGTGGCGCAGGACGGGCCCGAGCACGAGCGACACAGCTGTCACCCTACTGGGACTTCCGATCGGCGGCCGCAGGTCCGTTTGGCCGGGGCGGTAGCCGGGTAGGGTCCTGGCATGATCCTGCGCCGCGTAGCCCGTCCCATGCTCGCTGCCATCTTCATCTCCGGTGGCATCGAGGCACTGCGCTCTCCCCAGACCCACACGCGGGTCGCGAAGCCGGTGCTGGAGGCGGTCGAGCCCGCGGTGGATCAGGCGGCGGAGATCGCTCCTCTGGAGGGGCGTCCGGATGACGAAACGCTGGTCAAGATCGATGCCGGTGTCAAGATCGTCGCCGGGACGATGCTGGCGTTCGGCAAGTTCCCCCGCCTCGCCTCCACCGCGCTGGCGGCGTCGCTCGTGCCCACCACGCTTGCCGGTCACCGCTTCTGGGAGGAGGACGACCCGGAGGTCCGGGCCCAGCAGCAGGTCCACTTCCTCAAGAACGTCGGCCTGCTCGGCGGCCTGCTCATCGCGGCAGGCGACACGCACGGCAAGCCCTCGCTCGGGTGGCGCGCCCGCAAGGCGGCGGCATCGCTCTCGGGCCAGTCGTCGACCCTCGGGGACTCGGCCGCCGAGCTGGGCGAGCGCCTGGGCGCGGTGGCGTCGGACGTGTCGACGCGGGTCGGCGAGGCGACGCAGGAGGTCGGCGGCCGGGTCGGGGAGCTGGCCCAGGAGGTCGGCGGCCGCGTCGGTGACGTCGGCGGCCGCGGGGCGAGTCGCGCGGGCGAGCTGGCCCAAGACGTCGGCGGCCGCGTGGGCAGCCGCGTCGGCGATGCCTCCTCGACGGTGAGCGGGGTCGCCGCGGGCCTCGTCGGCCTGGCCCCGAGCGCAGGCGCTGCGCTCTCCGCGCAGGCGTCGGACCGCACGCAGGACTGGGCGAAGCGCGCGGCGAAGGCGCGCAGGAAGGCCGAGAAGCGCGCCGCCAAGCTGCGGAAGACGGCGGAGAAGCGCGGCGCGGTCCTTCAGAAGGAGGCCTCGAAGCGCGGGGCCGAGCTGCAGAAGCAGGCGGCGAAGCGCGGCAAGAAGCTGCAGCGGCGGGCGGCGAAGCGTGGCGCGGCCTGGCAGGAGGACGCTGCCCGGGCGGTGGCACGGCTCGAGAAGCGCGCCCCCGTCCTCATCGACCAGGCCACGAAGCAGGCCACGAAGTTCGGCCAGGACGTCGCCGAGCGCGCTGCCGTCGTCGGCGCCGAGGTCGCCCAGCAGGCCGAGGGCGTGGCGAAGGACGCGCGCAAGCGGGTGGCGGCGCTCAGCAGCTGAGGTTCACGCGGGCCGCTCGGCGCGGGAGGCTAGGAGGGACGGTCCCGCCGAGCAAGGAGCCTCGATGACGCTGTACACCGACATCCCGACCCGTGCCGAAATCGATGCGTTGTGGGAGACGGTGGCCTCGGCGGCGGTCTCGCTGTACGTGCAGACCGAGCCTGCGTCGTCCGGCGAGGGCGAGCGGATCGCGTTCAAGAACCTGGTCCGCACGGCCCTTGACCAGCTCGCCGAGGTGGACAAACGCGACCTCGCCGCGTTGGAGGACGCCTTCACCGACCTCGAGGAGGACGACGAGTTCTGGCGGCATCAGGCGCGCACTCTGGCCGTGTTCGCCACTCCCGGTTGGGTGCGCACTTTCCGGCTGCCCAACCGCCTGGTCGAGCGGGCCGTCGCGGGGGAGCGGCTGTACGTCAAGCCGCTGATGCGAGCGGTCACGTTCCCACAGACCGCGTTCGTGCTCGCGCTCGCGCAGGGCGGGGTGCGGCTGCTGGAGACGGTGCCGGACGCCGCCCCCGAGGTCGTGCGCGTGCCGGACATGCCGAGCGACGTCGCGAGCGCGGTCGGCAAGTCGTCCATCAAGGACCGCGCACCCGTGCGCAAGCTACAAGGCACCGAGGGGCAGAAGGTCCGGATGCGCCAGTACGCGCGGCAGATCGACCACGCGCTGCGGGAGGTGCTGCCGGGCCACGGCGTACCGCTGGTGATCGCCGCGACCGAGCCGCTCGATGCGATCTTCCGGGCGGTGTGCCGGTACTCCGACATCGTGCCGGAGACCGTCGAAGGGAGCCCGGAGAGCACCACGGACCTCGATCTGGTCGCCGCGGCCCGGGATGTGCTTGATCGGTACTACGCGGGACGGCTCGCCGAGCTGAAGGACCTGTTCGCGCGGCGGTCGAGCCAGAACCGCACGTCTCTCGATGTCGCGACGGTGGCCCGGCTGGCCACCCAGGGCGCGGTCGACACCCTCTTCCTCGACATCGACGCCGTCGTCCCCGGCACCGTGGCCGCCGACGGAGCGGTGACCTTCGCCGATGACCTGGCGCCCGACACGATCGGCGTGGTCGACGAGATCGCTCGGCGGGCGTGGCTGTCCGGAGCGCGGTTGGTCGCCGTGCGCAGGGAGGACGTGCCCGGCGGCGGCGACGTGGCCGCGATCCTGCGCTACGCAGGCTGACGGAGCTCGCATCAGCGGCTCACGCCCGCCTCCGAACCCCGCGGGCCTGTGCCGTCGTGACAAAGACCCGCCCGTGGACGGCCCGATGCCGTCTGGGCCTGCAAGGCACTCAAACGCCGGTGGGGCACCAAACCGGCCGCTACCAGCAGCCAGCCGCCCTTCCGGTACGGTCCCTTCCTGCTGGGGCGGTAGCTCAGCTGGTCAGAGCAGCGGACTCATAATCCGTCAGGTCGTGGGTTCGAACCCCACCCGCCCCACGTCCACTACCAGCAATAATACGGAACGATGAGCTAGTCGGATCGTTTCATGACGCGAGTCGTGACGCAAGACCGCGGTACGCTCGCGTCATGACGCGGTCCAAGCCTGGTCGCCGTCGCTCCCGCGGCACAGTCGACGAGCTGCCGAGCGGTGCACTTCGCGTGCGGGTTTACGCGGGCAAGGACCCTGTCACCGGGCGCCGACGCGACCTCGTCGAGGTGATCCCGCCGGGTCCGAAGGCTGCGCGCCAGGCCGAGGAGGCACGCACACGGCTGTTGGGCCAGGTCGACGAGCAGCGCCAGCCGCGCACGAGCGCCACCGTCAACCAGCTGCTCGACCAGCACTTCGCCGTGAGCACGTGGGAGCGCAGCACGCGGGAGACTTACATCGGCTATGCCGACAAGCACATCCGACCCCTGATGGGCACCGTGAAGGTCGGCGCGCTCGACGCGCGGGTCTTCGACTCCTTCCAAGCCGAGCTGCGCCGCTGCCGTGACCACTGCGGGCGCAAGCGCTACGTCGACCACCGGACCCCGCACCCCCACGAGTGCGACTCCCGCTGCCGGATGCACGAGTGCCGCCCGCTCGGCGCCGCGACGATTCGGCAGATCCACTTCATCCTCAGCGGCGCGTTGAAGCGCGCCGTTCGATGGGGCTGGGTGACGACGAACCCCATCATCCGAGCCGAGGCGCCACCGGTGCCAAAGGCCCAGCCGCGGCCGCCGACACCCCAGGAGGCCGGGCGAATTCTGACCGAGGCATGGGCCGACCCGGAGTTCGGGACGCTTGTCTGGATGGCGATTGTCACCGGCATCCGCCGTGGCGAGCTGTGCGCCCTCCGGTGGCGTGACGTCGACCTGTCAGTCGGGGTGATCTCGTTATCGCGCAGCATCGGGCAGCGCAACCGGGCGACCTGGGAGAAGGACACCAAGGACCACCAGCATCGTCGTATCGCGCTCGACGCGGAAACCGTGGAGGTGCTCGTCGAGCATCGACGCCGGTTGGAGGAACGCTGTGCGGCGATCGACGTCTCGCCGCCAGCCGACGCCTTCGTGTTCTCCCTCACACTCGACAACTCGACGCACATGCGGCCGAATTCGGTCAGCGAACGCTACAGCGACCTTGCCGACCGGCTCGCCATCGCCACGTCTCTGCACAAGCTGCGGCACTACTCGGCGACTGAGCTGATAGCCGCTGGCGTCGACATCCGGACGGTCGCTGGCCGGCTTGGGCACGGCGGCGGAGGAGCAACCACGCTGCGGGTGTACGCGGCATGGGTGTCCGAGTCTGATCAGCGCGCTGCTGGCAACCTGGGGGCGAGGATGCCGGTCCGGCCGACCGAACCGCCGGGTCGCCATCAGTCCGCCAATCGGCTGCCATACCCATATGAGGCCATCGCCGCCGCCATTCGGGAACAAATCGACTCCGGCGAACTACGTGAAGGGGCGTTCCTGCCGGGCGTCAAGGCTATTGCGGCTGCACACGGCGTTGCTGTTGGAACAGCGCATCGCGCAGTCGCTCTGCTGAGGGAGTCGGGGTATGCCGCCGTTGTTCCTGGGCGTGGGACACGAGTGTGTGCGAGTGAAGCCTGCAATTCCAGCCGGTGAGGACTTTCTACACGTCTTCAAGGCGGCGCCCTGTCGGGCGCGGGCCGGACCGGGGCCGGACGGCACACGCCCCGCCCCGACGGCCTGGAGGGCCTTGGGCTGGGGCGTACCTGGCCGCTGGCTACCCGCCGGCAGGGCTTCCCCACTATCACCGGAACTACGGGAATACGGGACCCATTCCTCGCTGGCCGCAGATTGTCTCAGCGAGCCCGAACGGCGTCAATCCCGCTGCACGCCCCGATCCCGCCCGGTGGTGACGTCGAGGACGAGCAGGCCGGGTCATAAAATGGTCGGGTAGCGGGATCGGGGGTTCCGGATGGACGCCGCTCGGTCTCGCAACGTTCCGGCCAGGACGCGAGGTAGGAGCCCGCGCGGTCGGATGGTGCCTGGCGGTGCCCCCAGCGCAGGGCGCAGCTTGGCCCCTCGGAGCCAGCCGGATCGAGCACGGCTCTTCGAGTTTCACCTTCTGCATCTCTGCATCGCACCTACAGTATGACAGCAGTCGTCAGTCCACTCTCCGACAGCGTAAGTAGTCGGAAGTCTTGTGGGCCGTGCCTGGACCGGGGTTCGTCTGCCGGTGGGTGACACGCCCGGCGCGGTGCGTGATTTCCACTGTGGACGGGTGTCTGCTGTGGCCCGTGGCTGCCGGCGTGCTGGTGGAAGCGGATGCGGTCGCGCGCCTGGAGGGTTTGCTGGCGCGGGCGCTGGAGGCGAACGAGCGGCTGGCCGCGCTGGTGGAGCGGCAGCGGGAGGAGATCGCACAGCTTCGTAAGGAGCTGGCAGTCCGAGACCGTGAGCTGGAGCGGGTGACCGCCGAGCTGGCGGTGCTGAAGCGGATGCTGTTCGGCCGGTCCTCGGAACGGGCCCGGCCCGGGACGGCCGGCGGGGATGGCAGCGGCGGGGATGGCGGCGAGGAAGCCGGTGGGGATCATCGGGTTCGGCCCGCTGCGGGCGGGAAGAGCGCCAAGCGAGGGCCGGGAGCACGGGCGGGCCGCCGGGATTACTCGCACCTGCCGCGGGTGGAGGTGGTGTGGGACTTCCCCGGCGGCGGGTACTGCTGCCCGGAGTGCGGGACGCCGTTTAGCCGGCTGGGGGATCAGGTCACCGAGGTGCTGGACTGGCTGGTGATCGTGCGGGTGAGCGCGCACTGCCGCCGCCGGTACCGGCGGGCGTGCGGGTGCCGGGTCCCGGCGACCGTGACCACGCCCGGTCCGCCGAAGGCGATCGGCAAGGGCCTGGTCTCCAACGCGTTCATCGCACACCTGCTCACCGAGCGGTATGTGGCCGGGCGCTCCCAGAACTCGCTGGTCACCGGCCTGGCCCGGCACGGCGCGGAGCTCTCCCCGGCCACGCTGACGGGGACCTGCGCCGCAGCGGGGGCGCTGCTGGCCCCGCTGGAAGCCGCGGTTACCGCACGGTCGAGGGGCGCGTGGCACCTGCACGCCGACGAGACCAGCTGGCGGGTGTTCGCCCCGCGCGAGCCGGGCGGCCCGGCGAGGTGGTGGCTGTGGGTTTTCCTCGGCCCGGATACCGCCTGCTTCGTCATGGACCCCACCCGCTCGGGCGCTGTGCTGGCCCGCCACGCCGGGATCGACCAGGCAACCGGTCAACTGAGCGAACAGCCCGGCCCGGACGAGGACGCGGACACCTGCGAGGGGCCGCGTGAGGGCCCCCGGCAGCTGGTCATCTCCAGCGACTTCTACAGCGTCTACAGCTCGGCCGGCCGCAAGGCCACCGGCCTGGTGAATCTCTACTGCTGGGCGCAGTATGCGGAACCGGGAATTATGCGGAACCTTCCTTGTGGGGCGGCGGTGTTCCCCTCGCAGGCTGTTGTTCCGGGCCGTCGGTGGCTGAGAAGTTCCGCATAATTGAGGTCGCTGTCGGATGCTCCTCTTACCGATCTTGGGAGAGGAGGCGGTCTGTGATGGCCGGTCGGTCGGTGGTCAGGATGGTCGGCCCGTTGGCGTCGTATGCGCCAGGGTTCGACCGGGAGCTGCGCAGCCGCGGATACACGCGCTTGTCGGCGGTGTGGCAGCTCCGCTTGATGGCGCACGTGAGCCGGTGGCTGGCGAGCGAGGGGCTCGACGGCGCGGCGTTCACGCCGGAGCGGGCGGAGGAGTTCTGTGGTGTCCGCCGGCGGGCGGGCTATACGGCGCTGCTCACGCCGCGGGCGCTGGCTCCGCTGCAGGAGTTCCTCCGCGGGCGGGGTGTGTTGGCGGAGTGCCCGCCGGCACCGGCTCCGGCAAGCGAGAACGAGCAGCTACTGGCTCGCTACCGGGACCATCTGGTTGGCGAGCGCGGCCTGGTGCCGGCCGTGGTCTCCCGCTACCTGAAGGCGGCGGCGCTGTTGTTGGACCAGGTCCCGGGGGGTGCCGTTGGCCGGCCTGCGCTGGATGCGGCAGCGGTGAGCGTCTTCTGCGCTCGTGAGCTGCCGCGCAACAGCCGCGAGAATGCGGCGAACCTCGCGAGCGCGCTGCGGTCCTTCCTGCGGTTCCTCTACCTGGAAGGCATGGTCGGGGCGCCTGTGGCCCAGGCGGTTCCCGCCGTGGCGAACCGGAAGGGACAAGGCCTGCCCCGGGCGCTGCCGCCCGCCGCGGTGGCCAGGCTGCTGGCAAGCTGCGACCGGCGGACCCGGCTCGGGCGCCGGGATTACGCGATGCTGATGCTGCTGGCGCGCCTGGGGCTGCGCGCCGGCGAGGTCGCCTCGCTGTCCCTGGACGACATCGGCTGGCGGTCCGGCGAGCTGACCGTGCACGGCAAGGGCAGCCGGGACGACCGGCTGCCGTTGCCGGCCGATGTCGGCGCCGCGCTGGCCGCCTGGCTGCGCATCCGGCCGAAGGCGCAGACCAGGGCGGTGTTCCTGCGGGCCAACGCCCCGATCGGCGCCATCTCGCCGAGGGGCGTCGCCTGGGCGGTGTATCACGCCTGCGACCGGTCCGGGGTCCCCAGGGCCGGCGCGCACCGGCTGCGCCACAGCCTGGCAACCCAGATGCTGGCAGCCGGGGCGTCGCTCGCCGAGGTCGGTCAGGTCCTGCGGCACGCCAGGGTGGGGACGACCGCGATCTACGCGAAGGTCGACCATCGTGGGCTGGATGCACTCGTCCTGCCCTGGCCGGGGGAGGGGGCGTGAGCGGGCGGCCGCTGGCGGCCACGCTGGCGGAGTACCTGGCGGTGCGCCGTTGCCTTGGCTTCAAGCTGGCTCGTGACGGCCTGCTGCTGGATCAGTTCGTGAGTTTCTGCGAGCGGGCCGGGGCCAGCCGGGTGACCAGTGAGCTGGCGCTGGCCTGGGTCAGCGCGCCGGCGACGGCCTCCCCCGGATGGCTGGCGATGCGGCTGACCGTGGTGCGCGGCTTCGCCCGCTGGCTGCAGGCCAGCGACCCGGCCACCGAGGTGCCGCCGCTGGGCTGGCTGCCGCCCCGCCGGCGGACGACGCCGTATCTGTACTCCGCAGACGACGTCGCCGCGCTGCTGGCGGCGGCCCGGCGGGTGCGATGGCCGCTGTCGGCGGCCAGCTACGAGACGCTCATCGCCCTGCTCGCGGTGACCGGCATGCGGGTCGGCGAGGCCATCCGCCTGGACCGCTCGGACCTGTCGCCCGGCCTGCTCACCATCTCGGACTCGAAATTCGGCAACTCCCGCCAGCTCCTTCTCCACCCGAGCACGGTCCGCGCGCTGGGCTGCTACCTGCGCCGCCGCGCAGAGCTGTCACCAGCGCCGAGCGAGCCGGCCTTGTTCGTTCACCCGGCCGGCAACCGCCTGAACTACCCGGCCGTGCAGCAGATGTTCAGGGTCCTGCTCGGCCGGGCCGGGATCCGGCCCCGCTCAGATCGCTGCAGGCCTACCATCCACGGGCTCAGGCACTCGTTCGCCGTGAACACCCTCATCCGCTGGTATCACGAGGGCGCTGACGTGCAGGCCCGGCTGCCGCAGCTGTCCACCTGGCTGGGTCATACGGACCCGAAGTGGACCTACTGGTATCTGTCGGCCTCGCCTGAGCTACTCGCGCTCGCCGCCGAGCGGCTCGAGGCGCCTCCGGGGAGGCGACCATGAGCGCGATCGCCCCGGCACTGCAGGAGTACTTCACCCAGCGCCTGATCGGCCAGCGCCAGGCCAGCCCGCATACCGTTACCGCCTACCGTGACTGCTTCCGGCTGCTGTTCGCCTACCTGGCCCAGACCAGCGGGAAGCAGCCGGCCGAGCTCGGCTTCGACGACCTCGACGCCGACACGATCAGCGGGTTCCTCACTCACCTGGAGAAACAGCGCGGCGTGAGCATCGCCACCCGCAACGCCAGGCTGGTCGCGCTGCGCTCGTGGTTCGCGTTCGCGGCTCGCCGCCATCCCGAGCACGCGGCGCTCATCGCGCGGGTGCTCGCGATCCCGTCCAAGCGCCGCGACCGGCCACTGGTCAGCTTCCTGGACCCTGACGAGGCCGACGCGCTGCTGAACGCGCCCGACGCCGGGCGCTGGGCAGGACGGCGCGACCGGGCCCTGCTCACCTTCGCCGTGCAGACCGGCCTGCGGGTCTCGGAGCTGACCGCAGTGCGCACCGCCGACATCGCCCTCGGGCGCGGCGCGCACGTTCAGGTCCTCGGCAAAGGACGTAAGGAACGGGCCGTCCCGCTGTCCCGCCACACCGTGGCGGTCCTGCGTCCCTGGCTCAGCGAGCGAGCCGCAGATCCCCGTGACCCGGTCTTCCCCGGCCCCGATGGGCATTCCCTGGGCCGCGACACGGTGCGCAAGCTCGTCATCAAGCACGCACGCTCAGCGGCGACGGAATGTCCCTCGCTCGCCGCCAAGAAAGTCGGCGTCCACACACTCCGTCACACCTGCGCGATGACCCTCCTGCGCAGCGGGGTTGACCTGGCGACTATCGCGCTATGGCTGGGGCACGAGGACCTGCGGACAGTCCAGGTCTACCTCCACGCGGACCTTGAACTGAAAGAACGCGCACTCGCCCGGACGGCCCCGCCGGGCACCACGCCGGGACGGTACCACCCGCCCGACCCCGTGCTCGCCTTCCTCGAAAGCCTCTGATTATGCAGAACCGTCCGCTCCAGGCATCCGAGCGATCCCCGCCACGGCAAGCAACCCCGGCACCCGAACAGCGTCGTTCCGCATAATCCCCGGTTCCGCATACTGCGCCTTATGAAGAATTCTTCATAAGGCGCACGTGCGCCGGTACTTCGTGCGGGCCGGTGACGCCAACCCCGACCAGCTGACGTACTGGACCGCCGCCTGGCTGGAGCGGATCAAGAACCTGTACGCCGCCCACGAGCAGCTGAGCACCGCGTGGGCCGGCGGTGCCGCCGCCGATCTGGAGCACGCACGCACAGCCTGGGACGAGGCGCTCGGCGTCATCCACACCGAGCGCACCAAGCAGATGGCTTCGCCCGGGCTGCAAGAACCGGCCAAGAAGGCCCTGGCCACGCTGGACCGGGAATGGGACGGGCTGGCCGCCCACCGCGACTACCCGATGATCAGCCTGGACAACAACCCGGCCGAGCGCGCGTTGCGCCGCCCGGTCGTGACCCGCAAGAACGCCTACGGCTCCCGCAACGAAGACGCCGCCCGGCTCGCCGCCCGCGTCTGGACCGTCACCGCCACCGCCGAAATGGCCGGCCTGAACGTCATCACCTACCTCACCGCCTACCTCGACGCCTGCGGACAAACCGGCGGCAAACCCCCGACCGGTCCGAACCTGGAACGGTTCCTGCCCTGGACCGCGACCCGCGAAGACCTGGACACCTGGGCACAGCCACCCCGCCCCGGCTGAGACTCCCGCCGACCCACGTCACGGCATCACCGCGGAGAAACGGTCACGCCGCGACCCGGCATGCCCTCCACGGGACTTCCGAATACTTACGATCCAGCCCGGCCCCGGTGAGCATTCCACACACCGTTCGGCGGCGAGTCTGCGCGACCAGGCCGACAACCAGCCCGACGAAAGTCTGGAATGTCGGGGCGGTAAAGCACGGCCGGAAAACGGCAAGGAGACCGGCCAGCGAGCACGGTGCGGTGGGGCCGGGAGGCATCGACAGATCACTCTCACGAGGACGGTGAACGAGCGGTCGATGCTGTCCGCCTCACACCTCAAGATCCGCCAACCACGCATCATCGGCGTGTCCCCCCGCGACCCACACACCGGCAGCCGGAAACTGCGAAACACGAGTTAGCCTGTGAGTGCCGAGAACCTTGTCACCGTCTCTGAGCAGCACCTTCTGGGAGGCCAACCTCAACATCACCGTCCCGACAAGAGGCAGCATGATCGCCCGTTGTGGCCCTCGGACTCGTCTACCTGATGCTCGTTCGCGTGCTGAACTGGCTGGCGCTGCTCGCCCGCTCCGACGCCGCCAAAGGACACCGAGATCCTCACGCTGCGCCACGAGGTCGCCGTGCTGCGCCGCACCAACACCCGGCCAACACTGACCTGGCGCGACCGCGCGGTGCTCAGCGCGCTCGGCAGGCTACTGCCCGCCCCGCTGCGCCAGCTGCGACTGGTCTCGCCCCGAACCCTGCTGCGCTGGCACGCCCAGCTCGTTGCCCGACGCTGGACCTACCCGCGCCGACGACCAGGCCGACCACCTATCCCGCCGCCAATCCGAGCATTGGTGCTGCGGATGGCCCGCGAGAATCCCCGGTGGGGGTACAGGCGCATTCAGGGCGAGCTGATCGGCCTCGGCCATCCCGTCGCCGCCTCGACCGTCTGGACAATCTTGAAGAGCGCCGGACTCGATCCGGCTCCCCGACGGGCTGGTCCGACCTGGCGACAGTTCCTGTCCGCACAGGCTCACGCGATCCTCGCCGTCGACTTCGCCCACGTCGACACGGTCTTCCTACACCGCCTCTACGTCCTCGTGGTGATCGAGCACGACCGCCGCCATGTGCACATCGCCGGGATCACCGCCCACCCGACCGGGGCCTGGGTCACCCAGCAGGCCCGCAACCTGCTCATGGACCTCGGCAATCGCGCCGACCGATTCCGGTTCCTGATCCGCGACCGGGACAGCAAGTTCACCACGTCCTTCGACGCAGTTCTCGTCGGCGCTGACATGCGGATCATTCGGACGCCGATCAGAGCACCCCGGGCGAACGCGATCGCGGAACGCTTCATTGGCACCCTGCACCGGGAATGCCTCGACCACCTCCTGATCACCGGACCACGCCATCTCGACGTCGTGCTGCGCGAGTATGTGCAGCATTTCAACGCACACCGACCTCACCGATCACTCGATCAACGCCCACCCGCGGGCAGTACTTCGCCACGTTCCGGCGCGACCGTGCGGCCGCTAGACGAGACCGGCTCGGCGGCCTCATCCACGAATACGTGCAGGTCGCGTGACATGACAGAGTTCTCGGCAACTACAGGGTCGGGGCCGGGATTGGCCTCCAGATCGCTACGTTCCTTGTGATCAGTCCGACCGACGAATCAGGCGAAGGGACATTACGGAAGCCGAGGTATTCGAGCCGAAGCGGTTCGCATCGGGGCCCAACCACTACAGGGCTGAGCCCGGCCTCGCCGAGCCGTGGAGCCTATAACCGACGACCTCGCCGGCGAGAATCACGGCGTGCTGTCCGAGCGCGAGGTGCTTGAACTCGATGGCATCGGGAGACGCCCACGCCTCGTGCAGGGCGCTCACGAAGACTCGGTCTTCGCCGTCCTCCAGCGCCAGGTCAATGGTGTGCCCACTGCGGACGAATACTTCCAGACGGCATGTCACCCGGCGAGGGTAGACCGCAGCGGGCGGCGCCTTCGAGGGCAGCCAGAGCTGACCCGCCGCTCGATCGGATCCGTGTCGGGTGCCGAGAACCGTGTCACGGTCTCTGATCAGTGCCTTCGCGGCTGGCCGACCTGAACATCAGCGGCCCGGTCAGCCCAGCATGATCGCCCTCTGTGGCCTTCAGACTCGTCTACCTGATGCTCGCGTGCTGAGCTGGCTCGCGCTTCTCGCCCTGTCCGACGCCGCCAAAGACGTCGAGATCCTGATGCTGCGTCACGAGGTCGCCGAGCTACACCACACCAACTCCCGACCCGCGCTGACCTGGCTCGACCGCGCCGTGCTCAGCGCGCTGAGCAGACTGCTCCCTCCCCCGCTAAGCCAGGTGCGCTACGACGACCCGGGCGGGAACTGGTTCACCCGCCGCAACATCGACCGCCAACGCGACCGCCTCATCCAACAGCTCACCGGACTCGGCTACTCCGTCACCCTGGACAACATCGCGTGGGAGATCACCTGCGGTTATTCACTGCACAGCGGCCGGCAAATGATGTTGGGGGTGAGTCGCTGCGGGTACAGGCACGGACCGGCCCGTGATCATCGGATTGCCGAAGTCTCAAGATCACCAGGAAGGTCCCTGCCTCTGCTGCCAGCGAACAGGTAGTACAGCGAACAGGTAGTACAGCGAACAGGTAGTACAGCGAACAGGTAGTACAGCGCGAGGAGGAATTGGATCGCCGGCGCTACGGCGGGGGCGGCGCCCAGGGCGTATGCCTGTCCGCAGACCCCGCCGATGTCTACACGCCCGCGCTTGACCTCGTGCAACAGTTACGTAACAGACCACAATGGCGATCGCCGACACGCCATCCTCATCCCGACCAGGACCTTCGCGTCTGGGAGCCTGTGCCGGCAGCGCTGATCGAACAGCGCCTGGGCCGATCTCGAGAAGGAATGACCATGGACTCGATCACGACCAACTTCGGGGAAGTTCTCTTGTGGAGCTTCTGGTTCTTCATCTGGATCGCCGCCCTGATGGTGTGGTTCCGCTGCCTGGTCGACCTGTTCAGCGACAGCTCACTCAGCGGATGGGCGAAGGCCGGATGGGCGCTCCTGCTCATCTTCGTACCGTGGCTGGGCGCACTGATCTACCTCATCGCGCGGGGCCGAAGCATGACCGAGCGGCAGAGGGCGGCGCTCGATCAGCGACAGGCCGAGCAGGACAGGTACATCCAGCAGGTTGCCGGCACCTCCCAGGGCCCGGCCGAGCAGATCGCCAGCGCCAAGGCGCTGCTCGATTCCGGAGCCCTCACGCAGGCCGAGTACGAGTCCCTCAAGGCCAAGGCGCTCACCTGACCGCACCGTACCCACGGCCCGACCGGGGTCGGTGTCCTCGTACCCTCGATCCGTCAGCCCGCCTCGGCCAGGAACGCCAGCTGGGCATCGGCACGTTGAACCTGCCGCCGCGACACCGCAACCGAACGACGGCGGGGAGGAACACCACCCGACAACGTCGACCCCTCCAAGCGCTGGGCACGGGAAACCGGCGTCGGCGGCGTCCCGGGTCACTCCGGCCCGCGCTGCCCGGCCCACTCGATGAGCGCCGCGGCCGGGATCCGGACGGATCCGTCCGGATCCCGCAGAGAGGACAGCTCGCCCCGGTCGACGAGCGCGGCGACACAGGGCACCGTCAGACCCAGCCAACGGGCCGCCTCGGGCAGGCAGAGCGCGGCCTGCCCGTCGATCCGCATCACCGCTCCCACTCTCCCCGCAACGGTCCCAGAGGTCCAGGGCTATGCACGAGCATCTGCACGAGCAGGCGCGGCCGCGGCGTACAGCCCGTCGCGGAATGCCTCAGCGCGGGCATAGCCCTCGGCCTGCTCGACCCGGGTACGGGCGCGACCCGCCAGCGACTCGAGCAGCGCGGTCTCGCGGCTGTTGACGACGGCGGTCAGGTCGGCGGTACCCGACTCGACGATCGGGTTCCCGGGTCGGATCACGACGCCGGTGAACACGGCGGTGAGCACGCCGGTGCACCGCCGTGGCCCTGGTGCCGGCTGTGCCATCGGCACACCTCCTCACCGACAAAGACGCCCAGCGGATCATCAGGTTCACCGCGCGCGGCGATTTCCTGAGGCACCCCCGCTGCGCGGCAGACGCAGCGACGAAGGCGACCCGGCCGGCAGGCCCGCATCGGGAGGCGGGGCTCCACCGGCGAGCCTCGCCGAGCGCCTCCGGGCCGCCCCGGACTCCGCCGCCCCCCAAACCCGCCCGGATCAGCATCGCGCGGCAGGTGAAACAGCAACGACGCGGCTACGCCACCGCGGCTGCGACTGGGCGGGCGTGCCGCGACTGTCGTGGTCATCGGAGGCTCCTGTCCCTCGTCGTCAAGCTGACGCGGACAAGGGTGGGATGCCGAAGAGGAGCCGGGATCGGCAGAACCTACCCACGTCGACCAGCCCGCTACCCAACTACGTAGCAGCGGACTGAGTGGAAGTCGTCCTCCACTCCCTCCAACGACCGGACCGGGACTCGGCACGTAGGTGACCATGAACAAATCGCCGCGATGTTGATCAGGACGACGACGTCCCAGCGCCGCCCGCGCCCGCCCAGATCGCCGCGCCGAACAGATCACCAACGCAGTCGTCCTCGTCTCCAGCGTCGACGCCGCGATCGACTTCTGCGTCAAGCAAGCGTGGTCCGACCAAACGCGCCGGCGACCCCTTGGCCTCAGGTCAAATACGACGCGGCTTTGACTATTTGACAATCGTCACGGCCCTTGAGCAGCAGGAACGCCAGCTGTGATCGCAGTGTGGTCGCCGACGGGCGCACCACGCCTACCGCAGGGCGGTGTTCGATCCCGAGGCGTGCAATGCGCCTTTCGAGGAGGTCGAGCATGACGAGCTCACACACCCACCGCGGCCGCGTCTACCGTCGCTGTGCCTGCCGTTCCGAAGGCAGGCAACTCGGAGCGCACTGCCCAGAGCTGACCTCCAACGCCCGGCACGGCACCTGGACCTTCGCCGTCGACCTGCCCAGCCTCACCGGCAAACGCGCCACCCTGCGCCGCGGCGGCTACCCCACCCGCAAAGCCGCAACCACCGCGCTGGCCCGCGTCCTCGACTGCGAGCGCTCCGGGATCTGGCTCGACGACCGGCAAACCGTCGCCGACTACCTCACCACCTGGCTGGCCGAGAAATCCCGCACGCTCAAGCCGACAACCACCGCCGTCTACACCGACTACATCATCAAGGACCTGGTTCCCGCCTTCGGCGCCATCCGCCTCGAGAAGCTCAACCACCTGCACGTCGCCCGCTTCATCGACGAGCAACTCGCCGCAGGCCGCGGCCCGACCACGATCCGCCGCCTTGTCGCGACCTTGTCCAGCGCCCTCGGTGACGCCGTGCGGCAACGCCGCCTGCAACACAACCCCGCCCGCTACGCGCCCCTACCGAGCCCGACCAAGCCGAACTTTCCCTGCTGGACGCCCACCGACGCCGTCACCTTCCTGCACCACTGCGCTGTTGTCGACGACCCGCTCACCGACCTGTTCGAGGTCCTCATCGGCACCGGGCTGCGCAAAGGCGAAGCCCTCGCCCTGCACTGGGCCGACGTGCACCTCGACGAGGCGGTGCTGTTCGTGCGCTACACCCTGTCCAACATCCGCAACACCACACCCGTCATGACATCCCCGAAGACCAAGTCCAGCCACGCCTGGGTCGGACTATCGAACCGCGTCGTCTCCGCCTTCAAGCGACAGGCCCGCAGACAGCAGCTGCTCGGCGTGACGAGCGACCTCGTGTTCAGCCAGCCCAACGGAGCGCCGCTGCGACCAGAATCCGTCCTCCATCACTTCCACCGCCGCTGCGCCGCCGCCGGTGTTCCGCGGATCCGAGTACACGACCTGCGCCACCTCGCCGCCACACTCATGATCAGCTCGCAGGTGCCGCTGGCGATGGCGTCGAAGACGCTACGTCATTCGAAGCTGTCGATCACTGTCGACACCTACGGCCACCTCGTGCCCTACGCCGCCCAACAAGCCGTCGACGCGATCGCCGACGCCCTCGCCGCCGCGGAACTGTGCAGGTCAAACGCCTGAGCCGCATCGAGGTCGCTGGTGTGCGATCACAATGCGACCACAATCAGTCCGTGCGACCGCGTTCAACGCCCGAAGCAGTGGGAGACACCAGCCGCCAGGAAGCCTACGACCAGCAGAAACGCTGAATTCAAGATCCAGCTTCTCGGAGTGGAGCTGAGGGGATTCGAACCCCTGACCCTTTGACTGCCAGGCCCGGCAAGCGCGCTGACCTGGGAAAACAGACTTCACGCAGGTCGCGGCGATGCAGTTCGACGCAGTTCAGGCCTGTTCGGGCCCGTTGAGGTCAGACGCGTGCTCCACATTTGCTCCACCCCCGTCGGTCAAAGAGTTCATGTCTTGACAATGTGACTCGGGGTCAAATGATCACTTCATCGCGCGGCGCCAGCTGCGGAGGCGATCAACGACAACGACCACGCGCCCTTCAGCGTGACCGCTCCCCGCCCGTCCGTTCGAGACACGACAGCACCCTCTTCACCAGCACCGCTCTTAGCGCCGCTTCAACGTCAACCCGACCCGGCTTTTCACACACGGGGATCTCCGAACGGATCACCGCATCGGACGGCGGCACTCCTGTCGCCGGTTCTCCTGCCCCGGACTGCCGCGTCGCTCACACGGCCTCTTCCCGGTATACCGCGAGTGACAAACACCCCGCCGGTTCGCCCGATGGGGCCCCGACGGCTACCGATCAGCGGAGGTGATCCGGGATAGGAGGAGATGTGAGCACGATCGCGTCCGGATCGACCGGCGCGCAGCGGTCGGCCTCGCGGCCTCGCGGTACGGCCAGCGCCGCACGCGCGGCGTCCAAACTGGGGAAGCTCGACCACCTGCCGAGGTAGCGGCGGGCTTGCAGCGACGATGCGGCCAACAGCGACCCGGCGCCCACCAGGTGAATCCCGACATGCCGCCGCCCACCCTCGGCCCGACCCTGCTCGAGAATCGCCAACCCCGACGGGGCGACATGGCGGGTATGGCCCACGTCCACCAACACGTGCGCCAGCAACGCCTCACCGATGTCGAGACGATGCAGCCACGCCTCACACCAACGCAGCAGCCCCACCGCCGCAGCATGATCGAGATCAACCGGAGCCGAGACGACCACGATGGGCGAGACAACCGGATCGACCCCACCCCCCGCCGGACTCGTGCCGCAGGCCAACTGAGTCGCAGACATCGTTGTCCCCTCGGCGTCCATGACGGGCGTCGGATGTTCGTGGCAACGTTCGAGGTGGGTGGCCGGCGCCCGGGACGACGCGGTCATTCCGACTTGCCGGGCCGCGGAGAGGTGGCGGAGGTCGCCCGTTGCCGGTACAGCAAATGATCACAATGGTCATGACAGTGCTCCCTTCGTCGCCGCTGACCGACACGTCCCGTGCGGCGACCGGGCACCGATGGCCCGGCGGCGCGAGCCCAAACGCCGCCGCACGCACATCACCGGGCGCATCACCGGGGCGCGCACATCACCGGTGCGCTTAGCTTGATCTTTAACCTGTGCGTTGTCGTCGCTCGGTGATGGTCTTGTCGCGTTTGACGGTCTTGCCGACGTCGTGGCTGGTGGCAGGGTGGCGGTTGCGGGAGCCGGGTGGGCGTCCCGGGCCGGGTCGACCGGGTTTGGGTGCGCGGGCGGGCAGCGGGGTGGTCGGGCGGATGTTCCGAAACCCGCGACGGACCCTGGCCGGAGTCAGCCGGTTCGGGGCTGCGGGGCGTTCCCAGGGGCGGCGCAGGTCGGCGACAAGCGGTCGGGCCAGACGCAGTTGGGTGTGCGCGGCGATCACGATCCAGGTCCAGCGGTCGGCCGCGGCCGGGGTCCGGATCCTCGGGGTTGTCCAGCCGAGGGTCTGCTTGAACAGGCGGAAGGTGTGTTCGAGGTCGAAGCGGCGCAAGAACGCCTGCCACCAGCGGTCCACATCGGCCGGTGCGGCGCCGGTGGTGGAGGTCCACAACCACACCGGTTTGGGGTCGCGGTCACCGGGCAGGTGGTCGACCTGCAGCCGGATCAGGGTGCCCTCGATGATCGGCAACTCGCCGGTGTGGTCGATCCAGCAGGTCCGCCGGGTCAACCGGGGATGGACCCGATCCCAGCTGGTCGCTACGGCGGTACCGTAGCGGGTCGTCTCGGTGCTGGTGGTGTGCTGCGGGGCGGGCCAGGTCGCGGGCTTGTCCAGGGCGATCTCCGGGCCGTGCTTGGGCGGCCGCCCGGTCACCCCGGCCGCTCGCACGGGCTTGGGCAGACGCAGCACCCGGTCGGAGCGCAGTCGGCCGACCAGCTGGACGGGCAGGTCGGCCAGCACATACGCGAGTCGGGTGATGTCGTAGCCGGTGTCGGCCACGATCACGATGTCCGGGTCCCCGGGCTGCCAGTGCCCGGCGGTGATCAGCCTGTCGATCACCCCGCGGAGCTGGTCGGCGGTCACGGCGGTGGTGTCGTCAGCCGGGCCGAGCCGCACCGCGTCCAACACCGCAGTCCACGAGCTGCGACCGGTCTCCAACGCGGCCACGAACGAGTACGGCCAGCCCGGGATCAGCTGCGCGTTGTTCTTGGCCCGCCCGTAGACGTGGCAGAACAACCGGTCCGGGCTGGTCGCGGCGTCCGGGCGTAGCCACGGACTGACGTCCACCGCGAGCACGATCCGTCCATCCATGGTGGGCAGCGGTAGCGACGTCAGCACCCGGCGCAGCCGCTGCGGCTCGACCCAGCCCGCGTTCAGCGCGTCGTACATGGCGCCATGCCCGCGGCGGTGCTCGGCGGTCAGGGTCAGCTCAACCAGCGAGGTCACCGGCCCCTGGGCGCACAACACCGCATCGGTCAGCTCGAACAATGCATCCGCCCGCGCCGCCAGTGAGGCGTAGAACTCCCGACGGAACCACGCCAGATCACCCGGTCCGGTCAGGGTGTCACCCGACCTCGCAGTTCGGGCATGCGCCACACTGCACATCGCGGCCACCGCCTCCGTCTCCCGGGCTCTGTGAGAGGAACCCGAAGAGGATCAAGCGGTGGCCGTGTCTTACCCCGTAGACACGCCGAACGAGCAGCCAAACAGGCGGCGTCACAGCGCTGGCAGGTTAAAGATCAAGCTCAGGCGCTGAGCTCGGAGACCGACCTGGGGAAGCTACACGCCCGCGTCACCCAGGTGCTCGGCGCGCTGACCGGTGCCACGCACGTGCACCTGCTGTTGTGGAGCGACGACCAGCGCGACTGGCTGCTCCCCGTCCCCGGCGGTGCCGCCGTCCCGGTCAGCCGCGCCGGCCACGAGCACGCGATGCCGATGTCCGTGTTGCGCTACGCCCAACGCACCGGTGAGCCGCTGGTCGTCGCCGACGCCACTGACGACGACCGCTTCGCCCGCGACCCTCACTTCACCGACCTCGGCTGCTGCTCGGTGGCGGCCATACCGATCGTCCGTCGGGACAGGCTGCACGCGGTGCTGCTGCTCGAGAACCATTTCCTCCGGGGTGCGTTCACCGCCGAACGCGCGACCGCGATCACGCTGATCGCGGACCAGCTCGCGGTCTCTCTAGACAACGCGCAGATGTACGCCGACTTCCGCCGGGTCGCCGATGAACAAACCGCGCTGCGGCGGGTAGCAACACTCGTCGCGCAAGGAGAGCCGCCGTCCACGGTGCTCGCAGCGGTGGCCCAGGAGGCAGGACAATTGCTCTCCGCCGACCTCGTCCTGATCGGCCGGTACGGAAACGGGCCTTCCGTTACCGCGATCGTCGGTTGGCGCCATGACGGCCGGGCCGTCCCGCTCGGCACCGACGTGCGGCTCGGGGGCCAGAACGTGATGTCGATGGTCTTCTCCAGCGGCGGTCCGGTCAGGATCGAGGCGTATTCCCACGCTTCCGGCGAAGTCTCCCGGTGGTCCCAGGCCGCCGGCATCGGATCTGCGGTCGGGGTGCCGATCACGGTCGAGGGACGCCTATGGGGCGTGATCATGATCGCGCTCGAGACCGAGCGCGCGTGGCAGGCCGATACCGAGAGCCGGCTCGCGAACTTCACCGACCTGGCTGCGACGGCGATCGGCAACGTCTCTGCTCACGAGCAGCTCCGCCAAGTCGCCGATGAGCAGGCAGCCTTGCGCCGCGTGGCGACGCTCGTGGCCCGCGGCGTCTCTCCCGACGTCGTCTTCGGCGCGGTCGCGCAGGAGGTCGCACATGTCCTCCCGGCCGTCGACCACGCCGTCATCGGCCGCTACACCAGCCGACAATCCGTTGAGTTCGTGGGCGGCTGGAAACGGGCGGGTGAGTCGGATTGGGTCGGCAAGACCACGGCACTCGGTGGCCACAACGTCTCGACCGCGGTCTTCGAGACCAAACAGCCCGCGCGTGTCGACCACCTTGACGACGAGGCCAGCGCGACCACCGCCATCGCCCGCAAGAGTGGCGCCCGGTCCTCGGCCGGCGCGCCGATCAACGTCGAGGGGCGGCTCTGGGGGGTCATGATCGTCGCCTCGGCCCACGTAGCGGAACTCCCGGCCGGGATCGAGCGCGAACTCGCCGACTTCATCGAGTTGCTCGCCACCGCGATCGCCAACACCCAGGCTCGCGAGGAGGTGCGAGCGTCTCGAGCCCGGATCGTGGCTGCTGCGGATCAGGCCCGTCGGCGGATCGAGCGGGACGTGCACGACGGCGCCCAACAGCGGCTGGTCTCGCTGGGGCTGCAGTTGCGTGCCGCGCAGGCGTCGGTGCCACACGAGTACGGCGAGCTCCGCGCGGAGCTCGACCGCGCCGTCGACGTCACCAGGGAGGCTATGGAGGAGCTGCAGGAGATCGCGCGGGGCATCCACCCGGCCGTGCTCGCCCAGGGTGGCCTCCGTCCTGCCCTCAGGACGCTCGCCCGCCGCGCCGCGATTCCCGTCCACCTCGACCTCGGCGCGCTCGGACGGCTGCCCGATCACGTCGAGATCAGTGCCTATTACGTGGTCGCCGAAACGCTGACCAATGCGGCGAAGCACGCAAACGCCTCGGCCGTCACCGTCGAGGTCGGATGTGTCGACGACATTCTGCGCATCTCCGTGCGGGACGACGGCATCGGCGGCGCGGACTTCACCCGGGGTAGCGGCCTGCTCGGGCTCAAGGACCGCCTGGAAGCCGTCGGCGGCCGCATCCTTCTCGACAGCCCTCGTGGCGGTGGAACCCAGGTCACTGTCGAGCTGCCGTTGGCAGGTGGGGATGACCCGGACGGCCTCTTCGTCGGCTGGCGCCCTCTCGACGAGTAGGGGCGACCGTCAGTTGATGCTCAGCCAGTGCGCCCGGTAGCGCCTCCTCCGCCAGCTGCGCCACCCCGGGCACACCCCGCAGCCGCTGCAGCATCGCCAGCGCGTGGCGCAGCCGGCCCGACCCGCCGGCTCCCGGCCCGACCGGTCCTCACCCGACACCATCCGACACCTCCACGCGCTGCCGGACGCGCCACACAGTGTGCTTACACCCATCTGGACGGCGAGGCCAGACACAAGAGTCGCCGGGAACGGGATCATGGGGAAGCCGCGCACCGGGGCGCCATGCGGGACCTGCCGGACCGGTACGGGCCACGGAAGACCTGCCATCAACGGCTCGCAGGCGAACCGCCGACCACATCCGCCCTGCGCACCCGGGTCACCTCCGTCATGAGCGAGCCTCCGTGTGCGGGTCAGGCGGAGGTCTTGAGTGCCTCGACCTTCGGCCGCGCCAGCACGGCGCGGTCGGGGATCGCGGGAGCGTCGAGCGCGGGGAGCACATCTCCGCGGCGCGCCACCGCGACGGCCGCCGGGATCTGCGGGTCGAGCTCGAACAGCTCGCAGAGCGTCCGGGCGTAGCTGATCCCGTCCGGGCCTCCGGCGAGCCGCTTCACCTGCATGGTCGGGGTGTGGAGGAGCTTGTTGACGACGCGGTGGACGGTGCGGGTGACCTCCTCGCGCGCCTGCGGGTCCAGGCCCGGCAGCCGCCGCGAGAGCCGCAGCAGCTCCGCGTCGACGACGTCCAAGGCGTGGCGCCGTAACGCCGTCAGCGTGGGGGTGACCTCGGCCGAGCGTTGCGCGACGAGGAAGGCCTGCGCCTCCTCAGCGACCAGGTCCTGTGCCTCGGCGACTGCCTCCCCCGGCGCGCGCAGCGCCAGCCGCTCCTGCAGCGCGGCCAGGTCGATGACGGTTACGCCGGGCAGCTCCGCCACGTCGGGGTCGACGTCGCGCGGCAGCCCGAGGTCGCAGATGACGAGCGGACGCCCGCTCCGCCCGCTGACCGCGGCCGCCACCACCTCGGTCGGGACGACCGTGCCGAGCGCGCCGGTACAGGTCACCAGCACGTCCGCCACGGCCAGCTCGTCCGGAAGCGCCGATAGCGCGGCGGTGCGGGCCGGGGTGCCGGTCCGCCGGACGTTGTGCGCCAGCCGCCGGGCCCGCTCCCGCGAGCGGTTGAGCACGACGACCTCGGTTACGCCGCTCCGTCGCAGTTGCGCGGCGGCCAGCGCGCCCATGGCGCCCGCGCCTAGAACGGCGGCCCGCACACCGGTCGGTTCCCGGGCGAGCGCTTCGGCCGCGGCCGCGAGCGCCTCGGACACGACCGAGGCGCCTGCGGCGTCAATCCCGGTCCGCGCATGCACCCGCTGCCGACCCGCAGCGCCTGTTGCAACAGCACGTGTAGTGTGCGCCCGACCGTGCCCGCCGCGTCCGCGGCGGCGTAGGCCGCCCGGAGCTGGCCGAGGATCTGCGCCTCGCCGATCACCATCGAGTCCAGCCCCGCGGCGACGGCGAACAGGTGCTGCACTGCCGACCCTGCGTAGTGCATGTAGAGGTGGTCGGTGAGCTCGGGTCGCGACAGCCCGGCGTGCCGGCCGAGCACGGCCGAGACGTCGGCGAGACCGCCGTGGAAGGCGTCGACGACCGCATAGACCTCGATCCGGTTGCAGGTCGACAGCATGACCACCTCGGTGACGTGGCTCCCGCGCACCATCTCGTCAAGCAGCTTCGGCAGCACCTGCGCACCGACGGCCACCTGCTCCAGCAGCTCGACCGGCGCGCTGCGGTGCGACAGGCCCACCACGAGCACGTTCACGGAGATCATCTGCCTCTCCTTGCGGGCGTTCAGCGAGCACCGCCGGTCCCTCGTTGGGGGACGAAGATGAGGCGGAACGGGTCGCTTATCTTGTGCTCCAGTCGGGTGGATCGCCTCGACCGCGTCCGCCAGCGGCAGGTGCTCCGGGTCGACGAGTCGAGGCCCACCCACCCGTGCCCTGGTGTCCAATGGCGATCTGGCCCTTCTTGGCGGAAATGCGAAGTATTGGAATCCGTGCGCCCGGCGTAACTGGTCAGGTTGCCGCGGGGGTGGTTACGGGTTGGCGGGCAGCCAGGGTTGGCCCTCGCCGAGCATGACGAGGACGAAGAAGTGTTTGCCGTGCTTGGCGGCGGTGGACAGGTAGCTGCGGATCGCGCAGAACTGCCGTGCTCCGGTAAGGCTGCGCAGGCAGCCGGACACCTTCTGCCGGAGCTTGATCATGCGGATGTCGCGCTCCGAGCCGTTGTTGTCGGGTGGTATTCGCCAGTCGGTGGTGAAGCGGAGGTAGTCGTCTTGTCGCTGGCGTAGTCTGCGAGCCAGCGCGTTGTGCTTCTTCATCACCTTGGTGGAGCGCGGTGCGGTCTGGGTGATGCCGATCTGGACGGCGGAGCGGTAGAGCTGGACCTGTTCGGCCAGGGCGTCGGGATCGAGGGCGTCGGCGCCGGCGGCGATGGCCTCGGTGACGAGCTTCTGCATGGCGACCAGCGCGTCGGCGGCCTGGGTGCCCCAGCACCAGTCGGCATCGGGTGGTGCGGCGTCGGCGACCGCGGCCAGCTCACGCTGCGCGTGGGCGCAGCACAGTTGATGTTCGACAGCGACGTAGGTGTCATACGGGGCCCATGCGTCGCGCACCGCCACCCCGCGGAACCGGCCCAGCACACCGGCATCGTCGATGCCCTCGCTGCCGCGTTTGGGGTGGCAGGTGATCAGGGTGTACTTGCCGGTGCGGGCGCAGTGCACCCAGTGCAGCTTGCCCGCCACGCGCAGGCCGGTCTCATCGAACCCGGCCACATCCGATTCGGCGATGCGGTCTTTGACCTGGGCGAGGAAGCCCTCGAGCCCGTCGTTGGCGCGTTTGGTCATGCTGGCCACGGTGCCTTCGGAGACCGGGGTGCCGAACAACTCGGCCAGCGCCTGCGCGGTGCGCTTCTTGGACAGGAACTGCCCGACGTAGAGGTAGAGGATGATCGCGGAGATCCGCGGCCCGTACTGCACCGGCGCGGTTACCCCATCCGGCGCGGTGCCGCAGGTCGTGGTCCCGCACCCGCAGCGGCGCGCGATGAGTTGGTGCTCGGTCACCCGCACCGTGATCGGGACAGGATAGGCCGCGCGGCGAGGTATTCCCTATTGTGGGAACCCTTTTCCGCGCGGCCCTCCTCCGAACCACACGGACCCGTTTCCGAGTATGTGGCTCTCCGATGATCTATGCCGCGGTGGTGACAGGGTTGGCGTGGATGGCGTCGTGGCAGGGATGGCAGACCACCAGGGTCTTGCGCCGTTTCCTGGCCATGAGGGCCGCCCATGCCGGCTGGTTCGGCCCGGCTGTTCCCAGGCTGGTCAGCTTCCTCACTTGGTGTGCCAGCGTCTTGCCTGGGTCGCCGCACAGTTCGCATCGCCGGGTGAGGAGCCGGTGGATCAGCTCCTTGCGGGGATGCGGGGCCGGGGGTGTGATGCGGTCGGCGATGACCGCGTTCTTGTCCCTGATCAGGGGAATCCCGCCGAACCGGGCTACCAGGTCCGGCTTGCCGTCGCGGTGGATCCTGGCCTCGAAGCACGTTCGCAATCCGTGCGGTGTCTCGATCTTCGCCTGGTACTTGGCGGCCATCTTCGACACCGTGGACTGGTACTTCGCGGCGAGGGTCTTCAGCATCGACGTCAGGGCGTGCCAGCGCAGTCTGTCCAGGCGCCAGACGTCGGTGGCGAGCCGGTAGTAGCCGATGATGCCCCGGTATTCGGCCGCGTAGGTCTGGACGATGTCGTAGTCGTCCAGGTTCTGCAGCCTGGGCCGGTGCCAGGGTTTGCCGTGGCGCCGGTAGGGGGCACATTTGGCCTTGATCAGATCCAGTGGTATCCGCAGCGCGATTACACCGTTGGCCGACCGGCGGCCGTTGGTGAGCTTGTCGTTGCGGTGTTGGACGGTGATCTCGTAGCCGAGGTAGCGGGCCGCCCGGGTATGGGCGTGGGTGACTAGCGTCTTGCTCGGGTTGAGTTCGAGCGCGAGGTCGTCGCGCAGGAACCGTGCCAGCTGATCTTTGATGGCCTCGGCTTCGGCCTTCGGTCCGATGAACCCCAGAAGATGATCATCGGCGTAGCGGGTATACCGCAGCCGACGGTACCCGGGGTCTTGTGGGTCGCCCGAGGGGAGTCGGCGCAAGCTACGGCGCAGGTCCCGGACTTTGTCCCGGTTCCCGCGCGCGCGTGCCCACACCATCTTGGATGCTATCCTTTCATACTCTGGGTTGCGTTTTCGACGTTTCCCTCGGGTGTATCGCGGGATCAGAACTGTCTCGACGTAGACATCCAACTTGTGCAGATAGATATTCGAGAGGATCGGTGACACCACACCGCCTTGCGGCGCGCCGCTGAGCGTCTCGTGGTATTTCCAGTCCTCCAGGTACCCGGCTTTCAGCATCTGTTTGATAAGCCGCAGAAACCGGTTGTCGTGAATCTTTTCCGACAGGATCCGGACCATTATTTCGTGGTTCAAGGAACCGAAGCAGTCGGAAATGTCACCTTCGATAAACCACGTGGTCCCGGCCCAGGTGTTCCCCACTTCCCGCAGCGCGGTGTGGCATCCCCTGCCGGGCCGGAACCCGTGCGAATAGCCGGAGAATGTCGGCTCATAGTACGCCTCCAACAGCAGGCGCACCACCTCCCCGACGAGCTTGTCCGACCATGACGGCAGTCCCAGCGGACGCAGTTTCCCATTTTTCTTCGGGATATGGATCCGCCGGACCGGACTGAAGCGATACCGCTCATACCGCATCGCCTCGATGATTGTGTCGATCTTGTCCTCGGACATGCCGTCTGCGGTCTCTGCACTGGCCCCGGGGGTCATCGCGCCCTGGTTGGCGTAGATCTTCCCATAGGCCAGCAGGTACAGGTCGCGGTTGAACATCTGTCGGTACAGTTCGTTGCACGGCAGGCCTTTCCTGCCCCGTTCGCGGAGGACACCCAGCACCGTCTCGGCACTCTGCATTCGCATACCTCCCGGTTGTGGTATCCGGTCACCTGTGCCCCTTGGCCCTGCGGACGGCCTTCCCGTCCTCCCCGGCAGGTCGTGACTCCTGCGACTACTACGGGCACTCTGTCGCCATAGGACTCGCGTCCCTTAGGCGATCCCATGTTCGCTCGTGTTATACGTTCTAGCGTGACTTAGGCGGCCAACTCATCTCCTTGAATACCCTTACTGGGCATCGCTCCGTATCCCAGAGGTTTGTGGCAGGTCCTGCCACATCCTGCCACAGGGGCCGGCACCGGTTTCAGACGTCTTTCCGGCGGGTGGTTCGTTGCACCTTCTGGAGATTAGGCTTCAGGCAATCCAGCTTTCGCCATATCAACGCGGATCCCCTAACGCGTCACCCCGTACGCCTGGGCGTGACCGCTAGTTTCCTGGCATGCTGCTGTTCCCAATGTTGCCTTTCGGCGCAGGGTTAGCCATCAGATCCAGAGATATACCTCCTATCTCTCCCCGCTGCGCGGGGGATATAACACTGCGCCTCATGGCGCAGGGCAGGTCGAACACCTGGCGGCGCTCCATACCCACCTGCGGGGCATCCGCCAGACTCGCACCGCACCCAGCACACGGGCCGGGCTCGTGCCGCTTGCGCTCGCCCGCGTCCTCGACCAGCGCCAACGTTGACCCCGGATGCCCCGGCTGCCCACCCGGCTTACGACCGCTGCGGCGCCGCAGCGACTTCGGGGCAGGCTTGGTGAACGGCGAGTCCAACGCCGGGGGCTTCGACGAGTTCCGGCTGTTCTGGCCCAACTGCCGCCGCAACTCGGCAACCTCAGCCTCGAACTGCTCGATCCGCTCGGCCTGCCGCACCACGAGAGCAGCGAGCTCCTCATAGGACGGACGACGACCGGCAGACACCACGCCATGATCGCCACTACGACCTGGAGATCAACTCGCCACGCCGCAGGCGACCTGACCAGTTACCGCCCGGCGTCCGGTCGGGCGCATGGCGATGCGGGCCGGCCGACCTGCTTGACCTCGTGGTCGAGCGTCGGCCGGAGGGGACTCAAGCGAAGACGCGGCAGTGGCTCGAGAAGCTCCACGCCGACAAGCGCTACCAGCAGGTGCATGTGAAAGCTGATCGGGGCGCCGGGGGGTACCTGCGTGGCGAACTCCCCAACCATTGCGTCCCTGCTCGGTGATGTCTGCCCGGTCACCAGCTAGTCGCGGGTCATGCCACCAGCACCAGCGATCTCCCGCTAGCAGGTAGGTCGCCGGTGCCGGTGGCATGAGACGCAGCCGGCGGGTGACCGGGCAGACGCGCCCGAGCAGGTACGCGATGGTTGTGACGGGTCGCCACGCAGCTCCGAGAACCCGCCGGCGCCCGATGAGCTCCATTCCGCATCCGACCGCAAATTGCCCAGAAGGCACGGACGTGCTCGTGCCCGGCGGGCCCGATGAAGACACGACTAACGGCGGTCCACATATCGATCACCAGGCATCAACGACGCTTCAGATCGCCTCGTGATCGACGGACACAAGTTTCACGACTCACACAGGAGGAAGCCATGACATCCGCAGGAAATACAAAGTCAGGCAACGGTCTCAGCGACGGGGTGGTCTCCGAGCTGGCCACCTATTGGAACGTCCTTCCGGGCCACGAGGACGAGCTGCGCGCGGCCGCGCAGCGGTTCGCCGACACGCTCCGCGGCATCGACTTTGATGCGAACATCCACACCGGTCTGCGCGACCAACGCCACGTGATCTTCGACAACGGGCAGCGGCTGATGTGGGCCACGACGTTCGAGAATGACTGGGACCCCTACTTCGAGGACTTCGTCAAGATCGGCATCGAGCACTTCCTGGACTGGCTGCAGCACACCGAGCAGTACACGCACGTCGCGACGTGGCTGGAGGAGTCCGGCGGCAGGGATCAGTTCCGGCTGGACAACCCCGACCTCGAGGCGCAGATGAAGCGCAGCGTCGGCGGCCTGAAGGCGATCGTCCAGTCGGTGCAAAGCCCGGCGTGCAGTTACTTCAACACCCTGGGCAAATGGACGATGCCCGAGATCGACAAGGCCGCGCGCGTGCAGGAGGCATTCCAGCGGGTGCTGGACGACCCGGCCGCCGAGGAGGCCCTTCGGCACCCGGCGCTGAAGCCGCTGCTCGAGCAGGCCGCCGACTGAACCCGCCTGCGGATCGCAGGAGGCGGCGGCGCCGTCTCCTGCGATCTGTGGCGACACCGCTACTCAAGGACCGCTGAGGGAGCATCATGACCACGCAGATCGACACCGCGCTCGAGCTCGACGACATCCAGGCCGCCGCCCTGATGCCCCGGCCCAGTCCGTACGCGGGCACCTACGTGGCCGTGCGTATCGACGACCGGCAGGCGGGACGGGAACTGCTGCGGCGGCTGATCCCCCTGCTCGACCCGGTCGCCACCTTCGACCCCGGCAGGCCGGTCTCGCTCGGGGTGGGGCTCAGCTACTCCGGCCTCGAGGCGCTCGGCGTGCCCGAACAGTCCCTGGCCAGTTTCCCGGCCGAGTTCCGGCAGGGCATGGCCGCCCGCGCCGACTACATCGGAGATGTGGGCGAGAACGCACCCGAGCATTGGGAGGCGCCCCTGGGCTCGACGGACGTACACCTGGTGGTGGCCGCGCTGGCCCGCGACACCTCCCTGATGGAGAACCTGGTCACGCTGGCCCAAGACGCCATCCGCGACCTGCCCGGTGTCGCACCCGTCTGGGCGCTGGACGTGCACGTACCCGCGGACGGGCGCGAGCAGTTCGGCTTCAAAGACAGCATCAGCCAGCCCGCCGTCGAGGGCACCAACATCCTCGGCAGCAACCCGCACGAGACACCGCTCAAGGCCGGCGAGTTCGTGTTGGGCTACCAGGACGAGAACGGCGACCTGCCCCCGATCCCGCAACCGGAGGCGTTGGGCCGCAACGGCACCTACGTGGTCTTCCGCAAGCTGCACCAGCGCGTCGCCGCCTTCCGCCGCTACCTCCGCGACAACGCCGCGGACCCCGCGCAGGAGGAGCGGCTCGCGGCCAAGTTCGTCGGGCGCTGGCCCAGCGGCGCGCCGCTGGCCCTGGCCCCGGATACGGACGACCCCGACCTGGGGGCTGACCCCGCACGCAACAACGCCTTCCTCTACGGCGACGACCCACGCGGCCTGAAGTGCCCGGTCGGCTCCCACGCTCGGCGGATGAACGCCCGCGATGCGGTCATCACCGGCCATGTCGAGCTGCACCGCATGATCCGACGCGGCACCAACTACGGCCCGTCGCTGCCACCCGGAGTGCTGCAGGACGACGGCGCCGACCGCGGGCTGATGTTCGCCTTCGTCGGCGCAAACCTGGCCCGGCAGTTCGAATTCGTCCAACGGCAATGGATCAACGACGGCAAGTTCATCGGCGCCCCCGCCGAGCGCGACCCGCTGATCGGCGTGCAGGACAACGGCGGGTTCACCATCCCCAAGCAGCCGATCCGCCGCCGCTTGACCGGGCTGCCCGACTTCGTCGTCAACCGGGGCGGCGAGTACTGCTTCATGCCCGGGCTCCGGGCGCTGCACTGGCTCGCCAACCTCAACACCTAGGACTGGACGGTCAGTCATGGTCGACAGCTACGACCTGGTAGTGATCGGCGCCGGCCCGGCCGGGGAGGTCGCCGCCCAACTCGCGGCGTCCTTCGGGCGCCGAGCGTTGATCGTCGAGCGGAACAAACCCGGCGGCGTGGTCACCACCACCGGCGGGGCGCCCACCAAGGCCCTGCGCGAAGCCGCGCACTACCTGACGGGCTACCGCGAGGAAGAGGTCTACGGCGTACGGGCGGCGGCGCCGGTAGCGGTGCTGATGCCCACCCTGCGCGCCCGGATCGAACACGTACGCGATGTGTTGCAGGACGTCGTCGCCGACCGGCTCGCCGCCCGCGGCATCGCCTACCTGCAGGGAACCGCGCGACTCGGGACGGACCGCACCATCCGCGTCACCTCGCCGGACGGAGCGAAGCACAAGCTGGCCGCGCGCGCGATCCTGGTGGCCACCGGGTCACGCCCGACGCACTACCCGGGCATTCCCTTCGACGATCCCGACGTTTACGACAGCGACCGGATCTACTCGATGGATACCGCCCCGAACGACATCGTCATCGTCGGCGGGGGGCCCGTCGGCGTGGAGTTCGCCACGGTGTTCACCGCGCTCGGCATTCCGGCGACGCTGGTCAGCCGGTCCGATCGCCTGCTGCCGGGCATCGACGGCGAACTGGCCGGGCTGCTGGCCGAGGAGTTCTCGCGCCGCGGAGTCCGGCTGATCCTGGGCGCCGACGCGGACGGGGTGAACCGGGTCGACGGGCGACTGCACGTCACGCTCTCCACCGGCACCAGCACCAGCCTGACGACGGACACCGTTCTGGTCGCCGCCGGCCGCACGCCCAATACCGAGGACCTCGGGCTCGCGGAGGCCGGCGTGCAACTCGACGCCCGCGGCCGGATCGTCGTCGACCACTACTACCGCACGACTGCACCAGGGATCTACGCGGCCGGTGACGTCGTCAATCCGGCGCTCGCCTCGAATGCGATGCAGCAGGGACGCGCCGCCGCGGCCCACGCCTGCGGCCTGGCGTTCGGCGTAGTGGTCGATCAGGTCGCCAGCAGCGCCGTCTACGGCCTACCGGAGGTCGCCGGCGTCGGGGCGACCGAAGAGCAGGTCCAGGCCACGGGCATCCCTTACGTGGTCGGTCGCTGCGACCTGGCCGCCACCCCCCGCGGGGCGATCGCCGGACACGGAGGATTACTGAAGCTGATTCTGCGCGCCGACGACCGCAAACTGCTCGGCGTCCACTGCCTCGGCGACATCGCCTCCGAAGTGGTCAACCTAGGCCACGTGGTCCTGCACATCGGCGGCAGCGTGGACCTGTTCCTCGCACTGGCACTTAATACGCCGACCTACAGCCAGGCCTACCACGACGCGACGGTCGACGGCCTGACTCGGCTGACCGAGCTGATGGGTCTAGCCGACGGCGGGTCGCCAGCTGCGCCGTGCAGTGACGGCGGCCGCGCCGACACCGGGATGGCCGCAGCAAGAATCTAAGGCCTGGGGGCCGCCTCGAAGGGCCGCCCGCGCGTCGTCGTGTCCCTATTCACCGTCGTTCCCGATTCACCGTCGTTCCCGGCTTCGGGCCCAGCCGTGGCTCGCGCCCTTTCGATACCGACCAAAGGAGCTTTCCATGGCCGACCACTTCTCCGGCCCGCGGGCCCTCGCCGACCCCGCATCCGACATCACCGACGTGTTCGTCTTTCCCAGCCCGGAGCGGCCCGGCTATCTGGTGCTCGTCCTGGACGTCTTCCCCATCGCCGGGCCCACCGCGCT
Source organism: uncultured Actinomycetota bacterium (assembly GCA_963736375.1). Classification (GTDB taxonomy): domain Bacteria; phylum Actinomycetota; class Actinomycetes; order Mycobacteriales; family Pseudonocardiaceae; genus Pseudonocardia. The sequence continues at coordinate 138,006 of CAVTOL010000022.1, forward strand.
GTTCTCCGACGCGCTCAGCTACCGGTTCCGCCTCCGGCCGGTCAGGGCCGCGAGAGCCGGCGGAGCATCGGCGTTCGTGGCCGGTGACGACGAGTGGACGTTCGACTTCAGATTCGCTCCTCCGGCACCCGGCGCGGCAGCGCAGGTCGGCACATGTACTACTCCCGGCGGAGCAACGATCTCGTTCCGGGTCGGCGACGGGCAGCCGACCGACGCCGCTGGGCTGCGGATCTTTGCCGGGCAGCGGCTGGATCCCTTCTTCCTCGACCTCGCCGCCGAGTCGGCCAACCACGTGCTGGAACGGCTGACGTTCCATACCGAGGGCATCAACACCGGGGAAGGCGCGAACTGCCTGAGCATCGTCGTCGAGTTCGACATCGCCACGGTGCTCGGCCCTGACACCGGCCCGCTGCTGGGCGTCGTCGGCGAGACGCTGACCGCCGGGCACCCGGTCCGGCTGGAACGCATGGGCCGGCCGGAGATCAAGAACTTCCTCCTGCAGGACAAGAAGTTCGATCACGTCAACCGCGACCTGGAAATCCGCGACCTCTACAACGCCGAGGACGCCTTCAACCTGGGCCCGAACTACGTCGGGGCCTACCGCGCCCGGCTCAACGCCAACCTTCCCTTCTTCGACCGGCTGGACGGGAAGATCGACTGGCCACCCGACGAGCAGGGCAACCACCCGTTGACCGAGCTGCTGCTGGCCGACTACCTCGTCGTCGACACCTCCAAGCCGTTCACCGACGACAGCTTCCTGGAGATCGAGCGCGCCGTGCTCGCCGGCCGCCCGCACACCACCTGCGGCGGCCGGCCGCTGAATGACGACATCGTCGACATCCTCTACACACTGCTGGTCGGCGGCCTCGACGGACCGCCGATCAGCGACGGCGTCGACCAGGCAACCCAGCCCGCCACCCGCAGCTTTCCCTACCTGGTCGCCCCCAACCCGGATCCACCGGACGTGATGAGCGTGCTTGCTGCGGCGTCGGCGCCACCCGCGGAGACACCGTCATGATCAGGCTGACAGAGAAGAACTGCGAACTGCCCACCACCAGCGGGGCCATCGCCATGGTGAACCTGCAGGCCCAGATCCACGGTCTGACAGCACCGGCTCGACCGGCGGTGGCCCAACGGGCCCTGCTGGTCGACCTGCTGATCCAACGCGGGCACGTGCTGGGCCGCATCGCCGACTACGAACGGGCCGCCGAGCTGGCCGAGCAGACGGTGCGCGATGCCCCCGACGACGCGAGGGCTTTGCTGGCCCGGGCGAGGACCCGGGCAACCCTGCACCGCTTCGCTGAGGCACTCGCCGACCTCGACGCCGCCCGGCGAATCGGTTTCGACCGGGCCACACTGGACGCCGAGCGGGCATCGATCCTGCAGGCGATCGGCTGCTACGACCAGGCCCTCGCGCTCACACGCACAGCAGCGGACCGCCAGCCGGACTTCGCCACCGTGGGTGCGCTGGCCGCACTGCAAGCCGAGCGCGGGGAGGTCGCCGAGGCGGAGGTGCTGTTCAGCCAGGCGCGGAGCCGCTACCGGGGCGTCTCGCCCTTCCCGCTGGCCGCGCTGGACTTCCGGCGCGGACTGATGTGGCTCGAACGAGGCCAACGTGCCGTGGCGCGACGAGGGCAACCTGATCGCGGCCCGGACCTGGTTCGACGCCGCCGTGCGCCGGGTGCCGGGCTACGCCCCGGCGCTCGGCCACCTCGCCGAGGTCGACGCAGCCCTGGGAGCCCACCAAGCAGCGATCGACCGGCTGCGCCCCCTGGCGCTATCCAGCGACGACCCGGAGTACGCGGGGAACCTCGCTGGCGTCCTCACCCATGTCGGTGAGACCGAGGAGGCCGAACACTGGCGCATTAGGGCGGCGGCCCGCTATGAGGAGCTGGTCCGACGCCATCCCCAGGCCTTCGCCGACCACGGCGCCCACTTCTGGCTCACCGTGGGTGGCGATCCGCAAAGGGGCCGCCAATTGGCCGACTCCAATCTCGAAGACCGGCGCGCAACCCGCGCGTTCGCCCTGTCGCATGACTTCAGCCGAGCCGAGTGACGGGCATTCCCGAAACCCCGCGCCGGATGTCCCGGCTCTACGCCCGCTGAGCGTGCTAGCTGAGTGCGGGAACATGTGCCGCGCCCCGCTGGCGCGGGTGTAGAGCAATCAGAATTACGCGACACTTGTCGGTATTGCTCGTTGCGGATCCGGACGATCAGGCCCGGTCGTCGGGCTGCCATCGGCGGTCGCCCAGCTGCCACCGCTGTCCAGGGCACCCGGAGGGGGAACTGTCCCTGGGGGTTAGGTGACGCCGCGGTCAGCCGTGAGCGGAAGCTCCGCGCGCAGCCTGGTCCCGGCCCCAGGTCGGCTGTCGAGCGAGATTCGCCCGCCGAGCGCCTCCACCCGGTCCTTGAGGCCGACCAACCCGGTTCCGCGGGTGAGGTCGGCGCCACCGACGCCGTCGTCGTGGACCGTGACGCGCAGCACGGCGTCGGGGGTGGCGGCGGTGTCAGCTTGGACGGCCACGGTCACTATGGAGGCGTGGGCGTGTTTGGCCGCGTTGGTCAGGGCCTCGGCTATTAGATAGTAGGCGGCGATCTCGACGTGCTCGGGCAGTGGCCCGTCGACCAGCACGTCCAGCTGGACCGGAATGGGGCAGCGGCGGGCCAGCGTGTTCAGCGCCGGAGGGAGCCCGCCCCTGGCCAGAATCGCCGGGTGGATGCCGCTGGCGAGCTCCCGCAGCTCGTCCAACGCACTGCTGGCCTCAGCGGTCAGCTCCTCCAGCCGTGCGCCCAGACCGTCGGCGCCTGGCGGCAGCAGTGCACGGGTGAAGCGTAGCTGCAGGGCGAGGGAGACCAGGCGTTGTTGGGCGCCGTCGTGCAGATCCCGCTCGATGCGCCGGCGGGTCTGGTCAGCCGCGGCCACGATCCGGGCGCGTGAGGCGGTGAGCTGGGCCTGGCTCTCGGCGTTGGCGATCGCGGTGGCGACCAGCTCGGTGAACGCGGCCAGTCGCGCTTCAGTGTCCGCCCCCAGCGGATCCGCGCTTGTAAGGACCGCCGTCATCACACCCCAGAGCCGGCCCTCGACATTGATCGGCGCGCCCACGGACGCACGGATGCCCCATCCGTGGGCAACGTCGCCTGCGGGACCCGAGGCATCGACGTAGTCGTCGATGCGCGCTGGCCGACCGGTCTCGAACACCAGGGTGGTCACGTTGTGACCCCCGATGCCTACCCGGCCGGCGACAGGGACGGGCGCGGCCACGCCGCTGCGAGTCCACGCGCCGACGGCCGTGGCTTCGCCGTCCGGGTCGTACCGGAACAGGCCGGTATAGTCGGTGCCCAGGAGCTGCCCCACCTCGGCGGTGACTGCAGTGAACACCTGCGGCGGCGGCGCCGCTCGGGCGACAAGCGTGGCTACACGCCGCAGGGCAGCCTGCTCATCCGCGATCCGGCGAAAATCGGCATACAACTGGGCGTTGTCAAGGGAGACGGCGAGTTGGCCTGCAATGAGTTTGACGACGTCGAGGCGTTCGGTGGTGAACGCGCCGCGGATGAGGTGGTTCTCCAGCAGAAGCACCGCCTGCAGGCTGCCGCGGCTGAGAATCGGCACCGCAAGCACCGAGCACTGCTCGACACCTGCGAAATATGGATCGCGCGCGAAGCGGTCGTCACCGGTGGCGTCGGCCACGACCAGCGTTTCACGGACGCGCTGGACGTAGCGCAGCAACGCCATCGGCAGTGCGTGTCCGTGGCCCGTACCGCCGACCGGCACAGCGCCGCCTGCTGTGGGCAGCAGCCAGTCGTGGCGGTCGTCGCTCCACAGCAGCAGTTCTACCGCGGTGGCACCAGTCAGCGCGCCGAGCACCTCGACCACGCGGGCGTGCAGCCGCTCGATGCTGGTCTCCGAGCTCAGCACCTGGGACGCGGACAAGATGCCGAGCAGGTCCAGCGTCCCGGTCGTGACCGTCGAACGTTGCAGGAGTACGTGCGCGGACGGATCGTGGCCGAGCGAGGAAGTCGTCGCGGCTCCTGATCGCAGACCGGGATGAGCCCAGTCCAGCTGGGCGACCTTCCCAGTTGCGCCCCAGGCCGCGTACTCGGCGCGGGCCTGGACGAGCAGGTCATAGCCGATGTGCTCGAGCCCGTGGCCGAGGAAGAAGCGGGCCGCTCGCTCGGCGATCAGCGCGCGATGCCAGGGGCGCTGACGCGGCGCGGCCTCGCGGAGGGCGGCGTCGAAGGCCAGGGCGGCGGCCCAGGAATCGCCGATCGCCCATGCCCGCTCGGCCTCGAGCAGCCGCACCAGATACGCGAAGTTCTCCGGCGCGTCGGCGGCCCGAGCGGCCAGCCAGGCGATCTGCTCGTCCAGGTCGGCCATCAGCGTCCCGCGCTGGTCACCGCTGCCGGTGCGGGCCTGCCCGGCGAGCGCGAGCCCGCGCAGCAGCCGCGTCATGGCGGCCGGGTAGAAACCCGCGGTGTCCGGCAGCAGCGGCATCGCCGCCGCGGTGTGGCGCGCCAAGCCGTCCTGGTCGCTGATGATGGCCGCGGCCAGCGCCCGGGTGAGGTGCGCATCGACACGCGCCAGCGGGTTGCCGTAGCGGTCGGGAACTGCTTCCTCCACCGCCGGCGTTTCGCCGCGCAGCGCACCGGCCAGCCAGCCGTAGCTGTCAAGCGACTGGCCGAGATGCTGGTTGCCCGTCCGGCGCACGAACGCCAGCCCGGCCTCCACCTCGGCGAGGAAGTCGTCCAGCGTGGACGCGCAGTCCAGAAGATAGGACACAGTCGTGCGGTAACCGTATGCGACGTTGGCCAGGGCGCCGCCGGCGAGCAGCCCCTCGCGGGCGCGCTGAGCCTCATCGATGGCATGCTCCAGCGGCTCGAACCACCAGCAGTAGAGAGCGAACACGGAGCGCGCCCCCGAGGTGGCGGGCTCGTAGCCGCGGGCCTCACCTGCGGCCAGGACCCGCCGCAGCGCGCGGCACCCTGCGGCGTAGTCACCCCGCAGCGCCACAGCCGCATACGCCGCGTGGCCCGCAACGGCGACCAAGGCAGGGCACGGGCCGTGCTCCAGCCACATCCGCAGCGCCTCCAGGCTGAACCATGCAAACGCGGCGTGATCGGCGGCGTAGTAGGCAGCAGGCCCGGCCGCGCTGAGCAGCCCGGCTGCGGCCAGCAGCGCCGGGTCGGTGAGCTCCGGCCCAGTCAGGTCCCCGGCGGCGTCGGTCTCATCGAGCCACCGGTACAGATTGCCGAATTGGCGGTCGGCCTCGCCGGGCAAGCGGTCCGCGGGCGGGAAGCCGATGCCGAGCTCCCGCAGCGACCCCACGGCCAGGTCGACCGCCTCGGCGGGGCGGTTCCGGTAGGTCAGGCTGCGCATCTGCACCGCGGTCGCCGCTGCACGGTCGAGCGCGGCGGGGCACAGTTGCTCGATGGTGCGGTATTCGGCGTCCGCCTCCTCCAGGTGGCCCATGCTGTACAGGGCGGCGTGCTGACCCGTGTGCACCTCAACCAGCGTGGCCATCTCGCCCCGGTCGACCAGCTGCAGCGCGCCGGACAAGAGTGCGTTCACCAGCACGTGATCGCCGATCAACCGCGCCTGGTCGGCGGCGCGCCGCAACAGCCCCACCACCGCTCGCCGCTCCGCGGCGTCGCCGACCGCGTCGACCACCGGCAGGTACTGCTCCGCCGCGACCGCGAACATCTCCGTCACCTCGGCCAGCCGCCGCGCCATGGCTAACCGCAGGGTGCGTAGCCGCGGTTGGTCCAACCCGGCGAGGACCACCTCGCGGATGCGGTCGTGACGGAACCGCACCGCCGGACGCGCCCCCGGTTCCACCACCAGCACACCCTCGTCCAGGGCGGGCCCCAGAACCGTGTCCGCCACGCTCGCCGCCGCGGCAGTGGCGGCCTGCAGCACGCTCACCTCAACGCACCCGCCCAGACACGCCATCGCCTCCACCAACTGCCGGGATCGCGCCGGCAGGGCCTCGATGCGGGCCGCCTGCAACCCAGCCGCCTCGGACCGGCCCAGGTGGGCGCGCGACGACGGCCGCCTCCCACTGCCACCCGGCGGCCGCCGCGGTCAGCACGCCGTCGCGGCGCAGCGTGTTGAGCAGCTCCACGGTGTCGTACGGGTTGCCGGACGTGTGCGGTTCGATCAGCTCGGCCAGGCTGGCCGCCGCGGCCCGGTCAACGTGCAGCATCTCCGCAACAAGGGTGACGGAGCCGGATACCGGCAGGTTGTCCAGGCGCAGGTGCCGCACTCCGGCCTGGTCACGCCAGCGGAACAGCGGCGCCGCAAGCGGATGCGTCGCATCCACCTCGCCTTCGCGGTAAGCACCCACCAGCAGTAGACCCTCGACCGGCTCCTCGCTCAGCACCAGATCGACAAAGCCGAGCGGAGTGCGCCCAGCCCACTGCAGGTCATCGACGAACAACACCATCGGCCGTTTCCGCGACGCCACCGCGCGCAACACCGAGACACTCGCGCGCTGCAACCGGACCTGCGCGGTGAGCGGATCCCCCGGCTCGGGCGGCACCGACAGCAGCGCTGCGAGCTCCGGTACCACTGCGGTCAGCAGGCCTGCGCTCGCCCCGGCCGCGTCCATGACCCGTCCGCGGACCTGCGCCAACTCCTCCTCCGGTTCGGCCAGCAACAGCCGTCCCAACGCCCTAAACGCCTGCTGAACCGCGTCGAACTCCAGATCCCGCCGGTACTGGTCGAACTTGCCGGCCACGAACCAGCCATCCACGCCGGTCACCACCGGCCGTAACTCGTCGACCAGCGCCGTCTTGCCCACCCCCGGCGCCCCGCGGACCAGCACCCCACGACACCGAGCCGTCAACGCATCCCCAAAAGCCGCCCGCAGCGCCGCCTGCTCGTCATCACGCCCCACCAGCCGAGACGGCGGCGACAACCGCGGCGGAAAGTCCCGCCCGCCGATCTGCAGCCCGCCCGCTTCCCGTGTACCCGCCTCCCGCAGCCGCTCCAGGTCGTAGACCACACCCTCCGCGGACTGGTAGCGGTTGTCCGGTTCCTTCTCCAGCAAATGCAGGATGATGTCCGAAAGCGGCTCCGGGACAGCCGAATTAACCTCCACTGGCGGCGCAGGCACCCGCGCCATGTGGTCATGAGTCAGGCGCAGCGGGTCGCCGGAACCAAACGGCGGCCGACCCGTGGCCAGCTCGTAGAGCGTCGCGCCCAGCGCGTAGAGGTCGGCGCGCTGATCCACCGACCGCCCGGTGCGCCCGGTCTGCTCCGGGGCCAGATATGCCAACGTGCCCACGATCTGGCTGTGGTGGGTGAACTCCGGACGCATCTCGGCCAACGAGGTGGCCAGGGCAAAGTCCAGCAGGCATGCGTGACCGTCGGGAGAAACCACGATGTTGGCAGGGTTGATGTCGCGGTGCAGCACCCCCCGGCGGTGCACCCCCGCCACCCCCCTGACCAACCCCACCGCCATCCCGATCAGATCATTCATCGCCAATGGCGCACCCCGCCCCGCCAGGCTGGCGCCGCCGACATCGGCCAGCACAACCGAGCCCGGGCACCGCGGTGTCTCCACAAGCTGTGCCACCCCGTCAACGCCCCGTAGCCGCTCAAGGATGGCAAGCTCGTGCTGGAGTCGGCGGTCCGCGTCCGGCCCCAGCGGCTCCTTCCGCACCACGCTTCGCCCAGGGAAGAACAACCGAGTCACCCGCGTACGTCCGCTTTCGTGCAGTAGCTCGGCCCGGACCGGCGGACCGTGGTCCGGTCGCATCCCACCCACCCCCATCGGCCACCTCCGCGCCGGGCTGACCGGTCTGATGCCGTGCTTACACCTATCTGAGGGCTAAGGCGACTCTCCATTGTGACCGCCGAGCCTGGGGTGGGTGCCGCCCGGACCCCTTGGTCCGACGAGAGCGCCAACGGCACCTGGATCTTTGGCCACCACGCTCGGGAGCTGGATCGCACCCGACCATGCGAACGCCCATGCCGCCCTGATCAACCCGCCGAACAGGGCGTGTGACGAGCTCGACGGCAACCCCAGCTCCGAGGTTCGGGATGTCGTGGAGACACTCAGGCCGCCGCCTGAAGCGGCGGCGATGTGCCGCGCCCATTTCTCGCGACAGCCGCGCCGTCGGGCGCGGGGCAGGCCTCGGTGAGGAGAGCATCAACGGTTGCATAAGAGGGTCGCTCGCTGGGGTCCTTGACCAGGAGTCGGGCCAGGAGCGGCTGGAGGCGACCGGCCTGCCGGGCAGGCGCAGGCGGGTCGTGCAGCACCGCGGCGAGGTTCGCGACGGTGTCATCCTGCGGAAAGGGAAGTCGACCCTCGACTGCGGCGTAGAGGGTCGCGCCGAGCGACCAGAGGTCGCTCGCGGGAAGCGGCGCCTCGCCGCGGATGAGCTCAGGCGCCAGGTAAGCCGGTGAGCCCACGACATAACCGCTGCGCCGGGCCGGGTGGACAGGAGCGGCTCCCGCGACCTCCGCGATACCGAAGTCGATCAGCATGAGCCAGCCGTCGTCGCCGACCATCAGATTCGCAGGCTTCACATCGCAGTGCACAACCCCGGCTGCGTGCACGGCCTGCAGCGCCGCGAGCAGCTGCTGACCGAGCGCTGCGACAATGGGCGGCGTAAGGGAGCGGCCACCACGGAGTAGCGTCGCCAGAGTCGGGCCATCGCGGTACTCCATGACCAGATCACCGCTCGGCAGGACGTCGTTCACGATGACGACGTTCGGGTGCCGAATCCGAGCAGCGGTGCGAGCCTCAGAAGGGCCCAGTGAGCCCCATTGGTGGAACTGTTTGATGGCGACGTCCCGGTCACGTACCTCGTCATGGGCCCGCCAGACCCTCGCCGTCGCCCCGCGGCCGATGACCTCGACCAGTCGGTAGCGACCAGCCAGCAGCGCGCCTGCCTCCCGCTGCCCGCCCCGCAGGGGGAGCCGCGGCGTCGACGAGCCTGCGAATAAGCGGGCGGCAGGGCTTTCACAACTGACGGTCATGGCCTGCCCCTTTCTGACGACGGCGGCTAGGTGAATCGCGGAAATCCGTCGGCCGCTCCCGGTTCTGACCTCGGCGGCCCGTACGCAGAACGATCGCTCACCCGGTCCACGGCGTCTGCCGGGCCAGCCGCCAGCCCGCTCCTCAGGCCATCGGGAGCGCCAACCCCCGGCTAGCCGGTAGTCCCCAGCCCGGATGGTCGGGACGCGGGTGCGGATAGCCCGCCGCGCCGACGTGGAGGGAAGCGTCGACCGTGAGGACCGCGGCCGCCGTCGACCGGCAGCAGCGCAAGGCCGCTGTGCGCTGTCCGCGGAGGCCCGGTGCGCAGCTCATGGCCGTCGAACGGGCGAACCTTCGGTCTTCTCAGTGCTGTCGCCCCAGTTCGCCGGAGTAGCCTCCTGGGCTAGCAGCCAGCGCAGTCGTGCTTCATCGGCGGCCTCGAACTCCCAGGGAAACAGGTAAAGCAAAGCTCGGCCGTCGCTGACACGGACGATGTCGCCGCGATGCCCGGCGGGCGCCTCCTGGCCCAGCGGGTTCTGCAGCAGCCGCACCACCGTGAGATCACTCATTCCACACTTCCTGCACGATGTATATGCCGGACACAACCACGGAGACCCACACGGTGCGCCCGCCCATAGTTGCCGGCTCGGGTGTCGCTACTAGCCGAAAATCACGCCCAGGTGGGTAAACCGCCACCTTTGCAGCGCCCACATGACCGCCGCGACTGCGACCAAGGCCAGCGCGCTGATCGGCAGTCCGAGCACCATCAACGCGTAGCTGAGTAGCAGGAGCAGAGCGATCAAGCCACGCTGCAACAGCTTTCGGCGTCGGGAGCGCGAAAGGCGCCGTTGCCCGCCCCGTAGCAGCGCAGCGAACTCAGGATCTCCGGCGGCTAAATTCTGCTCGATTTGCCGCAGCGTGTGGTGTTCATCTCGGTCCAGCATTCCGACCTCCTACACCCGGGCTAACGAATCGCTTCCTAATTGTTCTTCGGGCACTGATCTTCGAATCATGACTACCGCGGTGGCTCCACGAACCGTGGCTTGGCCGCGGCCGTCATTCCGCTGGCGCGACCAGGCACGAAGGCAACCGACTGGGCCGGTGCCCGACCTTCGAGTCATGCACAACGTGGTAGCCGTGGGCCTCCAACCATGCGGCCATGTGCTCCGGCGCCCCAGCGGCGGGAGCCGCGCGGTTGACGCCGACGGCGAGGACGTAATCGGTCATGGCGTCAGCCAGCACGGCAGCGGTGTTCACGCAACGAAGAGTGCGGCCTCGTCGCCCTCGTGTCGTCCCGGCCTCCGCCCATTCGTGATACCTGCTGCCAGGAATTCCGATCGCGGCACAAAACAACGGACGGGCACCCCGGCTAGTACGGCAGCCGCACAGTGTGACCCTTGTACGGCGTGTCGTGATCATGGAGGCGGTCACCGCGTGATCGACTTCAAGGTGTGTTGGATCTCGAAGAAGACGCGGTGGCCGCGTCCTGGACGGTAGTCGATGATCGCCTTGCTCGGTGGCAGGCCGGGTTCGATGAAGCGTTCGCGCTGGTGGCCGGCCGGTTCGCGCAGGCGGACTCGCGGCGCCGGGCGCGGCTGTATCTGCTCGGGCTGCTTTCGGGTGCGGAGCGGAAGAACTCCTGGGCGATCGCCGAGCAGGCCGGTGAGGCGAGCCCGGATGGCATGCAGCGGCTGCTGAACTTCTACCGGTGGGACGCCGAGAAGGTGCGCGATGACCTACGCGGCTACGTGCTCGACGAACTCGGCGACCCGGCGGGAGTGGTGGTCGCCGACGAGACCGGGTTTCTCAAGAAGGGAACCCGGTCGGCGGGCGTACAGCGGCAATACTCCGGCACCGCCGGACGGATCGAGAATTGCCAGCTGGGCGTGTTCTTGACCTACGTCTCGCCGCGCGGGCGAGCATTGATCGACCGGGAGCTGTACCTGCCGACCTCCTGGACCGAGGATCGCGACCGGTGCGGGCAGGCCGGGATCGGCGAACAGGTCAAGTTCGCCACCAAGCCGAAACTGGCCCAGTACATGCTGGAGCGGCTGCTCGCCGAGCACGGCCGGGAGGCGATGGCGTGGTTCACCGCCGACGAGGCCTACGGCGACAACCCCGGACTGCGGGGCTGGCTCGACGACAACGACCTCAGCTACGTCATGGCCGTGTCCTGCGACCAGCGCTTTCCCACCCCAACCGGCCCGCAGCGAGCTGACCAACTCGCCGCGGCCGCGCCCAAACGCGGGTGGCAACGGCTGTCCTGTGGCCCCGGCAGCAAAGGTGATCGCCTCTACGACTGGCTGCTCATCGACCCCGGTACCCACACCCACCTGCTGCTGGTGCGCCGCTCGATCTCCAAGCCCGGCGAACTGGCCTACTACATCTGCCGCAGCCCCCAGCCCGTGCCCGTCGCCGAGCTGGTCCGGGTCGCCGGATCCCGCTGGGGTGTGGAGGAAACCTTCCAGTTCGCCAAGAACGAGACCGGTCTTGATCACTACCAGGTCCGTCGCTACCAGGCCTGGTATCGCCACATCACCCTGTCCATGCTCGCCGCCGCCTTCCTCGCCGTCACCGCCCACCGCGAACGCCGCCGCCAAAAAGGGGAGCCAGCATCGAGCACGACTTGATTCCGTTGTCCTGCAACGAAATCCGGCGACTCTGGGCGACACACACCCACTCAACGCACCCGACAGCCCACACCGAGCACTGGTCAGACTGGCGCCGCCTCCATCAAACCCGAGCCCGCCGAAGCCACTACCAGCGACAACGCCTCAAACATCACAAGGTGCGGCTGCCGTACTAGCGAAGACCGCGTGGTTGCTGGTCCTGCTGCGCGGGACCTTCATGGTCCTCTTCGGGATCATCGCGCTGGTGACGCCGGGGATCGCCCTGCTGACCCTGGTGTGGGTCTTCGGCGTCTACGCCATCCTCGATGGGATCGCCGCCATCGCACTGGGCATCCGGACCCGCGGTGAACCGCACTGGGTCTGGACGACCGTCCAGGGCGTCGTCTCGGTGCTCGCAGGCCTCATCGCGCTGGTCTGGCCCGGTATCACGGCCCTCGCCCTGCTATTCGTCATCGCCTTCTGGGCGATCGTGCTGGGGGCCGGGGAGATCGGTGGCGCGTTCGCGGCCCGGAGGCGCGGATCGACCGACTGGAGCTGGACGCTGGCCGCCGGAGTCCTGAACGTGGTCTTCGGGGTGCTGCTCGTGATCTGGCCGTCGAGCGGCATCCTCACGCTGGTCTGGCTCGTCGGGGTCTTCACGCTCGCAGGCGGCATCGCACTGGTCATCCTGGCGTTCCGGCTGCGTTCGACGGCGAGGTCCATCGCTACTGCTCCCGACGCGCGCTGAGCCGCCTGTGAACACGTCGCGACCCCACTGCCCCGACTCCGCTGTCACGACCTACGGTCAATGGGCTCCAGCAGTTCGGCGACCGGCAGCGGGGCGTGGGCGAGGGCGTGTGCTTCGTCGTACGGGGTGCCGAGCATGCGGAGTATCTGTTCGGCGAGGTGGTCGATGGCGGCGTCGTCACCGAGGGCGGGCTCGGTGAGTGCCATCTGCAAGGTGGCGAGCAGCGCTCCGGCGATGGCGGCACGAGCCATTCGAGGTTCGGTGGCCTGGAAGCGACCGGCGGCGATGCCTGTCTGGAGGTCGCGCAGTGCGCGAGGGGCCAACCCCCGAGGTGACTCCATGTAGTGCATCCCATGGCGGATCAGCACGGCCGCCATCTCGGGGCGGTTGCGGCCCAGCCGCAAGGCCAGCCGGGCCGAGCGGGAGATAGCGAGCGCGGGATCGTCGATGTCGACATTGAGTTGGTCGAGCAACGCGCCGAGCTCGTCGAGCACGTCCAGGACGGCCGCCTCGAACAGTTCGGCCTTGCTGGAGAAGTGGTTGTAGAACGAGCCGAAGCCGACATCGGCGGACTCGGTGATTTCCTGGATGCTGGCCTGGGCGGCGGTGTCGCCTGCCAGCATCGCCCGTGCGGCGGCGATGAGCTTCTGCCGGGTTTTGGCCTTGCGCCGCTCGACCCGGCTCGGGGAAGGGGCTGTCGTCATCCCGCCAGCCTACCATCTTGTGATGTATTTATCACTTCTGATTCTAGATGACAAAGGATGATGCCCTGTCATGGACAGCGGACTCATCGTTGCTGAGCGTGGCCCCTGATCTCAGGTGCGGACATCCCTGACGGCGCCACGGACCCACAGGAGGACGCCATGCACGACAGGCCCCACGCCAGCAGACACGGCCGTGGCCCACGGCCGAAAACACGGCCACACGCGTTCACGCTGGGACCTCAGCGTGGGCGAGCTCTGGCGCTTCAAGGACTACGTCGGGCCCGAGTGGCGCCCCCTCGCCGGGGGCATGCTGATGAACGGCGGAGAGATGGCCGCAAGCCTCGCTGCCCCCTGGCCGCTGGCACTGGTGATCGATGACCTGCTGAAGGGCCAAGGCCAGGGCCAGGACCGGGCAAGAGCGGGTTGCTGCACACCGTCGCCGGGTGGTTCGGCGGCACGTGCCGTCCTGATCATCACGGCCGCCTCCGGGGCGTTCTCCTACGGGGCCGACATGTGCATGAACGGAGCAGGCCAGCGGATCACGTCGCGCATCCGCGCCGACGTGTTCGCCTACACCCAGCGGCTGCCGATGACCTTCCACGACCGGCAGACCGTCGGCGAGCTGACCAGCCGGGTCGTCTCCGACACCTCGACCGTGGAATCGACCCTGCGGGACGTGTGCACCGACCTCATCCCGTCCGTGCTCACCCTCGTCGGCACCGCCACGGTGATGGTCGCGGTCGACTGGCGCCTCGGGTTGATCGGGCTGGTCGTCGCCCCGCTGGTGTTCCTGACCGCCAAGCACTTCGCCCGACTGACGCGGCAGTACGCCCGGCGCAAGCGCGCCGCCACCGGCAACCTGACCGGGCTCGTCACCGAATCCCTGCTGGGCATCCGCACCGTTCACGCCTTCGGCAGCCAGGAGGTGCAGGAACGGCGGTTCGCCGCCCAGAACGACCAGGTGCTGCGGCTGTCGCTGCGCTCGGTCAACGTCAGCGCCCGGTTCAGCCCCGCGCTGGAGCTGGTCGGTGGTGCCGTCGGCACCGCGCTGGTGCGGTTCGTCGGTGGCTACGGAGCGCTGAACGGCTGGTGGCAGGTCGGGGTGCTGGTGGTTGTCACCAACTACCTGAGAAACCTGCTCTCGCCGATGAAGACCCTGGCGAAGCTTGCGCCAGCTTCACCCAGGGCGGCGCCTCTGCCCAGCGGATCGCGGACATTCTCGACCAGCCGACCGACCACCAGGGCAACGACGAGTCCCTCCCCCATCGGGTCCAGGGTCGCATCGAGCTGCGCAACATCGGGCTGGACTACGGCACCGGCCGCGGCCCGGTCTTCACCGACGTCGACCTGACCGTCGCACCCGGCGAGCGGATCGTGCTGCTCGGCGAGAACGGCGCGGGCAAGTCGACCCTCCTGTCCTTGATCGGCGGCCTCTACCGGTCCACGGCGGGCCAGATCCTGCTCGACGGGCTCTCGGTGCCCGACGTCCCGGAGCCAGTCCTGCCGCCGGAGGTCATCGCGGGCCCGGTGGTCGACGATGCCCGGAACGAGCTGGACCAGCTCGCCGTTCACGGGAGCCACACCACGCTGGCCGCACTCGACAGCGACCGCTACGCCACGCTGCGCCACGCGCTGGACCGGCTGCTGGCCGACCCACCCGTCACCAAGCGCGCGGCGCGACCCGCCGCCGAGAACTGCCCAAGAACATCGCGAAGGCGCTGCGCACGCTCGACCGCCGGCTCGTCGCCGCGCAGGCCCTGCCTGCGGGGCCGGAGCGGGATGAGGCGTTGCACGAGGCCCGCAAAGCCGACAAGCAACTCCGGTACGTGATCGAGGTCGCGGCCCCCATCCTCGGCGACAAGGCGCGGCAGCTGGGAAAGCAGGCCAGGAAGCTCCAGGACCTGCTGGGCGAGTACCAGGACGCGGTCGTGACCCGCCCCCTGCTGAACGAGCTCGGTGCCGCGGCGGCGGCCCACGGCCACCCGGTCAGTACCTACTACCTCGTCGACGCTCTCGAGCGAGTCCGCGCCGACCGTGTCTTGGAGAAGCTTCCCCTCCGGCTCAGCAGGCTCTACGCCGCAGCGGCTCGGCTACCCAACGCCGACGCCTTGCAGTACGACCCGCAGGCGTCCGTTGACTGGACAGGGGTCCAGCCTGACATGCCGTCACCAGCCATCCCGGCCACCTACCGGCTACCCGGCACGTGCTCTCCCGGCTGACTGTTCGGGAGGCGATCCGCTCGCTGGCGTCCACCAATGTGATCCGGGTGCAGCAAGGCCGGTCCAGCACGGTCGCCCCGATCGAGCGATGGTCAGCGCTGGATCCGCGGCTGCTGCGGGCCCGCGGCCAGGCCTCCGGCGAGCCGCTCCGGCTCACCAAGCGCCTCCTCGAGGCCCGCCGCGTGATCGAGGTGGCCATCGCCGAGACGGCGCCATCCGGCGCACGGACGAGCACATGCGCCGGATGGCGGACCCGGTCGCCGTCATGCAGGATTCACACGCCCGCGGTGACGTTCCGCGCTTCGTCGAAGCCGACCTGGAGTTTTACAGGATCCTGTTGGAAGCCGTGGACAACCCCTTCCTCGAAGCCCTGGTGCAGCCACTCGCCGCGGTCGTGCGCGAGCTGCGCGAAGAGACGTCGTCAGATCCCGAGACGCGCGAGCATGCGATCGACTATCACGGCCGCATCCTCGCCATGGTCGACGAGCGTGACACGGTCGGGGCCCGGGAGGCCATGCGTGACCAGCTGACGCTCACCGAGCAGCACGTGGAGCGCTTCCGGTCCGAACCCGAAGGGCCACCGTCTCTCGGGCCGGCCCGCTGAACTGACCCCCACGGCGAACAGTCTCCTCAACGGGTCCGATCAGGTGTATACCTGGCCCGAGCGTCGGGGCGTCCTACCGCTGGTGGAGGTACCGGATGGGGGCAGGCCGGGGGGTGCCCGACCGTGACCGCCCCGAGCGGGCGGGAACCGTCTCCGAAACCGATCACACGCAGGTGACCCGGCTGTCGTTCCCCGGGCACACGGTGATCCGCAAGCGGCCATTGGGGCCGAAGGCAGGCGACCGCCTTGCGCACGAGACGGGAATCCTGCAGCGGCTGCGCGGGGTCGAGGGTTTGGCGCAGCTGGTGGACCGGCCGCGGTACCCGGACTCCATCGTGCTGGCCGACGCAGGCACGGCCAGCCTGGCCGAGCAGACGAAGCCACTGGCGGTCGACGAGGTGATCGGGCTCGCGACGGCGTTGGCGGGGGCCGTGGCGGGGATGCACCGCTGCGGTGTGACGCACCGCGACATCAGCCCGGCCAACATCGTGGTCTACGGCGACGGCGCCCCGACGCTGGTCGACTTCGCGCTGGCGGCCTCGGCGCCCGAGCTGCGCCTGGATTTCACCCACGCCACGGAGATCGTCGGCACACTGGCTTACCTGGCACCTGAGGCCACCGGGCGAACCGGCCGGTCGGTGGACCAACGTGCCGACCTCTATGCGCTGGGCGCGACCCTGTACGAACTCGCGACGGGTCGACCGCCGTTCGGCTCTGGAGATCCGCTGCGCCTGACGCATGATCATCTGGCGCGGGTGCCGGTCCCGCCTCCGAAGTGAACCCGGCCGTACCGGGGGCGCTGTCGAGGATCATCCTGCATCTGCTGGAGAAGGATCCCGACCATCGCTACCAGAGCGCCGACGGCCTACTCCACGACCTGGAACGGCTGCAGGACGCCGACGCGCAGGTGGCACAGGCGCTGCGGGTCGGGGAGCACGACCTGCCACCGCTGCTGCTGCCCCCGTCCCGTTTGGTGGGCCGCGATACGGAGGTTGCCGCGCTCCGAGAGGCCTTCGACGACGCACTCGCCGGGCGCTGCCGGGTGGTGTTGGTCGGTGGCGCGCCGGGGGTGGGCAAGACGGTGCTGGTCGACCAGCTGCGCCCAGTGGTCACCGGCAGCGATGGCTGGTTCGTGGCAGGCAAGTTCGACCAATACCGCCGAGACCTGGAGTTCGACGGCGTTGCTCAGGCGTTCCGCGCGCTGGGCAGGCTGCTGCTGGCCGAATCCGAGAGCGAGCTGACCGCGATCCGCGAGCGGCTCCTGGCGGCACTCGGACCCAACGCGGGGCTGGCCAGCGCGGTGATCCCGGAGTTCGGCGCGCTGCTGGCGGTGCCCTCGGATGGCGGGGATCCGCTGACCGCGCAGACGCGGGCCCAACGCAACGCGGTGGAGATCCTGCGCGCGGTCGCGTCCCGGAAACGCCCGGTGGTGTTCTTCGTCGACGACCTGCAGTGGGCCGGGCGCACCCCGCTCGGCCTGTTCGACCTCGTACTGAGCGAGGAGCCGATCGAGGGCCTGCTGCTGGTGGGCGCCTACCGCGGGGGTGACGTCGATGCCGCACACACGCTGGCGAGCATCTCGGCCCGCGCACCGGACCGGGGCGGGGTGTGGCACCTGCAACTGGACAACCTGCCCGTGCCGAGCCTGGCCGGCATGGTCGCCGAGATGCTGCACGCCGAACCGGCCACTGCGGCGCAGCTTGCCCGGATGATCGGCCCACACACGGCAGGCAACCCCTACGAGACCGTGGAGCTGCTCGACGCGCTGCGCCGTGCCCGCGTGTTGACCCCGACCGCCCGCAGCTGGCAGTGGGACGACGCGGCGGTTCGCGCACACCTGGGCGAGGCCGCGGGCACGCTGTCAGCGGCCCGGATCACGGTCCTGCCGCCGCAGTCCCGGGCAATGGTGGAGGCGATGGCCTGCCTCGGAGGGCAAGCCGAGACCAGCCTTCTGCAGAGCGCCACCGGCCAACCGGCCGCAATGGTGGAACACGCCGTGGCGCCCGCACTGCAATACGGCCTGCTGGTGGCCGAGCCCACCGCACATCCGGCGGTTCGGTTCCGCCACGACCGTCTCCGCGAAGACACTCTCGCCGGGCTCGACCCGGCGCGGCGGCACGATCTCTACCTGGGCATGGCACGGCGGCTGGCCGACGCGCCCGACCTGTTCGCGGTCGCCGCGGAGCAGTACCTGCCGGTCGTCGACACCGTCGAGGACCCCACCGAGCGCCGCCGGGTGGTCAGGCTGCTGCGCCGCGCCGCCGAGCAGGCGCGATTGATCGGCGACCACGCCCGTGTGAACACGCTGCTGGACGCCGCTCTACCGCTGATCGACCCGGACGACGCCGCCACCCTGGCCTCGGCATACACCGGACGCCATGCCGCCCTCTACAGTCTGGGACGACTCGACGAGGCCGACGAGGATTACCGCGCCGTCGAGCGCCTGCCCGTCGCCGCTGTCGTGAGAGCGGACGCGACGGCCGTACAGGTGCGCAGCCTGACCCACCGAAAACACTTCCCCGACCCGATCACGCTGGGGCTAGGGGCGCTGCGGCAGCTCGGCATTGCCGTCCCGGCGGCCGACCGGCTCCCCGCCGACCTGGAGAACCAGTTCGGTCACCTCTACCGCTGGCTCGATTCCGACGAGGCCGACGACCTGACCCAACCGGAGTTGACCGATCCGGCAATGCTGGCCGCGACCCAACTGATCAACGCGATCCTGCCGGCGGCGTACTTCATCGGGGACCTTCCGACGGTGGCCTGGCTGAGCTTGGAGGCGTTGCGGATATGGCTCGATCACGGCCCGAACCGTACGTTGCTCGGCCCCGCGGCCCACGGCGCCTTCGCTACGGTGGCCATGCTCAACGACCGAGCTGCCGGTTACCGGGCCGTGCGGCGGATTGTGGCGCTCGGCGAGGCCCGCGGATACGCGCCCGACACCTCGCAAGCCCGCTTCCTGTTCGCCCTCATGTGCTGCTGGTTCGAGCCCATCGAGAACGGGGTCGAGGCCCTTCGCCGTGCCCGGCAGGGGCTGATCGCGGGGGGCGACCTGGCCAATGCCGGCTACACCTACCACGCCGCCGTGCCGGACCTGCTGGATTGCGCGCCCTCGCTGGACGCCTGCGCCGCTGAGATCGACGAGGGAGTCGCCTTCGCACGCCGAATGGGCAACGAGCAGAGCGCCCAATGGGTCGCCAACCACCGGTGGCTCGTGGCCGCGCTTCGCGGCGAGAGCTCCGCCGCGGCCGGGAAGCCGATCGCCGCCGAGAGCTACGCCGACAACCCGCCTGCGCTTCTACACGCGTACGTCAGCCGCGCCATCGCCGCGGCGATCCTCGGCGATCCCGAGGATCTGGACCGGCACACCGCAGCCGCGATGCCGTTGGAGGTGACAGGCACGGCCTTCTACATCAGCGCCGTGGCCCGCATGCTACGTGGGCTCGCCCTCGCCTGGCAGGCTCAAGCAGCCGCCGACGCCGGCCAGCGCGACCGCCTGGTAGCCGAGCTGGAGGGGCTGACGCGATGGCTCGCCGCCCGCGCCGCCGACGCGCCGGAGAACTTCTCGCACCTGGTGCGGCTGCTCGAGGCCGAGCGGGCCTGGGCGGTCGGCGACTCCTGGGCCGCCACCCTCGCCTTCGACGCCGCCCGCCACGAGGTCAGCGGGCGCCAGCGGCCGTGGCACCGGGCCTTGATCACCGAGCGCGCCGCCCGATTGCACCTCGGCCAAGGCCTCGGATACGCAGGCCACGCCCTCCTCGCCGAGGCCCACCAGCACTATGCCGCCTGGGGTGCGACCGCGAAGGTCGGCCAGCTGGACTGGGCCTACCCGACCTTGCATCCGGAAGCAGAGACGACCACCGGGCGCCGCGGCGGCCCGGCCGCCATCCCCTCGCATCAGCGTGTCCCGGTCACCACCGGCGCAATCGACCTGCTCGGCATCCTCTCTGCCTCTCAGGCGCTGAGCTCCGAGACCAGGCTCGACCGGCTGCATGCCCGGGTGGTCGAGGTGCTGGGCGCGCTGAGCGGCGCCACCGCCGTGCACCTGTTGCTGCGCGACGACGACCGCCAGGACTGGCTGCTGCCCACACCGACCGGCACCATGCCGATCGGAAGCGGGCACGAGACCGCGGTACCCCTGTCGGTCGTGCGCTACGTCCAGCGCGCTGGCGAGCTGCTGGTCGTGGCCGACGCCACCGACGACGACCGCTTCGCCCGCGACCCCTACCTCGCAGGCGCACGCTGCTGCTCGATGCTGGCCGTCCCCATCCTCAACCGCGGCACCCTGCGCGCCGTGCTGCTGCTGGAAAACCGCCTTCTCCGAAGCGCCTTCACCGGCGAGCGGCTGGATGCCGTCAAGCTCATCGCAGGCCAGCTCGCCGTCTCGCTCGACAACGCCCAGCTCTACGCCGAACTGACCGCGTCCCGCACCCGAATCGTCGCCGCAGGCGACACCGAACGCCGCCGCATCGAACGCGACCTGCACGACGGCGCCCAGCAGCGGCTGGTCTCGCTCGCCCTGCGGCTGCGCGCAGGCGCGCGCACGGCGAGGCGGGCTGGGCCCGACGCCCAGGCCGCGCAGCTGCACGAGGCCGCCGACGAGCTCCGCAGCGTGCTGGACGACCTGCGTGAGATCGCCCGCGGCATCCATCCAGCCGCCCTCGCCGACGGCGGGCTGAGGCCTGCGCTGAAGACCCTGGCCCGCCGCTCCGGCGTACCCGTCCGCCTCGACGTGCACCTCGACCGCCGTCCGCCCGAACCGATCGAGATCGCCGCCTACTACGCCGTGGCCGAGGCGCTGACCAACACCGCAAAGCACGCCCACGCCACCGTCGTCGATCTTCAGGTGCACACCGCCGACAGCGAGCTCTCCATCCAGGTGCGCGACAACGGGCGAGGCGGTGCGTCCCTCGACCGCGGCTCCGGCCTGATCGGGATCAAGGACCGTGTCGAGGCCCTCACCGGCCGCCTCGCCCTGCACAGCCCACCCGACGCAGGCACCACCATCACCATCACCCTCCCGCTCGACCACGAGAGCCGCTCGGGCTTCCCCTCCTGAGTCTCTCGACGAGGCGTGCGCAGTGCCTCGCCCTGAAAGACCGTGCCGGCTGCGGACAACGAAGCTCGGGGATTCCACGTCGCCCGCCCCGCCATAGCGTCTCAGCATCACGGCGCCAGGCACGGCGCCGTGGTCGGCGGCGATGGAGGACTCATGCGAACCGGCGGCACAGCCTTCCCCGCGGCCGAGGTCGGGCCGGGCGGGCAGGCGCACCTCGCCACCAATTCGCTCGGCATCCTCGGGAAGCCCGAGGACATGGCGCACGTCGTCATCGTCGCCATCACCTACCGCTACACCGACGACGTGGCCGCGCGCGACCACGTCCTCCCCGAACACCGCGACCACCTGCGCAGGCTCACCGACCAGGGCGTCCTGCTGGTCTCCGGCCCTTACCCGCCGGACGAGCCGCGCGGCGCGCTTCTGCTGTTCCGCGCAGGAAAGGACCAGGTGACGGCGTGATCGCCGCGACCGAGATCGCCGCGTGGGAGCCGGTCATCGGCCCCATGGTTGCGGCTCTCCGACATGACGACGCGAGAAAGGAACTTCCGTGAAAGATCCTCGTGGGGAGGTCGGCCTGGCGCTTGCGACCATGCGGGGCCGATGCGTGATCCGGGGCATCGATATTTCGGACTACGAACGGCTGTCCGAGAAGGTTGCGAGCTGGGATGATTGGTGGGACCAGTGGACCGCGATGGGCGAGCACCACCTCGGGTTGGCGGACCGCTTCGAGGCCGCGGGCTGGCCGACGAGCGCAGGCGCCGCACGGGTGCGCGCAGGCATCGCGGCCGTGCGGCAGACCTGAAGCCATGCTGCAGTGGTGGCGAGCCAGACCTTCTCGGTGATCAATCCCAAAAACGTCCGCCTCGCCGCCTCGAATTGAGCAGCCGGAAGGCGACGAACGAGGTGCGACACTGTGCCTGTGCCCCGGACCGATGACGCCGCGCGTGTGGAGGACATCGGCGGATTCCGGCTGCGGGTGGCGGTCCGCGAAGGCGCCGGGGAGAGGACGCCGCTGCTGCTGATGAACGGGAGCGGCGCGAGCCTGGAGACGTTCCAGCCGCCCATCGACGCGCTCGACCCGTCGCTCACGGTGATCCGGTTCGACCCACCGGGCGTCGGTGGGTCTCCGCCGCCTGCGCGGCGCTACCGGCTCCCGGCACTGGCCCGCGCCCTGGGGCAGATCGTCGACGACATGGGACACCCCCAGGTCGACGTCCTGGGCATCTCCTGGGGCGGCGCGCTGGCCCAGCAGTTCGCGTTCACGCAACGCCGCCGCTGCCGCAGGCTGGCGCTGGTGGCCACCAGCGCCGGGACGGTGATGGTCCCCGCCTCGCCGCTGGTGTTGGCCAAGATGGCGACACCGCGGCGGTTCCGCGACCCCGACTACCTGATGCGGATCGCGGCCGACCTGTACGGCGGCGCCGTGCGTCGGGACACCGACCGACTCAGGCCGCTCGTACACGCCCTCGGCCGACCGGATGTCGGGCGTGGCTACCGCCTGCAGCTGATCGCCGGACTCGGCTGGACCAGTGTGCCGTTGCTGCGCCTGCTCTCCCAGCCCACCCTTGTGCTGGCCGGCGACGACGATCGGATCATCCCACAGGTCAACGGCCGATTCCTGGCGGCGATGATCCGCCGGGCCACGCTGCACGTCTACCCGGGCGGACACGTCCACCTGGTCGCCGACCCCGGCCTGTTGGCCCCGGTGATCGAAGGGCTCCTCACCGCCGACGGCGCCCAGCAGCACACGCCGAACACCCGGGACATCCGGGGACACCGCGCCCCATCTGATCGTCGGACTCCGTTATGTGTCGAAGACGTAGGTTCCCGGGGCGTCGACCAACGGCGTCAACCCACCGCCGCCGAGCTCCGTGGGCGCCTTCTTCTGCTGCCCCCCCCGCTCCCCGAGCCAGGCCGCCCAGTCTGGCCACCACGACCCCTGCTCGGTGGTGGCACCCCGCAGCCATTCCTCGGCATCGAGCGGGTTCGCCTTGTTGAGCTGGTAGGTGGCCTTCGGGTTGGTCGGCGGGTTCACCAGCGCCGCGATGTGCCCACTGGTGGACAACACGAACTTGGCGTCGCCCCCGAGCAGCTGGGTGGTGAGATAGCAGTTCTGCCAGGGTGTGATGTGATCGGCGATCCCCGCGATGACATAGGCACCGACGTCCACGGTGGACATGTCGATCGGCACGCCGTCGACGCTGAAGCTGCCCGGATGGGCGAACCTGTTCTCGGTGGCGATGTCGACGAAATCGGCATGCAGCCGAGCGCTCATCCGGGTGGTGTCGGCGTTCCAGAACAGAATGTCGAACGCCGGTGGTCGCCTGCCCAGCAGATAGTTGTTGACCCAGTAGTTCCAGATCAGGTCGCCGGGCCGCAGCCAGGCGAACACCTCGGCCAGCGACCGGCCGTCCAGGTAGCCGCGCCGCTTCGACATGGCAATGGCGGCCGCGGCGCTCGTCCGGTCGACGAGGGCGGCGGTATCCCCGCCCCTCGTGCTGTCCAGCACGGTCACGAACGTCGTGAACCCGGCGAGCCTGCCCAGTTCGCCCTTGCCCGCCAGTACCGCGGCCGTGATACTCGCGATGATCCCGCCCGCGCAGATGCCGGTCAGCAGCAGCCGATCCGAGCGGGTCACCCGCTCGACCGCCTCCATCGCCTCGCGGACCGCGGCGACGTAGGTCTCCATCCCCCAGTCCCGATGACGCACGTCCGGGTTCCGCCAAGAGATCACGAAGACCTGCTGGCCCGCACCGACGAGGTAC
This sequence comes from uncultured Actinomycetota bacterium, assembly GCA_963736375.1. Taxonomy (GTDB): domain Bacteria; phylum Actinomycetota; class Actinomycetes; order Mycobacteriales; family Pseudonocardiaceae; genus Pseudonocardia. Next base: position 161,692 of record CAVTOL010000022.1, read on the forward strand.
TCCACCAGGCTGCGGCCCTTGGCGAGGTCGATGGCGTAGAACTTGTTGATCGTCGGCGGGACGATGAGCAGGGGGACCTCCCGCACCTGCTCGGTCTGCGGTCGGTACTGGATCAGCTCGAGCACCTCGGTGCGCAACACCACCGCGCCCGGGCTGACCGCGATGTTCTCGCCGACGGTGAACCCAGAGGTGTCGACCATCTCGGGGATGCGCGGTGGGGAGCGCAGGTCGCGCAGGAACTGGCCCGCACCGCGCAGCAGACTGCCGCCGCCGCTGTCGATCGCCTCCTTCGCCGACGCCGGGTTCACCAGCGCCACGTTGCTGGGCGAGAGCGCCTCGACGAGGTTCTCGACGAGGAACCGCACCCGTCGGTCGTCGCGCCAGCCCAGGTCGGCCACCGCCACGAGCCCTTCGGCGGCCTGCGCGCTCGCCAAGTAGGACTGCACGAGGCGCCGGAGGAACGGGTTGCCCGACCACGCCTTGTCGACGAACCGGCGGTCGCGCCGCGTCGGCGCGAGATCCGAGTCACCGGCCACGACCCGGCCCAACTCCATGGCCAGCCTGCCCAGCTCGCGACCGGTCGCGACCGGGTCACCGGCCAGCTTGGCGAGGAACTTCGCCGTCGAGGCGTCCGGCGCGAACCGGCGCAACGGCCCGGTCGCCGCGTCGACCAGCAACTGATCCAACGAGGCGGCGACGTCCGCCGACGCACGCTCCTGTGGTGTGGTCATCTCGTCAACCTCGTCTCGCCCGATCGCGCCCCGCGCCGGGAACCCGACCCGATATCGGCCTCGGGGTAGGGCCATCCTTCAGTCGCCGCCGCGAGCCGTCCAGTGCGTGCCGCGACGGTACTCGTCGGCGCGGAGGCGGGCGGTGATCGCAACGCCCGCGCGCAGCGACGTGCACCTACGGCTACCCCGGCGACGCCACCGAGGCGATCATCGCCCAGATCGAGCGGTTCACGGCCAGGTTCCTCGGCTCGGCGGTCACGCCACCGGGCCCGGGGCGCACGGCATGTGCGGCGTCAACGCCGCACAGCCTGCGTTTGGGGTCACGTGCGCGGTCGCCCGACGCGCGCGATTGTGCGCAAGACCAGGAAACGGCGAGGGCCTGGGTCGCCGCGACCATCGACGCGGCCTGGGACCCAGCCCAGGCTGGGGCCCGTTCTTTCCCTCGCCGAGGAACCGCGGAGGGACGATGACAAGGAACGTCAAGCTGATCGGAACCGCCATGCCCATCCCTACGGAAGTGATCACCGACGCCGTCGTCCGCTACGTCGACCTGCCCTTCGGCGTCGGCCGCTTCGCCCTCGTCACCCTGGACAACGGCCTCGACCACACCCGGCCGAACACCTTCGGCCCCGGCGGCCTGGCCGCTCTGGACGCCGCGCTGGACCGCATCGCGCAGAACGCGGTCGTCGGTGTGGGCATCACGGGCAAGCCGTCCGTCTTCGCCGTCGGTGCCGATCTCAAGGCCGTCGCGACCCTGCGGAGGCGGGAGGACGGTCTGGCTATCGGGCGGACCGGACATGCGGTGTTTCGGCGTCTGGACGAGTTCGGGGTGCCGACGTTCGCGTTCTACAACGGAGCCGCGCTGGGCGGCGGCGTCGAGCTGGGACTGCATTGCGGCTACCGCACCGTCGCCGCGGACGTGGCGGCCTTCGGCCTGCCCGAGTGCTGGCTGGGCCTGGTGCCCGCCTGGGGTGGTACGCAGCTGCTGCCGAACCTCGTCGGAGCAGCCGCGGCGGTCCGGGTGATCGTCGAGAACCCGCTGAGCCAGAACCGGTTGCTCGCGGCAAAGCAGGTGCTCGACCTCGGCATCGCCGACGTGATGTTCGAGCCCGCCGAGTTCCTGGAACGGTCACTGAGCTGGGCGGCACAGGTCATCGACGGAAAGGCCACCCGCGCCCGCCGCGAGGTCGACCGCAGCGAGGCGGCCTGGGCGGCCGCGCTGGCCCGGGGCAAGGCCGTCGCGGACGCCCGGGTGCACGGCGCGGCTCCGGCCCCCTACCGTGCCCTCGAGCTGATCGGGCTGGCCCGCAAGGCCTCCCGCGACGTGGGCTTCACCGCCGAGGACGAGGCGCTCGCCGACCTGGTCACGACCGACGAGCTGCGCGCCGGGCTGTACGCGTTCGACCTGGTGCAGAAGCGGGCCAGGCAGCCCGCCGGTGCGCCCGACCCGGCGCTCGCCCAACCCGTCACCAAGATCGGGATCGTGGGTGCGGGTCTGTTGGCGAGTCAGCTCGCGCTGCTGTTCGCCCGTCGGTTGAAGGTGCCGGTCGTGCTGACCGACCTCGACCGGGCGCGGCTGGACAAGGGCATCGGCTACGTCCACCGCGAGATCGACGGGCTGGTCGCCAAGCGGCGCCTGGACGACGACCGGGCCGACCACATCAAGGCGTTGGTGACCGGCTCGCTGACCAAGGACGCCTTCGCGGACGCCGGGTTCGTCATCGAGGCCGTCTTCGAGGAGATGGCGATCAAGCAGAAGGTGTTCGCGGAGGTCGAGGCGGAGGTCTCGCCCGAGTGCGTGCTGGCCACCAACACCTCGTCGCTGTCGGTCACCGCAATGGCCGCCCGGCTGCGTCACCCCGAGCGCGTCGTCGGCTGCCACTTCTTCAACCCCGTGGCCGTCCTGCCGCTGCTGGAGGTCGTGCGCGGAGAACGGACCGACGACGCCGCGCTGGCGACCGCGCTCGCCGTGGCCCGACGCCTCGGCTAGACCGCGGTCCTGGTCAAGGACGCTCCGGCGTTCGTGGTGAACCGGCTGCTCGCCCGGTTCATCGGCGAGGTCGTCAACGCCATCGACGAGGGCACCCCGTTCACGGTCGCGGACGCGGCGCTGGCGCCGGTCGGCCTGCCGATGTCGCCGCTGATGCTGCTTCAGCTGGTCGGCCCGGCCATCGCCCAGCACGTCACCGAGACGATGCACGGGGCGTTCCCGAAGCGGTTCTCGGTCTCGGAGAACCTGGGCCGGGTGGTCGCGGCAGGCAAGAGCGCGATCTATGTGACGGAGGGCGGCCGACCGAAGGTCGACCCCGAGATCGTGGCTCTGTTCACGGTGGGTGATCGCCCGTCGACGGCCGAGCAGGTCCGGGAGCGGGCGCTGGCCGGACTCGCCGAGGAGGCTCGGCTCATGCTGGACGAGGGCGTGGTCGCCCAGGCGCAGGACATCGACCTGTGCATGATCACCGGTGCCGGGTGGCCGTTCCACATCGGCGGGCTGCCCCCGTACCTTGACCGCAGCGGCATCGCGGAGCAGGTGACCGGGCGACGCTTCCTCGCGCCGGGCGTGGCAAGTGTTCCAGCGCAGTGAGCGATCATCCCGCGCGCGGCCTGATCGGAGCAGAGAGGGAGGCAGTCATGGCTGAAGCGGTCATCGTCGCGGTGGCGCGGTCGCCGATCGGGCGCGCGTTCAAGGGATCCCTGCGGGAGCTGCGCCCGGACGACCTCGCGGCCGGCATCGTGCGCGCGGCGCTGGACACGGTGCCGCAGCTGGACCCCGCCGACATCGACGACCTGATGTTGGGCTGCGGCCTGCCCGGCGGCGAGGCCGGGTTCAACATGGCCCGGGTCGTCGCGGTCCTGCTGGGCTATGACCAGCTGCCCGGGACCACGCTCACCCGGTACTGCGCGTCGTCGCTGCAGACCACCCGGATGGCTCTGCACGCGATCAAGGCGGGCGAGGGCGAGGTGTTCGTCTCCGCGGGCGTCGAGGCCGTCAGCAGGCACACCAAGGGCAGCAGCGACTCGCGGCCGGACACGGCCAACCCAGTATTCGACGCGTCCCGGGCGCGCACCGAGAAGACGGCCCAGGGCGGGGTTGGCCCCTGGCACGACCCCCGCGAGGACGGCGAGCTGCCCGACGCCTACATCGCGATGGGCCAGACCGCGGAGAACGTGGCGCGCCTGCGCGGGATCAGCCGGGCCGAGCAGGACGAGTTCGGCGTCCGCTCGCAGAACCTCGCCGAAAAGGCCATCAAGTCGGGCTTCTACGCGCGCGAGATCACCCCGGTGACGCTGCCCGACGGCACGGTGGTCGACCGCGACGACGGGCCGCGACCCGGCGTCACCCTCGACGCGGTCGCCGCGCTCAAGCCGGTGTTCCGGCCCGATGGCACCGTCACCGCGGCCAACTGCTGCCCGCTCAACGACGGCGCCGCCGCGGTCGTCGTCATGAGCGACCGCAAGGCCCACGACCTGGGCATCACCCCACTGGCCCGGATCGTGTCCACCGGGGTCTCCGCGCTGTCGCCGGAGATCATGGGGCTCGGCCCGGTGGCGGCCTCACGGCAGGCGCTGCACCGGGCAGGCATGACCGTCGACGACCTCGACCTGGTCGAGCTCAACGAGGCGTTCGCCGCCCAGGTGATCCCGTCCTACCGCGACCTGGGCATCGACCTCGACAAGCTCAACGTCCATGGCGGCGCCATCGCCCTCGGGCACCCCTTCGGCATGACCGGCGCCCGGATCACCAACACCCTGCTCAACGGGCTGGCCACCCTGGACAAGTCCGTCGGGCTGGAAACCATGTGCGTCGGCGGCGGCCAGGGCATGGCCATGATCATCGAGAGACTCAGCTGAGCAGAGGGCCGCGGAGGGCGGGACGCGGATGTCCGTACCGAAGACCGACGAACGGGCCGGGGCGACGCCTGCGTCCATCGTGCCGACCGCGCGGTCCGGCTCCACCGGCAAGATCGTGTCGGCCCGGGCGGACGTCCGGCTTACCCGCACCGGCGACATGGTCGCCCTCGGCGGGTTCTTCTACACCGGCCTCTTCCAGAGCGAGCAGGTTCGCCGCCGAACGGGTTGGCCTTGCGCCCGTCGGACGGCGGGCGTGCCAGCGCCAGCCAGCCGGTCCAGCAGCCCCCACCTGGCGAGCCGGGCAACACCGGGCACTTGGATCTGATGGGTCGAGTGCGTGTCGCTCGGGGAACTCGGCGCGGTTCACGGCGGGCACTCTGAAGCCGTTGCGCGCCAACAGCATGGCCGTGGTCGCCCCGGCCACACGGAGGCCGACAACGATGACGTCGTACATGTCACTCAGATGCCCGGGGCGCCGCGGGAAGTTCGATCCCGCCACCGAACCCGTGCGCGGGGTTCACCGATGACGCCGCGTACGCCGCGATGGACTTCCTGCTCGAGAGCCTCGAGGAGATCGCCGGCGAGGTGTTCGGGTCGGTCGCGCACCTGCTCAACCTGGATCTGGACATCGTGTTCGAGACACCACTTCCACCTACTGGGAGACCGAAACTGCCGACGATGACACCGAGCTCGTCAAGCAGGCCGACGATGACGAGGTCACCAGCCCCACCGAGGCCGGGACGCGGGCGTCCGGGCACTCCAAAGACCACCGCGGCGACCTGCCCCAGGTAGTGATCGCGATGGCGGTCACCCGCGACGGGGTCCCGGTGCAGCCCGTTCCGCCTGGCCCGGCATGAGCAGAGCCGGGCGGGCCGCCTGTTCCGCAGCTACACGCACCTGCACGTCGAGCATTGGGATCTGCCGCTCGAACACGGCGAGGGCCCACTGCCGGTGCCCGCGACGTCTATCTACTCCGGCTGGACGGCATTGTCGCCTGGCGGGCCTGCCTGGACGAGCCGTCACCAAGGGCGGAGAACATCGCCGTTCTCGCCAGCCACTTCGGCTTCGGAACCACCCGGCCGTCCTCCGGGCAGTGGCCGACCGCCTCGCCCAACCCGCGGACCACTGGACGCCGTTCCGGCCACCGCCATTGCTGCGGGCGGCCTACCCGTGCTCGGGAAGGACTCCATGACAAAAGACTGACGAGGGGTGCTGCCGCTCGCGTGGTGGCCGAAACTGGTGCCCAGCCCGAGGAGCACCGCGCGCAGCTCGACGTAGCCGCCTCAGGGCGCGCCGCGGGCCAGCCTGGTGATGGCGTCGATGATCGTGCGCCACAGCGCTCGCGGCAGGTCGTGTCCCATCCCGGGAATTGTCAGCAGCTCGGCGCCGGGTATAGCCGCCGCCGTTGCCTTGCCGCCGTCGGGCGCGACGAGCGGATCGTCCTCGCCGTGTACGACCCAGGGCCTGCGCGGGCACCCGCAGCCCAGCAGGCCCTGGGTCCGGTCGCCGGATGCGAGGATCGCGACGATCTGCCGGGCCACGCCGAGGGGGTCGTTGGCGCGGTCGTACGAGCGGCACACAGTGTCGGCGAGCGCGCTCTCGTCGAGTGGGTAACCGGGTGAGCCGATGACCCGGAAGACGGCCAGCGCGCGTTGCACGGCCTCCTCGCGGCTGGCTGCCGGCGGCGCCTGCAGGGCGGCCTGCGCCTGGGCAGTGCCTCGC
>CAVTOL010000023.1:0-157240 GCA_963736375.1 uncultured Actinomycetota bacterium
GGTGCCCGTTGAAGCTTGTGACCTGCCTGGTGGTCGGGCTGGCCCTGCTCGGCCCCACCGCCTGCTCGGCCGCCTTGCCGGGTGCGGCCGCCCCCATACCCGTTTCCGCCACGCCCAGCCCGCCGCCACCCGTGCGGCCCGCGTTCGGGGCCTACTGGACCCGTCGGTGTCGATGCCGTCCTTTCTGCCATGGCCGAGCACACCGGGCTCAAGCACGTCGTGCTCTCGTTCGTGTTGGCCAAAGGGAGCGCCTGCGAGCCCGCGTGGGGGGGTACCGAACCGCTGGAGTCGCCGAAGGCCACATCGACCTTTCCGGGCCGCGGGCGGATCCGTCACCATCGCGACGGGCGGGGCGGAGGGCGCCTACGTGGAGAACACCTGCGGCACGCGCCGATCTGGTGGCCGCCTACACCAAGGTTCTCGACGCCACCGGCACGAACCGGCCGACATCGACATCGAGCAGGACGTGCAGATCGACAAGGTGATCGATGCGCTGGGCCAGGTGCACCGGGCGCGCGGCACCGACATCACGCTGACCCTCCCGGTCGACCTCGACGGTCTCGGCCCCGGCCAGCTGAACCTGGTGAAGAGGGCCGCGCAGACCAACCTCCCCATCACGGTCAACATCATGGACATGGACTTCGACGCGAGCGGCAACTGGGGCACGGCCCTGGTACGGGCGGCCAAGGCCATGCTGGCCCAGCTGCGCAAGGTCTACCCGAAGGCCACGGACGCCGAGCAGTACCGCAGGCTCAGCATCACGATCATGATCGGCCGCAACGACAACGGGGTGATCACCCAGCCTGCCGACGCGCAGACGGTGCTGAACTTCGCCAAGGCCAACGGCGTGGGACGGCTCGGGATCTGGTCGCTCGGGCGGGACCTCGGCACCTGCTCGCGACAGGTGGAGGCGCAACCGGACTGCAGCGGGATCGTGCAACAGGACTACCAGTTCACCCGACTGCTCGCGGTCTACACAGGTCCGACGCCCGCCTGACGGCCGCTCATGGGCGAAGGACGACCCGCAGGTGCTCGGCCATGTCCGACGCTCACAGCATCGCGTCGATCTCGGCGCGGTGGAACGACAGCGGCGTGACCGGGAAGCCGAACTCGTCCTTGTGCAGGGTCGTCGACCCGCACCAGCCGCAGCGGCCAGACGCGTCGAGCACCGCTCGGCCCTCCAGCTCGGTGCGTCGGTCGCCGGACACGCCCGATCCGCCGGTGACGGACCGCGGGCCCGGCGACCCGACCGCGGGCTTCGCGTCCCGTCCCGAGACGTTCTTGAACAGCCACCACGCGCCCGCGACGATCGCCACGATCACCACGATCCCGATCAACCACTGCACCAGCCCGACCACGATCCCGATGGCCAGCCCGGCCAGCACGAGCACCCCGATGATCTGCGCAATGCGCAGGATGATCCGCGACACGGCGGCCCCCTATCGAAACCTGCGGCACCCCGGCATCGACGCTACCCGGTCGCAGGACCCTCGACCATGCGCCGAGCCGATCCACAGTGACCAGGGCCCCCGCCTCCGGCCTATCCGGACATCACCCACCGGATGCCCCGCGTGACGACTCGGCCGCCGCCGCGGACCACTGTCGCCTCCATGATCGGGAGGTAGGGCAGCCGCAGCGGCGCGCGGGCCCACCGCGGAAGCAGCTCCACCGCCGCCGCGGCCAGGAGCGCGTACGGCGCACGGGCGGCGACGGCCAGCGGCGGGTTGAGCAGCAGGAACCGGGCGGTCGTCCGGGCCTCTGGCGTGCCCGCGAGCTCCGGCCGGAAGGCGGCGATCCGGTCGGTGAGCGCCGCCTCGGTGTCCGGGGGGTCTACGACGCCGAGCTCACGCGCGATGCGGGCGGTGTCCGCGACGTACCCGTCGCGCCCCGCCTGGTCGAGCGGGCGGGCGCCGTAGCGCTGGTAGGCGCGCAGGAAGCTGTCGATCTCCGCGATGTGCACCCACTCCAGCAGGTGCGGGTCGCCAGCCGAGTAGACCCGGCCGTCGGGCGCCCGGCCCCGGACCCTGGCGTGCACGGCTTTGATCCGCTCGATCGTTTCGCGCGCCTCGGCGTCGGGCCCAAACGTGGTGGCGGCGAGAAAGTAGCTGGTGCGAGCCAGCCGTCCCCACGGGTCGCCGCGGTAGCCCGAGTGGCCCGCCACACCGGCCATCGCGAGCGGGTGCAGCGACTGCAGGAGCAACGCCCGCAGCCCCCCGACGAACATGGACGCGTCGCCGTGCACCCGCCGGATCGGGCGGTCCACGGTGAACCAGCGTGGGCCGGGCGCGCTGTGGATCCGCACCCGCCGGTTCGGCCCCTCGTCGCCCGCGACCTTCCGGAACACGTCGGCACCCAGCCGCGCGCGCAGGTCTGCCACCCGGCCCCCCAGCGACCCGACCCCGGGCACCCGCAGCTCGACCACACCGCCATCATCGGTGACCGGGCCGACCCCGACCACCCGACATGTCTCAGCGCAGCTTCAGCGCCTCCGCCAGGCCGCGTAGCGCGGGAAGCGGGTCGGCATTCTCGCCCTGGTCGAGCACCTGCACGCACACGTGGTCCGCGCCTGCGGCCAGATGCTCGTCCAGCCGGGCGGCGACGGCCGCGGCGTTGCCCTGCGTGACGAGCGCGTCGACCAGCCGGTCGCTGCCGCCGTCGGCAAGGTCGGCATCGGTGAAGCCGAGCGTGCGCAGGTTGGCGACGTAGTTGCGCAGGCCGAGGTAGCGGCCCAGCCACGCGCGGGCCGTGGCCCGGGCGGCCGCCGCATCGCCGTCGGTTCCGACGTTGACGACTGCCGTCTGCTCCGGCGCCAGCAGCACGCCCGCCCCGAGCTGCCTGCGGGCCGTGCGCGTGTGCTCCGGTGTCGTGAGGTACGGGTGCGTGCCCGCGGTGCGCTCCGCCGCCACCGCGAGCATCTTCGCGCCCAACGCGGCCAACGCCCGGTCCGCGACCGGCACGCCGTGCTCGTCGAGCGTGTCCAGGTACGCGACGACCGTGCGGTACGGGCTCGTGTACTCCCGTGTTGCCTCCGGATGCCCGATTCCGACGCCCAGCAGGAACCGGCCAGGGGTAGCGCGCCGCGATCCTATGGTAGGACGCCGCGACCTCGGCCGCCGAGCTGGCCCACATGTTGACGATGCCGGTGGCGACGGCGATGTGGTCGGTCGCCGCCAGCAGACCCTCCACTTCCGTGAGGTCCGCAGGCGGCGAACCGCCGATCCACAACGCCCCGTAGCCGAGCGCCTCCACCTCGCGAGCGAGCTCGGGTGTGAAGGCCGCCTGCCGCCGCCAGAATCCGTACCGGCCCAGTTCCACGGTCATGGCCGCGGCAACGATCGGCCGGTCGCGCGCATTCCGGAGACCGGTTCGGATACTGTCCGGCTGGTTCGGGCGAGCGCTGTCGGAACGGAGCACGTCTTCGATGAGTCGCGACATCCAGGTCACATTCGACGCCCACGACCCACGGGCGCTGTCGACGTTCTGGCGGGACGTGCTGGGCTACGTCCACCCCGCCCCGCCCGGTGTCGACCTGCCAGCGGGCGCCGACCCGCTGGCCGCGTGGGACGACTTCCTCGCCCGGATCGGCGTCCCCGAGGATCGGCGCAACGGGATGTCGGCCATCGAGGACCCCGACGGCGATGGCCCACGGCTGTTCTTCCAGCAGGTGCCGGAAGACAAGGTGGCCAAGAACCGCGTTCACCTCGACGTCCGTGCGGCCCCTGGGCTGCAGGGCGAGGAGCGGATGGCGGCGCTGGAAGCCGAGTGCGACCGCCTCGTCGCACTCGGAGCGACGAGGCTGGTTCGGCACGAGCCCGATCCCCCGCTGAGCTCAGGCTTCATCGTGATGGCCGACCCCGAAGGCAACGAGTTCTGCCTCGACTGACGCGTCAGCGGCAGAGCGCCATCAGCTCACCCTTGCCGACGCCGACGGTGGTGGTCACCAGGCCGGGCCGCATCCGCAAGCCACAGCGTGGAAACCCCGCGCGACGTGCCGATCTCGACGATGGTCCGAGCGGGCAACGCCTGCACGAGGAACCAGAGCAGCCGACCCGCGTCCGGCTCCAGCACCCGCCACCGGTCCAGGCGGTCGGCCTGCGCGGCATCGTGTTCTTCGGCCGCCACCATCAGGTCGTCGATGATCTTCTGCGTCGTCGCGTCCATCGGCCGATCATGCCTCGGCGAGTGCGGCCGGACAGCGCGCGCACGGAGGGTGTCGACCCGTCGACGGCCGCCGTGGCCAGCGCCTCGCCGAGGACCGGCGCGAGCTATCGGTAACAAATGCGCCGTGGTGGACCAGCGGGAATCCCGCTTTGGACTAGGTTGAACGGCCATGGAAGCCCGCACCGAGCCGCCATTCCGGGCCGAGCACGTCGGCAGCCTGCTGCGCCCCCGAGACCTCGTACAGGCCCGTCACGACTTCGCGGCCGGCGGCATCGACGCCGACCGTCTCCGCGCGGCTGAAGACGACGCCATCCGCGAGGTCGTCGCCCTCCAGGAGGACCTCGGCTTCCGCGCGGCGACCGACGGGGAGTTCCGCCGCAACTCCTGGCACATGGACTTCATCTACCAGCTGGGCGGCGTCATCCGCACCGACGAGGAACTCGTGGTGCAGTTCCGCAACGACGAAGGCATCGGCCAGTTCATCGCCGCGGGACTGGCCGTCCGCAAGCCGCTGCACCTCGACGAACCGATCTTCGCCGACGACTTCCGGTTCCTCGCGGGCGCGGTACGCACGGCGATGCCGAAGATGACCATCCCGTCGCCCAGCATGGTGCTCCTGCGCAGCGGCACCGCCGCCGTCGACCGCAGCGTCTACCCGGACCTCGACGCGTTCTGGGCCGATCTCGCCGCCGCGTACGCCGACGAGATCAACGCCCTCGACGCGCTGGGCTGCCGCTACCTGCAGCTCGACGACACCAGCCTGGCGTGCCTCAATGATCCCAACCAGCGCGCCGCGCTGGCTGCCCGTGGCGACGACGCCGACCACACGCACGAGCGCAACATCCGCACGATCAACGCCGCCGTCGCCAACCGGCCTGCAGGCATGCACATCGCCGCCCACGTGTGCCGCGGCAACTTCCGCTCGTCCTGGATCGCCGAGGGCGGCTACGACTACGTCGCCGAAGAGCTGTTCGGCGGCCTCGACGTCGACTCCTTCTTCTGCGAGTTCGACGACGAACGCTCGGGCGGCTTCGCCCCGCTGCGTTTCGTGCCTGCAGGCAAGCGGGTCGTGCTCGGGTTGGTCACCACCAAGCGCGGGCGCATGGAAGACCCCGACGAGCTCAAGCGCCGCATCGACGAAGCCGCTCGCTACGTGCCGCTCGACCAGCTCTGCCTCTCGCCCCAGTGCGGGTTCTCCTCCACGGTGGAGGGCAACGTGCTCAACCCGTACCAGGAGGTCGACAAGCTGCGCCTGGTCACGAAGGTCGCCCAGGACGTCTGGGGAAGCCTCTAGCTGGGTACCCGGTCCTTGACGTCGTCGTAGCCGACCTTGCCGGGCGCCGCGGACGGCGCGTAGATCACGCGGATCACGCCGGTCGGGAACGTCTCCGCCGCCGTCACGGTGAGGTGGTAGGGCGTGTCGCCGTCGTCGAAGAGCTTGCGTCCTTTGCGTGCGGCTACGGGGTGCACCAGCAGGCGCAGCTCGTCGACGAGCCCCGCGGCGAGCAGTTGCTGCACCACCGAGATCGATCCCGGGATGAGGATGCCTTTCACGCCTGGGTCGGCCTTGAGCGCCGTGACGGCCCCGACGAGGTCGCCGTCGACGAGTTCGGAGTTGCGCCACGAGAACTGGAGCGGCTGACGCGAGACGACCACCTTTCGCATGTCCCCGAGCTGCTTGGCGAGCGCGGCATCCGCCTCGCCTGCGTTCTCGCGATCGGGCCAGGCCCCGGCGAAGCTGTCGTAGGTCTCACGGCCGATGAGCAGCACGTCGGAGGTGTCGTAGTCCTCGCCGACGGCGCGGCCCATGTTCTGGTCGAAGTACGGGAAGTGCCAGTCGGGGTCGATCTCGGCCACGCCGTCGGCCGAGATGAACAGCGTCGAGATGAGCTTCGCCATGGCGGTGATCCTTTCAAGCGGGTGATGTCGGTCGGTAGACCGGTCCGGCATCCCCACCTCATCGGCCATGGCGACGAGCCGCTCAGAACGACGTGACGACCGAGCGCAGGATCAGGGTCGCGAAGAAGACCGCGGTGAACGCGAGGTCGAGCTGCACGCCGCCGAGGCGCACCGGCTTGAGCACGCGACGCACCGGGGCGATGACCGGTTCGGTGAGGCGGTAGGTCACCTCGCGAGCCTTCCGAACGCCCTCGCTCGTGGAGGACGTCAGCACGCCCGCCCAGTCGAGCACGGCCCGCGCGATGAGCACGAGCAGGAACAACAGCAGCACCAGTCCGAGCAGCGAACCGATAGCACCCATGGGGCAACACCTCTTCTCGGCTCCAGCGTGCCCGAACCGTCTGAGCGTGGGCTGAGCGTCGAGCCACTCGATCGAGCCACACCATCACCGTAGAGCGGCCGCGCCGCCGAGCAGCTTCAGGAACGCGCGGGCGCTGGGTGCCGACGGTTGGTGTCGTCCAACGCGACGGTGCTCGGCGTGCAGCAGGCATCCGTTGCCGGGTCCGCGTCGGCCATCCTCGGTGCCCTGATGTTCACCGGCGGGATCCTGGCCACCCCGCTGATGGCGCTCGGCGGCGAGGAAACTGCACTCCCGATGGTGGCGGTCGTCGCAGGCGGCGCCCTGGCGGCATTGCTGGCCACCGCGCTGCTCACCCGGACGCGGGTCGCCGGGACGACGTCGGCGTCGTCGTAAGAACGTCATCGTGGACGGTCGCCCCAGCGCTTCGGCGCGCACCCGTTCGGCCTCAGGGGCAACCCGGATTTCCGTCGCGCAGCCCCTGAACCGACGCCTGACCGGGCACAATGCGATTGGTCCCGCCGTTGTACCTGCGAGACCACCACAAAAGAGGGAACCGATGTCATCACCCTATGAGCCCACCTCCGAGATACCCCGGGACGCGCCGCTGTCCGCGGGCAGCCGCATCGCGGCGATCCTCGCCCACCTGTCCGCGCCGATCGCGGCGCTGCTCAGCGCCGGGTCGCTGAGCCTCCTCGGCCCGCTGGTGGTGTGGCTGGTGATGAAGAACGACCCATACGCGCGCAGGGCGGCGGCCGGGGCGTTCAACTTCAACCTCGCCTTTTGGGTGCTGTACCTCCTCAGCTGGGTGCTGATCTTCACCGTGATCGGCGCGGTCATCGGCATCCCGCTGATCATCCTGTTGTTCGTCGTGTCGGCCTGGTGCCACATCAAGGGCGCCATCCGCGCTGCGGGCGACCGGCCGTACGACTACCCGTTCCAGATCAAGGTACTGTCCTGAACGCTTCGCGCTGTCACGCGGCGTTCAGGCTGCACCCGCGATAGTCGTCGGCGGCGCGCACCTCCGCGAGGTGTCCGTGGTGAGGTCGCTCCGCGGCGTCAGTACGTGCGGCGACGCCTGGGCCTGCCCATCCGGAACGCGTCCTTGACCTTCTCCACGGCCTGCTTGAGGTTGCCCGTCATCTCCTCGGCCGAGCCTTCCGCCCGGAGGCGTGGGTTGCCGGTGACCTCGCCCGCGTTGCGCTTCACCCGACCGCGCAACTCCTGCGCCTTGTGTGTGACCTTGTCGCCGAAACCCATGGCGCACCTCTCCCGAACGCGTTTGTCTGCCACATGGGAGTACCCGCGCCGCGCCGCCGTCAACACTCGCCAGCGGCCCTCGCGGATCGGGTTTTGCCCTCCTCGGGTGGGGTACTCGACCGCTCCCGAGGCCGGATCCGCGGCCTTCCCGGCAACGAGGGACAACGATGTCTCTGGACCACCTCGACCCCGGCACCGCACCTGCCCGCCCGGTCCTCGTCACCGTGACCATCGACGGCGAGCTCCGCGACGCCGCGGCGGCGCGGCTCTTGCGCTGGTGCGAAGCCCGCCTGCACCTGCACGACACCGGACAGGCCCCGATCAGCCATATCTTGATCGACCTCAGCCACGCCCGGCACGCCGACCTTTCGGCCGTGGCCATCCTCGACCACGCCCGTACCGAAGCCGGACGCCGCCACGTCGGCATCCACCTCATCGGCGCGGGAACAATCATGGCCACCTCCACGACGCAGGTCCGCCACAGCCTCGGCCGTTGGCGGAGCTTTCCCACCCTCGACGTCGCCCGGGCCACGCTGGTGCCTGCCGGTGCCGACACCTGTCCCGTTGATCCGGAGGCGATCGTGCGCATGACGACCATCCACGACCGTCTCCGATAAGAGGGTCCGGCGAATGAGGGCTCCGCCAGCCCGTGGCGTCCAGGTGGCCGCAGCGCAAGGCGCCCGCGCGCCCTCGTGCCGGGGCACTCGGGCGCGGGGGCAACGCCGCGATGTGGCTGCCTGGGCGTCGCGGGTCGGGGCCCTCATTCGCCGGGCGCTCTATGCCGCACCTGCGTTGCGCGGGCGATACTGCGCGGCGTGCCGGTCCGCTCCGTGGGTGTTGAAGAAGAGTTCCTGCTCGTCGATCCGGAGACGGGCTCGCCCCGCGCCGTCGCGTCGACCGTGCTGCGCGCAGGCGACGATCTCAACGGTGAGCTGGCGGGTGAGCTGCAGGCCGAGCAGCTCGAGACCGGCACCTGTCCCCGGGTCGACCTCGACGAGGTCGGGCAGGAGATCTTGACCCGGCGTCGCGAAGCCACGATCGCGGCCCGGCGAGCGGGCGTCGAAGCGGTGCCGTTGGCGACCTACCCGCTGCCTACTGCCCCGCACAGCGCCGACGACCCCCGCTACCACGAGATGATGCGCCGCTTCGGCCCCACCGCGGCCGAGCAGCTCACCTGCGGCTGCCACGTCCACGTCGCCGTCGAGTCCGACGAGGAAGCCGTCGCCGTGGTCGACCGGATCCAGCCCTGGTTGGCGGTGCTGCTGGCGTTGAGCGTCAACTCACCGTTCTGGGAGGGGGCCGACAGCGGGTACAGCAGCTACCGCAGCCAGGTGTGGGGCCGCTGGCCGTCCGCTGGGCCGACCGCCCCGTTCGGCTCGGCCGCCCGCTACCAGCAGATCACCGAGCAGCTCCTGCGCACGGACACGCTGCTGGACCGCGGCATGCTCTACTTCGACGCCCGCCCGTCCCACCACCACCCGACGGTCGAGGTGCGCGTCGCCGACGTCTGCCGCGAACCGCGCGACGCCCTCCTGCTCGCCGCGCTGACCCGCGGCCTGGTCGAGACCGCCGCACGCGAATGGGCGGGCGGGCAGCCGCTCGTTCCCGTCCGCACCGAGATGCTGCGCCTGGCGTCCTGGCGGGCGGCCCGGTCGGGGATCGACGACGCGCTGCTCATGCCGCACGACTGGCGCCCGGCGGCGGCCGAGGCCGTCGTGGACGCACTCATCGGGCACATCGCGCAGGCGGTGACCGACGCGGGAGACCGCAGGACCGTCACGGAGCTCTGGCAGGATCTCCGCACCCGCAGGCCGGGCGCCCACCATCAGCGCCTCGCCCACCGCGAGCACGGCCTGCGCGGTGTCGTCCACGACGCGCTCTCCGCCGCGAGCCGGGCAGGCAACGACGCGGCCACCGGCTCCCCCGGCTGAACCTGCACTCGATCGACGGCGTCTGCGTGCGCGCGAAAGCTGCTGACCTGCGACGTCGAGACCCTAGACTGGCCCGGTGCTGCTGATGGAGCGCGACCACCCACTCACGCTCCTCATGGAGCGGGCCCACGAGGCCGCCGAGCGCCGCGGCTCGCTCATGCTGGTGGCAGGCGAGGCGGGCATCGGCAAGACCGTCCTGCTGCGTGCCTTCGTCACCCAAGCGCCGGTGCCCACGCTGTGGGGAATGTGCGATCCGCTGAGTACGCCGCGTCCACTCGGCCCGCTACGCGACGTCGCCCACGATCTCGGTGCCGACGTGACGGCCGCGTTACGGGACGCCGTCGCGCAACACGAGATCTTCGCCGTCGTGCTCAAGGCACTGCGTGCAGGCGCCAGGGCCCTCATCATCGAGGATCTGCACTGGGGAGACGAGGCGACGCTGGACCTCGTCCGGTTCCTCGCGCGCCGCATCGCCACGTTGCCACTTCTGTTGGTGGTCTCCTACCGGGACGACGGCGGGCCTGCGCACCCGTTGACCAGGGTGTTGGGTGACCTCGTCGCTGCGCCGGACACGCGGCGCCTGCAACTGACCCCGCTGAGCCGAAGGGCGGTCGCGGAGCTGCTCGGTGATCGGGGCCCGGATGCCGCTGATGTCCACGCCCGCACGGCGGGCAACCCCTTCTTCGTCAGCCAGATCATCGCGCAGCCCGAATCGCCCCTCCCCGACACCGTGCGAGATGCCGTCGTCGCCCGTACTGCTGCCCTCGAGCCCGCGGTCCGACGCACGCTGGAGCTCCTGTCCTCCGCGCCGCACGGTGTGAGCGGGGCGCTGCTCGCCGCGCTGGACGTCCCCTCCACGACGCTGGAGACGCTGACCGCCACCGGGCTGCTCGACCGCCACGGCGACGGCGTCGCCTTCCGGCACGAGATCGCCCGCTCGGCGGTGCTCGACGGGGTACCCCCCGGCACCGAACCACCGCTGCACGTGACGATGATCGAGGCGCTCGAACGGATCGGCGGGGATTCCAGCGTGCTCGCCCACCACGCGACGGCCGCGGGCGATGTGCCACGGATCCTGCGCTACGCACCCGCGGCGGCGGTCGAGGCGGCCAGATCCGGTGCGCACCGGGAGGCCGTCGCGTTCTACGAGCGGGCCCTGCACCACACCGAGGACACCGATGTGGCTGCCCGCGCGGCGTTGCTGGAGTCGCTGGCTTGGGAGCTGTACCTCACCGCCCGGTTGGACGATGCGATCGCCGCCCGCAACCAGGCCCTCAATCTGCGCACCCGGCTCGGCGACCGCGCCGCGGTCGGAGCCGGACACCGCACGCTGTCCCTCTTCGGTTGGTACACGGCCGATCGCACCATGGCCGACGAGCAGGACCACGCCGCCGTCGAGATCCTCACCACCGCAGGCATGCCGCGTGAGCTGGGTTACGCCCTCGCCCACCGCGCCTATCTGGCCGCACAGCGCGGCGACGCCATCCGGGTCCGGCAGGCAGGCGAGCACGCTCAACGGATCGCCGACGAGCTCGATGACGCCGCACTGCACAGCACCGCCGCAACCGCGATGGCCATCGTTCGCTTGCAGGGCGGCGACGAGAACGCACGCGCCGAGCTGCTCGCGGCGAGCAGCACCGGCCTGCGGCTGCGGATCGACGAGCTCGCAACCTCGGCGATGTCGAACCTCGCACACCTCGACGTGGAACAGGGCCGATTCGTGCTGGCCGACGACACGCTCGCCGATGCCCTGCGGGTGTCCGAAGAACGCGACGTCCCGATCTGCAGCCTGTGGCAGCGCGGGGTCCAAGCGCGGTTGCGGCTGCTACAAGGCCGCTGGCCGGAGGCGGAGCAGGATGCGCTCGCGGTCCTGGCAGCAGGCGACATCCCGCTGGGGCGGCTATGGGCGCATTTCGTGCTCGGGCTGCTTGCCGTGCGCCGGACGGCACCCGCGGACAACCCGCACCTCGACGAGCTGTGGCGCTTGGCCGTCCGCCTCGACCTGCCGGGCATCTTGGCGACGGCCGCAGCGGCGCTGGCCGAGCAGGTGTGGATCAGCCGTCGGCTGGATACGCGGCTCGACGACGCCGCTGCGGCGACCTGGCTGCAGCTACCGGGCCCGGCCGGGGAGCGGCTGCGCGGCTGGGCGTGGCGCTTGACGGAAGCGGGGCTGCCCCAGTTCCGCGACGGGGTTCCGCCCGTCCCGGCGACCGTGCCGCCTAGCGAACAGCCCTATGAACGAGCGCTCGCGCTGAGCGACGAGGGTTCTGTCGACGGGCTCGTCGCCGCGCTCCCACTGCTCGACGGCCTGGGCGCGCAGTCGGTGGCCGCGCTGGTGCGCGGACGGCTGCGCAATCTCGGCGCTTCCCGGGTTCCCCGTGGCAGCACGTCCGCGACCAGGGCGAATCCCGCCGGGCTCACCGGCCGCCAGCTCGACGTCCTGAACCTGCTCGTCCATGGGCTGAGCAACGCCGAGATCGCCGCCCGGCTGGTCATCTCACCCCGCACCGCCGACCACCACGTCTCGGCGATCCTCACCAAGCTCGCGGTCAGAACCCGCGGTGAGGCGGTGGCGGCCGCGCGCAGGCTCGGACTGGCGGGCTAATGCGGTGTCCGACCGTCGCCTAGCTCAACCCGGCGGAGGCGGTTTCCGGGCCGATCTCGGCCGCCACCGTCACGACGAGGTCTGCCGGGAATCCGCAGCGGCGGGCGTGCTCGCGAACGGTGGCGACGTCGTCGGTTTCGTGCAAGCAGTAGATCTTGTCGCCTGCCACGTAGCTGCGATGCCAGGTGTAGGCCACGCCGAGGCCCTCCACGACGTCATTCGAGGTCGCGGCGATGTCACGCAGTTGCTCGGGCGTGAGGTCGGCTGCGCCGGGAAAGTAGCGCTCGATCAGGAAGGTAGCCATCGGTTGCTCCGTCCTCTCTCATCAGTCGGCTCGTCTGACCAGTGAGAACGCTAAGACCGGCGGAGCACGCGACGCGTCGGCGGATCTTCCTATCCCGGGTCGGGGGGCTGCCCATCTCGCCCGCGTCGGCGCACTACCTACGTCATGGCCGTCGAGCGCCCACCACGAGCCATCGTCCCCAGCCCGTTGGCTCTTCGTCGACCCACGTCAAAGGGCTACCGTCGGCCCGTGCTTTCGGTCCGGTTGCTCGGCGAGATCGAGGTGGCGCGCGACGGTGTGGCGGTGCCCCTGTCACCGCCACACCGGCGGCTGCTCGCCTTCCTCGCGCTGCACCCGGGTCCGCAGAACCGCGACGCGCTCGCCGCCCGATTCTGGCCCGACGCGGCGACGGGCCGGGCGAACCTGCGCACCGCCGTGTGGGCGCTGCGCCGCTCGCTCGGGCCGGACGCGGTGATCACCACGCGAGAGTCGGTGGCGCTGGGCCCGGCGGTCAGGGACATCGACGACCCTGACCGGGACGGCGATCCGTGTCCCGGCCTCGACGACGACTGGGCCCGCGCCGCGCGGGACGAACATCGGGGTCGGCGCATCACCCGGTTCGACCGGCTCGTGGCCGCCGCCACCGAACCGTCGACGGCCGCGGCGCTGGCGGCCCGCCGGTGCGCGCTGACCCCGCTCGACGAGCCCGCCCACCGCGAGCTGATGGAACGTCTCGTCGCGGCGGGCGATCCCGCGGCGGCCCTGGTCGTCGGCCAGGAGCTCGCCGCACGGCTGCGCACCCAGCTGGGCATCGCGCCCGCGGCGGCAACCAGGGCGCTGCTGGCCCGGCTGCGCGGCCCGGAAGCGACTGCGACACCCGGTCCGGCCCGGTCGCGGGCGCTGTACGGCCGGGCCAGGGAGCTGACGGACCTGACGGCGGCGTGGGCCGCGGCCCGCAACGGCCGCGGCGGACGCGTCGTCGTCATCACCGGAGAGGCGGGCATCGGCAAGACGAGCATGGTTGCCGAACTCGCCCGGCGGGCGCTGCACGGCGGAGCGCGGGTCGCGGTCGGGGCAGGCGTCGACGTCGGTGGCGAGGCCCCGCTCGCGGTCTGGCAGGAGCTGGCCCGTGCGCTGGTGGCGGTCGTGCGTCCACCACCTGCCGCCGCCCGGTGGCCCGCCGAGCTGGGCAGGCTGGCCCCGGACCTCGCGGGCGCCCTCGGCGCCGAGGCGGAGCTGCCTGCGGTCGCCGCTCCCGAGCTCGAGCGGCTGCGCGTGTTCGACGCGGTGCTCCGGCTGGTTGAGTGGTCGGCAGCCGACCGACCGTTGCTCCTGGTCGCCGAGGACATCCACCGTGCCGACCGGGCGAGCCTGGCGCTGTGCGCCCACATCGGACGCAGGTTGGCGCCGATGCCGGTGCTGTTCGTCCTCACCCGTCGTGACCGGCCCGACCGACCCGAAGCCGACGCGCTGATGGTCGATCTCGCGGGGCGCGGGATCGATGTGGCCGAGATCGAGCTCGGCCCGCTGCAGCCCAGCGAGCTGGCGGAGATCGTGCGCGGCGTCGCCACCCTCCCCCACCCGGCGCTCGACGAGATCGTCGCCGCCGCCGACGGCAACCCGCTGCTCGCGGTCGAGACCGCGCGTACCCGCGCCGACGGCAAGGCCGCGCCCGCGCCGAGCCTGCGTGCGGTCGTGCGGGCGGCGCTGGGGGCGGCCCCGCCTGCCGCCCGCGAGCTGGCCGAGGCGATGGCCGCGGCGGGACGGGCGTTGTCGGCGGCCGAGATCGCCGCGCTGCCCGCAGGACGCGATGCGGAGCGGGAGGTGCTCGACACCGGGCTCGCCTGCCGGGTCCACGGCGGCCTCAGCTACCGACATGCGCTGCTTGCCGAGGCGGCGCGGTCCGACCTGCGCGACCCCGCGGGGACCCATCTCGCGGTGGCGCTGGCCATCGAGGCCGCCGCGCCCGCAGTGGGCGCCGACGCCTGTGCCGCCGAGGTCGCGCGCCACCTGCAGCAGTCCGGCCGTGACGACCTCGCCGGAGCGCAATGGCAGCGCGCGGCCCACCACGCCCGCTCGCTCGGGGCGCTGCCGGAGGCGGCCGCGTTCTGGACCGAGGCGGCGCACGCCGACCCCACCGACGCGGGACCGCGCATCGAGCTCGCCGAGACCTACGCGTGGCTCGGGCGTACGGACGACTTCGAGGCGGCATGGGAAGCGGCCGTCGCGCTGCTCGCGCCCGCCGACCAACCCGCCGCGTGGTGTCGCCGCGGGCTGTGGTTCAAGACGGTCGCCTGCAACCCGTCCGCCTCGCTCGCGGCCTACCGCCGCGCCGCCGATCTCCTTCCCGCGGACGCGCCTGCTGCCCTGCGCGTCCAGGCGCTGCTCGGCCTCGCCTGGAACGAAGCATCGGCCGGTGATCCGGCCCAGACCGAACCCCTGCTCGCGCGGGCGATGGCGCTCATCCCGGAACCGGACGCCGAGACGGTCGCCGAGCTCGAGACCTCCCGGCTCATCGGCACCATCCGGCTCGGGAACTTCGCGACGTGCGAGGCGGCGGCCCTGCGCGCCGCCGCCGCCACCGAGCGCCTCGCCCGGCCCGACATCGACTACGTGATCTGGACGTGCACCGCCTGCGCGCTGGCCTGTCACGGCGACCTCGACGGCGCGCTGCGCGTCGCCGACCGGGGCATCGAGGCGACCCGCGGCTTCCCGGTCGTTGCCCTTCCCTGCTTGGCGGCTCGCGCACATCTGCTGTCCCGGCTCGGCCGCCACGCCGAAGCCGCCGAGGCCGCCGCCGAGCTGCTCACCACGGCCGAGCGGCTCGACTCGCCACCGACCCACGCGCTCGCCCAGTACGACGCAGGGCTCGTGGCGCTCACGGCCGGGCACTTCGCCAGGGCCGCTGAGCTCATCGAGGCCGCGGTCACCGGCAACGCCTCGGTGAGCCGACCGGCGGCCCGGCTTGCGCTGGCCGAGTCGCTCGCCGCGACGGGCGAACCCGGTCGGGCGGCAGCGGAGCTGCGCAATGCCGCGCTGGAGCCGGTCGGGCGCGCGGACCAGCCGTGGGCGCTCGTGCCACAGATGGCGCGGGTGCAAGGTCTCATCGCCAGAGCCGAGGGAGACCACGCCTCGGCGCGACGACGACTCGCCGAATCCGCCGACGGGTGGCGCCGCCGCGGCGGCGCGGCACGGGCGCCCGGCGAGGAGTACATGGCCGCGCTCGTCGACCTCGGGCGACCCCCTGTCGTCGGGCTGGTCGACCCGGAATGGGAGCTTCGCCGCGTTCTTGCCGAACTTCACGACCTCGATGCCGAGCGGGAGGCGCCGTGCCCGGATTCACCTTGACGGCCGCAACCCACGCGCCCGTCGAGGAGGTGTGGAAGCTGTTGTTCGACCCCACCCGATTTCCCGAGTGGTGGGCGGGAATCGAGACCGTGCGGGTCGACGCCCCGGGCGGCTACACGATGTGGCCCGATGGCTATCCCGACTTCCCCATGCCGCAGCATCTGCGCACCGATCACGCGGCGGGCCGGGTGACGGTGTCCTGCCAGGTCTCCGACATCGACGTCACCTGGCAACTGGCCGACGACGGTAGCGCCACCACGATCACCGTGCAGGTCACGCTCCCCGCTGCCGAAGCCGGGCGCCTACCCCGCCAGCGCGAGCTGATCGGCATTTCGCTCGGCAACCTCACCGGGCTCGCCGAGGCCGAAGCCGGTCATCCGGCGTAGAACCGCCACTCCGCCAGATCCACGCATACCGGGCGCTTCCGGTGGGTACCTCACCATCGGTAGCTTCACGCGTGCTGATCACCAGATCAGGTGACGCCCGGTACGGCGAAGGGATGCGGCCAGTGTCCGACTACGCAGGGCGGCCCGATGTCGCTTCCGCCGTCACCGTCGACCGTACTGACGACGGACCCCGTAGTGCCCGTCGATCGACGCGGATCGCCGTTGCGCTGCTGGTCATCGTGTGCACGTCCGCATGCGAGTCGAGCACGGTCTCCGGGCTCAACATCCGCGCTGCGCCCACCACCGCGAGCCGTGTCGTCGGCAGGTTGTCCGGCGCGGGCAGCTCCGTGCAGGTCGAGTGCTTCACCCGCGGCCAGGCCATCCACGGCCAAACGATCTGGTACCGGATCAGCGCACCGCACCGGGGTTACGTCACCGGTTACTACGTCCGTGCCGACAGCACCACCCGCTCCAACACCCCCAGGTGCTGACCGGTCGTGGCGGCGACGCCGGACAAGTGAGACGGTGAGGTGTGCAGGAACGGGAGCGCGACGCCGCCGGACGAGCGCGCAACGCCCGGCCGCGTGACCGACACGGCCGTCCGCTCCCCCGCGGCGCAGTCGGCGTTGGTCGGATGCCCGACGACCTCGCCCTCGGTCCCGACGACGCGGTGACCGAGGCCCAACGCCTGCTCGACGCCGGGTTGCCGTTCCCCGCGCACGACGTGCTGGAAGGCGTGTGGAAAGCCGCGCCCGCCGCCGAACGGGAGCTCTGGCGCGCGCTCGCCCAGGTGGCGGTCGGCCTGACCCATGCGCAGCGCGGCAACGCGCGCGGCGCCGTCGCGCTTCTGAACAGGGCGGCCGACGGCATCGGCCGATGGATCGGCCCGCCACCGGCGGCTCTCGATCTCGACGGCGTGCGGACGCAGGCCGAAGAGCTCGCCGGGCGGATCGAGAGGGCAGGCGTCGCGGGTCTCACCGACCGCGATCTGCACGTCCGACTGCGGGGCTGAGCCGGGAAGACGCCGTCGCCTTCGTGCGTTGGACCGCCAGGAGGTGGTCGACACGACGACCGAGGTCAAGCGCTGCGTCGAATGCGGCGACCCGTTGTTGGCCGAGCGGGCCGAGCTCGGCTACACATACTGCACCAAGGACGAGTGCCAGGCCCGGCATCATCGTGGGCTGGTCGTGACGACCATCGGCACGAACAAGGGCGCCGACACCGTGATCGTCGCCGATCCCGACGAGGTCAGGCGCCGCGGCGAGGCGGGCGAGTTCGGACGCAAGGACACCGCGTTGGGGCTGGACTACCGACCGCTGCGCGCGGGCGGAGCCACCCGCCTGCCCGTGCAGCGCGTGCAGGCGCCGCGCGCGGCCGCGGCCAGGCCATGGACCGCCGGACAGGAGAAGCTCGTCCGGCTCTACCACGAGATGGGCCTGAGCCCGCAGCGCATCGTGCAACGGGCACGCGAGAACGCGCCGCACCTCAACATCACCGAGCAGTTGGTGACGCGGATCCTTTCCGCCCCGCGCCGCCCCTGAACGTTGAGCACTGCGCGCGGCGATCATTGCCCGAGCCGTAGGCTGCGCCGGGTGGTGACGGCCCGCTTGTCGACCAGGCGCCGCGGAAGGCCGTGATGGCTGGGGCCGTGGACGTCCGGCGGCTCGCCCTCTCCCTTGAGGGGGTCGAGGAAATCGACAGCGACGGCTTCGACTTTCGCGTCTGCGGCCGGGGCTTCGTGTGGTCCTACCCCGAGCGGGTACCGGGCCGCGGACGGGTGATCCGCACCGACATCGCCGTTCTGTACGTCGGTGACGAGGCGGAGAAGCAGGCACTGCTGCTCGGCGAGCCCGAGTTGTTCTTCACCACGCCGTCCTACGACGGGTTGCCGCTCGTGATGGTGCGGCTCGATCAGGTCGATGTTGCCCGGCTCGCCGAGCTTGTGACCGATGCCTGGCAGATGCGCATCGCACCGAGGTGAACACCGCTACTGGACAGCCCGGTACTCCCGTTCGATTTCCCGGGTGGGATGCGGCTCGACGGCGTCCTCCGATGCGGGCCGCTGCGCAGGCACCATCGCCTCAGCGGGATGGTCGACAACCCGACCTCGGCGCTTGAGTGGGGTTGGCCATTCGAGGAGCAAGGCGGCATTCACGTGCGCGCCGATAATGATCGACAGCGCGATGAAGAACGTGGCCAGCAAGAACGCGATCGGCGCCGCCAACGCGCCATAGGTGTAGCCGGTGCTCGTCAACCACGTCAGGTACAGCCGCAGGCCGGTCGCGCCGACGAGGAAGACGACGGCGGCCACCGCGGCGCCGGGCAGGCCCCGCCACCAGGGCGGTTTGTACGGCAGGGCGATCTTGTAGAGCGTGGTGAGCGCGACCACGAGCGTGATCGCCAACACCGGGAAGTAGAGCACGTCGACCAGCTCGCGACTCAGTGGCTGCACGGCCAACGGCAGCAGGGAGAGCAACACGTTCGGCCCGACCGCGGCGATCGGCAGCGCCACGATGCCGGTGCAGAGCGCAGCGAGGTACATCAAGACCGCGAGAACGCGCTGCCACACGAGATTGCGCCGCTCGTACTGTTCATGCGCCCGAGTGATCGCGTCCACGAAACACGACATCGCCGACGAGCCGGACCAGAAACTCAGCAAGAAACCGATCGAGACCACTTCGCCGCGGGCCGTGGTGAGAATCTGGCTTACGGTCGGCGCGATGATCTGTTCGACCGCATTGCTCGTGAACACGCCACTGGTCGTGGCCACGATCCACTGCTCCACAGCAGTGACGGTGTTGGGCCCGAACCAGCCGCCCACGTAGCCGAGGACGCCGAACAGCCCGAGCAGCAACGGTGGTAACGACAGCGTCTGCCAGAACGCCGCCGATGCCGACTCGGTGAAGATGTCGTCGCTCCACGCCCCATTGGCCGCCCGGCGCACCACACGGCCTACGGCCGAACCGCGCAACGACTTTCCGGTGCCGACGATCGCGCTCGCACCCGACGGCGGATCAGTCGACATGTACCTAGGATGCGCCGCCGGGAAAGCCCTGTCACGGCGAGGCGACTACGCGTCCGGGTTGGTGATCCTTCTCGGCACCCCGCCGCGGCGCGCCTAGTGTCAGCGCCGGGACAGGCGACGACGGTTGGCCACCACCCGTCGATGCACGGGACCGACGACCCTGGCCGCCATCCGCGCCGCATCCTGCGGCGGTGTCGTCAATGCCGCGACGTACACCTGACCGAACGCCTCGGCCTTCTCCCGCCACATCCGGGTGTACTCGCGGCGGTCGCGGGCGCTCGGCGGCCACCCGCCCATCAGCATCAACCCGCTGCGGTAGCCGATCACCATCGGTGCCGACCACGCGATCTCGATGAGCTGCGTCCACGTCCGCACCCATTCCGCGCCCGGCACGGATCCGATGTTCCTGCGTTGCGCGGTGGCCACGGCATCGACGCTACGGCCCGGACGTCGCCCGGTGATATCGCGCTTCTCACAGGAACCCGCGGGCCATCCTGCGCTGGCACGTGCAGCTGGGCGCCGTTCCCATCCCGATGTCGGCCAACCCGGAGCGGCAGCGGATCAACATCGACCTGTTCGGCTTCACCCTTTCCGACGACGACATGGCCGCCCTCTCCGGGCTGGAGCGCGGCCGGATCTGGGGCCAGGACCCGGACGTCCACGAGGAGTTCTGAGCGGGACAAGATCCTGCCGATCTAGATCGGCAGCTCGTTCTCCGCGAGTCGTCGAATCACCAGCAGAGCGATGTCGTCGTCGGGCGTGGCGTTGCCGACGAGGGTGCCCATGACGGCGACGCAGACCGACTCCGGCGCCTGCGGCAACACCGTGCGGCACAACAGGTCGATGTTGACATCGAGGAGCATGCCGCGGCGTTCGACGAGCCCGTCGGTGTACAGGCACAGGACCGAGCCTGCGCCGAGCGGCAACGCCGTGGTCCGCCGTGGGTGGCCCAGCTCGACACCGATTGGCAGATCGGGCGGGACGGCCACGGTGATCCCCCGCCCGGAGGGCGCGGCCAGGATCGGCGGTGGATGACCGGCCGACGACAGGTGCAGCGTGTCGGATCCCGGTGCCAGCATCGCGCACAGGACGGTGGCCATCGTGGCCGGGTGGAAGTGGCTGACGTGCTCGTCGAGCCGGGCCAACAGCTCGGCGGGGTCCTCGGTCGTCAACGCGGCCGACCGCAGCGCGACGCGGACCTCGCTCATCGACAACGCCGCGGCCAGTCCGTGTCCGACGACATCGCCCACCACGAAGCACATCGTTCCCGAGGGCAGGGTGAAGACGTCATACCAATCGCCCCCGACCGCGCCCCGCGCACCGGGCACGTACCGCGAAGCGAACTCCAACCCGCCGACCTGTGGCAGCGTGGCGGGATGCAGATTGCGCCGCATCACCTCGGCGGCCGTGGCCTCGGCCTGTGCCAGCCGCGACTGCGCGGCAGACGCCACGCGATCGGCGACCAGTTGCAGCAGCGCCGCGTCCTGCTCGGTGAACTGACGACCGGACAACGTGCCCACGTGCAACACCCCGAGCACCGCCCCGGCGGTCAGCAGCGGGACACCCAGCAGCGAGGTGATCCCCTTCTGGCGCAGGATCGGGTTGAGCACGTTGCCGTGATCGACCTGCGCGATCGACACCCAGCGCTTCTGCTCGGCGATCCGCCCGGCGAAGCCCTTCCCGATCGGGATGCGCACGCCCTGGGAGACCTCCTCCTCGATGCCCTGCGCCGCCGTCGCGACCAGGAACCGGCTTGAGGGGTCCAACAGCAGCACCGCCGCCGTGTCGACCGCCATGAGCGTGCGGACCCGCGCCAACAGCTCATCGAGCAGCTGCTCGACGCTCAAGTGCGCGAGCGCCGCGTCCGTGACCACCTCGAGCCACTTCAACCGCTCCGTGGAGGCCGAGCTGCGCGGCTGCGCCTCCGCTGACATGCACCGACCCTACGGCCGCACAGCCCACGTCGCGAGCACCGGGAGCTGCCGGGCCCGATCAGTATCGGAGAGCAGCCCGGCGAGGCAGGGCCTGCGCTCCACCGGACGAAACGCGCGCACGAGCCGCAGGATGAGCGCGCAGGCCCTGCGGCCTGTAGGAAGGGCGTCGTGATGGCACAAACGGACAGCCGCCTGCAGGTGATGACGGAGCCGTCGGCGGGCGCGCCGCCGAAAGGTGTGCGGGGACGGCTGCTCGGAGCGGGCATCGAGCGCGCGCTGCACATGCAGCAGCCCTTGGTCGCGGCGCGGATCGCGGCCATTCGCCGTAAACGGCCGGACGCGTCCCCTGCCGAGGTCATCCGCAAGTTGGGCACCGGCTACCAGCTCGCGGGGGTCGTCACCGGCGGCGTCGGCGGCGCGATTGCGATCGTGCCCGCGATCGGCACCGTCGCGGTGTTGGCCACCGCGACCGCCGAGGCACTCGCCGCGCTTGACGCGTCGATCCTCTACGTGCTCGCCGTCGCCGAGGTCCACGCGCTGCCGACCGAAACCTTGGAACGACGCCGCGCTCTCGTGTTGGGCATCATCATGGGCGAGAGCGGACAAGCGGCGCTGAGCAAGATGACCGGCAAGTCGGGCAACTGGGCCCAGGACATCACCAACGCGCTGCCGTTGAGCAAGCTCGGGCCGCTGAACATGACCCTGTCGCGCTGGTTCATCAAGCGGTACGTGATCCGGCAGAGCGTGCTCGCGCTCGGCCGGGCGCTGCCGCTCGGCATCGGGATCGTCATCGGCGCCACCGGCAACTTTGTGATCGCCCGCGCCGTCATCCGAGCAGCCGAGCGGGCCTTCGGCCCGCCTCCCGCCCGCTGGCCCGAGTCCACCGCGATCTCACCCGAGCAGCAGCCGGTCGGGTCGCCCGATCGGGAGCGGTAGCTCACCCGCCCACCCCCGCGACCGGGACGGTGTCCACCGGGTAGGTACCGCCGGTGCGTGCGGTGATCCGCGTGGCGGCCGCGTAGATCATCTCTCCCACCGCGGCGATGTTGCCGTCGTCCAGTTCGCTGGAGAACGCCAAGACCCCGAGCGCGAGGTGCGGCTTCCCGGTCCGGTCGAACACGGGGGCGGCCGCCGCGCTCTGGGCGAGGTTGAACTGCCGGACGCTGGTGCTGTAGCCGCGCTCGCGGACGTCGGCGAAGATGCTCCGCAGCATGTCGACGTCGACGACGGTGTAGTCGGTGAACTTCTCGATCGCGCGGCCCCGGATGGCCTCGAGGAACTCGGCGTGGGGGCGGTGCGCGTACATCGCCTGCATGAGAGCGGGCGCGGAAAACGGGAAGCGGTCGCCGACCCCGACGACGACCCGCACCCCGCGATGTGGGTCCGACACCGCCACGACGATGTAGCCGCCCGATCCGTCCGGCTTGGCCGCGAAGACGACGTAGCCGAGCTCCCGGCTGAGGACGTCGATCTCCTCACGGACCACGGTGATGACCGAGTCTTCGCTGATCCCGGCGAGCGAGAGCAAGCCGGGCCCGAGCGTCCATCCGCTGCGGGTGTCGAGCTTGCTGACCCAGCCTGCCCGCTGCAGCGTCGTGAGGATGTTGTAACAGGTGGAACGGTTGAGCCCCAGCTCGCTGACGAGGACAGTGGGGGAAACGGCCCTCGGCAGCTCGGCCGCGAGCCGCTCGAGGATGCGGATGGCCGCGTTCACGGCGGGAACTTCGCTGGACACGCCATCTCCTCCACCTGACCAGAATGTCCTCTGCAGAGGATCCTACATCCTCTACAGAGGACGGGCGTCAGAAGTGGTGAAGTGTTGCCGGACCAGCTCCCTGGCGTGCGGGCTCTCGACAAGACTGAGGTGGCGGATCTCGGGCAGCACGTGGAGCCGGGAGCGCGGGATGCCTGCGTGCAGGGTCTCGGCCATGCTCGGCGGGGTGGCGAAGTCGTCCGCTCCGACGAGCACCAGGGTCGAAGCGGTGATCTCCGCGAGGCGCGCCGCGTCGTCGTAGCCGCCGAGGGCGTGACACGCCGCGGCGTGGGCGCGGGAGTCGACCGCGGTGAAGATCCGGCACACCCGGTCGACCTCGGCCGGGTGCCGCTCGCGGAAGCCGGGCGAGAACCACCGCTCCCGCTGGAACACGAGCTGCTTCTCCCTCGGCGCCGATACGGCTTTCTCGGCACGTTCCGACCAGGCCGCGGCTTTGCCCGCTCCGTAATCGGCCGTCGTGTCGGCCAGCACGAGGCTGTCGACGAGGTCGGGGTGGCGGATCGCGAGGGCGATCGCCGTGCAGCCCCCCATGGACAGCGCCGCGACGCGGGCCGGTCCCGCGTCGAGCCGTTCGATGAGGGCTGCGACGTCGTCGGCGAGATCGGGGACCGAGAACGGCGCGCCGTCCC
Source organism: uncultured Actinomycetota bacterium (assembly GCA_963736375.1). Lineage (GTDB taxonomy): Bacteria > Actinomycetota > Actinomycetes > Mycobacteriales > Pseudonocardiaceae > Pseudonocardia. The sequence continues at coordinate 23,594 of CAVTOL010000023.1, forward strand.
AAGTGGAGGCACCGTGGCCGCGTGCGTCCGGAGCGACCACCCGGAACTCCGGCGTGAGCTCGTCGATCAGCTGCCGCCAGATGCCGCCGGACGTGGCGAGCGGATGCAGGAGGACGACGAGCGGGCCCGAGCCCTCGTCGAGGTAGTGCAATGCGCCCCACGGGCGTCGCAGCATCATCGGCCGCTCCGCTGCGCCGCGAGCCGGACCGCCGTGCGGATCTCCGGGTAGGTGGCGCACCGGCAGATGTTGCCCTCGAGGTGGTCGGTGATCTCCTCGTCGGTCGGGTTCGGGTTCTCGGCGAGCAGTTCCTTGGTCATCAGGACGAACCCCGGGATGCAGTACCCGCACTGCATCGCGTCGCTGTCGACGAAGGACGAGACGACCGGATCGTCCTCGGGCAGTCCGTCGGCCGTGGTCAATTCGATGTCCGCGTAGCGCACGGCGAGGGCGAGGCACGAGGACACGCTCATGCCGTCGGCCAGCACCGTGCAGGCACCGCAGGCCCCGACCCCGCATCCCTCACGGGTGCTGGTGATCCCCACCCGCTGCCGCAGCGCGTCCAGCAGCAGGGTGGTGTCCTCGACGGGCACCCTGCGTGCGACGCCGTTGACCTTCAGCGTGATGTCGCCCATCAGCGGGCCTCACGCGCGGTGAGGTGGTTCAGCACCCGCTCGGGCGTGAGGGGCAGCGTGGTGATGCGGACGCCGCACGCGTCGCGCACCGCTCCCGCGTAAGCGGGGGCGATCGGCAGGATCCCGGTCTCGCCGACGCCCTTCGCCCCGAACGGACCGTCCCGGTGCGCGCTCTCCACGATGATCGGCGTGAGCTTCTCGGGCACGTCTTTCATCGAGGGCAGCTGGTAGTCCAGCAGGGTGGCGTTGGTGAGCTGCCCCTGGTCGTAGACCAGCTCGTCGAACAAGGTGTGCCCGATACCCATCACCGCGGCGCCGGTCAGCTGCTGCTCAACCAGCGTCGGGTTGATGGCCCTGCCGACGTCGCCCGCGACCGCGAGATGACGGGTGCGGATGCGCCCGGTGCGAGTGTCGACCGCGATGCGGACGGCCGCGGCACCGGCGAACCAGTGCTCGGTCGCCTTCACCGTCAGTCCGTTGTCGTGGTCGTAGGGCACCCACCAGCTCGTGAAGTTCTCCGCGGTGGTGACCGTGGCGCCGCGCGCCCCGAACTCGGCCCGCAACAGGTCGGGCACGGAGATCCCACGATCGCTGTACACGTGGGCGACGCCGTGCGCGTCGAGCACGAGGTCTCCGACGGGCACGCCCCACTGCTCGGAGACGAAGCCGAGCAGCTTGGCCCGCATCGCCTCCGCAGCCAGACGCACGGCGTTGCCCGTGTGGTAAGTCGAGCGGCTGCCCGCGGTGATGGTGTCGTACGGGGTCGCGTCGGTGTCGGCGCGGACGACGTGGATGCGGCGACTGTCGAGGCCGAGGACCTCACCCGCAATCTGAGCCATGATCGTATCGCTGCCCTGGCCCATGTCGACGGTGCTGATCAGCAGCGTTGCCGAACCGTCCTGGCTGAGGTTCAGCGTGGCGTTGGCGATCGTCGGGGTGAGGACGGCCTTGATCCCCACGGCGACGCCCTTGCCGTGCACCCATCGGCCGTCACCGGCCGGGGTGGGCTCATCCCAGCCGACCGCCTTCGTGACCTCGTCGATGCACGTCACGAAGTCGGCGCTGTGCATCGCCGTGCCGACGGTGGCCGCGTCGCCCTCGCGCAGCAGGTGCCGTCGCCGGAAGCGGTACGGGTCCTCCCCCAGCGCACGCGCCAGCTCGTCGATGAGGGTTTCGTGCGACCACGTCACCTGCGGAACGCCGAAGCCGCGGAACGGGCCTGCCGAGACCTTGTTCGTGTAGATGCAACGCGACCGCACGTCAACGCTCTTGATCCGGTAGGGCCCCGGCGCGACGAGCCCGGACTTCGCGGCGATCCGCGGCCCGACGTCGGCGAAGGCCCCCGTGTCGTAACGGACGTCCGAGCTCACCGCGACGATCTCGCCGTCCGCGTCGGCGGACATCGTGCCGATCACCTCGACGCCGTGCCGCGTGGTGAGGAGGAACGCCTCTTCGCGCGTCACGTCGATACGGACCCGACCGCGCGTGAGCCACGCCAACGCGGCCGCGAGCGGCTCCAGCCGGTCGTACATCTTGCATCCGAAGCTGCCGCCGAGCGGCCGGGTCGTGATCCGCACCTGCGACAGGGGCAGATCGAGCAGGTCGGCGACCGTCTGCCGCACGTAGGACGGGGTCTGGGTGGTCGACAGCATCTCCAGCCTGCCGCTGTCGACCCAGGCTGTCGTCGAGGGCAGCTCGATCGACACGTGCTGCGTTGGCGGCGCCCACGTCCTCGCCGACACCGTGGTCGCGGCGCGCGCGTGCTCGGCGGCGGCGTCGCCCCTGATCTGGCGGTACTCGTAGTTGACGTTGGTGTCGCGCACGCCGCGCAGGTGGGCGAGGTCCGCGAAGACCGAGCTCGGCCGCAGCTCGTCGTGCACGAACGCGTCGCCGCGCAGCGCGTCGGGGATGTCGTAGACCGGCGGAAGCTCGTCGTACTCGACCACGACCTCATCGGCCGCGGCGCGCGCGGTCGCGAGGTCGGTGGCGAGCACCGCGGCCACCGCCTCGCCGACGAAACGGACCTTGTCGACGGCGAGGCAGGGCTGGTCGGAGAAGGCCGGGCCGGTGTACATGCGCTCCCCGAGCACCTCGTAGACGTCCTGACCGGTGATCACCGCGAGGACACCGTCGACCCGCCGGGCCGCCTCGGTGTCGATGGAAACGATCCGGGCGTGGGGCATCGTGCTGCGGTGCACGCCGACGAACGCCGTGTCGGGGCCCGCGGGCTCGTCGCCGGTGTAGCGGATCGTGCCGCGGACGCGGCCGAGCGCGTCGAACCGCTTCCGACGTGCGCCGACGCCGAATCGGGGCACGGTTTCCATTGCGGGCGCCGCCACGTCGACGGGTGGCACCTCGTGGGTGGCGGTGTCAGTCTGGGTGGCGGTGTCAGTCACGGCGAAGCTCCTTCAGGCTGCGGCGAACCGCCTCCTCGACGGCGACCCTGCCCAGGTGGGCCTTGTACGCGGCGCTCCCTCGGACGTCGGCGATCGGGTCCATCGCGGAGTCCGCGATGTCGATGGCCGCGTCGACGGCTTGCTGCTCATCCATGTCGGGCGTCATGTCGAAGGCCAGGTAGACGGTCCGGGGAGCGACGGCGCCGAGCCCGATCCGGATCTCGACGAAGCCGTCGTCCGGTACGGCCAGTACCGCGGCCGATGCGCATGGCCAGTCGTTCTCGCTGAGGCTGCGCATCTTGGTGAACGCGCCACGCGCTCGCGCAGGCTGGCGGGGCACGGTGATGGCCGTGATCAGCTCTCCGTGCTCGACGGCGGTCTCCTGGAAATCGGTGAAGAACTCCCGGATCGACACTTCGCGGCTCCCGGCGGTGGAGGCGAGGTGGACGGTGGCATCGAGCACCACGAGGGCGGTCGGCGGATCCAGCCGATAGTCGCCGTGCGCGATGTTGCCTGCCGCGCTGGCGGTGTTGCGGACCCGCGGATTCGCGACCTTGCCGTACGTCTCGGCGGCGAGGGGAGCCAGCCTGCGCACCCGGGGATCGGTCTCCATCCGGCGCAGCGACACCAGGGCGCCGACGGTGAGCCCTTCGGCGGTCGCGGTGAGCTCGCGCACGCCGGGCACCCGCGCGATGTCGACGTAGTCCTCGGTGAAGAGCAGGCCCTGCTTGCGCAGGATCTGGATGGCGGTGCCGCCGCCGTAGACCATCGCGTCATCCAGTTCGCGCAGCAGCGACGTCGCCTCCTCGATCGACGCCGGATGCCGGATCCGGGTCATCGGCGACCGCCGGTGCGACCGCCGACCAGGATCCCGTAGGCGAATGCGGCGGCGACGGCGAGGCCGAGCACCAGCCAGTCCTGGCGCGGTGGCGCGGCGACCGGTGCCGCGACTCGCGCCTGCTGCTCGGTGCGGGCGACGATCGCGCCGTCCCGGCTGACGGCAGGGCCGCCGTCGCGCTGCGGCAGCGGCCTTCCGGAACACACGGCGGTCAGCGCTTCCGCGAACTGCCGTTCGACCTCGGCCGTGCGCCTGCGGATCACCGACTCACCCAACCGGCCCAGCTTGCCGCGGATGGCCAGCTCGAACTCGTAGGCCACTTCGGAGGCCTGGTCTGCGTCGCTGGAGCCGATCGGCGAGACCCGCAGCGTCGCGTCCATCCGGATGGTGCTGCCGAGGCGACGGTCCTCGCCGCGCAACACGGCGTGGACGACCGCGGGTCCGGCGACGGCCTCCGAGACGGAGACGATCTCCGCGGTGAAGCCCGCCTTGAACCGCACATGCGCGACCTCGTTGACGAGGGTGCCCTGGTAGTGGCGCTCGTCGGTCTGGGCGAGCTCCTCGCACCCGGGTATGCAGGACCGCATCGTCTGGGGATCGAGGAACAGGGCTACGACCTTGTCGGCTGCCGCCGGGACCGTGAACGAAGAGGAAAGCTTCACGATGACCGCCATAGAGGATCGATTGTTTTCCCAGCAGGACGGTACGCGGCAGGGCGAGGACCGGCAAACGGGCGGGCTCGCCGCCGCGGCGCAGGCCAGCGTTTGACGCACGCCCGAGCGCGCCATACGTTCAAAGAAACCTCGTCGTCCTCCATAGAGGACGCACTGTCCACAAAAACAGACTTCCAGCAGCACTCGGGAGGACCTGTGCACGACACCGCGGTCGTACGGAGCTCCTGGCGCGCGGGCGTCACCCGGCAGCAATGGCGTTCGCTCATCGCGGCGAACCTGGGCTGGCTGTTCGACGGCTTCGAGACCTACGCCCTGATCCTCACCGCCGGGACGGTCATCCACCGGCTCAACCCGACCGCCCCGCAGTCGTCGATCGCGTTCCTCACGGGCGCGACGATCGCCGTCACGCTGCTCGGCTGGGGCATGGGCGGGATCCTCGGCGGCGTCTTCGCCGACTACTTCGGGCGGCGACGCACGCTGCTGGTTTCGATCATGCTCTATGCGCTGTTCACCGGCCTGACGGCGATCTCGTGGGACCTGGCTTCGTTCCTCGTGCTGCGCTTCATCACCGGGTTCGCGCTCGGGTCGGAATGGGGCACCGGCGCATCGCTGGTCGCGGAGATCTGGCCGAGCCACGCGCGCGCGAAGGCCGCCGGGCTTATGCAATGCGGCCTCGGGCTGGGGTTCTTCATCGCCTCGGCGTGCTGGTACGTCGTCGGGCCGCTCGGGCCTGACTCCTGGCGGATCATGTTCCTCATCGGCGTGCTGCCCGCGCTGTTCGCACTGTGGCTGCGCAGGACGGTGCCCGAATCCGAGCGGTGGACGCGCGCCGACAGCAGGCGCCGCTCGCTGCGCAGCCGCAGCAGCGCCGAGCTGTCCACGGACGAGGTCTCCTACACCCGGCTGACCCTGCGGCAGATCTTCGCCGACCCCACGCTGCGCCGCCTCACGATCCTCGGATCTCTGATGTCGCTGACCACGACGCTGGGATGGTGGGGGATCTCAACGTGGGTGCCGCTCTACGTCTCCGGCATCGCCGCGCAATCCGGCGGCAGCGCCACGGCGTGGGCCAGCGGCGCAGGCATGATCTACAACGTCGGCGCCATCGCCGGGTACATCGCCTTCGGCTTCCTCGCGGACCGCTTCGGCCGGAAACCGACGACGATGCTCTACTTCGCCGCGTCGCTCGTGCTGACCCCGGTGTTGTTCCTCTGGACCCACGACCTGCGTCTGATCGTCGTCGTGCTGGTGATCAACGGCTTCTTCACCCTGGGGCAGTACACCTGGATGCCCGTCTGGCTGCCCGAGTTCTATCCCACCCATCTCCGCGCCACCGGCGCCGCCTTCGTCTTCAACGCGGCCCGGTTCGTCGCGTTCCTCGGGCCACTGCTCGCCGGAGCGATCATTTCGGCGCTCGGCGGCTACGGGATCGCCGCCACGGTCGTCGGGCTGATCTACATACTGGGGCTGGTCGTCGCGCCGTTCTGCCCTGAGACGCGCGGCCGGTCCCTCGACGATTGACTGAATGGATTCAGTCACATCGGGGCACGGCCGGACCACGACCGGCGTCGTACTGGTTGTGAGTGTTCTACCCGTACTCCAGAAGGCCGCCCGCAACGCCAGGGCCCGACTGTTGCGCCGTGGCCGCACCCCCGGGCTGCGCACGAGCAAGACCGTGTTGGCCGCGGTCTTGTCGTTCGCGATCGCCAGTGCGCTGCACACCAGCGACCAGCCGATCCTGGCCCCGCTGACCGCGTTGCTGGTCGTCCAGCTGACCATGTACGAGACCGTGGCCCACGGCTGGGAACGCATCGTCAGCGTCACCGCGGGCGTGTCCGTCGCCGCCGTCTTCGCCCACGTCGTGGGCCTGACCTGGTGGAGCCTCGGCGCCGTGGTCGCCGTCTCGCTCATCGCGGGGAGGCTGCTGCGGTTGGGCCCGCACCTTCCCGAGGTGGCGATCTCCGCGATGCTCGTGCTCGCCGTCGGCGGCGGCCAGGCGGCCGAGCAGCGGGTGATCGAGACCCTCATCGGCGCCGCGGTCGGCATCCTCATCAACCTGATCATCGCGCCGCCGCTGTACGTGCAGCCCGCAGGCGACGCCGTCGCGGAGCTCGCCGACCGGATGGGCCGCTACTGCGCCGAGCTCGGCGCCGAGCTGCGCGGAGGCTGGTCACGCGAGGCCGCCGACCAGCACCTCGACCGGGCCCGCGCACTCGGCGCCGAGGTCGCCCGGGCCGAGAACAGGCTGGCCCGCGTCGAGCAGAGCGCCCGGCTCAACCCCCGTGGCCGTCAGATCGGGCAGGTCCAGCCGCGGCTGCGTGCGGCGCTCACCGCCCTCGAGCACGCCCAGGTCGGGCTGCGGAACCTGTCGCGCGCCCTGCTCGACCGCACCTACTACCTTCCCTCGGACATCCCGGTGGAGGCCTACTCCCCCGAGGTGCGCGACGCCCTCGCCGAGGTCCTGGACGCCGTCGCGGCGGCCGTCCACGCCGTCGGCCCGATCGCAGCAGGCCACCACGCGGACGCGTCGGGTCTCGTCGCGCAGGTTGCCGACCACCTGGCCGAGGTCGGATCGCGCACCGAACGGCTCAGTGCCCTGCTCTACGTCGATCCGCATGACGATCCGGCCGCCTGGCAACAACACGGCGCGCTGTTGGCCGCGATCGACCGGTTGCGCGTGGAGATCGACGCCGCGATCCGACCGTCGGCCACCGGCTGGCGGCCCGCCCCGCTCGGTGGGCGGCCCCGCGACGCGCTCCGCCGCGGCCTCACCGCCGCCCGCGACCACCACCGGCCGCGGCGCTGCCGCACGCTGCGCGAACGCCTCGGTGATGGTCGATGATGGGGCGGTAGATCGTTGGCAGCTTGTGGCGGACACTGCCACGAATCGACGCCGCTACGGCCTGACGCACGCGTAAGGGCTGTCGAAACGTGCGTCCGGCGATCACCGGGCCCAGGGCCCGACCCCGCTGACGCGCTCCACGGCATAACGCACGATGAAGCCGGGCCCGCGCGGGGCCGGGAACGTCGCGTCGGGCGACAGGTAGATCTTGGCCAGGGCATCGAGCACGTCCCACGCGCGGTCGCTCGGCTCGACCGTCGCACGGGCCCGCAGAACGGCGTAGGGCTGGAGGAACGCCTCGGGATCATGCGGGCCGAGGAACGACAGGACGACGCGCGGATCGCGTTCCATGTTGCGCACCTTGAGGTGGCGGGGCAGGTGCGCGGTCACCAGGTCGCCGCGGTCGAAGCCTGCCCACACCACGCTCACCTGCGGGCTGCCGTCCGCGTTGATCGTGGTCAGGTGGACCAGCGGGCCCGACTCGATGATCGCGCGCAGCTCGGGCGGAATCGTCACGACGCCGAGCGTAGCTACTCCGCGGGTCGCTGATCCACGACCGGCAACGCCGGGCGAATGGTCCCGGTGACCTCGCCGAACCCGATCCGGCTGCCCCCGACGCCGTGGGCGGTGGCGGCGATGGTGACCTCGTCCCCGTCGAGCAGGAACGTGCGCTCCTCGCCGTTGACCACGACCGGCTCACGGCCGCCCCAGGTGAGCTCGATGAACGCGCCCCGCTGCCCCTTTTCCGGCCCGGAGATCGTGCCGGAGGCGAACAGGTCGCCGGTCCGCGCCGCGGCGCCGTTGACGGTCATGTGGGCGAGCATCTGCGCGGGCGACCAGTACATCTCGCGGTAGGGCGGCCGGGACACCTCCTCGCCGTTCCACGCGACGACCAGATCGACGTCCAGCCCCCACGGCTCCGCCCCGCGCAGGTAGGGCAGCGGCGGCGGATCCTGGCCCGGCAGCGGTACACGGGCAGCCTGCAGCGCGGCGAGCGGGACCACCCACGGCGAGACCGACGTGGCGAAGCTCTTGCCAAGGTGCGGGCCGAGCGGGACGTACTCCCAGGCCTGCAGGTCGCGGGCGGACCAATCGTTGACCAGCACCGCGCCGAAGACGTGCTCGGCGAACGCGTCCACCGCGATCTGCGCGCCCAGCGGCGAACCGACGCCGACGACGAAGCCCAGCTCGGCTTCGATGTCCAGCCGGGTGCTGGGGCCGTAGGTCGGTGCGGGTTCGTCGGGGGACTTGCGCTGCCCGCAGGGGCGGACGATGTCGGTGCCGGACACGACCACCGTGCCCGCGCGGCCGTGGTAACCGACGGGCAGGTGCTTCCAGTTGGGCGTCAGCGGCTCGGCGTCGGGCCGGAACAGACGCCCGAGGTTGGTGGCGTGGTGCTCGGAGGCGTAGAAGTCCACGTAGTCGGCCACCGCGAACGGCAGGTGCAGCCGCACGTCCTCGACGGCGTGCAGGGCCTCGTCCGGGACGTTCCGGGAGACGAGGTCGGTGAGGTGCTCGCGGACCTCGGCCCATCGAGCCGGTCCTTCTTCCATGAACGGGTTGAGGGACGGCGCGGCGAACACCGCCTCGCCGAGCAGCACGGTCAGGTCGACCACGGTGTCGGCGAGGCGCGCCCCGACCCGCCGCGTTCCGCCCGCGGCCGAGAAGACGCCGTACGGCAGGTTGTCGCGTCCGAAGGGCGATCCGTCGGGCACCTCGATGACGCTCACGAGTCAGTCCTTTCGGCGGCGCCCACCGACGCGGTAGCTGAGCGGTCAGAAGTTGCCGCGCCGGGCCTGCTCGCGCTCGATCGCCTCGAACAGCGCCTGGAAGTTGCCCTTGCCGAACCCGAGCGAGCCGTGCCGCTCGATGAGCTCGAAGAACACCGTCGGGCGGTCGCCGAGCGGCTTCGTGAAGATCTGCAGCAGGTAGCCGTCCTCGTCGCGGTCCACGAGGATCCCCCGGGACCGCAGCTGTTCGATGGGCACCCGCACCTCCCCGATCCGGGCCCGCAGCTGCGGGTCTTGGTAGTAGGAGTCCGGGGTCGCGAGGAATTGGACACCCTTGGCCCGTAGGACGTCGACGGTGCGGAGGATGTCGTTGGTGGCGAGCGCGAGGTGCTGGGCTCCTGCGCCACCGTAGAACTCCAGGTACTCGTCGATCTGCGACCGCTTCTTGCCGAGCGCAGGCTCGTTGAGCGGGAACTTGACCCGGTGGTTGCCGCTGGCCACGACCTTGCTCATCAGCGCCGAGTACTCGGTGGCGATGTCCTCGCCGACGAACTCGGCCATGTTCGTGAAGCCCATGATCCGGTTGTAGAAGTCGACCCACTCGTCCATGCGACCGAGCTCGACGTTGCCGACGACGTGGTCGAGGGCCTGGAACAGGCGTGCGGGAGCGCCGTCCGGCCTGCGGTGTTCGCCGGAGCGCGCGACGTAGCCCGGCAGGTAGGGCCCCGTGTACCGGGAGCGGTCGACGAGGCTGTGCCGGGTTTCGCCGTAGGTCGCGATGGCCGCGATCCGCACCGTGCCGTACTCGTCGGTGAGGTCATGCGGCTCGTCAACGATCATCGCTCCCTCCGCCCGCGCGTGGGCGATGCAGCGGTCGACGTCGGGCACCTCCAAGGCGATGTCCACGATGCCGTCCCCGTGGCGGCGGTGGTGGTCGAGCAGTGCGCTGCGCGGGTGCACGCCGCCCTTCACCACGAAGCGGACGGCGCCGGAGCGCAGGACGTAGGCGTGGTGGTCGCGGTTGCCGGTCTCCGGGCCGGAGTAGGCCACCAGGTCCATCCCGAACACGAGCTGGTAGTGCAGGGCGGTCTGGGTGGCGTTGCCGACCGACCACACCACTGCGTCCCAACCCGTGACCGGGAACGGGTCGCGCTCGTCGTCGTGCTCCACCAGGCCGACGAGCTGGCGCAGCTGGTCGAGGTCCAGGTCGGCGAGGCGCTCCTGGCTGGTGAGGGACAGGTCGACGGTCACGGCGGACCTCCTCGGATCGGCTAGGCAAGAAGGACACCTCGCGCCGGCGACAATCACAAGCGAGCCTACGAGAGCTGGCATATCCGCCCACCAGCGCCGACAAGTCGCGGCCTCAGCTGTACTCTCAGGCCATATGGCAACCGAACTGGACGCGCTCGACGTCGACCTCCTCGCCGCACTGCGCGAGCACACGAGGGTGGGCGTCCTCGAGCTCTCCCGCACCCTCCGGGTCGCGCGGGGCACGGTCCAGGCGCGCCTCGACCGCCTGGAGCGAGCCGGGGTCATCACCGGATACGCGCCGGAGATCGACCTCACCGCCGCAGGCTACGGAGTGCAGGCGTTCGTCACGCTGGAGATCGCCCAGGGCGCCCTCGACGACGTCACGGCGGAGCTCAACGCCCAGCCCGCCGTACTCGAGGCCTACGTCACCACCGGGTCCTCCGACGTGATCTGCAGGTTGGCCGCGTCCTCGCACGGCGACCTCCAGCAGGCCCTCCTCGCCCTCAACCGCTCCCCTTCGGTCGGGCGATCGACCAGCGTTGTCGTGCTGTCCGTCGTCGTGCCACCGCGGACGCTCACCGTGCTCGAAAGCGCGCCTCGGCAGGCCCCCCGTCGGGCTCCCGCCTATCGAAGGGCCGATGGCACGCCGCCACGTCACCGCTGATCACGACGATCAACCGCGTCGTCGCCCCGGAAGGAAGAAGGCCAGGACCATCCCCGCGAGGCTGGCGATGCCGCCGATGAGGACGACGTCGCTGCAGGACTGGCCCGGTTCGCCGCCGCGCTGGAGCGGTGTGCCCACGCGGGCCACACGCTGCGCCTCCCGGCGTCCCGCGCGGGCACCGTCGTGTTCCTGTCCCTCGTCATCGAGTGACGATCGACGCCTGCACCCTGATCAGTCCTCGTCGATCGTCGCGTCCGAATCGTCGGTGCTCTCAATCGGCGCGGAAGACCACATCCGTCTCGTTGTCCGGTTCAGCGAGGATGAGCACGTCATCGCCGGGGAGCAGGACGGTGTCGGCGTCGACGCGCAGCGGCTTCCCTTCGCGGACGATGACGCTGATCCAGAGGTCGTAGGTCCGGTGCAGCGCTCGGACGGATCGGCCATCGGCGGGTGCGCCCGCTTCGACGCGGTACCGACGGGCGATCTGTGGCTCATCCCGCACCCGAAGGCCGACCGGCCAGGGTCGGGGCGTGATGTCGTCCATCTGGACGCCACAGCGGGCGGCGACGGTCGGGACCAGCCCTCCTTGGACGAGAACGGAGAAGAGGACGACGACGAAGATGAGGTCGTAGGCGAACCGGTCAGATGCCGATCCCCCCGTGAGGATGTAGGTACCGAGCAAGATCGGTACCGCGCCCTTCAAGCCCGACCAGACCACGAACACCCGTTCCCCGAAGGTCAGTCGCACCGCGAGCAGCAGCGGCCCGACCACCAGCGGGCGCACCACGAACGCGAGCAGGACCGCGAGGCCCAGACCGACGAGCCACGTTCCGGCGCCTGCCACGTCCTTGAGGGAGACGGTCAGCCCCAGCACCACGAACGCGACGATCTCGGCCATGCCCGCGAGGGAGGAGTGGAACTGCCGGATCTCCCGCTTGAAGGGGGCCGACGCGTCGCCGATGACGATTCCCGCGACGAACACCGCCAGGAACCCGGACCCATGCGCGAGGGTGGTAACCCCGTAGAGGCCCAGGGAGAACGCCAGCGTGCGCAGCGGGTAGAGGCTTTCACCGGGAAGCGGGATCCGCCGCATCGAATGCAGCAGCAGCCAGCCGCCCCCGATCCCGACAGCAGCGCCGATCGCCATCTGCAGCGCGAACGTGGACACGACCCCCCCGATCGCGCCCGCGTCGAGTTGGCTACCGACCCCCAGCAGGCCGAGCAACAACGCGATGCCCACCGGGTCGTTGGCACCCGACTCACCTTCGATGATCACGCCCGCCCGACCGCGGACCTCCCGGTTGCCCAGCACCGAGAACACCACCGCGGGGTCGGTCGGCGCCAGTGCCGTCCCCAGCAGCAGCGCCAGCGGCCAGGCGACGCCGAACAGGACGTGGGCCAGCACCGCGACCGCTGCCGCCGTCAGGAGGGTGCCGACCACACCGAGAAGCAGGATCGGGGAGAGCGCCGATCGCAGCTTGCGGACGCCGATGCCCATGCCGCCGTCGAACAGGATGAGGATCAGCGCGACCGTGACGATCTGCTCGACGGCCTCCAGCGGCAGCCCCGCCAACGGGGGGTACAGATCCGCGGCGGCCGCGGCGCCGATCAGGAAGATGGCCGGGGCGGGGATCCGCAGCCGATGGCTGATCTGGTTCGACAGCAGCGCGAGCGACGCCACCGCGGCGACCACGAGCAGGGTCAGAGCGAACGCATCGACGCCTTCCAGCACCTGCTCAGCTTGCTCCTGTCCCCCTTCAGGGCTCGCCCCGCGGGCCAACGCACCCAGGACTAGCGTTGTGAGGTACCTCGTCGAACTGGTGAAGACCGCGACCCCTGAAGGCCCGCAAGCGGGCCGTCGTGTTGTCCGTGTGCACCGCGTGTCGCGAGGGGTTGCCGGGGTGATTGACATTACCCTCACTCGGGCGACAGGGGCGGACCCCTGCGTACAGGAGGGGACCTGTGACCGTGCGCTTCATCCGCCTGCTGACCGTAACCGTTGCTCTCTACGTCTTCGCCGCCGTGGCCGTGTCCGCAGCGGCCTCCGCCGCGCCCTCGCCGGGCCAGCCGCCCGCGGCCGTCCCGCTCGTCGGACCGCTGCACGGCAACGTGACCCTGCACGACCCCGCGCTCGCCCAGGGCACTACCGGCCACACTTGGTACGTCTACTCGTCGGGCGATCCGGGCGTCGGTGGGGGAACCGTCCAGATCCGCAAGTCCGTTGACGACGGTCACACCTGGAGCTACCTCGGCACCGTCTGGAACGCGAACCCTAGCTGGCTCACCAAGGAACTGCCCGGCGCGAACACCATGTGGGCGCCCGAGATCATCCGCCACGGCAACACCTACTACCTCTACTACGCGGTCTCCACGCTCGGCCACAACGACTCGGTGATCGCGCTCGCCACGAACACCACCCTCGACCCGACAGCGCCCGGCTACCGCTGGGTGGACCAGGGCAAGGTCGTCCGCTCGCTGCCCGCGAGCGACTTCAACGCCATCGATCCCGACGTCGTCCAGGACGCGGCGGGCACCCCGTGGTTGGTGTTCGGCTCCTACTGGAGCGGGATCCAGATGGTGCAGTTGCAGTGGCCGTCCGGCAAGCGGTCGCCCAGTCCCGACCGGCTCCACCTCGCCGACCGCAAGCTCCCGCTGAACGCCATCGAGGGCGCCGCGATGATCGGCCACAACGGCTGGTACTACCTGTTCACCTCATGGGACCGGTGCTGCATGGGCTTGCAGAGCACCTACCGCATCGTCGTCGGGCGGTCTCGCTCGATCACGGGGCCCTACGTCGACCGCACCGGACGCTCGCTCATGGACGGCGGAGGCACGACGGTGCTGGCGTCGATGAGCAACCAAGTCGGTCCGGGTGGCGAGTCGATCGCGGGGGGCGCGATCGCCTACCACTACTACGACGCCACCGCCGGTGGCGTGCCGCGCCTGGGAATGCGCGCCTTGAACTGGACTGCCGACGGGTGGCCACAACTCACGGCGGCTCCGCCGCTCGCCACCGCGGCGAAGCCGCAGGTCTAAGGGCCGACCGGAGCCGATTCCGCTGGGCGGTGCCCTACCGAGAGCCGTCGCAGGTACTCGACGACCGCATGCGTCTCGCCTCGGGATCCCCGGACAGCCAGAACGCCGCCCGGTCGCACGAGGACGAAGGCCGGGTACGCGTCGCGGCGGCGCCGCCTGCGACGAGGGCCAGCTTCCACGCCAGGTTGTTGGCGTCCATCATGCCGGTGTTCATGCCCTGACCGCCTGCGGGCAAGTGGATGTGCGCGGCGTCGCCGGCGAGCAGCACACCGGCTGGTCGCCACTACGCGGCGGAAGCAAGCAAGGGGATCAGCACCGTGGTCCCGTCCATCAGCGCGTGCGCAAGCGCGAGCGGAACCAACCGGCGAAGCCGCAGGTACAGGAGCGTTTCGAAGACGGCCAATGGCAGTGCTGCCAAGGTGCGATACGTCATGAACTTCGCGTCGAAGGTCAGCGGCATGAATGCGTGTTGCAAGGACCAGGCGAATGCCACAACTGCGATCGGCACGCTCGTACGCCTGCAAAGAACCTGGAAGCGGGGCAGCAGGTAGCCGTTGTACGTCATTTGCTCGACGAGTCCCCAGATGAACGGCCACACCAACACGCCGTAGAGGGCGGCGGGCAATGGCAGCCCACCCAAGAAGTACGGCGGCGCGGGTGCCCCGTAGACAATCCAGCCTGCCGCGTAGGTGCCACCGAAGATGAATACGAGACTCACGGGGATGAGCGCCAGGCCCAGCAACGCGTCGCGGACGAGGCGCGTCCGCTCGAAGCCGACGAGATCGAACAGGCCGATGCCCTCGCGGCGGGTGAGCCGCCACAGAAGCGCCAGGCATCCGATGTCGATCAATGTCCCGTACACCGGCAGCCATGGCTCGGCGTCATGCCATGGCGTCGGCGACCCGCGCAGGGCGAAGACGGCCGCGACAACCGCTTGCGCTCCCACCGCGAAGGCCGCACGGGCGAAGAGCATCAGTGCCGGGCCCCGCCACGTCAGCACGCCCACTTCCCGTCGGTGGAGGAGGCTCCCCCGGGAGTTCGCGGACGCCTGCGACGGTCGTGCGATCGCCGGGTCGGTCTGTCTCATCGGTGCGCTACCTCCCCACCGACGGTAGCCGGCAGGCCGGGGTTCGGGCGTCCCACCGAAGTGCAAGCCCGGGTGGTATCAGCGCGTGTCCAGCAGACCGAGTTCGCGGGCGCGCGCGGCGGCCTGCGTGCGGCTGGCCGCGCCCAGCTTGTCGAAGATGTGGCTGACGTGGCGCTTGACCGTGTCGACGGTGATGTACAGCCGCTCGGCGATCTCCCGGTTCGCATGCCCGGCGGCGACCAGCGCCAGCACCTCCAGCTCTCGTGCGCTCAGCGGTTCGAGCAGTCCCGGCGTGGCGACCGAGCCCCGGCGACCGGGCCGACCCAACGCGTTGCCTGCCCGGTCGAACGCGGCTGTCAGGTGGGCCAGGAACTCGCGAGGCACCGCGCGGGTGTCGGTGAGCCGCGCCGACCGCCGTCGCGTCAGCAGTTCCCGCACCAATGCCGCCAGCGGCTCGCCCTCATCGAGGAACACCCGCAGGTAGCCCTCGGGCGCGGCCAGGGCCAGCGCGTCGGCCAGCGCGGTCAGCGCGGCCTGCTCCTGTCCGCTTGCCGCATGCGCCAGCGCGGCCAGCACCTGCAGTGGGATGAGGCTGCCGGTCCGGCCCTGCGCCACGGCAAGCGCCCGCAGGCGTTCCAGCAGCTCCAGGGCCCTGGCGGGGGTGTTCTCGGCCACCAGCACCCGTGCCAGGACGAGGTGGTCCGACTCGCGCTGGGAGGAGGGTTCGGCGGCGGCGATGCCGCAGTGCCGAGCCCACTGGGCGGCCTCGGTCACATTGCCGCCTGCCAGCAGCAGACGCGCCCGCATCGCGGGCACGGGGTGGCCCAGGACGACCTGATCGGGCATCACCTGGTCGGCCTCGTCGAGGGCCGCCAGCGCACCGACGCCGTCGCCACAGGCGCTGCGGATCCGCGCCAGCACGAGGAACGCGGTGACCAGCGACGGGACGTAGGCCAACCTGCGGCACTGCTCGATGCCCGCCGTCGCGTACTCGGCGGCCGTGGCCAGCTCGTCGCGCTCGTAGAGCACCTCCGCCAGCCCGACCTGCGCCATCCCGATGGTCGGCGGCGAGCCACCGGCTACGGCGACGTCGAGCCCGCGCCGGTACGTGGCCAGCGCCGCCCCCAGCCGACCCTGAGCCTGCTGCACGGCCCCGAGATCGAACGCCGAGCGCAGCGCCAGGTCGGGCAGCCCCGCCGCTACCCGCTCGGCGAAGATCGCGCCCAGCGCCCGCTCGGCGCGCTCCACTCGCCCGGCGAGCCAGTCCGCGAACGCTGCCTGGTAGCGGGCCATCGACCCGAGCACCTCGTCCTGCTCGCTCATGTGGGCCAGCGCGGCCCGCGCGAACGCGATTTCGCGGTCGGGCTCGCACCGCAGGCGGGCCAGCTCGGCGCGAGCGATGGCGATGGCCGCGGGCACGTTGGCCAGGATGCTGTCCTTGCGCTCGATCGACGCCCGGTACGGCTCGTCACCGACCCGGTCGTACCCCCGCTGCGCGATGGTCAGCAGCGGCTCGACCTGGTCCAGACGGCCAGCCATGAGCATGTTGACCGCGTGCCCCAACGTCAGCCGGGGTCGGCGGTGGATCACCTCAGGGGGCAGCGCGGCGAGCCACCCGAACAGCGTGGCCCCTTCGGCGAGTCGCCAGACCATCTCCTCGAAATGCTCCTCGACCAGCCGCGCCGCCCACGGGGGGTCGCCTGCTGCCAGCGCATGCCTGATCGCCTCGTCGGCCAGCGCCTGCCGCTCGTACCAGGCCGCAGCCGCGCGGTGTAGCTCGGAGACCCGACCCGGGCATTGGGCGAGCAGCCGAGCGCGCAGCATGTCGGCGAACAAATGGTGGTAACGCCACCAGCGGCGCTCGGCGTCGAGCGGCAGGACGAACAGGTTCGCCCGCTCGATCGACTCCAGCAGCTCCTGGCTCCCGCCGCGGCCGAGCACCGCGTCGCACAACGGCCCGGACAGCCGTTCCAGCACCGAGGTCTCCAGCAGGAACGTGCGCAGCATGTCGGGTTGGCGGTCGAGCACCTCCTCGGTCAGGTAGTCAAGGATGAAGCGGTGGGTGCCTGCGAACTCGGCGACGAAACCCGCCGAATCGGTACGTCCGCGCAGCGCCAGCGCCGCCAACTGCAAGCCCGCCACCCAGCCCTCGGTGCGCTCGCCGAGCGCCGCGACGACTGTGTCCGGCAGTGTGTCGCCGACCCCTGCGCGCAGCAGCTCGGCGGCCTCGTCGACGGTGAAGCGCAGCGCAGACGCGCGGATTTCGGCGAGCTGTCCGCGCGCCCGCATCCTGGCCAGCGGCAGCGGCGGGTCGGCTCGACTGGCCATCACCAGCCGGAGCGCGGGCGGCAGGTGTTCGAGCAGGAACTCCAACGAGCGGTGCACCTCGGGGGCCTCGACCAGGTGGTAGTCATCAACCACCAGCACGACCTGGTCGGACGCCTCGGCGAGCTCGTTGACGAGCGCTGTCGCCGCCGCATCGAGCGCCGCACGCCCGGGACCGACCACCGCGCCTGCGCTCGCTCCGAGACCCGCACGCGCCCGGTCGAGGGCGGCCGCGACGTGTCGCCAGAACCGCACGGGGTCGTTGTCGCCCTCATCCAGCGACAGCCAACCCACCGCCCGCTCGTCCCGGCGGACCCAGTCGGCGAGCAGGCTCGACTTGCCGAACCCAGCAGGCCCACAGACCAGCACCAACTCGCAGGTGCTCGCCCGGAGCCGCTCAACCAGTCGAGGACGCGACACCCACCCTGGCCGCGGGGCGGGCACCCGGATCTTGGTCGCGAGCAGCAGCTCCCGGCCTGCGGCGTCCCGATACGCCGCCGTCGTGCCCGCCTCCACCATCAGGTTTCCCGCCCCACGCCCGATTAGCGACCCCGCCACGGCCGGTCACTGCGGTCGCACATCCCCACCAGCTTGGCCTGGTCGGCCTGCCCGCACCAGCTTCGGGAGCACGTGGATCAGGCCCTTGCGCTTACGGCTGATCACCGGCTCCGACACGCAGCGGGAACACGACGGCGACATCCTGGTCAACGACCCGACACGGGTCACCGACGGGAGCGAGCTGTCCGACGACCCGATCATGCGCGTCCCCACCTACGTCTACGGCGAGTCAGTGCGACGGCGCTCCGGCGCGACGCGGCCCGCCACGCTCTCATGTCCGGCCCGACGGACCGGAGCCGGGATCACACCGTCGCGCGGCAGGATCGGAACGTCCACGGCGACGGTCTCGGGATAGAGGAGCCCGGTCCCGGTGTTGAGGACCACCACCTCGTCGGTCGCGTTCAGCCAGCCCGACTCGCGCAGCTGCGCGACCGCGGCGAAGCAGGCCGCGCCCTCCGGGCAGATCCAGGTCCCCTCGTCCCGCGCCAGCGCGGCCTGCGCCGCGAGCAGTTCATCGTCGGTGACGGCGATCGCGGTGCCGCCCGTCGAGCGCACGGCGTCGAGAACCAAGAAGTCGCCCAGCGCCTTCGGCACCGTGATCCCGAAAGCGACCGTGTGAGCGTCGAAGGGCGGGCTGGACTCGGCCAGGCCCGCGACGAACGCCTCGACGATCGGCGCGCAGCCCGCCGCCTGCACCGCGACCAAACGCGGCAGGTCACCGCTGAGCCACCCGAGCTCGCGCATCTCCAGCAGCGCCTTGTGGATCCCGATGATCCCCACACCCCCGCCGGTCGGGTAGAGGATCACATCCGGGGAGCGCCAGCCGAGCTGTTCGACGATCTCGTAGGCCATCGTCTTCTTGCCCTCGATCCGGTAGGGCTCGCACAGGGTCGACACATCCTGGTAGCCCTCACGAGCTTCGACCGCGGCCCTGACCAGCGCACCGGCATCCCCGATCAGACCGTCCACCAGGTACAGCTCGCCGCCTGCGGCCACGCATTCACGACGGGTGATGACCGGTGCGTCCACGGGCATGGCCACGAGTGCCCGCACGCCCGCGCGGGCGGCGTAGGCCGTCCACGCCGCACCCGCGTTGCCGTTGGTCGGCATCGCGATACCCGTCACGCCCAGCTCCGCGGCCCGCGAGACCCCGACCGCCGCACCACGGGCCTTGAACGACCCGGTCGGGACAAGCCCCTCGTCCTTCATCCGCAGCCGCCTGACCCCCAGACGCGCGCCGTGTCGCGGCAGGTCGAGCAGCGGCGTCATGCCTTCGCCGAGTGTCACCACGCGAGCGGGATCCCGAACGGGCAGCAGCTCGTGGTAGCGCCACAGGTCCGGCGGCCTGCCCGCGATCTCCGCACGCGTGACGGCCGCGGCGGCCCGTTCGAGGTCGTAGCGGGCGAGCAACGGCGCCCCGAGCGGGGACGTTCCCTGCACGACGTCGGCATCGTGGCGCGACCCGTCGCGCGAGCACTCCAGATGCGACAGCGCGGAGAACTTCGCCGCGCCCCCATCCCGCCCACCCGACATCGCCTGGCTCCTTCCGCCCGCTGTCTGCCGCATCCTCCACCCGGGCGAGCAGGCGCCACCGGATCGAGCGCGACGTCGACGGCCGCCCTGTCGTCCCATTCGCGCCCCTCGCCTCGCCCCAGGTCCGTGGCGACATGCGGGTCACCAGGCCGATCTGTCACCGGCTCCTACGGGTTGATCGGGCCGCACCCACCGGTTCTGGGATGGCGCACAAGCCTTGGTCGTGACCAGCAACCATGGCACCGCGAACAACACGCTCCCCAGCACATCGGTGGGGTAGTGCGCGCCGCGGTAGAGCCGCGCCGCCGCGACCGCCACGATCACCACGACCGCCACGCCCAGCACAACCCAGCGCCACCATGCCCGCACCACGCGCAGCACAATCGTCGCCACCCCGCCGTAAAGGCAGATGGCCGCGGCGGTGTGGCCGGACGGGAAACTCGACGTGGGCGGGAGCGCCGCATCCAGATGCGGCACCGCAGGCCGCGGGCGCCCCACCAAGATCGCGGCGTTGAGGAACAGCACCAGCTCGCCGACCAGCGCGATCACCAACAGCACCAGCGGCCACTCACGACGCAACGCCAGCACCGCCACCGCGCCCGCCACGACGCCCGACACCAGCACCACGGTGGTCGATGCCAGGTCAACCACGTACAGCGAGGCCGCGTCCAAGCTCGGAACCCGATGCGCGACAAGCCATTGCAAGACCCCCAGATCGGCTGCGCCTACCGAGGTGCCCGGCTCGACGTGCACGAGGAGCCACCCGATCCCGAGCAGCAGCCCGAACAGCATGACGCCCACGACCAGCAGAGCCGTCACGGTCCTCACCATGGGCAAGGCCCATGGCTGTGCGGGGCCATCCGCTGCGCGCGACACCGGAGGAGGATCCCGCGGCCACGTCCGCCGCGCTGAACAGAGCGCAGACGAGGCTGAGATGTGAGCAGGTCACTTCAGCGGGAAGCGGATGGCGAACGCGACGACGTCGTCGGGTGCGTCCGCCGCGAGGGTGTCGACCGCGCCGTTGACGAGCTCGTGGACGGGGCGGTCATGAATGCGGCACAAGAGCCGGACGAGCGCGTCGGTGCCCGCGTCGATGTCGCTCCCGCGGCGTTCGACCAATCCGTCGGTGTAGAGAAACAGGGTGCTGCCCGGAGGAAGGTCACGGCGGTGGTCGCGACGGGTCGTGCTCGCGGTGAGGGAGAACCCGAACAGCGCGTCGTGGTCGAGCAGCAGTTCGGGCCTGCCGTCCGGGAGCAGCAGAATCGGTGCAGGGTGACCGGCGTTGGTCCAGGTCATGGTCCAGTCGCGTTGCTCGGACTCGGTGAGCCGAGCAACCACGGCGGTGCCTGCGGCGCCGATGCGCAGCCCGCGGTTGGCGGACTCGAACGCGCGCAGGATGGCCGAGGGTGGGTCGTGGGGATGATCCCAGGCGGTTTGGCGCAGCATGGGGCGGACCTGGCCCATGATCGTGGCGGCGGCGAGGTTGTGCCCGATGATGTCGCCTGCGGATACGACGAGCGCGTTGCGGCCGTGGTGATCAGCGTCGGGCATCGGGGCGGCGTCGTACCAGTCCCCGCCGACATTCTCGCGTGAGTCCGCCGGTGCGTACCGGGCGGCCATCTGCAGCCCGTGGACCGAGGGCAGGGTCGTGAGCATCGCGTTCTGCATCGCATGGGCCACGGTGATGCGATGGTTCAGGACGCGGGCCCTGGCCAAGGCCTGGCTGGCGTAGCCGCCGATCGTGGCGATCGTCAGGAGATCCTCGGTCTCGATGATGTTGGGGATCTTCCAGCCGAGCACGATCGACCCGAGCGGCCCTGCGGATCCGGGCAGCGGCACGGCGACCACCGAGTGCAGTCCGAGGTGGTGCAGGATCGCGCTGGCTGCGGGTGGGTGCCTCGCGGCGAAGGTCTGCCGGTTCGGGTAATGGATGATCGTGGCCTCGCGCATCGCCCGTGCAGAGGGCAGATGGGCGTCCAGCTCGGCGGTGTGGGTGGGGGCCAGTGCTACCGGGTCGTCGCCGAGGCGGATGGTGGTGTTGTGCTCGTCGAGGACGACCGCGCCGACGTAGTGGGGGCGCAGTTCGGTGTGGACGAGGTCGCGGATGCGCGCCAGGACGTCGTCGACGGTGTGGGTGTCGGTGAACGCCTGTGACGCCCGCAGCAGTGTCTGCGAGCGATCGAATGAGCGGCGCTGATCGGCTTCGATGCGGTCGCGGCGGGCTTCTTCGCACCGGGCGTCGTAGGTCGCAAGCCGCAGGCGCAGTTCGGTGGAGCACGCTTCGGCGATCCGGCTGAGGTCGGCCAGCTGGGCGTCGGTCCAGAGACGGGGAACCGTGTCGATGGCGCACAGCGAGCCCAGCACGTTGCCGACGGCGTCGGTGAGGGGCATACCGGCGTAGGCGATGACCCCGACGTCGGCAACGGCGAGGTTGTCACGCACCAGGGGGTGGGTGCGGGCATCGGTGATCACCAGCGGTTCGGCGGTCAGGACGACGTGTTGGCAGAACGAGTGGCTCAGCGGGGTGGACCGCTGGGTCGCCCACGGCTCGGGAAGCCCCGTCATCCCCGGGAAGACCTGCGCATCGGCCCGGACCAGCGAAACGAGCGCGACCGGCACGTCCAGGACGTCCCGTACCCACGCGGCAAGCCGATCGAGCCGCTCATCCGGAGCGGCCGTGAGGCCGGTCTCTTCCAGGGCACGCAGTCTCGTCGGATCACACAGGTCCGCGCAGCCCTCGACGTCGAATGAGTCCCGGGCCGCCGCATCGTGGCTTGGTGCTGCCATCGTGCTCCCGAGGTCCACCGTTCACCGCAGAGATATCGTTCGCCGCAGAGATATTGTGCCTCCCTTCCGCACGGCGTGGGTGCATCAGGGGTTACGGTGCGGAGCGCAGCCACCGGAAGCCGTAGGGTGGCAGCGCCACGTCAAGGGCGCCATCATCGCCCACCCGCACCGTCTCGCCGGTGCCTGCGAGGACGTCGAACAGGTCGCACCCGCCGAGGTCGGCCAACGCGAGCGAGGCGGTCGCCTTCCGCTCGCCGAGATTGTGCACGGCGACGACCGAGACACCGTCGGCATCCACACGGTGGACGAGCATGGATGCGGCCTTGGGACCGGGGTCGAGCACCTGGCAGCCGCCCCACGCGAGCTCCGGACAGCTCCGGTAGGCGTCGACGAGGCGCTTGAAGAACGACAGCAGCGAGTCCGGGTCGCGGGACTGGTCGCGGACGTTGACGTGCTTGGCCGCGAACGGGCCGTCGACCAACGGCCTCGGGAACGACGAAGGGTCGGCGGTCGAGAACCCCGCTCCCGGCTCGGCGGTCCACTGCATCGGCACCCGCACCGCCAACCGGCCCTCCACCTCGAGATTCTCGCCCATCCCGATCTCCTCACCGTAGAAGAGCACGGGTGTGCCGGGGAGTGCGAACAGCAGGCTGTAGACCAAGCGCATTCGGCGCTGGTCGCCCTCGACCATCGGGGGCAGCCGCCTGCGCAGGCCGCGGCCGTAAAGCTGCATGTCCGGCTTCGGGCCAAAGGCGTCGAACACCTCTTGGCGCTGGGCCTCCGACAGCTTGTCGAGCGTCAGCTCGTCATGGTTGCGCACGAAGGTGGCCCAGTGCGCGTCCTGCGGTGGCTGCGGCCGTTCCTTGAGCGCCTCGGCGAGCGGTCCCGCGTCACCGCGGACCAGCGAAAGGTACATCCGCTGCATGCCGATGAAGTCGAAGCACATCGTCAGCTCGTCCCCGTGCTCGCCGAAGAACCTGAGCGTGTCGGGGTAGGCGAGGTTGACCTCGCCGAGCAGTATCGACTCGCCGTTGCGACGGCCGAGGAACGAACGCAGGTCGGCGAGGTAGTCGTGGGGATCGGGCAGGTCATCGCGGTCGAGCTGCCCGGCGTTCTCGAGCAGGAACGGCACGGCGTCGACCCGAAAACCGGAAAGGCCCAGCTCCATCCAGAACCCGATGATCCGCGCGATCTCGTCGCGGACCGCCGGGTTGTCGATGTTCAGGTCGGGCTGGAACTTGTAGAAGCGGTGCAGGTAGTACTGGCCTGCCTCCTCGTCGAACTGCCAGAGGCCGGTCTCTTTGTCGGGGAACGTGACGCCTTGCGGTCCGTCGACAGGCGGCTCGTCGGCCCAGACGTACCAGTCGCGGTAGGGGTTGTCGCGGGAGGTGCGTGCCTGCTGGAACCACGGATGCTGGATCGACGTGTGGTTGACGACCAGGTCGGCGATCACCCGGATCCCGCGGTCACGTGCGGTGCGGACGAACTCGACGAACTCCCCGAGCGTGCCCAACCGCGGGTCGACGCTGTAGAAGTCGCTGATGTCGTAGCCGTCGTCGCCGTCCGGCGAGGGGTAGAAGGGCATCAGCCAGATGCACGTGACCCCGAGCCTCTGCAGGTGGTCGATCTGCTGGATCAGGCCGCGGAAGTCGCCGCACCCATCGCCGTTGCCATCGGCGTAGGTCTCCACGTCGAGGCAGTAGACGACCGCGTTCTTCCACCACAGGTCCGAGGTCTTGGTCAGCCGCATAGTCTGCTTTACCCCTTTTAGGCGGCGCCGACGCAGCTACGCTGGGCGGGTGAGGACGCCATGACCTACCCGAACACTCCGCTCTTCATCGACGACGACTGGGTGGAAGCAGCCGACGGCCGCACAATCCCGGTCCACAACCCGGCGACCGGGCAAGCGATCGGTTCGGTGGCGCACGCCTCGGTACAGGACCTGGACCGTGCCCTCGCCTCGGCCCAGCGCGGGTTCGAGGTGTGGCGCGACTACACCCCTGCCAAGCGCAGCTCGATCATGCGGCGGGCGGCCCAACTGCTCCGCGAGCGGGTCGACGAGATCGCCCGCCTCATCACCCTCGAACAAGGCAAGCCACTCGCTGAGGCCCGTGGAGAGACGGCGATGGCTGCCGACATCATCGATTGGTTCGCCGAGGAGGGCTTCCGCATCTACGGGCGCCTGGTGCCCCACCGCTCGAACCTCGCGATACGGCAGATGGTCATCAAGGACCCCGTGGGCCCGGTGGCCGCGTTCGCCCCGTGGAACTTCCCGATCAACCAGGTCGTGCGCAAAGTCGCGCCGGGACTGGCCGCCGGGTGCTCGATGATCGTTAAGGCGCCCGAAGAGACCCCGGCAGGCCCGGCGGCGTTCATCCGCGCCTTCCAGGACGCGGGCCTGCCCGCGGGCGTGCTCGGGCTGGTTTTTGGCGACCCCGCAGAGATCTCGGGCCATCTCATCCCGCACCCGACCATCCGCAAGATCACCTTCACCGGGTCGACGGAGGTCGGCAAGCAGCTGGCCGCGCTTGCGGGCAGGCACATGAAGCGGGTGTCGATGGAGCTCGGCGGGCACGCACCCGTGATCGTGTGCGAAGACGCCGACCTCGATCTGGCGGTCAAGGCGCTTGGCGCGGCCAAATTCCGCAACGCAGGCCAGGTGTGCATCTCCCCCACCCGGTTCCTCGTCCACCAGTCCGTCACGAAGGACTTCGGCGCGGCCCTGGCCAAGGTCGCCGACGGCCTGGCGGTCGGCGACGGGCTGGCCGAGGGAACCCAGATGGGCCCCCTCGCCAACACCCGACGGCTCGACGCCATGCAGGTCCTCGGGGAGGACGCCGTGCAGCGCGGCGCTACGGTCCTGGCGGGCGGTCGCCGACTGGGCGAAACCGGCAACTTCTGGGCCCCGACCGTCTACGAGAACGTGGCCGCCGAGGCCCGGCTGTTCAACGAGGAGCCCTTCGGGCCGGTGGCCGCCATCCGCGAGTTCGACCACCTCGACGAGGCAATAGCGGAGGCCAACCGCCTGTCCTTCGGGCTGGCGGGCTACGCCTTCACCCGCTCACTCGCCACCGCCGACCAGCTCACCCGACGCGTCGAGGTCGGCATGCTGTGGGTCAACATGCCTGCGATGCCATCGGCAGAACTCCCGTTCGGGGGTGTGAAGGACTCCGGCTACGGCACCGAAGGCGGCCCCGAGGCGCTGGAGTGCTACCTGAACACGCGCGCGGTCAGCATCATGCAGGTCTAGCGGCCGTCAGCGCCCGGTCTGGGGAGCTGCGTCGCGCTCGCAGCATCCAGTTGGCGCCGCAATCAAAGGATGGAGTCGACCGGACCGTTGGACCGACCTTCCTCGGCGGTGCGCCGATCAAGCTCCACCAGGTCGTCGCCCGTCAACGCCCGAGGATCGGTCAATACACCGATATGCCGATCGCAGGAGAACGCCCACGCCACGTCACCGCTGTCGAGGAACGCGATGACACCGCTGGTGGTGGGCTCGGACACGCAGGGGCTGTATCCGGAGCGGCTCGATCCGATCAGCCCAACACAGCAGCCCGCAGCTGCGGGCTCTACCGGAGTTCCATCGTGTATCCGCATCCGTCCACTCTGCAGGCCGCGGCTCGCCGTGTCGTTCCGTGGGCGTGGATTCTCAGCAACGTCTTCTCAGCAACGTCACAGCGCGACGTCCGCATCACGACCGACCCCATTGACCTACCCAGATCCGGGTGCCGTCCGCGCCCACCACGTCGGGTTCCTGCGGGGGACGCATCCCTGTGATGACGGTTGTCCACCAAGGACCGATCTCGCGGTAACGTTGCCGGAAGGTCGAACGACCCTGCCATCGCGAAGAACTGCTGCTCGTCGCGGTGATTGGACACAACTCATCTACCGGGGCCCGACATCTCACCCCAAGTGGATCGGAAGCTGAAACGATGCGCCAGAACCCCGGACCCGCGGGACGACCTGCCCAGCAGGACGAGGTAACTGTGCGTCTCACGGATGGTGTCCGCCAGGCTGCGTCCGCGCAGGGACCGCCCGCGGATGGTGTGACCGTCCTCGTGCCCGGCGCCGTCCTGGCCCCCGCCCCCACTCCGCAGGTTGCCGGGGCAGGCGAAGCGCCCGTCTTCGTCGACGACAGCGGCAACCGCAAGCGGCTGCTGCGCCTCGCAGGGGTGCTGATCGCGCTTCTTTCGATCGGTTTCATCGCCATCGTCGGCGTCGCGCTGGCGGTTCCGAACGTCGCCACTTCCGTCGGACTGGGCGACGTCATGCCGTTCATCGTGCCCGGTGCCGCCGTCCAGCCGCCCCCGAAGGCCCTGCCCACACCCGGGGTGCAGGCCGCCCAGCCCAAGCCGAAGCGCCAGCCCGCAATCGCCGCGGCCCCCGCGACCGAAGCGAAGCCCGTCGACGTCGACTCGACCACGACGCCCGCCCCTGTCACGCAGACCACCGCCGTGCAGGCTTCCGTGACCGCTCCCCCGACCACCGAGGCTGTCACTCAGGCTCCGGTGACACAGGCCCCCGGCGGGACGCAGACCGGCGGTACGCCCGTCCAAGGTGGGCAAGCCCCGGTCAACGCCAACCCTCCGGTTGGGAACACCGCAGGCGGCAACATCATTGCCCCCACCGATCGAGCCGCCCAGAACTGAGGCGCGCCGCCTGCCGCGGAGTTCGCCGCGGGGTCAGAACAATTCTGGTCGGCGGTGGACGCAGCATGCGTTGAGCTGCAGCGGGGCGTGTTTGTCGGTGTCTGCTGGCTGACGGTATCTCGGAGTGGTGTGCTCGATCGCGCTTCGGGGTCGGCACGGGACGGCGTCGTCAGGACACGAAGGGTGCGGTCCTGGGCGCGGAGATCTCGACGCGCTCGGACTCGACAGCCGCCACACGTAGGGCTCGTGAACGGCGAGCGCGTGCGCAAGACACCGGACAGAACGGACAGCTGCTGCAGATCTGCTTGGCGCGGATCGCGATTCGCGCGCGCGGGACGCTGCCTCCGGATGGAAGAACAGCGCGCTGTCCATGCCCGACACGCGCGCGCATCTGCAATCCAGGTGTCGGTGACCGGCCGGGAGTCGTGTGTGTACGCACGTGCCTCCCCCTTGGGTGGCGCCACCAGGATCGAGGGCAGCTACGAACACACCATAGACCGCGCCGAAGGTTGTTCAAGACTTGAGCCGCGAATCACAAGGACTCCGCCGAATAGCCGCGATCAACCAGCGACCGCAGGATGAGGTGTGCAGCCGCAGAGCGCGGCGTCTCGGCTACGCACGCTGGTTCAGAGACACCACCTGAGCCGTACCGGCCTGGACAACGCTCGATGCGAGAACGTGCACACTGAGCGTCGCGCGTAGCGCGCAAGCTCGGTATCGCACGGCCACCTGCGCACTGGGACCGCCGCTACGGGATCGGCCGCGACACACCCGGGCAAGCACCGGCGCTACAACGCCGACGACTCGCCGCCTGGAACTGATGCGTTCGCGCTCCTGCACGGCGCAACCCCGGCCGCCGCCGCGCCTACGCCCTCACGCGCTCCCTGCCCACCCCGACACCGCAGCACACGCCCCCGCAGAGACGATCGCGGACCGCAACACCGCCGATCAGCACCGATCACGGGGTACCTGCGCGCGCCGCCGATACCGGTGCTACCACGCCGCGGCACAGCAGGGGGTGGACCGGTACTTCCACTGACCCGCGCCGGGTGGCAGGCACGCGGCCTCGCGAGGGCCGCAACAGCGCTCGACGCCCAGACCGTCCGCAGCCTGCTCAACGAATCGATCGCAGCAGACGGCGCGCAGATCACCTGGGACGTCGTGGTGCGACCGGTACTGCGAGCAGTAGCGCAACGCTGGGTCGACACCGGCACCGGCATAGAAATCGAGCACCTGCTCAGCGACTGCGTGACCGGGGCGTTCAGCGCGCTCGCCGCATCCACGCGACGCCGACCATCACGCACAGGGCGACCGCACGTCCGGTTCTGCTCGCCGGGATGGCCGGAGACCAGCACAGGCTGCCCTCGTCGTGCTCTCCGCGACCCTCGGGCAGCGTGGTGTGGCCTGCCGGTCGCTGGGCACCGACCTGCCTACGGACGCGCTGGTCACAGCGATCCGCCGCACAGCGCCGCAGCGCTGCTGCTGTGGTCGCAACTGCCCGAAACGGCCGATCCCGACCTGCTGAAATCCCTGCCCCGCACGCGACCTGGGTTCCGCACCTTCGTCGCGGGCCCCGGCTGGGCCGACGGTTCGCTCGGACCACAGATCGGGCGGTTGAGCTCACTTCAAGAGGCCACCGACGTGATCAGCACGTTGGCATCGGCGTGATACTGACGCCGCTACACCGATCCACACAACACAGAGTCTCATGCCCATTCTGCGCGCGCGTGTCATCCGCGCCGACGCGCCGCCCACAAGAAATGCGTGAGGCGTGTTTCTGCTGGAAACGCGGAAACAGCGGCACCGCGACCGCCGCTGCCGCTGACATTCTGTACGAGCGGGTGCTGCGGATTCGCCTGTCGTACGAACAGATGGGCGCGGTTGATCCTGCGGTGCAGGCGATCGGGCGTCGTAGGATCAAACCCGTCCCTGGGGCCGACCCGCCGCACTGGGGCCTGGAGGAGGTCGAGATGTCGGGTGTGACTCCGCAAGACCTCGCCGAGGTCGACCTGATCCGCGAGCTGGCGCACCTGCACCGAACCCGCCACGACACCTTCCTTCACGGATCGCCGGACGCGCTACGGGAGCACAACAGTCGGCTGGCGGCGCTCGAGGGCGAGTACCTACGACGTCATCCCGAACGGGACGTCGACCCCGCCAGGACCCGTGCGGGTGCCAGGGGCGACAACACGAGTTCCTGACCGACCTCTCGCTCTGCTCACGAGTTGACGGTCCGTCGCAGGGTGTCAGCTCGAAATCATTTCCAGCAACCGGCTCCCACGTCTTGTCGGCTGAGGACAGACCGTCGCTCGTAGCCGGACGAATCGGCGTAAGTTCGAGGTAAATCGATGTTTTCCCCGGAGGGGGCAAGCATGGCCGTCTGGCTGATCTGGTTGCTTCTCGCGACGACGCTCGGGGTCATCGAGATCCTCACCTGACGCCGCCTTGGGGCTTCTTGGCGTCGCGGCGCTGATCACCTCGGTCGCGGCCGTCGCCGGAGCTCCAGTGCCGATCCAGCTCACCGTATTCGCCACGGCCACCCGACGGGGCCGTGCTCGTCCGGCCGCAACGGTGGGATCTGACCCGTCCCTCGATCCACGTCTTCGGGCCGCGGCCCATGCCGGAAAAACCGCACAGGTAACTCACGAGATCCGCCGCGACAGCGGGCGCGTACGGATCGACGGCGAGGAATGGACCGCCCGCACCTACGACGAAGCCCTGGTCATCCCCGTCGACACGATGGTCGACGTGCTGGAGATCAAGGGCGTCATCGCCCTCGTCTACCCCAGGGAGTGATCATGGACGCAGCGCTCATCACCGGGCTGGTCCTCGTGCTGTTCGTCGTCATCACCATTCTGCGGTCGGTGCGCATAGTGCCGCAGGGCCGCGCACGCAACGTCGAGCGGCTCGGCCGCTACCATCGCACCCTGCAACCCGGCATGAACTTCGTCGTCCCGTTCGTCGATCGGGTCTGCCCGGTAATGGAGCTGCGTGAACAGGTAGTCTCCTTCCCGCCACAGCCCGTCATCACCGAGGACAATCTCGTCGTCGAGATCGACACTGTGCTGTATTTCCAGGTCACCGACCCCGTTCGGCCGCCTACGAAATTGCCAACTACCTCCAGGCCGTTGAGCAGCTCACCGTCACGACGTTGCGCAACGTCGTCGGCTCGATGGACTTGGAGCAAACCCTCACCTCCCGCGACGAGATCAACAGCAGGCTCCGCGGCGTTCTCGACGATGCCACCGGGCGGTGGGGGCTGCGGGTGAACCGTGTGGAGATCAAAGCCATCGACCCGCCCAAGAGCATCAAGGACGCGATGGAGAAACAGATGCGCGCCGAGCGAGACAAGCGCGCCACCGTGCTGAGCGCCGAGGGACAACGCCAGTCCCAGATCCTGACCGCCGAAGGCGACAAACAAGGCGCGATCCTTCGCGCCGAAGGGCAGAAAGCCGCCGCCATTCTCGCTGCGGAAGGCCAGGCCAACGCCATTGACCAGGTCTTCCAGGCCGTACACCGCAACGATCCCGACCCAAAAGTCCTCGCCTACCAGTACCTGCAGATGCTTCCCCATCTCGCCAACGGCGACAGCAACACATTCTGGGTGATCCCCAGCGAGTTCACCGCCGCGCTCGACGGCGTGAGCCGTGCCTTCGGCCAGGCACTCCCCCACTCGCCTGCCGCCCGAGCATCCCGACCGCCGACCACCTGCCCGCACCAGCGGACCTCAGAGAGACGACCGACGCCGTGGCGAAGGCACTGGCCGCGGCAGCCCAAGCCGAGCGCATCCCTACGCCGCTCACCCCGACAATCGGGCACAACGGCGCCCCACCTGACACTCAGTAGGCGCCGCACCGCGGTCGTGTCGGGATTGTGCGACGGCTCGTCACAACCCGTGGCTGTGCATTCCGGTTGCGACGCTTTTCGCTTGCACTCTTCGTGTGGCGCCGTCGGGCGGTCTGGACCACACTGGTCTTCTAGATCGATGGTGCCCGGCGCGGCGTTGCGACGGATCCGGAGGGGTGATGGACGCTACGAACGGGGTCGCGCAGCCTGGGTTGTCGTCACCGACGTGCGGAATGAGCCTCTGGGGACCGACCGCGTTGAGTCAACCGTGCTGCGCATTGCCGTGGGCGCCCAGTTGCGCAAACGTCGGAAGCAGCGGGGTCAGTCGTGAGGAAGCGGCGTATCGGATCCGGTCCTCGGGGGTGAAGGTCAGCCGGATGGAATTGGGTCGGCACCGCTTCAAGGAACGGGATCTGGTCGATCTGCTGGCGCTCTACGGCGTGGACGAGGCCGAGCGGAAGGACTTCCTGGATCTGGCCCGCCAAGCCAACGCACCCGGCTGGTGGCAACGCTACGGGGACTTGTTGCCATCCTGGTTCGAAACGTACGTCGCGATGGAGCAGGCAGCATCGGTGATTCGCACCTACGAGGTTCAGTTCGTCCCCGGGCTGCTACAGACCGACGCGTACGCCCGCACGGTGATCCAGCTCGCGCACAGCGATTCGGAGGAGGTGGAGCGGCGCGTTGACCTTCGTCGCCGCCGCCAGGACATCCTGACCTCGTCAAACGCCCCGCAGCTGTGGGTAGTGATCGACGAGGCAGCGCTGCACCGCACGCCGGGTGACAGCGAGTTGTGCCGAGCGCAGCTGGACCACTTGCTCCACCTCAATGAGCTGCCGAACCTATCGCTGCAGATCGCCACCTTTGGTCTGGGAGTTCATCCGGCGACCACCGGATCGTTCACGATCTTGCGGTTTCCTATGCAGGACCTGCCCGATGTCGTATACCTCGAGCACCTCAACGGAGCGCTGTACCTGGACAAGGCCTCCGACGTGGAGGACTACGTCGACATGTGGCACCGGTTGTGCACCCAGCTCGATCCGCCCGAAGACAGCCGGTCCACACTGGAGAGGATCCGGGCGGAGGTGTGCGCGTCGGGATGAGTTGAGGTCCGAAGGACTGCCGCAGGCATGATCGCGGCGACGACAAGCAGCGGCAACCATTGAGGGATGGCGAAGCTGGTCATGACAGAGGCTGGGACGGGAATCGATCGGACGGTTCCGCATTCCGCCCGGATCTGGAACTACTGGCTGGGCGGCGAGGACAACTATCAGGTCGACCGCGACGCCGCCAGCACGATCGACGCGATCTATCCCCGGTATGGCATCAAGGCGCGCAACTGCCGCTACTTCCTCTTTCGCGCGGTCCGGTTCCTCACCGTCGAGGAAGGCGTGCGGCAGTTCCTGGACATCGGCACGGGGCTGCCCACCGCCGACAACACCCACGAGGTAGCGCAGCGGTTCGCTCCCGAGTCACGCATCGTCTACGTCGACAACGACCCGCTCGTGCTGGCCCATGCGCGCTCGCTT
The DNA here is from genome assembly GCA_963736375.1 of uncultured Actinomycetota bacterium. Taxonomy (GTDB): domain Bacteria; phylum Actinomycetota; class Actinomycetes; order Mycobacteriales; family Pseudonocardiaceae; genus Pseudonocardia. Next base: position 55,972 of record CAVTOL010000023.1, read on the forward strand.
CTTACGAGCTCGCGAGAAGGTCTCACCCGTTACGTCGACGCCGATCTACGCAACCCCTACCGGATCCTCGACCAGGCGCGGCCGTGGCTGGACTTCCAGGCGCCGATCGGTCTGTTGCTGCTGGGTGTGCTCGGCCACCTCCCGGACTACGAGCAGGCGCGCTCCATCGTGCGACAGTTGCTGGACGCCCTGCCGTCGGGCAGCTACCTGGTGCAATGCGACGGGACGACCACCGACGCGTCCTACGTCAAGGCCTTGGAGGACTACAAGCAGACCGGGGGGGTTCCCTACATCGCACGTGCGCATGACCAGATCGCCGCGTACTTCGAGGGACTCGAGCTGGTCGAGCCGGGCGTGGTTCCCATCCACGAGTGGCGGCCCGAATCCGGATTGCTTGGCGCGCTCGGGGCCGTTGACGAGTCCGGCGGCGTTGGCCGAAAGACCTGACACGGGCTTCGGCCCTCGGCCTCGCGGAGGGGGGACAGCGACACGGTCGCCGCGAGCAGCTACGAGAACGACACGTGCACGCGACATGTGCACGTGCATCCGTACTTGCAGCTATCGTCCACCGGGCCTAGGGTGCGCGGGGCGAGCCCACGGTGAACCGTGGTTCGGGGACGGCTGGGCTACAGCGCCGTCCGGGATGGGTCGAACGTGGTCGAGCTCGTGGAGTGCGGATGGCGCGACACAGCGGGGCTGCTCGATCACGTCTACACGACGAATCGGTCAGGCTGCGGGTCGGCCGTCGCATTGCAGCGACCCTTCTCGTCGGATCCGTAACGGCGTTCGCGGCGTTGCTCGGTTCGTCGTCAGGAGGCCCGGCCCGACTGGTACGCGATCTGATCCTGTTCAACCTGGCGCACCTGGCGGCCGCCTGCCTGTGCTGGTGGCCACGCGTGGAAACGGTTCGACATCGCCGAGCCTGGCGGCTGCTGACGATCGCGCTTCTGCTGTCCGTCGCAGGCAACATCTTTTTCACGCTGATCCCGGGCGCCACCCTCACACCCGCGCTGGGCGCGCCTGCGATCAGCGACCTGTTCTATCTCTCCTCCTACCCCGTCATGAACATCGCCGCGATCCTGCTGGTCCGCGAACGCGGACGGCACATCGTGTCTGCCGTATGGCTGGACGGGCTCGTCATCGGCCTCAGCGCCGCTACGGTTTCCGCCGCGTTGGTCCTGGCACCGCTGCTGCGGCTGGAGTCGTTGACGACGCCCCAGGCGGTCACCGATTTGGCCTATCCCCTGGCCGATCTGACGCTGCTGATCGTTCTGGCCACCGTCGCAGGCATGACCCGGTTGCGGCTCGATCCGCGTCTGGCGCTGCTCGGGTTCGGCCTGGGGCTCATTCTCGTGACCGACCTCGCCTACCTCGCGCTCGACCTGTCCCGCAGCTACCGCGAGGGCGATCCCGTCGACCTCGGCTGGCTACTGGCCCTGCTCCCCCTCGCGGGCCGCTTACCTCCGCGAGCCCGCAGCCTGCCCGACCCGAACAGGCAGACCACACCGATCGAGCGTGCTGCCATCGCCGCCCCGACGACGGCAGCGCTCATCGCCTTGGCCGTGCTGACCAGCGGGTATTACACCGCCCTCCCGCCCGCTGCCGGTGCGCTCGCGGGCGCCTGCATTCTGGTCGCACTCGTGCGCGCGGCCCTCACCCTGCACCAACTGCAAGCGTTGCCCGAAGCCCGCAGGCAGGCCCGCACCGACCCGCTCACCGACGTGGCCAACCGGCGGCACCTGCACGAGTGGTGCGGCCGCCTGCTCACTCGCCCCGACGCCGCGCCTGTGACCCTTCTGATGATCGATCTCGACGGCTTCAAGTTCGTGAACGATCACCACGGACATCCCGTTGGCGACGCCCTGCTCGTCGAGGTCGCCAGCCGCTTCGCCGCCACCATGCGCCACGACGACCTGCTCGGCAGGCTCGGCGGCGACGAGTTCGCCGCGGTGCTGCCGCGCACCACGCCGAGGCAGGCCCGCATGGTGGCCCAGCGCATGCACGCGGCGCTGACCAGGCCGATCCTCGTCGCGGGCCACGCGTTCCGCATCAATGCCAGCGTCGGCGTCAGCGCCGCCGGACGCCCCGGAATGCACCCTGACCTGTTGTTCCGCGAGGCCGACATGGCCATGTACCGGGCCAAGAAGGCCCGAGCAGGAACAGCCGTCGCCACCCGCGACTGGCCACAGGCCGACCGCCACCCCCACCACGACGACCTCGCTCGACGACGCGCGTAGAGGGGGGAGAGGCCGTCGGCCACGGCGAGGAACACCGGGCAGATGCGGTGCAGCTGACGTGGCGGGGCTTGTAGGACAGCTCGATAGACGTCATCGACGGCATGGCGTGCGCGCGCATCAGCGCGGTAGCAGACGCAGCTCGTAGCACGACTGCCAGACTGTTGAGCACGGGCGCGTCGGCCGAAGCGGCGGGTGTACGGCGCGAAGTCCAAGCGACTGAGGTAGCGAGGTCCTCGAAGTAGCCAGCCGAGCAGCGAGCGGGTGTTCAGCGCCGAGGCGAGGAGCACTTCTCGTCGATCAGAGAGCTGAAGCGCAGCATGTCGCGTGAGACCCAACGGCGAACGACGGTTGAACTAGACGCGTAGTCGCCGATGAGCAGCATCAACAAGGCCTCGCAGGCGCTGCGCTCGAGCAGAAGCGCGCGCTGAAGTCCGTGGTGCGAGCGGCACGAACATCTCGTCGCAGACCGGCCGCGAGCCGCAGCGTACTGCCGGGAAAACCGTGCGGACTGCCGGGGCCACACGTAGTCATCACCGACGATCGTCCAGCGGCGGACCGCGAAACGGCGCTCAGCGAACCCAGCGCAGGGCGCACCTGAAGAGGTCGGGGGTCTCGCCGGTGAGGAACACCCCGGGTCGGTGCTCGCCACCCTCGTACAACGCGGTGTAGGCGTAAGGGACGCGGCCGCCGATCACGGGGGCAACGACCTCGCGGACCGCTGAGATGTGCCAGCCCGTCACGGCCTCGACCGCCCCACCCAGGATCAGCGCGTCGATGTTCCTGGCCACGGTTGTCGGGGAGGCGCCGCCGTCAACCGGCACGAGCTTGAGCTCCCGGCCGAGCACCCCACCTTCGGCGTTGATCTCCTCCATCGCGAGAGTCGCGCAGCTTTCGCACGACGGCCCGAAGATCCCTGCAGGCCCCTGCAGCGGGATGACGAGCGCCATGTTGAGCACGTCTCGCCCGGTCGTCGGCGGCACCGCGAGACGCTGCGGTGTCGCACGTCGGGGCATATGGTTACGCTAACACGCTGGCAAGGTTCGTGTTGCTCCGTTCGGCGGGACCGCAGTTGTCGATGTCGGTTCGTCGGCGGTGTCGGTGAGCGACGAATCGATTCGCCCGTCCTGGATGGCCGAACGCGTGGCTACGCAGCGACGCGCCGCTGGACCAGCCGTCTCACCTCTCCCAGGGGCTGATTGCCCTGCCACGATGGCACCATCGTGGCGCCGCCATGCCCACCGACACCGAGAAAGGACGAGACTGAATGAGCACCACCCAGGACTACCAGGCCGCAGAGCAACTCCTCCGCCGACCTGCGCGTCCTGGCGAGCTCATCCACGGCGACAAGGTCAGGCCGCGGTGGATCGAGGGAGGCGCCAGCTTCTGGTACGCGACGAGCGATGGCGCAGGCAGGCGGTTCGTGCTGGTCGACCCGGCGGCGGGCACCCGCGAGCAGGCCTTCGACCACGCACGGCTCGCCGCCGCGCTCGCCGCCGCCTCCGGGCAACACGTCGACCCCGAGGCCCTGCCTTTCATGGCCATCGAGCTGGCCGGGGACGCCGTGGAGTTCGACGTGTTCGGCGAGCACTGGCGCTGCCGCTTGGACAGCTACGCCTGCGAGCGGGCCGAATTCACGCCGCCGGACAACCCGCTGGAGGTGCCGTCACCCGACAAGAAGGTCGCGGTGTCCCAGCGGGGGCACGACCTGTGGGCGCGCTCGCTGTCCGACGGCCGCGAGTGGGCGCTGACCACCGACGGCGAGCCCGACTGCCGGTACGGCTCCGGCCCGGACTGCACAAGCAACGCCACCCTGCTACGCAAGTTCGGTCTGCCGCACCTGCCGCCCGCGGTGGCCTGGTCGCCCGATTCGACGAAGGTGCTGGCCCATCGGACCGATGAGCGCGGCGTTCGTCAGACCCACCTCGTGGAGGCCAGGCCCGCCGAGGGCGGCGCCCCGGTGCTGCGCACCCAGCGGTACGCCTACGCAGGCGACGAGAACATGCCGCAGGCCCAGATGGTCGTGCTGGACGTCGTCGCAAGGCACGGTGATCCGTGCGCAGCCCGAGCCGCTGCTCATGCCGCAGCTGTCGCCGATCATGGCCAGGCGGGCGTGGTGGGCCCCAGACGGCTCGGCGGTGTATTACCTCAGCCAGCCACGCGACCTGCGCACGCTCACCCTGCACCGGCTGGACCCGGCCACCGGCGCGGTCACGACGGTGCTCAGCGAGACCGGCGCCACCCGTGTGGAGCCCACGCAATGGATGTCCGAGCCGCCGATCGTGCGGGTGCTGCCCCGACGAGGTGCTGTGGTACTCGCAGCGCGACGGCTGGGGCCACCTGTACCGGTACGACCTGCACACCGGCGCGCTGCTCGGGCGAGTCACCTCCGGGGAGTGGGCGGTGCGGCAGATCCTGCGCGTCGACGAGGCCGAACGGGTGGTCTACTTCACGGCCTCCGGGCTGGTCGAAGAGGATCCGTAGCGGCGCACGGTGTGCCGGGTCGGTCTGGACGGTTCCGACTTCGCCAAGGTCACCGACGACGAGCTGGACCACATCATCACAACCCTGCCGGACGGCCAGGAGTACTTCATCGACTCCGCGTCCACTGTCGACACCCCGCCCGTTTCCCGTGTCCGGGACTGGGACGGGCGGGTGCTGGTCGAGCTGGAGCGCGCCGACATCAGCAAGCTCACCGCCACCGGCTGGACGCCGCCGGAACGGTTCCGCGTCAAGGCGGCCGACGGCGTGACGGACATCTACGGGGTGCTGCACCGGCCGCGGGGCTTCGATCCCGGGCAGCGCTACCCGGTGGTGGACAGCGTCTACCCCGGCCCCCAGGTCGCCAGGGTCGCCCCGTGCTTCGACCCCGGCGGGATGGGCCTCGACGCGGAACCCGTTGCGGCGCTGGGCTTCGTCGTGGTGGCGATGGACGGGCGAGGCACCCCGGGGCGGAGCAAGTCCTTCCACGACGCCTCCTACGGCCACCTGGCCGACGCGGGCTGCCTGGCCGACCATGTCGCCGCGCTGCGGCAGCTGGCCCGGACCCGGCCGTGGATGGACCTGGACCGGGTCGGCGCGTTCGGCCACTCCGGAGGCGGGTTCGCGACAGCGCGGGCGATGCTGGACTTCCCCGAGGTGTACAAGGCAGGAGTTGCCCTCTCCGGCTATCACGACGCCCGCTACTTCAACCTGGGCTTCGTGGAGACCTACGACGGAGCGGACAACCCCGAGGCATGGGCCCGTGCCTCCAACGTGGACATCGCGGACCGGTTGGCAGGCAAGCTGCTGCTCATCCACGGCGAGATGGACGACCAGGTTCATCCGGACCACACGCTGCGGCTGGCCGACCGGCTGATCGCCGCCGACAAGGACTTCGAGCTGCTCATCGTGCCCGGGGCCGAGCACACGTTCATCGACTGCCTGGCCTACGTCCGCAAGCGCTGCTGGGACTTCCTGGTGCGCGAGCTGATGGGCACGCAGCCACCGGCCTACCGCCCTGCCCCGATCGCCATCGACCCCGAGACGCTCGGCGAGCTGTTCGCCTGAGCGCGACCGCAGCCGGGACCCGGAAACAGCCCACAGTGAAGGCGGCCCGGGTACGTCACCGTCGCGTGGGTCTTGACGCGGCGGGAATGCTCGTCTTGACACACAATCCTAGGGAGGTCGCGGTGAGCGGTGGGGACGTCGGCAACGTCGATCTGAAGTTCGAAGCGGTCGTCATCCCCGTCACGGATGTGGACCGCGCCAAAGACTTCTACGCCCGGCTCGGGTGGCGGCTGGACGCCGACTTCCCCTTCGACAACGGCTTCAGGGTGGTCCAGTTCACCCCACCCGGATCCGGGAACTCGGTGCAGTTCGGTACCCGCATCACCACGGCGGCGCCCGGTTCCGCGCAGGGCCTCTACCTGGTCGTCTCCGACATCGCTACCGCCCGCGACCAGCTCACCGCCCGCGGCGCCGAGGTCAGCGAGGTGTTCCACCCGGGGGCGCCGGGCGCGCAGTTCGAGGCCGACGCGGGCGAGCGGGTCGGCGGTCCCGCGGCCGAACGCGCCAGCTACAGCTCGTTCGCCACGTTCCACGACCCCGACGGCAACACGTGGCTGTTGCAGGAGGTCACCACCCGCCTGCCGGGGCGGACCGACCCGGCCGAGACGACGTTCGCTTCCGTCGCGGACGTGGCCGCCGCGCTGCGTCGGGCGGCGGCCGCCCACGGCGAGCACGAAAAGCGCACCGGCGAGGCCGACGCGAACTGGCCCGACTGGTACGCGGCCTACATCGTCGCCGAGCAGGCCGGGACGGAGCTCCCGACGTGAGCGACCCCGACGTGCGCGACTACGACGTGATCATCCTGGGCGGCGGGGCGCCCGGCGAGCACTGCGCCGCCGCGATCGCCGCGCGCGGGCTGCGCGTGGCCGTCGTGGAGCGCGAGCTGGTCGGCGGCGAATGCTCCTACTGGGCGTGCATCCCGTCCAAGTCGCTGCTGCGCCCCGGCGAGGCCGTGCACGGCGCCCGCGAGGCGGCGGCGAGCGCCGAGGTCGACGTCGCCGCCGCGCTCGCGTGGCGGGATTACATGGTCTCTGACTACTCCGACGCCGGTCAGGAGCGCTGGCTGGCCGACCGCGGCATCGCCCTGCTGCGCGGCGAGGGCAAGCTGGCGGGCACCGGCGTCGTCGACGTCGGCGGTGTTGCGCACACCGCGAGCCACGTCGTCGTGGCCACCGGCGCGGACCCGATCGTGCCGCCGATCCCCGGCCTGCGTGAGCTCGACGGCGTCTGGGGCACCCGCGAAGCGACGAGCATGAAGGAGGTCCCGCGGCGGCTGCTGGTACTGGGCGGCGGGTCGGCGGGCGTCGAGCTGGCCCAGGTCGTGCGCCGCTTCGGCGGCGAGGCCGTGATCGTCGAGGCGTCCGACCGGGTGCTCCCCCGCGAAGCCAAACCGCTCGGTGACGCGCTCGGCGAATCCCTGCGCCGCGACGGCATCGAGCTGGTGCTCGGGCGCCACGCCAGCACCGCCCGCCGAGACGGCGCGGAGTTCGTCCTCGCGCTCGACGGCGGCCCAGACGGCGGCACAGAGCTGCGCGGCGACCGGCTCCTCGTGGCGACCGGCCGACGGCCGCGCGTCCACGGGATCGGCCTCGAGACGGTCGGCATCGAACCCGATCCCCACGGTCTCCCGGTCGACGAGCACCTGCGCGCGGGCGAGCGGCTGTGGGCGATCGGCGACGTCACGGGCGTCTGGCCGCTCACCCACGTGGGCGAATACGAAGGCGACGTCGTTGCGGAGAACATCGCGGGCGACGGGCGTCCGGCCAACTACGAGGCCGTTCCGCGGGTCACCTACACCGATCCGCAAGCCGCGGCGGTCGGCGGGGTCGAAGACCGCTACAGCGCCACCACGCCGCTGTCAGACGTGCCGAAGACCGCGACCTACACGCACGCCTATGCCGAGTCCACAGGGTTCCTGACCCTGCTCAGCGACGGTGAGCGGCTGACCGGCGCCTATGCGGTCGGGCCGGAGGCGGGCGAGTGGCTGCAGCAGGCGACTCTTGCCATCCGCGCGCACGTCCCGCTCGTGGTGCTCAGCGACACGATCCAGCCCTTCCCCAGCTTCTCGGGGATCTACGACACGGCCGTCAAGGCGCTGCGCACCGAGGTCGCGAAGCACGCGCAGCAGGCCTGAGCGGAGCTTGCGAGCGAACATCACGCGAGGAGAGCGATGACCAACGAACTCGCCGGGCAGACCGTCGTACTGATCGGCGGCAGCGCGGGCATCGGGTTGGAGACCGCGCGCCGCGCCCGCGCAGAAGGAGCCGAGGTCGTCCTCGTCGGCCGCGATCCCGATCGGCTCCGCCAGGCGGCGGCCGACGTCGACACGTCGCGCACCGCGGCCGTCGACGCCACCGACCCGGCCGCGCTGAAAGGGCTCTTCGACGGGCTGGACCGAATCGACCACGTGCTGGTCACAGCGGGCGGGCCACACTACGTGCCCCTGCTGGAGATGAACGCCGACCAGGTGCGCGACGCCCTCAGCGACCACGTCGTGATGGCGCTGGACGTCGCACGGAATGCCGCCCCGAGGATGCGGCCGGGCGGCGCGCTGGTGCTCATGGGCGGCACCGGCGGACGGAAGATCAGGCGGAACCTCGGGCTGATGTCGGCGGCCACCGCGGTGCTGCCGCCGTTCACGGCGACGCTCGCGCTGGAGCTCGCACCGGTGCGGGTCAACCTCATCGCCGCGGGCTTCGTCGACACCCCGCTGTCGGCGTCACTCCTTGGCGACCAGCTCGACGAGCGGCGCGAGGAGCTGCGTGCGACGCTCCCGATCGGCCGCGTCGTCGGACCCGCCGACGTCGCGGCGCTCGCGGTCCACCTGATGACCAACACGGCGCTCACGGGCGCGACGTTCGACATTGACGGCGGTCAGCAGTTCGTCTCCTGAAGGGGTCCTCCCGCATGCGTTCTGACATCGTTCCCGGGGCGGTCTTCCCTGACTACTCGCTACCCGATCACACGGGCGTCGTCCGCACGCTGAGCGAGCTGCAGGGTCGTGACCCGATGATCCTCACGCTCGCCCGCGGCCACTACTGCCCGAAGGAGCACCAGCAACACCTGGAGCTGGCCGCGTTCCAGCCCAAGATCGCCGTCGCTTACACGCAGATCGTCACGATCGCCACCGATGTGCACCACACGCTGCAGGAGTTCCGCAACTCGGTCGGCGCCCGGTGGCCCTTCCTCTCCGACCCCGGCCGGATCGTTCAGAAGGATCTCGACATCCAGGAGTACACCGACCCGGACAACGACCCGATGATCCCGCACACGCTCGTGCTCCGGCCCGGGCTGATCGTGCACAGCATCTACAACGGCTACTGGTTCTGGGGCAGGCCTTCGCTCGACGACCTGTGGCGGGACCTGCGCGCGGCGACGCGGGAAAGTCGCCCGGATTGGGATCTGAGCACACCGGGGCTGCGGGAGGCCTGGGCGGCAGGCGACCGCGCGCCGTTCCACGGATGGGACCGACGAGCCGCGCCCGGGGACGCGGTGGGTTGACATGCCGTGGTTCCCGGATTTCGTCGGCGCCGTGGAGCTGGCGCGCAGGCAGACGCGCGTCGAAGGCGAAGCCGACCCCGTCGGCGTCTACCTCGACGCGCTCAACAACGGCGACCTGCACGCGCTGCGCAGCACCTGGCCCGGGGAGGTGGTGGTCTACGACCCGCGTGCCGGTGAGGTCCGCGGCCACCGGCAGCTGCGGCAGTTCGTCCACCGCAACCAGGTGTGGCTGGCCGAGCGGCGCGCCCGGATCGAGAAGGTGGCCGCCACCTGCGTCGACGGCCGAGCCGTTGTCGAGCTGCTGGCCCATCTGACTGACGGCGGCCGCGAGACGGTGTGGCCGGTCGCGGTCGTCGCCGAGTCACCGGACGACCGGTCGGTGGTGTTCCGCACGTACTGCAGCCAGCTGCCGGTCGACCGGCGCCGCCATGTCCGCCCGCCGATCCTCTCGCCCGCGGACGCGCAGCCGGGCGACGTCGTCGGCCGCCACCTCACAGCGCTGCAGGCCGGTGACACCGATGCGATCGTGGGCACCTTCGCCTCGCAGGGGTACGTCCGCGAGCCGGTCGAAGCCCGCATGCACCGCGGCGCTCGCGAGCTCCGCGCCTACTTCGACCGGTGCTTCGGCGCCGGGGGCGGCGTCGGCCTGCAGCCCTGCGCGATCACCGACGACGGCGCGCGCTGCGTGCTCGAGTACAACTGCGTCAACTGGGGCCGTCACCCGCTGGCGCCCCAGGCAGGCCTGGGCGTCTACGAACGAAGCCCCGACGGCCTGCTCGCCGCGGTTCGGCTCTACGACGACATCGAAGCACCCGTGCGCTGACGGAACGCTGCGGAGTCGTCCAGAAGACCGCCGAAGGAGCGCCTGCTCGGCGGCGGCCGCGGCGCCGGAATCGCACTGAGCGGCAACGGCTGCCGATCAAGGCTGGGCCGGCCATTCGAGACCGGTCGAGGCAAGGTCCAAATTCCGCCGGCACTCCTTGCCAAAACCCGTCTGAATTCAGGGCCCCTGGATCAGGGCTGGAGGACGATCCTGCCGGGCATGCCGCCTGCGGCCTTCGCGTTGTACGCCGCGGCCGCTTGCGCAAGCGGATACACGGCGGCGACCTGGGGGCGCAGATGCCCCTGGTCGACCAGGCGGCCCAGCTCGATCAGCTGAGCGCGGCTGGACTCCTGGATGAAGACGACCGCCGTGATGTCGTCCCGGTCGGTGGGCAGCGGCGCGTCCGCCTTGATCGTGATCAGCGTGCCCCCGGGCCTGAGGAGGGCGGGCGAGCGGGCGAGCACCTCGCCGCCGATCGTGTCGAACACCAGGTCGGCCTGGCCTGCCACGTTCTCAAGGCCCTCGGCCTCCAGCGCGATGAAGCGGTCGGCGCCCAGTTCCGTGGCCAGCGGCCGGGAGTGGCTGCGCCCGGTTCCGATCACCTTGGCGCCTGCCCAGCGGGCAAGCTGGACCGCCGTTGATCCGACCGCGCCGCCCGCGCCGTGGATGACAACCGTCTGCCCCTCGGTCGGCTTTCCGTGATCAAATAAGGCCTGCCACGCCGTCAGGCCCGCCCGAGGCACCGCCGCGGCGTGGACGTGGTCGACGGTCTGCGGCTTCGGGGCCACGTTGCGGGCTTCGACGGCGACATATTCGGCTGCCGCCCCGTCACGGAGCTGGTCGGTCAGCCCGAACACCTCATCGCCGACGGCGATCCCGGCTGTCCCGAATCCCAGCGCGGCGACCACGCCCGACACCTCGTGCCCGGGGATGATCGAGGTCCGCTGATGACCGGCCCGGCAGGTCCAGATTGGCCAGTCCAGCTCGTTGTGCGTGATGCCGCACGCGGCGACCTTGACCAGCACCTCACAGAACATGGGCTTGGCATCGGGCGCCTCTTCGAAGACGAGCCCGCCGATGCCTGCTCGTTCGTGGGTGCGGATGGCCTTCATCGTCAGTCCCCTTTCGTGTGGAGATTCACTTCCGACGGCCCGCAGGCCGGCCGGGCGTCCCACCGAAGTGGCCGAGCGGGTGGGATCCGGCCGTCAGATCAACAGGGTCGGCTCGCGCCGACGCACCTTAGGTGGCAGGCAAACCATCATTCACGTCGAGTAACAGCGTGGCCCCGGGTGAGTGCTCATAGATCTGCGCTGCCGAGTAGCGCCTCGGCGAAGGCGGTGTGCGTGACGAGGGAGTCGAGGTATTTGCCGCGGATGGCGGCGAGGGCGGCGGGGACCTTGTCGAGCCCGTAGGCGATGCCGATGACCTCAGGGATCTGCCGCAGCTCCGGCGCGCTGATGGCGATGATGCGGTCGCGTAACGGGGAATCGGTCGCATGACCGCCCGCGTCGAGCAGCACCCCGGAGAGATCAGCGCGAACGCGGCTTCGGACCATCTGCTTCCGCTCGGATTCGGTGAGGGCATCCGACAGGGTCGACGTGCCCGGATTCCATCCGCCTACGCCGATGACGGCCTTGGTGACGGCACCGAAGCGGGAGAAGGCATCAGCCACCTGCTGCTGCCGGACCAACGCCTGTGCGGTCTCGGGATCGCTCACGATCATCGGGGCGTAGAAGACCGAGGCACGGGCGCCGACGCGTCGTGCCACGTCCCGTACGAGCTCGGTCGCGCTCGACTCGACGTCGGGGCGGGCCAGTGCGCCGGTGAGCTGGACGACCTCATCGACCTTGACCTTGCGCAGGTGCGCCGCCATCTCCAGAACGGTTCTGGCCCATCCCAAGCCCAGCACATCGTGCGGGACGGTGATTTCGGCCAGCAGGTCGGCCGCGACTGCCCCGAGATCTCGACGCATCAGCACGTCGTCGTTCTCGGTTGTGGTGGCGACGAGGACGTGGTTGAGCTCGTACCGCTCGCGCAGGCGATCGGCGAGCTCGAGATCTCGCGCGCCCGGCCCCGTGATGGTGATCGACACAATGCCGCGCGCTCGGGCCAGCTCCAGCAACCGCGCCACTTTGAACCGGCTGATCCCCAGCTCCGCCGCGATCTGCAGCTTCGAGTGCTCGTCGACGTAGTAGCGGCGCGCGACGCGCGTCGCCAGCACGTCCTCGGCCGACGACGCTACCGGAGCCCAGCTTCCGCTCAATTGAGCACCTCCGCGGACCTTGCCATGTCGTGGCGACAACACCCAAAGTAACAGGAGAGCAATTGGTTTTTGTTTGCTCATTTGAGCAATGGTTCGGGAGAGGACGATGTCGTGACGGACACCTATGCGCCCCAACGGATGCGGCGGGTAGTCGTGCACACCGACCACATCGAGGTCGACGCCGATGCTGTCGTGCCGCGGCCCGAACCCCACGAGGCGCTCGTGCGTAGCGTCGTGACCGGCGTCTGCGGCTCGGACACCCACGCTGCCCACGGCAGGCACCCCTTCATACCGATCCCGTACCACCCCGGCCATGAGGTGGTCGGGGTCATCGAAGGCGTTGGCTCAGCCGTCGACGGCTTCACCGTCGGACAGCGCGTCACGGTCGAGCCGGACCTGCCGTGCTGGACTTGCAAGACGTGCCGCACCGGTCGGCAAAATCTCTGCGAGAACCTGCAGTTCTTCGGATGCGGCTGGGCCCAGGGCGGGATGGCTGACTGGTTCACCATCGCCGCCGACCGCCTGCATGTCGTCCCTGACGACCTCGACGATCAGACCGCCGCCCTCATCGAGCCCCTCTCCACGCCCGTGCACGCCGTGCGGCTGGCGGGCGACGCCTTCGGCACCGGACTGTCCGGGGTGCGGGGCAAGGCCGTCGCGGTACTCGGCGCGGGAACCATCGGGCTGCTTGTGCTGGCCGTGCTCAAGGCGCACGGGGTGGGCCGTGTCGTCGTCACCGACGTCATGGCCGCCAAGCGGGACAAGGCCCTCGAACTCGGTGCGGATGCCACCGTCGACGCAGCCGCCCGCGACGCCGCCGAACAGGTCCGCGCGTCTCTCGGCGAGAGCGCAGACATCGTCGTGGACTGCGTCGCCATCGAACCCACTGTGCGACAGGCCATCAGCATCGTCGGCAAGGGCGGCACCGTCGTGATCGTCGGAGTGCCTGCCGCCGACGTCACCATCCCGCTCGCCCTCGTGCAGGACCACCAAATCCGCATCCAGGGCAGCGCCACCTACCTCCCCGAGGACTACGCCGAGAGCATCCGCCTCCTGCAGAACGGCGCAGTCCGCTCGTCCGACCTCGTCACCGCCACCCGGCCGATGGAGGAGGTCGCCGACGCATTCGACCTCTCAGCATCCGGCCATCACATCAAGGTGCTCATCACCATCAGCTGACGCCTCCGGCCACCTACGCGAGGGTCTGCTGGCACGCGACCGCAGCCACCCTCCGTCCGGAAGGGGTGCCCGATGGCCGGTCTGATCTGCCGGGCCGCGCCCATAGCGCCTGAGTCCAGAGTAGATTCCGCGGCGTGGCGGCCGACTACGAGTTCCGCACGGTGTGGCGCGTTGCAGGCACCCTCGGCGAGGTGCGGGACGTGCTGGCCGACGGCCCGTCGTTGCCACGCTGGTGGCCTGCGGTCTACCTCGCCGTCACCACCCTGCGAGAGGGCGACGAAACCGGCCGGGGCGGTGAGCTCGCCTTGTTCACCAAAGGCTGGCTGCCCTACACCTTGCGCTGGACGCTGCGGGTCACCGAACCGATCACCAACAACGGATACGCCCTCACCGCCACCGGCGACCTCAACGGCAACGGCCGCTGGACCTTCGAGCAGGACGGTCCCGAGGTCGTGATCACCTACGACTGGCAGGTCAGCGCCAACAAGCCGCTGCTGCGGAGGCTGACCTGGCTGCTGCGGCCGCTGTTTGCCGCCAACCACCGGTGGGCGATGGCCCGCGGCGAGGAGAGCCTGCGCCTGGAACTGCGCCGACGCCGAGCAACCTCCGAGGCCGAGCTTCGCCGGGTTCCACCGCCACCTCCGACCACCTTCGGCTGGTTGATCGGCCACCGACACGGCTGAGGAGGATCGTCGATGACTTCGCCCGACGCCACCGCATTGCCGACCGACCGCGTCCTGCCTGCGGCCGGTTCGGCGATCTTGTTCGCGCGCATGGCAGCGGCGGGCGGCCCGCGCCGACGCCCCGGCGTAGCGCGCCCTTCAACGCCACCTCCACCGAACCTCGGACCTCCCGGTTCGCCCTTCGTCAGCGGGGGGCTGGCGGCGGCAGCAACTCGGTGACGAAACGCGGAGCCAAGGCTGCTGCTTGGGCGCGGAAGGCCTCTTCGGCCTGCGGGTCCAGCGGTGCAGGCGGTTCGGTTCGGGTTGCGACCGGCTGCCCGACCAGTGTGAAGAACTCCTCCTGGCCCGAGGGTACGCACAGGCACAGCAATCGCGCCGGTGAGGTGCCCGCATTGGTGAACGAGTGCGGGGCATTCGCAGGCACGTTGATGGTCTCGCCTGCCCGCACGACGACAGTCTCCCCACGGAAGGTCGCCAGCACCTCGCCGTCGAGAACCGTGAACATCTCCTCGAAGTCGTGGCGGTGCGGCGGTGGGCCGCCGTTCGGCGGCACGTGCATGTCGATGAGGGTGTACCTGCCTGCGGTGTCGCCACCGCTGAGAAGGATCGTGTAGGTGTCCCCGACCAGCCCGATGTGGGTCAAGCTCTGGTCGGTATCAGGACGCGCGATCGTGAGCCCGCGCGACAGATCGTCAGCTGGGATGGATGTGGGTCCGTCGGACACGGGGCAGCTCCTTGCGATCGGGGCAGTGGCGACGTCAGGCCGTACCACGCGTGACTATACGGAGGATTTAGTCCGCTTGTTGGATGCATGATCGCGACGCCGCCAGAGCGTCATCGACCGCGCCGCGCCGCAGATAGCATCGACCGGTGGACGGCGATCGTGGAACAGCAGCGCGCTCGGCACCGCCGCGTCGCCCCCTGCGCAAGGACGCCGAGGCCAATCGTGAGCGCCTTCTCGCGGCAGCTGTGACGACCCTGCTGCGGCACGGCTCCGGCACCACCCTCGCACAGATTGCCGAGGAGGCGGGGGTGGGCATAGGAACGCTGTATCGGCGATATCCAACCCGTGGGGAGCTGCTGGAGGCTCTGCAGCTGCGGGCGTTCGGACTCGTGATCGACCTGGTGAGGGAGATCGAGTCCGCGGACCTGCTCGGGATCGACGCGGTGCGCAGATTCCTCGAGCGCACCGTCGACCACGGATCACAGCTGGTCATGCCCGCACACGGGGTACCGCTATCGCCCTCGGCCGAGATCCATCGGCTTCGGGGCGAACTCCACGGTCGGATCGCCGCGATGGTTGAGCGGGGCGTGCGCGACGGGTCCGTCCGTCCCGACCTGACGATGCACGATGTGATCACCTTCGGTTCGCTGATCGCGGTGCCGCAACCCGGTGTAGAGAACTGGACCGAGCTTATGGCTCGCCAGATCGCTCTGTTCGTCGAAGCGGTCCGCGCCTCGATCGCGCACGACGGGCCCTGACGAGTCCCGCCCAAGCCGGCGACCCGAGCTCGACCCGCGCTCATCGGATACCGCAGTGACGTATCGACCCCGCCTGTCGTCGAAGCGATTCCCCTGCCGCCTATTCGGAGGATCAGCTTCTACTTCTGAGCAGGCTTGCCACCGCTGACAAGGCGTTGGCCGCAGACAGCGGACATGTCCACGAACGTGACCGGACTGCGGCGACCGGTCCCCTGCCGGGCCAGGCCCGCGCTGTCAGGATGTGGTCATGGACGGCGCAGCCGAGCTGGTGGAGGTACGCGAGTTCCTGGCTGCGCATGCTCCGTTCGATGAGCTGCCGCAGGCCGAGCTGCAGCGGCTGGTCGGCGAGATACGCATCGAGTACTTCCGCCGGGGCACGACGCTCATCGCGCGCGGGGCCGACAACCACCATCTCTACGTCCTGCGGTCGGGTGCGGCCGATCTCAGGGACCAGGACGGCGAGCTCGTCGAGCGCTCCGACGCCGGTGCCACGTTCGGCTCGATCGCCCTGACCCAGGGAAACCCGTCCACGTTCGAGGTCGTAGCGATCGAGGACAGTCTGGCCTACCTGCTGCCCGCCGAGACGTTCTACCGGCCGGTCCGCGACCACCCCGCGGTCGCCCGGTTCTTCTCCGACCAGCGCGCGGCGCGGATGCGGCCTGCCGTCGACGCGCTGTCGAGTCCGACCACCGGTGATGCGGTGCTGCGAATCCGCGTCGCCGACCTGGTGCGCCGAGAGCCGGTGTGCGCCACCGCGTCCACGACGATCCGGGACGCGGCCGCGATCATGGCCGCGCAGGGCGTGTCCGCGCTGCTGATCGTGGACGGTGACCGGCTGACCGGCATCATCACCGACCGGGATCTGCGCTCGCGGGTCCTCGCCGCCGGTCTGGAGCCCACTCGCCCTGTCAGCGAGGTCATGACGCCGGACCCGATCACCGCCCCACCGGATGTGCTGGCGTTCGAGGCGATGCTCGCCATGGTCGGACGCACGATCCACCATCTCCCGCTCGTCGCCGACGGCCGCCCGGTGGGCATCGTCACCAGCACCGACCTGCTACGACTTGAGCACGCCAACCCCGTCTATCTCGTCGGCGATGTCGCCAAGCAGGAGGACGTCGCAGGCGTGGCTGCGGTGTGCCGTCGCCTGCCCGGTGTCGTGGAGCGGCTGGTGGGCCAGGACGCGTCGGCCAATGACATCGGCCGAGTCGTCACCACGGTGGGGGACGCCGTCGAGCGTCGCCTCATCGCGCTGGCGGAGCGGCGTCTCGGCCCGCCGCCGGTGCCGTACTGCTGGGTCACGCTCGGCTCGCGCGCCCGGATGGAACAGGCCCTGGCCGCCGACCAAGACCACGCCCTGGTCCTGCACGACGACGCGACCGCGGCGGACGGTGCGTGGTTCGCGGACCTCGCCCGGCTGGTGACCGACGGGCTCGAGGAGTGCGGCTACCGGCGGTGCCCCGGTGACGTCATGGCCGTCAATGACCGTTGGCGTCTCCCGGTGCGGCAATGGCGGCGGCAGTTCACATCCTGGCTGACCGAGCCGACGGCGGAGGCGACGCTTTCGGCAGGCATCTTCTTCGACATGCGACCGGTCGCAGGGGACGCGTCCTTGCACGCTCGGCTCGCGACGCACATACGCGAGCGGACACCGACCGCGCAGGTGTTCCTGCTGCACCTGGCCAAGCGGGCCGCCGCGCACGAGCCACCCCTCGGCATCTTCCGCGGCCTCGTGGTGGAGCGGAAGGGCGAACACCGCGACACGCTGGACATCAAGTGGCGCGGCGTCGGCGCCATTGTCGAAATGGCGCGCGTCCACGCGCTCGCGGGGGGTGTTTCCGAAGTGGCCACGCGAGCCCGGCTGGCCGCGGCCGCCGCCGACGGCCAGCTGGACGAAGGGCGCGCGCAGGACCTGCAGTACGCCTTCGAGTTCGTCTCGTACCTGCGCCTGCGGCACCAGGCACAGCAGGTGCGAGCCGGGCAAGAGCCCGACAACCACCTGGCGCCGTCCCGGCTCAGCCCGACTGACCAGCGGCACCTGCGCGACGCGTTCGGCATCATCCGCAGCGCGCAGACGGCGCTGTTGCGCAGCTACCCGCTGTACTACGTCTCGTGACCGTGCCCGTGCACGTGCGCCGATTCGCCCTCGCCGGGCCGCGTCGCCGGGCCCGCGAGCGAGCGGCGCCCGGCCCGCTGCGCGACGCGCTGGCCGTGCCGCTGCCCGACGTGAACACCGCCATCGACCGACTGCCCCTGCTCGCTGTCGACATCGAGACCACGGGCCTGGATGCCGACCGCGACCGGGTGCTGTCGATCGGTTGGGTGCCCGTCGACGGACGCGGCGTCGTACTGGCCGGGGCGCGGTACCGGATCGTCCGACCCGAGGACGACGAACCGGTCGGGCCCAGCGCAACCGTGCACGGGCTCACCGACGACGACGTCGCGGCCGGGGTCCCGCTGGCCGACGCCGTCGCCGAACTGCTGGCTGACCTGGCGGGTCGCATCCTGCTCGTGCACTTCGCCCGAATCGAGGCCGAGTTCCTCGGACGCGCATGCCAGCGGCTCTGGGGCGCCGGGCTGCCCTGGCCGGTCATCGACACGCTTCAGCTGGAGCACCGCCTCGTCACCACGGCCTGGCAGCCCGATCCGCCCGCAGGCGCACTGCGACTGTGGGCCGCGCGGGAGCGGTACGGCCTGCCCCGCACCGGCCCACACCACGCGCTCACCGACGCCGTGGCGCCTGCGCCTGCGCCTGCGCCTGCGCCTGCGCCTGCGCCTGCGCCTGCGCCTGCGCCTGCGCCGAGCTCTACCTCGCCCAGGTCGCCGAACTCGGGGGCGGCCGCCCCCTGGCGCTCCGGCGCCTGCTCGCCCGCTGACCCGGGGCCAAACGGATGAGCCCGGTGCCGATCATCCGGCCTGTCCGGGCGCCGTGACGGGTGTCTGCCAGGTCAGCTCGCACGTTGCCGCGAGGCCGTCGACAGTGCGTCGGTCAGCAGCGCGACGAGCGCCTCGTGCTGCACGTCAGCCGCCGACCCAACCTCCTCTTCCGAGCCGTCGAGGGCCTGGGCGGCGAGGCCTGCCTTGCTGTCGATCAGCTCGGCGATCCTGGCGTCGATCGTCTGCGCGGCGATGACGCGCCATGCGGTGACCGGCTCCCGCTGCCCGATGCGGTGGCTGCGGTCGATGGCTTGGGTCTGCTCCGCGGCGGTCCAGGACAGCTCCGCGAGCACGATGTTGGAGGCGACCTGGAGGTTGATACCGACGCCTGCCGCGGTCAACGAGCAGACCGCGACGGCCACATCGGGATCATTGACGAAGGCGTCGATGTTGCGCTGCCGCAACGTGGGCGACTGATCTCCGCGGATCGCGGAGAACCGGACCCCGTGCTGGGCGAACGTCTCCTCGGCGGCGTCCATCACGTCGATGTGTTTGGCGAAGAAGACCACCTTGCCCGCACTGCGTGCGAGCTGCATCGCGTAGTCGGCGGCGAGCCCGGCTTTTGCCTGGCCGATGCGCCGCATCATGCTGAACACGTTCTCGCCGCTCGTCGACGTGGCTGCGTCCTTCTGTTCCCACCTGGCCACCTGGCGAACGAGGTCGTGGTCGATGCCCTCGACGACGGCACCGGACCCGCGGGCGGCGAGTGCGTTCTCGTACCGCGAGACCATCCGGCGCGCGAGGTCGCGCTCCGCCGCTCGGATTGACCGGCCTGCCGGTCCGTCCAGCTCGACGGGGAGGTCGGCGATGCGCCGCGCCGGGATGTCGGCGGCCACGTCGACCTTGCGGCGACGGACGATGCCAAGGTCGACGACGCTCTGCCGGGCGGCGGCATAGAACCCCGGATCGGCGGGGGTCAGGCCGGTCTCATCGAGCTTATGCATCAGCTCGGCGAGCGGCTTGGTGTCGTCGATCCAGCCGAGGAACTGCCAGATGGCCCGGAAGTCGTCGATGTCGTTGATCAGCGGGGTGCCGGTGAGGGCCATCAGCAGCGGACGTGCGGTGCGGGACCGGATCCGCGCGGAGAGTTCCAGGACGCGCTGCGATCGCTGGGCGGCCTTGTTCTTGATGAAGTGCGCCTCGTCGATGACGATGCCGCGCAGGCCGAACTCGCCCAGCCATCCCACGTGGCGGTCGAGCACGTCGTAGTTGACGATGACGATGTCGGCGAAGCCGTCGACCGAGTCACCGTTGCCGTGGATCACGGTGGCAGAGCGGCGAGGCACCCACAGCCTGGCCTCCCGTGCCCAGTTCGTCTTCACCACGTTCGGCACGACGACGAGCAGTGGGTAGGCGTTCGCCGCGTCCGCGGCGAGGAGCGCCTGAGCCGTCTTGCCCAGCCCCGGCTCATCGGCGAGCAGGAAGGTCCGGTGCCCGGCTGCGGCCGCGGCGACCAGTTGCGCTTGATGCGGCATCAGCTTCAGGCCACCCGGCATCGGCCGGGCGGATGCTGCGGGCAGCGCCATGCACGCTGAAGCTCCGCTGCCTGCGCGCTCGAACGAGCTGAGCAGCGGGCCCAGCAGCTCCCAGCTGCCCAGCCGCGTCGGCCGGGGTGTGCTCGGCCGGGCGGCCGAGAAGTCGGGGGCGAGGAAGGGGTTGGCCAGTTGCCGCGAGACGACCGACTGCGGCACGACGCCAGGCGTAGCGGGGGCCGCGCTCTGCACCGGCGGCAGCTCGTCGGCCCCGGTCTCGATGCCTGCTCTCTTCTGCATGTCCCGCTTGAGCGACCGCGCCTCGTCAGAGACCACGGCGTCCTCGTCGAGAAGCGCCAAGAGCGTCGCATCACGGACAGCAGTCTTCGCGAGGATCGTCGCAATGCCATCGAGACGCTTGAGCAGCTCGGTCTGGGGTGCGCGGTTCCCGATCTCCCCCGCGCGGACCCTGGCGCGCTCGTCGCGCAGCAGCAGCGCGACGGCCTGGAACTTCGCGCGTGTCGCGGCCGCAGGTCTGCCGCGTCGTAGCGCCGCCTCGACATCGCGAACGGCGCTCGCGAGCACCGAGATGACATCGTCGCGATCGCGGCCGTGTCGCCTGCTCCGCGGGGCGGTATGGCGAGCCCTGGTCTGGGGCAAGCCTCGTCGAGCCACAAACTCCTCCTCTGGGGCATCCAGACGGACGCCGCCGAAGCCATACCGCGGACACTGCCGCGGTCGGGCGACGAGCGTCGCGGGAAAGGCCCGAGTTCGCTCATCCGACACACGACCCGAGCTCACGGAACTGGGGCCCTGCGCTGCAGGGCCAGCCGTCTCACAGAACGAGCAAGCGGCCCCGCCACCCACTGCCTACGGCGGTCCGTCACGTGACGAGCGGCGGGCACCGCGGGCTTGACCCACTGATCATAGCAATTCCAGGACGCGCCCGCCGCCGTCCATGCCACGCCGTCGGCGGGATAGTCCTACCCGGCGACCGGGGAAAGATGCCAACCGGAAACAGCGCTCAGCAGCGACACCACCACGCAGGTGGCGACGCCCACCGTCGCGGCGACACCACGTGACCCACCCCAACGCAACGCGACAACGGTCACGCAGGCACCTGAAAGGGCGGCCAGCGCGCACGCGTCGCTACGCAGCGCGGTAGGCACAGCGCCGAGCAGGACGTCACGGATGACGCCACCTCCGATGGCGCTCATCGCGCCGAGCAGGACGGCGGCGATCGATCGCATCCGACAATCGCGCGCCTTCATGGCACCGACCACGCAGAACAACCCCAACGCTGCGGCATCGAGCGGAGCTCGGACCTCGAGCGGCACAGGGGTGAGCGCGTGATGACCCGCGATGGCGATGGCCCCGCCGAAGAACGCCGTGGCCGGGTAGGTGACAGACGACAGGGCCGCGGGCGGCGTGGCGTGGCACAGCAGGTCTCGGACCAATCCGCCGCCCAGCGAGGAGATGAATCCGACCGTCAACACACCGATCACGTTGAGACCCGCCGCGATGCCCAACAACCCGCCTTCGAAGGCGAACAGCAGGACCGCCGCGAGATCGGCGACCACCAGCCACGACGACCGACGCGATGCCGGACGGGAAGCCGGGTGCGCGGCCGGATGCAGCGTGCGCGGCACCGGTTCGATCAAGCTGGCGGTCATGGTCGGTCCCTCGATCGTCGGCCATTAGGAGGTCGCCACCTACCTTCTCGCCAACAGACGATCCACGGTGTCCGTCGGCGGGCCCGCAGGGTGGTTGACGACGGGTCCACCGACCGGGGGACACAAGCCGCACGCACATCAGCCTGCGACCGTGCTCGACCGCACGCGAACAGCAGGCCGGGTCGGATCAGCAGGCCTCTGGACGGACCACCGGCACATGCCGATTTGAGGCCGGGCGACCCTACCGGGGCGCTGATCAGCTGGCCCACTCTGACATCCTGTCGCAAGTGGGGTGGTCATGGACACAGGTGAGGGTGGCGAACTGGTCGAGCTGACCAGGAGCGAATGCCTCAGCCTGCTCGCCGACGGTCTGATCGGCCGCGTCGTCTTCACCGACCACGCGCTCCCGACCGTGCAACCGATCAACTACCTCCTCGACGGTGAAGAGATCATCTTTCGTACGGCCAACGGCAGCAAACTGGCGGCGGCGACCCGCAACGCCGTTGTCGCCTTCCAACTCGACGAGTTCGACACGGTCACGCGCAGCGGCTGGTCGGTGCTGGGCGTTGGCGAGGCCTACGAGGTGCTCGATCCCGCGCGCCTGGCCGACCTCGCCGATCTTCAGACGGATCCGTGGGTACGCGGGCACGATGTGCACACCCTCAGCATCCCGCTGACCATCATCAGCGGACGTCGCCTCACCGCCGACGAGGGCAACGACCTGGCTTCAACGGACGAATCCGCCGGATCGTAAGGAGAACCCGGTCGGTCCTCTCCGGCCGCGGCGTCAGGAGCCCTGGCTGCGGCCTGCGACCAGCCGCCCGAAACCAGACAGGAGCCAGGCGACGATCACCCCTACGACCACCCAGAACACCGCGGCCAGACCGTAATTCGCCAACAGCCCGATGCGCGGATCGGCGGGCAGGAACAAGTCCCGGAAGCCCCACACGAGAACGTCGGCCGACCTCACGATCCACTCGACGATGACGTTGTGCGGGTTGACCGCGACGAACGCGAGCCCGATCCGGATGATGAGAATCGCCGCGAACACGCAGGCGACCAGCCGCACGATGACGGCCAGCAGGTTCATGATCGTCCGCACGGCGCGACGGACACCGGCCGCGGCCGCGACCCCGTCCCGATGATCGACAGAGCGCACCGGCGATCCCGATGCCGGAACGGCACCCGCCCCGTCACCGGTAGGGCTCGCCGCACCGCTACTCGTCGCGGCGGGGTCGTCGGAGGCGCCCGCGCGGTTGCGGCCGTTGTCCTGCTCCCCCATAAGACCATCATGCACTCGCGCGGCAACCCCGGCCGTGCCTTGAGCTGACCGAGCGGGGTGTCATGATGGTTGTCGGCGACGCCCCTACAGGCCGCGCGCGGAGAGGAAGGCGCGGTTGGCGCGCTGGTCCTCGGCGGCGCAGGCGAACCGCTCGGCCGTCGTCGGCAGGGTGTCCTGCTCGACGACCAGCCACCCCGCCCACCCGGTGTCGCGCAGGACGGCGAGGAAGGCGTCGATGTCGACATCCCCGGCCCCGAGCCGCGGGAACGCCTCCCGTGACCACACGGCCTCCACCGGATCGCCGTCGGCCACGATGGCCGCGACGATGTCCCGACTCGCGTCCTTGAGGTGAACCTGGTTGACCCGCGATCCGAAGTCGCGCATCGCCGCGACGGGGTCGCCGCCACCGACCACGAAGTGCCCCGTGTCGAGGCAGAACTGGGCGTCGGTGAGGTCCAGCACACGCTCGACCTCCCACGGCGCCTCGACGAAGGTGCCGGTCTCGTTGTGGAACGTCGGCTCGTAGCCGCGATCGCGGCAGCGGGCCAGTACCCGGGAGAGACCAGCGGCGAAGCGGCGCCAGCCATCGTCGTCGAGCCCCATGGATCGGTCCGCGTGCGCGCGCCCCGGCCGGGTCCTGCGTTGCGCGGCGCCTGCGTCCGCGATGGTGGGATGCGGCGGCGGCCCGGGCAGCCGCCCCGCGACGGCGTCGAAGGTGTCGAGCATCGCATTGAGGTCGGGGAGCACCCGCTCGAGCGCATCGGCGTCGGCGTAGGGCAGCTCCAGATAGGCACCGGCCAGGCCGAGCCCGCGCGAAGCGAGCCGGTCGGCGAGCTCGGGACCGGAACCCAGGTAACCGACGGGGCCGAGGTCGATGCCCGCGTAGCCCGCCGCCGCCACCTCGTCGAGAACGTGCAGGCCGTCCGGCGTGGATGGGTTGATGCCCACGGTGAGTTCGAATGCTCCGTAGCTGACCGGGGCGTTCGCCACCGTGATCGAGCTGGGGTCGGCCATCAGAGTCTCCCGTCGTCGATGGGCGTCACTTGACCGCGCCCATGGTCAGCCCGCGCACGAGGTGCTTCTGCACCAGCACGGAGAACAGCAGAATCGGCAGGGCACCGATCACCCCCGCTGCGCTCATCGCCCCCCAGTCGATGTTGATCCGCCCGATGAGCGTCGCTGCGCCGACCGGCATCGTCTCGGCCGAGGGGGTCGAGGTGAGCACGAGCGCGAAGAGGAACTCGTTGTAGGTCACGATGATCGCGAAGATGCCGGTCGCCACGAGACCCGGCGCCGCCAGCGGCAAGACGATCCGACGGAAGGCCGCGAACCGGGTGTCACCGTCCACCATCGCCGCCTCTTCCAGGTCGACCGGGATCTCCCGGAAGAAGCTCTCCATCATCCAGACGACGACGGAGACGTTGAACGCCGAGTACACGACGATCAGCCCGAGCTTCGAGTTGAGGACACCGAAGCCCTGCGCGAGCAGGAAGACGGGGATGATGATGACGATGGGCGGCACGATCCGGGTCACCAGGAGGGCGAGCCCGATATAGCGCTCCATTCCCCGCCACAGCCGGAACCGGGCGACCGCGTACGCGGCGTGCGTCCCGAGGAGCAGGGCGATTCCGACGCTCGCTGCGGTGACGACGATGGAATTCGTCAGGTAGGAGCCGAATTCGCGCCCGTTGAACAGGCTGGCGTAGTTCGCGAAGGTGAACGAGTGCGGCACGAGCGTGCCGTCTTGGGTGATCTCCCGGTTCGACTTCAGGGACGTCGAGGCCATCCAGAGCAGCGGGACGAGGGCGAACGCGACGGCGGCGGCGACCACGACGACGTAGCAGGCCCTGCGCCACGCAGCCCCGTGGGGTTCACCGGCCAGTTCATCCGTCGCCGTCCGCACGCCCACGGCCTGATCCGCCTTGGTGCTCATCGTCGCCTCCGCATGAGCCCGACGGCCAACCCCGCCGCCGCGATGACGACGAGCGCCACCATGATGAGGAGCGCTGCGGCGTAGCCGAATTGCTGGAACTGGAAGAACGTCTGGTAGCCGTAGATGGAGATGAGCTGGGTTGCGGTGCCCGGACCGCCCCGGGTGAGCACGTACACCTGGTCGAACGTCGTCAGCGCATCGATCGAGCGCAGTGTCACGGCGACGAGGATCGTCGGCCGCAGCATGGGCAGTGTGTGGTCGACGAAAGTGCGCCACGCCCCTGCACCGTCCACCTTCGCGGCCTCGAACGGCTCGACCGGCAACGACTGGATGCCCGCGAGCAGGATGAGGAACAGCAGCGGCGTCCACTCCCAGACGTCCAGGAGCACGAGCCCCGCGAAGGCGGCATTCGGCTGGCCGAGGATCTCGGGCGGTGCCAGGCCGACGGAGCGGGCCAGCGTGGCCACGAGCCCTACGTCCGAGGCATACATCAACCGGAAAATGATGCCGACGACGACGGGTGTCACGATCATCGGCAGGATGAGCGATCCGCGGATCGCCCGTATGAAGCGAACCTCCTTCGCGCACAGGAGCGCGAGCGCCAGCCCGAGCGCCGTCTCCAGAATCACAACGGCCGTGACGAATTCGAGTGTCGTGACGACCGAACTGAGGAACGTAGGGTCGTGCAACGCCTGGACGTAGTTGTCCAACCCGACGTCGCGCAGGCGCCGCCCGAACCGGTAGAAGCCCGTGCTCGTGCGCGCGCCCTCGATGAGCGGGTACACGAGCACCGCGAGCACGAGGAGGACCGTCGGGGCGAGGAGGAGGTAGGGCAGGATCGCGTCCAGCCCGCTTTCCCCGACGATCCTGCGTCGGCTGCCCCGTGGGGCGGCCGGTGTCTGCGTGACCATGCGGTTGGCGTCAGGCGTAATAGCCCTGGGCCTTGAGGTAGTCCGTCACCTGGCTTGCCGCGGAGTCCATGGCCGCCCCGCCGCCGTTCCCCGCGACGAGCGCCTTGTTGAGTTCCGTTCCGAGGATGGACTCGACCTTTGCCCAGTCGGGCGTGCGCGGCCGCGCTTGCGCCCCGGACTGCAGTTGCGCCAAGGCAGTGGGGAGCAGCCGGTGTGCCTTCACTGCCTCCGGGTCGGAGAAGGCCGGGATCTTCACCGGCAGGTCACCGGAGCGGGCCAGCGCCACCTGGGTCTCGTTCGAACCGAACCACTTCATGAACGCGATCGCGTTGTCCTTGTTCGGCGCCGACGCCGAGACGCCGTGGATGAAGATGCCGATCTGAGCGAGCGCCTTCGCCTGCTTCGGGACGACGCCGAAGTCGAGTTTGCCGACCTCCTTGGACGCCGACGGGTCGTCGGACTTGATGGCGTTCCCCGAGTACTGGATGATCGCCGCCGCGTCGCCGCCGAGGATCGCCGCCCCCTCCTGGTCGGAGTCGAACTCGGCGACGCCGGGTGGGGCGATCGTCTTGAGGGTGCCCACGAAGAAGTCCGCTGCGGCCTTGCCCTCCGCCGAGTTGAAGGTGGGATTCCACTTGTCGTCGAACATGTCGGCGCCGAACGACAGGAACACGGGGTAGAACGACGTGACGATCGGGTTGCCCTTCACCCCGCGGTACACGAAGCCGTACTTGACCTTCTTCGCGGCGACGCCTGCCTTGGCGGTGGTCACGAGGCCGTCCCACGTGCCGGGCGCCGTGGAGAAGACGTCGTTGCGATAGGTGAGGGTTTGTAGGTCCCCGATCGTCGGCAACGCGATCAGCTTGGGCTGCTCGTTCTCGAACCCCTTGATGCGCGGGCCCTTCTGCGGCGGCCAGTAGCCGAGTTCCGCGAAGGCAGGCGCGTAGTCGCTGTCGGCGCTGACGCCGTGGGCGCCGAGGTCTTCGAGGATCCCCGCGGCCGCGTACTGCGGGACCCACGGGTCGTCCATGATGTAGATGTCGTACTGCCCCGCCTTCGACTGGCCGTCCTGGAACGCCTTCGCGAAGAAGGAGTCGTACGGCTCCGTGAGGAACTGGACCTTGGTCCCGGTGGCCTTCTCGAACATCGGGAGGATCGTCTGTTTGAACGGCGTGAGCGCGCCGTCCTCGAATGCGCCGATGACGAGGTTGCCCCCGCCACTGGCGGTCGCACTCGCGCCGCCCGCAGCGGGTGCCGATCCGCCGGATCCGCCGCACGCGCCGAGAAGGGGGATGCTGCCCGCAGCCGCGAAGGCTGTGAGGCCCAGCCGCAGAACGTCCCGCCTGCTGACGTGCTGATTGCCTGTCATGACAGAATCCCCTCTACTTGCCGGCTGATCGGGCTGTCCTGGCTGGATCGATGGACGACGGTCGTGCCGTCCGAGGTGAAGAAGCACGCGCGAGCCGGGTCCACGCGCACGCCGATCGGAAATCCCGGGTCTGCCCGGAAGCCACGCGGCGCCCGGACCGACACACGTGCCTCGCCGAGCAGGACCTCGACGAATACCTCGTCACCGAGGGGCTCGACGACATACACGCTGCCGGACACGGTGTCGGGCGTCCCTGCGGGGACGAGTTCGAGATCACGTGCACGCACGCCCACGTGGGAAACCCCGGCGGCCGCGCAGGCGCGGTACCGGTCGCCGAGCGGGACGTGGCTGCCTGCGACGACGGCGTCTGCGCCTTCGGGGTCGAGCGCTATGTCGAGGACGTTCATCGGCGGGTTCCCCACGAACTCGGCGATGAACCGGTTCGCCGGGCGGTCGAAGACCTCCTGGGGCGGTGCGTACTGCTGGATGCGACCGCCGGAGAGCAGGCAGACCCGGTCGGCCATCGTGAGTGCCTCGACCTGGTCGTGCGTCACGTAGATCGTGGTCGTGCCGAGCCGTTGCTGGAGGCGCTTGATCTCCGCGCGCATCGTCACGCGCAGCTTCGCGTCGAGGTTGGACAACGGCTCGTCCATGAGGAACGCGGCCGGTTCGCGGATGATGGCTCGGGCGAGGGCGATCCGCTGGCGTTGCCCGCCGGAGAGCTGGCGCGGTCTGCGCTGGAGGAGGTGGTCCACTTCGAGGGACCGTGCGACACGCAGGACGGCCTCCGCCCGCCGCTTCGGTTCGACTTTGCGCACCTTGAGCGGGTAGGCGATGTTCTCGGCCACGGTCAGGTGGGGGTACAGGGCGTAGCTCTGGAAGACCATGGCGATGTCACGGCCTCTGGGCGGGCGGCGCGTCACGTCCTGCCCGGCGATGACCACGTTCCCGGAGGTCGGGCGTTCCAGGCCTGCGACGATCCGCAGCGCCGTCGTCTTGCCGCATCCCGACGGTCCGAGCAGCACGACGAACTCGCCGTCCTCGACCCGCAGGTCGAGGTCCTCCAGGACGCGCAGGCCGTCGAATTGCTTGCTGATCTGAGACAGGACCACCTCACCCACTGAAATCACCCACGGGGCCTCCTCGGGGCCGGGCCGGTGGTCGCTCGGACGGCGAGCCGGGCGGGCTGCAGGTGCCGGTGGCGGACGTGTCGGTGCTCGCGCACGGCGAGGATCAGCTGCTCAGCGGCGACCTCGCCTGCCAGCTCGGCGTCAGTGCCCACCGTCGTGAGCATGATGAGGGCGTGGGAGGCCAGCGCAGTGTCGTCGTAACCGGTGACGGACACGTCCTGCGGCACGCGCAACCCGCTGCGGTGCAGCCGGTCCAGCTCGCCGATGGCCACGGCGTCGTTGTGCGCGACCACGGCGGTTGGCCCTTCCTCGAGCCCGACGACCGTCATGTCCCGGCTCGCGGCCGCCTTCTCGAAGGCCATCCTGCGCAGTTCTGCTGCGGCCTCCTCGAAGCCCTGCCCGGCGAACGCGACACGCCGGTGGCCCAGGTCACCGAGGTGGTCCATGATGGCCGCCATGCCCGTGGAGTCATCGGTGTCGATGACCCCGAAGCGCTCGTCATCGGCGGCGAAGCCACATACGACCGGCACCCCCTCGTCGAGCAGCCGCAGGTGCAGCGTGGAGCTGTGGCTCAACCCACCGAGGAGCACCCCGTCCACTCGCCGGGACATCAACGCGGTCACCTGCGCCAACTCGATGCTCGGGTCACAGCCGGTATGGGCGACGAGCACCCCGAACCCCTCCCGCCGGGCGCGCCGCTCCATGCCGTGCGCCAGCTGGGTGTAGAAGGGGTTCACCGCATCGGGGACGACGAGCGCGAGCACCTTGGTGGCCCGCTCCCGAAGGGCCCGCGCGACGCTGTTCGGCCGATAGCCCAGCGCCCGCAACGACGCCTCGACCTTGGCCTTCGTGGCGGGCGCGACCACCGCGTTGCCCCTGACGACGTTAGAGACCGTCGACTTGGAGACCCCGGCGTGTCGGGCGACGTCAATGACGGTGACGTTCGCCATGTCTGCCCCTCACGCCGCGACCGCGTCGCGGAGCACGGTCGCGGATCGCGCGATGCATTCCTGCGGGGAAAGGGCCGGGTCCTCGTGCTCGATGGAGATGACGCCGTCGTGCCCGGCGTCCTGCAGCGCGCGGACGAGACTGCGCCAGGTGGCGAGGTGGTGACCGTCCCCGACGGCGGAGAAATGCCACGACGAGCTCGCCGGGTCCGGCGGGAACGTCGGGTCGAGCACCCCACGCAGGGCGACCCGTTCCGGGTAGATCGTCGTGTCCTTGCCGTGCGCCCAGCCGATCACGCCTGCCAGCTCGTAGACAACGCGGACCGGGTCCGCGCCCTGCCACCAGAAATGGCTCGGGTCGAGGTTCACCCAGACGTTCGCCCCGGCGTACGTCCTTAAGACGCGATAGGTCGCCACGCTGTAAACGCTCACCCCGGGGTGCAGCTCGAGGCAGATCCGGACGTCGGGCGCGGTCGCCGCCGCCCAGTCCGACAACGTGCGCCAATACGGCCCGACCTCGGCTTCCATCTGCCAGGACCACAGGCCCTCGTCGTCGTTGCTCGTCGCCCAGAGCCCGAATACGCCGATCGGCCCACCGGTCCGGCCCCCTGGGCAGCCCGCCATCGTGACGACGCGGTCGATGCCGAGCACACGGGCGAGCTCGATCGCCCCGCGCAGCGCCGACTGCGCTTCCTCGCGCGCCGTCGGATCCGGGTGGAGGGGGTTGCCCGCCGCGTTCACGGCCGAGAACGTCAGCCCGAACTCGGCGAGGTCGCGGGCGAGCACCTCGCGCTCGGCCGGATCCGCGAGAAGCCGATCGAGGTCGAGGTGCGTGCGTGCGCCCCACGTGCCGACGCTCATCTCGACGTCGGTGATGCCGTGTTCGACGCACCACGCGAAGGCGTCCCGGCGGGACAGGTGCTGCAAACCGTCCGTGAACAGGCCGATCCGCATCAGTCCTCCTTCTCCGAGGGCGCCCCGTCTGCTGCCACCTGCAGTGCGATCAGGAGGGCGCACAGGTCCTCCCGCGCAGCTTCGGCCGACGCCAGGACGGGCGCGCCGGTCGTGATCGAGGCGTGGAACGCCCGCAGCTCGTTGCGAAAAGACTCCTCGTAGGAGATCCGGTGCTGCGTCGTCCGGAGGGCCGCGGGGGTCGCCCCTGAACGCTTCTCCACCAGCTGCGTCGGGTGAAAGCGCAGGTACGGGGAGGGAAACGTCAGCTCGAGGATGCGGTCGCGGCAGAAGACCGTCACGCGCTCGGTGTAGTCGCTCACCCCCGGGAGGTTGAGGTGGGTCAGATGGGCGCGGGCTCCGTCGTGCAGGACCCAGCTGAGGCTCACGCCGCGCCCGTCGTCGAAGTAGGCGGCGTCCGCGATCGGCAACGGCGGTCGGTATCCGAGTGCTCCGAGGACGTGGTGGGCGAGGCTGACGTCGTGCACCAGTGCGCCGAGATACGCCTCGAAGGCGCGGGCCTCGGCGGGTAGAGCCGGGCGGCCGAGCGTGTCCTCGACGGCCCGAGCGCCCGCCGCGCGGGTCCGAGCGACGAGATCCGCCGGGACGTCGTGCCCGACAATCAGCCCCAAGTGATCCACGAACGGCACGTGGTCGGGGTCGTTGACCTCGATGGACAGGTAGACCAGCTCGGCAGGCCCTTCGTCGAGCATTTCGACGAGCCGCTTCACAGCCGGGTCATAGAGCTTCATGTACCCGCACTGCAGCACGCGGTCGCCGCGGGCGGCGATGAGGGCATCGGCATCCGCGATGCGCGTGACGAGCGGCTTCTCGCAGAACACGTGTAGACCGGCGGCCAGGGCCTCGCGGCAGGTGTCCAGGTGCGCCGGGTCCGGCACCGCGACGACGATGGCGTCCAAGCCGAGGCCCGACGCCTCGGCAAGCGTGCCGACTGCATGGGGAAC
Source organism: uncultured Actinomycetota bacterium (assembly GCA_963736375.1). GTDB lineage: Bacteria > Actinomycetota > Actinomycetes > Mycobacteriales > Pseudonocardiaceae > Pseudonocardia. The sequence goes on from CAVTOL010000023.1 coordinate 87,256, forward strand.
GCCGAAGCGGGCGGCCACGCCTGCCCGGACCGTCGGTGAGGGATCGACGACCGCGACGAACTCGAAGCGGGCGCGGTCCTCGGCCAACGTGATCGCGTGCGCGGCCTGGCCGACGAGTCCCGCACCAACCAGAGCCACCCGCAGCGGTGCCTGCGTCTGCCCGGCCCTCGCTCGTGCGTGCCGTTCCGCGTCCAAGCGACCACCTACGTCCCGGCGCGAGACCGAGGGCCCGCACCGCACCTTGGAACGTTCTTATTGCCGGGCGACGGTAGATCTGCCGGTCCTCGGTGGTCAACGGTTTGGACGAGCGGAGTCGTCCAATTAGGTCACGTCTCGGTTACGGCGAACCTGTCGCCGCGCACCGCTTCCGCTGCCCGAGCAGCATCCTGGAGCGCGGCAACGGCATCCGCCGTCCCCGCACCCCGACGGCGCCCGCCTCGGACGAGCTCGGCGAACGAATCTGCTTGCCGTGCCAGCGCGTCCAGCAGGGGCTCGTCGCCGTCGAGCGGATCGAGCACCGTCGAGCGTTCGTGTCCGATGGAGCCGAAGACCTCGATCGTTACGAGGTCCCCTCCCGGATGGTGCCTGCCGAGCGACACTGCGGCAGTGGCGCCGCCGGTAAGACCGAGCAGCGCTTGGGCGTTGTCGGCGTCCGGCCGGGCCGGGGGGTGGAGCGCGGGTGTCTGCACGGCGACGACGGAGGCCACCGACTGACCTGTCAACCACCGGATGACGTCGAATTCGTGCACACCCATATCGACGAAGGCGCCGCCGCTGGAGTGCCGGAACTGCACGGGCGGCGGAGCGCCGTCCCACTGCGCACAGACGAGGTGCAGGATCTGCCCCAGTTCGCCTGCGACGATCCGCTCCCGAAGCGAAACCATCGCGGGCACGAAGCGCCGCCAGTAGGCGACCTGGAAAGCCACCCCGCGCTCGTCGGCGACACGTCCGGTCTCCTCGATCTCCCGCCACGTCAGTCCGGCAGGCTTCTCGCACAAGATGGGGATCCCGGCGGCGAGCGCAGCGCGGGCGACTTGGGTGTGACGATCGGTCGGCGCCGCCACGAGGATGCCGTCCGGCCGCCGCGTGGCGAGCAGGTCCGTGAGCGTCACGTGCAGCCGATAGCCGCTGTCGCGCAACGCATCTCTGGCTGCCTCGGTCGGCTCGACCACGTCGGTTACGCGGACCGCCGCCGTCCGCCCTGCGCCGGGATCGAGCGCCCGCAGGTGCATGCGCCCCATCCGGCCCGCACCGATCAGGGCCAGCTCCACAACACCATCGGTCACGGCGGCCAGGATGTCAGTCCCGGTGCCAAGGGCTACCTATTACCGCGGCGCGTAGGCTGCAGACATGATCGAACGGGCGCCGTTCGGCGCGACCGGTCACGACTCCAGCCGCGCCATCTTCGGCGCCGCAGCGCTCGGCAAGGTGTCCAAAGGCGCCGCCGACCGTGCGCTCGAGCTGCTGCTCGAGCACGGCATCAACCACATCGACGTCGCCGCAAGCTACGGCGACGCGGAGTTGCGGATCGCGTCATGGCTGCGGCGCAATCCCGGCACCTTCTTCGTCGCCACGAAGACCGGCGAGCGCACCTACCGTGCCGCACGCGAGCAGATCCGCCGCTCGCTCGACCGCCTCGGTGTCGACCGGGTGGATTCGATCCAGCTGCACAACCTCGTCGACGTGATCGAGTGGGAGACCGCCCTGGGCGCGGACGGCGCCCTCGAGGCGGCAATCGAGGCGCGCGAGGAAGGCCTCGTGCGGTTCATCGGCGTCACGGGGCACGGCCTGTCGGTGCCCGAGATGCACCGGCGCAGCCTGGAGCGCTTCGCGTTCGACTCCGTCCTCCTGCCCTACAACTACGTCCAAATGCAAGACCCGCGCTACGCGGAGCGGTTCGAGGCGCTGGCCGCCGTATGCGCTCAGCGCAACGTCGCCCTACAGACGATCAAGAGCCTCGCGATGCGCCGCTGGGACGGCCGCCAGGCCACTGCCGCGACGTGGTACGAGCCGCTGCGCGAACAGGCCGATATCGACCTGGCGGCCCACTGGGTGCTCAGCCGCACCGACACGTTCCTTCTCACCACCGGCGACGTCGAGATCCTTCCCCGCCTCCTCGACGCGGTAGAGCGCTTCGATCAGCGGCCAACCGATGAACAGATGGCCGAACTCACGGCCCGGCGCGAGGCCTCGGCTTTGTTCGTGTAACAGCGTCTGCTCGACCGCTATCTACACTGCTGACCGAGCGCCGGACGCTCGACGGCAACATCCAACGGATCATCTATCAACCCACCCTGAGCATGACCAGAGGTGCGCTGCCGGTCAGGCTGTTCGCGGTTGGTCGACCTCAATCGCTGGAGCGCAGAGTCACCGGTAATCGGTACGCGCAAATGCCGCCTCACCGACGTCGCGAGCCGACCGACGCTATTTCTCCGGTCTGAGCGTTGTGAGGATTTGCCTGATTTCGGCCTCGGGTATGGCGCGGCTGAATCCGACACCGGCAACAACGACGAGGATGGCCGTCGGTCCGAGTTCGCCGGTGAAGCCGGTCGCGGATATGGCGTAGACCGCGCCCTTTGTGCCGCAGGTCCCGCTGGTGTGGGCGCCGGTGGCATCAACCTTGACGATAACTGCGGGCTTCCCGGTCAGTGTGATGACTTGTTCGGGTTTCTCGTGGCGACCTTCGAAGCGTTCCGGCGCCATGTAGTCGGGGGTGCCCATCACGCCGCCGGTGCCGGTCAGTTCCCCGACGCGGTCGGCCGCACGGGCGATGCCGAAGTCCACGAGGTAGACGAAGTCGTGCCCATCGCGGCCATCTTCGGGCGAGAGCAGGATGTTCGAGGGCTTGACGTCGCGGTGGATAAGATTCATCGCGTGCGCAGCGTCCAGGGCGCTGGCCGTCTGGCGGACTACGTCGACCGCCACATGTGCGGACATCGGACCACTGCGGTTGAGCCGGTCGGCCACGTCCTCGCCGTTCACCAGCCGCATATCGATATACAGCTGCCCGTCGATCTGGCCGTAGTCATGGATGGGGATGACGTGGGCCGACCGAAGCTGCGCCGCGATCTCCGACTCACTGCGGAAACCGGCGTTGGTAGCTCGGGTCCGCAGCCAGGCTCGCAGGCAAACGCTTGAGCGCAACCACACGCTTACGCGCCGTGTCCGTCGCTCGGAAAACCTCACCCATGCCGCCACGGCCGATGAGTTCCTCGAGCAGGTAGGGCCCGAACCACTCCGCCTGCACTACTCAACTCCCGCAGGGCAGACGCGACTCGTCGCACTACCACGCGGACACGTCAAAGGACACGTCGCCAACGTCGCCACCCGACGTTCCTCAAGGCAACGCCCCGACCATCAACGGGGAGCAGCGGGGGGAGCGTCGCTCTCGATCAGGCACGCTAGCACCACCGACCTGACGCCGTCCGGCACGGTAGCCCGCACTCCCTCACCAGACCGGGGGGCACGTGGGGCGAGCCCGCCGTTGCATTCGCCTCGACACGACCGCGGGCGACGATGTCCGTGTGGCGATCAGGACGTGGTCGGCTGCGGGACCGGTGTCGTCAGGGCGCGCAGCGTGCGGCCGTGGGCGCGGACAATCTCGTGGCGCTCGGACTCCGAGAGCCCGCCCCACACCCCATACGGCTCGTGCACGGCGAGCGCGTGCGCTCGACACCGGGCCAAGACCGGACAGCCGCTGCAGATCTGCTTGGCGCGGGCCTCTCGACCTGCGCGAGCCGGGCCGCGCTCATTCTCCGGGTGGAAGAACAACGCGCTGTCCATCCCCCGACACGCTCCGCGCATCTGCCAATCCCAGACGTCGGTGACCGTGACCGGGAGCCTCCGAGTGTCCGCCACGTCCATCATCCCCTTCGGTGATGCCACCCCGATCCGGAGCAGCTGCTCACACAGTAGAACCGCGCCAAAGGTTGTTCACAAATCGAGACGTGAAACACCCAACCCCAGCCGAATTGCCGCGATCAACCAGCGACCGCACGATGAGCTGTGCAGCCCCAGACGCCGGGTGCCCGCTTCACCCCACTCGATCCTCGACCACCACCCGTCCCCGGACGCGCTCCCGACGACCACGCGGAGCCCCACGACAACGGGCTGCACCTGGGCGTCGCCGCCGTAGCCCGCAAGCTCGGCATCGCCCCCTCCACCCTGCGCACCTGGAACCGCCGCTACGGCATCGGGCCTCTCGACCATGCCCCCGGCACACATCGCCGCTACTCCCCCAACGACCTCGCCCGCCTGGAACTGATGCGCAACGCGCTGCTGCACGGCGCGACCCCCGCCGCCGCCGCCTCCTACGCCCTCACGACTCCCCTGGCCGACCCCGGCGTCACGCCGCCCGCACCGATCGCGGACACGACGCCCGACGCGACCACACCCCAGGCCAGACGGGATGGGCTGGACCTGCCGCTGCCTCGCGTCGGGTGGGAGGCCCGCAGCCTGGCGCGGGCCGCAACAGCGCTCGACGCCGAAGCCGTCCGCGGCCTGCTCAACGAGTCGATCACCGCTGCAGGCGCACAGATCACGTGGGACAGGGTGGTGCGCCCGGTGTTGGGAGCGATAGCCCAGCGCTGGGCCGACACCGGCACGGGCATCGAGATCGAACACCTGCTCAGTGACTGCGTGACCGGGGTCTTCAGCGCGCTCGCCGCAACCAACCCAACCCCGGCCACCGCGCGTGCGGCGACCGCCCGTCCCGTACTGCTCGCCGGGATGGCCGGAGACCAGCACCGGCTCCCCATCGTCGTGCTCTCCGCGACCCTCGCGCTGCGCGGTGTGGCCTGCCGGTCACTCGGCGCCGACCTGCCTGCCGACGCACTGATCGCGGCGATCCGCCGCACCGCGCCCGTCGCGATACTGCTGTGGTCACAACTGCCCGAAACCGCCGACCCCGACCTGCTCGAGTCCCTTCCGGGGACCCGACCGGGATACCGCACCTTCGTCGCAGGCCCGGGCTGGGCCGACATCGCCCTCCCACTTCGGATTGCGCGGCTCAGCTCGCTCGAAGAGGCCACCAACGTGATGAGCGCGGTCGCAGCGGCGCAACCGCCCCCGAGTCCATAGGCAGCCCGACAGAATCAAGAGGGTTCGTGTCGCGACGTCGAACGCTCGTCACCGAGCGCCCCGGCGCCCCTACCCCGCGCTGACGCGCTCCGCGCCGTCGCACCCGTCATGCAGCCCTACCGGCCGCGGATCGTTCGGCTGGTCGCCCTCGCCTGAGCCTCGCGATGTCACTGATCGGTAAGGCGGTCAGCACTGCCGTCGAGACGGTGACCTGCCGATGATCGAGGTGTGGAACGCGTACTGATCGTCCTGGCGAAAGCGCCGGTGCCGGGCCGGGTCAAGACCCGCTTGTGCCCTCCCGCCACCCCACAACAGGCCGCCGAGCTGGCCGCCGCGGCGCTGGCCGACACGCTGGCGGCCGCGCGCCTCGTTCCGTCCGCCGAGATCGTCGTCGCGCTCGACGGCCCGCCGGACGCGGCGCTGGCCGCCGCCCTGGAGGGGACGACGGTCATCGGGCAGCGTGACGGACTGTTGGGCGAGCGGATCGCCGCCGCCCACGCCGACGTGGCCCGGCTCGCACCGGGGGCGTGCACGGTGCAGATCGGCATGGACACCCCGCAGGTCGACCCGGATGTCCTCGATGGCTGTCTTGACGCGGTGTCGCGGCCCAACGGCCCAGACGCGTCGCTCGGACCCGCGGCGGACGGCGGCTGGTGGGCGCTGGCACTCCGCGACCCTCGCCACGCCGACCTCGTGCGACACGTTCCGGCCTCCCGTGCCGACACCGGTGTCCGCACCCGGGCCGCGCTGGAGGCAGCCGGGTTGCGCGTCGCGGCGCTGCCGCAGTTGACCGATGTGGACACCATGGTCGACGCGCACACCGTGGCGCTTGCCATCCCGGGCTCGCGGTTCGCGGCGCGGCTCGCGGCCGTCGGCGCATGACCGGCCCCGCGGCGGCGCTGCCGGTCGGCGCTCCGGCATTCGACGCCGCGCTGACGGGTACCGGGGCGACGCTGCTGGACAGCGACGGCGGCGCGGCAGACCTGCCCGTCCGGCGGTGGAACGGCCCAGCCGACGCCGACGACGCCTGGCTGCTCGACCGCTGCACCGGCCCGACCGTCGATCTCGGCTGCGGGCCGGGGCGGTTGCTGGTCGGCTTGGCGCGCCGCGACGTCTCGGCGTTGGGCGTGGACCACTCCCCGATCGCGCAGCAACAATGCCGAGCGCGTGGTGTGGTGATGCTGCGCCGCGACGTGTTCGCCCGGGTGCCCGGTGAGGGCCTGTGGGCGCACGTGCTGCTCGCCGACGGCAACATCGGGATCGGCGGGGACCCGCAACGGCTGCTCGTTCGCGCCGTCGGTTTGCTGGCCGTCGGCGGGACCGTGCTCGTGGAGACCGATCCCGAGCCCGGTCGTGACTGGCGTGGATTGGTTCGGGTGCGAACTGCGGGCGGGGCGGGGCCTTCGACGCCGTGGGCCCGGGTGGGCGCCGAGGCGTTGCGTCGCCTCGCGGCGCCGTTGGGCTTGGCCATGATCGCGGAACGACCCGGTTCGCGCGCCTTCGTCGCGTTGCGCCGCTGAGGTCAGGGCGCGGCGGCGACGCGTGCGACGCGGGTGGCGACGGAGAGCGTGATCTCCACGCGGCAGCCCGCACCGTGGTTGACCAAGGAGATGCCACCGCCCTGGGCGGCCATGAGGCCCCGCGCAATCGACAGGCCCAGGCCCGCCCCGATGTGCTCTGAGGGCGTGCGGGCGCCGCTGCCGCGGTAGCCGACGTCGAAGAGGAACGGGAGGTCGTCCTCGGGGACGCCGCCGCAGCCGTCGTCGACGTGCAGCCACGCTGCCCCGCCTCGCGTGCCCGCGGACAGGCGCACGGAGCCGCCCGGCGGGGTGTGCTGCACGGCGTTGGCGAGCACGTTGCGCAGCACCCTGGTGAGGTCGGTGTCGCTGCCCAGCACAGTCGGCCACGTCTCGGGCGCCTCCGCCTCCACTGCGACGTCGGGGTGTGACTCGGCAGCGACGGCATCGGACGCGACCTCGGCCAGCGCAAGCGGCTCCAGGGTCAGCTGCAACGTCCCGGAGGTGGCCCGAGAGAGCTGGAAGAGGTCCTCGACCATCGCGGTCATACGGGTGGCTTCGCGGCGGATCCGGCCGAGGTAGTCGCGGACCTCCGTGGCGTCGCGCACCACCCCGTCGGCCATCGCGTCGGCCATGCCGCAGATCCCGGCGAGCGGGGAGCGCAGGTCGTGGCTCATGCCGGCAACGAGCCTGCGACGCGACTCCTCGGAGCGTCGCTCGGCCTCTGCGGCCTCGCGCTGCCACATCGCCTCGCGCGCCACCCGGCGGCCGAGCAGGAGCCCCGCGGGCACGGTGACCGCGGCGACGACCAGGCACACGACGACGGTGTCGGCGAGCTGGGGCGTGTACATGAACCCGCTCACGCCGAGCACCCCGACCAGCGCGGCGGCGAGCGGGACGAGCACGAGCGCCACCATCGTGGCGGTGAGCGACCGCCGACGGATCCGCAGCAGCACCAGCCCACCTACTATCGCGACCGGCAGGGAGAACAGCAGCGCCAGCGGCGCCGCCTGCAGCAGCCCTGCGATCATCGTGTGATCATTTCAGGGACCATTTCGGGCGCCCACGGGTCATAGCGGTACCCGGTGCCCCACACGGTGGCGATCCGGCGCGGGCGGGTGGGGTCGGGTTCGATCTTCTCGCGCAGCCTGCGGACGTGGACAGTGACCGTGGACTGGTCACCGAACTCCCAGCCCCACACCTCCGCAAGCAGCTCGGCGCGGTTGTAGGCGCGGCTGGGGTGGGCGAGCAGGAACGCGAGCAGATCGAACTCCCGGCCGGTGAGCGGGAGATCCGCGTTGCCGCGGCGAGCCGTACGCGCGGCCGGGTCCACGACGAGGTCGCCGTCGACGAGCGGGTGCGTCGGGATCGCCGTCACCGTCGCCCGGCGCAGCACCGCCGCGACCCGCAACACCAGCTCGCGGGCGCTGAACGGCTTGGTGACGTAGTCGTCGGCTCCGAACTCCAGGCCCGCCACGCGGTCGCCCTCGTTGCCGAGCGCGGACAGCATCACGATCGGCAGCCGCGGGTGGCGAGCGCGCAGCGCCCGGCAAACCTCCAACCCGGAGAGGCCGGGCAACATCACGTCGAGTACGACGGCGTCCGGCGGATCGGTGTGGGCGGCGCGCAGGCCCGCGGGGCCGTCGACCGCCTCGTCGACCGCGTAGCCCGCGTCGCCGAGGTAGCGTCGGGTGATCTCGCGGACGGTCGTGTCGTCTTCGACGACCAGCACCCGGGGTGTCACGCCGACCAGGCTAGATCCCCCGACCGCCAAGGGTCTTAGAGCTTTCTTACCGCTCACGCCGATCGCCCTCCCCCGTCGCCGCGTGCTCCTAGCGTCTCTGTGCATGAAGTTCCGCAGCCCGTTACGCGGGTCGTGGCTGACGTCCGTGCTCGGCGTGGCCCTGCTCGCCGCCCTGCCGTTGGTGATCGCCACAGGCCTGCTCGACTACGTCGCCTACGGATCGGGCCAGTCGATCCCCGCTGACGTCGGGCTGCTGCACCTGCCCGCCATCGATTGGCCGACCCGCCCTTCGTGGCTGTTCCGGCTGACCCAGGGCCTGCACGTCGGGCTGGGGCTCGTCCTCGTGCCGGTGGTGTTGGCCAAGCTCTGGTCGGTGATCCCGCGGCTGTTCGTGTGGCCACCCGCCCGGTCGGTGGCCCATGCGTTGGAGCGGGCGACGCTGCTGATGCTCGTCGGCGGGATCCTGTTCGAGATCGTCACCGGGCTGATGAACATCCAGTACGACTACGCGTTCGGGTTCAGCTTCTACACCGCGCACTACATCGGGGCGTGGGTGTTCCTCGCCGGGTTCGTCGCGCACGTCGTGCTGAAGCTGCCCGTCGCGCGCCGGGCGCTGCGCACGCGGTCGCTGCGTGCCGAGTTGCGCGTGCCGGTCGCCGCGACGCGGCCGGAGCCGCCCGACGACGGGTTGGTCGCGAGCGATCCCGCCCCGCCGACGATGAGCCGCCGCGGGGCGTTGGCGCTGGTCGGTGGCGGTGCGTTGTTCGTCGCGACGATCACCGCCGGACAGACGCTCGGTGGCCCGCTGCGCGGCCTCGCGGTGCTGCTGCCCCGCGGGCGCGCGGACTTCCCGATCAACCGGACCGCGGCCGCGGCTGACATTCCCTTGGCTGCCACCGGTACCGCGTGGCGGCTGACGCTCGGCGCACGCAGCCTCAGCCGCGCCGAGCTCCTGCGGCTTCCCCAACACACCACGCGGCTGCCGATCGCGTGCGTGGAGGGCTGGTCGACCGTGCAGGACTGGACCGGGGTGCGGCTGCGCGACCTCGCCGCCTTGGCCGGGGTGGAGTCGCCGCGCTCGGCGTTCGTCGAGTCGTTCGACGACGGGCCGTTCGGCCGGGCGACGCTGTCGGCAGGCCAGGTGCTCGACCAGGACGCGCTGCTCGCGCTGCAGGTCAACGGCGCCGATCTGAGTCCCGATCACGGCTTCCCGGCGCGGGTGATCGTGCCCGCGCTGCCCGGTGTGCACTGCACGAAGTGGGTGCGCTCGATCACCTTCCGGGCCGTGTGATGGTCACGCTGGCCCGCCGCGTCGGCGCGTCCCCCGCCCAGCTCGCCCTGCTGACGGCCTGCCTCGGGCTTGCCGCATACGCCGCGTTCTTCCTGCTCGGCGACCCGGCGCTGCTGCGGATGCTGATCTGGTTCGCCGGTGCGGCCGTTGTGCACGACCTGGTCCTGTTCCCGCTCTACGCCGCGGCCGACCGGGTGCTGGTCGCGGCGGCCCACGGCCGCGTGCCGCTGATCAACCACATCAGGGTGCCCGCGCTGGGCGCGGGCCTGGCGCTGCTGATGTTCTGGCCCGGCATCGTGCGCCAGGGCGAGGCCACCCACCTGGCGGCCACGGGCCTTGACCAGGCGCCCTACCTCGGCCGCTGGCTCGCGCTGTCGGCGGTGCTGTTCGCCGCGTCGGGGCTGGTGTACCTGGTTCGCCTGGGCCTGGCGCGGCTGCGGTGACGGCACGGCCGTTCGCGGGCGGGGACCTCGTGGCCGTGGCGGCGGCGGGCGGGCTCGTGCTCGCCGCCGCGGTGGTCGGACGACGCCTCCTCGCGGACGGGGTGAACCTGTTCCTGCCGTTCCCGCCGCTGCTGGCGCAGTGGCTGCCGCACGTCGGGCCGGGCACGCCGTTGGCTGTCGTCGTCGCGGTGGTCGTGATCGTCCGCGGCCCCGCGTGGGCCGAACGGCTGCAGTGGCGGGTCCTGCCCGCGCTGACCGGGTTTGCCGCGGGGGCGTGGACCCTCTCGTTGGCATTGGTCGACGGGTGGCAGCGAGGTGTGGTCGACCGCCTCACGACGACCGACGAGTACCTGCACGACGTGCCGCGGGCGCCCGCGGCCCCGGTGCTGCTCCGGGAGTTCGCGGCGCACATCCTCACCTCGGCCGTCGACCCCGACCAGACGTGGTTCTGGACGACGCACGTCGGGGCCCACCCGCCCGGCGCGTTACTGGTCTTCGTGGTGCTCGACCGGATCGGTCTGGGTGGAGGCGCGGCGGCGGGGCTGCTGGTGATCGCGGTCGGCGCGTCGGCCGCGGCGGCGATCCTCGTGGCCGCACGGGCGATGGGTGACCAGGCTCTGGCTCGCCGAGCGGCGCCGTACGCGGTGCTGTTCCCCGGCGCGGTGTGGGTCGGGGTGTCCGCGGACGGGCTGTTCGCCGGATGCCTGGCGTGGGGGGTCGCGCTGCTCGCGGTCGCGGTGAGCAGGACCGGTTGGCGATCTGCGGTGGCCGCCTCGACAGCCGGGCTCCTGCTCGGTGGGACCGCGTACCTGTCGTACGGGCTCGTGCTCGGCGGGCTGCTCGCGGTCGCCGCGCTCTTGGGAACGGGTGCCTGCGGGCGACGGGGTGGGCTCGGCAGCGCCGTGGCCGCGCCACTGCGGCGTCGTCGCCGCTTCGCCGTGGCGGCGGGCTCGGGACGCGGAGCGGTGCCAGGCGGCGGCCTCAGAATCGATGGGGGGCGGTGGCGCACGGCGGGTTTCGCGGCGGCCGGTGTCACGCTGGTCGTGGCCGCGTTCACGCTCGCGGGGTTCTCATGGCTCGACGGCTACGCCAAGGTCCGCGTCATTTACGCGGCCAGCATCGCCGCCGCCCGGCCGTACCCCTACTTCGTGTGGGCGAACCTGGCCGCGGTGGCGTTCACGATCGGGCCCGCGGGGATCGCAGGCCTGCGCCGCGTCGCGACCCGTCCGGTCGGGCCTTCTCTGGTCGTCGTTGCCGCGGCGGCGGCGATGCTGTTGGCGGATCTCTCCGGCATGTCGAAGGCCGAGGTCGAACGGATCTGGCTGCCATTCGCGGTGTGGACTTGCCTGGCGTGCGCTGAGCTGCCCCATACGCGTCGGTGGCTCGCCGCGCAGGCCGTCGTGGCGCTGCTGGTGAACCACCTGCTGCTCACCGTGTGGTGATCAGCAGCGCGCCCATGTCGCGTACGGCGCGGGCGGTGCCGACCACCGAGCCGGTGACCTTGGATCGGCCCCCGGCCCTGCGGGTGTAGCGCACCGGCACCTCCTCGATCCGCCAGGCCGCCCGACCCGCGCGCAGCAGCAGCTCCAGCGGGTAGCCGAATGCGCGGTCGGCGACGCCGAGGCCCAGCAGGGCGTCGCGGCGTCCGACGCGGATGGGTGCGATGTCGTGCACGGGTACGCCGCGGCTCCGCAGCAGCGTCGCGACAACCGCGTTCCCGGCGCGGGCGTGCCACGGCCACACCCCGGGCTCGGCGGGGATCCGGCGGCCGACGGCGAGATCAGCCCGTCCAGAGCGCACCGCCGCGGCGAGGATCGGCAGGGCCGCGGCATCGAGGGAGCCGTCGCCGTCCAGCACGGCGACCAGATCGGCGCGGGCGTGCCACAGGCCGGTGTGGACAGCCGCGCCGTAGCCGCGTCGCGGCTCGACCACCACGCGGGCGCCCCAGGCGCGGGCCACAGCGGCCGTGTCGTCGGTGGAGCCGTTGTCCACGACGAGCACCGGCCAGTCCGGGGGTAGGGTCGCGAGCACCGCGGGCAGCGCCGCGGCCTCGTCCAGGCAGGGCAGCACGATCTCGACGTCCACGCGCCGAGCATGTCCCCGCAGAGGTGCCGACGACCCTTACGGTTCGGTGGCGGCGGGCGCGCGCAGCGGATCGGTGGCGAACGCGCGCACCCCCTCGGCGAACCCCACCCGCGCGGTGAAACCGAGCAGCGCGGTCGCGCGCGCCGGGTCGGCCACGACGTGCCGAACGTCGCCCGCCCTTGCGCCGCCGACGACGACCGGGTCCGGCCCGCGCATCGCCCTGGCCAGCTCGGTCGCCAGGTCGCCCACGGTGTGCGGCTCGCCGGAGCAGACGTTCAGCGCCGTGAAGCCGGGCCGAGGCGTCGCGAGGGCGAGGACGTTGGCCGCGGCGACGTCGCCGACGTGCACGAAGTCGCGGCGCTGACGGCCGTCCTCCATCACCCGTGGTGGCTCGCCGCGTTCCAGCGCCGACCGGAACACCGACGCCACCCCGGAGTAGGGGGTGTCGCGCGGCATCCGCGGGCCGTACACGTTGTGGTAGCGCAACGACCACACCGCTCCCCCGGTCTGGCGCGCCCACGCGCTCGCCAGGTGCTCCTGGGCGAGCTTGGTGGCGGCGTAGGTGCTGCGCGGGTCGAGCGGCGCGTCCTCGGGCACCAGACCGGGCTCCAGATCACGGCCGCAGACCGGGCAGAGCGGTTCGAACCGACCTGCGGCGATGTCGTCGGAGTCGCGCGGCCCCGGACGCACGACGCCATGCTCGACGCAGGTGTAGCGGCCTTCGCCGTAGACGACCATCGAGCCGGCCAGCACGAGCCGGGAAACGCCCGCCTCGTACATGGCGGCGAGCAGCACGGCGGTGCCGAGGTCGTTGTGGGCGGCGTAGGCCGGGGCGTCGCTCGCGTCCACGCCGTGGCCCACCATCGCGGCCTGGTGACACACGGCGTCGACTCCGCGCAGCGCCTCCCGAAGCGCGGCCGGGTCGCGGACGTCGGCGCGGCGCAACTCGCCCACCCACGGGGGTTTCTCGCTGCCGTGCGCCTGCGGGATCAACGCGTCCAACACGACGGGCTCGTGGCCCTCGGCCACGAGCCGGTCCGCGACGTGCGAGCCGATGAAGCCCGCCCCACCGGTCACCAGAACCCGCACGGCCGCAGCGTATGCCGGCCGCTCAGCGAGCTTCGGTGCGCTCGGGGTGGTAGGAGCAGAGCGCGCCCCCAGCTCGCGGGCGCGGCCACCGGCCCGGCGCATCGCCGCCACGGCGTGCAGAGCGCGCTGGTCGCCGCCCGGCTCGCTGACGCCAGGGCCGCGGGTTGCGATGTCGCCGTCATCATCACCCAGCCGGGTTCCACGTCCCAGCAGAACGCGCAGCGCCGCGGGTTCGATCTGCTCTACACCCGCGCGACGCTGGTGAAGCACCCATAGGGCCTCACCGGCGTTGCCGGAAGGCCTCCAGCAGGACGTTGACCGTCTGATCGGAGAGCTTCTGAGTGACCTGGTCGGTGGGCACCATGCCCAGCGCGGCGATCGTGGCGCGCATCTGGTGCAGGTAGCGCAGGCAGGCGTCGCAGTCGGCCAAGTGCTGCTCGATCGCGGCGACCTCGTCGGGCGGCAGGGCGTCTTCCAAGTATTCGGTGACGAGCTCGACGAGCTCCTGGCAGGTGACATCCCGTGGCGTCATGAGGCGGCCGCCTCCCAGGTGGCGCGCAGCCGGGCCCGGCCGCGGTGCAACAGAACGCGCTGGTTGGCCGGAGTGAGGTCGAGCAGCTCGCACACCTCCTCCGCGTCGAAGCCGTGAACGTCGCGCAGCTCGACGACGGCGCGCTGGCGCTCGGGCAGCTCGCTGAGCGCCGTGGCCAGCACATCACGAAACTCGCGGGCCAGCAGCGCGGGCTCGGGATCGGTATCGATCGGAACGGCGTCGTCGCGCCAGTGCCGCGGCCATTCCGGGTCGTCGTCGCCCCGGAACCGGGCCGGATCGACCGTGGGCCCCGCGAGCTCCGCGTTCATTCGCGCTTCCCGCTTGCCGTGCCTGCTCGCGGTGTTGACGAGGATCCGGAACACCCACGTCCGCAGCCGGGCCCGGCCTTCGAACCCGTCCAGCGCGCGCAGTACACCGAGCCACGTCTCTTGCACAACCTCCTCGGCCGTGGCGTGGCTGTGCACATGGACCCGCGCGACCCGCAGCATCGCGGGCGACCACGCCCGCACGAGTTGGGCGAACGTCGCCTCGTCGCCCGCGCGCAGACGGGCGACGAGCTCGGTGTCCGCGAGAACCACGCGCGCACAGTAGTCCGGTTCACGGCGACACCGGCACCTCGACGCGGGGCAGCAGCGCTACCGCAACAGCCGGGAACACCAACACCGACATGAGCCCCGCCGCGACGAGCCCCGTCGCGACGACAGGGTCGAGCACCCCCATCTCCCGTCCGATGGCGGTGGCGGCGATGAGGAACGGCAGCGACGTCGCCTGCAGCAACGCCAAAGCCAGCAGCTCGCGGCGGGTGAGCTCGCGGTGGAACGCGAACGCGGGCAGGCCACGCACGAGCATCAGCGCGAGCAGAAAGGCGGGCAGCGACCTCGCCCGCCGACGCCCCGGCCACCGCGATGCGCCCGATCGGACGCGCGAGCGCGCCCGCATCGGACAGCACCGGCACGACCAAGCCCAATGACGTGGCCAGCAGCGCGACGCCGATCACGATTGCTCCGCCGACGCCCAGCGCGGCCAGCACCGCAACCACGCAGGCCGAGGCGAGCAGGGAGATCACCAAGGACACCGCAACCCGCTTGCCGAGGGTGCCGCGGAATCGGCGCAGGTCGACCTCGGATCCGGCGAGGAAGAGCAGGAACGACAGGCCGAGTAGGGAAAATGCGCCGATCGTCGCGTCCGGCCGGACGATCCCGAGCACCGATGGACCCAGGACGATCCCGGCGACGATCTCCAGCAACGCGCCCGGCAGCCGCAGCCGCACAGCCACCAGCGGCGCCACCGCGGCGACGGCCAAGACGATGACCAGGCTCGTGGACATCGCTCATACCAGCTCGGCGTCGGCGTGCACGTGCAGGAGCGCGGGCCCGTCGGTGGCGAAGAGCTCCTTCATCGCCTCGTCCAGTTCGTCGGCCCGGTGGACGGGGAGGCCGGCGGCACCGCACAACCGGGCGTAGGCGGTGAAGTCGGGGTTGACCAGCGACGTCTGCCACACCGGGTACTGCCCGGCCAGCTGCTCCTTGCTGATCTTGCCGAGTGCGCCGTTGTCGAGCAGCACGTGCTTGACCGGGATGCCGTACTTGACCGCGGTCGTCAGCTCGGCCAGGTACTGACCGAAACCGCCATCCCCGGTCACCGCGACGACGGGCCGGTTCGGGTGGGCGAGGGCGGCGCCCATCGCGGCCGGGAAGCCGAACCCGATCGAGCCGAGGTAGCCGGACATGAGCACCGGCTGGCCCGCGCTCTCGAAGTAGCGGCCGAACGAGTAGGCGTGGTTGCCGACATCGACGGCGATCACGGCGTCGGCGGGGCAATGGGCGGTGAGGGCGGCGAACACCGCCGCGCTGGCCACACCCCTGCCCCGGTCGTCGACGGCGCGGCGGGCCTTCTCGGCCCGCCAGATCGCCCAGCGCGCGGCCACGTCCGGCCGCTGGTCAATCGCGGCGGTCTCGTTCATCGTGGCGAGCAGCGCACGCAGCGAGACGTCCGCGTCGCCGAGCACGCCGACATCGACGGGGTGGAAGCGGCCGATCGCGGACGGCACGTCGTCGACCTGGACGATCGGCTTGTAGGCCGCGATGCCCGTGTGGTTGGCGAACGACGCCCCGACGACGAGCAGCAGGTCGGACTCGTTCATCAGCCACGACGCCACGGGTGTGCCCGAGCGGCCCAGCACACCGGCCCCGAGCGGGTGGGTGTCGGGCACCAAGCCCTTGGCGCGGAACGTGGTGAGCACGGGGGCGCCAAGCCGCTCGGCCAACGCGCGCACGGCGTCGGTCGCCCCGCGCGCGCCCTGCCCGACAATGATCACCGGACGGCGAGCGGCCACCAGCCGCGCCAGCGCCGCATCGAGCGCCGGTGGCGCGATGCGCAGGTCGGCCCGGCGCCCCGCAGGCAATGCAGCGGGCGCGTCCGAAGGGAGGTCCTGCACCTCGTCGGGAAGCACGAGGTGGGCGACGCCGCGCCCGTCAACCGCATGCTTGACGGCGGTCGCGGCGAGCTCCGCGTGATCGGAGCCCGCGTGCACGGTCACCGTGGAGATCGCGACGTCGCGGAAGACGGCCGACAGGTCGAGGTCCTGGAACGCGCCCCGGCCCAGTACCTTGGACGGCACCTGTCCGGAGATCGCGATCACCGGCGCGCCGTCGAGCTTGGCGTCGTACAGCCCCGTGAGGAGGTTGGTCGAGCCGGGTCCGGCAATCGCGAAGCACGCCGCGGGACGACCGGTGAGCTTGCCGTAAGCCGACGCGGCGAATGCCGCGGCGCCCTCGTGCCGGATGCCGACGTAGCGCAGCTCGCCGCGGGCCTCGGCGCGCCGCAGCGCTTCGGCGAACCCCAGGTTGGAGTGCCCGACCATGCCGAAGACCGTGTCGACCCCCCACGCCACGAGCGTCTCCACCAACACGTCCGAAACCGTGCGCGGCCGTTCCGGGACCGCAGGCAGCTCGACGTAGGTGCCGTCGCCGCGCTCCTCGACGGCGTAGGACACCGGGGCGTCGGAGAAGCCTGCAGGCGGGCGCCCGGTCGTCGGGTTGTAGTCGTAGCCGTGCCACGGGCAGCGCAGCCACCCGTTCTCGATCGATCCCTCGCCCAACGGGCCGCCCTGGTGGGGGCAGTGGTTGTCCAGCGCGCCGACGCGCCCGCCGCAGCGGGTGAGGGCGACCGAGCGGCCGTCGACGATCGCGGTGCGGACCCGTCCCTCGTCGGGAGCCTCGTCGATGCGGTGCCAGCTCATCGGGCCATCCCCGCGTAGCGCACGCCGACCAGCTCGGCGACTTCGCGTTTCCAGCTCGTCAGGTCTCTCGGGGTGAAGTGCGACAGCGAGTCGTGGCCGCAGGCGCGGGCGAGCACCACCATCAGCTCGGTGATCGCGCCGAGGTAGCGGGTGAGCTGCTCGGCCGCGCGCTGGACCGGTAGGCGAGCACGCAGGTGCGGCTTCTGGGTGGCGATGCCCATCGGGCAGTTGTCGGTGTGGCAGGCCCGCATCCCGACGCACCCGATGGCCTGGAGGGCCACATTGGACACGGCGATCGCGTCGGCGCCCAGCGCCAGCGCTTTCACCATGTCCTGCGCCCGACGCAACCCGCCCGTCGCGACGAGCGTCACGTCACGGGCACCCGCCAGGTCGAGGTGGCGGCGGGCGCGGGCCAACGCGGCCATCGTGGGCACGCTGATCGTGTCGCGGAAGATCGTCGGCGCGGCGCCGGTGCCGCCGCCGCGGCCGTCGAGGATGACGTAGTCGACGCCAAGGTCGAGCGCGGCGTCGAGGTCCTCCTCAACGTGCTGCGCGGACATCTTCACCCCCACGGGAATGCCACCCGAGCGTTCCCGGATCCGATCGACGAGGGCGCGGGCGTCCAGCAGCGTCGTCCAGTCGACGAACCGGGCGGGCGAGACCGCGGCCGTCCCTTCGGGCAGACCACGGACCTCGGCGATCCGACCGACCACCTTCGGGCCCGGCAGGTGACCACCGGTGCCGGTCTTCGCGCCCTGGCCGAGCTTGAGGTGAAGTGCCTGCACGCGGTCGAGGTGCATCTCGTCCCAGCCGAACCGGCCCGACGCGAGCTCGTAGAGGTAGCGCGAGCACTCGGCCTGCTCCTCGGGCAGCATGCCGCCCTCACCGGAGCAGATCGCGGTACCCGCCCCCTGCGCGCCGCGGGCGAGCGCGACCTTCGCCTCCGCCGAGAGCGCCCCGAAGCTCATGTCGGAGACGAACACCGGGATCTCCAGGCGCAACGGGCGGGCCGCGGCCGGACCGATCGTCACCGCGGTGTCGACGCTCTCGTCGTCCAGCCGTGGGAAGCGGTGCAGCTGGGCGGTGAGGACCTGCAGGTCGTCCCAACTGGGGAGCTGGTCGCGCGGCACGCCCATCGCCGCGACCGCGCCGTGCGCTCCGCCCAGCCCGTTCTTTGCCAGCCGGTGGATCTCCGCGACGAAGGGCTCCTCGACGGTGTCCTGGTGCGGGTCGTCGAAGAGGCGATCGTAGGTGGACGTCACCCGTCGCTCCGGCCGTATCGACCGGTACTCGACCAGCTCGTCCTTGTCCAGCAACACCTCGCCGTCGACGACGTGGCAGCTGAACTTGTAGATCCGCTCGGCCGGGTTGTAGGCCGAGACCCCGGTGTCGAGCCGGTAGTCCCAGCCGTGCACACCGCAGATGAGGTTGGGGCCCTCCACGCGGCCGTCGGCCAGCAGCGCGCCCCGATGCGGACAGCGGCCCTCGAACACGTGCACGACGCCGCCGCGACGCACCAGCACGAGGTCGATGCCGTCGGCCTCTGCGTGCGCGGGCGCGTCGTCGGACAGCGCGTCGAGGCGGGCGATCGGGATCAGGCTCGCGTCCATCTGTAACGCTCCGGGGGTCGAGGAACACAGTTCGACGACTCAGTGCCGCGCGATCCGACGGCCGTTACACCCAGGAGGTCAAGAAATGGACGAGCACGTGCTGACCGCGACCCGACGGTCGCTGCACGCGGTGGCCGAGCAGCTGCTCGCGGGCCCGCAGCACCGCACGGAGGGCACGATCCGGCTGCGCATCACGCCCGGCGGATTCGGGCAGGTCACAGGGCCATGGCGGGTCGAAGGCACCGAGCTGGTCGGACCTGACGTGCGTGTGCCGCTCACCGGCACGATCGGCGAGGTCGCGCGGGCCGCAGGTGTCGAGCCGGGCCCGCCGACCATCTACTCTGATCATGCCGACCTGGCCGACGACGCGCAGCTCACGATCGATGCCGCGGCGGCAGCGGAGTTGGCCGAATGGTTCGCCCGTGGCGAGGCGGGGATGCGGGTGTTCGCGCCCGCCGAGCAGCCGGTGCTCTGGCCGGAACACTTCGATCTGGGCATCGCGGTCGACGAGGTCAACTACGGGATCTCACCGGGCGACGGCGGGCACGCCGCCCCCTACGCCTACGTCGGGCCGTGGACCCAACGCGAGGGCCCGTTCTGGAACGCGCCCTTCGGGTCGCTCCGCCCCGCCGACGAGCTGCCTGTGGCCGACGCGGTGGCCGCCTACTTCACCGCGGGCCGCGCCGCAGCGGCGGGCGCCTGACTCAGGCAGCTACCGAGACCGCAATCGCGCTCCCAACCGCCCGCCGCCCACCCGCCGCGGGCGGTACCGGGCACGGCTCACCCGAGTGAGATGCACTCGTGTAACGAAACCGGCCCAGCCACGCACTCCATCCCCATGACGGACCGCAAACCCCACCGAGCCCCGTTGCGTCGCCGCCTCGTCTGGATCATCATCGCCACCGGGGTCGCCCTCGCCGTGGTCGGCGCGCTGGTGTTCGAGCCGTGGAAGCTGTTCGTCGACCAGCAGGTCGATGAGGCGCCGCCTGCGGCAGCCGCGGCACGGGCCGGTGGGCCGTCGACGGACCAGGTCGTCCTCGCCCGCGGCGAGCTGATCAGCCACGAGCACCACAGCAGCGGCTCGGTCGTCGTCTCACGGCTTGCCGACGGATCCCGGGTGCTGCGCATCGAGGACCTGCACACCAGCAATGGCCCGGCCCTGCACGTCTGGCTTTCCGACGCCCCGGTCGTCGAAGGGTCTGCTGGCTGGGGGGTCTTCGACGACGGGCGCTACGTCGACCTCGGCGAGCTCAAGGGCAATATCGGTAGCTCGAACTACCTGATCCCGCCGGAGGTCGACCTCGGCGCTCTCCAGAGCATGAGCATCTGGTGCGCGCGCTTCCACGTCTCCTTCGCCGCCGCGCATCTGAGCCCGCCCCGATGATCGAAAGGATGAGGAATCCCATGAGCGACGAGACCCTGGCCGCGATCCAACGGTTCCACGAGGCGTTCAACACTCATGACATCACTGCGCTCGCGGGCTGCATCGCCGAAGACTGCCTCTTCGAGGACACCACACCGCCGGACGGCGCACGGCATGTCGGGCAGGAGGCCGTGCTCGGTGCTTTCGAGCGGTTCTTCACCGGATCACCCAATGCGCATTTCGACGTCGAGCAGCTGATCACGGCAGGCGACCGGGCGCTGGTGCTCTGGCGGTACAGCTGGGCCGACGGCCATGTGCGCGGTGCCGATGTGATGCGGGTGCGCGACGGCCGGGTCGCGGAGAGCCTCGCCTACGTCAAGGGCTGATCCGTTCGGGAGCCCCGGCCCATGCTGACCGGCATGATACCGACGGAACGCCTACGGCGATCATGCGGTGGAGAACAGCGGCAGCAGCTTTCCGGAGTCCATGTATTCGCGGAACCCGACGACGAGCCCACCGTCGAACGTCCAGACGTGCACGAATCGGACGTCGAACGGGGTGCCCGCGATGCGGCCGGTGTGGTGTCCCTCGACGACGACCTGCGCGCCCGCGTCGAGGAAGCGCACGGGCTGGACGTGCAGCTCGTCGTAGTGGGCGGGGAGCCCTGAGAAGAATGCCGCGATCCCGGCGGGACCGCGGAAGGTGCCGCCGGTGGGCAGCTCGTCGGGTGCGTACCACTGCGCCGCCTCGGCGAACAACGCGAGGACCGCCGGGATGTCGCCGTGGGCGAACGCCGTATAACCCGCGCGGACGGCCTCCACGTTGGACGGTGCGAACGCGGCCACCGTCTGGGCGGAGTCCTCCGATCCGCGGAACCATACGATCCGGCCATCGGCGAAGCGCCACCAGTGCTGCATGTACATCTCGGCGCTGCGGCCGGTGGCCTTGACGGTGTAGGCCCACCGAACGGTGGCGATCACGTCCGTCTCGCCCGTGGTGTAGCCGATCGGTTCGAACTTCTCGATGTCGACCGCCCCGGCGATGGCCTCGAAGAAGCCGGGCACCGCGTCGCGGCCGCGGCAGGCGCCGTACCAGGGCGCGCCTGACCCGGCGGCTTCGGCGGCCCAGTCGACGTCCTCGGCGAGCTCGGCGAGCACGCCTGCGACGTCACCGCGCCCGAAGGCGGCGTAGAGGCGCTGCACGGCGGCGGTCTTGGGGTCGGTCTCCCTGGTCGTGGTGGACCGTGGCGTCTGCGTCGCTGTCGGTGTCTGTGTCATGCCGATGACGATCCCCGGTACCGCGAGCTCGTCGCGTCGGGAGAACTCCCCATCTACGGTTGTCCGATGTCGACCGTCATGACTCGTGTGCAGGTCGCGGCGCTGCTCGCGGTCGCCCAGGACTACGCATTCGGCCAGCCGCCCGGGTCCCAGCTGCGCGCCACCGTGCTCGCGCAGGACCTGGCCGCCGCCGCAGGCGTCGACGCCGCCGATCGCGCCACAACCTGGTGGGCGTCGACGTTGCGGTTCCTCGGTTGCACGGGCCACGCCTTCGAGGTGGCAGCGTTGTTCGGCGACGAGATCGCACTGCGCGGCCGGTCGTTGCGCGCCGACGCCGCCAACCCCACGGACATGCTGCGCCTGATGATCGGTCACGCCGGACCCGGGCTCTCGGGGCTGCCCCGGCTGCAGTCGGTGATCACCACCGTCGCGACCGGACGCAAAGGCGTCGAGTACAACTTCCGCACCGCCTGCGAGGTCGCCGATGCGCTGGCCGCCCGACTCGGTCTCGACCCCACCGCGCGAACCGCGCTCGCAACGAGCTTCGAACGCTGGAACGGCCGCGGCGTCCCGAACGGAATCGCAGGCACATCGATCCCACGCGCGATGCGGATCGCGCAGCTCGCCCAGGAGTTCGAGGTCCTCGCCAGGCTCGAAGGCGTCACGTCCGCGCTGGAGATCATCCGCGCGCGCCGCGGCCGCGCCTACGATCCCGAGCTGACCGACCTCCTCCTCGACGGCGGCGCCGACTGGTGGGCTGACCTTGCGCCCGTCGACCCGTGGGACGCCGCGCTGCACACCGCGCCGCCGGTCGCCCCGCTCGACGAACACGCCGTGCGCGACGCGCTGCTCGTCATCGCCGACTTTGCCGATCTGAAGTCGCCGTGGACCAACGGCCACTCACGGGAGGTGGCCGCGCTCACGCTCACGGCCTGCGGTCCTTCCGGCGAAGCCGCCGCACTGGTGCACGACCTCGGCCGGGTCGCCGTTCCGAACACCATCTGGGACAAGCCCGGCCCCCTGACCCGCGACGAACGCGACCGCGCCGAGACCGTCCCGCTGATCACCGAGCAGCTACTGCGACGGGTCCCGCTGACCGCCGAGCTGACCCCAACAGCGGCCGCCGCGCACGAACGCCTCGACGGATCGGGCTACCACCGGCGCGTCACCGGCGCCCAACTGGACCCCGCACAACGCATGCTCGCCGCCGCCGACTGCTACCAGGCCATGACGAGCGCCCGACCGCACCGCGAACCCCACAGCCCGACCGCAGCCGCAGCGGCGCTGCGATCCCTTGCGGCCGCAGGAGGGCTGTGCGGCGAGGCCGTCGAGTGTGTGCTCGCCGCCGCAGGACACCGCCGAGCCGCGCGCACCGCCCTCCCTGCAGGCCTCACCGCCCGCGAGGTCGAGGTGCTGGGCCTGCTCGCGCTCGGCATGACCACCCGCGCGATCGCCGACCGGCTGGTGATCTCACCCAAGACCGCCGATCATCACGTGCAACACATCTACGGCAAGATCGGCGTGTCCACACGGGGCGCGGCCGCTCTCTTCGCTGCCGAGCACGGACTGCTCACCACAGCGCCTGGACGTGAGCGGAGAACACCGGCATGAACGTGGAAACGCCCGGCGCGAAGTCCGAAAGATGCGATCAACTCGGCGGCCTGATCACGAAATCGGCAGGTCGCATAGGGTGCACTGCGCAGTATCCGCGCTCGACTGTCACTGGGGTCCGCCTAGGTCGCGACGACGGCCGACCTGCCGCACACGATCCGTGGCGAGGCCCGGCAGGCCTCCGCCAGCGACCGTCCCGGCAGAGTGCGTCGCCTGAGGAACAACGGCCATCACCACCGCCCGATTTCGCCGTCCGGTCGACGGGATTTGATCCTGCGACCCCTTGACCCCCAGTCCGGTCGGCCCGGTCTCCTCGGCCATCCCTCGCACCACGGCGTCGGCGTCCGATTCGCCCGGTTCCGCCCGTCCTGCGGGCACCGACCGCAGCCCACGCCCGGCCGTCCCGACCCGCGCGCTGGATACCGCCGATCCGGTCCGTGCGGTACAAATAGGTGGCAAGGGTCCCTGCTACCGGCGCAGAACGGTGGTTGGCCGTGAGGAGAATCATCGGGTTCCTCTTCGTCGCGCTCATTGTGTGGTTGATCCTCACGCAGCCGACCACGGCGGCCAACATCGTGAACGACATCTTCGCGATTCTGAAGACCGCAGCCACGAACGTCACCAGCTTCTTCACACAGCTCCTGAATTAGGCCGTGCCTGCGCCTCGCGAGATCGACGAGTACCTGCTGCCGACCGAGCGGCGGTCATCCCTGCGCAGGCTGTCGGCCCAGGGCATCGGCAAAGTCGCCGGTTGCGGCGAGGCCGTCGTAACGGCAGAGCTCTGCGCGCAGAGACGTACTTTGCCGACCCCTGGCTGTCGGCCTTGCTGGTCGGCTCGATGATCCGGGCAGGCACCAGCTGTCGGAACACCTCGTCCGGGCCGCCGGCCTGGTCGAACCCGAGCGTCGCGCCACCTACGAAGCCGTCGCCGTTGCCTTGCCAACCGCCGACCACACGTTCTTTCCGATCATAAGCGCCGTGCGCAAGGTCGTCTTCTCTCGGACTCCGAAGACGGCCGAACGGGCTGGCACCACCACCATCGCCGCTGGTGACACGGCAGAGAGATCGACAAGATCGGGCGATGCGGCGATGGCCACGTCGTGGGGCTGAGCGGCGTCGGCCTCTGGCGGTCGCTCACCCAGCTCGAGCTGATCTGCCAGTCTGCGTTCTCAGACCTACGACGCCGACGCGCAAATTGTCGGGTTCCGATCGAGCCGCACCGGGTAACCAAGGTCACATCCGAACCGGTGAAAGGAGCCACGATGACGACCGCACGGGACGCTGTCGGCGGACGGCTCGACGAACGATCGATCCGCAAGATCGCAGGCTTGAGCCTGGTCGGCGCAAGCGTCGAGTGGTTCGACTTCTTCCTCTTCGGCACCGCCGCCGCGCTCGTGTTCCCCCGGCTGTTCTTCCCGCAGGGCGACGAGTTCGCGGGCCTGCTCGCGTCGTTCGCCGTGCTGGGCGTCGGGTTCCTCGCCCGGCCGGTAGGGGGCGTCCTGTGGGGCCACTTCGGCGACCGGGCCGGGCGGAAGAAGGCGTTCCTCGCCGCGCTGATGACGATGGCCGTGGCGAGCGTGCTGATCGGCCTGCTGCCGACGTACGCGACGATCGGCATCGCCGCGCCGATCCTGCTCACGCTGCTGCGCTTCACCCAGGGCCTTGCCGTCGGCGGCCAGTGGGGCGGCGCCGTGCTCCTCGCCACCGAGTTCGCGCCACCGGGCAAGCGCGGCTACTACGGCTCCTTCGCCCAGATCGGCGTGCCGATCGGCGTCCTGCTCGGTGTCGTGGCGTACTTCCTGCTCGGCTTGACGATGGACGCCGCCACCTTCGACGCCTACGGCTGGCGCATCCCGTTCATCGCCAGCGTCGTCCTCGTCGCCGTCGCGGTCTACGCCAAGAGCCGGCTCGAGGACACCCCGGCGTTCAAGCGGCTCCAGCAGCTCGCCGCCGAGAACCCGGAGACCGCCCAGCGCTCACCGGTGCTCGATGTGCTCCGCCACCACTTGGGCCGGATCCTGCTCGCGGGCGGTGCCTTCACCGTCGTCAACACGACGTTCTACGTCTACATCACCTTCATGCTCTCCTACGGCACGAAGACCGTCGGACTGAGCCAGGCGGAAGTGCTGATCGCGATCGCGATCGCCGCCATCGTGCAGATCCCCGCGCTCGCCGCGTTCGCAGCGATATCGGACCGGGTCGGGCGGCGGACGATGTACATCGCCGGATCCGTGCTCACCGCCTTGTGGGCATACCCGCTCTTCTGGCTCGCCGACACGGGCAGCGCCGTCACCCTTACGATCTCGCTGACGGTGGCACAGCTCGCCCTGTCCATGATGTACGGCCCGCTCGCGGCGTTCTTCGCCGAGCTGTTCACCGCCAAGCTGCGCTACAGCGGCGCATCCCTTGGCTACCAGCTCGGCGCCGTGCTGGGTGGCGCAGTCGCCCCGCTGCTGGCCGTCTACCTGCAGAAGGTCACCGGCGGCACGAGCGCGATCTCGATCTACATCATCGTCGTGTCAGTGATCGCAATCGCCTGCACTCTCGCCCTCACCGAGACCTACCGCACGGACATGGAGGACATTCACTCCTGACGTGCCTGCACGGGCCGCGATGGCGCGGCGCGGGCGGCGGCGAGCCGGGGTGGACGTCAGGCTGAACGCGGGGTACCGGCGGCCGCCCGGCCGCCGATACCGCGATCGGATCAGGCCGGGCGCTACGTCCGGTACCGGAACAGGATCCGGCCCCGGTTCAGGTCGTACGGGCTGAGCTCGACGAGCACCCGGTCGAGCAGCACGATCTTGATGTAGTGCTTCCGGATCTTCCCGCTGATGTGCGCGAGCACCTTGTGGCCATTCTCGAGCTCCACCCTGAAGGTGGCGTTGGGCAGGCACTCGACGACCGTGCCCTCGACCTCGATGGCTCCTGCTGTCTTCGTCATACGCCACGCACCATTTCCACGGCGCTGCTCACGCGCTGCGCGCCGATGCCTTCGAACAGCACCGCCGCAGCGCGGTTGCGCTCGTCGATCTCGGCTGACGCCGCCTCGACCCCGCCGCGGTGCAGCGCACCCAGCACCTCGGCCAGCATCGCCCTGGCGATGCCGCGGCGGCGCATACCCTCGCGGACCGCGACCAACCCGATCCGCGCGTGCCGGCGGCGCGCCACTACCCGAACCAGCCCCACGTACCGATCGGCGGCCTCGGCCACCGCGTACTTCGACGAGTCCATAGGAGCCCCGTCCGGCCGGGGTGGTACCTCGACCGGCATCGAGTCCCAGCCCACGCGGGCGTCGACCTCGGCGCGGACCGCCTCGTACACCGCGCGCAGCGCGGGCTCCCGCGCCGCACCGAGGCCCACGATCGTCACGTCCGACGGCGACGGCGCGGTGTCGAGCCCGGTGACCAGCGGGTCGGTGGCGACGAGGTACTCCCGTTCACGGCGCCGGACGGTGAGGCCTGCCCGCTCCCAGCGGGCCGTCAGATCGTGGTCGGCCTCGTCGACCATCGTGCAAAGCGGGCTCGGCAGGTCTGCCAGCATCGCGGTTGCGAGCCGGTCGAAGACTGCGCCGTGCCACGTGTCGATGCTGAGGAAGACCCGGCCGTCGGGTCGGCGGGATGCCTCGCCGTGGCCGATCACCCGGTCGTCCTCCACGGCCCACCACCGCAGGTTTTCGACCCGGGTGATCACCGCATGTGTGCCGACGGTCGGGGGTGCGCCCGCGCTGAAATGCACGGAGTCCATAGGTTGCCCTCTCGGAAGTGCCTGGTGGGAGGCGCTCCTGGCAATACCTACGTCAATCGCCCGATCGTGACAGAGAGGGGAGCACCCACGTGCGTACAACGAGCATGGGTCTCACCTCCAACGGCCGGGTCGCGATCGCCCGCACGGTATCAGCGCGGGCACCCTCGCCCGCCACCGATTTTCCCCGGAAAGTCATGGAGCGTGTTCACAGCCTGCGCCGACCGGGCCACGGTGACGCCCTCAGCTACGAGCCACCTCCTGCGGCGTCAGCGGCGATCCACGCACCCTGACGCAGCGCCTCGCACGCAACTACCGGTCCCCGGACGGGCCTTCACCCGTCATCACAGCCCGGAGACCCGCAACGGAGTGCGGTCAGGAACTACTGTCGCCGTTCGAAAGAGGGGAGCCACCGATGAGCGTCTTGATCGTGGGGGCCGGAGGCTACCTCGGGTCGCCGCGCTTCGGCCGATCGAAATCACGGTGCTCAGCGATCTCGCCGACCGCGCTCGCCATCATCACCACAGCACGCCCCTGCTCGACGTTTCGACAGTAGCGATCGATGTCCACAACCGCCGACTTTCCACCGAATCCCCATTCGGTAGCCCGTGAGGCGCCGAGAACCGTGCCACGTCCCTCATCAACGCGTACACGGCAGGCCAACCTCGCCGTCGACCTCGGCGGCGCCGCCATCGCGCTCGCCGCGCGGGCGACCCGGCAGGCGAACGCACGCTGCACGCCCTGGCCCCCGACGGACTCGGCAGGGACTAGGCACGCGGACGAGACGCGCTCCGGGGCGAGGCCCGCGCCGTAAGCACCATCGCGCAGCCGAGCACGCCACCGGCGACCAGGCCGGAGATCCCCAGCTGTTCCCCGAGCAGCAGCGCGGCCAGCACGGCGGCGGTGAGGGGCTCCAGCAGCGCCAACACCGAACCCATGCCCGGGGATGTGTGGTGCAGTCCGCGGAAATAGCAGGTGTACGCGAGCGCGGTCGGCACGAGGGCCAGCGCCAACATCACCAACGCACTCCAGCCCGCAGCCCGGCCGTCGAACGCGTGCGCTACGCCGCCGCCTCCGCTGCCTCCGAGGACGACGACGAACGGGACGAGTACCGCCCCACCGACGACGAACGCGGCCCCGGTCGCGCTCACCTCATCCAGCCCCTCCACCGGCCGGGCATTGACCAGCGTCATCGCGGCAAAACCGGCCGCGGCGAGCAGGCCCAGCAGCGCACCCACGAGCATTCGGCCTGCACCCGCGTCGACGCCGGGCGCCCCGACCAACAGCCCCAGACCGAGCAACGCGAGCAGGACCCCGCACAGCTGGCCGATGCTCGCGCAGCGCCAACGCACCAGCAGCACCAGCACCGGAGCGCAGCCGATGGTGACCAACGTGGCGAAGCTGACCCCCGTCAATGTAACCGCGGTGAAGTAGCTCACCTGGAACGACGCGGCGAGCAGGCCTGTGGCGCAGATCCGGCGCCAGGCGGCCCGGCCGCGCGGCCTGCTGCCGCCGGTGACGGCCACATAGGACACGAGAAGAACACCGCCGAGGCCGAGCCGGACGGCGGCCACAGCGAGCGGGGACAAACCTGACAGCTCGGCGAGCAGCCTCCCGAGCAGGCCACCGGTACCCCACAGCACTCCGGCGGCGACGAGCAAGGACGCGCCCCAACGGGCCGTCCCCCAGCGAGCGAAGGACATGACAGAACAGCTCCAAGACAGATGAGGCGAACGGGAGTCGCGACGCGGAGCTGCGCAAGAAACCGGCGAGCAGGCCGAAAATGGGAAGTCACCGATGTGTGAAGTCACCGCACGCCGCTGTTGCGGCCGGGCGGACGGCGAGCAGCCCCGCTAGGCGCGGGGCGGCGGAGTGATCGGGAACAGGCGATGCACGACGTCGAGGGTGCCTACCTGCCCGACGCCGGTCAAGGCGATTGCAGGCCCCCGACGCCCGCGGAACCGGCGGCTGACGGCGGAGACGCCGAACTGCGGCGGGTCAACGAGGTCCTGCGCGCGGCCTGCACCCATTTTCGCCACGAGATCGGCCCGACTCTCCCTAATCACCCATGGCCCTGGTCGAGTTCTGGATCACTCCCTCAGCGCCCGTCGTCCGCGTGCTTACCCCAGGCACATCGCAGAACACGTAGCATGCCTTAGTACAGCGGCCCTGGCCCGCAGGTGGGGAATCTCGAACTGATGAACGGCTGGCGAACGACTGCACTGGTGTTGATGATCGCCAGCGCGACGATGGTGACGTCATGCGTCTCGAGCGTCGAGCCCCCGCCCCCCGTTCCATCCCCAACGCAGGTGGTCCCATCGCCCCCGCCCCCGCCCCCGCCCCCGTCGGCGTCGGCGGGCAAGACGGAGGTCGCGCCGAGCGAGGCCACCGCCGAGATCTATGTGTCGCCCACCGGCAACGACGACAGCCCTGGCACACAGGCGGCGCCGCTGCGATCGGTCGAGCGCGCAGCCAAATTGGCCCGCCCCGGCACGGAGGTCGTCGTCGGAGACGGCACCTACACCGGGTCGATCACCACCGGCGTCGACGGCACCGCTGATGGGCGGATCTCCTTCGTGTCCGCCAACCGCGGCGGCGCCAAGATCGTCGGCGATGGCTCACGGGACGCTGCCTGGCAGAACAACGGTGACTACGTCGACATCGTCGGGTTCGACATCACCGGGTCCAATGTCGACGGCTTGCTCAGCGGCGGCTCGTTCGTTCGCCTCATCGGCAACAACGTCCACGGATTCCATGCGGGCAACTGCATCACCACCGCCAACCGTCGCTATGACATGCACGACATCGACGTCATCGGCAACATCGCGTCCCACTGCGGGGCAGACCAACTGGATCACGGCATCTACGTCAGCCACCCGCACGGCATCGTGGCCAACAACATCGCCTACGACAACGCGGGGTATGGCATTCACTGCTGGCACAACTGCAACGCGCTGGACATCTCGAACAACCTGGTTTTCGGCAACGGCCAGGGCGGCATCGTGATCGGCCAGGGCGACGGGCCGAACAACGGCAGAGTCGCCGCCGACAACTTCATCATATCGAACAACATCGCCGTGAATAATGGTCGCGACGGCATTCGGGAGAGCGGCGCCACCGGCTCGAACAATCAATTCCTCAACAACATCCTCTGGAACAACGGTAGTCAACGGATCAATCTGCAGACCGCCCAGCAACGCGGGACCGTGGTCGCGGACCCGGAGTTCGTCAATTTCCAGCCGGACGGATCGGGGGACTACCACCTTCGCTCGGGGAGCCCTGGGTTGGGCGCGGGCGTGCGGCTCGGCGCACCGGCCACCGACATCGATGGAAGGCCACGCCCGCCGGATGGCAAGGTGGACATCGGCGTTTACCAGCAGTAGCTAACCGGCCGGGCAGCGCGCGTGCTTGCTCACCGGCATTCGTGCGTTTTGACCCGCTCCCTTCAGCGCCCTTCTCCAGTGGATCCAGGATTGGGATCAGTCGACGGACCCGCGCGCGGGTTCTACACGTCCGCCTCGACCAGGCAGGTGGCGCCTGCATTCCGCACCGCACCGGTGTCGCAGCGCTCGCGGACGGGATCGAGCGTTGCTGCGTCACCAAGCGGGAAAGCCACCTGAACATGCTGGCAGGAGCTGGTTGGGCTGGTGAGGTCGGCCGGGCTCCCGGTCTGAGTCGATGCCCGAGGGTGTCGTATGGGGTGGGGCGCCGGTCGGCTCCGGGTGATCGGCAGGTAGCCGCATCACCTGCCCGATGGCGTCGGTGAGGTCGGGATGCACCGGCCAGCGATGGCGGAGCCGCGCCTGCTGCAAGACGCCGCGCACCCGCGACGAGTCTGCGCACACCAGGTGCACGACGCCCGGCTGCTCATCCGACACCTGCCCCACGCAGTCCAGGCAGTGCAACCCGGCGGCAGACAGCAGCCGGACATGGGTCAGATCGATGATCACCGCCCGATAGGTCCGCGCGGCCTTCGCCACTGCCGCGGCCAGCGCCGCGCAACTGTCGGCATCGACCTCGCCGTCGACAGTGACGACCGCGACCGCGTCCCCGCCCCAGCCCTGCATCCCGATCTCGATCGGCGTGTCGAGGATCACCGCAACAGCCGATACCGCGGTGGGTTCGCAGCTCCGCCAGGACGAGGAGAGGGTGGTGCGGGTTGGGGCCGCCCGTTGCCGGTGCACAGGGTCAGGGCAGGACCACCTGCGGGGGCAGGCGGCGAGCCCGGCGCTGTCGCGTCGGTGGGTCGACCGCGGGCGCTGCGGGCCGCCGTCGGCGGGGCACCGCGGGTGGGGTCGGGATCGTACGGGAGTGCGGACGCACGCGTAGACGATGCCGGCATGGCCGGTCCTCACCCGACGCGATCAGCGGTGGAGACGTCCGTGCCGGGGTCCGGGGCTGCGGTCCGTCGATCCCACGCGGTAGCGCCGTCGAGACCGACGGTAGCCGGTCTCGCCCGCCTTGCCTACCCGTTCATCGCATCCGTGCCACGCCGTTCCGGCGGCTACCCGGTCAGCCCGGTGGGCAATTCACCCGGCGGTCGTCGCGACCGACGTCCCGGCCGCCGGATGCTCGACCATACCTCGACGCGTTGCGGGAAGGGCACGTCGGGCCGAAGCAGCGACGATGGACGTCTACTATGGACCACGAGGTCATTGCACGTCCTTGGGCGACGGACCGCAACACACCGCTTTCCTCGACGGCTAAGCGGCGTCGGTCGTGACTACATCGGCAGCGCCTCGTAGATGTCAACGGTCCCGCCGTCAGCCAGCAGCGGACAGCCCTTGGCGAGCCCGGCGGCGGCGGTGAGGTCGGAAGCATCGACGATGCTGTATCCGGTCAGCGCCGCCGAACCGCCCTCGGCCGACCCGCCATGGGACTGGATGGTGACCGCTGCGCCGAACGGGCTGCCACCGTCCACCAGGTTCGCACCCAGCGATCCAAACCACGCTCCCCACTCGGCCATGACCTTCTCCTGCGCCTCAGGCGTCGTGGCCATCCCACGGCCGCCACGGTAGGCAAACACAAACTTCGACATCGGGTTCCTCCAGTGTCCGCGCCCGCGCGACACACGGGCGGCACCCCATGAACGAACGACATCGACGACAAAGGACATCGGAAGACACGATCTGGCAGGACGTTCTTGCGCAAGACCGTCCTCCTGACGCTGAAGCTAGGAATGGACCGTTGGCGCGCCTGGGGGCCGCCGACGAGACTGGCTCGGCGGCCTCCTCCACGAGTGCGTGCAGGTCGCGTGAGGTGACATCGTTCTCGGCACCCACAACCGCCACGAACCGCGCCGAACGGCGTCCAACAGACACCCACCCGGGCCGCAACCGCATCCACCTCGTCGTCGACGATCTGGACACCGCGATCACCCGGCTTCGCACGGCGAGCCTGCCGCTGCGCAGCGACGTGATCACCGGTCCGGGTGGGCGCCAGATCCTGCTCGCCGACCCGGACGGGAACCTGGTCGAACTGTCCAACCCGCGCATCGGCCGCTCGCTTCCACGCTGGTCACACCCGGCCCGCCGACTCAACAACCACGACAGATATCGCCAGCGTGTTCACGTCATTTGACGTTCAAATCATCAAGTCGCCGGTGCGGGCGGCGCGTGGCAACGCGATCGCCGAACGCTTCGTCGGCTCGATCCGTCGCGGGGTACTCGACCGCATTCTGATCATCAACCAACGTCCCGCCGACGCCGTACAGCTCGGACACAGCCAGTCGGGCCGCGGCCGCGTCCATCTCGAGCTGTTCGGCGAGTTCCCGTACCCCGGCGAACGGCCGCTCGGCCCGCAGCCAGGCACGGACCACCACAGTGATCTCCCGATCGTAGAGGTCCCGGAGAAGTCGAGCAGATGCACCTCGACCCGCTTCTCGCCATCGTCCTCGAACGTGGGTCGGACGCCGATGCTGATCATCGCCGTGCGCTCGTCCACGGTCCCGGCATACACGCCGACCGGCAAGTCCGAGGCAGGCGCGACGATGCACAGGTTCGCCGTCGGGAAGCCGATGGTCCGTCCGCGATGGTCGCCGTGCACCACTCGACCGGTCATCCGACACGGCAGCTCGGCTGTCATCGGAGGTTTCCGTCAGAACCGGCTGCAGGCTGGCGCACCCCGATCAGCACGACGACGAGCGAGGCCGCCGCCGCCCCGATGACATAGTACGCAGGGATCATCGGCGCGCGGGTGGCGCTGATCAGGTACGTGAGGAACAGCGGTGACAGGCCGCCGAAGACACAGACCGGCAGGTTGTAGCCGATCCCGATGCTCGCGGCACGCACGCGGGTCGGGAACTGCTCGACCACGGTGGCGGTGAACGGTCCAAGGTAGATCGAGTAGGCGAGCCCGAACATCGCATAGGCCGTCGCGATGGCCAGGAAGCTGCGCTGCTGCAGGAGCAGGAAACCCGGGTAGGTGAGGACGATGTGCGCGGCGGCGCCAGTGATCAGCACACGTCGACGCCCGATCCGGTCCGAGAGCCGCCCGAACACCGGGGTGAGCGCGAAGAACAGCATGAACCCGACGATGGCCGCAGGCAATGCGGTGGTCAGCGGCACGCCCAGGAAGGTGTTCAGGTAGCTGGTCATCAGATACACGAAGAACACATAGATCGCGGTGGTCAGCAGCAGTACGAGCCCGACGAGCATGAGGATCGCCCGCGGGTGGCGGCGGACCGACTCGAGCACCGGTAACCGGGCCGTCCGAGACGTGTGCGCCACCGCGGTGAACTCGGGCGACTCGTCCAGCCGCAGCCGCAGGTAGAGACCGACCAGTCCGAGCGGGAGGGCGACGAGGAACGGCACCCGCCAGCCCCATTCGAGCATGGTCACCTTCGGCGCAGCCGTGGACACGAGCGTGCCGACGAGCGCGCCGAGCGTGAGCCCGACACCTGTACTGCCGATCACCCAGGAGGTGAAGAACCCGCGCCGGTCTGCGGGCGAGTGCTCAGCCACGAAGCTGGCCGAGCCTCCGAACTCGCCACCCGAGGACAGGCCCTGCAGGGCGCGGCAGAGGACCAGCAGGAGCGGGGCGAACACACCGATCTGGGCGTAGCCGGGCAGCAGGCCGATCAGCGCCGACGCCCCGGTCATCAGCAGGATGACGATCGAGAGCGTGGATCGGCGGCCGATCTTGTCGGCGAGGTGGCCGACGACGATACCGCCGAGCGGGCGCACGACGTAGGCCACGCCGAAAACGCCGAACGTCGCGATCAGCGACACCGCCGGGTCCTGGGCCGGGAAGAAGATCGGAGCGAGGATCGGGGCCAGCAGGGCGTAGACCGCGAAGTCGTAGTACTCGACGACGTGGCCGACCGAGGCGGCGATCGTCGCCTTGACGGGCGTTCCCTCGGCTACGGGTGGCGGCGGTGCGGTCGGCTGCGCGGTGGAGACCGACGACGGTGTCGAAGCCGGGATCCGTGGTGGTCCTGCGGTCGTTGTTGCGGCGGGCCCTGCGGCGGTGGAGTCCATGACGGGTGTCCTTCCGCGCCGACGCAGCGGAACGCGCACGTTGACGTGCCGGGGTTGCCCTTCCGAGCGCTGTGAATAAG
Organism: uncultured Actinomycetota bacterium; assembly: GCA_963736375.1. GTDB lineage: Bacteria > Actinomycetota > Actinomycetes > Mycobacteriales > Pseudonocardiaceae > Pseudonocardia. Next base: position 121,458 of record CAVTOL010000023.1, read on the forward strand.
ACCGACCGGCAGTAGAGGCGACGGCGTGTCGTTGCAGGTAGAGGCACGGACCTACAAGTGATCATGGGATTGCTGTAGTCCTGATGATCGCCTGGAGAGTCCGTGCCTCTGCTACCAGCATCCCTGACCGAGCCCCTGTGGGTCGAGTTCGCTGCCCTGATCGAGTCCGACCGGCCCGAGTTCGACCCGACCCACCCCTGGGGGTGTCACCGCCGCCGCATCCCCGACCGGGTCGTGTTCGACCATGTGATCGCGGCGCTGGTGCACGGCAGCGGCTACGAACGCATCGCCACACCCGGCTGCTCCGACCGCACCATCCGCCGCCGACTCGACGACTGGGCCGACGCCGGGGTCGGCGAGGCGGTGCTGCGGACCGCGCTGGCCGGCTATGACCAGATGATCGGTTTGGACCTCGACGATCTGTCGGTCGACGGATCGATCACCAAGTCCCCGTGCGGGGGTGAGGTGGCCGGGCGCAGCCCGGTCGACCGGGGCAAGCAGGGCACGAAACGGTCCGTGGCCTGCGATAACCAGGGCATCCCGCTGCATCTGGTTGCGGCTCGGGCCAACGATCACGACTCACCGCTGCTGGAACCGACCCTGGCCGGCATCGTGGAGATGATCGGCCCGCTACCCCAGCACCGCGGCGTGCACGGTGAGGACCTGTTCCCGACCGTGCATCTGGACCGCGGCTACGACTCGGGCAAAACCCGCGACCTGCTGGAGATCCTCGGATTCGAGGGCGAGATCGCGGCCAAGGGCGTCCCGGCCCCGATCCAGGCCGGGCGGCGGTGGCCGGTCGAGCGCACGCACTCCTGGATGAACGGCTACGGCAAGCTTCGCCGGTTCACCGACAAGCGCAAGGTCATCGTCGAGTTCTACCTCCACCTCGCCGCCGCCCTGACCGTCATCCGTAGGTTGATCAACCGGGCTCGCACCCTCTACCGCTGGCCAGCCAGGCCCACCACTCGACGACTCCGCTGACGATCAACTGCCGGTCGCTCTTAGCCTGCAGTGCACGGTGCGATCAAGTGCGCAGTGCGATCAACTGAACGGTCGTGGTCCCCGGGTCACGCGAGGTAGATCCGGGGTCTGTCGCAGTCGACGTTGTACCCCTATCGCCGCCAGAACGGGCCGCCAAGCAGATCGACCATCCCGTCGCTGGGACCTGCGCTTCGACATCGAGATCCTCTCGCCTCCCCACGACGCGGACCAACGGCTCGTCGTCGTAACTGGTCAGGTTGCCGCGGGGGTGGTTACGGGTTGGCGGGCAGCCAGGGTTGGCCCTCGCCGAGCATGACGAGGACTTCGAAGAAGTGTTTGCCGTGCTTGGCGGCGGTGGACAGGTAGCTGCGGATCGCGCAGAACTGCCGTGCTCCGGTAAGGCTGCGCAGGCAGCCGGACACCTTCTGCCGGAGCTTGATCATGCGGATGTCGCGCTCCGAGCCGTTGTTGTCGGGTGGTATTCGCCAGTCGGTGGTGAAGCGGAGGTAGTCGTCTTGTCGCTGGCGTAGTCTGCGAGCCAGCGCGTTGTGCTTCTTCATCACCTTGGTGGAGCGCGGTGCGGTCTGGGTGATGCCGATCTGGACGGCGGAGCGGTAGAGCTGGACCTGTTCGGCCAGGGCGTCGGGATCGAGGGCGTCGGCGCCGGCGGCGATGGCCTCGGTGACGAGCTTCTGCATGGCGACCAGCGCGTCGGCGGCCTGGGTGCCCCAGCACCAGTCGGCATCGGGTGGTGCGGCGTCGGCGACCGCGGCCAGCTCACGCTGCGCGTGGGCGCAGCACAGTTGATGTTCGACAGCGATGTAGGTGTCATACGGGGCCCATGCGTCGCGCACCGCCACCCCGCGGAACCGGCCCAGCACACCGGCATCGTCGATGCCCTCGCTGCCGCGTTTGGGGTGGCAGGTGATCAGGGTGTACTTGCCGGTGCGGGCGCAGTGCACCCAGTGCAGCTTGCCCGCCACGCGCAGGCCGGTCTCATCGAACCCGGCCACATCCGATTCGGCGATGCGGTCTTTGACCTGGGCGAGGAAGCCCTCGAGCCCGTCGTTGGCGCGTTTGGTCATGCTGGCCACGGTGCCTTCGGAGACCGGGGTGCCGAACAACTCGGCCAGCGCCTGCGCGGTGCGCTTCTTGGACAGGAACTGCCCGACGTAGAGGTAGAGGATGATCGCGGAGATCCGCGGCCCGTACTGCACCGGCGCGGTTACCCCATCCGGCGCGGTGCCGCAGGTCGTGGTCCCGCACCCGCAGCGGCGCGCGATGAGTTGGTGCTCGGTCACCCGCACCGTGATCGGGACAGGATAGGCCGCGCGGCGAGGTATTCCCTATTGTGGGAACCCTTTTCCGCGCGGCCCTCCTCCGAACCACACGGACCCGTTTCCGAGTATGTGGCTCTCCGATGATCTATGCCGCGGTGGTGACAGGGTTGGCGTGGATGGCGTCGTGGCAGGGATGGCAGACCACCAGGGTCTTGCGCCGTTTCCTGGCCATGAGGGCCGCCCATGCCGGCTGGTTCGGCCCGGCTGTTCCCAGGCTGGTCAGCTTCCTCACTTGGTGTGCCAGCGTCTTGCCTGGGTCGCCGCACAGTTCGCATCGCCGGGTGAGGAGCCGGTGGATCAGCTCCTTGCGGGGATGCGGGGCCGGGGGTGTGATGCGGTCGGCGATGACCGCGTTCTTGTCCCTGATCAGGGGAATCCCGCCGAACCGGGCTACCAGGTCCGGCTTGCCGTCGCGGTGGATCCTGGCCTCGAAGCACGTTCGCAATCCGTGCGGTGTCTCGATCTTCGCCTGGTACTTGGCGGCCATCTTCGACACCGTGGACTGGTACTTCGCGGCGAGGGTCTTCAGCATCGACGTCAGGGCGTGCCAGCGCAGTCTGTCCAGGCGCCAGACGTCGGTGGCGAGCCGGTAGTAGCCGATGATGCCCCGGTATTCGGCCGCGTAGGTCTGGACGATGTCGTAGTCGTCCAGGTTCTGCAGCCTGGGCCGGTGCCAGGGTTTGCCGTGGCGCCGGTAGGGGGCACATTTGGCCTTGATCAGATCCAGTGGTATCCGCAGCGCGATTACACCGTTGGCCGACCGGCGGCCGTTGGTGAGCTTGTCGTTGCGGTGTTGGACGGTGATCTCGTAGCCGAGGTAGCGGGCCGCCCGGGTATGGGCGTGGGTGACTAGCGTCTTGCTCGGGTTGAGTTCGAGCGCGAGGTCGTCGCGCAGGAACCGTGCCAGCTGATCTTTGATGGCCTCGGCTTCGGCCTTCGGTCCGATGAACCCCAGAAGATGATCATCGGCGTAGCGGGTATACCGCAGCCGACGGTACCCGGGGTCTTGTGGGTCGCCCGAGGGGAGTCGGCGCAAGCTACGGCGCAGGTCCCGGACTTTGTCCCGGTTCCCGCGCGCGCGTGCCCACACCATCTTGGATGCTATCCTTTCATACTCTGGGTTGCGTTTTCGACGTTTCCCTCGGGTGTATCGCGGGATCAGAACTGTCTCGACGTAGACATCCAACTTGTGCAGATAGATATTCGAGAGGATCGGTGACACCACACCGCCTTGCGGCGCGCCGCTGAGCGTCTCGTGGTATTTCCAGTCCTCCAGGTACCCGGCTTTCAGCATCTGTTTGATAAGCCGCAGAAACCGGTTGTCGTGAATCTTTTCCGACAGGATCCGGACCATTATTTCGTGGTTCAAGGAACCGAAGCAGTCGGAAATGTCACCTTCGATAAACCACGTGGTCCCGGCCCAGGTGTTCCCCACTTCCCGCAGCGCGGTGTGGCATCCCCTGCCGGGCCGGAACCCGTGCGAATAGCCGGAGAATGTCGGCTCATAGTACGCCTCCAACAGCAGGCGCACCACCTCCCCGACGAGCTTGTCCGACCATGACGGCAGTCCCAGCGGACGCAGTTTCCCATTTTTCTTCGGGATATGGATCCGCCGGACCGGACTGAAGCGATACCGCTCATACCGCATCGCCTCGATGATTGTGTCGATCTTGTCCTCGGACATGCCGTCTGCGGTCTCTGCACTGGCCCCGGGGGTCATCGCGCCCTGGTTGGCGTAGATCTTCCCATAGGCCAGCAGGTACAGGTCGCGGTTGAACATCTGTCGGTACAGTTCGTTGCACGGCAGGCCTTTCCTGCCCCGTTCGCGGAGGACACCCAGCACCGTCTCGGCACTCTGCATTCGCATACCTCCCGGTTGTGGTATCCGGTCACCTGTGCCCCTTGGCCCTGCGGACGGCCTTCCCGTCCTCCCCGGCAGGTCGTGACTCCTGCGACTACTACGGGCACTCTGTCGCCATAGGACTCGCGTCCCTTAGGCGATCCCATGTTCGCTCGTGTTATACGTTCTAGCGTGACTTAGGCGGCCAACTCATCTCCTTGAATACCCTTACTGGGCATCGCTCCGTATCCCAGAGGTTTGTGGCAGGTCCTGCCACATCCTGCCACAGGGGCCGGCACCGGTTTCAGACGTCTTTCCGGCGGGTGGTTCGTTGCACCTTCTGGAGATTAGGCTTCAGGCAATCCAGCTTTCGCCATATCAACGCGGATCCCCTAACGCGTCACCCCGTACGCCTGGGCGTGACCGCTAGTTTCCTGGCATGCTGCTGTTCCCAATGTTGCCTTTCGGCGCAGGGTTAGCCATCAGATCCAGAGATATACCTCCTATCTCTCCCCGCTGCGCGGGGGATATAACACTGCGCCTCATGGCGCAGGGCAGGTCGAACACCTGGCGGCGCTCCATACCCACCTGCGGGGCATCCGCCAGACTCGCACCGCACCCAGCACACGGGCCGGGCTCGTGCCGCTTGCGCTCGCCCGCGTCCTCGACCAGCGCCAACGTTGACCCCGGATGCCCCGGCTGCCCACCCGGCTTACGACCGCTGCGGCGCCGCAGCGACTTCGGGGCAGGCTTGGTGACGGCGAGTCCAACGCCGGGGGCTTCGACGAGTTCCGGCTGTTCTGGCCCAACTGCCGCCGCAACTCGGCAACCTCAGCCTCGAACTGCTCGATCCGCTCGGCCTGCCGCACCACGAGAGCAGCGAGCTCCTCATAGGACGGACGACGACCGGCAGACACCACGCCATGATCGCCACTACGACCTGGAGATCAACTCGCCACGCCGAAGGCGACCTGACCAGTTACTCGTCGTCTACACCGGCGAGCCCGATTCACGCACTGCTAGGCCCTGCCTCTGTTGGCCAGCTGGGGCGAGTCCCTCCCAGTGGACGTGTGAGTCTCTGAGGTCGAAATGGTCCGGAGTCCGCACTGTCGTAACCAGCCGGATCTGCGTCGACCTGGATATCGAGGTCGGCGCGTTCCGCGACCGCAGCCTGGCCGACCAGCCGTTCCCGTGCTCCACACTTTGCTCCACCCCAACCAGTCAAGAAAGCTCAGGTCAGGCCTGCGCGATGGTGATGAGGTCGTCAAGTCCGGTGAGGTCTTTGGGGTTGCGGGTGTAGACGACGGCATTGTGGGCGTGTGCGGTGGCGGCGATGAGGAGGTCCATGACGCGGGCTCGTGGCTGGTGGCCGAGAGTGCTGATGCGGGCGGCGAGTTGGGCGTAGCTGTCGGCGACCGCTTCGTCGACGGGGAGCGGGTCGAAGCGTCGTTGAATGGCGCTGAGCCGGTTGAGTCGGGCTGCGCGTGCGTAGTCGGGGGCGATGAGCACTCCGAACTGTAGTTCGGCGATGCTGATAATGCTGATGGCGAGTTCGCCCGGGATGGGGCTGACGTCGGTTGCGATCAGCACGCTGGTGTCGAGGATGCCTCGTGTCATGGGCGGCGCCACGGGTCGATGGGGGTGTCGTCGAGGTGCTCGCGGTCGGCGAGCCAGTTGGCGTCGGTTGTGCTTGTGAACAGTGGTGCCAGGTCGTTCCAGGATCGCCAGGTGCGGGGGTTAATCGGTCCGAGGATGGCGGCCGGGCGTCCTGAGACGGTGATGGTCAGCTGTTCGCCTGCTTGGGCGCGGCGTACCAGGTCGCTGGCGTTCTGTCGCATCTCGCGCAGGCCTACTTCGTTCACAAATCCACGGTAGCACATGTGCGTCATCACCATGCTGCCGATGGCGTGCCTCAGGTCACGCTGCCCCTAGTACTCCAGCCGTAGATCGTTATGTCCGTGCGTGGGTGTCTTCTTGACGGTGGTAGTGGCTGGCGCGGGCGCGGTGTTGATGCGTCGTCGCCAGTGCGACCAGGCCAGCGGGCAGGCCAGTGATCGTCCGGGTTCGATGACGAGACGAACGAACAGGCGGCGAATCTCGTTGCACGTCAACGCGATCAGACCCTCGGGTGCGGGCCGCTCGGCGTGTTCGCGGGCGGCGATCACCGCGAGCAGGGCGCGTGCGCGACCATGGCGAGCAGGGTCCAGCGCCGCCAGGAGATCCAGCGCCGGACCTGGTGTTCATCGAGCCCGGCCAGGCCCTTCCCGGCCTGGAAGGACTCCTCCACCGTCCAACGCCGCCCGGCGACCCGGACCAACTCCCGCAGCGGGACGACATCGGGTGAGTAGCAACGATAGAACGCCAGCTCACCGGTGTCACGGTGGCGCCGCACGAGTAGCCACCAGCACCCGGTGTCGGCCGATCGGCAGGGCCCACCGGGTCGGGGTGGCTGATCAGCGCCCAGTCGTAGTAGCGCTGCCCTTTCGCGCCCGCTCCCGCCGAGAGTCGCGGCCAGGCCCGGCGTGGGAGGCGCGCGGCGATCTCGTCAGCGCGCATCGGTCCGGCCTGGGTCCGGATACGGCGGTCGCAGCCGATCCCCAGCACATACCCGACCCGCCGGGTCTCCAACTCGGCGCGCAGCCGGGGGTCGGCGCCGTAGACCTCGTCCCCCGGCCACCCACCGGGCCGGATCGCCGCCGTTCAGGGCGCGAGTGATCATCCCCGTGACCAGGGCGGGTTTGGTGAGGAACTCGATGTCCTCGGGCACCCCGGCCTCGGCGAGCCGCTCGGGATCCTCGGTCAGGAGCGCAGCAGGTAAAGCTCGCGGTCGATCATGGCGTGGCCGCGGCCGCCTGCGTAGGTGAGATAGACCGCGACCTGCACGTTCTCGATCCGGCCTGCGGTGCCGGTGTACTGGCGCTGCACCCCCACCGTGCAGATCCCGTTCTTGAGGTCGCCGGTCTCGTCGACCTATGTGGACATCCGCATAGATCGACCTATGCCGACACCGCGACTATGCCGAGGATGCCGGTGGCCCGGGCGGGTCTCGTTGACGGCGGCGGGTTTCTGAGCCGCTCGCGCCGTGGGGGTCTCGGCATAGTTGCGGCTGAGTGCAGCCTCGCCTGCGTGGGAGCAGCGGGCTCCCGTGAGGGAGGCGAGTGCGATGTCGGGCAGGCCGAGGAAGGCAGGTCCGCTGGGGCCGGAGGTCGAGGGCTACCGAGTGTGGTTGGCGCAGCGGGGCTATACGGCGGGGACGATCCAGAACATGCTGGCCGACCTGGCCCAGGTCGGGCGGTGGCTCGCGGTGGAGGGTCTGGAGGCTGCGCAGGTCAGCGAGGAACTGATGGGTGCGTTCCTGATCGCTCGCCGCCAGGCCGGACAGCGGAGAGTCCCCGGGATCCGCGCGATGGCGCCGCTGCTGAGCTATCTGCGCGAGGTCGACGTCGCTGTGGCCGCGGTGCCGTCGTTGACGCCGCTGGGTTCACTGCTGGCGAGGTACCGGTCCTGGCTGGTCGAGGAGCGTGGTCTGGCCGCGACCACGGTGCGGCGCTACGGGAACACCGCGCGGCGCTTCCTGCAGGAACAGGCCTGCATCGGTGACGTCTTGGCCCCGGCCGGGCTGACCACAGCGGACATCAACGCCTTCTTGCTGCGGGAATGCGGTCGCGTCTCGGCGGGATCGGCCAAGGGGCGGGTGGCCGAGCTCCGCTCGATCCTGAGGTACTTGTACTTGCAGAGCATCACACCGTTGCGGCTCGGGACGGCGGTGCCTCCGGTCGGTGGGTGGCGCTTGGCCAGCCTGCCCCCGCCCACCCTGGGCGCCGCGGACGTCGCGCGTCTGCTGGATGGCTGCGACCGCAGCAGCCCCGTCGGCATCCGCAACTTTGCGATCATGACGTTGGTTGCGCGGCTGGGTTTGCGCTCGATCGAGGTCGCTCGCCTGGAGCTGCGCGATGTGGACTGGCGGGCGGGGGAACTCATCGTGCGCGGCAAAGGACGCCGCCACGATCGGCTTCCGTTGCCGGTGGAGGTCGGTGAGGCGCTGGTGGCCTACCTGTCCGACGGTCGCCGCCCGCAGGGAGCGCAACATCTGTTCCTGACCTGCCGGGCCCCTCGAGGACCGATCCGGGCGGACCTGGTCGGTGACGTCGTCAAGCGGGCCTGTCTGCGGGCGGAGCTGCCTGCGGTGGGACCGCATCGGCTGCGCCACGCCCTGGCCGGGGAGCTGCTGCGCCGTGGCGCCGGGTTGTTCGCGATCAGCCAGGTGCTGCGCCATCAGGATCTGGCCACCACCGCCCTCTACGCCAAAGTCGACCTCGACGCGCTGCGCCAGGTCGCCCGGCCCTGGCCGGGAGCGGTCCAGTGAGCGCGCTGGAGCAGTCCCTGGCCGACTACCTGCGGCTGCGTCGCTCGCTGGGACACGAACTGGCCGAAGCCGGCTGGCTGCTGCCGAGCTTCGTGGCCTACCTCGATGCCTGCGGCGCGCGCACGGTGACCATCGAGGCGGCGCTGGGGTGGGTCGCCCAGGCGCAGACCGGCCCGGTGACGAGCGTCGGGCCGCGACGGATGACCGCCGTGCGTGGCTTCGCCCGCTATCTGGCCGGCATCGACGCCGACACCCAGGTTCCGCCGTTGGGTTTGATGCCGCACCGGCAGCGGTGGCGCCTGCCGTTCCTCTACTCCCCGCACGACATCGACACGGTGATCGAGCAGGCGCGCTGTTCGATAGTCTCGCCGCTGCGCGCAGCCACCTACGCCACCCTGATCGGGCTGCTCGCGGTCAGCGGGATGCGGATCGGTGAGGCGATCAAGCTCGACCGCGGCGATGTCGACTGGGCCCAAGGTGTGCTACTGATCCGCGAGTCCAAGTTCGGCAAGTCCCGCCTGGTGCCCCTGGCGCTCAGTGCCATGACGGCGCTGCAGACTTACGCCGGGCTGCGCGATCAATTCCAGCCGCGACCCGAGGATCCGAGCTTCTTCGTCTCCCTCGCCGGAAAGCGACTGCTCTACGCCGTGGTCTCCCAAACCTTCCGGCAGCTGGTGGACGACGCCGGTGTCGGCGCCGGCGCGCCGCGTCCTCCGCGGCTGCACGACCTGCGCCACACCTTCGCGGTCGCCACCTTGCTCGAGTGGTATCGCACGAGCGAGGACGTTGCGGCCAAGATCCCGGCCTTATCGACCTACCTCGGGCACCGTGAGCCGAGCTCGACCTACTGGTATCTCTCGGCCGCACCCGAGCTGCTCGCGCTGGCCGCCGCCCGCCAGGACATCGCGTGGTCGAAGGCGCGGTCATGACCTTGATCGCGCCGACACTGCAGGCCTTCTTCCCCGACCGGCTCGCCCAACAGCGCCAGGCCAGCCCGCGCACCATCGCGGCCTACCGCGACACCCTGCGGCTGCTGCTCGGGTTCGCCCACCGCCAGACCGGCAAGCTGCCCGCTCAGCTGGACTGGGACGAGCTGGACACCCCGATGATCTCGGCGTTCCTGCATCACCTGGAGCACGAACGGGGCAACAGCATCCGTACGCGCAACGTGCGGCTGACCGCGATCCGCTCGCTGTTCTCCTACGCCGCACTACGCCACCCCGAGCACGCAGCGCTGATCGCGCGCGTCCTGGCGATCCCGCCCAAGCGGTTCGACAAGCGGATCGTGACCTTCCTGACTGCCCCGGAGATCGACGCCCTGATCGCCGCGCCGGACCAGGCCCGCTGGGAAGGCCGACGCGACCGGGCCCTCCTGCTGCTGGCCGTCCAGACCGGTCTGCGGGTCACCGAACTCATCGGCCTGAACTGCGGCGATGTCACCCTCGGTGCCAGCGCCAACGTCACCTGCCAGGGCAAGGGACGCAAGCAACGCGCCGTGCCCCTCACCAACCCGGTCGAAGCGCTGCTGCAACGCTGGCTCAGCGAGCGAGCCGGGCGCCCCACCGATCCGCTGTTCCCGACCCGCACCGGACGCCGACTCAGCCGCGACGCCGTCGCGCTACGGGTCAGCACCCACACCACGACCGCCGCGCAGCGATGCCCCTCGCTGCACGGCAAACGAGTTCATCCGCACGTCCTGCGCCACAGCTGCGCCATGTCGCTGCTGCAAGCCGGCGTCGACACGTCGGTGATCGCACTCTGGCTCGGCCACGCCGGCGTTCGTTCCACCGACCCCTACCTCCACGCCGACATGACGATCAAGGAGAAGGCCCTCGCCCTGACCACACCCGCGGCCGCCCCGCCCGGCCGCTACCGCCCACCGGACAAGGTTCTCGCATTCCTCGAGAGCCTGTGACTATGCCGAGCCGCCAACCGTCGATCTCCCCCATCACCAGGCCTTGACGATCCGCGGCTCGGCATAGTCGCGGTGTCGGCATAGGTCGACCACCAGCACGGCGTCGTCGTCGCCGAGATGGGCGATCACGTAGCCGCGCAGGTCGTCACGCACGCCGTCGGTGTCCCAACTGGCCCGGGCTGGCAGGTGCTGCATGCCGTGCGGGTCGGGGTCACCGGCGTGCTCGGCGATGGTCCAGCAGTTCTTCCGCGGCAGGTCCGCGAGCAGCCCGAACAGGAACCCGCGAGTCCGGTGGCGGGTCTCGACCCGGACGAACCGGCCGGCCATCCGATCGAGCGGCCTGTCGATCTCGGCCCTCCACAACCCTGGCTCTACGCTGTGGCCCACGGCCACTGCTTGATCTTCTGATGTCGACACAACGGACGATCATCAAGCGGTGGCTGTCCCACGTCCGGCACCGCCACGCCGCGAAGATCACGATCTACGGCAGGAGTACTAACTCAGCATCGGTACCCCTGGCGGGGCGCGCGTTCCGCGCTGAAAATGCCTCATCAGTCACACCGGCCCCTGGCGTACCTATTTTCGGATCAGTCCTCATGTCCCGTTGGGGCGCCGCGCGGGCGTGAAAGCCTTGGTGCGGGGCTGCCTGCCTGTCGCCGTCGCGTTCTTGGCACTCGAGGCCGTTGATCAGTCTGGCGCCGGGGCCCTTTGAAGGGTTGCGCACTGTTGCTACGAGCACGCCGGTCAGATTCTGCGAGTCCCACCGGTCCCTCGGGCAGCCCCGCCCGGCACGCCCTGGGAAGGAGGACGAGCGGATGCAGCAGCCGGTCGAGGTAGAGGTTGACGAGCATGAACAGATCGTGGAGCGGGTCGCGGGGATCGACGTGGCCAAGGCCAGCGGGATGGTGTGTCTGCGGATCCCGCACGAGACGATCCCGGGTCGGCGGGTGACCAAGGTCTGGCCGGTGCAGGCGACGACCGCGGCGCTGGTCGAGCTGGGTGATCATCTGCGCTGCGAGCGGGTGACGCGGGTGGTGCTGGAGTCCACCTCGGACTACTGGCGTCCGTTCTACTACCTGCTCGAGGCGGCCGGGTTGACGGTGTGGCTGGTCAACGCCGCACAGGCCAAGAACGTCCCGGGCCGGCCGAAGACGGACAAGCTCGACGCGGTGTGGTTGGCGAAGCTGGCCGAGCGGTCGATGGTGTCCCCGTCGCTGGTGCCCGCCGAGCCGATGCGCCAGGTGCGGGACTTGGCCCGGGCCCGGTTCGATCTGGTCGAGGACCGCACCCGGGTCAAGCAGCGGATCGAGAAGCTGCTCGAGGACGCCCTGATCAAGATCTCGTCGGTGCTCACCGACGTGCTCGGCGTGTCCGGCCGGGCGATGATCGAGGCGTTGATCGCCGGGCAACGCAGCCCCACAGCCCTGGCTGAGCTGGCCCAGGGCCGGGCCCGCCGCAACCGGACCGCCCTGCAGCAGGCCCTGCACGGCCGGTTCACCGACCACCACGCCCAGCTGGCCCGCATGCTGCTGGGTCAGCTCGACGAGCTGACCGCGCGGATCACCCAGGTCACCGCGCTGCTCGACGCCGCGATCAGCGCGCTGCCCGCCCCGACCCCGACCACCGGCTCCGGTCGGGCCGGTCGCACCGATGGCCCTCCCGCGGCCGGCGCAGCAGCGCAGGCCGAGTACAACTCGGCCGTCGCGCGGCTGTGCGCGGTCCCCGGCGGCGGCCCGGACTCCGTTCGCGCGGTCCTGGGTGAGATCGGCCTGGACATGAGCGTGTTCGGCACCGCCGGGCGGCTGTGCTCCTGGGCCAGGGTCGCCCCCCGCACCGTGCAGTCCGGACGCAAGCACGCCCGGGCCCGCACCGGCAAAGGCAACCCCTACCTCAAATCCGCGCTCGCCCAGATCGCCACCGGCGCCGCGAAGACCGACACCTTCCTCGGCGCCCGCTACCGAAGGTTGATCAAACGCATGCCCAAGGCCAAAGCCCTGGTCGCGTTGCAGCGCTCCATCCTGGTCATCTTCTTCCACCTGCTCGCCGATCCCACTGCCGAGTTCACCGACCTCGGATCCGACTTCTACGCCAAGCGGATCGACCGCGCCCGCCGCACCACCCACCTACTGCGCCAACTGCACGCCATGGGCTACCAAGTCCAGCTCACCGAAACCGCCGCCTAACCCTCGCCACCCTCACGGGTCACCAGCGGTGGCCCGGTCAGCCGTCCCCGACGCCGCAGTCACGCCCAGCCGCGCCGGCGGTCCGGTTCGCCCGTCCCCGACTTTGCTTTCCGGTCAGCTCACCCACGCAGCCTCGGCGTGTCGCGGCCCCGGCCCACGTCCCAGGTTCAAGGCGAAGAGCCAGAAAAGATCCGGGGTGCTGGGCCGCACATCGTCGAGGAACGCATTCACCATCGGTACCAGAACCGCTGGCTCCCCCGAAATCCCGATATATACGACGTGGCAGGCAGTATCACCAACCGTGCGGCCGGAACGTTCTCTGCAGCATTCCTGATGCGGCCGCTTCCTCGTCGCGCAAACGTCATGGCACTGCCACCAAGGACCGCGCCGGACGCCCGGCCCTCGACTGCACCCTGGTCGCCGTCGTTCCGCTCGCTCGGATGCCGCATAACTGCCTCCCATCGGGTGAGCGGAGGATCCCGCGAGACCAGCTCGACTCGATAGCATCGGCGGGGGTCTTGCCCGGAGCGAGGAGGCAAAGGTGTCGTCGCCGCTTGAGTCCCCGGGGTCGCCCGCGCTCATCCGGACGAGCACGTCGTCGATGCCGTCGCTCGCGAAATTTCAGCGCCGCGGTGCGGATCGCGGCTGGTACATCCTTGCAGACCCGGCAGGCCGGTACCCGGCGCAGGCGAGATCCGAGCGAGCCCTCGACTTCGGCCCCGCGATCCGCAGCGTCATCTTCTTGATCTGCATCGTCGGTTGTGGACTCTGGGCGGCCCGCGACAAGGTGAGCACGCCGGTGGCATTGCTGTTCTTCCTTCTCGGCGGTAGTGGCGGGGCGGTCATCGGCGGTGCGCTGTCCGCGCTGGTCACCCGCTTGCCGGTGACGTGGCGCCGCGCCGACGAGCGGCCGCGGCTGCGGGTCGCGCCCGCCGACGAGCGGGCCTGGCGCCTCTGCGAGACGGTGGCAGGCCTCGCCGCCACGAACTCGTGGACCGATCGGACCGTCGATCCCCAGCGGCGGGCCCCGGCGATCCTCTGGGAGGCGGTCGGGCGCTCGCTCACGGTCGAGCGGCAATACCTCGACGCGGAGCGCGCCCTCGGCCACGAGTCGCTGCAGGATCTGGGCCGGGAGACCCTGGCTCGGGTGGAGCGGGAACGCGAGTCCCTCGACGCGATCGAGCTGAACCTGCGCGGGGTGCTGGCGACGGCGCAGGACATCGACCGGCAGCGGGAACGCCGGGCGAGGCAGCGGGAGAAGCGGGCCGAGGAGCGCGAGCTGCGCACCCGGATGGCCGGCAGCTTCGGCTCGGCCGTCGAGCCGACCAAGTCGGATCAGCACGCCGATGTGTCGGCGGGAATGGCGGCGGAGGCGGAGGCGATCGCCGAGCTGCTCGCGGCGTCCGACGCGCTGCTGCACGACCTCGACTGATCCGCTGTTGGAGGAGTTCAGATAACGGACGGGCGCACTGGAGCCGAAGTCTGTCGCCGCGAGGTTGTTGCCTAGCCCGACGCTTTCATCGGGAGTTGCCGATCGGGCCTGTCACATGGCTGAAGGGTTTTCGGCCTGACACGCCGGGCGGAGATCCGGCGGGATGGGCACTGTGAGTGATGATGTCGGCGGTGACATGGCCGCGTTCGCCTCCGCGGACCACCTCGCAGGCTACGCCGGACTCGCACCCGCCCCCGCGACTCCGGGCGCCGCACCGGCAACCTGCGCCGCCCCCGCCGCTACAACCGACAGCGACAGCGCGTCTTCTACACCTCCGCGCTGATCAGCATCCAACGCTGCCCGGCCTCCACGGCGTCTACGAACGCAAGCGCGCCGAGGGCAAACGCCACGGTCAAGCCGTCCTCGCCATCGCCCGCCACCGCGTCAACGTCCTCTGGGCCATGCTCCGCGACCAGCAGCCCTACCTCGACCAACCAGCCCACAGCGCCTCGGCAGCTTGACAAACGGATTGAGAATCAGATGCAGTCGACACTGGTGTCGGCCGAAGGCACACGGCATCTCGGTCGTCCTCGTTGCCCACCCGAGACAAATGCCGCTCCTGTTAGCAGGTTCCTACACTACGGCGGACTGGCCAGGCGCAGTGAACTCGAGACGCAGGTTGTCGGTGCGCGGTAGCACGATGGCTGAGCCGGTATCGGGGACCCATTGCTCGGGGAGGATGAACAGCTGACCACCCGATTCGAGAATGAGCTTGAGTCCGTCGTAGCGGAAGGCGTACTCGCCCTCGGCGTCGCGGCAGCGGCGTTCGTGCACTCCCGGCAGTGTCAGGTTGAGACTTTTCGCCGAGTAGACGACCGCGTCGGGCCATGATGGCAGGGCCGCGATAAGTTCATTGGCACGCTCGGTGCCCACCGAGGCCGAGTAGTCCGTGACCGACCAGTAGAGGCCGGTGCTGGACAACAAGAAGATCGCCACCCACTCGGCGACGAGCACAGCGGGAGCGCGGCTGTGTGCCCGTCCTGGACGCGAGACGGCCGCGAGGAGAAGGACGGCGGCAGTCAGCGACAGCCCCGGAAGAGCAAGGCTCCCGGCAAATAGCCCTGGGTCGAGGATGCCCGCGACTGCGACGACCAGCAGCATGGTCGCCATCGCGGAGGCTACGCTCGCGACCAGGTAACGGGGAATGCGGCGAGCGTAGTTCCGCGTGATCGCAGGCAGGGACCGGCCGATCCAGAACCCGGCAAGGAAGATCGACGACGCGGTCACGAGCGGCACGAACAGCCCATCGACGCTGCGCAGGAGATAGTCCTGGGTGGTCAGCCCCATGAGGGTGTAGTCGACGCCGAAGCGTCGGAAGAACCAGTAGGCGTGCAGGAGGCCAAACATGTACATCAGTGCTGTGAGCAGTGCCGCCGGCGCTACGACCGTTCCGATGACGGCTAGGGCGCGCTGTTGGGGTGGTCGTGCCGGGTCCCGGTTTCGCGGCTTCATGGTCCGGGCGCGGCGCCGCCGGACGTGCACGGTCACGTGAACGGCTCGTCGTTTGTCTCCACGAGGGCGACGGTGTCGGAACACGGTGCGTTGATCAGCAGGAAGATGGTGCCGTTGCGGGGCACGGTGACGGTACCCGCGCTTCCACCGCTGTCCGGGTCAACGATGGTGTTTTCGGCCGAGCCGACACACAGCGCGTCTGTGCCGCTGACGGCGCTGGCGTCGGGCTTGGGGACCACGGCAACACACAGACTGCCGTCGCCGCACGCTTTGCGGATGTTCGGTTCAAGAAAGGACTTTGCTTTCTCGAAGGGTTGATTCGAGATCGAATCGGTCGGCAGTGGCACGCGAATGGGGGAAGCGAGCGCAGGTCCTGACCCATTGCCGCCCACGGGTGAGCCGACCCCGCCAGACGGTGGCTGTGGGCCGGAGTTCTGCCGTCCGCCCGGTGCTTGTGGCGCATCACCTGGCCGTCCGTCGCCGCCCGCGGGTGACCGGACCTCACCCGACGGCCGCTGTGGAGCAGCGTTCTGCCCTTCACCCGACGTTCGGAGCGGACCGCCCGGCTGTCCTCCGCTGCCGTCCCCGGTAGCGGCTACAGAGCCTGGCGGAGCGACCGCTCCTGGACGAACCGACAGGCCATCCGACCCGCCGGAATTGCCTTGCGTGGCCGCGTCGACCCGAGAGACCGATCCGTCCGAGCCAACGCCGGTGACTGCTGCGGACGGGCTCGCCGAAGTCGCCGCGTCCCCGGAGGTTGATGCGGTCGGTGTGGGCGACGCAGGGATAGTCCGGTCGATCGAAGCCGGGCGAGCCGAACCGAGGGTTGAGGGCGTCCCGCATCCCGCGACGACGGCCAACACAACCAATGTGCATGCCGCTGCGCTGCATAGACCGCAGCCCGCCATCTGCCGCTGGCCGCGGATGCCCTTGACGATGCTCATAGTCATGCCGCGTTCCTTCGTCTCGTCGCCACGAAATCAGCGATGAGTTGCATTGACGGTCACGCGAGGAACAGGGGAGCGTCGCGCGCGAGGGGATACCGTCGAACTGAGCGTACGACAACTGTGACAGAAGGCTACAACGGGCGAGCGGCGTTACGGCAGATGCAGTTGCTTCCACCGCTGAGTCATTGCGTCATTCGGACTATCCAGGCGCTTGGTGATCTCAAGTTTGTGGAGCGGGTGCCCGAGACTCTGCGTACGCGGTGCGGAAGCGGTGGTGTGGTGCGGGCCCGTAGGACAACGCTGCCGCCTTCGATCACCGCAGGGACAGGTTGGAGCCGTCGGCGATCGCTTCGCCGTTCGAACCAGCCTGCCGGGTTCCAGAACCCGGCTATGGCATCTGACCCGAATCCGCGACTAACGGATGGATGATCTTCGCCCCTGTTGGAGTGATCTTGTTCGGCTGGTTTTCGGGTGGGCGGGCAGCGCGACGGCCCGAGTGGCGCCTCGGGTGGCTGGGAGGTTTCGGTCATCCCTTCCGCCGCGCCGAGCCTCCACCGAACCCCGGTTCAAGATGGGACATGGGCGTCCCCGTCCACCAACCGTGATCCCGCCCCTATGTGCGCTGATCCGTGACGGCCGAGGCACGTCAGACTCCACCACCATCGGCGGGAGGTCAGCGGGCTCCGCGCTCGCCAGCCGGCTCAGCGCGGACCGGACGCCCATCCTGCTGGAGGCGGGGCTGCTGAGCGCCGGTGGGATCCCAGATGTCCTTGGTCTGGCCTGCTGCTGGCCCGTCGTCGAAGTAGGCC
The DNA here is from genome assembly GCA_963736375.1 of uncultured Actinomycetota bacterium. Taxonomy (GTDB): domain Bacteria; phylum Actinomycetota; class Actinomycetes; order Mycobacteriales; family Pseudonocardiaceae; genus Pseudonocardia. The sequence continues at coordinate 138,786 of CAVTOL010000023.1, forward strand.
TCGACCGCCATGGAGGCCATCGTCCGCCCGGAGTAGTTGAGCTGGCAACACCGTCAACGCGCGGCGTGGCTAGGTCGCGGATCACAAGCGCCGATGGTCGCGGACTTTCACACCGTGCTCCACGGATGCGTGCGCGACCACGTGGGCGAAGAAGATCCCGTTCGGGACGCCGGACAGGGACATCGGGTACGCCCGCCGTACTCCCGCCTGTCGGATGTCGATCCTGGTGATCGGGGCCGACTCGTGGCCCGACGCATACTGGAACTCCACAGCGGCGATCTCCTCCCAGCCGCGGCGTACGCCCGTCGGGAGAACGATCCCTTCCCGGTCGACACTAACCGGACCAGCGGTGACCGGCTCGCCCGATGCATAGACGCTGATCAGGGCCGAGGAGAAGCGTGCAGCGAGTTGACGGTTGGCGGCGATGGCGACGTTCAGAGCCAGGGTCTCCGCGAAACACCGCACTGCCCGGCCCCGCGGTGATCTCGGTGGCCGACCCGGACAGGATGCAGCTCTTCAGATCGGTCTCGGGGTTGCCGTCGTCGTCTTCCGTCGTGGCTATCGTCACCCGCTCGACGTCCGCCCAGCGCAGGATCTGCGGCTCGGACCCGCGCCGCATGAGCTGCGCCACGCCGCCGGAGTACAGGAAGTACCGGCACCGCACGACCTTGAACCGCTCGCCGAGCACGAACAGCAGGGCGGCCACCACGACGACACCGCCGATGAACGCACCGAAAACCACCTTGTCGGACTCCGGTCCTTCGGGCAGGACGAGGAAGAGCGTGCCGCCGACCCCCCAGACGATCGCGCCGAGCGCCAGGAAGTCCGCCGTGCCGATCAGGCCGCCGCGGTCCTGCCACTGCCGCACCACCTCGTCGACGGAGCCCAGCCCGAACAACGCTCCAATGCGGCCTGCCTCCTCTGTGTCGTCCACCCGCCGCTGCTCCGCCCCGCGCAGCCCCGACCCCGCCACGTCACGCCGCCACAGGAACTGGGCCATGCCACAGAGACTGGGCGGGGCGACGGCGCCGGACCAGGGACTGACGACCCCCCGCGGACGTCATCGGGCCAGGCTCGATGGACGGTGCCGCTAGCGTGTGGTCATGCGGTCGGGCGTGCTCGACGTCGGCTCGAACACGGTGCACCATGCGCCGGTCGTGGCGGCTCACCGACGACGAGGGCCCGGTGTAGACGGGCCGGGTGGTTCGCTACGCGCCGTGGTGCCGATCGGTGGCCCGCGGCCGGGACCTTCGGCCCCTACACCCGGACCGGCACCGCGGCGACGATGGCGACGATGGTTACGCCACGCCGACCGCAGCGCGAGGGATCAGAGCATGGGTCGTCCGAATTCGGCGGCGCACGACCAGCCCACGAGGTCCGTTCGGGCGGTGCCGGTCGACCGTGGGCGGGTGTTCTCGGCCCCGTCGACTACAGCGGGCAGACGCGCTACCGGCGCACCCCGCGCCTGTACCAACGGCTCCAGCCTCTCGGCTGCGCCCTGACCCGTCTCGGGATAGCCCCGCGCTACATGGTCGTCCTGGAGGTCCCCGGACGCCGGACCGGGCTGATCCACCGGTCCCTGCTCGTGCGCGTCGACCTGGACGGTGAGCGGTACCTCGTCTCGCTCGCGGGAGAGTCCGAGTGGGTGCGCAACGTCCGTTCCGACGGCGGGCGGGCCATCATCGGCCGCCGCGAACGGCGTGCGGCCGTGCTCGAGGAGCTGCCCACGGAACATCGGGCCGCCGTGATCCGAGCCTACCTGCGCCGCGCACGCACCCGCGGCCGGTCCTGGGGCCTGAAGCGCGAGGCCCGGCACTACTTCGGCATCGACCCGGACGCACCCGACGACCGCCTTTTCGCCATCGCCGACCGCTACCCCACCTTTCGCATCCGGTACGAGCCCGTACGCGAGCGACACACATCCCTCCCGAACGACCCCGTGCCCGACACCCACGACTCCCCAGGACGGCCCGGATGACCTCGCCCGCTTCCCCACCCGAACTTGCGCCCGGGGCCATCGCCCGCCGACCGGCTCACGCGCAAGGACCACGACCTCGCGGCTCTTGGCGAGGACCACGCACGACGCCGAGCGGCTCTGCGCAACCTGGCTGGCCCGCACCTACCCCGAGTTCCGCGACAGCGCCCGCAACCTCGTGCACTACTGCGCGCTGCGCCGCCATGACCTGCAGGGTCTGCAGCAGAAGCTGACGGTGTACGGGATGTCCTCGCTGGGCCGCAGCGAGCCGCACGTCGCCGCCACTCTGCGTACCGTCCACGCCCTCGCCAGCGTCCTGCGCGGAAGGCTCGGCCCGGACGACGCCCCGGTCGCGGGCGCCCTGCCGATGCCGGGGCCTGGCTCGGCGTCGCCACGACGGCGAACACGCGCACCTGACCGACGCCCGCGGCTGTGGGTGCCCGAAATGCTGCGCACACCGGTTGACCTGCAGGTTCACCGCCTTCACGGCCCGGCATGATCAGCCGGTGGCGCTGATGCGGCAACGACGCACACCCCGCGGCCGATGCTCGCCCGGGTGCCGAGCTGGCCGGCGCTGCTCGCCCCCGACGTCCACCGAAGAGAGCGTGTCCTCGATCGACACACCTCGAGATCGACACACACCGTCGACGTGCGCGATCACGCGCCCTTGCCGTACGCGTCGTGGTAGTTCCACCACTGGTAAGGCGGCGTCTGCGGGTAGCCCACCGGCAAGTCCTCCCAAGCCTCCTGGCGTCCGAGTGCGGTGATGTCGAGGTAGCTCCAGGTGCTGCCCAGCTGCTCGTCGCCGCGGTCCTGGACGAAGTAGGTGCGGAAAATCCGATCACCCTCGCGGATGAAGGCGTTGGTCCCGTGCCACTGGTCTACCCCGAAGTCAGCATCGAAGTCGTCGGTGAGGGTGTACCACGGGATGGTTTCCCATCCCATGCGTCCCCTCAGACCCCGGATCTCGGCCTGAGGGGCGCGCGAGACAAATACGAGCGTGGTGTTCCGCGCGTTCAGGTGGGCGGGATGCGCGACTTGGTCGGCCACCAGAGAGCAGCCGACACAGGCCCGCTCCGGATACGCACCGCCGCCCTCCGGGTAAGTCGTGACATCCGGCGCGTAGAAGGCGCGGTAGACGATCAGCTGGCGACGCCCCTCGAAGAGATCGGCCAGGCTCGCCGAACCCCCCGGCCCCTCGAACCGGTAATCCTTCTCAACCGCCAACCATGGCATCCGTCGCCGCTTTGCCGCCATGGCGTCACGGGCCCGGGTGAGCTCCTTCTCTTCCACCAGCAGCTCCTGGCGGGCTGCCTCCCACTCCTGCGACGAAACGATCGACGGCTGTTTCATCAGACTCCTCCTCCTTCAGGTACAAGTCGATAACACTCGAACAGGCGCCCACGGGACGTCGCTCGACCGAACAACGGTCCACGACTTTCGCACCGCAACCCTCAACCGACAGGCCTCGCGATACACGCCGGGCGCGGGCCCGAGCATCAGCCCGGGATGGCGCCGAGCTGTTGCATCAGGGCGACGCCGTCGAACTGCGTCCAGATGTCGGTCACGCGACCGTCCTCGAGGCGGTAGAAGTTCATGCCCTCGACCCTGATCGTCTGGCCGGACGCGTGGATCCCCAGGTAGTCCCGCTGCTGAGAACCGGTCACGACCCACCGTGTGGCGACGGCATCGCCGCTGGCGATGATGTCCTGCAACTCCTCCTGCAGGTCGGGGAAGATCGCCTTGAAGCCGGCGACCTTCTGCTTGAAACCGGCCAGCGTCGGCGCTTCGTCCGGCGCTGGATTGTGGTCGACCAGGCCCGGATCGCAGAGCGTGTCGATCGTTGCCTGATCGCCCGCGCGAAACGCGTGCTCGAAGCGCGTGATGATCTCGATGTTGACCGCTGCACTGGACCATGACCTCTCCCTTCCGGGCTCGTGCCTCGCGGCGGGGCCCGTCTGCGCCACTACCGACGTAGCAACCTACAGGTTGCACTGTACGGCAACCGGCCAGTTGCATCAAGGGCTCGAGGGCATCCTCCGCCGTCTGTTTGTGGGGTGCCGAGAACCACCGGTACGTCACGCTCCCGCCGCCCGAATTGGTCGCTCAACACCATCAAGCACCACGCCCACCTGTGGGTGCCCGATAGCTCGCACGTGCTGCTGACCTGGTGCTTCGTGGGCGAAGGTGCGGTCGCATGATCGACCGGTGGCGTTGAAGCTGATCTGCCAGAGGTTCGCGAAGCTCCTGAGCTGGATGGTGCTATGCACGCGCGCCGACACGACCAACGAGATGGAGATTCTCGTGCTGCGTCATCAACGCCGATTCCCACCCAGCTTGCGACGCTGGGCGACCGGCTCGGCAATGTCCTGACCGGCCCGGACGGGTCCTTCCAGCTCGACTACGACGACGCGGACTACCGGGTGCGCAACCCGGACGAGCAGCGGCCGGACCTGATGTTGTTGGTTACCACGCCGGAAGATGCCGGCGCCGAGGCCACCCCGGATCCTGTCCTGGCCGCCACACCGATCCGCCAGGGTGCGGGGCGCATCGAGCAGTACCTGGTGCGGCTGACCGGCGAGCAGCTCACCGCGGCGGGAATCCCGCTGCCCACCACGTCCACCGAGGCATAGATCAACAATAATCAGTTACACCGAAAAGTTGACAGCCCCGAAAATACCGCAGGGAATGGCGATTCAGTGGCGGCCGAGGAGATTGTCGGAGACGTTCTGCAAATGGGCGCGCATCGCCGCTCCTGCGCCGTCGGGGTCGCGGTCGCGGAGCGCGTCGACGATGGCGGTGTGTTCGCGGTGGTAGCAGCGGCGTCGTTCCGGGTTGGAGGTGCGCCGTTTCAGGGTGCCCCACACGGGGAGGTCGCGGGCGGTGTTGAGCAGGTCGAACATGTTCATCAGCAGCCCGTTGTGGGTGGCCTGGGCGATGGTCCGGTGGAGGCGTGCGTCCCAGGCCTCGAAGCCTTCGAAGTCCTCGCAGGCACCCCCGGCATCGAGACATTCCGTGATGCGGTCCAGGTCGGCCTGGGTGGCGACGCGAGCGGCGAGGGTGGCGACCTGGGGTTCGAGCAGTAGCCGCACCTGCATGATCTCGGCGGGGCTGGTGTCGGCGGGCGCGCCGTCGACCTTGCGGGTGGCGACGTCGGTGAGGAAGGTGCCGCGCCCGACATGCCGGGTGATCAGGCCCTCCTGCTCAAGGGCCTCCAGGGCGCGGCGCACCGCCGAACGCGGCGCAGCGAGCCGTTCGACCAGGTCGCGCTCGGTGGGCAGCTTCGACCCCGGAACCAAGGCGCCGCTGTCGGCTCCCTCGGTGAGCAGGTCCCGTAGCGATTGTTCGACCAACACGCGACCAGCGTATCCCACCGTCGCAACCAATCCAAACCAATGGTAAGTCGAAGAAATCCAGGCCAGGCCCTCGACAGGTCGCCTTCGAGGCCGCTAGCGTCGAGCTGGTCCAATTTGGTAGATATTGGTAACGATTGGTGTGGCGATGAAGCTGGTGACCTTCACGACCGGCGGTGAGCCGACGGTCGGTGTCGTGGACGAGGAGGCGCAGCTGGTGCGTGACGTCACCACGCTGCTGCCGCCAGGCACGGGAGTGCTGGAGCTGATCGGGGGGTGGGCACAGTGGGGGCCGGTGCTGGCCGAGCGCACGCCCGCCCTGCAGGCGACGGGGTTGGACCGGGTGCGGTTGCTCGCCCCGATCCCGTCGCCGCGCCGCGACCTGTTCGCGGTAGGCAAGAACTACCGCGAGCACGTGGCGGAGTTCGGCCGTTCCGGCTACGACCAGCCCGACCGCTCCGAGGCCCTTCCCGAACACCCTGTGGTGTTCACCAAGGCCACCACCTCGGTCACGGGGCCGTTCGACGACATCCTCCCGCACCACGCGGTGACCGCCGAGCTGGACTACGAGGCCGAGCTGGGGGTCATCATCGGCCGCGGCGGGCGCGGCATCAGCCGGGACGAGGCGTTCGCGCACGTGTGGGGCTACACGATCATCGACGACTTCACCGCCCGCGACCTGCAACGCCGCCACAAGCAGTGGGCCATCGGCAAGTCCTTGGACACCCACTGCCCGATGGGCCCCTACGCGGTGTCGGCCGACGAGATCGCCGACGTGACCGCGCTGCAGGTGCAGAGCTTCGTCAACGGCGACCCGCGCCAGTCCGCCCCGGTCAAGGAACTGATCTTCGACATCCCCGAGCTGATCACGGTCATCTCCGCGGGGATCACCCTGCTGCCCGGTGACATCATCGCCACCGGCACCCCGGCCGGGGTCGGGATCGGGTTCGACCCGCCCAAGTTCATGGTCTCCGGCGACGTCATCGAGGTCGCCATCACCGGCTTGGGCACGCAGCGCAACCGCATCGCCGACTGACCATCCACCCCATCCACCCACCGCTTTCTTCCCGCGGTGCAGAAGGAGCGCTTGTGAACGTCAACGGCAAGGAACTGGCCGTCGAGATCGACGGCCCCGAGGACGCACCCGTCGTGCTGCTCGTGCACGGCCTCGGCGGCACCTCGAACTTCTACCAGGTCCAGACCGACGCGCTCGCCGAGCGGCTGAGGGTGATCCGGGTGGACTCCGCGGGGGCGGGCCGTTCCCCGGTCACCGAGAACATCAGCATCGCCGGGCACGCCGAGGACCTGGCCGCCGTCCTGGACGCGCTGCAGGTCAACGCGGCAGGCGTAGTGGGGCACTCCATGGCCACCCTGGTCGTGCGGGAGCTCGCCCGCCGCCATCCCGAGAAGGTGTCCGCGCTGGCCCTACTGGGCGCGGTGCGGGAACCGGCCGAGGCCGGACGCCAAGCCCAACGTGACCGCGCTGCACTGCTGCGGGACAAGGGCACCGCCGCCGTCGCGCCCGCCGTGGTGGCCAACGCGCTCTCGGAGACCACCCGCCGCGACCGGCCCGAGGTGGCCGCATTCGTGCGCGAGTTGGTCATGCGCCAAGACCCGGAGGGCTACGCCCGCAACTGCGAAGCCCTCGCCGCGGCCACCGACCCCGGACTCGTCGCACCGGGACTCCCGCTGCTGCTGATCACCGGCGCCGACGACAAAGTCGGGCCACCCGAGGCCAGCCAGGAGATCGCGGAGGCCCACGGGGAAGCCGCCGTCGAGATCCTGCCCGGCGTCGGGCACTGGACCGCGCTCGAAGCCGCCGGACCGGTCACCGACCTGCTCCAGAAGTTCCTCTAGACCGTTCACCCGCCACGACGCACGGTCCGCATCCCCCGCGGGGGCAGATGCCGACGACCAGATCTCCATCAATACCTCAACGCAGAGGAAGGCGTGTCATGCCCGTCCCGACCAGCAAGACCCTGTTCCGCAACGTGTCGATCCTCGACTCCACCGGCGCCGACCCCTACCCCGGTGACGTCCTGGTCGAGAACGACCGCATCGCCGCCGTCGGCACCGTCGACCGCGCCCAGGCGCAGAGCGCCCGGGTCATCGAGGGCGGCGGCCGCACCCTGATGTCCGGGCTCTGCGACGCCCACACCCACTTCTCCTGGAACAACTCCGCCGACCTCGACGGCCTGGGCACCATGCCCGTCGAAGAGCACCTGCTGTTCTGCATCGAGTCCGCCCGCACCTACCTCGACTCCGGTTACACCATGTGCCTGGGCGCCGCGTCGGCCAAGGACCGCCTCGACGTGGTCTGCCGTGACGCCATCGACGCCGGGCGCATCCCCGGCCCGCGCTACCTCGCCAACGGCCCGGAGATCGCCGTCACCGGCGGCGCCCTCATCAAGTCGATCACCAAGTTCGCCGACGGGCCCGAGGGCATGCGCAAGGCCGTGCGCGAGCTCATCGACATCGGCGTCGACCAGATCAAACTCTCGATGACCGGCGAGGAGATCACCGGCACCCAGCGCGCCGAGGACACCTACTTCGCCGACGAAGAGGTCGCTGCCGCCGTCGCCGAGGCCCACCGCCGCGGCAAGCGCGTCTGCGCACACGCCCGGTCCGCGGAAAGCGTGAAGATGTGCCTGCGCAACAAGGTCGACATCATCTACCACGCCAGCTTCACCGACGCCGAGGGCATGGACATGCTCGAAGCCAACCGCGACTGGGTATTCGTCGCTCCCGGGATCAACTGGCTCGTCGCCACCCTCTACGAAGCAGCGGCTTTCGGATTCCCGCAGGAAGCCGCCGAGGCCGTCGGCTACAAGAAAGAACTCGAGACCGCAATCGCAGGCCTACGCGAAATGCACCGCCGCGGCGTGAAGGTCCTGCCGGGCGGCGACTACGGGTTCGCGTGGACCCCGCACGGCACCTACGCCCGCGACCTGGAGCACTTCGTCGAGCTGCTCGGCTTCACCCCCATGGAAGCCATCATATCGGCCACCGCCTGGGGCGGAGAGATCATGCTGCGGCCCGACGAGCTGGGCAAGGTCCAGCCCGGCTACCTGGCCGACCTGCTGCTCGTCGACGGCGACCCGCTCGCCGACATCACCGTCCTCCAGGATCACGACCGCCTGCACTACATCATGAAGGACGGCAAGTTCCACAAGCAGAACGCCGAGGACGAACAACCCGCCCCGGACCCGGCCAACATGCCCGCCAGCGGCACCGAGCAGCTGGTCACCCAGCGCCCCTGAACCACCTGAACGCCCACAGGGCGGGCGCGCTGCGTACATGGCCAGCCATTCCCGCTCACCTCGACGATGGAGAAAACCGATGAACGACGACAGAGACACCGTCGTCTCCCCCACCGCAGGCATCACCCCGCCCGCCCTCGACGTCACCCATCACGACGATCCCGACGTCATCGCCGAAGCCGCGCGCGACGACTACGCCTTGCACGTCGTGCCGCGTACCTGGCGGCTATCGGCCCCGAAGATGGCGTTGGCGTGGTCGGCCGTCATGGCCGCGATGTTCTGGATCGTCGTCGCGGCAGGCGCCTCGCTGGTCGTGGGCGCCCAGCAGGCCCTGATCGGGCTGGCCGCCGCGGTCGTGGTGCACGGTGGGCTCTGCTACGTCATGTCCCGGACCGCGGCATCCACCGGACTCACCGTCGGGCTGTTCTCCCGCGTCCTGTTCGGCTACCGCGGCGCGGCGATCGCCACGCTCGCACTCGCCCTCACCGGGACGTGGTTCGCCGTGTTTGAAGGTTCTGTGTTGGCCGTCGCGGCACAGGCGCAGTTCGGTGGGCCGATCCAGCTCTGGTACGCGATCGTCACCGCGTGCGCGATCCCGCTTGCCGTCGGCGGCGTCCGCGTCTGGCTGGAGAAGGTCAACGCCTTCCTGCTGCCGATCTTCGCCATCGGCGTCATCGCCACCGTCGTGTGGGCCACCATCGAGTACGGCTACAGCAGCGCGTGGCTGACCGCCGAGCCGCAGACGCCGACGCCGATGGCGGGCCCGGGCTGGCTGTTCGTGTTCGCCATCTACATGGGCGTGTTCTCGAACATGCTCTACACCTTCGACTTCGCCCGGATGGGCCGGGTGGAGGACACGCGCAAGAACGGTCTGCACACCTTCGGCTTCACGTTCTACTTCCTGACGATCCTGGTCAACGGCGCCGTCGGCATCTACCTCGTGCACACCTTGCCGCTCGCGGAGGTCAGCGAAGCAGGCCTCGTCCAGGGCATCGTCAAACTGATGGGGATCTTCGGCCTCGTCTTCATCGTCGCCACCCAGACGAAGATCAACACGGCGAACTTCTACGTCGGTTCCGCCAACTTCGAGAGCTTCTTCTCCCGGGCATTCGGCGTGAACCTGTCTCGCACGGTGTGGGTGTTCGTCGTCGGCGTCGTCTCCTTCGTCGTCATGATCATGAACATCTTCAGCTTCATCAACACCTGGCTCGCCTACCAGGGCACCATCCTCGCGGCCTGGGTGGGTATCGCGCTGGTGTTCATCATCGTCCGTCGTCGCGGCGGCCAGAACGCCTTCGAGTTCCGGCCCGGACGAGTCCACGGCGTCAACCCCGCCGGGACCATCGCCTGGATCGTGTCATCGGGCGTCGGGATCTACCTGATCGCCTCGAAGAGTCCCATCGCGAGCACCTGGGCACTGGTCATCACCTTCGTGCTGTCGGTGCTGATCAGCGCCTGCTTGTTGCTCGCATCCAAGGACAAGTGGGTCGCGTTGCGCCGTCCGAACGACCCACGGGACGAGGTCGACGACATCTGGGAAGACCGAATCCGCTGCGACCGCTGTCACAGGTCCTACGTCGCCGTCGAAATGGACCGCGACCCGAGCCGCGGCCACCAACCCATCTGCGCCTCTTGCGCAACGGGGCACAACTTCCGCACCGCCGCCGTGGCCGAAACGGCACCCCGGCACTGATCGTCCGCAGGCGCGATGGCGGTCACAACACCCAGTCCTTTCCCGAGGTCGAGACCATCCGGCAGCCCGGGTAGCGCGCCGCGTCCGGATCGTCGGTGACCAGCTGCACGATCCTCACTCCGAGCGCGGTGAGCACGACACGCTCCACCGCCAAACCCGGGCAGGCCCAACAGACACGACGCATCATCGGTACGGTCAACCACGGTCCGTGGCTCTCCTCTCGCTGCTCCTGAACACAGCGAGGATCAAGGAGTCACGGGCCGCCCTCGTTCAGGCGCGCCGCACTGGTCCAAACCTCAGGTTGCCCGGTCAAGATCGAAGAGCCGTATTGGCAGCCATGGGTGTATCAACCGCGCCACCCGCTGCTCCTCGCAGGTGTAGAGCCCACAACATGCGCAGGCGCGTTCACGATGCAGACCACGTCGGCCTGCGCTGGCGACCAGATTGAGGATGGGGAGAACGATGACGGAAGCAGTTCCGACCGACGCCACCTTGAACCTGACACGCGGCTTCCACTGGAGCGAAGTACCTCCGGAACGGGGCTTGGCCGCACGGGCTCTGCGGGCTGACCCCGACCTTGGGGCCATCGCCGCTTTCAAGGGCACGTTCGTGGGCAAGGGGTTCAACACGATCTTCAGGCCACAGAACTTTGCTGCCAGCCCGACACAGCTGCCTAACCCGGCTCATGGAGCCAACGACAATATTCTCGAACTGAATCCCACCACAGAGCAGCTCAAATTCTCCGATCCCATCGGGTCGATCCCCAACCGCGGCTTCGCGCAGGGTGATGTTTTCCTCAACGGAATTCCCTACGTGCAGACCATCCAGGACGTCAGTGATCCCAGCCAGCCAGTGGACATTCATTTCGAGCCCGGCGTCTGGCTGAGCATGCCCCCACGACAGCGCCACTCGAGGGCCCCACATTTGTCCGCATGGCGTCGATCCCCCACGGCACCACAATCGAGGCGCAAGGGTTTTCGTTCGTCGTCCCAGGCGGGCCCCGGATCCAGCCTGTGGACATCACGCCCTTCGTAATCGGTAACCCGAGCAACCGGATCACATTCCCCAGCCAGACCGTCACTGATGACAACACCTTCCGGATTCCACAGGATCCTCAAGCCCTTCGTCAGCGCCGGAACGATCACACAGGACATCCTAAACAACCCCAACCTCGTCATCAAGAACCGCGCGGACGCGCAGAATATCACGTCCACAACGGTCATTTTCATCACCACGAACCCCGACCCGATCTTCGGTGGCGGGACCGACAACATCGCATTCCTGCTCGGCGACAGGAATGTCGCTGCGCCGAACGCCGATGCGGCGGAAATGACTGCGATCTTCTGGATCGAGACGGTCTCGGAGCAGATCACGATTCCGACGGACTACACTCCCGGTCAGCCGATGACCATCAATGGCAACGGGGCTGCAGGCGATCCCGTGCCAAGCTTCGCCATCACATCGAATTCACCGATCGCTGCGGGTACGCAGATCGACGTCACCTACCCGCAGATCCAGTACACCCAGACCGTTCTCCTGAACTTCAACAACCTGAGCTGGCCGCACGTTTCGGTCGCAACACTGGTACCTGCAGACGCGGTGCCGGCTTCGCTGTGAAGGAAACGGTCCGTTTCGTCCCCTTCGAGACGGCCCAACGGGCCATGGGATCTCTAAGAGGCCTCGCGAATTGATCATGCGAGGTCGCTGCTGAGGGTGACGCGCGAGAAGCAGGCACGGAACCTGATGATCATGAAGTCGTCTACGCTTCGTGATCGACGCTGGCGGCAGTTTCTGCGGACGCAGGCCACCAGCATGCTCGCGGTCGATTTCTTCCAGTCGACTGCGCAGTGACGCTTCGGCACCTCGACGTCCTGTTCGCACTCGAGGTCGGCGACCGCTACCGCCCGGGCAAGCCGTTCGATTAGGGCAGCGATGGTGTCGTCGAGCCGTGGACCACCCAGCAGGCCCCCAACCTGCTGACGGATTTCGGCAAGCACGTCGGCCGGTTCCGGTTCCTCGTTCGCGATCGGGCCGGTCATCCCTGAAGGAGCGGGGCCGGTCAACCCCCTGTTCTTGTAGTTGATCTTTCTTTCGGCTGTTCTCCGCCTGTTTGTGGGCGCGTCGAGGTAGGCGGCGGGGTCAAGGAGCGCCCGGCAGGGCGACCGCGTCAGCGGCCGCAGGTCCTTGACGCCGTCGCCGGTCGGCGCACGCTGTTCGGGGCGGAGAATCAGGTGGTTGGGGCGGCTCCGGCTGGCTCGGGTCGTGGGGGACGGGTGCTGCTCCAGGGCCGGGATCCCCGGCTGGTGGACAGGCCCGGGTGGGGCTGTCGGTCATCCCTTCGCCGCGTCGAGGGCGGCATGGTGCGCTGCGACAGGGGTTCGCGGTGGGCGAGATCAATCAGAGGGGGCGACCACGCCGACCCGGCTCGCGCCGGTGCGGGGGTCATGACCAGCACGATCTGCGCCCACCGCGAGGACCGGGCCGCTCACGCCGCCCCGGTGGCGGCGGGCGGGCAGGCAGCGGATGTGGTGATCCCGCAGGCCGTAGAACACCAGCGTGATCAGCTCCCGGGCGGCGGCCACGACGCCGATGTTGCGGCCGCGGCGTTCACCGACCCGGTCGCGGGTCTGCCCGAGCCGGGTATGCGCCGGGACGCGTTGCACGGCCTCGACCGCGGCCCAGCGCACCAGCCGAGAGCCTTGTTTGGTGATCCGCCCGCGGTGCACGGTGGTGTCGGACTCGTGGTGTTTCGGGGTCAGCCCGGCCCAGCGACGCCAGCTGCTGCGGGTCGCTGGAAGCGGGTGATGTCGCCGATCTCGGCGACGAACACCGCACCCAGCAGCGGGCCCACGCCGGGGATCTGCTGGATCGCCGGGTAGCCGGGGTCGGCGCGCAGCCGCCCGCCGACGAGCTTGGCGTACAGGTCGATCTCGAAGTCCAGCGCGGTGATCACCCGCAGCAGCGAGTCGACCCGGGAGCGGGACTCCACCGCCAGCCGGGTCGCAGCCAGCAGTTGCCGCCCGCCCGGGCCGAACAGGTCGCTCATCGGCACCTGCACCCCGGCGCCGGCGAGCACGGCGTGGATCTGGTTCTTCAGGCACGTGCGCAGCCCGACCAGCTTCGCCCGATGCCGCACCCAGCCGCGCAGCTCCCGGGTCGCGGGCGGGGCGATCCACGCCTCGGGCAGCCGACCCATCCGCAGCAGATCCGCCAGATCCGCGGCGTCGCGCTGATCGTTCTTCACCCGCCGCAGGGAGAACATCTTCACCCCCAACGGGTGCGCCAGATGCACCGAGGCGCCGAGCTCGGCCAGCGTGTCCGCGGCCCAGTACCAGCCGTACGCCGCCTCCAGCACGACCTCGGGTGCCTCCCCGGCGCGGGCCATCACCTGCCGCAGGTACTCCGGGTCGTTGGAGATCCGCACCGTCTCCAGATGCTCGCCGGTCTCGGTCATCCGCACCAACACCGACCGGCGCCGATGCAGATCCATCCCGACGATCTGCCGTCCCTCGTATGCTCCGCTCACAGGGGCCTCCTCAAGTCGTGGACGTGAGCACCTCGAGCATGAGCCGAGGGTCACGAGGAGCGGAGGCCCCGCTCCTTCATGGCATCAGAGACGGTGACACGGTCTCGGCACTCACAGGCGCCCGTCCACCCGGCCTCGCCGATGCGACGATCTATTGACCTGTCGTCCAGGCTATACGAGCGCGCTTAAATCGATGGCCTCTTTTCGGAGATCAAAGTCGTCCGGCGGAACACCATTTGCCCAATTCAGCCACTCCCCGCGCAGGCGAGGTCGATTTGCGACTTTACCGTCGAGCATTAGGGATACATAGCATCCGTAGTCGATCGCGAAGCCGTCATAGAGCGTGCCAGGCTGTCGTGGATCGACGATGCCGCGCCGCAGAACATGCAGCAACCTTGCATCGTAAAGGTCGTCGATCGCTTGGTGTACCGCGGTCGCGGAGTGCTCAAACAAGAACGTACGCGATCGACGTTTGCCCACAACTTCATCGACCAGCTTGCGTAATGTTGTTCGAGCGACTTCGTTGAAGTCGATGGCGGCCTGCTTGTCGCGAAGGTACCAATCCCGTGCGGCCCGGCGGGCGTGAACAATTTCAATGGCGTGATCGTGGGCGAGTTGGGCAGCTAGCGCGGCGATGTTGATGGCGTCGCGAGGGACTCCCTCGGCGGCTCGCACCAGCTCGCGGAAAGCCTCGCCGTCAAATGCTTCCCGCATGAATTCGGCTGCGTCGCTCGGACCGCCGTCAAGTCTGTCAAGCATGGGATGTGCATGGTTGTAGAATAGTTGCGAAAAGAACTCGTCTGCGTCCCTCCTTCCATGGGCAAGACCATGAAGTCGTCGAGGCTGACCGCGGTAGCCGCATCGGCGCCGAGTTCAATCCCGATGTAATCTCGTTTCGATTCGGATGTGCTGAACTGTGATCGGCGCTCAATCGCAGCGATCTTGACGGTAACCTTTGGTACCGGAAGAAAGCTGCGCCGTAGCAAGTCTGCGAGCAGTGGCTGGAGATCGAGGGCGATGCTGCTCCACTCGTCCAATAGTAGCCATAATCGCCGCGTTCCGAGTGCTCGGGTTATGCCCCGCAGCGCTCGGCTCAACGGCCCAAACACGATCTGATGATGTTCGACTCCCTTGCGACGCAGCCTGCTTTGGGCGGAGGTTGAGGTACCGCCATCGGCAGTTATCTTTACGGACGGGCTGGCGCTCAACTCGAACCCGAGCCTCGCTTCTTTCACGCCGGTGATGGTGGTCTCGCGCTCGACCTCTCCCACGACTTCGATCGTTGTCGCTGCTTCGGCGAGCGCATCTAATGGCTCCAGTAGGCCGCTCTCGCCTTCGATCGCTAGTGCAAATAATTCGTCGTGAACAGCCTCTAGTACGTCCACCAGTAGTTGAGTGCCGCGCGCCGCCAGGCTTGTCGCATTGGCTGTAGGAGGTTCGCCGGTGGAGCCAATCGTGCGCAAGTCCAGGTAGATCAGCAAGTCGCCGGTGCTTTCGATGAGGTTGCCGAGGTGATGAAGTGCGTGAGTCTTGCCCGTTCCGCCGCGCCCATATAGAACCTGATGATCCGTCGAGTGCAACATTGCAGAGAAGGATCCCGCGCTGACGTAGGTCTCAGCGAGGGTGCTTCGATCTGTGTTCTCCGCTCTGCGCGGAATCCGCATGAACGTCTGGTTCAGGTATCGTTGCCGTCTGGAGCTCATCAACGTTGAGCGTGCACCACGTTGCTGAGTGCTCCTAGGGCCGTGTGGCTGATTTCGGCACCCATTGGTGCAGCAAATGGGCGGTCCGGCATCACTCGGTCGGTTGAACGGGTCGGGACCTAAGTGGACGGCAACAGATGGTGGGCGCTACTGACGAGCCGCGTTTGCCCAGGCCTCGTCCAGGCTGGTGATGGAAGTCCGGTTCCTGTCCGGCGCCTCTGAGCGGAGCTCCCGCGGATGGTCCGGGCCGGAATGTGCGCCCACTATGCGCCTCATCGCAGCTCGGAAGCGCGAATTGGTCGAGATTGGACGGCCGACCGAAGCGCCTTCACCGACTTGCCGTTGCGATCGGCGCGAACGCGAGCGGTGTCACGGCAGTCACGGGATCGAGCCACCGGCCTGCTTCGCCTGATCGTCAACGCCAAGCATCGCAGGGTGCCCCGACGTAGCGCCCCAGACGTACCGCCAGGGGATGACGGCGATGATGATGACGACGAGGGAACAGCTGAACAGCACCTCGCGCGTTGAGGCGTTGATGTCGTCGGCGATCAGGTGGGGTACGGCGACCGCGGTGATCCAGATGACCTTCCAGAGCACCTCGAACAGCAGGATCGGCAGCATCCGGACGGGGCATCTGAGCCCGAGGAACGCCAGCAGCGACATGGCCGTCAGCAAGCAGGCGACGACCCCTTCGAACACCGGGAGGGAGGAACGTTCTGCACGAGGATCGGCCACTTGACGATCGCCAGTCCCACCCCCATGAACGCGTAGCCGCAACGCATGATGTTCAGACGGCGAGGAGACAGCTTGTGGTCGATCATAGTCGCATTGACGATGCGTACGGCGGGCATGGCGTGCTCCTCAGTATTTTGATCTTGATCAGGCCGTGGTGCCGGGTGTCCGCTGAATCGCGTGCGAAGGCGAAGCCTTTGGCGAGGACCGCCGGCGAGTTGGCTGATCGCGACCGCGAAGACCGCGGCATAGGTCAGTCGGAGCCAGCCCGCGAGCAGCGCCACCTCTCGGTTGGCGGGCATCGAGCACGGCGACGATCACGAACGCGGCGATGGCCAGCCGGAACGTCCCCGCGGAGGCCAGGATGTCTTGGGCCGTCTTCGTGGCGTCGCCGCCGGTGACGAGATTGTCGACGACGCCGAAGTTGGCGAGCCCGGCGAGCACGGAGATCAGCAGGAGCCCGACACCGGCCACGACGGCGAATCGGTGCAGGTACGACTCCGATGTCGCGATCTGCGAAAACGCTGAGATTCTAACGAGCTTTCACCCTGACCCTTTGATGAGTAGTCAAATGCGGAGCGCATTTGACCTGAGGTCAAGCGGTCGGCGTCGGCTGACCAGTCTATGGCCTCGCGCGACGTCGAGCCCCTGACCGAGGCTTGATGATCGCGCAGACCTCCCGTGGGCTGCAGGTGGGTATGTGTTTCGGCGGCCACGGTCCAAACGATTTCGAAAATGGACCGAGCCGCCGCAGCAACACCAGCACGATTTTACGGTGATGGCAGCTGGGCCCGATGGATAGGGATGGGGCGAAGCAAGTGGTGTTCGAGGCGCTCGAGCCCGAGTGCGGCTGCCATCACTGCAGCGGGTACGAGCGCGGTCAAGAACAGGACTGCCATGATGGTCATCTCCGTGTCTGCTCACGTGGTCGGGCTGATCCATCAGCGCCTCTCCGAACATCGCGCCGCGATGCGGCCGTGCCCGAGGACGTCAAACTATTTCGGATATGGCCGATTCACGAGGGGCGGGGCCTGCCTGGTTCGACCTCGTTGCGGGGTGGCGCCGCGGCGTAAGACTTCGGGGCCCGAAGCGACAGATTCGCTGTCGGTTGGGCAAGTCACGATGGGTTAGCCGACGATTTCGTATGGCGACGTCGAGGTCAAGGACGGCATGCTCGCCGTCGACTTCTTCCACGTCGACTGCGCGCTCACGCTGCGACGGCTCTACGTGCTGTTCGCCCTCGAGGTCGGCGACCGCTACCTGCACGTGCTGGGCGTGACCGGGCATCCCGACGGTCCATGGACGACCCAGCAAGCACGCAACCTTGTCATGGACCTCGGCGACCGCGCCGCCGCCCGGTTTCGGCTCCTCGTCCGCGATCGGGCCGGGCAATTCACGACAGCGTTCGACGCCGTCCTGGCGGACGCGGGCATCGAGGTGGTCAAGATCCCGCCACGGTGTCCGCGCGCGAACTGCTACGCCGAACGCTTCGTACTGACCGTCCGCACCGAGGTCACCACCGGATGCTGATCTTCGGCGAGCGACACCTGCGCCGCGTGCTGCCGGTAGCGGTGCATTACAACGCGATGCGGCCACATCGAGCGCTGAAGCTCCGCCCACCGCGCGCGAACGCGTCGGTCCCTGAGCCGATCCGCGGCAGGATCCGGCGTCGGCCGATCCTCGGCGGCTTGATCAATGAGTACGAGGCCGCTTTCCGGGGTGCCGTCCTCGATGGCGGCGATGCGGCCGTCGCGTTGGCGGGGGTAGTAGTTGTTGGTCTCGATGACCGGGGCGCGCGGCTTGGCTTTCGCGACGATGCCTGCGGCCAGATCGGGGACGTTCTTCTGGGGGATGCTGACGATCACCACGTCCGCGTCGGTCGCGGCGTCGGCGGCCCACACGGGCGTTGCTCCGGTCTCGGCGGCGAGTTTGGCCAGGGTGCGTGGGTCGCGCACCGGCTGGCGTGGGAGCCATTCCTCGGATCCAAAGCACCCAGTGCATTCCCACTGTACGAAACACGTACGCGGGGTTGGCGATCGACGCGGTCCGGTAATTGGGGTACTGCTCGAATTCACTGGAGCGATCGCACCACCGCTTGTGCGATGCCCCGCACCTGATCGGCTGGCGCGAGTCGCGTTAGCTCCAGTCGCTGGCTCGCAACGAGGAAGTACCGCAGGCTAGGCGTTAAGGCGGCGGTGTCCAGGCTTACGGGA
>CAVTOL010000024.1:0-278963 GCA_963736375.1 uncultured Actinomycetota bacterium
AAAGTGAGGGCACGTGCCTCGAAATCGACGGAAGTTCTCCCCGGAGTTCAAGGATGAGGCTGTGAAAGCGGTCATCCTGAACTCGCGTCCGATCGCCCAGGTCGCCCGAGAACTGAGTATCAACGAAGGAACTCTCGGGAACTGGGTCGCGACTTACCGGCGAGACCACGCCGACGAGGAGCTGGCGCTCGATGCCAGCGAACGAGCCCGACTACGCGAAGCTGAACGTCTGGTCCGGGAACTGAAAATGGAAAACGAATTCCTGAAAAAAGCCGCAGCGTACTTCGCCCGGGATCCCCGGTAACCGAGAAGTATCAGTTCATCGAATCCTGCAAGATTGATTCGGTGAAGTACGCCTATCCCGTGAAAAAAATGTGCCGGTGGCTTGCCGTGTCCTCGTCCGGTTTCTTCGACTGGAAACGTCGAGAAGTGTCGGCGACGGCGCGCCGGAGGGCGGAGCTGGCGGCGTTGGTGGTGGAGATCTTCACCGACTCCGACGAGACCTACGGCTACCGCCGAGTGCATGCCGAGCTGGGCCGCCGACGCATCCCGGCCGGTCTCGAGCTGGTCCGCTCCATCATGCGTGACCAGGGCCTGGTGCCATGCCAGCCGCGGCCGTGGCGGGCCGGCCTGACCGAGAACGACGGCAGCGCCGGGTCGATCCCCGACCTGGTCAACCGCGACTTCGCCGCCAACGCTCCAGGCGAGAAAATGGTCGGAGACATCACATATATCCCGACGTGGGAAGGGTGGCTGTACCTGGCCACTGTCATCGACTGTCATACCAAGAAAGTCGTCGGCTACACGATGGACGACAACTACAAGACACCGCTCATCATCGAGGCCGTCCGCATGGCCGCACACAACGTGACATTCGCCCACGACGCGATCTTCCACTCCGACCGCGGCAGCAACTACACCTCGGCCAGCTTCGCTGCGGCCCTCGTCGAACACGGGGTACGGCAGTCGGTCGGGCGAACCGGGGTATGTTACGATAATGCCATGGCCGAATCGTTCTTCGCCACACTGAAGAACGAGCGCGTGCACCGCACAGTCTACCCGACACGGCAGCGCGCGCGTGCCGACATCGCCCAGTACATCGAGCTCCGCTACAATACCAGGAGAATTCACTCAGGACTCGGATATCGCACGCCGCAGGAAGTTCATAACGCCTGGCTGGAAAGCCAACAAGCAGCGTAAAGGCCGATAGAAACCCGGTCCGAAAAACGCGGGGCTGCTCACCGTGTGAAGTGTGCCAGGCCGCGCCAACGCGCTGACTGAACCGCCGACGTGTATGAGATGCACGGGACGCGCGGGCTGGGTGATCTAGCGTCCCGCCGGGGCATCGATCGGCTTGGCTGGTGAACGCCTGCCGCGTTCGGGTTGGCTCTGCCAGGGCTTGCCGCGTCGGTCGATGTTTCGGGCTGTGGCCTGACTCGTTCAGGGGTGTGCCCGCGACCGGCGCCGGAAGTCGGCATGTCGCGGCGGTCTCGCTCCCCGTCGTCGTGTCTGGGCCGGAGGTCGTTCGTGGTCATCGTCGGAGTCGATCCTGCACGGGCGGACCCATACCGCCGGCGCGCTCGAGCCGGGCACCCATCGGGTCGTCGCGACGGTGCAGAACGCGGGCAACGGCGCGGCGGGGCGGGCCGGGGTGGCGCTGGCGAGCCCATGCGCGAGCCGATGATCAGATCGTGGGCTGGGATGCGGATCTTTGCCGGTCCGTTCGGTCAGCCAGCTCAGGACGGTGCGGGCCGCGGCGGCGTGCCCGAGCTGCAGCGCGACGCGGAACTCCAGCATGGCCGCCGCGGCGCAGTGTTGCGGGCTGGTCTGGTTGTCGCCGAAGCCGTGCTTTTGACCGCGCGACGTAGCGGCGGCCGAGGTCGCCGGTGGCCCGCACTCGTCCACCGCGACGTGGCGGCACTCGGCCGCGCACGATCATCACCTCGACAGCAACGTGACACCGACAATACGCAGCTCCACATCCCACAACTGCGGTTCGCCAACCGGGTCGGACGACCGAGCGGCGAGCTGTCCAGCTTCACCTGGCGGCGGCGCCACCGGCTACGCCGAAAGTTCATCTCCCCCGACGAGGGCGGCAAGGACGTCTTCGTGCACTACTCGGCCATCGCAGGCAGCGGCTACAAGGCCGTGGAGGAGGGCCAGCGGGTGTCCTTCGATGTCGGCCAGGGCCAGAAGGGGCCGCAGGCCGACAACGTCGCGATCATCTGACCGCGCGGCCGACAGAGCTTCCGTGGCGGGCAGCTTGACGAACCCGCACGCCGCGAGGGCTGCGCCCCCACCCTTCTCTGACCGGCACCGCGACGAGGTGCCGCGCCCTGTTCCTCTGCCCGTGTCGGTTCGGTGGCCGCGTTAATGATCAGTTCAACGGAACACCACGGTTCTTGGCGTAGCGCAGCCCGAAGATGACGGCGACCACAGCGGCAACGGCGGCGAGGATCAGCAGGGCTCGACGTGGCATGGCCGCGCACCCTATTGCAGCTCACTCGCCGTCGACGACCGGCCTGGCCGCGGCGGGGGCTTCCTCTTCCTTGCTGGCCGGGGCCGGTCGCCAACGGGCCGTCGTCGCCGGTGCCGGTGCCGATGGCTGCGGGCGGCCGCGAACACCTGGCCGTCTACGGGCGATCCATCCGTCGCCGGCAGGAGATCATGCGGGCGAGGGTGGAGGGGCAGCTCTTCCCCGGCACGGTCTCGATGATGCGCCCGCTCGTCGCGCCGCCAGAGGTCGTGGGCCTGCCTGGGTGGTGTTCGCGGGCAATGTCGGCGACGCGGACACGCTCGCGCGGGTGGTGGCGATGATGAGGGGGTCCGACGCGTGAGCGCGCTGCGCATCGGGTGGATCGGTCTGGGCGCCATGGGCGCGCCGATGGCGGCGTGCGCCGCCGGAGCCGGTTTCGACGTCGTCGCCTACGACGTCGACGCGGAGCGCGGCGCGGCCATCGCCCTGCAGGGGGCCACGTCGGCAGCAACAGCGGCCGAGGACGCCGACGTTCTGGCGCTCATGGTCGCGACGCCCGAGCAGGTCGAGGACGTTCTGTTCGGCGCGGCCGCGGCGGCCGACGCGCTCCGGCCCGGTGCGGTCGTGCTCGTGATGGCCGCTGCCGGCTCCGACGCCATGGGCACATGGGCGGCCCGCCTCGCAGGACGCGGGGTCGAGCTGGTCGATGCGCCGGTGTCGGGTGGGGTGGCCCGCGCAGCCGCAGGCGAGCTGCTGGTGCTGGCCGCGGGGATGCGGCGGCGCTGCAGCGGGTGCGGCCGTGCTCGACGCGCTGGCGGACTTCGTGTCGTTGCTGTTTCACCTGCCGCGCGATGCTGATCCGGGCGGGTTTGGGGCGGCGCGGCGGAGTCCGGGGCGGCCCGGAGGCGCTCGGCGAGGCTCGCCGGTGGAGCCCCGCCTCCCGATGCGGGCCTGCCGGCCGGGTCGCCTTCGTCGCTGCGTCTGCCGCGCAGCGGGGTGCCCAGGAAATCGCCGCGCGCGGTGAACCTGATGATCCGCTGGGCGTCTTTGTCGGTGAGGAGGTGTGCCGATGGCACAGCCGGCATCAGGGCCACGGCGGTGCACCGCCGTGCTCACCGCCGTGTTCACCGGCGTCGTGATCCGACCCGGGAACCCGATCGTCGAGTCGGGTACCGCCGACCTGACCGCCGTCGTCAACAGCCGCGAGACCGCGCTGCTCGAGTCGCTGGCGGGTCGCGCCCGTACCCGGGTCGAGCAGGCCGAGGGCTATGCCCGCGCTGAGGCATTCCGCGACGGGCTGTACGACGCAGCCGCGCCTGCTCGTGCAGATGCTCGTGCATAGCCCTGGACCTCTGGGACCGTTGCGGGGAGAGTGGGAGCGGTGATGCGGATCGACGGGCAGGCCGCGCTCTGCCTGCCCGAGGCGGCCCGTTGGCTGGGTCTGACGGTGCCCTGTGTCGCCGCGCTCGTCGACCGCGGCGAGCTGTCCTCTCTGCGGGATCCGGACGGATCCGTCCGGATCCCGGCCGCGGCGCTCATCGAGTGGGCCGGGCAGCGCGGGCCGGAGTGACCCGGGACGCCGCCGACGCCGGTTTCCCGTGCCTAGCGCTTGGAGGGGTCGTCGTTGTCGAGGTGGTGTTCCTCCCCGCCATCGTTCGGTTACGGTGTCGCGGCGTCAGGTTCAACGTGCCGATGCCCAGCTGGCGTTCCTGGCCGAGGCGGGCTGACGGATCGAGGGTACGAGGACACCGGACCCGGGTCGGGCCGTGGGTACGGTGCGGTCAGGTGAGCGCCTTGGCCTTGAGGGACTCGTACTCGGCCTGCGTGAGGGCTCCGGAATCGAGCAGCGCCTTGGCGCTGGCGATCTGCTCGGCCGGGCCCTGGGAGGTGCCGGCAACCTGCTGGATGTACCTGTCCTGCTCGGCCTGTCGCTGCTCGAGCGCCGCCCTCTGCCGCTCGGTCATGCTTCGGCCCCGCGCGATGAGGTAGATCAGTGCGCCCAGCCACGGTACGAAGATGAGCAGGAGCGCCCATCCGGCCTTCGCCCATCCGCTGAGTGAGCTGTCGCTGAACAGGTCGACCAGGCAGCGGAACCACACCATCAGGGCGGCGATCCAGATGAAGAACCAGAAGCTCCACAAGAGAACTTCCCCGAAGTTGGTCGTGATCGAGTCCATGGTCATTCCTTCTCGAGATCGGCCCAGGCGCTGTTCGATCAGCGCTGCCGGCACAGGCTCCCAGACGCGAAGGTCCTGGTCGGGATGAGGATGGCGTGTCGGCGATCGCCATTGTGGTCTGTTACGTAACTGTTGCACGAGGTCAAGCGCGGGCGTGTAGACATCGGCGGGGTCTGCGGACAGGCATACGCCCTGGGCGCCGCCCCCGCCGTAGCGCTGGCGATCCAATTCCTCCTCGCGCTGTACTACCTGTTCGCTGTACTACCTGTTCGCTGGCAGCAGAGGCAGGGACCTTCCTGGTGATCTTGAGACTTCGGCAATCCGATGATCACGGGCCGGTCCGTGCCTGTACCCGCAGCGACTCACCCCCAACATCATTTGCCGGCCGCTGTGCAGTGAATAACCGCAGGTGATCTCGCTACGCGATGTTGTCCGGGGTGACGGAGTAGCCGAGTCCGGTGAGCTGTTGGATGAGGCGGTCGCGTTGGCGGTCGATGTTGCGGCGGGTGAACCAGTTCCCGCCCGGGTCGTCGTAGCGCACCTGGCTTAGCGGGGGAGGGAGCAGTCTGCTCAGCGCGCTGAGCACGGCGCGGTCGAGCCAGGTCAGCGCGGGTCGGGGAGTTGGTGTGGTGTAGCTCGGCGACCTCGTGACGCAGCATCAGGATCTCGACGTCTTTGGCGGCGTCGGACAGGGCGAGAAGCGCGAGCCAGCTCAGCACGCGAGCATCAGGTAGACGAGTCTGAAGGCCACAGAGGGCGATCATGCTGGGCTGGCCGGGCCGCTGATGTTCAGGTCGGCCAGCCGCGAAGGCACTGATCAGAGACCGTGACACGGTTCTCGGCACCGACACGGATCCGATCGAGCGGCGAACTACCGGCGCGGCGCGACGATCGGGTCCAGAAAGATCAGGAAATTTCATGCGCCGTGGGATGTCGAGAACGCTCGGGCGGCTCGGTCCCAGGGGTACGAGCAGCCGACGGGGCCTCGATGACACCGACGAGGAGCGACCACCATGAACCGAATGAGATCACCGCGATCCTGAACCTCCCGATCAGCCAGGAGCTCCTGGCTCGCGACCTGCTCCGCATGGCCTATGTCGCCAAGGACGGCACCCCCGCAACGTCCCAATCGCATTCACCTGGACCGGCTCGGAAATCGTCGTCTGCACCACGAAGAACGCCCCGAAGCTGCCCTCCCTGCGGCACAACCCCGAGGTCGCGCTGACGATCGACACCGAGGTGCACCCGCCGAAGATCCTGCTCATCCGCGGTCGAGCAGAGCTGGACGTGGTGGACGGCATCCCGGAGGAGTACCTGCAGATGAACGGCAGCTACGAAATGACCCCCGAGCAGCGCGTCGAGTGGGAGGCCGAGGCCTCCCAGGGCAGCGAGTACCCGGCCGTGGTCGTGCCGCTGACCATGAGCGCCTACACCCTGCTCCAGCGCAACCTGCTCTACACCGCCGTCACCCGGGCCAAACGCCTCGTCGTGGTGGCAGGCAGCCGCAAGGCCCTGGCCATCGCGGTCCGCACCGCAGGCACCGGCCGCCGCCACACCGCCCTCACCCACCGCCTCCAGACCCCGGCACAACCTGTGAGGTTCCAGAACACGGCACCCACCGTTGACCAGCGGTGATCGATGCTCTCCAGCGGTGCGGCATGTCGCCGCGGTGTCGGTGCACGCTGCTGTATCTGATCTTCCAGCAGGTGTTGCGGGTGGTCTTGCTGCGTCACGAGACGGAGCGGGGTCCGATCGTGGACCCGGGTCTTGGGTGTGGGTGGCCTTGTTGACCTGGTAGCCGAACGATCGCCAGCCGTTGCGGTGATCATGCGGCCATCTCGCGGGCCGGTGGCAGGCCAGCGCCGCCCAGGCGCGGATGGTGGGTCAGCGTCTGGCCCTCGTGATCGGATTATTTCACGGTACGGAGGATGCAGACCAAGTTGCACAACTGGGCGACCCAAGAACCGGGTCGCCGGTTCGGTGACCTGCACAACCTCGTCTACGACCCGGCGTTCCTGATGGCCGCGTGGGAACGCGTGTCCACCAACAAAGGCGCCAAGACTCCAGGGATTGACAAGGCCACCGCGGCCCAGATCGAGACCTGGATCGGGGTCGAGGCCTTCCTGAGCCAGATCCGGAACTCGCTGAAATCGGGCGAGTTCCGGCCGGTCGAAGTGCGACAACCCTCGGGCAACGGCTGGCACCGGAAAAGACCCATGTGGTCCACGTCGACGAGGGCTTCACGTTCCTCGGGTTCGACATCCGCCGGATGCGCAAGCGAGGGACGTTGAAGTATCACGTCTACACCACACCGTCCAAGAGGGCCATCGCGTCGATCAAGGACAAGGTGAAGGCCAAGACGTACAGGTCAACCCGCCACATGGGCCTGGACCAGGTGCTCCGTAGCCTGGACAGGTCACTGACGGGATGGGCAAACTACTTCAGACACGGGGTGTCTAAGGACGTGTTCGACACGATCGACCAGTTCGCATGGGGCAGGTTGATGCGCTGGACACGCGCCAAGTATGCGGGCAGAACCGGACTGTCGATGAAGGAACTCCGCGGCCGCTTCTGCGACACGGGGTGGAGATTCGCCTACAACGGGGTCGTGTTCACCGGCGCGTCCAGCGTCGCGGTGACTCGCTACCGCCATCCCGGTAGCAACATCCCGGCCCCGTGGACCCCAAAGCCCGCAGCCGCCGCCACCGGCAGCTGACCAGCGGGCAAGACACGTGGAGCGCCCGGTGCGGAGTAATTCGCACGCCGGGTGCGGCGGGCGGGCCGGGGAAACCCACCGGGAGCAATCCCGGCAGGGCGCCCCGGTCCGACCCAACTGGCGGTGAGTTCGCCGGGCTGCTCCATCAACTCTGCTGTCAGCACCTACTGCGCGACCTTGACGACGCCGCTCAGGTCTACCCGGACGTGGTCTGGCCTGGCCAATAGGTACGTGAACCCGTATCGACATACAACCTCGGGGATCACGGCGGCCTCAGCGGAGTGGACCCCACGTGGCGGAGCTTCACGGAGAAGGTGCACGACTTCGCGCCGGACACCGACGTGACCTTCACCCGGCTCGCGGTAACCTCTGGAGCAGATCGAGGAGAGGCGGCTGCCGATCCCGGCCGACGAAGAGCACCGACAGCCAGGTCAGGCAGGTTCCGGGGCGGCTCGGTGGAGGTGGACGCCATCCCCGCCTCGGTGCTCAGAGGGTTGGTCGAGGCGCCCATCGAGCGGCACGTCGACCCGGACGCGCTGCGGCTGACGAGGATGGCCGAGGACAACGAGCGGCGGGTGCTGCTCGCGATGCGGGGTTCGGCCGGGCTGTGACGGTCCGGGCCCGAGCCCGCCGCCGACGCAATCGGCGTAGCCGCCGGTCGCACAGCGAACGGCCCCAGTGCACCGCACCGGGGCCGTCGTGGTTCACACCGATCAGCTACTACCGCCCTAGCTGCTGACGCATGGCCCCGAGCATCACCTCGGAGGTGGAGCGGACGAAGTTGGCGTGCGCGTGGGCGAGTGTGGTGGCCCACTCGGCGCCGGTGCCCTCGGCGGCCTTCTCCTCGAAGTCGAGGAAATCCTTCAGCATGGCCTCGTAGCCCTCCAGCCAGACCAGACCGTTCTTGCGAGCCTGCTCGGCCACCTGCTCCCCAAGCTCACGGACCCGCTGGGTGGCGGTCTCAATATCGGCGGCGCTCACGTTGGTGGTGGCACTCTCATCAGGGGTGGTCATGCGGGGCTCACTCCTCTACTTGTCCGTGTTGCGGTCTTCTCCCGCGGTCGTCGCGCGCCGCTGGCCGGCCGCTGCCTCACCATGCCAGCGCCGTGTTGCCCTGGGCATCGGGGTGTGCGACGTATGTAAGTTACAGCACTGCCGCCAGGCGGCATAAGAGACGGGCCAAGGGGTAGCTGCGCACAAGTTATGGACGCCCGTAAGCAGCTTTGCGGCGAATGCGTCCCTGCTTCTTTCGGTTGCCTCATGTTGAAGAGATGAAAAGAGTTGCAGTTGTTACGCCGCGAGCCAGTTCAATTATTGGTTCAGGTATTAGTTCAGCGGCCTGTTCCACATTCTGGGTCACAGATGTGGCGGCGTTCCAGGTCAAGCTCATCCGCGGTGGATCAAGCGAATGGACTATCGGGAACCGGGGGCGGGCATCGGTGGAGCGCCCCCGGACGAACGACCGATGCCCCCGGTTCTGATCGGACGTTGTCCGCGCCGCGAGGACGAGCGAAGGTCAGGTTGGGAGAGAAATGGTTCCAACCCCGCCAGGTACCGAGCGACTTGCGATGCGAACGCTGCCCCATCGTTACCGCACACGAACCCGCGCCCGTTGGCGAACGGTCGGTTCCGCACGTGCGACCGCCGGTTGATGACTTGTCCCGTTGACTGCTCGACCCGCTGCAACGTGAACCCGATCAGTGGGGCTGCTCCTCGTACTTGAAGGAGAGCCGCACCTTGGTGCGGAAGACGATCTGGTCGCCGTCGGTGATGTGGATGTCCTGCTCGACCACCTCGGCGACCCGCGCGCCGCGAACCGAGGTCTCGGCCGTCTTGATCGCGCTGACCGCGGCGTCCTCCCACGAGGTCTCGCTGGTGCCGATCACGTCAATTACCCGGTACACGCTCACTGCATCCTCCTTGCTTGGCAGCTCATCCGTTAGACCCCTCCCGGCGGTGGGACGCTAGTAGCACGAGCGCCACAACGGGCCCCAGAAGATACCCTCATCGCCCCGCGGATTGTGTCCGTGGTGGCCCGGATCGGCGATGCTACGACCGGCCTCTCAGCCCGGGCGAGGGTGTTGTGGCCCTCATATCAGGGGCCTGAAGGCCTTATCGACGGATACGTCCGTAGGCTTACCTTGGGTGCGCGGAGGCCTGTGAGGGGAGGCCAAAGGGCCCCGGCTCGGACGTCTAGTTCGTTGACCCATGAACGTTCACGGGCTATGCCGCTCGTTGTCGGCCCCAGCGTTGGTGGCGTTCGCTGCGGATCCGGGCCCGTTCTCGGCGTTGTGCGGCCAGGACGTCGGGATGGCGGGCGTGGGTGTTGCGCCAGCGCAGGTAGTTCTGCAGCCGACGCGCCAGCGCAGGGTGGTTGGGGTGGTCGGATGCGCCCATGGTGAAAGTCCGCAACGGCCCGAACTGGGCCTCGATCGGGTTCGCCCAGGACGCCGAGGTCGGAGTCAGACACAGCTCGACCTTGTTGCGGACCGCCCATGCCCGGATGGCGGGGGTCTTGTTCGCCGACAGGTTGTCCATGATCACGTAGATGGGTGCGCCGTCGGGGCGGGCCGCTCGGATCGACTGGAGCGCAGACAGTGAGTGGTCCGCACCTTTGCGGCGCCGGGTGACACCCCACAGTTGGTCGTCGCCGATGCTGTAGCAGCCGTGGAAGTAGCGGATGCCGTGCGTGCGGTGATACGTCGCTCGTAGCCGGATGGGCTTGGACTCCGGCGCCCAGGTGGAGCCGTGGCAGGGCCGGATCGAGAGCGGCCCGAATTGGTCGAACGCGAAGCAGCGCATCGGGAAGTGGCTGGTCACGTAGTCGATCCGGTCCAGTTTGGCGTCCTTGTCGGGGTCGGTGGATTCCTTCCAGGTACGGGTGCGCTGGAAGCTGATGTGGTGTTCGCGCAGGATCAGGCGCAGCCGCTCCCGGCCGATGACGATCCGCCGATCGGCGTCACGGGCGAGGTAGGCGACCAGTTTGCGCACGCTCCAGTGCGTAAACGGGATGCCCAACGCGCCCGGACGGGTGGTGGCCGTCGTGACGATGAACCCGGTGTCGTCGTCACTGATCAGGCGGGGACGGCCGCCCGCCCACTGAGGGTCCAGCGCAGCGAGCCCCTTGGCGTTGAAGGCGTGGATGACCTCGCGCACGGTGTCCTCGTCCGCGGCGACCAGCCGGGCGATCGCCGCGACCGGAGTCCCCGACGCTGACGCCAGGATCATGGTTGCGCGGCGGACCCGGATCGAGCTACCGCGTCCACGACGCACGATCTGGGTCAGCGTCTGGCCCTCGTGATCGGATAATCGCCTCGCTCTGACCGGGTCTGCCATCGGTTGCGCACCTCGTGATCTCGGGGGATGTCGAGATCAAGAGTGCGCAGCAGCCGCGCTCAACGTGGGACGCACCGCGGCGTGTCGCCAAACCGGTGAACGTAAGTGGTCACCGCACTAGCTGGATAGCTGGACTGGAACCTGGATAGCTGGACTGGAACCGTCATCCTGTCGATCATGACACCTACGGCGATATGGTGCGGCTCGTCGAGCCGGACGAGATCGATCTGTCCGAGCTGCGGCAACGGATCGGCGGACCACGGTAGCGATACGATTCGTGCGACAACTGCTGGGGAGCGCGTAATGGCAAGTCAGGTTGAGACGCGTACGCTTGTCAAGTGGCTGCTGGATCATGGATTCGAGGAGCGCGCAGGAAGTGCGACGAGTCATAGGCAATTTGTTTCAAAAGAGCCAAATATTGCGATTACTGTTCCTGGTCATGGTCCAAAGGACCTCACTAAGAAACACGTGGGACTCATTCTCCGATCCTTGACTCAGGCTGGATTCGATAAGAAGAAAACAAGGCGAGAACTAGAGTCCTCGAAGTGGCAGTGAAGTCCGCGAATAGCGTTGTTCTTGAGCCGGAGTTCCGGCGCAACGTGCCAATACGAGATAATTCCAGAATCCGCCTGATTCTCGAGTCGCGGGCATGATCTCGCCAACCCCCAATGAACGTATTCTTCCGGGCGATCTCCATCGACTGAGTCAAGGACGGCTCCGTCGGCGCCAGCAGTGCGAATTCTCGTGCAGGTAGGGTGGACCGTTGTGGCGCCGACGGCGAACGTGTGGGTCGAGATCTGGTAGATCGCAGCTTGCGCAGGTGGATGTTCGTGGTCAGCCCCCCGGGACCTGTGGGGTGCGTGTTTTGACGAGATTGATCACGTCGCGGTGATGGATCGGGTGCGGCGGCGGATCAAGGATAGGCGGCTGTGCAATCTGGTAAAGGCGTTCCTAAAAGCCGGGATTCTCAATGACCTGGGCGATCGGGAGGAGTCGCTGACCGGAACCCACAAGGGTCGTTATGCGCAGCTGCGCATAACGATCCCTATGAACAGTGCTGGGTTATGCGCAGCGTTCGCTCGTCGTGCCTGGTGAGAGGGTGGCCGAGGTCCGCCCGCTGCGCATAATGCGCCGAAGATCCTGATCGTGTGGGCCGGCATGGTGCCGGGTCCGCATGATCGGAGGTCGGTCGTGATGGTCGCGTTGTCTGCGCTGGTCTCGGGCCTGGACGCGGAGTTGGTTCGCCTGGGCTACAAGGACTCGACGATGGTCTGGTACCGGGGCTGCTGGCGCCGGCTGGGGAGGTTCTTCGCTGCCCGCGGCGTGGAGGAGTTCTCCCTGGACGTGGCGATGGCGTGGGTCGACGCGGCGTGCGGCGGCTTCTTCGACAAGGAGCGGGCAGGCACGCTCAAGCCGACTGAGGTGTATCTGTTCCGGGTCGCGCAGATGCTGGGCGACTACGCGGTCCACGGAGCGGTGCTGCGCCGGTACTGCCGGTCCGTGGACAAGGTCACGGGGACAGACTCCGAGGTGATCGCCCGATTCCAGGAGCGGCTGCGGGCCGACGGCCGAGCCGTTTCGACGGTGCGGGCCTACGGGACGCTGGCCGGGGAGTTCGTCGCGTTCGTGAACACCTGTGGCGGGCTGACTCACCTCGACGCCGACGTGGTCGGGGCCTTCGTCGCCACGCTGAGCGGGTACCAGGTCAAGACGGTCGAGCAGAAACTGTGCGCGGTGCGCTCCTTTGTCAGGTTCGCGTCTGCCGACGGCCTGGTCGACGCCGCCGTCCTGGACGCGGTCCCGGCAGTGCGCTCGAGCAAGCAGACCCGGATCCCATCGGTGTGGGACCCAGGTGACGTGGCCCGGATCCTGGACGCGGTCGACCGGGGCAACCCGTGCGGGAAACGGGACTACGCGATCATCCTGCTGGTCGCCAGGCTCGGGCTGCGCGGCATCGACGTCAAGCGACTGGAGTTCGCCGACTTCGACTGGCCGGGCAACCGGCTGAGCGTGATCCAGGCCAAGACCGGTCGCCGCGTCCAACTGCCGCTGCTGAAAGAGGTCGGCTGGACGGTGATCGATTACGCGGCGGGTGAACGCGTCTCGGCCGAGTCTGCTGTTCAGCGACCCCTACCAGTACCTCGCACTGGCCGCCCGCGACACCAGCACCATCAAGCTCGGCACCTGGGTCACCAATCCTCTCACCCGGATCCCGCCGGTCACCGCAAACTCAGTAGCCACCCTGAACGCCCTCGCACCGGGCCGCACCTTCATGGGGATCGGCACCGCCAACAACGCGCTGCGCTCGGTGGGCAACCGACCCGCCACTCTGAACGAGCTCGACTCCGCCCTCACCATCATCCGCGGCCTGCTCGCAGGCGAACGCGTCGAACACCGGTGGCTCAAGCAGAACCGCGAGATCGAGTTCCTGGACCCCAACGGGATTTGGTACAACCTCGCGCACCCGATCGAGGTGTGGATGTCCGCGGGCGGCCCGAAAGGCCTGGCGATCGCGGCCAAGCACGCCGACTACATGACCTACTGCCTCGGCCCCAACGCGGACATGATCGGCGTGGTCCGCCGCGAGCTCGACAAAGCGGTCGCCGAAGCGGGCCGCCCGCCGGGCGCGGTCAAGCTCGTCGCCCTGTCCTGGTTCTACCAGCAGCGCCGAGGGGAGACCTGGGAGGCCGGCGTCGACCAGGGCTTCGGCTCTGGCCCGATCAGCTCCTGCATCACCAACGCGGGCTTCATGAACGAGCACATCGACGAGCTCGGCGCCGACATTGTTAACGCCTCCACTCAAGCCGCAATGGCCTACCTCGGCGACCCCACCGCCGCCGACGCCCCGCACTACCTCGAGGTCTGGGCCAAGTACCTGCGCGGGCTCGACCCCGTCCACCGGCCCCTGATCACCAAAGAACTGGTCGACTACTGGTGCCTCTACGGCACACCCGAGCAGCTGCAGGAAAAGACCCAACTCATGCTCGACGCGGGCGTGGACATGGTCAGCGTCTTCCTATCCAACCCGTTCACCGCGCAGCGCGACATCGCCGACATCGGCTCCTCGATCCTCGCCCACACCTGACCGCGAACCCACCCCGACAACCCCGGAGGACAGCCATGACCACCCTCGACCCCACCCGGACCGCGCTGGTCGCGGTCCACGTGCAGAACGACATCGTCGGTGCCGACGGCGCGTTCGCACCGTTCTTCCGCGCCGAGATCGACCGCGTCGGAACACTCGCCACCGCCACGCGACTGCTCGACGCTGCCCGCGCCGCAGGCGTCCCGGTCGTCTACACCCGTGTGGCCTGGCGCCCCGACTACAGCGACCTGATCGCGAACTCACCCCTGCTCAACATCGTCGTGCAGCAGAACTGCCTGGTCGACGGAACCACCGGCGCGGCCATCGTCGATGAACTAGCGCCCCAGGACACCGACCGTATTGTGACCCACCAGCGGGTCGGCGGATTCCACGACAGCGAGCTCGACGAGGTCCT
This sequence comes from uncultured Actinomycetota bacterium, assembly GCA_963736375.1. Classification (GTDB taxonomy): domain Bacteria; phylum Actinomycetota; class Actinomycetes; order Mycobacteriales; family Pseudonocardiaceae; genus Pseudonocardia. Next base: position 14,206 of record CAVTOL010000024.1, read on the forward strand.
GCGGGGCCTGGGGGTCGACACCGTAGTCTTCCTCGGCGTGGCCACCAACGCGTCCGTGGAAAGCACGGCCCGCGCCGCGTCAGACCTGGGCTACCGCGTCCTCGTGGTGAGTGACGCCTGCAGCGCCGCCACCCCCGAAGCCCACGCCGCCTCACTCGAGTCGCTGGGCCTGCTCGCTGAGATCACCACCGCCGACGACCTGATCGCCGCGCTCACCGCACAACCTGCGGACGTGTCGGGCTGACTACCGCTGCAGTGCAGCAGTGCAGACCGCTCCGACCTCGGTCGATAGCAGTTCGTTGACCACGGCATCGCTCGGGCTGGCGTGCTGGATGACACAACGCCCTGACGGCGGCACTGGGACGCGTCAACTTCACCGGATAGGGCAGGCCTGGCATCGTCTTCGCGTCCACCGTCCGGGCCGTAACGTGAGGGCGGTGACCACGGACAACGGGCCAGACGAGGCCGCTGTGGATGCCGTCGGCTTCCCGGCTGTCCCGGTTTCTGCGGGTGCGCTCATCTTCGACCGGGTAGGCCGGTTGCTGATCTTGAAGCCTACCTACAAGTCTGGTTGGACGATTCCCGGTGGCGTGATGGAGGCCGACGGGGAGACGCCCTGGGACGCGTGTCGGCGTGAGCTGGCCGAGGAATGCGGCTTACACATCGGCGTGGGCCACCGGGCGCGGCTCGCGTGCATGGACTTCCGCCGCCCGCGCCCGGGCAAGCCGGGCGGTATCCGGTACTTGTTCGACTGCGGCGCATTCAGTGACGCCAGCCTCGGGGGGATTGTGGTGCAGCCTGAGGAGATCGCCGAGTACCGGGTTGTGGACCTGCGGACGGCCCTGACGATGCTGAGAAAGCCCATCCGGCTGCGGGTGCGGGCGGCAACCCGCGGGCACGTGCTCTGCTATCTCGAGGACGGCCAGCCGGTGGTGGGCGTTGGCACTGTCGAGACGCTGACATCCGCGACGGTGTAATGAGAGCTTCGTTTGACAGGCCCGGCAGAGCCGATAACGGGCATTAGAAGTAGTCATCGACTATATAGCACACCGGTCGTGTACGAACACTGGATCCTGGGGACCCGCCGCAACGACGCTTCGAGCTGGCGCTATTGAGCGGTGAATTCTGCGACTTCTCCGAGAGTGGCATGCGGCGGACCGGTGCCGTCCTGGGTAGGGGTCGAACCTTTGGGTTTGAGACACGCTACGCCATAGCGGCCTAGCGGAAGCTTGATGATCTCTGTATCAGTGCTACCTGGGTTTGCGCTGAGGGTCGGTGTGATGGAGGTGAGTTCTTGATCCCTCTGTGCTTGAGGTAGTCCGATGATCACCGTGAATGGCCGCGTGTCGCCGTCGGGGATGCGGAACACCCGCATCTCGTGGGGCTCGGCCCCTAAGTTGATGAAGTTGACACTGAGAGCTCCTGCCGCAACGGTCGGTGGTATTCCATCATACTTGTATTCCGTAGATGTTACGCGGATCTCCGCAACTCCACATTGCCTAACTGTATTGATATGGAGACGTGTCAGTGCCGCCTCGAACTCGGGTGTGTTCATTGGGGCGGCGGTTTTCGTGGCAACAGCGAATCTGGCCTGGCGGCCCAATGTCGCGACATCTTCCCGGGCGACGTCTGGCACGGATTTTTCTACCGCTGTGAGGGGTGGTTCGAATTGTGCTCCAAACTTCTGCAACGCCGCCGCTGTGTCGTCTGGTGTTGCATTCGAACTAATATTGGGGCCAACTTCGAAAACTTGCAGAAGGTCGATGGCTGCACTGCAAAAGCTTGCCAACGCTGGCGATGGGGCCGGGTTGGCGGAAGCTCCGGTGCCTGCGGGTTGTGTGCCGGGCGGTGGACCCGGAGTGGAGCACGCGCCGACCGCTCCGATCAGGATGATCAGCGCCAAGATCATTCCCTGGCACCGACACTGTCGTCGAGTTCCTAGCTCTCCGAGCACTGGCACCTCCAAACAGCTCCGCGCGAGACTGGCCAAACGGGAGGCGAACTGTCCAACTCTTTGGCCAAGTCGCGGGCCCGGGACACGCCGGTGTATCGCCGTGCTGCCGCGATGGTGACTAGGCGTGATCGCACTTGCCAAGACGTCCGGTGCCCCTGCAGGCCAGCCGCGTCGCTTGGCCGATGCCCCAGTCGATGATCGTCTTCGAGGCGGAACGGGAATCGCCCCGAGACCACAGAGCCAGGGTGCGCTGCCTGGAGTGCACGCGACCGGCGACGGACTTGGCGCAACTCCGACCACCACCAACGCGGTTGCGCACCTGAAACGAGAACCATGCCAACCCGAGATTCACGATGCTCGCCGGAACTGCCTCCGGGTGCGTATCTCGTCCCGCCTATCCGCTTTGTTGAAGCGTTGAAGTAGATGCCAGCTATCTTGCCTCCCGTCGTCGCGAAGCATGTCACGTACGATCCTCTCGCTCCGCCACGCACGCATCAAGGTCTAGCCGGGTGCGGCGGCACTTCCAGCGCACTCAGAGCCTCGGCGGGCACCACAACCGATCCATCCGCTCCCCATGTTGCGCCGTGGTGATCGCACACGGTGAAGTCGACGCGTCCGATCCATCGGCCGCCTGCCGGGAACCGTGCCGCTGAGCACCAGACGTGCACGAGGGTGCCACCCGTCCAGGGCGTCACATCCGCGGATGCCGGCTCGCGCAGCTGGTCAAGGTCAACCCAGAGCGGCGGGTCTAGGGAGGACGACCCGGGCGGCCTGCCGGTGTTTCCACCGGTGGGTTTCCCCGAGCCGCCTCCCGCACCCGCGGTGCCCGTTTCCGAGCAACGGGCGCTCCACAAGCCTGTCGGGTTCCATAACCCAGCCATGGCGTCTGATCTGATCTGCGGTTTTAGGCCGCCGTCTCGTACTGGTTGATGAGCCCGCCGAGGACCGGTCGACGTCGGATCCTGCCGGGGACCGGTTCGGGGGCAGGCGATTGTGGGCGCGGTGGACGCAGCTGCAGCGTTGGGGATGTGCCCACGAGCCTTTGGTCGACCGCCGAATGCGGGCGTCGACCGACTCGAAGCTCTCTTGTCGCAGCCGGTTCTTGGTTGGATGTCGGCGGGCGTGAAACCACAGATCAGCAGCAGTGACCGGCTCTGAACCGGCAGGCGCATGAGAGTTTCCGTGGCCGGAGATCGGCGTATTCTGCCGTCATGAACATCATCCGTGTCTCCGACGAGGAGCTGCGGCTGCTGCGCAGCGCGATGCAGATGTACCTGCGCTCGTTCGGACACAACGAGGCCGATACCCTGGAGCGGGTCAGGTCGGTCCTTCGCAAGCTCGCCGACGCGACCAGGGAGGATGATCCAGCGGACCTGACCGGCTGACCTTCACCCGTCGCGGACGCGCAGGCCGGGCACCAGCGGCCTCGTGGCGCGGAGTTGTGCAAGGTGCAGGCGGATTGGGCAACTGCTGCTGGTCAGCACCGCGGGTGCGGCGCAGCGCGAATGACGCCGATGCCACCGGGCAGGCACCGGCACGAGCGTGGCGACCCGGCAGCGGATGTCGATGCGGGCGGGTCGGTCGCGTGCGGACACGGCCGCGATCCGTGAGTGGGCCAACGCCAACGGTCTGGTGGTGTCGGCGCGCGGTCGCATCTCGTCCATCGTTCTCGAGGCGTACGAGAACCGTGGAAACGCGTCTGCCGCTGCTGCTGCCGTGGCCAAAGCGCTGGCCGCCGCGTTCGTCGCCGAGTCCGCGGTTGAGGCTGTTGTCGAGGCTGAGGCCAAACGGAAGCGTCGCACCCGCAAGAAGGCGACCGCCGAAAGCTGACCGCGTGATCGGAGAGCCAGCCGAGATGCCCCCGCCCCAATCGGACTCAACTGGCTCCGAGACGGATGCAGCGCTGCGAGCCATCAGGGCGATCCACACACTCGCTTGGTTCTCCATCGAGGCGTGCATGATATATGTGCTCTACGCTGGGTTCGCCGGGCGGTCAGACCGGCGCGCAGGCATCGCTGCGGGAGTGGTCGCAGCGGAGACCCTGCTCTTCGCCGGGAACGGCTTTCGCTGTCCGCTGACCCAGGTCGCGGAGCGCCTGGGCGCCGAACACGGTTCCGTCACCGACATCTACCTGCCCAGGTGGTTTGCCCGCAATCTTCCCGACATCCATGTGCCTCTGATCTGCCTGGCCGGATATCTCCACGCGAGAAATCTTCGGACCGGCGCTGACCCGGGCGTGCGAGTTCCCGCGCGGTCTTCGTCTCGGGCTTTGATCCGTTGCCTGTTATGTGGCCAATTCTCGCAGGCGGCGAATCCAACGTGAGTGGCGGCCGCGAGCTGGACAATCTGGAATGAGGAAGACGGCTCCACGGATCACGTGGCCTCCCGCCGGGCAAGCAGGAGCAGAGCAGGGCAGCAGCTTCTGCACTTGCGAGCAGGCACGGTTAATCGGTGGCAGCTTGGCTGAACCGTCGGCGGACACTACGCCGTGATTCCCTCATCGAGCACCCTGTCGGGTGCCAGAACTCGGCCATGGCGTCTGATCAGCGGTTTCAGGCCGCGGCTGGCCGCCCCGGTGACCGTCATCGCCGCCAGCCGGACCATGCTGCCGATCATCACCAACGACTGGAAACAAGCGCCTGCCATCAAGGCCCGCCTCGCTGGCGGGTTCTGCATCCGCGCCCAGGTCCAAGGCCCCTGCGCCTACGCGAACATCTGCGAGCACTGCCCGAACTTCCGCACCGACGCCGGCTACCTGCCCGTCCTCGCCGCGCAACGCGCCGACGCCGAAACCCTCGCCCGCGACGCCGAGGCCCGCGGCTGGGGCAGCGAGGCCGAACGCCACCGCTGGCTCATCGAACGCCTCGACGCCCACATCCACGCCGTCCAGACCGGATGAGCAGCGACCCGATGAGCAGCGACGACCGGCGCGGACGCGTCGAGGACGCCTGCGCCGCGCTGCTCGCCGCCGGCCAACCGGTGGCCTTCGACGAGGTCGCCACCCGGGCCGGCATCGGTCGAGCCACCCTCTACCGCCACCCCGACCTGCGAGCCATCGTCGAGGAACACCGCGCGCGCGGACGAGACGCCCACACCCTCACCGGGCTGAGCACCGAGATCGCCCACCTGCGCATCGCCCTCGACACCCTCGCCACCACCGTCCGCCGCCACGAAGAACAACTCCGCCGACTACGCCGTCACGACGAACGCGCCGACAGCTGAATTCCTCCGCCACCCAACACCACCGAAGCGACCCCGGATTAGCCGGATAACCGCGGGCAAACTGCTTCGCCGAACGCTTCGGAGCCGTAATGAAGTTACCTATCCGTCTGCCCGTCCGATCGTGTAATTCCAATCGCCGTGGAACTCGTGTCTCCTGATCGGGATTGCCACCTTCTGCTGTTTCGTGAGTTTGATCTTTGTGGGGTATTCGTTGAGATCGAGGTCGGCGCGGACGGTGAGCCCGGTTGTCGTGGCGGTGTTGGCGATGAGGCTGACGATGGTCTGGTAGGTTTCCAGGGGACGGCCACGCCAATTCGCGGTGATTCTGGAAAAGAGCCGGTGCTCGATCTTGTTCCATTTGCTGGTGCCCGGTGGGTAGTGGCAGACGGTGATGTCGAGTCCGGTGGCTTGAGCGAGTCGGGCAAGTTCGTATTTCCACAGCCACGGGCGGTGTCCGTTGGATCCGCCGCCGTCGGCGGTGATGAGCAGTTGCCGCGCGTTCGGATATTTCTGTAGGCCCCTCTGCAGCCACCATTGTTCGATGGTCGCGACCGCGAAGACCGACGTGTCGTGGTCGACGCCGACCGACACCCAGCCGCTGTCGTCGGCCAGGTCGTAGACGCCGTAGGGGATGGCCTTGCCCTCGGCCAGGTGGGGGAAGTCGTAGGTGGACACCTGCTCGGGCACGCCGACCGGTTGCCACTCCTTGCCGGCCTGCGTGAAGCGTCCGACCAGCTCGCGTTTCTTGGTGTCCACGCTGATCACCGGGTCGCCGGCGTCCAGGTACCGGCGGGCCAGGGTGTTGATGTAGCGGAACTGGGCGTCCCGGTCGGGGTGCTGGGCGCCTTCGAGGGTCTTGCGGGTGCCCTGCAGGCTGTACCCGCTCGAGCGCAGGATCGCCGCCACCGCCGAGTGGCTGATCGCGGTGCCCATCGCGGTCAGCTCCCGGGCCAGGCGCCGGGTCGACTTCGTGGTCCACCGCAGCGGCGACTCGGGATCCCCGCGGGTTTCCGGCGCGATGAGCGAATCCAAATTTTCCAGCAGTTCGGGGTTGGTCAGCTCGGCCTTCTTGCGGCCACCGCCCGGCTGGCGCACTCGATGAGAACCGACCTGGTCGTCGCTATCCAACTCGGTGATGCCGCGGCGAATCGTGGACCGCGACGCACCCGTGGCTCGATACACCGCGGAAATACCACCACGGCCCCACGACTTCGCCTCGGTCGCCAACGCCAAACGCCGATCACGTTCATTCAGGCGAGGCAACAGATCCGCCAGTCTTGACTGCATCCGCCGAAACTTGTCGTCATCGACCACACCTGAAACAATATCGTCGAATGCGTACATCTCGCGATGACACGCCGGACGGAAAAGGCCTGAACCTCAAGACTTTGGATTAGTTATTTCATTACGGCCACTTCGTGTTGACCGTCCGGACCGAGGTCACCGACCGGATGCTGATCTTCGGTGAGCGGCACCTGCGCCAGGTGCTTGCCGTCTACGTCGCGCACTACAAGGGGCGGCGCCCGCATCGGGCGCTGCCACCAACACCCATCGGCGGCCCAACACGCCTCGAGGTCGCCGGCCGCGACCCTGCTCTCGACGTCACCCCGCGCCGAGGTTCACGCGGATCTGATCTTGATGCCTCACGGGCCGGCGACAGGGAAACCGCCACCGGCGGGGCGGGGGTGGGTGGGGAATCCCGAGGTTGTCGCAATCGGTGTCCCGGTCCGCGCGCCCACGCAGACGCCAGGCCGTTGACCGTGGCGCGGACCCCGGCCGCGTCGGCTGCGACCGCCAACTCCGGTGAGACGCCGCCGGGTACGGCGATGATCAGCCCGCCGGGGCGCAGCACCGTCAGCGAGCGGGTGCTGGTGTTGTCGCGGGCGTCGCCGACCAGATCCAGCACGACGTCGACGTCGGCGAGCACGTCGTCGAAGGCGACCGTGGTGTGGTCGATGAGCTGGTCGGCGCCGAGCCCGGTCAACCAGTCGTGGCGGGCGCTGCTGGCGGTGCCGATGACGTGCGCGCCGAGGTGCTTGGCGATCTGGACGGCGAAGTGCCCGACACCGCCGGCGGCGGCATGTATCAGGACGCGCTGTCCGGGTTGCACGTGCGCGGTGTCGATGAGGGTTTGCCACGCGGTCAGGGCTGCCAGCGGTACTGCGGCGGCCTGCTCGTGGGTGATCGAGCGTGGTTTACGGGCGAACTGGCGCGAGGGCGCGGTGACGAACTCGGCGTAGCCGCCGGCCGCTCGCGGGAACCACGGCATTCCGTACACCTCCTCGCCGGGCGCCAGGGTGGTCACGCCGAAGCCGACCTCCTCCACGATCCCGGACACGTCCCAGCCGAGGGTGAACGGCAGCTCACCCAGCGCCCAGGCCATGCCAGCGCCGGCGCGGGTCTGCCAGTCGACCGGGTTCACCCCCGCCGCGTGCACCCGCACGAGGACCTCGGTGGGCAGTGGAACGGGACGAGCCGCCTGGCCCAGCGTCAGCACCCCGGGGGCGCCGAAACGGTGCTGGACGATTGCAGTCATCTGTGCAGACGCGGACATGCGTACCTCCGGTAGCTTTCGTGCGCCGGACGCGGCTGCCGATCAGCCTTGTTCTGCGACGCCCACCCAAGCTATCCGCGGGTGGGTAGTTACCCGCAAGGGCGAGTACTATCCTTTGGATAGTCCGGCGTGAGGAGTCGCACCGATGAGCAGGAACAACCACGAGCACATCGACTACGAACACGACCTGTTTGCCGAGCTGTGCCCCTGCCGGTCGCTGCTCGACCTGCTGGGCAACAAGTGGTCGACGCTCACGATCGGCGCCCTCGACGAGGGCCCTCAGCGCTTCGGCGAATTGCAGCACAAGTTGGCGGGCATCAGCCCCAAGGTCCTCACCCAGACCCTGCGCCGCCTCGAGAACTCCGGGTTCGTCGACCGCACCGTGTTCCCCGAGGTACCGCTGCACGTCGAGTACTCCCTCACCGAGCTCGGACACAGCGCCAACGTGCCCCTCGCCCACCTGCGTAACTGGGCCCTCGACAACATCACCCGCGTGCTCAACCTCAACCCGGCCGGTACATCGCCGTAGGAAGCGCCCCGCGCTTCGCCCGCCGACTGCGCACCACACGGCCCAGGCGTTCGCCACCGACGCCGGATACGTCGCCGAGCAGCAGGGCGACCGCGAGCGGGGGGCTCGGTGACCGCAATGAGCGACTTGCCGCCAGCCACGACGCGGAGCTGGTCATGGTCGCCGGTGACCTGGCCCGGGACGCCCGGAACCGACCGGATGAGGTGGCGATCCTACATCCGATCGATCCCGTCCGGCACGCGGCCGGCCCGCCTCAGAGAATCCGCGGATGACCGCAGGCGCCTCCTGAGGCAGGTTGTGGCCGATGCCGCCGGTGATGGTCCGGTGCGCGCGCGGGCCCGATAACTTCCCCGCATAGGAGCTGGGTTCGGGATGCGGCGCGCCGTTGGCGTCGCCTTCGAGGGTGATCGTGGCACGTCGATGACGGGCGCCTGGGCCAACCGGCGCTCCGGCGCGTCATACTGCGGCTCGCCGGCGCCCAGTCCGATCCAGCGATAGTTGTGGATCACGATCGCCACGTGATCCGGGTTGTCGAGAGCGGCGGCGCTGGGCTCGAACGTCGCGTCGTCGAAGTCCCACTGCGGCGAGGCCGTCCGCCAGATGAGCCTCGCGAACTCGCGCCGGTAGCGCTCGTACCCCGCCCGCCCGCGCTCGGTCGCGAAGTAGTACTGCTACCACCACTGCCGCTCGGCCTCCGGCGCCAACGGCAGCTCGCCAGCCTGCTGGCTTCCGATCAGATACCCGCTCACCGAGATGAGTCCGGCGCACCGCTCGGGCCAGAGCGCCGCGACGACGCCGGCCGTCCGCGCTCCCCAGTCGGAGCCGGCCACGACCGCCTTCTCGATCGCGAGGGCGTCCATCAACGCGACGGTGTCGACCGCCAGGACCGACTGCTGCCCGTTGCGGAACGTCTCGTCGGAGAGAAAACGCGTCGTGCCGTAGCCGCGCAGGTACGGGACGATCACCCGGTAGCCCGCCGCCGCCAGCAGCGGCGAGACCTCGGCGAAGGTGTGGATGTCGGCCAGCCGTGCAACAGAACGACCGCAGGACCGTCGGGAGGGCCGACGTCGACGTGGCCGACGTCGAGGACGCCAGCCGCGATCTGCTTGACGGGCCCGAGCGCGCCGCGCGGACGTTCTGGTCCTGTTGCTGACACGCCGCGCCTGCGCGTTACGCCGCCGACGTCGTGCGGGCCGGAGCGAAGAAGTCGATGAGCAGCTGGTTGACACGCTCGGCCTGGTCGTGGTGGACCCAGTGCGAAGCGTCGGGCAGGCGCTCGACGCGGTCGAGGTTGGGGACGTCTTCGTGGTGGGGCTCGGCGAGATCTGGGCCGAGGTAGCGATCCTTCTCGCCCCAGATGACCAGGGTGGGCGCCGAGATCGGGTGAAGCTCCGTCGTGGTGCCCTTCGGCGGTCGCACCGCGGCGCGGTAATAGTCGATCATCGCGGCCGAGGCGCCCGGCTGCGACCACGCCTCGATGTAGTGATCGGTCTCCTGCTTCGTGTACGGCGGCTGGGCGTCGCGGAGGAAGTGCTGGAAGAACTCCCAGTTGTTCGCGCGCACGTGGTGCTCGGGCAGGTCCGGGAGCGCGAAGTAGAAGAAGTACCAGGACCGCGCGAGCTGGCTGGGGTGGCGCAGTCCCTCGTTGAGCTTGCGCGGATGGGCGGCGTTGAGGATCGCCAGACGGTCCACGACCTCGGGGTGGTTCATCGCCGCAGTCCAGGCGGCGGTTCCGCCCCAGTCGTGACCGACCAGCAGCGCGGACTCGGCGCCGCGTTCGTGGATGAGATCGCGCACGTCGGCGGCCAGCTTGCCGGCGGTGTAAGCCGCGACGCCGTCGGGCTTCGACGACAGGTTGTAGCCGCGCAGGTCGGGCGCGACCACCCGGAAGCCAGCCGCCGCGAGCGGCGCGATCTGCAGCCGCCAGCCGTACCAGAACTCCGGGAAGCCGTGCAGCAACACGACCAGCGGGCCGTCGCCGGTCTCGACGTAGTGGAGCCTCGCCTCGTCTCCGACGTCGGCGTAGCCCTCCCGTAGTTCGGTCCGGCCGTCCGACACAAGGCTGGTCAACGATTCCGACGAGCTCATAGCGATCTCCTCTCGAGACTGTGCTTGGCACGAGGTCGGTACTGTCGCTCCAGCGTGGCCCCCCGAACTGTCGCGCCGCCTCGTCGCGCGTCAGCGGCCGGGCCCCGCGCTCAGATCGGGTGTGGAAGATATACCGGCCCCTCGGCGACCGTGACAAGCGCGATGCGGTGAACCTTCGCGTGGTCTTTCCTTGCGCGGTAGCACCCCGCTGTTTGGACGGCTGGCCTTGATCTGAGTTCATCGGTCGATGCTGTTGAGTTTCAGGAAGGCGCTCGACATTGCTGAGACCGGGTGCCCGAGCTGCTACTTGCTGAGCTGACGAGGTGAACGAGCGTTCCGGTCGCAATCCGGAGCTGCACGCTGGGATGGGGACGTCGTCAAGCGCTTGGACGGGCGCTGTCACGCGCCGCGCCATAGGTCCCGTTCACGGGTCGCGGAGCAGAGCACTCCACGTCTCGCGTGAGCGCTCAGAGGTTTGCGCGGTGTCCGCGAGTATCAGCGCTGCGGTGTAGTCAGCTCCGCTCGTCGTCGCGGTGGCGATAGCGCCCGTGATCGGCCGTAAGCGCTGCTAGAGCGGCAGCCGCTCGCTTCCATACGTAGAGCGGAGCAGTGCGTGCGCCTCGTCGCTCGAACGCGCGGGCAACGCAACGCGAGTGCGTCGTGTTGATGTTCGACGAGGTGATTCGAAGATCGTCTCAAGGTCGCCGGTGGCTGGTCTCGTCGACTATTTGATCTCCGGCGTGGCCTCCCTCGTGGCCTCCAATGGAGTCCATCGGTGTCCGATTCTGAGCATGGTGAGCTCTTCGACGTGCACCGACGGACTCCGGGAGCACGGTGAATGCGGGGTTCGGCGTACTCGTAATGCGTAGGTCTGGGGTTCGACTCCCCAAGGCGGCTCATTCCTGCAGGTCACGGCCATGATCGCGGATCTTCTTGATGGTGTGGCCTGTCGCGTGGCCTGGGTTCTCGCTGTTCGTGCAGGTAGGCGTGGCAATTTCGTGGCCTGGATTGGTGTGCGTCGCTCACCTGCACACCGATGCTCACCCGGCGACACGCTGCACAGCGATGCTGTCGGCTCGCCTTGCATGGTCGGAGTCGCCGGGCACTCGGCGCGGAGGTGCGGCTGTGTGCGCCGCCGGACAGGGACTTCGAGGAGCTATTGGGCCGTGTCGGCGTGCCGCGGCGTCGCTCGGCCGGCCGATGCGCTCGATGGTGCCGACGTCGACGGCGGACTCGTCCCGGCGCGTGGCCGAGTTCCTCGCCGCGCGCTTCGACACGCTGGCCGCGGCAGCCGAGGGATGTGACGCGCCCGTGAATGTAGTCCCGATCGGTACTGGGCTGTAGGGGAACACGTTGTCCGCCGGGTCATTTACCGGTGTGAAGGTGCGAGCGACGCCCTGACCGCGTTTGACCACGGCGGGCCCGGTCTTGGTGCGGCACCAGGCTGCGTGGCCGGCCCTCGGCATCGACTAGTGTCACGTAATGCCCTCTGATTTACATCCGCCATGGGTGTCAGGTCATGAGGATGGTGAGCAAAAACGGCACGTAAAGATCGCTGCATTACGTGACACTAGCGGCATGAGGCCCCCAACTGCGTTGTCACGACGGAATTCTAGATCCTAGAAAAGGAGCATTCTATGCAGACCCCAGATCTCCCAGCAGCGGTCCCTCCCGAGATGCTGGAGCTGAGCGCGTCACGGCAAACGTGGTACGTGGGCCGGCATGCCGCCAGCCACCGGATGTACTGGGTTTATACTCCAGTCGGCTACCAGGTCGGCACCGCCGTGCCTCTCATCATGATCTTGCACGGCTGCGCGCAGCCCTTCTTCAGCCACCCCTGGGCCATTGCCTTTGACACGCACATGAACCAGCTGGCTGAGGCACATCAGTTCCTCGTCGTCTATCCGCACCACTTCGCCCCTCCGGACATAAACCCGATATCCTGCTGGAACTTCTTCCTGCCGGAGAATCGGCACCGCGACCGCGGAGAGCCGGCCAGCCTGGCTGGCATCATCCAGGACATGCTCAGCAACACCTCCCGGTGGACGATCGACCAGGAACGCATCTATGTGGCCGGCATCTCCTCAGGCGGGGGCGCGACCGCCAACCAGGGAGCCACCTACCCCGATCTCTTTGCCGCCATCGCGGTGCACTCAGGGGCCGAGTACGGCTACCCCCTGCCGTTTGCCGGCGAGCAGGCGCAAGCACGAGATGCCATGGCGCCCCTCGGCGAGGCGGAGGCCTTCTCCGGCGAGGTAGAGGAGATCGCGGCGATCCCGCCCGGACCCGATCCGATCCAGCAAGGAGTGAAAGCCTTCCACGCGATGGGGTCCTTCGCGCGGGCGGTGCCGACGATCGTATTTCACGGGAGCGCCGATCACGTGTCTGACCCCATCAACGGGGACCAGGTTACCGAGCAATGGATCACCACGAATCACCTGGCCTCCGCGGGGGACTTCACGGCCGCCTTCGAGCATCCCAGCAGTACCACCGAGCACCCTGCCGGGCCGGACGGAGAACGGCCCTACACCGTGGACACGTGGCAAGACGCCCACGGCCGCGACGTGGTCACCTACTACAAGGTCGCCGGAATGGGGCACGCTTGGTCCGGCGGTACTCCCGGGAGCATCTTCACCGATCCGCTGGGGCCCGACGCGAGCGAAGCCATGTACGAGTTTTTCATGGCCCACCCGAAACAAACAGGGAAATAGCAATATCCCCAGCCTGCTGGTGAGCACATGCTAGTCGGAGAGGAGAGCGGGAAAAACCGTCGAACTCGAGCAGCGAGCACGCGGCTTCGCCCGCGACTCCGGGGCGGCCTCGACCTGGCGCGCCTACGACGGCGATTTTGCCGACTTCCGGCCTGGTGCGGCCACCAGACCCGCCCGTTGAGGCACTGCCTGCTGGTCGGCGATAGCTGGCGAAGGGGGAGATCGGGCGGCGTTGATATGAAAGGTTATCGGCGCAACTATAACGACAACTGTCATAATATTCCGTTGTCAGATATGGTTATCGTTATCGTATGGTTCTGGTGATGCCGGGATGTCGGCCCGACGCGCCGGTAGGTACCGATCCCGGACCGTGTCGGACCGGCACGTCATACTGGGGGTCATGACGGCGGTGACGATGGTGGCGATCGAGCGCACCGGCCCGGTGATCCGTGCGGCGCCGGCCGTCTATGTGCCCGAGGACGAGGCCCGTTTCGTCGCCGAGCTGCGCGCCGCCCTGGCTCGCGCCGAGCAGGATCTGGACCTGGCCGGGCCGCAGACGGGTGTTGCGTCGCTGGCACGCCCGCGCGCTGACGGCCGCCAACCCGTTGTCCGCCGACGAGCTCGCGCAGTTACAGCGGGCCAAGGCCGGGGATCTGACCGGGTTCGTCGAGCACCACGACGACGGTACGACGAGCACCCTCTGAGCAGGCTGCGCACGTGCCGCGCTTCCGGCTGGTGTGGTTGAAGATCGCCGACCGGCAGTACCGCGAGCTGCCCGACGCGACCCGGGTGCTGATCGATCGGCGGTTGGCGCAGCTGGTGGAGAACCCCACCGTCGACCCGGACGCCGACTACAACGAGCGCTCCGATCAGTGGAGTGTTCCGGTGGGCGCCGATGCGTTGTTGTTCTACGCCGTCGTACGGTGGTGAACTTGCTGTCCCGATCGCGGATGAGGAACCGGAACCGGTCGGCGCGGTCGCCGAGGTCCATGAGCAGGTTGCGAGCCTGCTGGGTGACCCAGGCCCCGGTCGGGTGGGCGGTGATTCCGGCGAGGTGCACCTGGCGGCGCTCGTGTTCAATCACGACGAGGACGTAGAGGCGGCGCAAGAAGACGGTGTCGAGGTGGGACGAAGTCGACGGCGAGGATGGCGTGGGCCTGGGCGGACAGGAACTGTCGCCGGGTCGGCCCAGCTCGGCGGGGCGCCGGATCGAGGCCCGCGCTCGTCAAGATGTTCCAGACGGTCGAGGCGGCCACGGTATGGCCGAGTCCGACCAGCTCGCCCCGAATTCTTCTGTAGCCCCAGGCGGGATTCTCGCGGGCCATCCGCAGCACCACGGCTCGGATCGGCGGTGCGGTGGATGGTCGGCCTGGTCGTCGGTGCGGGTAGGTCCAGCGTCGGGCGACGAGCTGGGCGTCCCAGCACAGCAGCGTGCGCGGTGACACCAACCGCAGGCGCCGTAGAGGGGTGTGCAGCAATCTGCTCAGCGCGCTGAGCATGGCGTGGTCGAGCCACGTCAATGTCGGCCGTGGATTGGTGCGGCGCAGCACCGCGATCTCGTGACGCAGCACAAGGTCTCGACGTCCTTGGCGGTGTCGGAGCGAGCGAGCAGCGCCAGCCAGCGGCGGGCTCTCGCATCCAGGCCGTTTGCTTCAGGCGTCGACGCCCAGCACGGACCATTCGGATACCGGTCGGGTGGGTGTCACCGCTAGCAGGATGCGGTTGTCCGCGATCAGCGACGCTGCGAGCTCCTCGTCGGTGCCCACCACCATGCCGTGCTTCTCACGGATGGCGCGGTCCATCGGGAGATTGGTCGGGATGTCCTCGAGGATCTCCACTGTGCCCGACACCCGGACGTAGCGATGTCCCGTGGAATCGTCGACGATCAGCTCGACCCGAGGATCGCGGCTGAAGATCTTGTACTTGACCCGGACACGGGTTGTGCTGATGAAGAACCGTTCCCCGTCCCAGAAGAAGAGGTTGGGCGACAGGTGTGGTCGGCCGTCGCGCTTCAGCCCGGCGACGATGATGTTGCGCGGTTCGGCCAGGAAGTCGGAGAGGGTGGACATGGTCGAACGGTAGCGGTCAGGCGCACTATCACGGTGACCGCCGTGGATCAGTAGCCGCAACGCTTCAGACCGGCAGATTGACCCTGGACGGATACCGGTTTCAGTAGCCGGGGAATATCGTGCGGAGGTCGTCGAGGGTCAGATTGCCGGTGACGTCGACCGCGGCGGGTGTGTGCGTCTCGGTGAGCCTGCCGCCGATCAGGCGGATGGCTGCTTCGAGGGGCCCGACGAACGTGGCGGTCGGGGTGGGCATGGCCTGGGTGAGGCTGATGCTGTTGGCGATGACGATGCTGAAGCCGCTGTCTGCGATGTCGACGACTGCGGGTGTGGCGAGGGCGTCGGCTTTGCCGATGAAGCCCGTCATGAATCGCATGTCCCCGGCCAGGTGTTCGGCCATCAACTGTGCTGTGTCGGCGGGGATGGTCGCGTCGGGGTCGAGGGCGACCCGGACGTCCCAGCTGTGTTGGGCGGTCTCGTTGAGGCGCAGGCCTGCGACGGCTGCTACGGGCAGCGGTGCGGGGAGGAACCCGAGGTCGATCTGCAGGGTTTCGCGCTGTGCGGGGGTCAGCGCTTCGTAGGTGGTGATCAGGCGGGTGTCGTGCTCGATGTAGCCGTCGGCTTGATCCTGCGGCTTCATCGCGTTCCAGCGGTCCCACACCTGGTGGTTGAAGTCCTGGCCGGGCGCCGTTGTGCCTGCGATGGTCGCGGTGAGGACTGCGAGGGCGATTTCTGCGCCGCTGCCGAGGTGGGACAGGACCTGCGCGATTGTCCAATCGGTGGCTGCGGAGGGGCGGCGGAGCTGGTCCTCGGACAGATCGGAGATCAGCGTTGCCAGGTTGTCGTGGGTGGCGCGCAGAGTGGTGATCGTGCGATCGGCCAGGGTCGTCATGATGGCCCGAACCTCGGCGGCGGCGGAGTTCTTCCCCGAGCGCGTTCCCATTCCCCATGGGGCACACCCGCGCGGGTCGACGTTCGCCTACGCCTGAGGTCGACGGTGAACCGCTGCCCTGGGTAGAGCTCGCTGTGCGGGCACCCGGCTCGTTCGAAAATCTCGCTCACCGTTAGGCCCAAGACGCCGAACCGGCGGAGCGCCTCCTCACCGCCGTCGTGCACACAGCGGATGTGCACGGCGTGGCGCAGGGGAGCCGTCTCCGGCGACGGCTGGGTCAAGCTGGATCAATGGCGCGCGCCGGCAGGGTGGTGGTCACCTCGGTGACGTATGCGTCGATTGATCGCTGGCCGTGCGCGGGAGCCTGTCAAGTGGTCTGTGTAAGTCGACGATTCCGCGTAGCAGGTTGGCCTGGTCGGTCGCGGTGTGGGTTCGCCGCTGACTTGGACACGGGCCAACGCGGGACCACTGGCTGACGGGGGACCACGGGGGTGACGTGCATCAGCCGGGCGTGGGCTGCCCGGCGAAGTCGCGGATCAGTTCGGCCACCTGGGCCGGGCGCTGGACGTTGACCGAGTGCCCCGCGTCGTCGATGACCACGACCCGGGCTCCGGCCGCGCGGTAACGGGCGGCCGTGGGGGCGCTGGGGTAGAGGCGGTCACGGCCGCCGAGGATCGCGAGCACGGGCAGGCCCAGGTCGCGGGCTTGTACGTCGAGGGGGAGTGCGGCGAGTCGGGCCCGCCGGTCGGCCAGGACCGTGCGGTACATGCGGGGGTGCATCGCCGCTCGGTCCAGCGCGACGCGCTGCGGGTCGTCTGACCCGTCGTCTGACCCGTGGCCGTCGTGGTGGCCGGGGGCGAAGCCGACCCGGTTGGAGATGCGGGCCATCCAGGGCGGGGCGAGTCGGTGGGTGAGGGTGGCCAGTGTCGGCAGCACGGGGAGAAACGCGATGGACGGGAGTCGTGAGCAGTCGTAGTCGGGTGCCTGGGCGATGATGACGACCCGCGCGAGGTGATCGGTGCGCCGGGCCATGGCCAGGACCACGTCCGCGCCGAACGAGTGCCCGACGGCGGTTGCGTCGTTGGTGCCCAGTCGTTCCAGGACAGCCGACATGGCGCGCGCCTGTGCTTCGGCGTCGAGTTTGGTCGCTGCGCTGGTGCAGCCGTGGCCGAGCAGGTCGACGCGGATCACCCGGTGCTCGGCCGCGAGCCCGGCGGCCACCCGGTCGAACCAGTGCATCGAGCAGGCGAAGCCGTGCACGAGGACCACGGCCGGGGCGTCCTCGGGCCCGTCCTGTCGCACGTGCACGTCGTGGCCGTCGACGCGGACGAGGTCCCCGATCCGTCGTCGCTGGGAGCTCGGCGGGTTCGGCATGGTGATACGACGATGCCAGGCGGGACCAAGCCGTGCTCATTGCGACGGCCACCTGCAACTGCGTGTGGTCAGCGAGCGCTCAAGATTGGCGCAGGAAGATTGCACCAGCTGCGGCCTGCGGAGCTCAGGTACTCGTTGTCGCTGGCAGTTACTCGTACCGCCCGGCTCGGCTTGCGGGCGGGTTAGCGCACCAAGCGGTCGAGGAGCCGGGTGAGGTCAGCGTCGGGGTCGGCCGTCAGCCCGGTGTGGACCGGCCCGGGCTGCACGATGGTGCTGCGCGGCGCGGTGAGCCGCCGGAAGCGCCTGCCGCGGTCCTCCGCGTCCGCCGGGCCCGCGTAGCGGGCGCCCCCGGTACCCGCCGCGCACTGGGCCACGATCGCGTCGAGCACGCATCCGACGGCGACCGGGTCGGCGGCCGGATCGAGGGCGGCGAGCCGGGCGGGGTCGAGGTGCACGGCGGCGCCGAGGTGGTCGAGCGCCCGGCAGTAAAGGATCACGCCCGCGTTGAGGCGTTCGCCGCGCTCGATGCGGGGCACGACGCGCAGCAGGGCGTACTCGAAGGCGTGCCTCATACCTGCCCCTCCCGCGCGCGGCGCAGGCGTGCGAGCGGATCGCCCGCGCGCTGCAGTGGATGCGCGGCGGCCTCGGCCGCGGCGGCCAGTAGACCGGGCAGCCAGGCGGCGCGCGCCTGCACGCGTCGGTGCAGCAACGCCGCGTAGGCGCTGCGGAGGTCCGCGGGCGCCTCGGGCCCCGGCACCAGCCACGCGTCCGGGACGAGCGCGACGACGTCGGTCAGCAGCTCGGGCGTCACCCGTGGGGCCAGGGCGGCATCGGCCGCCTCGACATCGGGCCGGGCGGGGAGCAGGACGTGATCGGCGGCCGGGAACGGTCGGCGCACCCAGGCGTCGGCGCCCGGCCAGTGGTGGTGGAAGGTCAACGCGGCACCGTGGTCGATCAAGTATGGACGGCGGTGCCAGAACAGCATGTTCGTGTTGCGCCACGACCGGTCGACGTTCCCGATGAGCGCGTCGAACCACAGCACCCGTCCGGCGAAGCCCGGATCTACCGCGAACGCGCCGGGGTCGAGATCGAGCGCTCCGGGCAGGAAGTCGATGCCGAGGTTGACGCCCGGGCTCGCCCGCAGCAGCTCCTGCACCTCCTGGTCGGGCTCGGACGCCCCGAGCGCCGGATCGAGCTCCACGACGACCAGCTCCGGAACGGGCAGGTCCAACGCCCTCGCCAGCTCGCCTGCGACAACCTCGGCCACCAGCACCGCGGGGCCCTGCCCGGCACCGGTGTACTTGACGGCGTACGTGCCGAGGTCGTCGGCCTCCATCAGGCCGGGCAGCGATCCGCCCTCGCGCAGCGGCGTGACGTAGCGGATGGCCGTCACCTCACGCAGATTCGTTGCAACCACGGGCACGGCGACCATTGTGCTCAGCAGGCGGCCGCCACGGCGCCGACCCGGGATCTCGGGCGGTCGAGCGGGAGGAAAGCGCGGAGGAGCAGGGTTCTGCCCCCGTGGTTGGAGTGCGGCAGATGGCCGGGACGAGGAGTGCCGCGACGCCTCACGAGGACGAGCGGGCATGACACCGCGCTCGCACCTTTACGTGCCGGGCGACCGCCCCGACATGCTGGCCGGTACCCACGCGCTGGGTCGCAAGTTAACAATCGAGCAGCCGCGGCTGACTCTCCTGCTCAAGCGCCGATAACACGGTTTACGTCCGGACCGGCTGGCGGGGGCTCATCGACCGCACTGCGCTCCCGCCATTGGTCCTTGTCGGTTCGTCGGGCATGAGCAGGACCCGCATCATCGGCGTGTCTGCGACGTTGACCGCAGCGAGATCATCGAGCCGTGGGGAGACGAGCTCCGACTCCGCGCGGATGACAGGCCCAACCTCGTCGTGGCAGGTCGACGCAGGCCAGGCCCGAGCTGCCGGACCTGCTCGACAGCACCACCTTCGCGACGAACGCGTGCGGCGTCGCGCGACCTGGTAGGACTCGACGGGTGACCAAGACAGTGAACTTCGCGAACGGCGGCGAGATCCCGGTCATCGGTTTCGGGACCTGGCAGATCAAGGGTCAGACCTGCGTGGACGCCGTGCGCACCGCGCTGCGGTCGGACTACCGGCACGTCGACACGGCCACGATGTACGGCAACGAGGCCGAGGTCGGCGCGGCGTGGCAGGACAGCGGCCTGCCCCGTGACGACGTCTTCCTCACTACCAAGCTGCCGCCCCGGCTGGCAGGCAAGGCGCACCGTACGCTGAAGCAGAGCCTGCGCAGCCTCGGCACCGACCACGTCGACCTGTGGCTCATCCATTGGCCACCGGGCGGCGCGGACGCGAGCGCCGCGCTGTGGGCGGACTTCATCAAGGCCCGCGACGCGGGGCTGACCCGCTACATCGGCGTCAGCAACTACTCCCCGGCGCAGATCGACCTGCTCGTGCGGACCGGCGGCGAGGCGCCCGTGCTGAACCAGATCCCGTTCGGCCCGAACGACTGGGACGCCGACCTGGTGGCCGCGCACGTCGAACGCGGTGTCGTCGTCGAGGGGTACAGCGGGTTCAAGCGCACCGACCTGCGCGCTCCCGCCCTTGTGGCCGCGGCGCAGGCGCACGGCGTGACCGTCCCGCAGGTTGTCGTGCGCTGGCACGTGCAGCACGATGTCGTGGTCATTCCGAAGTCGAAGACGCCGGACCGGATCGCGGCCAACATCGACGTCGACGGTTTCTCGCTCACCGCGGACGAGATGGCCGCGATCGACGCGCTCGGGAGTTAAGGGGCTGCATCGAGCACCGTCCTCGCGGGCCGGACCGGCGATGCGGTCATCGCAGCCCTGCGCGGATCAGCAGCTGATCGGCGATAACCGCATCCTGTTCGCGGTTACTCCAACCAAGTCACCGATCGAGTGGGCTGTCGGGTCGGTGCTGTGACCTCAGGTCTTGACGAGGGGGACGACCCCGGTGCCGAGCAGCTCGATGGAGTGCAGCAGGTCGGCGTGGCGCAGCCGCGGGTTGGTCATCTGCAGGTTGATGCGCTCGACCCCGCCGAGCTGCTCGGACACCCGCAGGCACTTGGCGGCCACGGTCTCGGGGTCACCGACGAAGAACGCCCCATCGGGACCGCGGGTCGCGTCGAACTGGCGCCGCGTCGGCGGCGGGAACCCCCGCTCGCGCGAGACCTGGGTGAACATTGCCGCCCACCCCGGGTAGAACGCCGATGTGGCCTGCTCGACGTCGTCACCGAGGAAGCCGAAGCAGTGCAGGCCGACGCGCAGCGTCTCGGGCGGGTGTCCGGCCTCGGCGCCTGCCCGCCGGTACAGGTCGATGAGCGGTGCGAACTGTCGCGGCTCGCCGCCGATGATGGCCACCATCAGCGGCAGGCCGAGGAGGCCTGCTCGGACGAAGGACTCCGGGGTGCCGCCGACGCCCACCCAGACGGGCAGCGGATCCTGCACGGGGCGCGGGTAGACCCGCTGCCGCACGAGAGGCGGCCGGTGACGCCCCGACCAGGTGACCTCGGTGCTCTCCCGCAGGCGCAGCAGCAGGTCGAGCTTCTCGTCGAAGAGCTCGTCGTAGTCGGCGAGGTCGAGGCCGAACAGCGGAAATGCTTCGGTGAACGAGCCTCGGCCGACGACGAGCTCCACGCGCCCACCGGAGATGAGGTCGACCGTCGCGAACTCCTGGAACACGCGCACCGGGTCGGCCGCCGAGAGCACCGTCACCGCGCTGCGCAGCCGGATCTGCGACGTGCGGGCCGCGGCGGCCGCGAGGATCACCGCTGGCGCCGCGTCGTAGTACTCGACCCGATGGTGCTCACCGATGCCGTAGGAGGCGAGGCCGACCCGGTCGGCGAGCTCGATCTCCTCCAGCAGGTGCGCCATCCGCTCGGCGGACTCCACGACCGCGCCGGTGTCCGGGTCGGTCACCACAGCGGCGAAGCTGTCCACTCCCACATCCACGTCCCCACTCTCTCAGGCACGGTCGAGCCGTCGCACCGTCGGTCGACGGGTCGTGCTCGACAGGCCGATGCCAGCGCGCTGACCGGAGGATGCTCTGCCCGGCCGCGAGATCTGGGCGGCGGCCGCTTCACGCGGGAAGGTCTAAATACCTTGCTGGGGTGGCGCGAGACGGTGACGGTGACGGGGAGGGCTGGCCCGCGGAGAGATGCTGGTCAGGGACGGTGACACGGTTCCCGGCACCCACAGGCTGTTCCATCGACGGTCGAGGGCGGGGAAGACATCACCGCCACCTGCGGCGAATGGGTCCCGCCACGTCCAACAGGCCGTCCCGGAACTGTCGATCTACGAGTTGGCCCGCCAGCTCACCGACACCAGCGCCAAGCTGATCGAGGCCGTGACCCTTGCCCGTCGAGCGGGCCTGTCCTGGGCGCAGGTCGGCGACGCGGCCGGGATCAGTGCAGATCACGCGGCCCGACGATGGGGTAGGGCGGGTCCGAGGCGAGCATCCACCCACTACTCGCCGCGGTAACGGCGCACCCCGTCCTGAAACTGGGCCGACGCGGTAATGCGGGATGGATCGGTCAGTAACGACGCAGCAGCTCTCCCGTCGTCCGCGAGGCCGCCGGTCGCACCCAGATCGAGGCCCGCGCCGAGTTGGAGGACCTGATCCGCGAACAGGACGACGGCGTGGCCGCCGCCGAGCGCGGCTACATCGTCCCGCGAGCCGCCGCCACCGACTGGTTCGTCTACGGTCTGCCCGGCCACAGCAGCGCCACGACGTTGCAACGGGTCCGTATGAACACGGCATCGTCTTGCCTCGCGCTCAAGGACCGGCACACGGCCAAGCGGTCGCGCCGCACGGGCATGACTCCCGCGGCCACCGTCACTCTCTGGAGTCAGTCCACTGTGGAATTGAAAGCTTGGGTGCGGATGGGCCGAACGGTCTAGTTGATGTCCACTGTGGATGGTTGGGGGCACACCGGGGGCACATGAGAACGAAAAACGGTGGCTGACGCTGGAAGACGTCGGAAGACATCTTCGCAGGTCAGCCACCGTTTCCGGGCAGTCTCAGGAGGCCGTCAGCCTCTCGAAATCAGACGTCGTAGTACAGCGCGAACTCGTAGGGGTGCGGACGCAGCCGCAGCGGGTCGATCTCGTTGGTGCGCTTGAGGTCGATCCAGGTCTCGATCAGGTCGGGCGTGAACACGCCGCCCTCGAGCAGGTACTCGTGGTCCGCTTCGAGTCGGTCGATCACCGCTGGCAGGCTGGAGGGCACCTGGGCGATATCCTTGGCCTCCTCCGGCGGCAGCTCGTAAAGGTCCTTGTCGACGGGGGCGGGCGGCTCCATCTTGTTCTTGATGCCGTCCATGCCCGCCATCATCATCGCCGCGAACGCCAGATACGGGTTGCCCGACGAGTCCGGGCTGCGGAACTCCAGGCGCTTGGCCTTGGGGTTGTTACCAGTGATCGGGATCCGGATGCACGCCGACCGGTTGCGCGCCGAGTAGACGAGGTTGACCGGTGCCTCGAAGCCGGGCACCAGGCGGTGGTAGGAGTTCACGGTCGGGTTGGTGAAGGCCAGCAGGCTCGGGGTGTGGTGCAGCAGGCCGCCGATGTAGTAGCGGGCCATGTCCGAGAGGCCGCCGTAGCCTGCCTCGTCGTGGAACAGCGGCTGGCCGTCCTTCCACAGCGATTGGTGGGCGTGCATGCCCGAGCCGTTGTCGCCGAAGAGCGGCTTCGGCATGAACGTAACGGTCTTGCCTGCGTGCCAGGCGGTGTTCTTGATCAGGTACTTGAAGAGCATCAGGTCGTCAGCAGCGTGCAGCAGCGTGTTGAACTTGTAGTTGATCTCGGCCTGGCCTGCCGTGCCGACCTCGTGGTGGCCGCGCTCGACCTCGAAGCCCGCCGCAATCAGGTTGCTGACCATGTCGTCGCGCAGGTCGGCGTAGTGGTCGACCGGCGGCACAGGGAAGTAGCCGCCCTTGTAGTTGACCTTGTAGCCGAGGTTGCCGCCCTCCTCCTCGCGCCCGGTGTTCCACCAGCCCTCGACGGAGTCGATGTGGTGGAAGGTCTGGTGGGGGTCGGAGCCGTACCGCACCGAGTCGAAGATGTAGAACTCGGCCTCCGCACCGAAGTAGCACGTGTCCGCAACGCCCGACGCCGCGAGGTACTCCTCCGCCTTGCGCGCGATGTTGCGCGGGTCGCGGCTATAGGGCTCGCCGGTGATCGGGTCGTGCACGAAGAAGTTGATGTTGAGCGTCTTGTGCTTGCGGAACGGGTCCAGAAGTGCGGTGGCGGAGTCGGCGAACAGCGCCATGTCGGACTCGTTGATGGTCTGGAAGCCGCGGACGGACGAGCCGTCGAACGCGACGCCATCTTCCAGGATGCCTGCCGCCGTGGACGCGGGGACGGTGAGGTGCTGCATCACGCCGGGAAGGTCGCAGAAGCGGACGTCGAGATACTCGACCTTCTCGTCAGAGATGAATTTGAGAACCTCTTCGGAGTTGCTGAACACCCTCGCTTGCTCCTTCGATCGGCTCGTGGGTTCGAGCGACGCTAGGGCGACGATGTTGCCCGTCGGTCACCCGACCGTTTCGCAGAGGTTAACGGCCTCACGGTCGGTTTCCGTGATGCTGCGCAACATAGACTGCGAACCATGGCCGGGTGGCTCGAGTCCTGGATGCCCGGGGCTCCGATTGGACCGAACGACAGCATCGATAGCCGCTATCCGGGGGAACGGCTGGGGCTTCCGGCCGCAGGGGTGGGCTCGGCGGCGAGGTTCGGGCGGCGGCTCGCCGCGCTGACGGTCGACTGGTTCATCGGCTACGGCATCGCCGCGATATTCGCCACGCCGGACCCGGCGGTCAACCCGTGGTTCGGATGGCTTGTCCTCGGTGTCTGGTTTGTCCTGACGACTGTGCCCGTGGCGGTGTTCGGCGCGAGCGCGGGGAAGATGGCACTCGGGCTGCGGGTGGCCTCGGTCGACGGGCGCGCCACGGTCGGGGTGGGTCGGGCGCTCCTGCGCACGGCCCTGATCGCGGTGGTGGCGCCTCCGCTCGTGCGCGACGTCGACGGGCGCGGCTGGCACGACCGGGCAGCGCGCACGGTGGTGGTGCGCACCCGACCGTGAGAGTGGTGCGCACCGGTCGTGAGCGGAAAACATCGCCGGGGCGACGCTTTCCGCTCACGAGGGTCAGCGTCGCCGCACCGTGCGCTGAACGCTGCGCATCTTCGCTCCGGCGGGCAGCGGACCCTTCGGCAGCGCAGCGGCGCGCGAGCCCAGCGCGGCGAGGCGGCGCTCCAGGTCGTCCATCTGGTCGGTCGAGATGTTGCGCGGGAGCTTGGTGAGGGTCTTCTGAAGGTCGCGCAAGGGCGTCTGGCCCTCGTCGTTGCCCACGACGAAGTCGTAGATCGGCGTGCTGCCCACCACACGTGACGTGCGCTTCTTCTCCTGCGCGAGCAGGGTCTTGACCCGATGCGGCGCCCCCTCGGCGACGAGGATCACGCCAGGGCGGCCGATCACGCGGTGGACGGCGTCGAGGTGGGTGGTGCCCGCGATGCCCTGGCTGACCCGCCACGCGCCGCGCATGTTGTCCAGCGCCCATCCCGCCGCGCCGGGCTGGCCGTCGGCCTTGGCGTAGACGTTGTTCTGCACGCGCCGTCCGAAGATCGACACTGCCGCCAGCAGCCCGATGGCGATCCCGAGCGGCAGCACCACCCACTGCATGCCGAAGAACAGCCCGATGCCGAAGGCCACCGCGGCGGCCACGACGATCGACCCGATCATCAGAGGCAGCAGCAGCTTGTCCTCGCGACGCTGTTGCTGGAACGCCTGCCAAAGTTGCTTGTACCGCATCTTCGACGCGGCGCGCTTCTCCCGCTTCGCTGCTCTTTGCGTGTCTTTGTCCGCCTTGGCGGGCTTCCCGGCCATGCCGGTCAGGATAGCTCTAGCGAGCCAACAGGGACGCGGCCTCCTGGGCCGCCGCACCGCCGTCAGCCAGGTGCTGAAGGCCTGCGGGCAGCGCCTCGCCACGGCGCTGCTTCGTCTGCGCGTACAGCCGACCCGCCCGGTAGGACGATCGGACCAGCGGGCCCGCCATCACGCCCGCGAAGCCCATCTCCTCGGCCACGCGCGCGTGCTCGACGAACTCCTCGGGCTTGACCCACCGCTCCACCGGGTGGTGCCGCGGGGTGGGCCGCAGGTACTGGGTGATCGTGATGATTTCGCAGCCCGCCTCGTGCAGGTCGGCCAGTGCCGCCGTGACCTCATCGGGGGTCTCGCCCATGCCCAGGATGAGGTTCGACTTGGTGACCAGCCCCGCGGCGCGCGCCTTCGTGAGCACCGAGAGCGAGCGGTCGTAGCGGAACGCGGGCCGGATGCGCTTGAAGATCCGCGGGACGGTCTCAAGGTTGTGCGCGAGCACCTCGGGCCGGGTGGCGAACACCTCGCCGAGCTGGTCGTCACGGGCGTTGAAGTCCGGGATCAGCAGCTCGACGCCGGTGCCGGGGTTCAACGCGTGGATCTGGCGGACGGTCTCGGCGTAGAGCCAGGCGCCGCCGTCGGGCAGGTCGTCACGGGCCACGCCGGTGACGGTGGAGTAGCGCAGCCCCATCGTGCGCACCGACTCCGCGACCCGGCGGGGCTCGTCGCGGTCCAGCTCGGCGGGCTTGCCGGTGTCGATCTGGCAGAAGTCGCAGCGCCGCGTGCACTGCTCGCCGCCGATGAGGAAGGTGGCCTCGCGGTCTTCCCAGCACTCGTAGATGTTGGGGCAGCCCGCCTCCTCGCAAACCGTGTGCAGGCCGCCGGAGCGGACGAGCGACTTCAGCTCGGTGTACTGGGGGCCGGTGCGAGCGCGGGTGCGGATCCACGGCGGCTTGCGTTCGATCGGGGTCTCGGCGTTGCGGACCTCCAGACGCAGCAGCTTTCGACCCTCTGGTGCGATCGTCACGTGGCAAGGCTACGCCTGCCCCGCCGGTCCAGCCCCACGGTTGCAGGCAGGTTGAGTAGGGTCGGCGCGTGGACCTGCGGATCTTCACCGAGCCCCAGATGGGGGCAAGCTACGAGGACCAACTGCGCGTTGCGCAGACCGCCGAGGCGGCGGGCTACAACGCGTTCTTCCGCTCCGACCACTTCCTGGCGATGGGCGGCGCGTCCGGCGAGCCGGGGCCGACCGATTCCTGGGTGACGCTCGGCGCGCTCGCCAGGGAGACTTCGCGGATCCGGCTGGGCACCCTGGTGACCTCGGCGACGTTCCGGCTGCCCGGCCCCCTCGCGATCGCGGTGGCGCAGGTCGACGAGATGTCCCGTGGTCGCGTGGAGCTGGGGCTGGGCTCCGGCTGGTTCGCGGCCGAGCACGAGGCGTACGGCATCCCCTTCCCGGGCCTCGGTGAGCGCTTCGACCGGCTCACCGAACAACTGGAGATCATCACCGGGCTGTGGGGCACGCTGCCGGGGGAGCGGTTCTCCCACACGGGCGCGTACTACACCTTGATCGATTCCCCCGCCCTGCCCAAGCCGGTGCAGCAGCCGCACCCGCCGGTGATCGTCGGCGGCCACGGCGCCAAGCGCACCCCCGCGCTCGCGGCCCGTTTCGGCTCCGAGATCAACGTGCCCTTCGTCGGCATGGACGCCGTCGCCGCGCAGTTCGCGCGGGTCGAGGCGGCGTGCCGGGAGATCGGCCGCAACCCTGACGAGTTGGTGCGCTCGGTCGCGCAGACGATCGCGGTCGGGCGCGACGACGCCGAGGTGGCCCGGCGAGCGTTGACGCTCGGCAGCGCGGCCGCCGACCTGCGCGCCAACGGCCTTGGCGGCACCGTGGCCGAGGTGGTCGACCGGCTCGGGCGGTGGCGGGAGAAGACCGGCATCACCCGCGTGTACCTGCAGCTGATGGACCTGGCCGACCTCGACCAGGTTGAGCTCATCGCGGCCGAGGTGGCGCCGCAGCTGGGGTAGGGCGCCGGACGGGTTGCAGCAGGGTGACATTCCTGCTGTTCAGTTGCTGCAGGGTGACATTCCTGCGATGGGGGGACGGGCGGGCGGGGCGTAGCGTGACGGGCATGGTGGGGTCGTGTCGTCGTGACGGCGGGCCGGTGCGGGTCGACCGCGTCGGCATGATCGAGTACGTGGCCGCATGGGAAGCCCAGCGCGCCCACGCCGAGGCACGTCGGGCGGCCGCAGGTCCCGACGTGCTGATGCTCCTGGAACACCCGTCGGTCTACACGGCGGGCAAGCGCACCCAGCCCGAGGACCGGCCCACCGACGGCACACCGGTCGTCGACGTCGACCGCGGCGGCCGCATCACCTGGCACGGCCCGGGCCAGCTCGTCGGCTACCCGATCGTGGCGCTCGCCGAGCCACTCGACGTCGTCGACTACGTCCGGCGGCTGGAGGAGGCGCTGATCGCCGTCGTCCACGGGCTCGGCATCGCCGCGGCAGGCCGGGTCGACGGGCGCACCGGCGTGTGGCTGCCCGCCGACGACCGCGGGCCGGAACGCAAGATCGCGGCGATCGGCGTCCGCGTGCAGGGCGGGATCACGCTGCACGGCTTCGCGCTCAACTGCGAGCCCGATCTCGCGGCGTTCGACCGCATCGTCCCGTGCGGCATCACCGACGCCGGGGTCACGTCGCTCACGGCCGAGCTCGGCCGGTCGGTGCCGGTCGCCGAGATCATCGACGGGACGGAGCGCGCCATGCTCGCGGCGTTGGACGGCATCTTGCCGGTGCGCGAGCACATCGTGGCGCGCCCGGCCGTGCCAGCAGGGCTCGACCTGCAGTTGCACCCCGCCCTGCGCTGACTGTGCGTGGAAACGAGTGCTCCAGCACTCGTTTCCACTCACGACCGGGTGAGGCGCGCCACGCTCACAGCCCGCCCGCGAGCCTGCGGGCGAGGCGCATAAGGCCGTCGCGCAGGTCGGCCGCGGTGCGCCCCTCGTCGCGGAGCCAATGCCGCACCTGCTCGGCGGCGAGCGCGGCCAGCAGGACGTCGGCGCGCAGGTCGGCGTCGGGTGCGCCCGCCTCCGCGAGCAGCAGACGGCAGTGGTGCACCCACAGCCGGTGCGAGCCCGTGCGCAGCCGGGCGCCGGGGCTCGCGGTCTGGGACATCGCCACCAGGTCCAGGTGCGCCACGACGAAGCCGAGATAGGCGTCCACGAAGGCGGCGAGCCGTTCAAGGGGTGGGGCGCCGGGGCCCAGCGGGGGCACCCCACCCAGCATGTCCTGCTGCAGCTGCGCCTCCCGCTCGTCGAGCAGCGCCGCGCCGAGGCCCGACTTGTCCCCGAACCGCCGATAGAGCGTGCCCTTGCCGACGCCCGCCGCGGCGGCGACGTCGTCCATGCTGACGGCCGCCACGCCGCGTGTCGTGAACAGCGCCTCCGCGGCCGCCAGCACCTTCCGCCGGTTGCGCGCCGCGTCTGCCCGCTCGGGGGGCGCCGCCGCCGCCACCAGGTTCAGATCCACGATTAGGACTGTAGTCCGTTTCCCTCTTGACGTAAACGGACTGCGGTCCGTATGTTGATTCGGACCGCAGTCCGAATCTTTTCGTGGAGACCGCCATGACCCTCCTGCACATCTCCTCGTCGCCGCGCGGCACCGACTCGGAGTCGCTGCGTATCGCCCGCGTTTTCACCGACGCGTACGCCGACTCCCACGCCGGTGCGGAGGTCGAGCACTGGGATCTGTGGGACGGCCCGCTGCCCGACATGGCGCTCGGCGCCAAGGCCAAGATGACCGTGTTCGGTGGCGGCACACCCGTCGGCGCGGAGGGGCGGGTGTGGGCACAGGCCCGCGCCACGTTCGAGCGCTTCGCCGCGGCCGACCGGGTGCTGTTCAGCGTGCCGATGTGGAACGGCGGGATCCCGTATGTCCTCAAGCAGTTCATCGACGTGGTGAGCCAACCGGGCTGGATCTTCGGCGTCGACCCCGTCACCGGCTACCAGCACCTGCTCGCAGGCCATGACACGCGCGTCGCGGTGGTCTACACGAGCGCGGTGTGGGGCCCTGCGCTCGGCCCGGAGTTCGGCCGCGACTTCCAGTCGACCTACTTCGCCGACTGGCTGCGCTGGACCGGCCTCACCGACATCAGCGAGATCCGCTTCCACCCGACGCTCACCGGCGACCGCGCGGCCGAGGACGCCGCCGCACTCGCCCGCGCCCGCGACGTCGCCAAGACCTTCTGATCGTCGGTTCGACGCACAACCGGCCGGATGTGGTCGCCTTTCGCACCGAACCGGTGATCTTGGGTGGCGGGTCAGGCGCGCAGGTGGGCGACCACGGCCTCGGCGGCGCGGCGCCCGGAGACCAGCGCGCCCTGCTGCGACGGGGTGTCGCGGTGGTCGCCCGCCACGAAGAGGCCGTCGCCGATGTCGACCGGGCTGCGCAGCGGTCGTCCGGCCGGGAACGCGGGCAGCGCGGCGCGCACTTCGTCGGTGCGCACGAGCTCCCAGCCCTGGGCCGACGCGTCGTAGATCCGGCTCAGCTCACGGCGGATCTCGGGCTCCGGCCGGGCCGGGCCGACGACCGTCGACGACACCAACACCCGACCGGGCGGCGCGTAGCTCCCGGGCATCACGACGGTGTTCGCGACCGGGCCGCCGGTGCCGTCGAGGTGCAACAGCGCCGCGTCGGCGGGCGGGGTGGGCGCCGCGTGGTGGTAGGTGGTGAGCGTGTGCAGGGCGGGCACGTCCAGGCCGGGGAGGAGCTCGCCCGCCGTGCGCGGGTCGGTCGCGACGACGACCGCGCGCGCCTGCAGGGTTTCCCCGTCGACCTCAACGCGGCCGGGCGCCACCCTGCCAACCCGCCGCCCGGTCAACAGCGCCTTCTCCGGCAGGGCCTCGGCCAGCCGGGCGGGCAGCGCGCCCATGCCGTCGGCGGGCACCGCGATGGTGCCGAGCGCGAAGCAGCGCCACACCAGCCGGACGAAGGCGGCCGACGTCACGAGATCACGCTCGCCGAGCACCCCGGACAGGAACGGCCGCAGGAACTGCTCGACGACCGGCCCGTCGAGGTGCGCCGCGGCGAGATCGCGGGCCGCGGTCCGGTCGATCCTGGTCGCGGTGCGCTGCGGCGGGGTGGCCAGTACCCGCGCCGTCCACGCGACGAGGCGCGCCTTGTCGAGCGGCCCGAACAGGCCGTCGGTGGCCGTCGGCCAGGCGAGGCCGGGCCTGCGCAGCGGGTTGCCGAACGTGTGCAATTCCCCGTCGTCGCCCCGGATCGCCGCGCCGGGCACGAACGGGCGTAGGTGCAGTGGAGCGAGGTCGACCGCCGCGCGCAGCGCCGGGTAGATCGTGTTGAGCACCTGGAAGCCGCGGTCGAGCCGGAACCCGTCCACGACGTCGGTCGCGATCCGGCCGCCGGGCCGGTCTGCGGCGTCCAGCACGGCGACGCCGAGCCCGTGGCGCGTGAGCACGGTCGCGGCGCGCAGGCCCGCGAGGCCCGCGCCGACGACCACGACGTCGTGGTCGGTCATGCGTCCAGCGCCGCTGAGAGCGCGTCACCGACGGTCAGGTGCCGAAACTGGTAGCCGGTCGCGTCCAGGCGGCCGGGCACGGCGCGCTGCCCGTACAGCAGCAGCTCCTCGCCCATCGCGCCGAGCACACCTTTGATCGCGAACGCCGGGACGGGGATCGAGGTCGGCCGGTGCACCGCGGCAGCGAGGGCCTTCGTGAACTCGGCGTTCGTGACGGGCGTCGGTCCGGTCAGGTTGATCGGGCCGACGATGGTGCTGCTCTCCAGCGCATGGCGGATGCCGCCGACCTCGTCGTCGAGCGAGACCCACGGGGTGTACTGGGTGCCGGGCCCGAGCCGACCGCCGAGGAACGACTTGAACATCGGTTTGAGCACGCCGAGCAGCCCGCCCGCCGGGGCGAGCACCAGCCCGGTGCGCAGGTGCACCACTCGCGCGCCGCCGTCCGTGGCCTTCTGGGTGGCGGCTTCCCAGTCGCGGCACACCTCGGCGAGGAACCCGGTGCCCGACGGTGCGCTCTCGTCGGTGACGCGGTCGCCGGTGTCGCCGTAGTAGCCCACGGCCGAAGCCGACAGGAAGGCGGGCACGCCGTGCTCGGCGACCGCGGCGGCGAGCACCTCGGTGGGCACGTTGCGGCTGTCGCGGATCTCCTGCTTGCGCGCCCCGCTCCACGGCCGGTCGCCGATGCCGACGCCGCCGAGCCCGACCACCGCGTCCACGCCGTCGAACGTGCCGGGGTCGATCCGGCCTGCCTCCGGGTCCCAGCCACGCTCGTCCGGCGCCGCAGGCGTACGCCGCACCAGGCGCAGCACGTCGTGCCCTGCCGCCCGGAGATGGGCGACGAGGGCGGTACCGATCAGGCCGGACGAACCGGAGATGACGACGCGCACGCAGAGATCCTCGCGGAGACGGCGGCGGCGCGCACCTCGACCGGCGCAGGGTCACACCTCGAACTCGCCCGACTCGAGCCGCGTCCGTATCGCGGAGACGAACCGTCCCGCGTCCGCCCCGTCGACGAGGCGGTGGTCGTAGGTGAGGGGGAGGTAGCAGACCGAACGGATGGCGATCACCGGCTCGCCGTCCGCGTCCCTGACCACCTTCGGCTGCTCGCGGATCGCCCCCGTACCGAGGATCGCCACCTGCGGCTGGTTGATGATCGGCGTGTCGAACAGCGCGCCGACGCTGCCGATGTTGGTGATCGTGAACGTGCCGCCGGACAGCTCGTCGGGGCCGATCTTGGCCTCACGGGTGCGCGCCGCCACGTCGGCGATCCTCTTGGCCAGCCCCGCGATGTTGAGGTCCTCGGCGTTCTTGATCACCGGGACGAGGAGGCCGCGGGGGGTGTCCACCGCGATCGCCAGGTGGACGTGGCCGTGGTAGGTGATCTCCTTGCGCTCGACGTCGATCGACGCGTTCAGCGCGGGGTACTGCTTCAGAGCCTCGATCGCGGCCTTCGCGAAGAACGGCAGGAAGGTGAGCTTGAGGCCCTCGCGGCGCTCGAAGTCGGCCTTCACGCGGGCGCGGAGGCGCGCGACGCGGGTGATGTCGACCTCCTGCACGGTCGTGAGCTGCGCCGACGCGTGCAGCGACTCGGTCATCCGCTGGGCGATGACCTGACGCAGGCGCGGCAGCTTGACCGTGGTGCCCGGCTGCGGGCCGTCCGCCGCGGCCGCCTGGGCCGCGGGTGCCGCGGCGGGGGCGGATGCCGCGGGCGACGCGGCGGGCGCGCTCGGTGCGGGCTCGGGCTCGGGCTCCGGCTTCGCGGCCTCCGCGGCGGCCAGCACGTCCTGCTTGCGGATGCGGCCGCCGACGCCGGACCCGGTGATCGTCGACAGGTCGACGGAGTGCTCGGCGGCGAGCTTGCGCACGAGCGGGGTGACGTACGGCGCGGGGCCTGCCGAGCCTGCGTCCTGGTCGTTCGCGGTGCCGGTGCCCGGATCGCCGCTGCCCGGCGTCACCGAGACCTTTTCTTCCTCCTTCGCCGCCGCAGGTGCCGCCGAGTTGCCCCCGGACGTAGCGGCGGGCTGGGTCTCCGGTTCGGGTTCGGGTTCCGGCTCGGGTTCCGGTTCCGACGCGGCCTCCGCGTCGCCGATCACGGCCAGCTGGCCGCCGACGTCGACGGTGTCGTCCTCGGCCGCGGTGATCTCCAGCAGCGTGCCTGCGACGGGCGAGGGGATCTCGGTGTCGACCTTGTCGGTGGACACCTCCAACAGCGGCTCGTCGACGTCCACGTGGTCGCCGACCTGCTTGAGCCAGCGCGTGACCGTGCCCTCGCTGACGCTCTCGCCCAGCTCCGGCATCCGCACGGCCTGCCCGGACCCGGTGGACGCGGTGCTCGCCCTCGGGGCCTTGGCGGGCTCGTCGCCGCCGCTTGGCGCCTGCGCCTTGGCGGGCTCCTCCGCGCGCTCCTCCTCCGCAGGCTCTTCCTCGGCGGGCTCCTCCGCCGATTCCTCCACCGCTTCCGCGGGTGCCGACCCGCCTCCCGACCCGTCGCCGATCACGGCCAGCTCGCCGCCGACCTCGACGGTCTCGTCCTCGCCCGCGACGATCCGTTCCAGCACACCCGCAGCGGGGGACGGGATCTCGGTGTCGACCTTGTCGGTGGACACCTCGAGGAGCGGCTCGTCGACCTCGACCTGGTCGCCGACCTGCTTGAGCCACCGGGTGACGGTGCCCTCGGTGACGCTCTCACCGAGGGCGGGCATCTGGACGGAGAAGGACATGGCTCCTCGATCTTGTGGGGTTCGCGGGGGGAGGTCAGGAGTGGCTGTGGAGGGGCTTGCCCGCAAGGGCGAGGTGCGCCTCGCCCACGGCTTCGGTCTGGGTGGGGTGGGCGTGGATCAGCGCGGCGACGTCCTCGGCCTGCGCGTCCCAGTTGTAGATGAGCTGGGCCTCGCCGATCAGCTCACCGACCCGCGCCCCGACCATGTGGATCCCGACCACCGGCCCCTCGGTGCCCTCGCCGCCCGCCTTGACGAGCTTGATCGCGCCCTGCGTCTGCAGGATCTGGCTCTTGCCGTTGCCCGCGAGGTCGTAGGTCAGCGTTTGGATCTCGCCGTGGGCCTCCCGGGCCTGCGCCTCGGTGAGCCCGACGGACGCGACCTCCGGCTCGCAGTAGGTGACGCGCGGGATCCCCGCTTCGTCGATCACCGGCGGGTTCAGCCCCGCGATGTCCTCGGCGATGAAGATGCCCTGCTGGAAGCCGCGGTGGGCGAGCTGCAGACCGGGGACGATGTCGCCGACGGCGTAGACGTCCGGGAGGTTCGTGCGCAGCCGGTCGTCGGTGAGCACGAACCCGCGCTCCATCTTGACGCCCGCCTCCTCGTAACCCGCGTTGGCGGTGTTGGGCCCCCGTCCGACGGCCACGAGCAGGAGGTCGGCTTCCAGTTCCTCGCCCGACTCCAGCGAGACCGTGACCGAGCTGTCGTTCTGCTTGGCGCCGGTGAACTTCACGCCGGTCTTGAAGGCGATCTTGCGCCGCCGGAACGCGCGCTCCAGGAGCTTGGACGCGAACTCGTCCTCGTTGGGCACCAGCCGAGGGAGCGCCTCGACGACCGTCACCTCGGCGCCGAAGCTCTTGAACACCGACGCGAACTCGACGCCGATCACCCCGCCGCCGAGGACGACGACGCGGTCCGGCACCTCGTCGAGCCGCAGCGCCTCGTTGCTGGTGATGATCCGGCCGCCGATGTCGAGGCCTGGCAACGTGCGGGCGTAGCTGCCGCTGGCGAGCACGACCTTCTTGCCGACGTAGCGGTCCTCGCCGACGGTGACGGCGTTGGGCGCTACGAACCGGCCCTCGCCCGCGACGAACTGGATCTTGCGGGACTTCACGAGCCCCTGCAGTCCCTTGTAGAGCTTGCCGACCACGCCGTCCTTGTAGGCGTTGACCCCGGCCATGTCGATGCCCGCCAGGCTGCTCTTGACGCCGATGCGGTCGCCCTCGCGGGCGCTGTCGGCCACCTCTGCCGCGTGGAGCAGCGCCTTGGTCGGGATGCAGCCGTAGTGCAGGCAGGTGCCGCCCAGCTTGTCGCGCTCGACGAGGACGACGGACATCCCCAGCTCCGCCGCGCGAAGCGCGCAGGCGTAGCCACCCGACCCGCCGCCGAGGATCACCAGGTCCGCGTTGTGCTCGGGCACGTCCTACTCCTCATCCCAGAAGGGGTCATCAGTCGGCATGTCACGCCATTGTCATCTTGTCACCCGTGGAGGCCTGCGTGTCGCGCGGGAGAAAAAGCTGCCGCCCGTGCGTTGCGACGGTGGGAGGTCGAGCGACGTGAAGGTCTTGCGACGGCTGCGGGGCGGGTTCTCCGCCGAGGAGGACTACCTGCGCGACTGGGCCCGGAGCCACACGGGCGTCGAGGCTTTCGTCGAGCCGCGTACGACCGTCACGGAGACGACGATGCTGCTCGTCGCGGCCGACGGCGAATGGACCCGGCGGCGCATCGCGGGGCCGGACGCGGCGCGCAAGCTGGCGCGCCGCCTCGCCATCCCGGTGTACGACGTGCAGCTCGTGGGCTACCCGCAGCGCATGCGCGACCACGACGCCCGGCAGCGGATCCTGCGCCGCCGCGCCATGGGCTGACCGTGCGCGCTAACGAGTGCTCCAGCACTCGTTGCCGCGCACGAGGCGTCAGCCGTTTGCGGCGATGTCCTGGAGCACCGCGAACAGCGTGCGCACCGGCACGCCCGTGCCGCCCTTGGTCGTGTAGCCGTAGGGGCTGCCGGTGTGGAAGCTGGGGCCCGCGATGTCGAGGTGGGCCCACGCGAGGCCGTCGGGCACGAACTCGCGCAGGAACGTGCCCGCCACGAGCATCCCGCCCCAGCGCTGGCCCGTGACGTTGGCCAGGTCGGCCACGCGG
Source organism: uncultured Actinomycetota bacterium (assembly GCA_963736375.1). Lineage (GTDB taxonomy): Bacteria > Actinomycetota > Actinomycetes > Mycobacteriales > Pseudonocardiaceae > Pseudonocardia. The sequence goes on from CAVTOL010000024.1 coordinate 49,883, forward strand.
GAATCGAGGTCGGCGCGGATGTGCTCGGGGAGCGGCATCGCCCAGCCGTCCTCGCCGCAGGCCCGCGCCAGCTCCGCCACTCGGTCGCGGAACGCGTCCTCGCCCATGACCCCCATCGTGCGCATGCCCAGCGCCACCATCTGCGCACCGGTGAGGGTGGACGTCTCGATGAGGTAGTCGGGGTTGTCCTCACCCGCCCGCACGATCGCGTCGGCCAGGATGAGCCTGCCTTCGGCGTCGGTGTTGAGCACCTCCACCGTGCGGCCCCCGTACATGCGCAACACGTCGCCGGGGCGGTACGCGGTGGCCGACGGCATGTTCTCGGCCATCGGCACCGTCGCGGTGACCGCGACCGGCAGCGCGAGCCTGGCCGCGAGCAGCGTCGTGGCGATCACGGCCGCCGCCCCGCCCATGTCGGACGTCATGTGGTCCATGTTGGCGGCGGGCTTGATCGAGATGCCGCCCGTGTCGAACGTGATGCCCTTGCCGACGAGCGCGACGTGCGCGCGCGGCGGTGAGTTCGGGGCCCCACCCGCCCAGTGCAGCCGCACCAGCCGCGGCTTGCGGGACGAGCCCTGACCGACGCCCAGCACGCCGCCGAACCCGGCCTCGGCGAGCACGGCGTCGTCGAGCACCTCGACCGTCACCCCTGCGGCCTCGGCCAGCTCGCGGGCGCGCGCGGCGAACGTCTCGGGGTAGAGGTCGTTGGGTGGGGTGTTGACCAGGTCGCGGGCCGTGCGCACGGCCTCGCCGACCGCGGTCGCGGTGCGGAGCACCTCTGCGGCGTCGGCCGCGTCGGTGACCAGCGAGAGCCGGACGAGCGGGAGCTTGCGGTTGCCGTTCGTGCGGTAGGCCGTGAACGCGTACGCGCCGAGCAGGCTGCCCTCGGCGGCGGCCGCGAGGTCGATGCGCCCGAGGGTGCTGACCGCGTGGTCGGTGCCCGCGAGCGCCCGTGCCGCGGCGCCTGCCGCCCGGCGGACCTGCTCGGGGCGTACCCCGCCACCGACGCCACCGACGTCGCTGCCCGCCTTGCCCAGCCCGACGGCGACCAGCAGCGGCGCGGTGACCGTGCCGCGGGTCGGCAGCTTCACGACCTCGTCGGCCTTGCCGGTGGCGCCTGCCATCACGAGCAGTTCGGCCAGGTGCCCTTCGAACGCGGTGTCGAGCTCCTCGGCGCCGGGGGCAAGGCGCGGCGGCGCGTCGCCGTCTCCACCGATCAGCCCGATCACGACGGCGTCCGCGTCGGCGGTGGCGGGCGAGCCGTCGAAGGGGGAGAGCTCGGGGGACACGTCGGCGCCTTCCTGCTCGAGAGTGAGACCGCTTCGCAACCCTACTGACACCGGCGGGTAGCCGGTCCGACCAGGTCCGGATGCTTGGGTGGACAGGTGCCAGAGGGCTCGGGCGGCGCAGAGCGCAGGCTCGGCACGGCCGATGCCGTCGTGCTGGGCCTCGCCGCCATGCTCGGCACCGGCGTGTTCGCCGTGTGGACGCCCGCCGCGGCGGCAGCGGGCCGGTGGCTGCTGCTCGCGGTCGTGCTGGCCGGGGTCGTCGCGGCCTGCAACGCCACGTCGACGGCCGACCTCGCCGCCGCGCACCCGCAGAGCGGCGGCGGCTACGTCTACGGCTCGGCCCGGCTGTGCCCGGGGGCCGGACGGCTGGCCGGGGTGGCGTTCCTGGTGGGGAAGTGCGCGTCGGCGGGGGCGGCGGCCGCTGTGTTCGGCGCCTACGTGCTGCCGTCGGCGCCGCTCCTGGCTGCGCTGCTTGCGGTCGCGGTGGCCACGGCGTTGAACATCGCGGGCGTCCAGTGGACCGCGCGGGGCGCCTACGCGCTCGTGGGCGGCACGCTCGCGGTGTTGCTCGTCGTTGTGATCGTGGGCCTGTCGGGGCGCAGTGGGCCGGTCGACTCCGCGACGCTCAACCCGGTGGTGGTCGACGCCGGGCCCGCAGGCGTGGTGACCGCCGCGGGACTGGTGTTCTTCGCGTTCGCGGGCTACGCACGCGTGGCCACGCTGGGCGGCGAGGTCCGCGACCCGGAGCGCACGATCCCGCGGGCGATCGCGCTGGCGCTGGGGATCACGCTGGTCGTCTACCTGCTGGTCGCGAGCGCTCTGCTCGTCGGGCTGGGCGCCGAGCGGCTAGCGCAGCAGATCTCCCCGCTCGCCGCGCTCGTGGACGCGACGGCGGCGCCAGGCCTCGGCGTGATCGTGCGGGTCGGGGCGGCGGTGGCGGCCGGGTCGGCGCTGCTGTCCGTGCTGGTCGGGATCAGCAGGACGGCGCTGGCGATGGCGCGGGGGCACGACCTGCCGCGCTGCCTGATGCGGATCGGCCCGCGCGGCACCCCGTGGCTCGCCGACCTGCTGGGCGGCGTGATCGCCGCGGTCATCGCCGCGCTCGCGGGCCCCACCGCCGCGATCGCGTTGTCGGCGTGCTCCGTGCTCGTGTACTACGGCGTGATCAACGTCGCGGCGCTGCGCCTGTACGCACCCGGCCCGCGGCGCGCGGTCGCGGTGGTGGGCGTGCTGCTGTGCGTGCTGCTGGCCCTCCTGCTGCCGTTGGCCCAAGTGTTGATCACGGCCGCGGCACTGGCGGTGGGGTGGACGGCGTCGACGTTCCTGCCGCACCGGCGCTGAGCGGAGCTTGCGGAGCGAGTATCGGCGCTGAAGCGGAGCTTGCGGAGCGAGTATCGGCGCTGAAGCGGAGCTTGCGGAGCGAGTATCGGCGCTGAAGCGGAGCTTGCGGAGCGAGTATCGGCGCTGAGGCAGGCCCGTCCCGCTACGGTGCGCCCGTGGACGACCTGCTGACCGGCCCCCTGCACGACCGTCACACCGCCCTCGGCGCCACGCTGGGCGCGTTCGGCGGGTGGTCGATGCCCATCAGCTACCCCGACGGGACGGTCGCCGAGCACACCGCGGTGCGCACCGACGTCGGGGTGTTCGACGTCAGCCACCTCGGCAAGCTCGCGATCACCGGGCCGGGCGCCGTGGAGTTCGTCAACCGGTGCTTCACCGCCGACCTGAACAAGATCGATCACGGGCAGGCGCAGTACACGCTGTGCTGCAACGCGGCGGGCGGGGTGCTCGACGACATCATCGTGTACGTCGTCGGACCGGACGAGGTGCTCGCCGTGCCCAACGCGGCCAACGCCGCGCACGTCGCCGAGCTGTTGCGGGCCGCGGCGCCCTCCGGAATCGACGTTGTCGACCGGCACCGCGAGCTGGCCGTGCTCGCCGTCCAAGGGCCACGGTCGGCGGAACTCGTGCCCGCCGACCTGGCCTACATGGCGTTCGTCGACCGCGACGGCACCCGCGTCTGCCGCACCGGCTACACCGGCGAGCACGGCTATGAGCTGCTGGTTCCGTGGGCGGCGGCGGGGGCGGTGTGGGACGGGCTGGTGGCGGCCGGGGCACGCCCGTGCGGGCTCGGCGCCCGCGATACGTTGCGCACCGAGATGGGCTATCCCCTGCACGGTCAGGACCTCACGCCGGAGATCACGCCGGTGCAGGCGGGCAGCGGCTGGGCGGTCGGCTGGGACAAGCCGGAGTTCTGGGGTCGCGACGCGCTGATCGCCGAGAAGGCGGCCGGGCCTGCGCGGCGGCTGCGCGGGCTGCGGGCCACCGGACGGGGTGTCCCGCGGCCGGGCATGAGCGTGCTCGTCGACGGGGCAGGCGTCGGCGTCACGACATCGGGCACGTTCTCGCCGACGCTCAAGGCGGGCATCGCGTTGGCCCTGCTCGACCCGCAGCTGGGGCCCGGTGCCGAGGTCGACGTCGACGTGCGCGGACGCACCCTGCCGTGCGTGGTGACGAAGCCGCCGTTCGTGCCCTCGCACGTGCGATAGGCAACTCCGGGCGCCGCGCGGAGGGCGGAGTCGCGCAGGGCGCTCCGTGGGACGTCCGATCATCGGCGCTCCGATGTACCGTCTGACCTCATGAGCCCGCAGTTCACCCGCACCCCCCACCCCGCGCCCGCCGGAGCGGTGCGGCGCGGCGACATCCTGGCCGACCCCGGATTCGGCCGGTATTTCACCGACCACATGGTGACGATCCGGTGGACCAGGGGCGTGGGCTGGCACGACGCGGCGGTGGTGCCGTACGGGCCGCTGTCGTTCGATCCCGCCACGATGGTCCTGCACTACGGGCAGGAGATCTTCGAGGGCCTCAAGGCGTACCGCCAGCCCGACGGCTCGATCGCCTCGTTCCGCCCCGATGCCAACGCGGCGCGCTTCCGCGGCTCGGCGTCCCGGCTCGCGATGGCGGAGCTACCCGACGAGCTGTTCCTCGCGTCGATCGCCGAGCTCCTGGCCGTCGACCACGAGTGGGCGCCGTCGGCTGAGGGCGAGGACGCGCTGTACTTGCGGCCGTTCATGCTGGCCACCGAGGTCGGGTTGGGCGTTCGGCCCTCGGCCGAGTACCTCTACGCGCTGATCGCCTCGCCGGTCGGCCCGTACTTCGCGGGCGGTGTGAAGCCCGTTGACGTCTGGCTCTCCACCGAGTACACCCGCGCCGCGCTGGGTGGCACCGGCACCGCCAAGTGCGGCGGCAACTACGCGGCCTCGCTGCTCCCACAGGTTCAGGGCGCCGAGCACGGTTGCGCGCAGGTGGCGTACCTCGACGCCGAGGAGCGCACGTGGGTGGACGAGATGGGGTCGAACAACCTGTTCTTCGTGTACGGGTCGGGCGACCAGACCGAGCTCGTCACCCCCACCCTCACCGGCAGCATCCTGGCGGGCGTCACCCGCGACTCCGTGCTCGTGCTGGCCAAGGAGCTGGGCTGCCAGGTCACCGAGCGCCGCGTCTCAGGGCAGGAGTGGCTCGACGGCGCGGCGGACGGCACGATCACCGAGGTCTTCGGCTGCGGCACCGCCGCCGTCATCACCCCCATCGGCGGGGTGAAGCACGCGGGCGGCGAGGTGCGCGTCGGCAACGGCGAGCCCGGCCCCATCACGGTGCAACTGCGCAGCCTGCTCACGAACATCCAGCGCGGAACCGCGCCGGACACGCACAGCTGGATGCGCACGCTCTACGCGCCCGCCTGAGCCGCCCGCCGCGTCCCGGGCCGACTTCGCACCCCTTCGGCACACTTCGCACCCCGCCGACGGGGTGCGAGGTGTCTCCAAGGGGTGCGAAGTGCTGGTCCGGGTCCGGTGCGCCGCTATCGCGTGGCGAGCACGACGAGCGCGGCGGCGGTGGCGAGCTCGGACGCGGCGCCGAGGACGTCGCCGGTCATCCCGCCGAACCGGCGCGCGGTGTGCCACGAGAGCGCCACGACGACGACGGCGCCCAGCCCGACGGCCAGCACACCGCGCAGGCCCGCGGACGCGAAGCCCCCGGCCGCCAGCACCGCCCACCAGACGACGGCTGCCCACCACGGCTGTGAGGAGGCGACGGTCGCACCGAGCCCACCCGGCCGCGCCGCGGGCACGCCGCGCCGCGCGACCCACAGGAACGCCGCCCGCCCCGCGGCCCCCGCGAGCGCCACGGCCGCGACCACGCCCAGCGCTCCCACCCCTGGCGGCCTAGCGTCGAGGAGACCGCCGAGCGCGGCCAGGGCCGCCGCCTGCGCCCCGACGACCACGAGTAGGGTGACGACCGCGAACGGGCCCGTGCCGCCGTCGCGCATCACGGCGAGTGCGCGCTCGGGCGGCCCGTAGCAGCCGAGGCCGTCGGCCGTGTCGGCGAGGCCGTCCAGATGCATGCCGCGCGTCACCAGCCCGGCGAAGCCGACCGCGAGCAGCCCGGCCACCGCGACGGGCACGCCGACCGCGACGAGCCCGACGAGCACGGCGCCGGTCGCGGCGCCCACCAGCGCGCCGATCGCAGGCGCCCACCGCAGCGCCGCGGCCGCCGTCCGCGCATCGGGTGCGCCTGCCCGGACCGGCAACACCGTGAGCCAGGACAGGGCCACCGCCAGCCCGCTCACGAAACGGCGGCGGTCTCGCCCAGCAGCCGGGCCGCCATCTGCAACAGCGGGACCACCGCGGCCGCGCCGGTGCCGTCGCCGAGGTGGACGCCGAGGTCGACCAGCGGGGTGAGCTCGAGGCGGTCGAGCACGATCGCCATCGCGGGCTCGGGGGAGCGCTGGGCCGCCAGCCACCACCGGCGCGCGCCGGGGGCCAGCACGTCGGCGAGCATCGCGGCGGCGCCGACGACGAGGCCGTCGAGCAGAACCGGGGTCCGCCGCACGGCGGCCTGCAGGCAGAAGCCGGTCAGCACGGCCAGATCGGCGCCGCCCACCACGCGCAGGAGCGTCATCGGCTCGTGGGCGCCCGGCTTGGCGCGGCGCAGGGCGTCGCGGACCGCGGCGGCCTTGCGCATCCACGCCGCGTCGTCGATGCCGCTGCCCCGTCCGACGACCGCAACGGGCTCGGTGCCGGTGAGCGCGGCGACGATCGTCGAAGCCGGGGTCGTCGCACCGACCCCTATCGACGCGGGGACCAGCAGATCGGCGCCGGAGTCGATCTCCTCGTCGGCCAGCGCGCGGCCCGCCTCGACCCCGCGCTCGGCCTCCTCGCTGCTCAGCGCGTCCTCGCGGTCGATGCGCCCGCTCGACTCCCGGATGTGAAAGCGGTCGTCGGACGGGGCGCCGCCACCCGCGTCGACCACGCGCACGGACGTCTCGGACACCGGGGCCAGCACGGTGACCGGCGCGCGGTGATCACGGATCGCGGCCATCTGGGCGCGCGTGGCGTCTGGCGGGTTCGCGGACACCCCGGCGGCGGCGACGCCGTGATCGGCCACGACGACGACGATCCGCGGCTGTGCTGGCGGGCGTGGGGGGCAGTGACCCTGCGCGGCGGCCAGCCACACTCCCAGCTCCGCGAGCTTGCCCAGCGCGCCTGCCGGAACGGCGAGGGCTTCGTGGCGGGCGACCGCGGCCCGACGGGCTTCGACGTCCGGCGCGGGCACCTGGGGGAGATCCACCCCGTCATCCTGCCCGCGCCCCCTTGAGGTGCAGCGGCAGGCCCGCCACGAGCAGCACGACCTCGTCGCAGACCCTCGCCAATGCGGCGTTCAGCGCGCCCAGCTCGTCGCGGAACAGGCGGCCCGCCGCGGTGGCGGGCACCACGCCAAGGCCCACCTCGGCCGACACCAGCACGACCCGGCCGGGTGCCGCGCGCACGGCGTCGACCAGCGCGTCCACTCGAGGGGAGATGGCGGAAAGGTCCGCCGGCCGGTCCCACGCGCCCGCGTCGTCGAGTACGCCGGTGAGCCACGTGGCGAGGTCGTCGACGAGCAGCGGGCCGCCCCCGCCCCGTACCAGCGCGCCGACGTCGGGCTCCTCGACGGTCGTCCACGCCTGCGGCCGCCGGGCCCGATGGGCGTCGAGGCGGGCGTCCCACTCGGCGTCGCCCTCGCGGCGGCGCGCGGTGGCGAGATAGCGCACGGGGGCGTCGGCGGGCAGGAGATCCTCCGCGTACCGAGACTTCCCCGACCGCGTGCCCCCCAGGACAAGCGTCGAGGCCGACGTTTCCGGTGATCGGGTCCCGCGAACGTCGGTTTCGCGGGGATCTTGTGTAGGGCTCAGGGGTTGGCGCCCCGCGCGACCCGCGGCTTGGGCACCCGGAACTTGCGGATCTGGCTGGCCCGCGTGAAGGAGTACCAGCCGATGCTCAGGGCGTTGGCGGTTTCGTTCGGGAACTTCGCCCGCACCTTCCGGGTGGTCGAGAGGCCGAGGAAGGTGCCCTCGAGGATCATCGTGACGAGGCAGATCAGGCTGAACAGGCTCAGGTACTGCTGCGCCGCCGGGAAGGGCAGCACCACCGAGACCAGGACGATCAGGGCGAGCGGCATGAAGAGGCCCATGATGTGCGGCCGGGAATCCACGACGTCGCGGATGTAGGCCTTCACCGGCCCGCGGTCGCGGGGGAGGAGATAGCGGTCGTCGCCGCGCGCCATGCCTTCGCGACGGGTGGCGGCCGCGGCGCGCCGATCCTCGGGGTTGGGCCGGTTGGCCTTGGCCATCCGGGACGCCTCACGCTGGGTGCGCGGCGGGGGCGGCGCAGGGCCACGGCGCTTGGCCTCGGCGTCGCGTCGCTTGGGGGTGGGGCGACCCTTGCCGCCGACCCGCACGGTGTCGGGCGACCCCTGCGCAGGCGTGGGCTCGGGCTCGGCGGGACGGCGCAGGAACCTCACGGGTCCCAGCTTACGGGCGACACGCCCGCGGACGTGCATGTGGTGGGAGTTGTCTCGGGTGCCTGCGGGGGTCCGTAGCGTGGGCCGCCGTGCGCATCGTGGTCGTCGTCGACGCCTTCGGGCCCGAGCTGGGAGCGGAGGCGGCGGCCGAGGCGGTCGCGGCGGGCTGGCGCGCCGCCGCGCCGGAGGCCCTGCTGACCGTCGTCGCTCCTCCCGATCGCGCGGCGACCGAGGTGTTCGACGGCGCGGACCTCGTGGTCACCGGTGGGGCGATCTTCGATTGGCAGGCCCTGCGCAACTCACTGATGACCGAGGTCGCGAGCGCCGCGACCGCCCGCGGTGTGCCGTGCGTGGTGCTCGCCGGGCAGGTCAGCGTCGGACGGCGGGAGGCGTCGGCGGTCGGCGTGGACGCGGCGTACGCCCTCGACGACCCGGCGGGAGTCTCCGGCGCCGCCCTGGTCACGCTTGCGGAACGTGTCGCGCGTCGCTGGGGTCGTTGATCGTGGCAAGCGGGGCGTAGGCTGGAATGCGATCCGCCCGGTACGTGTTGGGAGAGCCATGACCGTCGAGAACACCGCTCCGGCCGACCTTGAGGCAGGCGTCGAGACCCACGGCGCCACGCTGACGGACGCCGCAGCGCTCAAGGCCCGCGCCCTGCTGGATCAAGAGGGTCGCGATGACATGCACCTGCGCATCGAGGTCAAGCCCGGCGGTTGCGCGGGCCTGAAGTACAGCCTGTACTTCGACCACGAGACCCGCGATGGTGACCTGTTCCGCGAGTTCCACGGCCTGTCGCTCGGAGTCGACCGGTTCAGCGCCCCCTACCTCGAGGGCGCGGTGATCGACTTCGTGGACACGATCCAGAAGCAGGGTTTCACGATCGACAACCCGAACGCGGGCGGTTCCTGCGCCTGCGGCGACAGCTTCAACTAAGAGCGCCCGGCGAATGAGGGCCCCGACCCGCGACGCCCAGGCAGCCACATCGCGGCGTTGCCCCCGCGCCCGAGTGCCCCGGCACGAGGGCGCGCGGGCGCCTTGCGCTGCGGCCACCTGGACGCCACGGGCTGGCGGAGCCCTCATTCGCCGGACCCTCTAAGCCGGCTCGAAACCCCGATCACGTGCTGTGATCGGGGTTTTTCGGTGCGTAGCCAGCTAAGATCGCGCGACGTGCCCATCGCCGTCACCGGTTCCATCGCCACCGACCACCTCATGCACTTCCCAGGGAGGTTCGCGGACCAGCTCGTGGTCGAGCAGCTCGACCGGATATCGCTCAGCTTCCTCGTCGACGACCTGGCCATCCGCCGTGGCGGTTCGGGCGCGAACATCGCGTTCGCGCTCGGCGTGCTGGGCCAGTCGCCACTCCTCGTCGGCGCGGTCGGCGGTGACTTCGCCGAGTACCGCGCCTGGCTGGTGGCGCACGGCGTCGACTGCTCGGGCGTCCGGGTCTTCCCCGACGTCCACACCGCGCGCTTCGTCTGCACCACCGACGACGACATGCGGCAGATCGGGTCCTTCTACACCGGCGCGATGGCGCACTCCCGCGAGATCACGATGACGCCGCTGCGCGACCGCGTGGACATGGTGCTGATCGGCGCGACCGACCCGGCGTGGATGGTCGCCGTCACCAAGGAGTGCCGCGACCTCGGCATTCCGTTCGTGGCGGACGTGTCGCAGCAGGTCACCCGCATGGAGGGGCCGGAGATCCGGGAACTCGTCACCGGTGCGCGCTACCTGATGACCAACGACTATGAGTTCGAGCTGCTGATGCGCAAGACGGGCTGGTCGGAGACGGAGGTCGGCGACCGGGTGGACGTGCGGGTCACGACGCACGGGGAGAACGGCGTGCACATCGTCGGGCGCGACTGCGGCCTGATCAAGGTCGACGTGGTGCCGGAGACCGGCAAGGTCGACCCGACCGGCGTCGGCGACGCGTTCCGCGCCGGTTTCCTCGCGGGCACCAGCAGCGGCCTTTCGCTCGAACGGTCGGCGCAGCTGGGGTGCCTCATCGCGGTGCAGGTGCTGGAGACCGAGGGTGGGCAGGAGTGGGTCTGGGACCGGGCCCACGGCCTGGAGCGCCTGAGTGACGCGTACGGCCCGGATGCGGCGGCCGAGATCGCTGCGGCGCTGCCGGAGTAGCCGCGCCGCATCGCTGCCTGCCCTCGCATCGCAGCAAGGGCCCCCTGCTGCGACTGGGTGGGAGCAGGGGCCCCTGCTGCGACTGGGTGGGAGGAAGGGGCCCCTGCTGCGGGCGGGCGTGGCGGGGAAGGGGCATCACGCCGCGGTGTCGAGCGCCCCGCGCAGCCCCCGCAACGCGTGGAAGACCCGGCTCTTCACCGTGCCAACCGGCACCCCCAGCTCGGCCGCGACGTCGGCGTAGCTGCGGTCGGCCACGACGGCGCGCAGCACGACCGTCCGGTGGTCGGCGCTGACCTTGGACAACGCCTGCACCAGCACCTCCCTGGCCACGATCGAGTCCGGGCCGGGTCGATCGTCGACCGGCTCGATGCCGGGCGGCTGCTCGCGCACCAGCCGCGGCCGCGCCGCGCGGGCGCGCTCGTGGTCGATCGCGACGTTGCGGGTGATCGTCGTCAGCCATGCGGCCAGCGGCGGACCGTCCGGGTTGAACGACGAGCACTTCGACCATGCCCTGAGAAACGCGTCCTGCACGGCGTCCTCGGCGTGCTGGCGGTCGGCGACGACGGACATCGCCTTGGCCAGCAGGCGGGGTCGGTGGGCGGCGTAGGCGGCAGCGAACCCGGACTCGGTGCAGAGCCCGGCGCAGGGGCGTCGGCATGGCGTGCTGGTCATGCCGATTACAGTGCGCGGGTTTCCTCGTCGTCCCCATGCCGCGCTACCGGCTGCGAACCGGTAGAAATACGCATTCCCGGAAGGCCGGTCAGTACGTGGGCCACGACCGGTGAGCGGCGCCCCTTGACCTGCAGCTCGCCCAGCGGCTCGGTCACCGTGCCGGGGGGGAGCAGCGCGCGGGTGGACTCGCCGATCACCACCTGCCCGGGGTGTGCCGTGGTCTCCAGGCGGGCGGCGACGTTCACGGCGTCGCCCATCGCGTTGAAGTTGCGCAGCTCGGTGCTGCCGATGTTGCCGACGAGCGCGGGCCCGGTGTTGATCCCCACGCGGAACCGCGGCCAGCCGGGCTCGGCGACGGAATCGATCCTCTTCTGCATGCGCAGCGCGGCCGCGGCGGCGCGCAAGGCATGGTCGGGCTGGCGGACCGGGGCGTTGAACAGCGCCATCAGCGCGTCGCCGACGAACTGCACGATGGTGCCGCCCGCGGCGAGGATCTCCACCGTGGCCGCCTCGAAGTAGCGGTTGAGCATCGCGACGATCTGTTCGGGCGTGGACGCCTCGGAGAACGTGGTGAACCCGCGAAGGTCGGCGAACACCGCCGTGACCTCGACGACCGCCCCGCCGAGGGCGGCCTGCCGCGGATCGGCGATCAACGCGGTGGCGACGTCGGGCGACATGTACTGCCGGAAGAGGCCGTCGAGCTGCTTGTACAGGCGCGCGTTCTCCAGGCCCATCGAGAGCTGGGCCGCGAGCGAGGCGATCAGCGCCCGGTCACGGCCGCCGAAGCCGCCCCGGCGGTGCACGAGCAGGATCCCGGCGGGCCGGTCCTTGACCTGGAGTGGGCACGCCACCTGCTCGGGGCCGACGTCGAAAGGGTCGCGCCGCGTCAGCGCCTGGTGCAGGTTCGGCGGCACCGGCATGCGCGGGTCCGAGGCGAGCATCGGCGGGAAGACCAGTCGGCCGCTGTCGAGCAGGCCGATGCGGGCCGCGTCGCAGCCGAATCCGCCGACGACCCGCTGGACCGCCCCGGCGAGCAGCTCGCGTTCGCCAAGGAGCACCCGCGACTCGTGGCCGATGGCGACGAGCACGTCGAGCCGCTCGATCTGTTCCCGGTCGGCGCGCAGTGCGGCGGCGGCGCGGCCGAGCACCGCCGTCTGGCCTTCGGAAAGGCCGAAGCGGGCCGCGAGCCCGGACGTGATCAGTGACATCTCCGCGGGGGTGAGCTCGCCGGCCTCCTGCCGCGCAACCGCCGCGACGAGCTGCTCCAGCGCGGACCCGTACTCCGCCCGCACCGCGCGCAGGGTGGCTTCGGTGCCGACGGCGTCGAACAGCCCCCGCGCTGCGCCCTCCCTTCGGTAGGTGACGTAGGCGCTGTAGCCAACGTAGCCGAACGCGATCACCATCAGGACGTGCCAGAGCCACCAGGTCAGGTGCCAGTTCGCGCCCAGCGCCACCGCGATCATCGCCTCGGCGAGCAGCACGTCGGCCGTCAGTATCGACAGCAGCACGACCGATCGGCGCCGCCGGTACAGCAGGAAGCAACGCAGCGCCGCGGCGAGGTACAGCGGCACCGCGACGACCACGAGCAGGACGACCGCGCCGCTCCCGCGCTCCGCGACCGCGGGAGCGGCGAGCGGGGGCAAGCCGGTGAGCGACACCACACCCCACACGGCGGCGGCGCCGATCAGCCCCCACCGCAGGTAGGGGCCTGCGCGCAGGGCCTTCTCGCCGAGCCCGCCATCCAGGTCCAGCGCGGCCGCCGCTCCGAACACGGCCGACAGGGCGAGCCCGGCGGGCGTGGCGAGGGAGAACCCACCGTTGGCGTGGTCGAGGAGCACGCCGGGGGTGGCCAGCGCGTGCAGCCCGAAGAAGAGCGCGGCGGCGAGGAACCCGAGCCCGACGAGCAGGAGCCGGGCGTCGCCGTGGTGGCGGGCGGCGCGGTCGACGACCAGCGCGAGCCACGTGGAGAGCGCCGCCGCCGCGAACACCAGCCAGAAGTGGCTGGGATGGTGCTCCCACACGACGTCGGCGGGCGGCACCGCGAGGAGCAGCCAAAGGCCCGCCAGCGGCAGCGCAAGGTGGAAGACCCAGATGCCGAGGCGGGCCCGGCTGCCACGGCGGACGGCTGTCGTGCTCGCCACGAGGGTTGGGGCGCTCACGACCGACCTGCGCGGCGGCGCAGCCCGTCGAGATCCAGCACGGTCATCGTCCGTCGGCCGGTGGTGAGCTGGCCGTGCTCCCGGAGGGTGCGCAGGGCCTTGGCCACCGCCTCCCGCGACGCGCCCACCCAGCCCGCCAGCTCGTCCTGTGACAGGGCGACGGTGATCCGCGTGCCCTGCGCGTCGGGCTCGCCGAAGCGCTCGGCCAGCTCCACGATGCGCTGGGCGACGCGGGCGGGCGTGTCGTAGGCGGCGAACTCGACGCGCTTGCGGTCGGCGTCGCGCAGCCGCTCGACCACGAGTTGCAGCAATACGACCGCGGCCGGGGCGTGGTTGTCGAGGAACTCGCGGAACGCGTCCACGCCCATGACGTGCGCGACCACCGGCTCCAGCGCCGCGACCGACGCCGAGCGCGGCAGCCCGTCGATCGCGGACAGCTCGCCGAGGAGCGCCCCCGGCCCGCGGACCGCGAGCACGATCTCCTCGCCCTCCTCGGTCAGCCGGAACACCTTGACCCGGCCCGTCGCGACGACCACGACGGTTGTGGACTGCTCGCCCTCGAGGAACAGCGACGCGCCTGCAGGCCAGCGCCGCGCGCGGGACCGGGCGGTCAGCTCATCGCGGTCGGTCGGACGCAGGCGCGTCATGAACTCGCCCGCCGTGAACGCGCCGCTTCCGGTCATGCCCCCATCCCGCCAGAAGGTCGTGCGCAGCCTAGGGCGAGGAATGTGCATTTCTCTACACCCGAGCGCCTCCTCTGTACGACGACGCCGCACGCCGGTCGGCGCACGCTTATCAACAAGGAGGACAGAACATGAACGACAATCTGAACACAGGGTCCGTCACCGGTCTCGAGGTCGTCGGGTGCCCCGCGTGCGGGGCACCCGCCGAGGTCGTCGAGCGGTTTGTGCTGGAGAGCACCGACGGGCCGATCGAGCACGCCATCGTGCTGTGCACCGACCGGCACCGCTTCACCGTGCTCGTCGAGCGGCTCGCCACCCGACGTGCGCAGGACAGTAAGGCGGGACGATGGGCGTCACGCTGAGCTGCCGGGACCGCGCGATCCTGCGCGCGGTCGCGAAGGGGGGCGCCGAGCTGACGGCGGGCGCCGAGCCCGACCTGTTCCTGGAGGGGCGCTGCTGCGCCGACCAGCCCGCCGCCCACCGCCTCGCGCGGGCGGGCCTCATCGCCACCGCCGGACCGGGCGCGCCGGGGAGTCGCGTCGCGGCCCGGCTCACCACGGTGGGCCACAACGCGCTGGGGTCGTGCGCGGAAACGAGTGCTCGGGCACTCGTTTCCGCTCACAGCCTGACCGGGTAGGCGGGCTCGGGGATCTCCGGCGTGATCCGTTGCTCGACGAAGATCCCGTGCCAGAGCAGGAACACGAGCAGCGTCCAGATGCGGCGGCTGTGGTCCACCGGCCCGTCGCGGTGGGCGTCGAGCATCCGGGTGACTGCGGTCAGGTCGACCAGGTGGTCGGCCTGGCTGTCGCGCACGATGCTGCGCGCCCAGTCGTACATCTCGTCGCGCAGCCAGTGCCGGATCGGCACGGGGAAGCCCAGTTTGCGCCGGTGCAGCACGTGCGGGGGAACGATGTCCGCGAGCGCTTTGCGCAGGGCGAGCTTCGTCGTGGCCGTGCCGTTGAGCGAGCCCAGCTTCGCCGCGCGCGGCAGCCTGGACGCGACGGCGAACACCTCGGGGTCGAGGAACGGCACCCGCAGCTCCAGCGAGTTCGCCATCGTCATCTTGTCGGCTTTGACGAGGATGTCACCGCGCAGCCAAGTGAAGAGGTCGACGTGCTGCATGCGCGCCACCGGATCCCAGCCCGCCGACTCGGCGTAGTGGGGCGCGGTGATGTCCATGGGGGAGCGCCACGGGTCGTAGAGGCGCAGCACGCCCGCGAGCTCGCCGTCGCGGAAGATACGGGCGTTGCCGTAGTAGCGCTGCTCGAGCGGGATCGCGCCGCGCCGCAGCAGGTCCTTGCCGCGCATCCCGTCCGGTAGCCGGGTGGACGCGCGCCCCAACAGCCCGCGCAGCGCGCCGGGCACCTTCTCGAACGGGGCAAGGGACAGCGGTTCGCGGTAGATCGTGTAGCCGCCGAACAGCTCGTCGGCGCCCTCGCCCGACAGCACGACCTTGACGTGCCTGCGCGCCTCGCGGGCGATGAACCACAGCGGGACGAGCGCGGGGTCCGCGACGGGATCGTCGAGGTACCAGACGATGAGCGGCAGGGCGTCCATCATCTCGTCGGGCTTGACCGTGCGGATGATGTGCCGGACGCCGATCGCCGCCGCGGACTCGGCGGCGACGTCCACCTCGGAGTAGCCCTCCCGGTCAAACCCCGTGGTGAACGTGATCAGGTCCGGGTTGTGCTCCTTGGCGAGCGCCGCGATGGCCGTCGAGTCGATGCCGCCGGACAGGAACGCGCCCACCGTGACGTCCGCGCGCATGTGCTTGGCGACCGAGTCGCGCAGGACGGCCGCGATCCGGCGGGGCGCGTCGGGGCCGCCGCCGTCGGCCCGCAGCACCGGCGTGAAGTAGCGCTCGGCTTCGGGCTCGCCGCCCGGTGCCACGGTGACGTGCGTTCCCGACTCCACCCTGCGGATCGCGCGGTGCAGCGTGGCGGGCTCGGGCACGTACTGCAGCAGCAGGTAGTGCTGCAGAGCAGCGGTGTCCAGGTCACGGTCGACCGTGCCGAGGCCCAGCGCGGGCGCGAGCTCAAGCAGGCTCTTCTTCTCGCTGGCGAACGCGATGCCCGCGGGCCCCTCCGCCACGAACAGCGGCTTGATCCCGAACGGGTCGCGCGCCACGAACAGCACCCGTTGCTGCGCGTCCCAGATGGCGAACGCGAACATGCCACGCAGGCGGGACACGGCGGCAGGACCCCAGTGGTGGTAGGCGGCGACGACGGCCTCGGTGTCGCCCTCGGTGGCGAACGTCGCCCCGAGCTCCGCGAGCTCGGCGCGCAGCTCCAGGTAGTTGTAGACCTCGCCGTTGAAGACGATCGCGTAACGATCATCGTGCCCAGATACGGTGCCCCAGTGCAGAGGCTGGTGGGAGTGGTCCACGTCGATGATCGACAGCCGGTTGAAGCCGAAGACCACGTCCGCGTCGTGCCAGGTGCCGCTTTCGTCCGGTCCGCGGTGCCGCGCGCAGCGCATCGCCTGCCCGACCGCCGCCACGCGGGTGGGCGCGTCGGCGGAGAAGGTGAGCAGTCCCAACAGTCCGCACATGGCGAACCAGTATGCCCACGCGCCGCGCCGGATCTTCGCGTGCACCCGACAGGCCAATCCGCCCGTGTCTCCGTTAGTCTCTACGCCAGGTCGAAGACCGGGCCCAACGGGTGCGGCGAACGGGTGGGAGGCGGCGAGCAGTGAGCCGAGCACAGCGCGGGACGAACCATCGTGGTTCGGCCGGTCGGGTGGTCAGGCTGGTTGCGCTGACGGCGCTCCTCGTGCCGTTCACCGCGGGCTGCTCGGTCGAGGACGTGATCCGGTTCGGCTGGCCGGTGGGGGTCACCCCGCAGGCCCAGGCGATGCAGCACCTGTGGACATGGGCGGGCATCGCGGCGCTCGTCGTCGGCGTCATCACGTGGGGCGCGATGTTCTGGGCGATGATCTTCCATCGCCGCAAGAAGGACGGCGACGCGACCGCCGTCCCGCGGCAGACCCAGTACAACCTGCCCCTCGAGCTCACCTTCACGGTCATCCCTGCGGTCATCGTGGCCGTGCTGTTCGGCTTCACCGTGACCGTGCAGAACTACGTCACGGAGAACCCGCCCAACCCGAACCTCAAGGTCGACGTCACCGCGTTCCAGTGGCAGTGGAAGTTCGCCTACCCCGATCAGCAGGGCGCGAACGGGCAGCCGGTGAGCACCCTGGGCACGAGCGACACGATCCCGCTGCTGGTGCTGCCGACGGCCGAGACCATCCAGTTCACCCAGCACTCCAACGACGTGATCCACAGCTTCTTCGTCCCGGATTTCCTGTTCAAGCGGGACGTGTTCCCGCAGCCGAAGTCCAACGACCAGGACAACGTGTGGACGATCACCGGGATCGACCATGAGGGCGCCTTCGTCGGGCGCTGCGCCGAGCTGTGCGGCAGCTACCACTCCCAGATGAACTTCGAGGTCAGGGCGATCTCGAAGGACAAGTTCGACCGGTGGCTACAGCTGCGCACCCAGACCAACCCGCAGACCGGCGCGCCCTACACGGCCGGTGAGGCGCTCGGCGCGCTGAACTGCGGCCAGCTGTGCACGCCGACGGCGTACACCACCTACCCGTTCACCACCAACCGGACGCAGCGGTCGCCGTCCGAGCCGATCGCAGCAGGGAGCTGAGCAGCGATGCACGTTGAAGCCCGGCTGTTCGAGTTCCTCACGGCGTTCTTCTTCGTCGCCGCGATCGTCTACGTGATCCTGTCCCATGAGGCTGCCGGGAGCGCTGCGCTGTTCCTCACCGGCGGCCTTTCGCTGATCGTCGGCACCTACTTCCGGTTCGTGGCGCGCAGGCTGGAGATGCGGCCCGAGGACAACCCGGACGCCGAGGTGTCCGACGGCGCGGGCGACGTCGGCTTCTTCTCGCCCGGCAGCTACTGGCCGATCACCCTGGCGGCTTCGGCCGCGCTCGTTGCCATCTCGCTGGCGTTCTACTACATCTGGGCGTTGGTGATCTCCGGCGTGCTGTTGGTGGTCGCCATCGGCGGTCTCGTGTTCGAGTACCACCTGCGCCCGTCCGACCACTGAGCGGAGCTTGCGGAGCGAGCATCGGCGCTGAGCGGAGCTTGCGGAGCGAGCATCGGCACTGAGCGGAGCTTGCGGAGCGAGCATCGGCACTGAGCGGAGCTTGCGGAGCGAGCATCGGCACTGAGCGGAGCTTGCGGAGCGAGCATCGGCACTGAGCGGAGCTTGCGGAGCAAATATCGGGACTCAGCCCTACCGACCGCTGGTCCGACCGGGTCTGCCCCCGCGTCCCCTGATCACTTAGGGTGGGCGGCCGGTACAACACCGGTGGTCAGGAGGAAGTTCGTGGTCGAGATGCGGAAGTCGGGCCAGACCGGGGCCGCCGGTGCGCCCCGCGTCGAGGGCAACGGCATCAACGTCATCAACGACGCCGAGCGCAAGGGCAGCCCTATCCAGCTGTTCTGGCCGTGGTTCGCCGCCAACGTCTCGGTGCTCGGCATCTCCTACGGCGCCTTCACGCTCAGCTTCTCGATCGCGTTCGGCCAAGCCGTGGTCGCCGGGCTGATCGGCATCATCTTCTCGTTCCTGCTGTGCGGGTACATCGCGCTGGCGGGCAAGCGCGGCTCGGCGCCGACGATGGTGCTCTCCCGCGCGGCGTTCGGGGTGCGCGGCAACAAGCTGCCCACCGCGGTCTCGTGGCTGCTGACCGTCGGGTGGGAGACCGCGCTGGTCATCCTCGCGACGCTGGCCACGGCCACGGTCTTCGACCGGCTGGGTCTCGGCGGCGGCGCCGGAACGAAGGTCGTCGCCCTGCTGGTGGTGGCCGCACTGGTGGTGGGCGCGGGCGTCCTCGGCTTCGACGTGATCATGCGCATGCAGACCGTCATCACCATCGTCACCGGGGTGCTCACGGTCGTCTTCGTCATCCTCGCGGCAGGCCAGATCGACTGGGCGACGGTTTCCGCACTGCCCGGCGGCTCGATCGAGCAGGTGATCGGCGCGCTCGTGTTCCTCATGACCGGGTTCGGGCTCGGCTGGGTCAACGTCGCCGCCGACTACTCGCGTTACCTGCCGCGGAGCGCGTCCTCCCGGGGCGTCGTCGCCTGGACGACGATCGGCGCGTCGGTCGCACCGATCGTGTTGCTGATCTTCGGTCTGCTGCTCGCCGGGTCGTCGCAGGACCTGTCTGCGAAGATCGCCACCGACCCGATCGGGGCGCTCACCGACGTACTGCCCACCTGGTTCCTCATACCGTTCGCGCTGGTGGCGGTGCTGGGCCTGGTCGGGGGTGCGGTGCTGGACATCTACTCATCCGGGCTCGCGCTGCTGTCGTTGGGGCTGCGCATCCCCCGCTGGTCGGCCGCGCTCGTCGACGGTGTGATCATGGTGCTCGGCACGATCTGGGTCGTGTTCTTCGCCGACAGCTTCCTGGGTCCGTTCCAGGGCTTCCTCTACACGCTCGGGGTGCCGGTGGCGGCCTGGGCGGGGATCATGCTGGCCGACATCGCGCTGCGGCACCACGACTACGCGGAGCCCGAGCTGTACGACCCGGCCGGTCGCTACGGCGACGTCCGGTGGACGGCGGTGATCCTGCTCGTGGTCGGCACGGCGCTCGGATGGGGCCTGGTGACGAACACGACCACCGAGATCCTCAGCTGGCAGGGCTACCTGCTCGGCGTGGTCGGCCTCGGCGGTCGCGAGGGCGCCTGGGCGGGCGCCAACCTCGGCGTGCTCGTGGCGCTGGCGGTGGGGTTCGTCGGCGGCCTCGTCATCGACCGGGGACGGGTGCGGGCGCAGGAGTCATGAACGACGACGGCTCCGCCGCTCCTGCGCGAAAAGCATCGCCAGGGCGACCGTTTTCGCGCACGACCTCGGCCGCCCACCTTGTCGTGATCGACATGCAGCGGGTGTTCGCCGACGCGGACAGCCCGTGGGCCGCTCCGGACTTCGCGGCCATCCTGCCGACCGTGGCAGGCCTCGTGAAGACCTACGGCGACGCGGTAACGATCACCCGGTTCGTCGCGCCCGAGCGGCCTACCGGGGCCTGGCGCGACTACTACGCCGAGTGGCCGTTCGCGCTCCAGCCGCCCGACGCGCCGCTGTGGGACGTCGTGCCCGAACTCGGATCCCGCGGCCCGACCCTGGACACCACCACCTTCTCCAAGTGGGGTGCCGCGCTGGCCGACCGGGTAGGCGACGCCACGATGGTGCTCTGCGGCGTGTCGACGGACTGCTGCGTGCTCTCGACGGCGGTCGCCGCGGCCGACGCGGGCGTGCCGGTGCTCGTCGTCGGCGACGCCTGCGCGGGGGTCACGGCGGAGAGCCACCGCGCCACCCTCGACGTGCTCGCGCTCTACGCGCCGCTGGTGCGGGTCGTGCGCAGCGCCGACCTGCCGTGACGGCCGACCGGGCCCGTGGCGCCCTGCACGGCCTCGCCGTGGGGGACGCGTTGGGCATGCCGACCGAGTCGACGCCACGGGCGCGGATCGTGGAGCGGTACGGCTTGCTCGTCGACCGCTTCCATCCGGCGCCGCCTGGCCATCCGGTCGCGGAAGGGCTCGCCGCGGGCACGGTCACCGACGACACCGAGCAGGCGGCGCTGCTCGGATGGCTGATGGTCGAGTCGGGCGGTCGGATCGACCCGCACGAGCTGGCGCGGCGGCTGGCGGCATGGGATGCGACGATGCGCGAGCGCGGAGCGACCGGTCTGCTCGGCCCGTCCACGCAGCGGGCGCTCGCCGCACTGGCCGCGGGCGTTGATCCCGCCGAGGCGGGCCTCGGTGGCACGACGAACGGGGCGGCGATGCGGATCGCGCCGGTCGGCATCGCCGTGCCGGTCGGGGACGCGCTCGTCGACCGCGTGGTCGAGGCGTCGCTCGTCACGCACAACACCGGCGTCGCGCTGGCCGGGGCCGCCGCCGTCGCCGCCGCAGTGAGTGCAGGCATCGAGGGTGCGGGCGTGCGCGACACGTTCGCCGTCGCGGCCGACGCCGCGGAGAAGGCCGCCATACGAGGCCGCTGGGTGGCGGCGGCCGATGTGGCTGCGCGGATCCGGTGGGCAACGAAGATCGTCCGCGGGCAGCGCGACCCGTTGGAGACAATCGGCACGCTCGTCGGTACCAGCCTCGCGACCCAGGAGTCGGTGCCTGCCGCGTTCGCCGTCCTCGCGCTGGCGGGCGACGACCCGTGGCTCGCGTGCAAGCTCGGCGCGTCGGTCGGCGGGGACTGCGACACCATCGCCGCGATGGCGGGCGCGATCGCGGGCGCGTGCTGCGGGCTGGACGCGCTGCCGGTGCGGGCACACGTGGAACACCTCGGCCTGGACCGCCTCGCCGACGGCCTACTGGCCCTGCGGCCCCCGCACGGCCCAAGATCGCCGGGATTGGTGCACGGGGTGCGCTGATGCACGAAATGCACCGAATTCGGCGATCATGGGCGTGAAGGGTCGGCTGTTCAGCATCGGGAGCGTGGTGGTCGACGTCCTCGCCACGGTGCCTGCCCTGCCTGCGCGCGGCGGGGACGTGTGGGCGTCGCGGCTGCGGATGGCCACGGGCGGCGGCTTCCACGCCATGGCCGCGGCCGCGCGGCAGGGCGTCGACGTGGTGTACGCGGGCGCGCACGGCACCGGTCCGTTCGGCGACCTCGCCCGCGCGGCGCTGGCTGCGGAAGGCATCACGGTATGGATGCCGCCCCGCCCGGACGTCGACACCGGCGTGGTGATCGTGATGGTCGACGGCGGGGGCGAGCGCACGTTCGTCAGCGGGCGCGGGGCGGAGACCACGCTCGGGGCCGCCGACCTCGCGGACCTCGTACTCGGCGCGGGGGACATCGTGCTGGTCTCCGGCTACGGTCTCGACGACGCCCTCGCCGACTGGATCACGTCCCTGCGCGACGACGTCGCGGTGGCGTTCGACCCCGGTCCGCTCGTCCGGCCGGGGCCGTTGGCGCGGGCGCGGGCGCGGCTGGACTGGGTGAGCGCCAACGCCACGGAGGCCACGGCGCTCACCGGCGCGGCCGACCCGGTCGCCGCCGCACGCCTGGTGGGCGGCCGGGCGGGTGCGGTCGTGCGGATGGGGGAGCGGGGGTGCGTGCTGGCGGTCGCCGGAGCCGCGCCCGTGGCTCTGCCCGCCACGCCGGTGACGGCCGTCGACACGACCGGCGCGGGCGACGTCCACACCGGCGCCTTCCTGGCGGCGTTGCTCCGGGGATCCTCGCCCGCCGAGGCGGCACGCACGGCGAACGCGGCGGCGGCGGCGCGGGTCGCCACCGGGTCCTACGGCGGTTAGCTTGGCTACCGTGAGCGTTCTCTACACGGCATCTGCCCTGTCCACCGGCGACGGCCGCAACGGCCATGTCCGGTCCTCCGATGGACTGCTCGATCTCGATCTCGCGGCGCCTGCCGAGATGGGTGGCGCAGGCGGCGCCACCAACCCCGAGCAGCTGTTCGCCGCGGGCTACGCCGCGTGTTTCCACTCCGCGATCAAGGGGGTGGCCCGGCGGCAGAAGGTGACGCTCGGACCGTCGACCGTGGCCGCGGACGTGGGCATCGGGCCCCGCGACGCGGGCGGCTTCGGGCTCACCGTCGCACTGCACGTCGAGATCGGCGGCCTCGACCAGCCGACCGCCGACAAGCTCGTGGCCGAGGCTCACCAGGTGTGCCCGTACTCGAATGCGACGCGCGGCAACATCGACGTGGCGATCGACACGACCGTCACCTGACGACAGCCCACAGAACCTACTCAGCGGGCGATTGCACCACGGCCAGCACAAAGCCGTCGTACTTCTTGCTGCCGACCGTCTGCACGACGGTGGCGTCGACGCGGGGCTCGGCCGCGATCGCGTCGGCCAGCCGCCAGGTGCCCATCACGGCCCCGTCGGTGCTGCCCGCGTCGAGGATCGTCCCCTCGCGCACGACGTTGTCGACGATGATCACGCCACCCGGGCGGACCAGCCGCACGCACTCGCGGAAGTACTCGGCACCCGACGTCTTGTCGGCGTCCACGAATGCCAGGTCGAACGGGCCCTCGAGGGTGGCGAGGGTGTCGCGGGCAGGGCCGATGCGCAGGTCGACCAGCTTGTCGACGCCCGCGCGGCGGAGGTTGGCCATCGCGACCTCGGCGTGATGGAGGTCGATCTCGCAGGTCACGAGCTCGCCATCGGTCGGGAGGGCGCGGGCGAGCCAGATGGTGGAGTAACCGCCGAGGGTGCCGATCTCCAGAATCCGGCGCGCGCCGATCGCGCGGGCCAGCAGCTGCAGGAACTTGCCCTGGGGCGCCGTGACCGCGATCGGGGGGAGGCCCCCGGCCGCGCTGGCCGCCGACGCTGCGTCCAGCGCGTCGTCGGGGGCGTGCAGCTTGGTGATCCAGTAGTCGTCGACGGCGCTCCACAGCGGTTCGTTCACGCCTATCAGTCTGCCGCCTCGGGGCCTGGCACACCCGAGCTGCCGCCGGTGCGCCGCCGCCCGGCCGCCTGGCCGTGCGATGGGTCGCGTGGGCGTGCGGTGCGTCGCCTGGCCGCCGCCGCCCGGCCGCGCTGTCGTCGCCGCCCTCGCCTACGCCGCCTCGGCGAGCCTGCCCGCCGCCGCGCGGAGCAGCACGCCGACCCAGGTGCGGAAGGGCCGCCACTCCTCGCCGAGGCGCTGCATGTCGTCCGCGGTGGCCGGGCCCGGCAGCCCGTACAGCCGCCCGACGATCGCCGCGAGCCGCGGCTCCTGTTCCACCGGCACGTCGCACACACCGCTCGCCCTGAGCACGATGAGCGACGCCGAGAACGGCCCGATCCCGGGGATCTGCCGGAGGCGCGCCATCGCCTCCTCCGGATCGGCGCGCCGGATCTCCTCGGCCGAAAGCTGCCCTTCGGCCGCCGCTCTGGCCACACCGTGCAGCCGCTCGATCTTGACCGGTGGCACGCCCTCGAACGCGGCGACGGCCAGCATCTGCTCCGGGGTGGGGAACGCCGCCATCGCCACGCCTGCCACCTCGACCGGCAGGCCGTGGGCGCGCGTGAGGCGATCCCGCACCGCGGCGGCCTGCCGGGCGTTCCAGCGCAGCGACAGCACGCACCACGCCGCCGCCTCGTACGGCGAGTGGAACAAGGGCGGCCGCAGGCCAGGTGCGGTGGCCAATGCCCTGGCCACGACCGGATCTCGGGCGCCGACCGCCTCGTAACCGCGGGCGTCGACATCCAGCGAGAGCATCCGGGCGGTCTGCGCGGCCACCCGATCGACCGGTGGCGTGCCCTGGCCGACGATCGTGCCGTGCACCCCGCGCTCATCCTGGGTGACGGCCACCCCGACCTGGTGGACGAGATCGTCGACGCAGAACGCCAAGCGCATCGTGCCGTCGAACGCCGTGGCGTGTCGCTGGCCGAAGCCGAACTCGGCGCTCTCCCGCAGGGAGAACGCGCCCTGAGGCCGAAGGGTGAAGGTGGTGCTCGTCGTCGTCATGCCCGCAGTGTCACACCGGGCACCGACAGTTTCGGTGGCTCAGACGGCGCGCAGGCCCAGCGCCCGCTCGTCGGCCGAACCCGGTTCGGCGCGCGTCTGATCCTGCGCCGAGCCAGGATGATCCGGTGCCCGAGCTGCCCGAGGTGGAGAGCGCCCGCCGCGTGCTCGTCCACGCGCTGGACCGCGAGATCACCGCCGTCGACGACACCGACCACTGGGTGTGCCGCCCGCACGCACCGGGAGCGATCGCCGCCGCGCTGGTCGGCGGCAGGCTGACCGCCGCGCACCGGCGGGGCAAGACGATGTGGTGCGAGACCAGCGGCCGCAGCGGGGAGCCCGGCCCGCACCTCGGCGTCCACCTCGGCATGGGCGGGCGGGTGATCGTCACCGACAGTTCGGGGCAGCGCATCGGTGGCGGCCCCGCGCGGCCGGACCGCAGCCCACGCAAGGCCGAGTGGGACCGCTTCACCATCGAGTTCGCCGACGGTGGGCAGTTCCGCCTCTTCGACAAGCGCAGGCTCGGACGGGTGCGCCTCGACCCCGACATCGACGCCCTCGGACCAGACGCCGAGGAGATCTCACGCGCGGAGTTCCGGGCCAGGGTGCGCCGCGGCCGGTCGGCGGTGAAGGCGCGGCTGCTGGACCAGTCGGTGCTCGCAGGCGTGGGCAACCTGCTGGCCGACGAGACGCTGTGGCAGGCCGCGCTGTCGCCGTCAGCGCCCGCCGACGAGCTCTCCGAACACGCCCTCGACGGCCTCTACGACGCCCTGGAGAGATCGTTGAAGGCGGCGATCGCGCACGGCGGAGTGCACACCGGCGAGGTGATCGAGCACCGGCACGCGGGCGGGCGGTGCCCGCGCTGTGGAGCCGCGATGGTGCACGGCACCGTGGGCGGCCGCTCGACGTGGTGGTGCTCGGCCGAGCAGTCCTAAACGGCAACGCGGGCGCGCCATTGCGCCCATACCGTGACGCACACGGCCAGCCACGCGGCACCGACCGCCCAGCCCGCCAGCACGTCCGAGATCCAGTGCACG
The DNA here is from genome assembly GCA_963736375.1 of uncultured Actinomycetota bacterium. Lineage (GTDB taxonomy): Bacteria > Actinomycetota > Actinomycetes > Mycobacteriales > Pseudonocardiaceae > Pseudonocardia. The sequence continues at coordinate 75,142 of CAVTOL010000024.1, forward strand.
CCCAGGTAGACCCGGGTGGCGCCGACCGCGCCGACCCACGCCGCGGCGGCGACCACCATGGCCGCCCGCGCGAGCGCGCTGCGCCCGGCCCAGGCCAACACCACGATCGTGCCGACGACCACGATCGACATCGTCGCGTGCCCCGAGGGCAGCGACTCGTTCGTTTCATTCACGAGCCGATCCGCCGCAGGCGGCCGCGCGCGGTCGAGGACCATTTTGAGCAGCCGGAACATCAGGCTCGCCCCAGCCATCGCGCCGACGGCGAGCACGGCGTCGGCGCGGCGTCCGCGCCACCAGCACCATGCGCCGACCGCCACGGCCAGCACCGCCATCGCCACCGTGCTGCCGAGCGTGGTGACCACCACGGCGAGCGTCGTCAGCGTCGGGGTGCGGTCTTCGAGCGATTCGTCGAGCGCCGCCCCATCGAACGAGGCGGGCCCGAAGCCCGAGTACGCGGCCCACAGCGCGGCGCAGGCCAACGCCGCGAGCCCGACGGCGAGGATCGCGACTTGACCAGGCCGCGGACGAGCGCGCGGCCCGGCGGGCGCAGGCCCAGGGTCGGGCTGTTCGTCGGGCATCGCCGGGGCGCCTCCTCGATGACGCGAGCGGTCAGCCGCGGCCGCGCCACATCCGGTAGCGCGCCACAAGCGCGGCGGTGGAGGCATCGAGCCCTTCGAGGCCTGCCTCTCCCGTGAGCACGGGGCCCAGCTGCTTGGCCAAGACCTTGCCCAGCTCGACGCCCCACTGGTCGAACGAGTCGATACCCCAGATCGTGCCTTCGACAAACGTGACGTGTTCGTAGAACGCGATCAGCTGGCCCAGTGTCGACGGCGTGAGCTTGGGAGCGAGGATCGTCGAGGTCGGCCGGTTGCCAGGCATCACCTTGTGCGGCACCACCTCGGCCGGGGTGCCCTCGGCCGCGATCTCCTCTGCGGTCTTGCCGAAGGCGAGCGCCGAGGTCTGGGCGAACAGGTTGGCCATGAACAGGTCGTGCATGTCCGTGTGCTCGTCGACCGGGATGATGTGGTTGGGGTCGGCGAACCCGATGAAGTCGGCCGGGATCAGCCGCGTGCCCTGGTGGATCAGCTGGTAGAACGCGTGCTGGCCGTTGGTGCCCGGCTCGCCCCAGAAGATCTCCCCGGTGAGCGTGGTGACCGGCGTGCCGTCGCCGCGCACCGATTTCCCGTTGCTCTCCATCGTCAGCTGCTGCAGGTAGGCGGGAAGGCGATGCAGGTACTGGCTGTAGGGCAGCACGGCGTGCGTCTGCGCGCCGAAGAAGTTGACGTACCAGACGTTGAGCAGGCCCTGGATGACCGGCAGGTTCTCCTCGAGCGGCGCCATCCGGAAGTGCCGGTCGATGGCGTTCATGCCCGCGAGGAACTCGCCGAACTGCTCCTTGCCGATCGCCACCATGAGGGAGAGGCCGATCGCGGAGTCGACCGAGTAGCGCCCGCCCACCCAGTCCCAGAAGCCGAACATGTTGGCCTCGTCGATGCCGAACGCCGTGACCTCCTTGGCGTTCGTCGACACCGCCACGAAGTGCTTGGCGACGGCCTTCTCCTCACCCCCGAGGCCTGCGAGCAGCCAGTCGCGGGCGGCGCGCGCGTTGGTCAGCGTTTCCAAGGTGGTGAAGGTCTTGGACGAGATGATGAACAGGGTGGTGGCCGGGTCGAGGTCGCGCAGCGCCTCGGAGATGTCGGTCGGGTCGATGTTGGAGACGAAGCGCATCGTCAGGTCGCGCTGCGCGTAGTCCTTGAGCGCTTCGTAGGCCATGACGGGGCCCAGGTCCGAACCGCCGATGCCGATGTTGACGACGGCCGCGATCCGCTCGCCGGTGTGCCCCGTCCACGCGCCCGAGCGAACGGCGTCGGTGAACTCGCCCATGCGGCCGAGCACGCGGTGGACGTCGGTGGGCACGTCCTGCCCGTCGACCGCGAGGGCGAGCTCGCGCGGCGCGCGCAGGGCCGTATGCAGCACGGCCCGGTCTTCGCTGGTGTTGATGTGCACGCCCGCGAACATCGCCTCCGTGCGTTCGGGCAGGCCCGCGCGCCGGGCCAGTGCCGTGAGCAGCGGAAGGGTGTCACGCGTGATCCGGTGTTTCGAGTAGTCGAGGACGAGGTCGGCCGCGGCCGCGGTGAGCGCGTCGGCCCGCCCTGGGTCGTCGGCGAAGAGGGTGCGCAGATGCACATCGGCGACCGCGGCGTGGTGCTCGGCAAGCGCCGACCATTCGGGGGTCGCGGTGATGTCAGCGGGGTAGTCGTCGGCCACGCGCACATCCTGCCGTGATCGACGTCTCCCCGTCAGGTCCGGGAGGGAAGTGGCTCTTCCATGTTGCTGATCGCGGCGCCTTCGGTGCGCTCCCAGAGCGCGATGCCGCCGAGCAGCCCCGAGATGTTGGGCACGATCGTCCGGCTCGGACCGATCTTGTCGGCGTCGAGGCGCCTGGCGTTGCCGCCGCCGATGAAGATGTGGTCGGGCAGCACCATCTCCTCGAAGGTCTCCAGTGCGTTCAGCACGCGCTTGCGCCACTCGTGCTTGCCGACCTTCTGAAGCTCGTTGTCGCCGCAGGCCACCTCGATCGAGAGGCCGTCGCCGAACCGGCCGTGCGACAGCTCCATGTGCGGCAGCAGGGTGCCGTCGAAGAAGACGGCGCAGCCGACCCCGGTGCCGAGCGTGATGACCAGCTCCATGCCCCGGCCTTCGATGACCGCACAGCCCTGCACGTCGGCGTCGTTCGCGACACGCACGGGCTTGCCGAAGCGATTGGCCAGCGCGCTCTGCAGGTCGTAGCCGATCCATTCCTTGATGAGCTTGGGGTCTTTCGGCTCGCCGAGCGCCGGGCGGACGAACGCGGTGACGTCGCGCACGATGCCGCGCCGGATCGCGCCAGGGTAGCCGACCGAGACCCGGTCATAGTGCGGCTGGGTCTTGGCGAGGGCGTCGAGCTCGTCCAGCAGGACGGGTGGCGTGCAGGGGTAGGGGGTCTCGCGGCGAATGCGCTCGGAGAGCATCTCGCCGTCGGGGGAGAGGACCGTGGCCTTGAGCCCGGTGCCACCCACGTCGATCGCCAGGGTGAGCGGTCCGTCGGTCATCTTCGCCCCCTCGTCTGCGGTGTCGGTGCGACGGCTGGACGGTATCCCGCGGGGCGTCGCCGCGCACCTGGCCCGGTGGTGTCGGCGGAAGCGCAGCGTGGCGGATGGCCCGTTGCCGTGTCACGACGGGGTGGGTCGGGAGAGTTCATGATCGCGAAGGGTGACCGTTGCGCGTCCACCGCCACGCTGAAGGAGTAGCGCTCCGGGTGAGTGGTCGGTCACAGGCGGTTATCGGAAGATCATCTACGCTCGGCGCGGCATGCCGGCCGGGCGACTGCTCGTCGCACGCGACCGCGCGACGGTCGCCGAACGCGCCGATCGGCCGTATCGGCTCTGGGCCTGTGGAGGTTGGCGCTTCGGTGACCGAAAGCGCCACAACGGCTACAGAGGGTACGGAGGCCCGCCCATGCTGAACCGACCGCTCCCCGCCCCCGCACGCGATATCGCGATTCTCATCGCCCGAGTCATCCTCGGTGTCGTGCTGTTCGCTCACGGATGGCAGAAGCTAATGATCAACGGGATCTCGGGCACGTACGGCCAGTTCGAGAAGCTGGGCATCCCGCTGGCGATCGTGTCGGCCTCGTTCGCCTCGTTCGTGGAGTTCGTGGGCGGGGTGTTGATCGTGCTGGGGGCGCTGACCACCACGGTCGTCGCGCTCGACCTTGTCGTCATGGTCGGGGCCGCGGGCTTCGTGCACGCCACCCACGGCATCTTCGCCCAGAACGGCGGATGGGAGCTGGTGGGCGTCATCGTGGCGGCCGAGGTGGCGCTGGCGGCGTTCGGACCGGGGCGGCTCAGCGTGGACCACCTCATCGCGCGCCGCCAAGACCGCGAGCGGGCCGACATCGAGCGGCGGAAGCGAACCCCCGTGCGGCGCGCCGCCGCGGTGTCCGAGGCGTTCACGCCTGTCATCGACCCGCGCCATGGCGGGTTCACGACGAGTGCCGACCGGGACGTTCGGCACCGTCGCGCAGGTTCCCGCGGGCGTCCCGACCGGCGCTTTCCCGGCCGTTCGCCCGGCGCAGGCAGGCCGCTCGACCGGCGCCTTCGCACGGCCAGAGGTCGACAGGGCACCGGCCATCCCAACCGGTACGTTCCGGGCCGTCCCGCAGGCGACCCAGCCTGCCGACCAGCCCGCCGCCGAGGCCTTTGCCGCGGTGTCCGCCGTGAGCGCCCCGGCCCGCCCAGCGGAGGCAGACGAGCCCGCGCTGTCCGCCGCGCAAGTGGCCGTCGACGCGTCGCCGCGGATGGCGAGCGCGGGCGTGCGCCGCGCGATGTCCGAACGCGCAGCGGGATCCGACCGGCCTGCGCCCGCGCCCTTCGGCGTCACCGTGCAGTCCCCGCTCGACTTCACTCCCACGACGGCGCTGCCGGTCGTGCCCGCCGACGTGCTCAGCACCGACACGATCACCATCGCGACCTCGGGCCCCGGTGGGCTCCCGCGCCGCGTCCGGGTCGTCGACCTGCCGCCTGCCTCGGCGGTGCGGCCCTACGCCTGACTCGTACGGGTGAGGCCCGGTGACGAGCCGAGCGCGCTCGCGTTGGACCAGGTGGTACGACCCGCCAACCTTCGGAGGTGGACGCTCGTGATCCAGCTGCCCCCCATGCTGCGCGACGTGCTCGCGCTCGGCGCGCGGCTCCTGATCGGAGCCGTCCTCCTGGCGCACGGCTGCCAGAAGCTGGTGGGCCAGGGGCTCGGCGCAACGTCAACGAGCTTCGCCCGGCTCGGCGTGCCCGTGCCGGGCCTTTCGGCCACCTTCGCCGCCTGTGTCGAGACCGGCGGCGGCATCCTGCTGGTGGCCGGGCTGGTGACGCCGGTGGCCGCGGCGTTGGTCGCGTTCGTGATGGTCGGCGCCGGATGGTTCGCGGGCCACTGGTTCGGCGGCATCACCGGCGACGGCGGCTGGGAGCTGATCGGCGTGATCATCGCGGGCGTCCTGCTGCTGGCGGCGACCGGGCCCGGCAGGCTCAGCCTCGACCACGTCCTCGCCCGGCGTCGGGAGCGGGAAGCCGCTGTCGTCTGACCCAACGGGTGGACGCGCCAGCCGGGGTCGGGGTTAATAACCCGCATGAGCGCCGACGCGGTCCCCGCCGTCCCCCTGTCCGCCTGGCTGCGCGCCGAGGTGGCGGAGGTCAAGGTCGGCGAGGGGCCCGTGGGGATAGAGCGGATCTCGGGCGGCCACTCGAACCTCACCTACCGGATCACCGACGCCGAGGGCACCCCGTTCGCCCTGCGCCGCCCCCCGCTGGGAATGGTGCTCGCCACGGCCCACGACATGGGCCGCGAGTGGCGGTTCATCTCGGCGCTGGCCCCGTTCGGCGTCCCGGTCGCGCCGCCCGTGGTGTTCTGCCAGGACACGGACGTCATCGGGGCGGAGTTCTACATCATGCGCTTCGTCGACGGCGAGGTGCTCGGGGATGCCGAGTCCGGCCACCGCCTCCCCGAGGGCGAGTCGCGGACGACCGCGGGTCTGGACACGGCTGACGTCCTGGCCGCACTGCACGCCGTCGACCCCGAAGAGGCCGGGCTGTCGGACCTGCGTCGTGACGGCTCGTACATCGATCGACAGCTGCGCCGCTGGCACCGGCAGGTGCACGCCTCGTCCCTGGCCGACCTGGAGATCGTCGACGCCGCACACGAGCGGCTCGTCGCCCGCGCCGCGACCCTGCCGCCGTCGGACGTCCGGATCGCCCACGGTGACTACCGCCCCGGCAACCTCGCCTACGGCCCCGACGGGGGGGTCCGCGCGATCTTCGACTGGGAGCTGGCCACCCTCGGCGACCCGCTCGCCGACCTCGGCTGGCTGATGGCGTCGTGGGGCCGACCGGCCGACACCGCGCCGCCGACGATCGAGGGCCCCAACCAGGTCGGCGGCTACCCCGACGGCGACGCGCTGATCGCGCGGTACGCCGAGCGCTCCGGCCGCGACCTTGGCGACCTGGACTTCTACGTGGCGTTCGCGCGGTGGCGCGCGGCGTGCATCCAGGCCGGGGTCTACAGCCGCTACGAGGGCGGCGCGCTCGGCGAGGGGGAAGGCACAACGGCAAGGGCCCGGCTCGAAGGGGTGTACATCCAGGCCCAGGCCGCCCACGACGCGCTCGGCTGACGGCTGTGCGCGGTAACGAGTGCTCCGGCACTCGTTACCGCTCACAGGCTGGCGGTGGCCGCGAGTCGCACGGGCATCGTCTCGTAGCCGCGGAGCACCCGCGTGGCCCTGCGGTGCGGGGTGCCTGCAAGCGCAAGGTCGGGGAAGCGCTCGAACAGCGCCCGAAGCCCCACCTCGCCCTCCATCCGGGCCAACCCGGCACCGAGGCAGTAGTGGATGCCCGAGGAGAAGGCGACGTGATCGCCCGCGTTGGGGCGGCCCACGTCGAACTGCTGCGGTTCGGCGAACACGTCGGGATCGCGGTTGGCCCCGCCGAGGAGCGTCATGACGGGCTGCCCTGCTGCCACCGGCACACCGGCCACCTCGGTGTCGCGCTGCGCCATGCGCCCGGTGCGCTGCACGGGGGAGTCGAACCGCAGCATCTCGTCGACGGCGTTTGGCCAGAGCGTGGGCTCGGCCCGTAGCCGTTCGCGCTGGTCCGGATGCTCGACGAGCAGGGCCGTGCCGTTGCCGATGAGGTTCACGGTGGTCTCGAAGCCCGCCGCGAGCAGAAGCATCGCGGTGGCCGACAGCTCGTCCTGGGTGAGCTTGCCCTCGGCGGCGTGCGCGTGCACGAGCGTCGAGAGGATGTTGTCGCCGGGATGCGCGCGCAGGTGCGCGAAATGCCCCTCCATCCACCGCTGCAGCGCCCGCAGGCCGCGCTCCGAACGGCGGAAGTCGCGCAGCGACAGCCCGGCGTCGAGCGAGCGCGCCGCCTCCGCGCCCCACGCGAGGAACTGGCGGCTCATCGCGACCGGCGCGCCGAGCATCTCCGCGATCACGGTGGCGGGCAGCATGCTCGCGTAGTCGTCCATCAGGTCCACCTCGCGCTTGAGCCCGAGGCCGGTGAGCAGCTCGTCGGCGATCTCCTCGGTGCGGCTGCGCAGGGCGGCCACGGCTTTCGCGGTGAACGCGCGGGACACGAGCTTGCGGTAGCGGGTGTGATCGGGCGCATCGACGGCCAGCATCGACGGCGGTTCGACCGGCCCGAGCGGTCCGCGGCCGCCGATGGCCTGTGCGAGGAGCAGCCACCGCGGCACGTTGCCGGTGAACCCGCCGATGACGCCGAAGTCGGGGCTGCGCAGCACCGCCGTCGTCACCGCGTGCGAGACCGTGCTCAGCGCGAAGCCGTTGTCGTAGAACGGCCCCTCGGCGCGGATCGTCTCGTAGTGCGGGAACGGGTCCTCCACGTACGCCGGATCGACCATCAGCGCCGCCGAGACCTCACCCGCGCGCGCGCCCCGCGCGGTGGACCATCGGATCAGACCGTGCCGCACACCCCACCGGAACACCTGACGCATGCCTCTAACTTACTAGCGGTAACCTACGTTGTGGTAGGTGTTTTCCGGTGACCCTGTCGGCTGTCAGCGATCTGCACGTTCGGCATCGCGACAACCGGGCGATCGTCGAAGGGCTGCGGCCGGGGAGCGCCGACGACTGGCTGATCGTCGCGGGTGACGTCGGCGAGCGGGTCGAGGACGTGGCGTGGGCGCTGGGCCTCTTGCGCGAGCGGTTCGCGCGGGTGGTCTGGGTGCCCGGCAACCACGAGCTGTGGACGCGCAGCAAGGACCCGGTCTCGCTGTGCGGCGAGGCGCGCTACCGCCATCTTGTCGAGACGTGCCGCGGGCTCGACGTGCTGACCCCGGAGGATCCGTTCCCGGTGTGGGAGGGGCCCGGCGGTCCGGCTGTCGTCGCGCCGCTCTTCCTGCTCTACGACTACACGTTCCTTCCGCCCAAGGCGCGCACGCCCGAGGAAGGGCTGGCCGCGGCGTACGCGGCGGGCGTCGTCTGCACCGATGAGCACCTGCTGCACCCCGACCCCTATCCGTCGCGGGCCGCGTGGTGCGCGGCACGGGTCGCCGAAACCAGGCGGCGACTGGACGCGCTCGATCCCGATGTGCCGACCGTGCTGGTGAACCACTGGCCGCTCACCCCGCTGCCGACCCGCGTGCTGCGCCATCCGGAGTTCTCGATCTGGTGCGGCACCACCGCCACCGCCGACTGGCACGTCCGCTACCGCGCCGCGGCCGTCGTCTACGGGCATCTGCACATCCCGCGGGTGACCGTCGAGGACGGGGTGCGGTTCGTCGAGGCGTCGCTGGGCTATCCGCGGGAGTGGCAGGCCCGCGAGCGGCGGTTCGGCACCGCGGTCAGTGCGCTCCTCCCGCGCCCGGTCCTCCCAGCGCCCGGCGGCCGACCGGCTCGCGCCGCCCCGGCTGCCTTCCCGCCCTGACCAGCCCGACGACCAGCCAGATCCCGGGACCACTGCCCAGCAGGATGGCGGTGGCGAGCCAGCCGTCGCGCCACAGCAGGCCGGATACCACCCAGCCGATCAGCCAGATCCCGAACAGCACGAGCCGCCGTCGCATGATCCGGCTGTGCACGACGTACAGCGGATCGTGCAGATCGGTGACGACGACCGGGGCGCGGCGTCGGTGGAACACCCCGACGACGCTACGCCCGCACCCGGGTGATCGCCCGCGCCGCGCGCCCCGCCGCGCGGCCGCCCCCGGGGCCCCCGCCGGCGCCGCCGCCGCCCCCCGGGGCCCCCGCCGGGCGCCCGCCCCGGGGCCCCCGCCGCGCGCCCGCCCCGGGGCCCCCGCCCCCCGGCGGCGCACTTCGCACCCCTTCGATGCACTTCGCACCACGCCGGCGGGGTGCGAAGAGGCGCGCGGGGTGCGAAGTCGCGGCGAGGCACGAGGGGGCCCCGATTCGCCGCCATTGTCGCCGGGCGCCGGCTCGTGCGGCGGTGTACGCGGTGTGCGGGCCCGTCGGGTGGCCCGGGTGCAGGAAAAACGGGTGTGGAGGCGACGGGTGCGCGCGGTCAGGCGTGGGCCGGAGCCAGCAGCTTGCGGGCGTCGGCCCAGGAGCCCGCAGCGCGGTCGCGGGCGCTGACCATCGACGGCGGCAGCGGCCACGCGATGCCGAGCTCCGGATCGTCGAACGCCACCGCGACGTCTTCCGACGGGTTGTGTGCGGCGTCGATGCGGTAGCAGGTGTCGGCGGTCTCCGTGAGCGCCTGAAACCCGTGCAGGAAGCCGCGCGGGATGTAGAGCGTGTGCAGCGACTCGTCATCCAGCAGGAACGCCGCCGACCGCCCGAAGGTGGGCGAGCCATCCCGGGCGTCGACCACGACGTCGTGGATCGCGCCGTGGGCGCACCGCACCAGCTTGGCCTCGCCGGTGCCGCGCCGCCCGTGCATCCCGCGTACGACGCCACGCGCGCTGCGCGACTGCGAGTCCTGGAGGAACGCGTCGGGGTCGATGCCCGCGGCGCGCGCGTCGGCGGCGTCGAAGGTGCGGGAGAAGAAGCCACGCTCGTCACGGAACGGGGTCGGGACGAACAGCAGCACCCCGTCGAGGATCGTCATCTGCACCTGCACGACGGTGACCCTACTGCGCGCCACCGGCACGCCGACGGCCGTGTGCCACCATCGGCGCCGTGCAGAAATTGACCGATCCCGCGCCCGCCGCAACCACGACCGGGCCGATCGCCTGCCGATTCTGCGGGTCCGACGACGGCCGGATCGTGCTCGACCTCGGCCGTCAGCCCTCGTCCGAGCTCTTTCCCGCGGCCGACGACAACGGGACGGATCCCGTCTACCCGCTGCGCATGTGGCTGTGCGGGAGCTGCGGGCTGGCGCAGCTCGCGGACGACACGGTCGTGCCGGAGGAGGTGCTGGGCCGCGAGCCCGCCGCGCTCACCGAGCAACGCCGGGCGGCCGTCGCGGCGGTCGCCGCGGCCGGTGTGCTGCCCCAGGGCGGCACGGCCATGGAATTCCCCAGCCCACATGGCGGCACTTGGCTCGACGGCCTGGCCGCGCAGGGGTTCACGCCGGTGTCGCTCGGCGGACGGGCCGACGTCGTCGTCGACGGCTGTTTCGGGATCATGCACGCCGCCGACCAGCGTGCCGCGCTCCGCACGCGGATCGCCGCGGTGGCCCCCGGCGGCACGCTCGTGCTGCTGTTCCACTCCCTCGCCGCGATCATGGACGGCGGCCAGTGGAACGCGCTGCGGCTGGGCCACTTCGCCTACTACTCGACGCCCGGCATGGTCGGGATGCTCGCCGAGCTGGGCATGACGGTCACGTCCGCGCACCGGTTCTCGCTGTACGGCGGCACGGTCGTCCTGACGGCGTCGCGCGACGCGGAGCAGGACACCCGCACCCTGCCCGACCTGCTCGCCGCCGAGCAGGCCACCGGGGTGTTGGACGCCGACGCGGTCGGCGCGCTGGGGGATGCGGTCGGGCGCACGGTCACGCGCCTGCGCACACAGCTGGAGGAGCACCGGTCGGCCGGACGGCGCGTGTACGGCTACGCGGCGGCGTCCCGGGCGGTCTCGCTGCTCTGCCTGGTGGGGGCGGACCGCACGTTGCTCGCCGGGGTCGCCGATGCGTCGCCCGCCAAGCTCGGCAGGCGCATGCCGGGCACCGACATACCGGTGATCTCGCCGGAGCAGCTCGTGGCCGCGGAGCCGGACGTCGTGCTGGTGTTCGTCTCCGATGTGGTGGACGAGGTCAAGCGCGCGCTGCCGCAGATCCCCGCGGAGCGTTGGGTGGACGCCGGGGCCTGACCCCCAAGATCGCCGGTTCGGTGCGAAGGGTGCCAATTCCGGCCGGAAACGCGCCGAACCGGTGATCAAGGCCCCCGGGGCGGGTCAGGGGGTGGGTCAGCCCTCCACAGGCCAGGTGTGCACCGGTTCGTTGGAGTGCATGTGCTCGGCGTAGCGGAGCGCCATCACCCGCAGCGCGTCGGGCCGAGCAAGATGGCGCTGCTCCTGGAGCCGGTGCACGGTCGCCACCTGCCACGACGCCCCGTTCTGGCCGGTGAGGCACCGCGCCTCGACGATGCCGAGCAGCCGTTCCCGCACGCTCGTGTCGACGCCCCAGCGCTGCAGCCCCTCGTCGGCGAGTGGCAGCAACCGTCGCAGCACCAGCTCGGCGGCGGGCACCTCGCCAACGCCCGGCCAGAACAGGAGCGCGTCGATGCCCCGTCGGGCTGCGGCGTGGAAGTTCTCGTCGGCCGCCCCGAAGGACAGGCGCGTCCACAGTGGGCGTTCGTCGTCGGCGAGCACGCGCACCAGGCCGTAGTAGAACGCGGCGTTCGCGGCCGTGTCGGCGACCGTCGGCCCGGCGGGCAGTACCCGGTTCTCCACCCGCAGGTGCGGTTCGCCCTGAACGACGTCGTAGACCGGCCGGTTCCAGCGGTACACCGTGCCGTTGTGCAGCCGCAGCTCCGAAAGCCGTGGCGGGTCGCCGCGGTCGAGCATCACGGCGGGGTCCTCGTCATCGCAGATCGGCAGCAGCGCGGGGAAGTAGCGCACGTTCTCCTCGAACAAGTCGAAGATCGAGGTGATCCAGCGCTCGCCGAACCACACCCGCGGCCGCACGCCCTGCTCCTTGAGCTCCTCCGGGCGCGTGTCCGTGGCCTGGTCGAACAGCGCGATCCGGGTCTCGCGCCACAGCTCCTTTCCGAACAGGTACGGCGAGTTCGCCCCGACGGCCAGCTGGGCCCCGGCGATCACCTGAGCGGCGTTCCAGTACGCCGCGAACGACTCGGGCGCCACCTGCAGGTGCAGCTGCACGCTCGTGCAGGCGGCCTCCGGTGCGATCGACTCCGCTGTGGCACGCAGCCGCTCGGGCCCGTCGATCTCCAGCGACATGTCCTCCCCACGCGCGGCGAAGATCTGCTCGTTGAGCAGCCGGTAGCGGGGGTTGGTCGTGAGCGTTTCGGCCTGCAGGTGGACCTGCTGCAACGTGGGCAGGATCCCGATCATCATCAGGTGCGCGCCGATGCCGCGGGCGGCCTGTTCGGCGCCGTTGAGCACGGCCCGCACCTGGTCCTCGAACTCGGCGAGCGACGTGCCCGACAACGGGCGCGGCGGAATGTTGATCTCGACGTTGAACTGGCCGAGCTCGGTCTGGAAATCCGGGTGGGCGATCACCGCGAGGACCTCCTCGTTGCGCATCACCGGATCACCGTGCTCGTCGACGAGGTTGAGCTCGATCTCGCAGCCGATCGTCTGCCGTTCGGTGTCGAAGCGCGACTCGCGCAGCATGCGCGCGAACACGTCCAGGCTGTGGCGCACCTTCTGTCGGTAGCGCGTGCGGTCGGCGCGGCTGAAGGTGCGCGCTTCGACGTCGTCGCCCATCGTCTCCTCCGGATCTTTCGCCAGCGGCATTCTCAACGGCAGGGGCACGCCTGCGATAGTGCTGCGGTGACCGAACCGGGCCTGCGCAGCGAGCGCGGCTGCGTCCTCGCCGCCGTTGCCCTGGTCGCGGTGCCCATCGTCGCGCTGGGCCTGGCTCGCCTGCTCCTGCAGATGCCGCAGGGTGACGAGCCGCACTACCTCGTGATCAGCCAAGCGCTGCACCTCTACGGCTCGCTCGACGTCGCGCAGGTCTACGCCCACCGCGACTACCTCGCCTACTACCCGCTCCCGCTCGACCCCCACGTCTCGCCCGGCCCCGACGGGCAACTGCTGCCCCTGCACAGCATCGGTGGGCCGCTGCTGTGGCTGCTGCCGTTCGTGCTGTGGGGTCGCGCTGGCGTCGTCGGGTTCATGGCGGTGGTCTCGCTCGCGATCGTCGCGAACGTGTACTGGCTGGTCCGCGAGCTGGGGGTGCGGCAGCGGGTCGCGGTGGGGGTCGCCGTGGCGTTCGGGTTGGGCACGCCGGTGCTGATGTACGCGTCGCTGTCGTTCGTTGAGCCACTGGGTGCGCTGGTCTGCGTGTACGCGCTGCGGGTGCTGCACGCCCGCACGCTGCGGCCCCGGGACCTGGCGCTGGTGTCGGCGGCGTTGGGGGCACTGCCGTGGATCCACAGCCGGTTCCTGCTGTTCCCGCCGATCTTCGGCGTGTTCCTGCTGGTGCGGGTGTGGCGGGAAGGCCGGTCGCCTGCCCGGCTGGCCTGCCTGCTCGGCCCGGCAGCGGTGCTCGTCGGCGCGCTGCTCGTCTACAACGCTCTGGTGTGGCACACGTTCGGGCTCGCGCCCAACCAGGTCAATGCGGGAGCGGTGCCGTTCACCGCCGACCCGTGGCGGCCGCTGGTCGGCATCCTGCTCGACCAGGAGGTGGGCGTCGTCCCCAACTTCCCGGTGCTGCTGTTCGTGCTACCCGGTCTGGTGCTCGCGCGGCGCAGGCTGCTGACGCTGCACGTGGCCGCGGTCGTCGTGCCCTACGTCGCGGTGATCACGTCGTTTCCGGCGTGGGACGGCGCGTGGTCACCGCCCGCGCGGTTCCTGGCGGTGGTGTTGCCGATGTTCGCAGGGCACGTCGGGCTGGCGTGGGATCGGGCCGGGCCCCGCACGCTCGCCCTTGGCGGGCTGCTCACCGCCGTCGGGCTGGGCCTCACCGCGCTCGCCGTGTGCAGCCCCACCGGCGGCTTCACCGCGCAGAAGGGCCGCAGCCCCGCGCTGGGCGTGCTCGACGGGCTCTCCGGGGTCGACGTGGCGCGGCTGGTCCCGTCGCTCGCGCAGCCAGGCCAGGTGCCGCTGTTCCTGGCCTGGGGGGCGCTCGTGCTCGCGTTCGGGCTGCTCAGTTCACGGGGACGACGCGGTCCAGCCACGCCAGCAGGTCCGCCTCCACTTCGTTCCGGTTGGTCTCGTTGAAGATCTCGTGCCGGGCGTCGGGCCATACCGTGAGCGTCACGTCGGTGAGCCCGGCGCTCCTCAGCCGGGCGACGAGGGCGTTGACCAGCGCGAGCTGACCGTTCACCGGGTCGCGCTCGCCCACCATCACGTGTACCGGAAGGTCCTTGCGGATGCCCGCGAGCCGCTCGGGGTCCGCCACGTCGCGGGCCCTGGCGAACATCGCCTTGCCGCCTTCCGCGTCCAGCCCGAACCCGCAACGCGGGTCGGCGACGTACGCGTCGACCTGGGCGTCGTCGCGGGACAGCCACTCGTAGCCGGTGCGGTGCGGGAACGGTGCGTTGAACGCCGAGAGGTCGATCGGCTGGTTGAGATCGAGCCCGGGCTCCATGAGGTCGATCGCCGCCGTGCCGGAGAGCGCGAGGCCCGCGATCCGGCTGGAGTGGTTCAGCATGTACTGCTGGGCGGCGAACGAGCCCATGCTGTGCGCGAAGAGCACGATGGGCAGGTCGGGCAGCCGGTCGCGGGTGCGCTCGATGAGCACGTCGATGTCGTCGACGAGGCTGTTCCAGCCCGCCGCGCCGAGTTGCCCAAGCGCGTCGTCGGAGGTCGCGGTGGCACCGTGGCCGCGGTGGTCCTGGCCCTGCACGAGGAAGCCCGCAGCGGTGAGCGTCGTGGCGAGGTGGTCGTAGCGCAGCAGGTGCTCACCCATGCCGTGGGTGAGCTGCACGACGCCACGGGCGATGCCAACGGGAGCCCACCGGTACGCCGTGATCGCCGTGCCGTCCCGGCCGGTGTACGTGAACCGGGCGGGGGATTCGGTGGACGACATCGTTGCACCTCTCGGACCTCGGGAGCGGACGTCGTAACCCTAGGTCGCCACAGGCGCGATCGGCATGCCCACGGCGTAGAGTCTCCACTCCGGTGTGTGATGACTTGGCTACGAGGGGCAACAGTGTCGGGTCCGGAACCGAACTCCGCCCGCATCTGGGACTATTGGCTGGGCGGCAAGAACCACTACGCGTCCGACCGGATCCTCGGCGACCGCGTTCTCACGGCGATCCCGCGGCAGCGCGAACACGTGCGGGCCAACCGTGCGTTCCTCGTGCGGGCCGTTGAGTTCCTCGTCGGCGAGGCGGGCATCCGCCAGATCATCGATGTCGGGGCCGGGCTCCCGATCTCGCCCAACGTCCACGAGGTGGCGCAGGCGATCGCGCCGGACACGCGTGTGGTCTACGTCGACAACGATCCGGTCGTCATGGCGCATGTCCGCGCGCTGGTGCCGACGCATGCGGGCAGGGTCGCGTCCGTCCACGGCGACCTGCGCGATCCGCGCGGCATCCTCGACAGCCTGGCGGGCACGGTCGACCTCAACGGGCCGATCGCCGTGTTGGTGCTGGCCACGCTCATGTTCGTCGCGGACGCCGACGACGCCGCCCGACTGGTGCGTGAGCTGATGGCGCCGCTTCCGCCGGGGAGCTACCTGGCGATCTCCCACGCCACGGCCGATCTGGATCCGTCCGCAATGGCCGCGCACGTCGCCGCGGCCGCAGAGCTCGGGCTGCCGTTCGTCCCGCGCTCCTACGCCGAGGTCGGCGCGTTGTTCGCGGGGTTGAAGCTCGTGCCGCCCGGTCTCGTCCCCGTCCAGCGGTGGCGACCGCGGTGGATCGCCCCGCACACCGTCTACAGCTACGCGGGCGTGGCGCGGAAGCCCTGACCGGTGTGGCGCAGCCGCAGCCGCGCGACGAAGGCGACCACCCCGAGAGCGGCGACGACCCCGCCGTACACCATGGCGGTCGGGCCGAGGCCGACCACGTTCGCCGCGACCCCCGCCACCACGGCGGGCACGCTGAACGCCAGGTAGGAGACGACGTAGGTGAGCGCGAACACCGCGCCGCGCTCGGTCGGCCGCGCCAATGCGGCCATGGTGCCGAAGGCGCCGAGGCCTGCCGCGCCGAAGCCGACGCCTGCGACCACCGTGCCGAGCGCGGCCAGCGGCCCCGAGCCCACGTCGATGGCGCCGAGGGTGCCCACGGTGCCGACGGCGAGCAGCGCCGCCGCCAGGAGCAGCAGCCGCGGCAGCGGCCAGTTCCGCAGCAACACGGCGGTGAGGGCGCCTGTGCCGCAGAGCAGGGTGGCGACCAGGCCGCCGACGAGGTGGTCGGTGACGCCCAACGAAAGGGCGGCCACGGAGGGGCCGAGGGAGAGATACAGCCCGCCGAGCGCCCAGCTGGCGAGCAGGATCGGCGTGATCGAGAGGAACTCCGTCCGCAGGTAGCCCGGCATGCCGACGCGCGGTCGCAGGGATGCCAACGCGCCCGGCCGTCGAGATGCGGTTTCGGGGAGCACTGCCGTCGTGACCCCCGCTGCGAGCGCGCCGACCAGCAGCACGACGTAGACGAGCTGCGTGGGCGCGGGAGCGAACTCGACCAGCGCGCCTGCCCCGACGGACCCGCCCGCCAGCCCCAGCAGGGTGGCGACGCTCGTGATGAGGCCCGCGCGCGCGGCCCGGGTGGACGCGGTGAGGTCGACGACGGCGGCGGACAGCGTGGTGATCGCTGCGCCGGTGGCGACGCCCTGCGCGAGGCGGGCCAGCAGGAGCGTCACGACCCCGCCCGCTGTGAGGAAAAGCACGAGCGCGACAACCTCCAGCGCGATCGCGGCACCGAGGACCGGCCGTCGTCCGACGTGATCGGACAGCGCACCGACGACGAGGATCGTGGCCAGCAGGCCGAGCACGTAGACGGCGAAGATGAGCGTGAGCGTGGAGGTCGGGAAGCCCCATCTTTGCTGGTAGACGACGTACAGCGGGGTCGGCGCGCCTGCCGCGGCCATGAAGAGCACGAGCATCGCGGTGACCGCGACGAAGGCCGCGGAGCGGGTCAGTCGTGGCGCGGTTCGCACGGCCATGAGCCCTCCTTCGGTGGTCCGCTTGGGCAAGCTCCGCGGCCGTCGGAGTTATTCCGACGGCGCTCGGAACCGCCGCACCGGATCGAAGGAGACCTCCGGGCTAGCTCCCGTGGAGGCTGTCGAGCACGCCCGCCGCGGTCCGCCCGACGGTGCGCGAGACGGGCTTCGCCGAGTCGGACGACAGGCTGGTCATCGCGGGGTTGTCGGAGTGCTGTTTGTCGCCGGACGAAGCGTCGGATGCGGAATGCGACCGGCCGGAGTTCGCCTGGGTGGTGTTTTCGTGGTCCGAGTCCGCTCCTGTGACGACATTCGTGATGGGTTCGACGGTGTCGGCGAGGGGCTTGGCCGCGTCCGTGAGCGGCTTGGCGGCGGACTCGACGGTGTCCGTGACGGGCTTGGCGGCGGACTCGACCGTGTCCGTGAGGGGATCGGCCGCCTGCTTGGCAGCGTGGGTGAGGGTTTCGGCCGCTGGCTCGACCGCATCGACCCCCGATTTGACCGCAGGCTTGACGACATGCTCCGCGGCGGGCTCCAGGAGGCTGGCCGAGGCGGGTTTCACGACGGCGTCGGAGACGCTCTCGACGGTCGGCTCGACGACGTGCTTGACAACCGGCTTCTCGACCGTGTCGACGACCCTCTCGACGGTCGGCTCGACGACGTGCTTGACAACCGGCTTCTCGACCGTGTCGACGACAGTCTCGACGGCCGGCTCGACGACGTGCTTGACAACCGGATCCTCGACGGTGTCGGTGACCGGGCTCACCACATCGCCGACGGCATGGCCCACCGGATCGGCTACAGCCCCGACCACGTGGCCCACCGACGGGACAACCCGCTCGACGGTCTGCTCCACCGGAGCCACCGCGGGCCCCGCAAGTGGTCCGACGACGGGCAGGCCACCGACGGTGCCCCCGAGGCCGCCGCCTGCCCCGCCACCGGAGCCGCCCAAGCCACCGCCCGTCCCACCCGCGCCGCCTGTGCCGCCTGCGCCGCCTGTGCCGCCGCCTGCGCCGCCGGAGTCGGATCCGGAGCCCGCGCCGCCCGCGCCGCCGCCACTGCCGCCCGCGCCGCCGCCACTGCCGCCCGCGCCACCGCCGCCTGCCGCGCCGCCACCGACGCTCACACCGCCCGCGCCACCGCCGCCTGCCGCGCCGCCACCGACGCTCACACCGCCCGCTCCGCCGCCGCCTGCCGCGCCGCCGCCGCCTGCCGCGCCGCCACCGACGCTCACGTCGCCGCCGCCTGCCGCGCCGCCACTCCCACCCGCGGCCCCGGCGGAGCCGCCGCCAAGGCCTGCGCTCCCGCCACCCAGGAGGCCGCCGCCCGCGACCGCTGAACCGCCTGCACCTGCCGTACCGCCCGGACCGACACCGCCGATGGAACCGACGCTGCCGATCGGGTCGAGCCATGTGCCGCCCCGACCCAGCACGCCCGACATGTCGATGAGCGCGGTGGCGAGGTCAAGGGCAGGCCCACGCGGGCTGTGCGATGCGGGCACGCCGCCAGGACCCAGCCCGGCTTCGGCGTCGCTGCCCGCATCGCTGTGCGGCGCGAGCATGCCGTCGTGAAGGGCGACCGTGCCGAGCATCGTCCCGATCACGAGCAGCGAGCCCGCCGCAACCGCTCGCCGTGTGTTGCCGGACGGTTCCACCGGATCGGGGAACGGGCTGTGCGCCGGGCCTCTCCGGCGCAGTCGCCCCGGCGCGGAGTGCCGCGTGGGCAGCCCCTCCCGGCGCAGCAACTCGGCTACCGAAATCACCTCGGGATGACGCCTCGGCGAGCGCACGGGCCTCGTCTCCTTCGACGCTTCGTGACCGTCCGGTCCCGGACGGTGCCTGTCCGGAGAGTCGTCATTGAACAACGGAGCGTTGCATGCCGTCGTCATCCGATCGGTGAACGGGCGAACGGTCACCGTGCGCCGCCGAGCGTCTCCCGCCGCAAGCCGAGCGGCCACCCGCGGCGATCGAGGACGGCCGCGATCAGGTCGCCGGGCGACGCGCCCGAGCGCAGCTGCGTCGCGGTGCGGGGATCGCCGCCTGGGGAGCCGGGAGCGACGAGTCACGTGAGGCCGAGCTTGCGCAACACCTCATCCGTGATGCCCATGGCGGGGAACGCCGCCAGCCTGCTCAGTGGGAAGTTGCCGATCACCCGGCGGAGCTCGGCGTCGGCGAGGATCGGGGCCGCGCCCGCGGCGTCCCGCAGCCGAGCCGCGCCCTCGGGGTCGGCGAGCCATTCCTCGATGCTGGCCTGGGCCGTGAGCGGCGGACGGGGCCGTGGCTCGCCGACGGTGACCGTGGCCGTGAGCCGGATGTCCCGCGACGACGCGCCGACGTCGATCGTGAACTCCCCGCCCTCCAGCAGCCACGCCCGTTCGGCGCTCGACCAGTAGGAAAGATCACGGGCGGTCAGGGTGAACGCGACCCGACGGTGCTCGTCCGCGGCCAGGTCCAGCGCGGCGAAGCCCTTGAGCTCACGCGGGGGCCGGGCGACGGCGGCCTGCGGATCGCCGACGTAAAGCTGGACCACCTCCCGACCGGGGCGGGAGCCGGTGTTGGCCACCGTGACCTCGACCGTGACGTCGGTGCCCGCCACCCGCACGGCGAGGTCGCGGTAGTCGAACGTGGTGTAGGACAGGCCGTGGCCGAACGGGTAGGCCACCTCCCGGCCCGCCGCGTCGAACCCGCGGTAGCCGACGAACACGCCCTCGCCGTAGCGGACGTGCTCCTCCTCGCCGGGGAAGCTGAGATAGGACGGCGAGTCCTCAAGCCGCAGTGGGATCGTTTCGGCCAGCCTGCCGCCGGGTTCGGCCACGCCGGTGAGGACATCGGCAATCGCTCCGCCCACCGCCTGGCCACCCAGCCAACACTCCAGCACCGCCGCCGCGTGCTGCTCCCAGGGCCGGGTGCGCACGGCCGAGCCGTTGGCGAGCACGACGACGATCGGCGCGCCGGTGCCGCCGAGCCGGGTCAGCAGGTCCGTCTGGGCCGTGGGCAGCTCGATGTGGGTGCGGTCGAAGCCCTCGGACTCAGCAGCGGCGGGCAGCCCCAGGAAGGCGATCACGACGTCCGCATCGGCCGCCGCCCGTACGGCCGCATCGGCGAGGGTGGCATCGTCGGCGGGGTCGTCGATCCCGAACCCGGCGGCGTAGTCCACCGTCGTGTCGGGCAGCGCCGCGACCAGCGCGTCCAGCGGCGAGTCCACCCGGGTGGGATTGACCTGTGAGCTGCCAGCGCCCTGGAAGCGCGGGCTTGTGGCGAACGCCCCGATGACGGCGACCCGGCGCGGGTTCGCGAGGGGGAGCACGCCCTCGTCGTTGCGCAGCAACACCATGCAGGCCGCCGCGGCCCGGCGGGCGAGTGCGTGGTGCTCGTCGTCGGCCATGGCAGCGGGAGTGCGTCCACGTGCGCGCTCCACGAGCTGCAGCACCCGGCTGACCGCGGTATCGAGCTTCTCCATAGGCAGAGAGCCGTCGGCGGCGGCGTCGACGATCGCCCGGTCGCTGACGCCGAGGTGCGGCGGCATCTCCAGGTCCAGCCCGGCGGCCAGGGCGGGCACCCGGTCGGCGACCGCGCCCCAGTCGGACATCACCAGCCCCTCGAAGCCCCACTCATCGCGCAGAACCTCGGTGAGTAGCCACCGGTGCTGGGACGCGTAGGTGCCGTTGATCTTGTTGTAGGCGCACATGACCGTCCACGGCCGTGCCGTGGTGACGATGTGCTCGAACGCGGGCAGGTAGATCTCGCGCACCGTGCGCTCGTCGACCTCCGCGGAGACGCGAAGCCGGTCGGTCTCCTGGTTGTTGACGGCGAAGTGCTTGACGCAGGCGCCGACGCCCTCGCTCTGCAGACCGTCGACGAGCCCTGCCCCGACCCGCCCGGCCAGGTACGGATCCTCGGACACGTACTCGAAGTTGCGCCCGCACAGCGGCGAGCGCTTGATGTTGACGCCGGGCCCGAGCACCACGGCGACGCCTTGGGCCCTGGCCTCCCGCCCGATCGCGGCGCCCACCGCGCGGGCGAGCTCCGGATCCCACGCCGAGCCGAGCGCGACCGCCGGTGGGAAGCAGGTGGCGGGCAGGCTTCCACCGAGCCCGGCGTGGTCGCCGCCCTCGGGCTGGCGGCGCAAGCCGTGCGGGCCGTCGGAGACGACCACCGCCTCCACGCCGTGCTCGGCGACCGGCGCGGTGTGCCACATGTCGGAGCCCAGGCACAACGCGGCCTTCTGCGCGACGGTGAACGCGGACAGATCGGGGAGGCCCATGCGTGCATCCTGCGCCTCTCGACGCGGTCCACAAGCCCTTCTCGCGCCCGCACAGGCATCGCGGTGGCCGCACCGGCGCCGGGACGCGTGTGCGGGCACCGCCGCGCCGGTGCGGCCGTCGTGACCGTCGCCGCGGGGCGCCGCCGGTGGCACGATCGGCCGCATGAGGTACGCCGACGGTCCCACCGCCGAGGCGATGGTCCACGTGTCCGTTCCACCCGAGGTGCTCTGGCCGCTGGTCAGCGACATCCACCTGGTGGCGTCGTTGTCCAGCGAGGTGCAGGAGGTGGCGTGGCTCGACGAGGTCCGCGCACCCGCGGTCGGAGCCGCGTTCAGAGGCCGGAGCCGTCACAAGGCGGTCGGGGAGTGGACCACGACGTCGCAGGTCATCACCTGCGATCCGCCGCGGGTGTTCGCGTGGGCCGTCCAGGACCCCGACGATCCCTCCGCGATGTGGCGCTTCGAGCTGACCCCGCGCGACGGCGGCACGGACCTGCGCCAATGGGCGCGGATGGGGCCCGGGTTCTCCTTCCTCTGTCAGGCGATCGCGGCGATGCCCGAGAAGGAAGAGCGGATCATCGCGGGGCGGTTGCGGGAATGGCAGGCCGCGATCGAGGCGAACCTCGCCGCATTGAAGGAGCTGGCCGAGGCGCGCGCCCGTGAGTAGCTCACGCGGCCAGTCGGGCGATCTCCCCATCGAGGTCCATGCGGCCGGACTCGTCACCCAGCGCGACGATCTCGGTGGCGGCCTCGACGAAGCCCCGCAGCAGGTCGCGGTCGACCTCCAGCACGGCCCGGCCGTCGCCCGACCGGATCTCGATCTCGACGATGTCGTAGCCCTGGACGAGCTGCGGGGTCATCCGGACGTCGCCGATGCCCGTCGGGCCGCTCAGCGCCTCAACGACGAGGTCGCGGGCCACCAGCCACTCGACCCACCGATCGTGCCTGGTCCGGACGGCGAGCGACACGGCGAACGGGTCGTCGGCCCGGTAGGTCCAGCGCGTGACGACGGGCGCGGGCTGGCCGTGCAGCACCGTGAACATGTCGTGACTGACGGAGTCGGTGTTCGCGTCGGCGTTCTGCACAGCGTCCCCCTCGCGGCTCGGGCCGGCCTCCTGTGCCGGTCTCATGGGCTTGATCGCCCCGGTCGAGCCGAACGCAGCACATGGCGGCGTTCTTCACCCGAACAAGTGATGGCCTGCCGGGCGCTCTCGAGGCGGCTACGAGGAGGAGTCGACGACGGCCACCCAGATACCGGATCTTCCAACTTGCGGCGATCCGCTGCACTCACCGACCGGTCCAGCTCGGCAGCCGTCCTTCGGCGAGCGCACGGCGGCCCTCCGCGAAGTCGGCCGAGGTCAGGCAGATCGCCTGCGCTTCGACCGCAGCGCGCAGCCCCGCCTGGGCATCGCCATCCCACGCAGCCTCCATCGCCCGGCGGGCGCCCTGGAGGGCGAGCGGGGGCTGCGCCGCGAGGCACCTGGCGAGCCCTGCTGCCGCCGCGTCCAGTGCGTCGGCGGGCACCACCTCGTCGGCCAGCCCGATCCGCAGCGCCTCCGGCGCGTTCACGACCTCCCCGAGCAGGATCATCCGGCGGGCCCGGCTGTCGCCGACGAGCCGGGGGAGCCGCACGGTCGCGCCCATGTCGGGCAGCAGGCCGTAGCGGGTCTCCACGAGCCCGAGCCGTGCGTCGTCGGCGAAGATCCGGAAGTCGCAGGCGAGCGCGAGTTGACCGCCCGCGCCGTAGGCGGGGCCGCGCACGGCGGCAACGCTCGGGCATCGCAGCCACGGGATCCAGGCGACGCTCTCGGCCAGGCGCAGCCCCCGCGCGACGAGCTCCTCGCCCACCGGCAGCGCCGCCCACTCTGCGAGCATCGCCATTCCCTCGTCGAGGTCCAGGCCCGCCGAGAAGGCCGGGCCCGCGCCCGTGACGACGAGGCAGCGCGGGGCGTGGTCACGCTCCAGCCCGGCGCCGATCGCGGCCAGCTCCGCGCACATGCGCGGGGTCAGGGCGTTGCGCCGGGCCGGTCGGTCCACCGTCAGGGTGCCCACCGCGCCCGAGCGGGTGAACCGGACGATCATGCGGCAACGCCGATTGCGGACAGCCGGTGACGCGGCCGCAGGAACGGCCCGGGGTGTCTGCTCGCCCAGCGGCCCGCGTCGAGCACCACGTTCTTGTAGGCGTTGGCGGCGCGCCCGCGCAGCGTCCGGTCGAGTGGCACCCCGTCGCGGTCCAGGAACTGGATCACCGCGTGTCTGCGGCCCAGGCTGAGGCACTCGTGGACGTAACGGAACCGGAACGGGCGGGCGGGCAGGCCGCGCAACCGGGCAACGACGGCATCGGCCGCCGACGGCCCGGTGAAGCCGCCGGTGCGGCAGCCCATCGCGAGGGCGTCGCCCCACGGCCCGGGGACGGCGGCGGCGTCCCCGATCGCGTACACGTCGGGATCGGAGACCGACCGCAGCGTCGGGTCGGTGATCACGCGACCGCGTCCGTCGACCTTCATCCCCGCGTCGGTCGCGAGGCGCGGCACGCTGAAACCGCCCGCCCACAGGCACAGATCGAACTCGGGCCCTTGACCCGCGGCGGTCTCGAGGTGGTCGGCGGCGACGCGGGTGACCCGGGTGTCGGTGATCCGGCGCACACCCAGTTCGTCCAGCGCTGTCGCGACGTACGCCTGCGCCCGCGCGGAGAGCCAGCCGCCCGGCGCGCCCGCCGTCACGAGCGTGGGGTGTGGGGTGGTTGAACGTGGATGAGGCGCAGGCGCGCTGGGCTGCTGGGCCAGCGTGGGGTAGGTGGGCGGGTGGTGAAATGCGCAGCAGATGCGAAAGCATGCTGATGCGCGGCGAGGGGGTAGCTGTTGTAGTAGTTTGGTACGGTGTGCGGCGATGGCGAAGTGGGAGGATGTGAAGTGGAACGAAGGTGCGCGCAGGCGAACAGGCTGTAGAGCGGGACGCGGAAGGAGTAGCGCTGGTGGCGGGCGGCGCGCAGGTGTGTGACACGAATCGAAGGTGATGTGATAGGTGACGACTGTGGAGAGTGTGCGACGCGGAGCATGCGTGCACGGGTGACGGACGGTCCGCGGTGAGATCGGCGACCAGCTCGACACACCGCGCGACGGGACGTGCTGGTAGACAGCAGGTACACCACCAACGACTTGATGTGAGCGTAACTCGTCGGCGCGTCGACACTGATCGGGCAGCGCCCGACATGCTCGCGCCGCACCGCAGCGGACCCGGTAGATGTCGTGCGCCGCACCACGATCT
The DNA here is from genome assembly GCA_963736375.1 of uncultured Actinomycetota bacterium. Lineage (GTDB taxonomy): Bacteria > Actinomycetota > Actinomycetes > Mycobacteriales > Pseudonocardiaceae > Pseudonocardia. Next base: position 99,404 of record CAVTOL010000024.1, read on the forward strand.
GATCTCGGGAGGTCGTGAGACGGTGCGAACGCTCCACCCGCACCTCCGTCGCCGGCAGGTCCGCACCGCACCGCAGCCGCCCTGCGGGCGGTGCGGAACGTACTCATCGGGCTCGGCCACCCACGGCAGCAACGCGGCGCGCCTCTGCTGCCCCGATCACGCCCCGAGCCCTCGCCCGCCTCGGCGCCGGCTCTCGCCCCGGAAGATCATCGTGGAGTGGCATCCCGGATTCGCGTACGACCGCCGTCCAGCTCACCGCCGACACGACACGCGCGACACCGCGACACACGTCGAGATGCGCACGCATCACAGGCGAGGCGGCAACGAGGAACACGACAGATAAAGTACACGAACAAGAGTAGAAAAAAGAAGAAATAGAAAATGTCGGCGTGTGGGAACGACTCCGCCACCTCGGCGGCGAGCTCGAGGCCGGTCAGGCCGCCACCGCAGACGACGACCCTTGCCCGCGTGTCGGCCCGCAGCGCGGCGGCGATCGCCAGCGCCGACTCGGGGCTGGTCACCGTGCGGGCGTGCTCGGCCACGCCGGGCACGCTGGTGATGTCGATCGTGCTGCCTGCGGCGTAGAGCAGCGTCTCGTAGGACAGCGGCGTCGCTTCGGCGAACGCGAGCGCATGGTCGACGAGCCGCTCGACCCGTCCGATGCGCAGCCGCACGCCGGGGGAGAGGAATCCGGCGAGCGGCAGGTCGGGGCGTGGCTGGCCGGTCGCGAGCTGATGCAGGCGAGGCCGTTCGACGAAGCGGTCCCGGGTGGACACGAGAACCAGCTCCACGTCGTCTCGATAGGTCTGCCGGGCGATCCGGTTGACGGCGGGCAGCCCCGCGTAGCCCGCGCCCAGCACAACGATGCGATGCATGACCGACAGACCACCGTCGCGGGCTGCGCGTGACATGTCACAGCGGCACCCGCGATCTCGTCTGGTGCGTATGAACGCAACCGAGGTCTTCGAGGCGCTGCGGCCGCGCCTCATGGGGGTGGCCTACCGGATCCTCGGGTCGGTGACCGACGCCGAGGATGTGCTGCAGGACGCTTGGATGCGATGGTCGCGGACCGATAGGGACAGCGTGGTCAACCCGGAGGCGTACCTGGTCACCGTGGTGGGCAGGCGCGCGACCGACCAGCTGCGCCAGGCCAAACGGCGACGGGAGAGCTACACGGGGCCGTGGCTGCCCGAGCCCGTCATGAACGAACCCGACCCCGCGCTTGATCCCGAGGCCGCCGCGGAGCTCGCCGACTCGCTCTCGATGGCACTGCTCGTCGTCCTCGAGACGCTCTCGCCGCTGGAGCGTGCAGCGTTCGTGCTCCGCGAGGTGTTCGATCGGCCGTACCCCGAGGTCGCCGCGGCGCTGGGGCGCAGTGAGCAGGCCGTGCGTCAGCTGGTCCACAGGGCCCGCGGCCGGGTGGACGACGGCCACGCCCGGTTCCAGGCCGACGTCGCCACCCACGCGCACGTCGTGGAGCAGTTCCTCGCCGCGTGCCGGGGCGCGGACCTCGATGCCCTGATGGCGCTGTTGGCGCCCGACGTCGTCATCATCAGCGACAGCGGCGGCCAGGCCCAGGCGCCGCGACGGCCGGTGTACGGGCGGGACAAGGTGGCGCGGCTGCTGGTCGGGATCGCGGGCAGGTTGCCAGAGGGGCTTACGTTCGCCATGGAGTACTTCAACGGAGCGCTCGGCATCGTGGCGCGCGTCGGCGGGGTGCCGATCAGTGCGATGGCGGTGACGGCGGCCGACGGCACGGTGCAGTCGTTGCAGCTGATCGCCAACCCCGAGAAGCTCGCGTTCCTGAGGGGCCCCGGTGTGGGCCTGCGGTGATCACCGGTCGGCCGTGACGACCCAGATGCCCGCCGTGCCGGTCTTCCCGGGTTGGGCCAGCGTGAGCACGTGGGTTCCGGCCGAGGAGCGGATCGTCACGCCCGCCGAGGGCGTGTTCACGGCGGTGGCGTCCGGCCAGCCCCTGGCAGCGGCGTAGGCCAGCGCCACCTGTGTCCGGTCGAGCAGCCACGGCTGCGCGCCGCCGTCGACGGCCGTCTGCAGGTTCGCGACCTGTGTGGCGGTCGCGGCGGGCCACGGGAGGGCGACGGGGGTGGCGCTCGTTGTGGCAGGCCCGGGGGCAGGCGCCGGGGTGGCAGGAGCGCAGCCCACGAGCGCCACGGCGAGGAGGAGGACGCCCGCGACCCGGGCTCGCATCTGCACGCGGCCACCGTAGGTCGCTGTTGCCCGTGCCGAGGTGTGTTTGCGCACGCACGTCCGGGTGGAGACGCGTCCGACCGGCGGTGGGCCGAGGGGGCTGAGATCACTAATCTTTGGCCGGAGCAGAGAGGTGATGTCGATGAACCAGTCGGCCCAGTCGTTCTACGCGGCGCGCGATTTCCTGCTGACCCACCGTGAGGACTACGACACGGCTTACCGCGACTTCCGGTGGCCGGAGATCACGGAGTTCAACTGGGCGCTCGACCACTTCGACGCGGTCGCCGCGCAGCGAGGCGACCAACGCGCGCTGTGGATCGTCGAGCAGGACGGCAGCGAGGCGCACTGGACGTATCGCGAGCTGTCGGCGCGGTCCAACCAGGTGGCCAACTGGCTGCGCGAGCAGGGCGTCGGGCGCGGCGACCGGATCATCCTCATGCTCGGCAACCAGGTCGAACTGTGGGAGACGCTGCTGGCGGCGATGAAGCTCGGCGCGGTCGTCATCCCGGCCACCACGCTGCTGACGGCGGCCGACCTGCGCGACCGGCTGGAGCGGGGCAACGCCAGGCACGTCGTGGTCGGCGGCGCGGACACCGGCAAGCTCGACGGCGTCGAGGGCGACTACACGAAGATCGCCGTCCGCGGTGCGCCCGCGGGCTGGCGCGACTACGGCGACGCGGCGGCCGCCCCGACCGCGTTCACGCCGGACGGCGTCACACAGGGCTCGGACACCCTGCTGCTGTACTTCACCTCCGGCACGACGGCGAAGCCGAAGCTCGTCGAGCACACGCATGCGTCCTACCCGGTCGGGCACCTGTCCACGGTGTACTGGATCGGCCTTGAGCCCGGCGACGTGCACCTCAACATCTCCTCGCCCGGTTGGGCGAAGCACGCGTGGAGCAACGTGTTCGCGCCGTGGATCGCCGAGGCGTGCGTGCTTGTCATGAACTACACGCGGTTTGACGCCGAGTCGGTGCTGGGCGTCCTCGACCGCTGCGGTGTCACGAGCTTCTGCGCGCCACCGACCGTGTGGCGGATGCTCATCCAAGCCGACCTCTCGGTGCTGTCGACGCCGCCGTCGAAGGTCGTCGGGGCGGGGGAGCCGCTGAACCCCGAGGTGATCGAGCAGGTCGAGAAGGCGTGGGGGCTGCGGATCCGCGACGGGTTCGGCCAGACGGAGTCGACCGTGCAGATCGGCAACTCGCCCGGCCAGATCGTCAAGCCCGGCTCGATGGGCCGCCCGATCCCCGGGTACCCGATCGTGCTCGTCGACCCGGCGACGGATGAGCGCGGCGTGCCAGAGGGCGAGATCTGCGTCGATCTCGCCGACCGGCCGCTGGGGCTGATGGTGGGCTACTACGGCGACGCCGCGCGCAACGCCGAGGCGATGGCGGGCGGGGTGTACCACACCGGGGACGTCGGCGCGCGGGACGCCGACGGCTACATCACCTACGTCGGACGTTCCGACGACGTCTTCAAGGCGAGCGACTACCGGATCAGCCCGTTCGAGCTGGAGAGCGTGCTGATCGAGCACCCTGCGGTCGCGGAGGCGGCGATCGTGCCGTCGCCGGACCCGGTGCGGCTTTCCGTGCCGAAGGCGTACGTCGTGCTGGCGGCCGGGTACGAGCCGGACGCGGAGACCGCGCGGTCGATCCTGGAGTTCGCCCGTGACAACCTCGCGCCCTACAAGCGCATCCGACGGCTGGAGTTCGCCCCGCTGCCCAAGACGATCTCCGGGAAGATCCGGCGGGTGGAGCTGCGCGGACGTGAGCGGGAGTTGCGCACCGACGCCTCCGCAACGCCGTCCGGCGAGTTCACCCTATAGGAGCGCCTACTGGTACTGCACGTAAGGTGAGCGGTCAGGCACGATAAGTGTTGGCGGCATCCCGTCGCCGCGGTCGACCGGCCCGCCGTCCGGTTCGCCCCACAGACCGACATCGCGGCGGATCGGATGGTGAGCACGTCGTGGACGGATCTTCTGAGCCGGGCGACCAGCCGATCGCGGATGTGATGGCAGACATGCCCGAGGTGTGGCGTCGGTTGCTGGCCGCGCACAAGCCCGACCGGCTCGGCCGCTGTGCGGGGTGCCGCACCTCCTCGGGCTCGGGGGCGCGGTGGCCGTGTTCGCTGCACGGCATCGCCAGCGAGGCGCAGCGGCGCTACGGGCTGCGGCTGGGTCAGGCCGTCGGCGGGGAGTAGTGCCCGGGCCACTCGGCATAGGGGATGCGGCGGATCGTGTGCACCTCGCCGATCGACGACCACTGGTCGCGGCCCAGCCGGGCGAGCGGCCGCAGGCGCTCGATGTCGGGCAGCCTGCCGTCGTCGGCCCACACGTCTTCTGCGATCGAGGCGTGCACCACGCGGCCCATCACCACGGTCGAGTCGCCGAGCGTGATCGCGGCGTGCAGCCTGCACTCCAGCGCGACCGGTGACTCCGCCACCCGCACCGGATCCACGCGCACGCTGGGCTCCATGCTCAGGCCGACGGCGGCGAACTCGCTCACCGTGGCCGGGAAGTTGGTGCTGGTTGCGTTGATCTTCTCGAAGAGCGGCTCGGTGGCCATGCAGACCACGAACTCGCCGGTCTCCCGGACGTTGCGCAGCGAGTCCTTCACGCCCACGCTGGTGAACTGGATGATCGGCGGGTCGACGCAGGACACGGTGAAGAACGAGTGCGGGGCGAGGTTGTCCACCCCGTCGGCCGAGCGGGTGACCACCCACGCGATCGGGCGCGGCACCACCACCGACGTGAGGATCTTGTAGAACGGCCGGGGGCCCAGCTCGTCGGGATCGATGTCCGTGCGCATGGCCCCGATCCTCCCCGCCGCACGCCCCACCCGCTTCGACGCGGTGAGTTTGCGCTTTCGACACGCAGGCTCTCGGCGCGTAGGCCCGTGCGCTGATCGTCGAGGTGGGCGGGCACCGGTGCAGGTAGCGTCGTCCGCCGTGCGATCGCGGGCCGTCGGGTTGGTGCTGGGCGCCGTGGCGGACGCCGTGTTCGCCGATCCGGCGCGGTGGCATCCCGTTGCAGGCTTCGGCGACTGCGCCGCCGCGCTGGAGCGCCGCTGCTACGCCGACCGCCGTGCGGCAGGCGCGGCGCACACCGCCGTCATGGTCGCGGGCGCGGTGGGTCTGGGTGTCGCGGTGGAAGCGGTGACCCGGCGGCGGCCCGTCGCGCATGCCGTGGCGACCCTCGTCGCAACCTGGGCGGTGCTCGGCGGCACTTCGCTCGCCACCCACGGCCGGGTCCTCGCCGCGGCGCTCGACGAGCCGTTGCGGCGGGATGCCGACGCTCGGTCGACGCCCGACCTCGCCGCGGCCCGAGCACTCATCCCAACGCTCTGCGGACGGGACCCCCAGTCGCTGGACGCGGCGGGAATGGCCAGGGCGGGGACCGAGTCGATGGCCGAGAACACCTCCGACGCTGCGGTCGCCCCGCTCCTGTGGGGTGCCGTGGCAGGCGTGCCCGGTCTGCTCGGCTACCGCGCGATCAACACACTCGACGCGATGGTCGGGTACCGCTCGTCGCGCTACCGACACTTTGGCTGGGCGGCCGCGCGCACCGACGACGTGGTGAACCTCGTGCCGTCACGGGTCACCGCGCTCCTGACCGCCGGGCTCGCTCCCGCGGTGGGTGGCTCGCCGCGCGCGGCCCTGGCGGCGTGGCGCCGCGACGCCCATGCGCACCCGAGCCCGAACGCGGGCCCGGTGGAGGCCGCGATGGCGGGCGCGCTCCGCGTCGGGCTCGGCGGTCCGACCGTCTACGCGCACGGAGTCGAGAACCGCCCAACGCTGGGCTCTGGTCCGCCGCCTACAGCCGTCGACCTGCGGCGCGCCGCACGGCTGTCCCAGCTGGTGGTGGCGGCCGCGACGGTGGTGGCGTACACCATCGCCACCCGACCGCCGGTCGGGGCGCACGTTCCCAACGGGTAGCCGGGCGCCATCCGCGAGATCATCGGCTTACCCGACGTCCCACGAGGAGCGCATGTTGTCCCTTCCGCTGCCCGACGGCCTGCTCGACCTGCTGCGCCGACCCAGTCCGTGCTTCCTCGCCACCGTGATGCCCGATGGCTCACCCCAGCTGACGCAGACATGGGTCACCACGGACGGCGAGCACATCGTGATCAACACCGGCGTCGACCGCCGGAAGGCTCGCAACATCGCGCACGATCCGCGCGTCGCCGTGACGATCACCGATCCCGACGACACCGCGCGCTACTACGGCGTGCGCGGCCACGTCGTGGCGACGACGACGGAGGGCGCATCCGAGAGCATCGACGCGATCTCGCACAAGTACCTCGGCCGCCCGTACCCGGGCTTCCGGAGCGGCCCGGATCCGCGGCTCATCATGACCATCGCGGTCGACTCCATCGCGCACGTGCCGCGCGACTGAGGCGCCTAACGGTCGTCGTCGTCCTCGCCCGACAGCTCGCGGCGCAGGGCGGTGCGGCGGGCGTTGCGTCGCGGCGGCGCGTTCGGCGAGCGGCGCTGCAGCATCTCCAGGCGCACGAAGTAGACGAGGGCGAACACGGCGATCGCGCCGAACGTCAACCACTGCAGCGCGTAGGAGATGTTGGTGAACGGTGCCGCATTCTCCGCTGCGGCAGGCACGACCGGGAGCGGTGCCAGCACGCCCGGCTGGCCTGCGGTCAGCGCGAGGTAGCCGGGCGTGATCGCCAGCCGGGTCGCCGCGGCCAACGTGCGGGCGTCGGTGACGTACAGCTGGCGGTGTCCGTCGGCCGTGAACGGCGGCCGGTGGTCGGGGTCGGTCTCGTCGACGCGCAGTCGGGCGGCGAGCGTCACCTCACCGGTCGGCGGCGCGGCGTAGTCCGGCACTGTGGCGCCGTCCGGCGCCGTGACGTACCCGCGGTCGACGGCCACGACCTGCCCTTGGACCGTCCGCAACGGGGTCAGCACCTCGAACGCGGGCTTGCCGTCGTAGACCCTGAGCCGGACGACGGCCTCGGCGTCGGGGAGATAGGTGCCGGTGACGGTCACTTGGCGCCACTCGACGGAGGGGGTGACACCCCCTGGTGGCAGCACCTGGGTCAACGGGGCGGGCGGGATCGCCGATGCGGCGTCGAGCGCGTGCTGCTGGGCGTCGCGGTCCGCCTGCCGCCCGAACTGCCAGGGGGCGAGCAGGGCGTAGCAGGCGATGACGAAGAGCGTCACCGTCGTGATCAGCGCGAGCCACCCTGGCCGCAGCAGGAACCGCACCCGTCCACGGTAGGCAACGGCGCGGGGATGCGCGTACCCGGCCGTAGGGTGCGTGTGTGCGGGGTGCGCTGCTGGTCGCCGGTACGACGTCCGACGCGGGCAAGAGCGCGATCGTGGCGGGGCTCTGCCGGTGGCTGCACCGGCGGGGGGTCGCGGTGGCGCCGTTCAAGGCGCAGAACATGTCCAACAACTCCGTCGTGACGGCCGACGGCGGCGAGATCGGCCGGGCGCAGGCCATGCAGGCGCAGGCCTGCGGCCTCGCCCCGAGCGTGGCGTTCAACCCCGTGCTGCTCAAGCCGGGCAGCGACCGCTCGGCCCAGGTCGTGGTGCGCGGCCGGGTCGACGGCACGGTCAGCGCACGGTCCTACCAGCGGCGCAAGACGGCGTTGCTGGACGTCGTCACGGCGAGCCTCGCCGAGCTACGGTCCCGGTTCGACGTCGTCGTCTGCGAGGGCGCGGGATCGCCAGCTGAGATCAACCTCCGCGCGAACGACATCGCCAACATGGGGCTGGCGCAGGCCGCCGACCTCCCGGTCGTCGTGGTCGGCGACATCGACCGTGGCGGGGTGCTCGCGCACCTCTTCGGCACGGTGGCCGTGCTCTCCCCGGCCGACCAGCGCCGCATCGCGGGCTTCGTCATCAACAAGTTTCGCGGCGACCCGGCGTTGCTCCAACCCGGTCTCGACCAGCTGCGCGCGCTCACCGGCCGCCCGACCTTCGGGGTGGTGCCGTGGGTTGAGCATCTGTGGCTGGACGCGGAGGACTCGCTCTCCGCCGTCGCCGACGGGGTGCTCGGCCGCCCTGCGCCGCCGCACGGGAGCCAGTGGCTGCGGGTGGCCGTCGTCCGGCTGCCGCGGATCTCCAACGCCACCGACGCCGAGGCGCTGGCGTGCGAGCCGGGCGTGGCCGTGCGCTACGTGACGGAGCCCTCGCGGCTCGCCGACGCCGACCTCGTGGTCCTGCCCGGCACCCGCGCGACCGTCGCGGACCTCGCCTGGCTGCGGCGCACCGGCCTCGCCGAGGCGGTGCGCGCGCACGCCGCGACCGGACGTCCGGTGCTGGGCATCTGCGGCGGCTACCAGATGCTCGGGAAGCGCATCGCCGATCCGGATCGCGTCGAAGGCGGCGACGCCGTAGGCCTCGGCCTGCTCGACCTGGAGATCGTGTTCGACGTCGAAAAGCACCTGGCCAACCCCGCCGGTACGGCGTGGGGTGAGCCGGTGCGCGGCTACGAGATCCACTACGGCCGCGTCGTCCGCTCCGGCGATCCCGCGCTGATCGACGGTGAACGACGGCTCCGACAACGGCTCCGACAACGGCTCCGACAACGGCTCCGACAACGGCACCGTCGTCGGCACCCACTGGCATGGCCTCCTCGAGAACGACGGCTTCCGCCGGGCGCTGCTTCGCCGGGCCGCCGACCAGGCGGGGCGCAGCGGTTTCGCGGCCGCACCGGACACCGTGTTCGCGCTCGCGCGGGCCGCCCAGCTCGACGTGCTCGGCGACCTCGTCGCGGCGCACCTCGACACCGCGGCGCTGGAGCATGTCATCGATCACGGTGCTGGGCAGGACCTCCCGGTGATCACGTCCGGTCTGGCAGTGTCGCGGTGATGAGCACGTTCCCGTTCAGCGCCGTGGTCGGCCACGACGATCTGCGCCTCGCCCTCCTGCTCAACGCGGTCCACCCGGGCGTCGGCGGCGTGCTGGTGCGGGGTGAGAAGGGCACGGCGAAGTCGACGGCGGTGCGCGCCCTCGCCGCCCTGCTGCCCGCGCTCGACGTGGTGGCGGGCTGCCGGTTCAGCTGCGACCCCACCGCTCCGGATCCGGACTGCCCCGACGGGCCGCACCGGCAAGACGCCGGGCTCCACCGCGCGGCGAAGCTCGTGGAGCTGCCGGTCGGGGCGACCGAGGACCGGCTCGTCGGCTCGCTCGACCTTGAACGCGCGCTGGCCGAGGGTGTCCGTGCCTACCAGCCCGGTCTGCTCGCGGAGGCGCATCGCGGCGTGCTCTACGTCGACGAGGTCAACCTCCTGCACGACCATCTCGTCGACGCCCTCCTCGACGCCGCCGCCATGGGCAGGGCGCACGTCGAGCGCGACGGGGTGTCGGTGTCGCACGCCGCCCGGTTCCTGCTCGTCGGCACGATGAACCCTGAGGAGGGCGAGCTGCGCCCGCAGCTCCTGGACCGGTTCGGCCTCGCCGTCGAGGTGCGGGCGGCGCGGGACGTCGGGACGCGGGCCGAGGTCGTGCGGCGACGGCTCGCGTTCGACGACGACCCGGCCGGGTTCACCGCCCGATGGGGCTCCGCCGAGCGCGAGACGGCCACGCGCATCGCCGACGCGCAGGTCCGCGTCCGATCGGTGGCGCTGCCCGACACCGAGCTGCGGCGGATCGCCTCGGTCTGCGCCGCGTTCGACGTCGACGGCATGCGCGCCGACCTCGTCATCGCCCGAGCCGCCACCGCCCACGCGGCCTGGCGGGGCGCTGCGGTGGTCGCGGAGGAGGACGTGCGGGTCGCCGCCCGTCTTGCGCTGCCGCACCGCCGCCGCCGGGATCCGTTCGACCAGGGCGGCGTCGACGAGCAGGCTCTCGACGACGCCTTGGAACACGCCCGCAAGGAGATCGACCCGGACGACCCCGACGGTCCCGGCGGTGGGTCGGGGGACGGTGGAGGCGGCCAGGATCGCAACGGGGACGACCGGGGAGGCCGGGACGATCGCGCGCAGGGCGGCGGGTCGAATGGCCGCAACGGCGACCGGGCAGGCCGAGACGGCAACGGGGAGGGGGCCGCCTCAGGTGCGGACGGCCACGACGGGGACGCGCGCGGCCCTGACCGGGAGCGCCCCAACGATGGCCGTGACAGGTCGACAGCCGAGCCCGCCGCGGGCCCGAACCGCACGGGACCACCCGACGGCACCACGCATTCCGCCGAGGGCCGCGCCGCGCCCCCACCCGGCCCGGCGTTCCGCGCTCGGCGTCTCGTCGTTCCCGGCGTCGGCGAGGGCGCGCCGGGCAGGCGGTCGCGGGCCCGCACCGAACTCGGCCGGGTGGTGCGGGCGTCCGGCACGCCCGTCCACCGGGCCGCCGACGTGCACCTCCCGGCGACCGTGGCCGCGGCCGCACCCCACCAGCAGGCCCGCGGCCGGATTCAGCAGCTCCTGCTGCGTCCCGCCGACGTGCGTCACGCCGTGCGCGAGGGCCGGGAGGGGAACCTCGTGCTGTTCGCCGTCGACGCGTCGGGGTCGATGGCGGCGAAGGCGCGCATGGCCGCCGTCACCGGCGCGGTGCTGTCGCTGCTGCGTGACGCCTATCAGCGCCGCGACAAGGTCGGCCTGATCACCTTCCGCGGCGCGGGCGCCGAGCTGGTGCTGCCGCCGACCTCCAGCGTCCCGGCCGCCAGGGTCCGCTTGGACCACCTGCGCACCGGCGGCCGCACCCCGCTCGCGGGCGGCCTGTTGTGCGCTCGGAAGGTGTTGGCCGTCGAGCGGCTGCGCGACCCACGCAGGCGCGCCTTGCTGGTCGTCCTCACGGACGGCCGGGCGACCGTCGGTCTCGACGGCGAGCCGGTGCGCGACGCCTGCCGCGCCGCGGCGCTCCTCGCCGCCGACGGCGTGGCCACCGTCGTGGTGGACTGCGAGACCGGCCCCGTCCGCCTCGGCCTCGCGGCGCGCATCGCCCTCGCTGCGTCCGGGGAGCTGGTCGGGATCGGCGAGCTGTCGGTCGACCGGGTCACCGACGTCGTTCGGGCCGCACGGGCCGCATGACCGCCTGTGAGCGGTAACGAGTGCTCCAGCACTCGTTACCGCTCACAGCCCGACGAAGGAGGGCCAGCCATGCCGCAGGGACAGGTCACCAGCGTGCCCGACGACGGGCTCACCACCCGCCAGCGCCGCAACCGCCCGCTGCTCGTCGTCCACACCGGCGAGATGAAGGGCAAGTCGACGGCCGCGTTCGGCCTGGCCCTGCGCGGTTGGAGCCAAGGTTGGTCGATCGGGGTGTTCCAGTTCGTCAAGTCGGCGAAGTGGAAGGTCGGCGAGGAGGCGGCGTTCCGCGCGCTCGGCCGCGTGCACGCGGAGACCGGCGAGGGTGGGCCCGTCGAGTGGCACAAGATGGGCGAAGGGTGGTCGTGGGCGCGCAAGCCCGGCTCGACCGACGACCACGCGGCCCAGGCCGCGGAAGGCTGGGCCGAGATCCGCCGCCGGATCGAGGCGCAGACGCACCAGATGTACGTGTTGGACGAGTTCACGTACCCGATGAAGTGGGGTTGGGTCGACGTCGGCGAGGTCGTCGACGTGCTCGCCCGGCGCGAAGGCCGCCAGCATGTGATCGTGACGGGACGGGACGCGGCGCCCGAGCTGGTGGCCGCCGCCGACCTCGTCATGGCGACCACCAAGATCAAACATCCGATGGACGCGGGCCAGAAGGGCCAGCGGGGAATCGAGTGGTGATGGAGTACACGCGACTGGGCGCGACCGGCCTGACCGTCTCGCGCATCTGCCTCGGCATGATGAGCTACGGCTCGCCCACCTGGCGGGAGTGGGTGCTCGACATCGACGCCGCCCGCCCGCTCGTCCGCAGCGCCGTCGACGCCGGGGTGATCTTCTTCGACACCGCCGACATGTATTCGCTCGGCGCGTCCGAGGAGGTCACGGGTGCGCTGCTGGGGGAGTTCTTCGGGGCGCGCGACGACTACGTGCTGGCGACGAAGGTGTTCAACCCGATGTCGGACGGCCCGAACGACCGCGGCCTGTCCCGCAAGCACATCCTCGCCTCGATCGACGCTTCGCTGCGGCGGCTGGGCACCGACTACGTCGACCTCTACCAGATCCACCGCTGGGACCCGCACACCCCGATCGAGGAGACGATGGAGGCGCTGCACGACGTCGTGCGGGCGGGGAAGGCCCGCTACATCGGGGCGTCGAGCATGTACGCCTGGCAGTTCGCCAAGGCCCAATACGTGGCCGACCTCGGCGGCTGGACGCGGTTCGTGTCCATGCAGGACCACTACAACCTGATCTACCGCGAGGAGGAACGGGAGATGCACCCGCTCTGCCTCGACCAGGGCGTCGGCGTGATCCCCTGGAGCCCGCTCGCGCGCGGGCGGCTGGCGCGGGGCCCGCAGGCGGCAGGCACCACCCGCGCGGACACCGACTCGATCGCCAACCGGATGTACACCGACGCCGACGACGCGGTCGTGCAGGCGGTCGCGGACGTGGCGAAGGCGCGGGGACTGCCGCCTGCGCGGGTGGCGCTCGCCTGGATGCTGCAGTGCGAGGCCGTGACGGCGCCGATCGTGGGCGCGACGAAGCCGGGCCACGTCGAGGACGCGGTCGCGGCGCTCGACGTCGAGCTCGGCGAGGACGAGGTGGCCGCGCTGGAGGCGCCGTACGTCGCGCACCCGGTGCTGGGCCACGAGTGAGCGCGCCCCCCGAATTGCAGCAATGTCACCCTGCTGTAGTTGAGTCGCAGCAGTGTCACCCTGCTGCAACCAGGCTGCCGCGGTGAGTGCGCGCGCCCTCGTCGTGGCGGCGCCCGCGTCGGGGGCGGGGAAGACGACGGTGGCGACCGGGCTCATGGCCGCGCTGCGCCGCCGCGGCACCGCCGTGGCGCCGTTCAAGGTAGGCCCGGACTACATCGACCCCGGCTACCACACGCTCGCCGCGGGCCGCCCCGGCCGCAACCTCGACCCGGTGCTGGTCGGGGCCGACCGGATCGCCCCGCTGGCCCGCCACGGCGCGGCCGGAGCGGAGATCGCCGTCGTCGAGGGCGTGATGGGGCTTTTCGACGGTCGGCTGGCCGACGGCCACGGTTCCACGGCGGAGGTCGCCGGGCTACTCGGGGCGCCGGTCGTCCTGGTCGTCGACGCGCGCGGCCAGTCCCGCAGCCTCGCCGCGCTGCTGCACGGCTTCCGGTCGTTCGACACGCAGGTGGACCTGGCCGGGGTGGTGCTGAACCGGGTCGGGTCGTCCCGCCACGAGGAGGTGCTGCGCGCCGCAGCCGCCGAGGTCGGGCTGCCGGTCTTCGGCGCCCTGCCCCGCCGCGACGCGCTCGCCGTGCCGTCGCGGCATCTGGGGCTGGTGACCGCGGCCGAGCACGGGGCGGCCGCCGTCGCGGCGGTCGACGCCATGGCCGAGCTGGTCGCCGCGCACGTCGACCTCGACGCGATCACGGCGCCTGCCTGCCCCCTCCCGCACGGCCCGGCGTGGTCGCCCGTCGACGTCGTGCGCGGAAATGGTGGCCGGAGCGACGATTTCCGCGCACGACCCGAGGCGGAGCGCGGTGGCCTGCCGGGGGCGGGCACGGCCGGGCGCGGGGCGCGGCGCGGCGGCGAGCCGGTGCGTGTCGGGGTGTTCGGCGGTGCGGCGTTCACGTTCGGGTACACCGAGCACGTCGAGCTGCTGACGGCGGCGGGGGCCGAGGTCGTGGTGATCGACCCGCTCCGCGACACCGGGCTGCCGGACGGCACGGCCGCGCTCGTGCTCCCCGGCGGCTTCCCCGAGGAGCACGTCGGCGCGCTCGCGGAGGGCGTCGGGCTGCGTGCCGCGGTGCGGGCGCTCGCGGCGTCCGGTGCGCCGGTGCACGCCGAGTGCGGTGGCCTGCTCTACCTGTGCGCGACCCTCGACGGGGCGCCGATGTGCGACGTCCTGCCCGCCCACGCGACGATGACGCCCCTGCTCACGCTCGGCTATCGCGACGCGGTCGCGCTCACCCCGTCGGCCCTGCACCCCGTAGGCGCCAGGGTGACGGGGCACGAGTTCCACCGTTGCGCCGTCACCCCGCGCGCCGCCGCGCCCGCGTGGGCCTGGCGCGGCGCTGCGCCCGAAGGGTTCGTCCACAGCGGCGTCCACGCCTCGTTCCTGCACACCCATCCCGCGGGCCATCCGGAGTCCGTCGCGAGGCTCGTCGCGGTCGCAGGTCGTTGACCAGTCGTCACCTCGTGTTCGGGCGGCGGTCGCGCTACGGTCGGCCGGAAGATCGGTACCCGGGGAGGTCGTGATGGCAGACCGGCTTTCGCCCCTGGACGCGTCGTTTCTCTTCATCGAGGAGTCGACCACGGCGATGCACGTCGGCGGCCTGATGACCTTCGATGCGACGCCGGGCTTCGACCCCGACCGCTTCATCGCGTTGATCGGGCAGCGGCTGGCGGGCGTTCCGCGGTATCGGCAGAAGATCCGCGAGGTGCCCGCCCATCTCGGGCTGCCGGTGTGGGTCGACGACCCGGCCTTCGAGCTCGACTACCACGTCCGCCGCTCCGCGTTGCCCGCGCCCGGCTCGGACGCGCAACTCCGCGAGCTGGTCGGCCGTCTCGTCTCCCGCCAGCTCGACCGGGCCCGCCCGCTGTGGGAGATCAACCTGATCGAAGGGCTTGCCGACGATCGGTTCGCGATCGTCACCAAGATCCACCACGCGATGGTCGACGGGCTGGCGTCGATCGACGTCGGCACGGTGCTGCTGGACGTCACACCAACCCCGCGGGCGACCCGGCCCGACGACTGGCATCCCGCACCCGAGCCGTCCGGCCTCGAGCTCGCCGCGGACGCGATCGGCGAGCAGATCCGCAGACCCCAGCTGATGTTCGGCACCGCGCAACGGGCGATGCTCGACGTCCGGTCGGTCGCGCGCATCGGTGGGGCGATGTTCGCGGCCGCGTGGTCGGCGTCGCGGCCTGCCCCGGCCAACCCGCTGAACGCGCCGATCGGCAGGCAGCGCCGCTTCGGCACGTCGGCGGGCGACCTCAACGACTACAAGGCCATCCGCAAAGAGCACGGCGGCACCGTCAACGACGTCGTGCTGACCGTCGTCACCGGTGCCCTGCGACGCTGGATGACCACCCGCGGGGAGCCCGTGCGCGCCACGACAACGGTACGCGCGATGGTGCCGGTGAGCGTCCGCGCCCGCGGCACGGCGGGCAAGCTCGGCAACCAGATTTCGGCCTACTTCGTCGACCTGCCCGTTGGCGAGCCTGATCCCGTCACCCGGCTGAAGACCGTCGCCGCGGCGATGGCGGGGCACAAGGGCAGTGGGCAGGCCATCGGGGCGAGCGCGCTGATCGGCCTGGTCGGCCTCGCGACCCCCACCGTGCACACCCTTGGCGCCCGCCTGACCAGCTCCATGTCGGCGCGGATGTTCAACGTGGTCGTCACCAACGTGCCGGGTCCGCAGTTCCCGCTGTACGCGATGGGGGCGCGGATGCGGGACATGTACCCGGTCGTCCCGCTGGCCAAAGGGCAAACGGTGTCGATTGGTATCACCAGCTACGACGGCGGCATCTTCTATGGACTCAACGCCGATCGCGACGCGATGGGGGATGTCGACGTGCTCGCCGACGCGATCGGTGCGAGCCTCGACGAACTGAGGAGGTCGAGATGACGCGCACGGGGCTGGTGCTGGGGGCCGGGGGGATCCTCGGTTCGGCGTGGATGACCGGAGCGCTGCTCGCCGTGCAGCGACGGATCGGGCGGCCGTTGGGCGAGCTGGACCTGGTGCTCGGCACCAGCGCGGGGGCCGTGCTCGGGGCGGCCCTGCGCTGCGGCATGAGCGTCGACGAGCTGCTCGACCACCAGCACGGCGCCACCCCCGCCGCGATCGATCGCGGTGACGGCCTCCCAGACATGCGCACCATCGAGCGCGAGTCCGGCGACGGACGCCCGCCGCTCCCGCTGCCGTGGATCGGCTCGCCGCGGCTGGTCGCGCGGGTGGTCGCCCGTCCCGGCACGGTCAACCCCGTGATCGCCGCGTCCGCGCTGCTGCCTGCAGGCCGGGGCAAGATGGGGTCGCTGATCCGGATCGTGGAGACGCTGCAGGCGCGGCTGGGCGTCACCCATGACGGCTGGGTGCCCGGCGCCCCGCTCTGGGTCGTGGCCGTCGACTACGACTCCGGTCGTCGGATGGTGTTCGGCCGCCCCGGCGGGCCCCCGTCGACGGTCGGTGAGGCCGTGCTGGCCTCGTGCTCGATCCCGGGCTGGTTCATGCCGCAGGTGATCGACGGGCGCCGCTACGTCGACGGCGGGGTCGCGTCGTCCACGTCGCTGGGCCTGCTCGCGCGGCCGGGCGCGCCGCCGCTCGACGAGGTGTACGTGCTCGCGCCGCTGGCCAGCCACGCCTACGACCGGCCTCGGGATCCGATCGCGGGCGTCGAACGCGGTATGCGCCGCCTGCTCACGCGCTGGCTTTCCGCGGAGGTGCGGGCCGTGCGGGCGGTGGGCGCGCGGGTCACCGTGCTCACACCCGGGCCCGCGGACCTCGCGGCCATGGGCGGCAACATGATGAACCCGCGGCGGCGCACACGTGTCCTCGAGGTGGCGCTGCGAACGTCCGCGGCGGCGCTGGAGTCGGCCGTCGACGAGGGTGCCCGCGCCGCATGACGGGCCTACCCGGCATGATGGCCGCCGACACGCGCCCCTCGGAGGCATCGTGACCGCCCACAACGGGAACGTCTCCTTGGCGTTCGAGCAGGTTAGCGACGACGGCGGCGAGCCGTTGCTGCTCGTCATGGGCCTCGGCATGCAGATGATCTACTGGCCGGACGGACTGCTCGCCGAGTTCGCCGACGCGGGCTTCACCGTTGCGCGCTTTGACAACCGCGACTCCGGAGCGTCGACGCACCTCACCTGGTTGGGCGCGCCGTCGTTGCCCGCGCTGGTCGCCGCTCCCCGCCTCGTCGCGCCGTACCGGATCTCGGACATGGCCGCGGACTCCGTCGCGGTGCTGGACGCACTCGGGTGGGATTCCGCACACGTCCTGGGCACCTCGCTGGGCGGGATGGTCGCGCAGGCCATGGCGATCGAGCATCCCGAGCGGGTGCGGTCGCTCACCTCGGTGATGTCCACCCCGGCACCGTGGCTGGGCCTGCCGACCCGCCGCGCTGCCGCCGCCCTGCTCGCACCGCCCGCGCACAACCCCGACGAGGCCGCGGAACGCGCGGTGGCCACGTTCCGGGTCATCGGCTCGCCGGGCTACCCGTTGGATGAGGACTGGTTGCGCGCCTACGCGCGGCGCGCGTTCGCCCGCGGGGCCGCCGCAGGGGCCGACGCGGGCAGCCCGCGCAGGCAGCTCGCCGCGGCCATGGCCTCGCCGAGCAGGGTTTCTGGGCTGCGCGCGCTGCGGATGCCGACGCTGGTCGTGCACGGCGAAGACGATCCGCTCATCCGTCCGGCCGCGGGAAGGGCGACGGCGCGCCCGGTGCCGGGAGCCCGGCTGCTCACGTTTCGGGGCATGGGCCACAACCTGCCCGCCGCGCTCTGGCCGGAGCTGGTGGTGGCGGTACGGGAGTGCGCCGCCCGTGCGCGGAAGAGCGACTGGTAGCACTCGACCGGTTGGACGGCGCTGCCTCCACGACACAGACTGTCCGGCGTGCCGGGAAGAGTGTCGTTCGTGGGTGCGGGGCCGGGGGCGGCCGACCTGATCACGTTGCGCGGGGCGCGGCGCATCGCCGAGGCCGACATCGTGATCTGGGCGGCGAGCCTCGTCATGGCCGAATGCGTCGAGGAGCACGCGCGGGGCGACGCCGAGCTCGTCGACTCGTCGCGGATCGCGCACGAGGACGTCCTCGCGCTCTACCGGCGGGCGGCGGCGGAGAACCTGCGGGTGGCCCGTGTGCACTCGGGCGACCCGTCGCTGTGGGGGGCCGTGCAGGAGCAGTACGACGCCGCGGAGGCGATGGGGCTCGATGTGGAGATCGTGCCGGGGGTATCGGCATTTGGTGCGGCGGCCGCCGCCGCCGGGCGGGAGCTGACCATCCCCGAGGTGGCGCAGTCGGTCGTGCTGACCAGGCTGGAAGGCGGAAAAACTCCCATGCCCGACCGGGAGCGGCTGCGGGAGTTCGCCCGGCACGGTACGACGATGGCCATTTTCCTTTCGGCCGCGCGGACCGGTCGGATGGTGGCCGAGCTGCAGGCGGGCGGATACCCGTACGACACGCCGGTGATCGTCGCGTACCGCACCAGCTGGCCCGACGAGGTCACGCTGCGGTGCAGGCTCGACGAGGTCGAGGGGGTGTGCAAGGAGCGCAGGCTGTGGCGGCAGACGCTGTTCCTGGTCGGGCCTGCCCTCGCCGCGGGCGGCACGCGCAGCCACCTCTATCACGCAGGCCACTTCCACACGTTCCGCAAGCCGGAGCGGGAGGCGCGCACGGCGCTGCGGGCGGCCAGGGCGGGCCGCCGGACCCCGTGACGGACGGCGCGGGCCTGGCGACCGACACGTCGGGACCGGAAGCGAGCGTGCCTCCCGCGGGACCCGGTGCAGGCTCGGTGACCGTCGTCGGGGTCGACGGGGCGCTCGGCCACGAGGCGCGGGCCGCGCTCGCCGAGGCCGACGTCGTGGTCGGGGCCGCGCGGCTGCTCGCACTCGTCGACGACGACGTCGAGCGGGCCGACGTGGAGCGCGTGGTGCTCGGGCCGGTGGCGCCCGCGCTGGAGCGGATCAGGGGGCGCCGGGCCGTCGTGCTCGCGGGCGGCGACCCCGGCTTCTTCGGCATCGTCCGCCTGCTGCGCGAGCACGGACACGCGCCTGCCGTGTTGCCTGCGCGGTCGTCGGTGCAGCGACTCTTCGCCCGGCTGGGCCGCTCGTGGGACGACGTGGCGGTGGTGAGCGCACACGGCCGCGCGCTCGGCCCTGCCGTCAACGTCGTTCGCGCGCGGGCCGCCGTGGCCGTGCTCACCGGCCCGGGCACAGGTCCCGCCGAGATCGCCGCCGAGCTGCGGGGATGGCCGCGCACTCTGGTCGTCGCGGAGGACCTCGGCGGCCCCGACGAGCGCCTGACCACCCTGCCCGCTCCCGATGCCGCGCACCGCAGCTGGCATCCGCTCTCCGTCGTGCTGGCGCTCCGCGAGCCCGCCGGTGTGACCGTCCGCAACTGGTACGCGGGCGGCGAGCCCGGGCCGCAGGGTGGCTGGGCGCTCCCCGACGAGGCGTTCAGCCACCGGTCGGGAATGGTCACCAAGGCCGAGGTGCGCGCCGTCGCGCTGGCCCGGCTCGGGCCGCGGCCCGGCACGCTGGTGTGGGACGTCGGCGCGGGCTCCGGCTCGGTCGCCGTCGAGTCCGCCCGGCTGGGGGCGGCCGCGCTGGCCGTCGAGCGGCGGTCCGACGACGCCGCTCGGATCGCCGAGAACGCTGCCGCCCACGGCGTCGAGGTGCGGGTCGTCATCGGTGCCGCCCCGGAGGCGTTGGTCGGGCTGCCGCGCCCGGACGCCGTGTTCGTCGGCGGGGGCGGGCCAGGCGTCGTTGCGGCGTGCGCCGGGACCGGCGCCGGGCGGGTGGTCGTCGCGCTCGCCGCACTGGACCGCGTCGGCCCCACCCGTGCCGCGCTCGCCGACGCCGGTTACACGGTCGACGGCGTGCAGCTCGCCGCCGCCCGCCTCGCCCCGCTGCCCGACGGCTCGGTCCGGCTCGCCGCCCTGAACCCCGTCACCCTGGTATGGGGGATCCGATGATCGCCCTGTTCGCCGTCACCGCCGCGGGTCGCCGGGCCGCCGACGACGTCGCCGCCGCGCTGGGCGCGACGCGGCACGAGCTCGCCGAGCTGCCTGCGCTGTGGCCGCAGCTGGACGGCGCCGTGTTCTTCCTCGCCACCGGAGCCACCGTCCGGCTGGTCGCGCCATTGCTCGGGGACAAGCGCACGGACCCCGGCGTGGTCTGCGTCGACGAGGCTCGCCGCTTCGCGGTTGCACTCTGCGGAGGACACGAGGGCGGGGCGAACGCGCTGGCGGGCCGGGTCGCTGCGCTGCTCGACGCCCAGCCCGTGGTGACGACCGCGTCCGACGCCGTCGGCGCCGCCGGGCTCGACGAGCTGGCCGCGCAGCTCGACGCCGTGGTCGTGGGCGGAGTCGTCGGCGGGGTCGCCGCGGCCGGGGTGGCGCTGCTCGACGGCACCGCCGAGGTGCTCAACCCGCTCGGCTTCCCGCTGCCCGCCCTCCCCCGTGGCGCGGTGGGGGACGGACCCGCCGCCGCGTCGCAGGAAGGGGCCCCTGCTGCAACGGGGGCGCGCGTGTGGTTGGGCCGCAGGAAGGGCCCCCTGCTGCGGCTGGGTCGCAGGAAGGGGCCCCTGCTGCAACGGGGGGCGCGCGCATCGTCGTCACCGACCGGGTCGAGGACGCCACCGCGCGGATCGTGCCGCGCACGCTCGTCGTCGGGATCGGGTCGGCCCGCGGGGTGCCCGCGTCGGCCGTCACGGACACGCTGCGCCACGTCCTGCACACGCATCGCCTCGACCCACTCGCGGTGCGGGCCTACGCCAGCGTCGACCGCAAGGCCGACGAGCCCGGGATCCTCGCCGCCATCGCGCCCGCCCCGCTGCGGACCTATCCCGCGGCCGTCCTTGCCGCGGTCGACGTGCCGAACCCCAGCGAGGTGGTGCGCGCCGAGGTCGGCACGGCGAGCGTCGCGGAGGCCGCGGCCCTGCACGCGGCCGCCGAGCTGGGCGGGGGCGCGGCCGTCGAGCTGGTGGCGCCGAAGGCGAAGGGCGAGAGCGTGACAATCGCCGTCGCCCGCATCCGGCCCCGCGGCAGGCTCGCGCTCGTCGGGCTCGGGCCGGGCGCCGACGATCTGCGGGTGCCGCGGGCCGCGGCCGAGCTGCGGAGGGCGTCGGTCGTGGTCGGGCTCGACCAGTACGTCGAGCAGATCCGCCACCTGCTCCGGCCCGGCACGCAGGTGCACGCGAGCGGGCTGGGGGAGGAGGAGCAGCGGGCCGCCGACGCGGTCGCGCTCGCGGGCAAGGGCCACGCGGTCGCCCTGATCGGCTCCGGCGACGCGGGCATCTACGCGATGGGCAGCCCCGCGCTGGAGGCCGCAGGGCCGGACGTCGAGGTCGTCGGGGTGCCCGGCGTGACCGCTGCGCTCGCCGCCGCGGCGCTGCTCGGGGCGCCGCTCGGGCACGACCACGTGCTGATCTCGCTGTCCGACCTGCACACGCCCTGGTCGATGATCGAACGGCGGGTGGCCGCCGCGGCCGCCGCCGACCTGGTGACGTGCTTCTACAACCCGCGCAGCCGCGACCGCTATTGGCAGCTCGCCGCCGCCCTCGACGCCTTCCGACCGCACCGACCCGCCGACACGCCCGTCGGCGCCGTCCGGCAGGCAGCCAGGCCCGGCCAGCGGGTGTGGACCTCGCCGCTGTCCGCGTTCGACCCGACCGAGGTCGACATGCTCACCACCGTGATCGTCGGAGCCTCCACGACGCGGATGGCCGCGGGCCGCATGGTGACCCCCCGCGGCTACCGCTGGTCGTAGGCATCGGGTGGTCGCCACGCAGGACGAGGTCGTCGATCTGGTGATCGCGGTCGCCGACGCGGCGATCGACGAGGTCGGGGAGATCGCGAAAGCGCCTCGAGCTGTCGGCGTGATCACCCGACGGCGCAGGCGACGGCGGCTACGATCGTGGGCCGGAGGTCCGACATTGCGCACCGACGTGCACCCCATCGAGACCGCCTCGTACGCGATCCTGCGCGAGCGCCTCGACACGACCGATCTGCCCCCGCTCGTCCGGGCTGTCGTCGAACGCGTGGTGCACACCAGTGCCGACCCGAGCTGGGCGGGCGACCTCGTGTGCGACGAGGACGCCCTCCGCGCCGGGCGGGAAGCACTCGCCGAGGGTGCGCCGCTGGTCGTCGACGTCCGCATGGTGGCGGCTGGGATCACGACCCGGCCGACCACGGTGGCGCTCGACCTGGCGCCAGTGGGCCTGTCGAGCCGTGCTGCGCGGGTCGACGGAAAAGGCCTGACCCGGTCGTCGGCGGGCATGCGGGCCGCCGTCGCCGCGCATCCGGAAGGTGCGGTGTGGGTCGTCGGCAATGCTCCGACGGCGTTGGTCGAGCTGGTGCGCTGCGCTCGGGAAGGCCTTGTCCGCACGCCGCTGGTGATCGGCATGCCGGTCGGGTTCGTCGGTGCGGTGGCGGCCAAGGCCGCGCTGCGGGCGTCCGGCCTCCCCGCGGTCTCGAACCGCTCCGAACGTGGCGGCGCCGCGGTCGCGGCAGCCGCCGTCAACGCGCTGCTCTACGCGGACCCAGCGGCATGACCCCGCCGTTGCTGCTCGTCGGCCACGGCACCGTCGACGCCGTCGGTGTGGCGGAGTTCGGCGCGTTCACCCGCAGGATGGGACGGCGGCTCTCCGAGGTGGGCGTCGACGTCGACGGTGGGTTCATCGAGCTCTCCTCCCCGACCGTCCACGACGCGTGGGCGGCCTTGACCGCGCGCGGGCACCGGACGATGGCCGCGGTACCGCTCGTGCTGGTGGCCGCGGGTCACGCCAAGGGTGACATCCCGGCCGCGTTGGAGCGCGAGGTTCGCCGCGACCCGGCCACCGACTACCTCTTCGGCCGCCCGCTCGGCCCGCACCCGGTGCTCCAGGAGATCCTCGTCGCGCGGATCGGGGCCGCCCTGGCGGGCGATGGGGAGACGGCCGTCCTACTCGTCGGCCGCGGCTCCACGGATCCCGACGCCAACGCCGAGGTCTGCAAGGTGGCCCGGTTGCTGCAGGAGGGCAGGCCGTACGCGTTCGTCGAGCCCGCGTTCGTCTCCCTCGCCATGCCCGATGTCGCCGCCGGGCTAA
Source organism: uncultured Actinomycetota bacterium (assembly GCA_963736375.1). Classification (GTDB taxonomy): domain Bacteria; phylum Actinomycetota; class Actinomycetes; order Mycobacteriales; family Pseudonocardiaceae; genus Pseudonocardia. Next base: position 122,373 of record CAVTOL010000024.1, read on the forward strand.
CCCGGTGCCGCGCGTTGGGGGCCAAGCGCGTGGTCGTCGCGCCGTACTTCCTTTTCGACGGGGTGCTGCCACGTCGGGTCGGCGACCAGGCCCGCGCGTTCGGCGCCGCGCATCCCGACCTCGACGTCCTGGTCGCGGGCCACCTCGGGGACTCCGAAGCGCTGGCGGACCTCGTCGTCGAGCGCTACCGCGAGACGCTTTCCGGCGACATCCGGATGAACTGCGACACCTGCGCCTACCGGGTGCTCCTCCCCGGTTTCGAGGACAAGCTCGGCGCACCGCAGACCCCGCACCACCACCCCGAGGACCCGGCGCACGGACATGGACATGGACACGGCCACGCGCATGCCTGAGCCCTACCTGGTCGGCCTCGACCTCACCGGTCGCCGCGTCGTGGTGGTCGGCGGCGGCGCGGTGGCGCAGCGACGGATCCCGGGCCTGCTCGCGGCGGGGGCGGCGGTGCAGGTCGTCGCGCCGCACGTCACGCCCGCCGTCGAGGCCATGGCGGCCGAGCTGCGGTGGACCGCCAGGCCATATCGCGAGGGCGACCTCGCCGGTGCCTGGTACGCCATCGCCTGCACCGATGATCCGGCGGTCAACGCCGCCGTCGCGGCGGAGGCGGAGCGCGCGCGGGTGTTCTGTGTGCGCGCCGACGACGCGCCTGCGGGCAGCGCGGTGACCCCGGCGGTGGGGCGACACGACGGCCTCACCATCGGTGTGCTCGCTGGCCGCCGTCCGCGCCGCTCGGCCGCCGTCCGCACCGCGCTGCTCGAGGCGCTGGCCGCCGGGGTCGTCGACGACGTGGCCGAGCCCGTCCGGCCCGGCGTCGCGCTGGTCGGCGGCGGACCCGGCGACCCGGAGTTGATCACTGTCCGCGGGAGGCGGCTGCTCGCCCGTGCCGACGTCGTGATCACCGATCGGCTCGGCCCCCGCGACCTGCTCGACCAGCTCGCGCCGCACGTCGAGGTGATCGACGCGTCGAAGATCCCCTATGGGCGGGCGATGAACCAGGCCCGGATCAACGAACTGCTCGTCGACCGCGTCCGGGCGGGTCGGTTCGTCGTCCGGCTCAAGGGCGGCGACCCGTACGTCTTCGGCCGCGGCTTCGAGGAGGTGCTCGCGTGCGCCGAGGCGGGCGTGCCCGTCACCGTGGTGCCCGGCGTGACCAGCGCGTTCGCCGGGCCCGCCGTCGCAGACGTCCCGGTGAGCCATCGCGGTGTCGCGCACGAGATCGTGGTCGTGTCGGGGCACGTCGCGCCGGACGACCCGCGCAGCCTCGTCGACTGGTCCGCCCTTGGCAGGCTCCGGGGCACGCTCGTGCTGCTCATGGCCGTCGAGCGCATCGGGGCGTTCGCGCAGGCGCTCCTCGAGGGCGGCCGACCGGCTGACACGCCTGTTGCGGTGGTGCAGGACGCCACCATGCGGATCCAGCGATCGGTGCGGGCCACGCTCGCGACCGTGGCGGACGTCGTGCGTGCTGCTGAGATCTCGCCGCCCGCCGTGGTGGTCATCGGTGCCGTTGCCGGGCTCGGCGAGGCGGTGACCATCCCGGGCCCGCCCGGCGCATGATCTGTTTGGGGCTGTTGGAGCGGTCATTTCCGGCCGGTTTCGCAGCCGCGATCATGGTGGGGATAGCGGCGCGCCCCCTCCCGATCGGAAGGGGGCGCGCTTACGGACTGGGGCCGTCAGATCGACAGCAGGCGGTCGAAGAAGCTGCGGTAGCGCCGCAGCGCGACGCGCAGGTCCTCGGTGGACGTCTCGTCGGCGTCCAGGCCCTGCTCGATCTGGGTGCGCTGCTGCTTGAACAGCTCCTGCAGCTCGTCGAGCAGCTCGCCGACCAGTGCGTCCGCGTCGGCGACCGCGCGGCGCGGCTCGTCGACGAACTCGCCCTTCACGGCGTCCCAGCGTGCGCCGTAGGACTCGGCGCGGTCACGGGTCACGAGGGCGGCCCGGTCGCCACCGTCGCCGTTCGCGCTCGACGTCACGTCGTGATGCGCGGCGTCCGCCGACACGGCGGCAGCGCCCGCACCGGCGGCCGTACCCCCGGACGCGCTGCCTGTGTCGACACCGGCGGCCGTACCCGCGGACGCCCTGCCTGCATCCACAGCCGCGGCGCGGTCGGGCGTGCCTGTGGTGAGGTCGGCGTCGGACCGGTTGTCGGCCGATGCCAGACCCGGGTCGCCGCGCAGCTCGCCGCCGTGCTGGACCTGGCCGTGCGCGGTTGGGTCGCCGCCCTGGCTGACGTGCTCAGGTGCGACGGTGTCGCCGCGCACCTCGCCGCCGTGCGGGGTCGACGCGTCGCCGAGGGGCGCGACAGTGTCGCCGTGCACCTCGCCGCCATGCGGGGTCGACGCGTCGCCGAGGTGCTGGCTCTGCGTGGCCTGCCGGCCTTCCGGCGGCGTGCGGTGGGCGGCCGGGTCGGTCACGTCAACCGGCCGGTCACCTGCCAGGGCCTCGTCGTGGCGGCCCACCGGTGCGGTCGGCTGGCCCGCCACGTCGTCGGCGAACGGGTCGCCGTGCGCCCCGCCCGTCGCGTGGCCGGTCTCGTCGGGGTGGACGCCTGCGGCTGCCGGGTCGCCTGCGTCGTAGCGGACGCCGGGCGTGGTCCGCTGCGCCGGGTCGTCGAGTCGGGCCTCGCCGTACTGGCCCTGATGCGCGGCCTGCCCATCGACATCGTGGCGGGCTCCGCCCGCTGCCGGGTCCCCGGCGTAGCCTGCGTCCTCGCCGTGGCGTTGCGCCTCCTCACGGTCGAGAGCGTCGAGTTGGCTCGTGTCGCGGGCGTCGCCGCGCTCGCCACGTCCGAACAGCTCGTTGACGGCGTCGCGGAAACCGCCGCTGCGGCGGCTCTCTTCCTCGTGCTGGGTAGTCATCGGGTGCGCTCCTCGGTCGTAGTGGCAGTGGTGTTCTTGGTGGACTCGCCGTGCAGCAACGCATCGATCAGCGCGCGGTAGGACGTCACCGCCTGCCGCTGACGTTCGGTGTCGACCGCGCCCTCGTCGGTGGCGACGCGGGTGGCGCGGGCGTCGCGGTAGTGTTGGACGACCTTCGGGTGCTCGACGGAGATGTCCTCCGCGCGGCGGTCGAAGTCGTCCACCGGGTACCCGCGGGTGCGCATGATGTCGACCACCAGTGCATCGGCGCGGTGCACGGAGTGCACCGGGTTGTCGACGAAACCGCGCTGGATGTCGATCCAGGTGTTCTCGAAGCGGTCGCGCTCGGCGGGCTCGAGATCGCGGATGTCGAGCGACCGATGCCGCTTCTCGCGCTCGGTGAGCTCTGCCTCGGCTGCGCGCCGGTCGCCACTTTGAGCGACGGTGCGCTCGTACTCGGAGCCGTAGTGCTCCTGGAGATGCTCGGACCGCCGCCGCTTGGCCAACATGGCCCCGACGGCAGCGAGCGCGATCACCAGCAACACAACGACGACGATGAGGACGATCACTGTGCTGTTCACAGCCACCTCTCTGGGGTGATGAACGACACACTCTGTCGTGTGAACCGTTGCGAGGGCTTTCCCGAACCTGCCCGCCTCCCAAACACGATGCGTTGACCGAGACCGCCACGTTGTGATCTCGTGATGGTGACGGGGAGTCGAGGAAGCCGGTGCGAGTCCGGCGCGGTCCCGCCACTGTGATCCCGAAACACCGGGAAGCCAGACACTCGACCCCGCCACCCCTGAGCGCGAGGGCGCGGACCCTCCGGAGGAGGAACGCGTGAGCGAGCTTGCGAGCGAACCGTCGGCCCAACGCGTCGTCCTGTTGCTGTCCACCGCCGACACCGAACTCCTCGCCGCACGGGCGTCCGGCGCGCTCTACCGCACCGCGAACCCGGCGCGCCTGGAGCTCGCAGGCCTGCCTGCGCTGTTGTCCGGCGTCGCGGTCGTGGTGCTACGGCTGCTCGGCGGCAGACGGGCCTGGCCGGAGGGCATTGACGCGCTGCGCGCCACGGGCCTGCCGCTCGCGCTGCTGGGCGGCGAGACCGCGCCGGACGCCGAGCTGATGGCCGCCTCGACGGTGCCGGGCGGCGTCGCGTCCGAAGCGCTCGCGTATCTGGCCGCTGGTGGCGCGGACAACCTCCGCGAGCTGCACCGGTTCCTCTGCGACACGGTGCTGCTGACCGGAGAGGGCTTCGCGCCGCCTGCCCCGACCCCCGAGTTCGGTGTGCACGGCGACCGGATCCAGCTCGCGGACCGCCCGACCGTGGGCATCGTCTTCTACCGGGCGCACGAGCTGTCCGGCAACACCGCGTTCGTCGATGCCCTCTGCGACGCCGTCGAGGCGCGTGGCGCCAATGCTCTTCCGGTTTTCTGCGGGTCGCTGCGGGGCGCGCCCGCGGCGCTGCTCGACGTGCTCGGCCGGGCGGACGCGCTGGTCGCGACCGTGTTGGCGGCGGGAGGCACCGTCGCGGCCACGGCGGGTGCGGGTGGCGACGACGAGGCGTGGGACGCGGGCGCGCTGGCCGAGCTGGACGTGCCGGTGCTGCAGGGCTTGTGCCTGACCACCTCGCGGGCGATCTGGGCGGCCTCCGACGCCGCGCTGTCACCGATGGATGCGGCGATGCAGGTGGCGATCCCGGAGTTTGACGGACGCCTGGTCACCGTGCCGTTCTCGTTCAAGGAGACGGCTCCAGGCGACGACCTGCCCGGTTACCTCGCCGATCCGGAGCGGACGGCGCGGCTGGCGGGGCTTGCGGTGCGACACGCGCGGCTACGGCGCACCCCGGTCGCCGAGCGGCGCCTGGCGATCGTGCTGTCGTCGTACCCCACCAAGCACGCCCGCGTCGGCAACGCCGTGGGGCTGGACACGCCCGCTTCGGCCGTGCGGCTGCTGACGGCGCTGCGGGACGCGGGCTACACGGTGGGCGACTTCCCGACCGACTCCGACGTGCTCATCCACACGCTCATCGCGGCGGGCGGTCACGATGTCGAATGGCTCACCGAAGAGCAGTTGGCCGCCGCGCCCCAACGGGTGGCGCTCGCCGACTACCGGGAGTGGCTCGCGGACCTGCCGATGGCCGACGCCGTGATCGAGCATTGGGGCCTGCCGCCGGGGTCGCTCTACGTCGACGGCGAGGGCGACAACGCGGCCGTCGTGCTCGCGTCCCTGCGCTTCGGGAACGTGCTGCTGATGATCCAGCCGCCGCGCGGGTTCGGGGAGAACCCGATCGCCATCTACCACGACCCCGACCTGCCGCCGTCGCACCACTACCTGGCCGCCTACCGCTGGTTGGAAAACACCTATCGCGCGGACGCGGTGGTGCACCTCGGCAAGCACGGGACCCTTGAGTGGCTGCCGGGGAAGGGGCTCGGCCTGTCGGCGGCATGTGCGCCCGACGCCGTGCTCGGTGAGCTGCCGCTGGTGTACCCCTTCATCGTCAATGACCCGGGCGAGGGCACCCAGGCCAAGCGCAGGGGGCACGCTGTCGTCGTCGACCACCTCGTGCCGCCGATGGCGCGCGCCGACACCTACGGCGAGATGGCGAAGCTGGAACAGCTGCTCGACGAGCACGCCACCGTCGCCGCGCTGGACCCGGCGAAGCTCCCGGCCCTGCGCGCGCGGATCTGGGAGGTGGTGACGGCGGCGCAGCTGCACCACGACCTGCATCTCGACGCCGCGCCGGGCGAGGCCGAGTTCGACGAGTTCGTCCTGCACGTCGACGGCTACCTGTGCGAGGTCAAGGACGTCCAGATCCGCGACGGGCTGCACGTGCTTGGCGGCGTGCCCGACGGCGAGGCGCAGATCAACCTGGTGCTCGCCGTGCTGCGCGCCACCCAGATCTGGGGCGGCACGACGGCGCTGCCGGGCCTGCGGGCCGCACTGGCGAGCTGGGCGGGTCTCGACGAGCAGGAGCTGCTGCGGGGCGTCGTGCGCGAAAAGAATGGCTATAGCGATGCTTTTCGCGCACGACTGGTGGGGCTCGCCCCGGACCTGCCCGCGCAGACCGCAGCCGATCTCGTCGACGTGCTGGAACACGTCGCCCGCCTGCTCGTGACCGAGCTGGCCGGGCGCGGGTGGGCAGATCCCGTCGCCGTCGTCGCCGAGGTGCTGGGGGAGGAGGTGCCGGATCTCGTTGCGGTGCTGGAGTTCGCCTGCGCCGAGGTCGTGCCGCGGCTGGCCCGGACGACCGACGAGATCGCGCACGTCCTGCACGCTCTCGACGGCGGCCACGTCCCGGCGGGCCCTTCGGGCTCGCCGACCCGCGGGCTGGTCAACGTGTTGCCGACGGGCCGCAACTTCTACTCCGTCGACCCGAAGGCCATCCCGTCCCGCAGCGCGTGGGAGGTCGGCCGCGCGCTCGCCGACTCGCTGCTGGCCCGCCACGTCGCCGACACCGGCGAGTACCCGCGCAGCGTCGGGCTCACGGTGTGGGGCACGAGCGCGATGCGCACCCAGGGCGACGACCTCGCCGAGATCCTCGCGCTCATCGGCACCCGCCCCGTGTGGGATGAGGCGTCCCGGCGGGTCACCGGATTCGAGATCGTCCCGCGCGCGGAGCTCGGCAGGCCCCGCATCGACGTCACCGTGCGCATCTCCGGCTTCTTCCGCGACGCGTTCCCGCACGTCATCGCGCTGCTCGACGACGCGATCGGGGCCGTGGCCGACCTGGACGAGCCGGACAACTACGTCCGTGAGCACGTCGAGGCCGACGTCGCGGCGCACGGTGACCGCCGCCGCGCGACCGCGCGGGTCTTCGGCTCCAAGCCCGGCGCGTACGGGGCGGGCCTCCTGCCGCTCATCGACGCCCGCAACTGGCGCAGCGACGCCGACCTGGCCGAGGTGTACGCCGTCTGGGGCGGGTACGCCTACGGTCGCGGCCTGGAGGGGCGCGAGGCCCGCGCCGACATGGAGACCGCTTTCCGACGCATCGCCGTCGCGGCCAAGAACCAGGACACCCGCGAGCACGACATCGTCGACTCCGACGACTATTTCCAATACCACGGCGGCATGGTCGCGACGGTCCGCGCGCTGACCGGGCGCAGCCCGGCGGCGTACGTCGGCGACTCGGCCGTTCCCGACGCCGTGCGCACCCGCACCCTCGCCGAGGAGACGAAGCGGGTGTTCCGCGCGCGCGTGGTCAACCCCCGTTGGATCGCCGCCATGCAGCGCCACGGCTACAAGGGCGCGTTCGAGCTGGCGGCCACCGTCGACTATCTCTTCGGCTACGACGCCACCGCCGGGGTCGTCGACGACTGGATGTACGTCACCCTGGCGCGCGAGTACGTGTTTGACGAGGTCAACAGGGCGTTTCTGGAACGCTCGAACCCGTGGGCGCTGCGCGGGATCACCGAGCGGCTGTTGGAGGCGGCCGACCGCGGGATGTGGGCCAAGCCCGACGACGCGGTGCTCGACCGTCTCCGCAGCACCTACCTCGAACTCGAGGGCGAACTGGAGGGGGCGGGATGATCCCGGTGCTGTACGGGGTGGGCGTCGGGCCGGGTGACCCCGACCTCGTCACCGTCCGCGCGGCGGACCTGCTGGCGAAGGCCGACGTCGTCTTCGTGCCGGTCACATCGACCGGGGAGACCGGCCGAGCCGAGCAGACCGTGTTGCACTACGCCGAGGCCTGGCGCGTCGAGCGCATCGTGTTCGCCCTGCACGACCGCGAGCACACCGCCCGTCGCGAGCAGGCGTGGGACGCCGCGGCGGCGGAGCTGGCGCGTTGGTTCGCCGAACACCCCGGCGGCAGCGCAGTGTTCGCGACGATCGGCGACCCCTGCGTGTACTCGACCTTCACCTACCTCGCGGCCACGGTCCGCGCCAGGGTCCGCGACCTCGTCGTGCGCCTCGTCCCGGGGATCACGGCGATGCAGTACCTCGCCGCCCGCACCGGCACCTCGTTGGTCGAGGGGCGGGAGGCACTCGGGCTGTTCCCGATGACGGCGGGGGCCGACCGCTTCCGCGAGACCCTGGAACGCGGCGATGCGCTCGTCGCGTACAAGTTCGGCCGGATGCTGCCCGAGACCCTCGCGGTGTTGCGCGCCACCGGGCGGCTGGAGGGCGCGGTGTACGGCGCCCGGCTCGGCCTCCCCGACGAGGACATCCGCCCCGCCGCCGACCTCGACCCTGCCGAGACGGGCCCGTACCTGTCCACGCTGATCATCCCGCCGCGCCGTAGTGGACGCGGCGCGGCGCTGCGCTGACACCCCCCGCTGCAGCAGGGTGCCCCTGCTGCAGCCCAGTCGCAGCAGGGGCACCCTGCTGCAATCCACGGAGGTGCCCATGTCCCTGATCGACGAGACCGTCGCCGCGATCACGCCGCCCGACGAGGCCGCCCTGGCCGCGGCCCGCGAGCGTCTCGATCGGATGACGATGCCGCGCGGCGCCCTCGGCCGGGTCGGCGAACTCGGGGTGAGGCTCGCCGGGATCGCCGGGACCTGCCCGCCGCCGGTTCCCGAGCCCGCTGCGGTCGCGGTGTTCGCGGGGGATCACGGCGTCCACGCGCAGGGGGTGACGCCGTGGCCGCAGGAGGTCACGGCCCAGATGGTGGCCAATTTCCTCGCGGGCGGCGCGGTCGTGAACGCGTTCGCCCGCCAGATCGGGGCGGACGTCGTCGTCGTCGACGTCGGCGTCGCGGCGCCGCTCGAGCAGCAGCCTGGGCTCGTCACGCGCCGGGTCGCCGACGGCACCGCGGACATGACGACCGGCCCCGCGCTGACCCGCTGGCAGGCCGTCGCCGCCGTCGAGGTCGGCATCGGCGTGGCGCGGGACTTGGCGGCCGCCGGACACCGGGTGCTCCTCACCGGCGACATGGGCATCGCGAACACCACCGCGGCGGCCGCGCTGACCTGCGCATTCACCGGAGCCGACCCGGCCGAGGCGACCGGCCGTGGCACCGGCATCGACGACGTCACCCTCGCCCGCAAGATCGACGTCGTGCGGCGGGCCATGGCGCGGCACCAGCCCGATGCGGCCGACCCGGTGGGCGTGCTCGCCGCGTTCGGCGGTCTGGAGCACGCGGCGCTGGCCGGGTTCGTGCTCGGCGCGGCGGCGGCACGATTGCCGGTGCTTCTCGACGGCGTGAACGCCGGAGCGGCCGCGCTGGTGGCGGCCGCGTTCGCGCCGCAGGCCGTCGGCGCGTGCCTGGCGGGTCACCGCTCGGTGGAGCCCGCCCATCGCCTGGCGCTCGCCCACCTCGGGCTCGACCCGCTGATCGACCTGGAGATGCGGCTCGGCGAGGGCACCGGCGCGCTGCTCGCCCTGCCTGTCGTCCAAGGCGCGGCAAGGGCGCTGCGCGACGTGGCGACGTTCGACGCCGCGGGCGTCACGGACAAGGAGGGGTAGCGGCGTCGCCGTTCCACGTGTCGGGCCAGCTGCGCAGCGCGTTCCACGACACGCGGACGAGGTGCGCGGCAAGGGCGGCGATCACGCCGATGTCGAACCCGAACACCAGGCGCTGCAGGATCCCGCCGATGTCGATGCCGCCGGAGAGCGCGAGCAGCTCCGGGTCGAGCTGCACGAGGCGGGTCGCGACATAGGCCGTCGCGAGGAAGGCCGCGCCGATCGACAGCAACCGCACGATGCCAACGACCGGGCGCCACGCGGGCGATTCGGCCAACCGTGGGGCGGCGGCAAGGCCCGCGAACGACAGCAACGCCAGTATGCCGACGCCCGCGAACTGGTGGATCAGGCCGTCGATGGTCTGGATGTCGGGGGAATCGTCCGTCGGGAAGATCGCCGCCAGCAGCATGCAGCAGGCCCAGATGCCGAACAGCGCTGTCGGACGGCCCGCCATCCGCACGCCCGCTCCTGCCATGCCGATCAGCAGGCCGAACACGCCGAGCGCCAGCAGGATCGACGACGTCTCGAACGGGGCGCGTCCGCCATCGACGTAGACGTAGTAGCTGGCGGGCCGGGTGATCGGGTTGAGCTGGTCGCGGTAGGCGAACCCGAGGTAGATCATGGTGATGGCCGCGCGGCCCGCGGCGAGGAGCGCACCCATGGCGAGCAGCAGGGTGGCGATGCACCACCAGCCTTTGGCCCGGCCCGCCTCGTTCCGATTGATGGTGATCGTCGGCCTCCCCCCGGTGGATGCGCTGATCGTCTACGACGCAGAGTAGCCCCGCGAGGTCACGTGGACCGCACATCAGGCCGCCCCCGTCGGTGAACATCGTCAAGCCAGGCAAGCGAGCGGGTCGGCCCGCTGCAGCGCGGGGTCCTCGGCGGCGAGGGTGACCGCCCGGCCCGGCCCGCTGCTGCGCGTCTCGAAGCGGACGGTGACGCGGCCGTGGCCCGCGCCCTGCACCCAGCCGTGACCGTGGTCGGCGTGGTGGACGTCGTCGCCGGTGCGCCACGGACGTGGCAGATCCAACGACGCGACGGGCCGCTCCAGGGTGGACGGCGGCACCGCGGGCTGCTCGGGTGCGGTGGTGAAGAGCGCGGGCGGCGGCTGGTCGCCGAGCCCGGCCAGCGACACGCCGAGCAGCCGGACACCGCCTTCCGGAACGGCCGCGCGGGCCAGGCGCTGCGCCGTGGCCGTGAGCGCTGCGAGGTCGGTGCTCGCCTCGGCGGCGGTCTCCGAGCGGGTGGCGGTGGTGAAGTCGGCGCTGCGAACCTTGACGGTGACCGTGCGGGCCGCCCGCCCTGAGGCGAGCAGCCTGCGGTGCGCCGACTCGACCAGCCGGGCGACGGCGTCGTGCACCGCGTTCATCGCCGTGAGGTCGACGTCGAAGGTGGTCTCGGCGCTCACCTGCTTGGCTGCCCCGCGGGGCGCGACCGGGCGATCGTCGACGCACTGGGCCAAGCGGTGCAGCTCGGTGCCGACCGCGCCGCCGAGCAGCCTTCCGGCCTCGCGGGCGTCGAGGGCAGCCAGTTCGCCGACGGTCTGGACGCCCGCCCGGTGCAGCGCTTCCTCCGCCACCGGACCCACGCCCCACAGCATCCGCACCGGGAGCGGGGCGAGGACGTCGTGCTGGGTGGCGGGATCGACGACGCGCAGGCCGTCGGGCTTCGCGAGCTCCGACGCGATCTTGGCGAGCTGCTTGCCGGAACCCGCCCCGACGGACGCGGGCAGCCCGGTCGCCGCACGGACGTCGGCCCGCAGCGCGGCGGCGAACCGCTCGACCTCGGCCGCTGCGGCCCCCGCGAGCTGCGGCGGCTCGAGGAACGCCTCGTCGAGCGAGACCTGCTCCACCACGGGTGCCGCCTCAGCGAGCACGTTCATGACCTGTTCGGAGAGGGCCTGGTACAGCGCGAAGCGCGGGGGCAGCACGGTGGCGTGCGGGCACAGCCGCCGGGCCTGCCCCATCGGCATGGCGGAGCGGGCGCCGTAGACCCGCGCCTGGTAGCTGGCGCCTGCCACGACACCCCGCGGCCCGAGGCCGCCGACGAGCACGGGCCGCTCGCGCAGCGTGGGCCGGGTGAGCTGCTCGGCGGAAGCGTAGAACGCGTCCATGTCCAGGTGCAGCACCCAGCGCGCCCCGGCCGTCCCCACGGCCCCATTCTTCCCGAGCCCCCCGACAGTTCCACGGCGAGCGGAAATGCCGGACTCGTCGTCAGTACAGGAGCGGGCGGCCGTCGTGCTCGGCCACGGAAGGGGCGGCCGCGCCCATGCCCGCCACCGCCGCCGGGGAGCCATCGGGGGCCACGAGGTCGCGCAGCCACACCGGCCCGTCCGGCGCGCCGTCGCCGGTCCACGCCGCCACGCCGCCGTCGCCTTCGGTCCCGTCCCGGAGGACGATCGCCGCCATGGGGCTGGCCAACCCGTCGCCCGTGGCCTTCAGCAGGGCCTCCTTGCGGGTCCACGCCCGGAAGAACGCCGCGGGCTCGGCGGGTGCGCCGACGTGCCGCGCCATGGCGTCAAGATCAGGAAGGGCGCGGAAGGGCTCGACGTCCAGCCCCACCGGCCCGCCCTCCAGCACCGCGACACCCACGACCGCGCCCGCGTGGCTGAACGAGAACCCCGGCCCGCCGCCCGCCAGCGTGGGCTTGCCGTGCGGCGCGCCGCACCGGCAGGTCCGGTCGAACGTCAGTGCCGCGGGCGCGCGGTCGAGGCGGCGCCCGAGCACGATCCGGGTGAGGGCATGCGCCGCGAGGTAGCGAGCGGCGTCGGCGTCGCGCCGGAAGCGGCCCATGCGGGCGCGCTCGTGCTCGTCCAGAAGCGCCACGAGCGTGGGCGCGTCCGCGGGCGCGACGGGCGCGGCCCACCAGACGTCACAGGTCGGCACCCCGCCATCCTCGCAGCCGCAGGTGATCACCGAGTTCGGTGCGGGAGGTGTGCACGCACACCCCATCAACCGAACTCGGCGATCTTCGCCGCGCTGCGCCGCTCAGCCCGTGCGGCGGACCGGGTTGATCCGCTTGCCGCGCGCCGTGGTGCGGGCCCGCGCGGCCTGCTCGGCGAGGCCGTGCTGGAGCAGCGCCGGGTCGGTGGACTTGCCCTTGCGCCGCCGCGCTGCCCGGTTCGTGGCGACGGGCTCGTCGGGCTGGGCGGGTGACGGTATCGGCTGGATGGACATGCGCACCTCCGGGAGGGGTGGTGAAGGGAAACGGGCCGGGGGCGGCTCAGTGGCGCATGTCGTGACGGTAGGTCGTGTGCGGGCGGCCGACGAGCGAATTACGGTCGATCCATGGACGTGTGTGACGTGGTGGTGGTCGGCGGGGGCATCGCGGGCGCTTCGGTGGCCTACGAGCTGGCCGCCACCGGCGCGGTGACCCTGCTGGAAGCCGAGCCGGAGCTGGGCCGCCACTCGACGGCCCGCTCGGCCGCCACCTGGATCCCCGGTCACGGCGCCGACGTCGTGCGGGCGCTCATCGCGGCCTCCGGGCCGCGGTTCGCGCACCTCGCCGAGGAGCTCGACGCACCGCCGCTCCTGCAGCCGATGGACGTCCTGTGGGTCGCGTTCGACGAGCTCGCCGAGGCCGCGCTGTCGGCGATGCTCGCCGAGCGCGCGGGGGAGCCGGACACGCCGGTCGCGCTGACGCCCGCCGAGGCCGAGGAGTGCGCCCCCACCCTGCGGTCCGGCAGGCTCCGCGCGGCCGCACGCTCGGCGGCGGCCGCTGTCGACACCGACGCGCTGCACCAGGCCTACGTGCGCGGCCTCAAGGCGCGCGGCGGTGTCGTGCGGACCGGAACCCCGGCGCGGTCGATCACTCGCAACGGCACGGGGTGGCGGGTCGAGGACATCGCCACGAGCCTCGTCGTCGACGCGGCCGGGGCGTGGGCCGACGTGGTCGCCGACCGCGCGGGCGTGCCCCGCATCGGCCTACAGCCCTACCGTCGAACGATCGCGATCGCCAGGGTGCCCGACCGCACCCGGCTGCGTGGCGCCATGGTCTGCGAGGCCACCGAGCGCTTCTACTACAAGATCGAAGGCGACGACCTGCTCATGTCGCTCGCGGACGAGACCCCCACCGAGCCCGGCGACGCCCGTCCCGACGAGCTGGACGTCGCCCGTGCCCTGGAGCGGGTCGAGGAGGCCACCGGACTGGGTCTGCGCTCCATCCGCACGAGCTGGGCGGGCCTCCGCTCGTTTGTGCCCGACCGGCGCCCGGTCGTGGGGGCGTGGCCCGACCATCCCGGGTTCGCGTTCGTGGCCGGTCAGGGTGGCTCGGGCATCGAGACCGCGCCCGCACTGGCCGTGCTCGCCGCGGCGGTGCTGACGGGCGCGGCGCCGCCTGCGGACGTCCCCGTCGACCCGGCGACCCTCGCGCCCACCCGCGGGTAGCGTCGGATGAGCCCGGGAATGGTCGGGGACGGCCGCGCGGTTGGGGAGGTCATGGCCAGTCACGCGTATCTCGCGGTGGAGCTCGGGACGGGCGGGGAGCCCACTGCGGCGCACCACGTCGCGGCGGCCGACGCCGTCGCCCGGTCCGGCGCCGACCTCGTCATCTGGGCCGACTCGTTCGTCGCTCCCGATCCGGCCGATCCGCCCACGCTCGACGCCGTGGCCGTGGCCGCCCGCGTCGCGCCGGTGGTGCCCGGAATCGGGCTGGTGCCGACCGTCACCGTCACCCACACCGAGCCGTTCCACATCTCGAAGGCGATCGCCACCCTCGACATCGTCTCGCTGGGCAGGGCGGGCTGGCAGGTCGACGTCTCGCGCACCGAGGAGGAGGCGCGGCAGTTCGGGCGCAAGCCCGCGGCGCCGCCCGCCCTGCTGTGGCGCGAGGCGGCCGAGGCCGTCGAGGTGGTCGCCCGGCTGTGGGACTCCTGGGAGGACGACGCCGTCATCCGCGACGTCGCCACCGGCCGTTACGTCGACCGCGATCGGCTGCACTACATCGACTTCGTCGGCGAGTTCTTCTCCGTGCGGGGCCCTTCGATCACCCCGCGCAGCCCGCAGGCCCACCCCCTCATCGTCGTCCGCGACGAAGCCGAGGCGCTCCCGGTCGTCGCGGCATGGGCCGACGTCGTGCGTGTCGCCGCGCCCGATCTCGCCGCCGCGCACACCGCACGGGAGCAGGTCCGCACGGTCGTCGCAGGCGCGGGTCGCGATCCCGAGACGGTCGCCGTGCTGCTCGACGTCCCGCTCGAGAAGACGCCCGACCTGGACGCGATCGCCGCCTTCGTCGCCGAAGCCGTCGGTGGGGGCGCGGCCGACGGCGTCACGCTGCTCGGCGCGCCCGTGCCCCACCTCGCCGCCCGGCTCGCCGAGCGCGGCCTGCGCAGACCGGTCGCGGCGGGTGCCACCCTGCGGGAGCGCTTCGGCCTGAGCCGTCCGGCCAACCCCTTCACCGGAGCCCTTTCGTGACCAAGAAGCAGATCCACCTCGCCGCGCACTTCCCCGGCGTCAACAACACCACCGTGTGGAGCGACCCGGAGTCGGGGAGCCAGACCGACTTCGCCTCGTTCGTCCACTTCGCCCGCACCGCCGAGCGCGGCCTGTTCGACTTCCTCTTCCTCGCCGAGGGCCTGCGGCTGCGCGAGCACCGGGGCACGATCCATGACCTGGACGTCGTCGGCAGGCCCGACACCCTCACCGTGCTGAACGCCATCGCCGCGGTGACGACCCACCTCGGGCTCGGCGGCACGATCAACACCACCTTCAACGAGCCCTACGAGCTCGCCCGTCAGTTCGCCTCGCTCGACCACCTCTCCGGCGGCCGGGCCGCGTGGAACCTCGTCACCAGCTCCGACGCGTTCACCGGCGAGAACTTCCGCCGCGGCGGGTTCCTGAAGCCCGAGGAGCGGTACGACCGCGCGCAGCAGATCCTCGACGCGGCCAAGGCGCTGTGGCTTTCCGGCCGCGAGCCGGTCAAGGTCGAGAGCGAGCAGTTCGCGTTCGAAGGCCGCTTCACGTTGCCGCCGACGCCGCAGGGCCACCCGGTGCTCATCCAGTCCGGCGACTCGGACGAGGGCCGTGAGTTCGGCGCCCGCACCGCCGACGCGATCTTCTCCCGGCACGGCACCGTCGAGGCGGGGCAGGCGTTCTACCAGGACCTCAAGGCCCGGATGCCGCGCTACGGGCGGCGGCCCGAGGAGATCACGATCCTGCCAGCCACCACGTTCGCGCTCGGCGACACGGAGGCCGAGGCAAGGGAACACGGCGAACGGGTTCGGCAGGCGCAGGTGAGCCCGCAGACCGCGATCGCGTTCCTGGAGCAGGTGTGGGGCCGCGACCTCTCGGCGTACGACCCGGACGGCCCGCTGCCCGACATCGAGCCCGACCCCGGGGCGACGATCACCCGCGGCCGCGTGCGGCACGAGAAGGACCCCCTCGCCGTCGCGAAGGCGTGGCGCGAGCTGGCCGCGGCCAAAGGCGGGCTGACGATCCGTGAGCTGATCATCGAGACGACGGCGCGGCAGTCGTTCGTCGGCACCCCGAAGCAGGTCGCCGCCCAGATGGACGACTACGTGCAGCAGGACGCCTCCGACGGGTTCATCCTCGTGCCCCACCTCGTGCCGGGTGGCCTGGACGAGTTCGTGGACAAGGTGATCCCCGAACTGCAGGACCGCAGCTGCTATCGCACGGAGTACACCGGCTCGACCTTGCGCGACCACCTGGGCCTGCCCAACCCCTCGTGACTCGGTGGAGGAGCCCGGGAACGCCACAGCGGCGGTCGGCGGTCCGGCGGTAGGGTCGATGGGTGGCCGACCGCGTGGTGTGCACGATCGCCGACGGCGTCGCGGACGTACGGCTGAACCGGCCCGAGAAGCTCAATGCCCTGGACATGGCCTTGTTCACCGCGCTCGCCGAGACCGCGGCCGCGCTCACCGACACGCCCGCCGTGCGGGCCGTGGTGCTGTCCGGCGCGGGGCGGTCGTTCTGCGCGGGCCTGGATCTCACGGCGTTCTCCGCGATGGCGGCGGGGGCGCGCTGGCGCCCTGCGGACGACCCGACCGCCACCGGCGCGGACGGGCGCTCGCTCGGCCAACGCGCCGTGCTGGCCTGGTACGACCTGCCCGTCCCCGTAATCGCGGCGGTGCGCGGGCACGCCTTGGGCGGCGGGCTGCAGCTGGCGCTCGGTGCCGACATCCGCCTCGCCGCGCCGGACGTGACGTTCAGCGTCTACGAGATCAACTGGGGCCTCACACCGGACATGGCGGGCACCCAGCTCCTGCCCCGGCTCGTTGGCCCGGACGTCGCGGCCGAGCTCACGTACACCGGGCGCACGGTCGAGGCGGCGGAGGCGGACCGCATCGGCCTGGTCACCCGGCTCGTCGACGACCCGCTCGCCGCCGCGCGGGCGCTCGCCGCGCGGATCGCCGCGGTCAACCCGGACGCCGTCCGCGCGTCGAAGGGGCTCCTGCGGCAGGCGCACGGCCCGATCGAGGACGGCCTGGCCGCCGAGCGCGCGGCCATGGCGGCGATCATGGGCAGCCCCAATCAGCGCGAGGCCGCCGCGGCAGGCCTGGAGAAGCGGGAGCCGAGGTTCACATGACAGCCGAGGTTGAGACGACACAGGCGGTACTGGCCGAGACCGACGCGGACGGCGTCCGCACGCTCACGTTCAACCGGCCCGAGCGCCGCAACGGCTGGTCGGCGGATCTGGAGGATGCCTACTACGGCGCGCTCACCGGCGCCGCCGCCGACCCGGCGGTGCGGGCCGTGGTGGTCACCGGCGCGGGCACCACGTTCTGCCCCGGCGCCGACATGGACCGCCTCGGCGACCTCGCGGCGGAAGGCGCCAGCCTCCCGCACCGGCCGGTGGACGTGCCGCGGGCGTTCCCGAAGCCGCTCGTCGCCGCGATCAACGGGGCGTGCGCGGGCGTCGGGCTGGTGCAGGCGCTCTTCTGCCACGTCCGCTTCGCCGCTGACACCGCGCGCTTCTCCACCGCGTTCGCCCGGCGCGGCCTCATCGCCGAGTACGGCATCGCCTGGACCCTGCCCCGGCTGGTCGGCCTGGAGAACGCGCTCGACCTGCTGCTGTCGGCCCGCACCTTCGATGCGGCCGAGGCGAAGGCGCTCGGCCTGGTGAGCCGCGTCGTGCCCCGGGACGAGGTGCTCAGCGCGGCCCGCGAGTACGCCCGTGACATCGCAGGGAACTGCGCACCCTCGGCCGTCGCGGTGATCGCCGCGCAGGTGCTCGACGGCACAGATGGCACGATCGGCACCTTCGGCGACGCGCTGGCCCGCGCCTACGTCGAGACCGACAAGCGCATCGGCTCCGCCGACATGCGCGAGGGCATCGCGTCGTGGCTGGAGAAGCGACCGCCGCGGTTCCCGCCGCTGTCGCCGTTGTCCGGGGAGGGCGTCTGATGTACCGGGTCGCAGTGGTCGGAGCCGGGCCATCCGGGCTCTACGCGGCGGCGGCACTCCTCACGTCCGACGAGCCCGTGAGCGTTGAGGTGCTCGACCGCCTCCCCGCCCCCTACGGCCTCGTCCGCTACGGCGTGGCGCCCGACCACGTCAAGATGAAGTCCGTCATCCGGGTGCTGCAGCGGCCGTTCGATCCGGCCGAGCTGGAGTTCCTCGGCGGCGTGCACGTCGGTGAGGGCGGGCTCCCGCTCGACGTGCTGCGCGAGCACGTGCACGCGGTGATCCACGCCACCGGCAGCTCGATCGACCGCGCGCTGGGCATCCCCGGTGAGGAGCTCGTGGGCTCGGTCGGGTCCGGGGCGTTCGTCAGCTGGTACTCCGGGCACCCCGACTTCGTCGACCTTGACCCTCCGCTTTCGCACCCCGGCGTCGCCGTGGTCGGGGCGGGCAACGTCGCGCTCGACGTGGCACGGGTGCTGGCCCGCACCGCCGACGAGATGGCCGCCACCGATGTGCCCGACCCGGTGCTCGACGCGTTGCGTGCGAGCGCGGTCCGTGACATCCATATCATCGTGCGCCGCGGCCCTCAGCACGTGAAGTTCACCCCTGCCGAGTTGAACCAGATCGGCGACCTCGCGAACGCCGACGTGATCGTGCACGACGACGAGCTGCTCGCCGCAGGTGTCCCCGAGCCGGAAGAGCGGCGGATGCGGCAGTGCCTGGCCTCGCTCGGCAAGTGGGCCGGGTCGGGCACGACCGGCAAACCGCGCCGCATCCACCTGCACTTCCTGCGCACCCCCGTGCGGATCCTCGGCGCCGACGGCTGCGTCACCGGTATTGAGATCGAGCGCAACGTGATCGAGGGCGACCGCGTGCGCGGCACGGGGGAGACCACCACGCTCAACGTCGGGCTGGTCGTGCGGGCGATCGGTTACGACGCGCAGCCGATCCCCGGCCTGCCGTTCGACGCGACAACGGGCACGGTGCCCAACGAGGGCGGGCGCGTCATGCGCGACGGGGTGCCGGTGCCCGGTGCCTACGTCACCGGCTGGATCAAGCGCGGCCCCACCGGGGTGATCGGCACCAACAAGGGCGACGGCATCGAGACGGCCAAGGCGGTGCTCGCCGACCTGCCCACGCTGCCCACGCCCGCCCACCCTGAGCCGGAGGCGCTGCGGGCGGCGCTGGCCGCGTACGGGGTGCGGGCCGTCGACTGGACGGCCTGGCTGCGGCTGGACGCCGAGGAAATGCGCCGCGGCGGTCTGCGCGATGCCGACCGCGTCAAGGTCGCGACGACGGCCGAGATGCTCCGCCACGCCCTCGACGCGGTGTCGACCGGCCCAACATGAGGCAGCGTGCCGCGGCGCATCGAGCCGACTTCGCACCCTTTCGGTCACTTCGCACCCCGTCGGCTGGGTGCGAAGTGATGGCAAGAGGTGCGAAGTGGGAGGGTGCCCTACGACGCGTCACCGGCCCTTGATCGAACCCGTCGTGGCGCCCGACTTGGCAGTGGCGATGCACACCACTTGGCGGTCGCCGCTGTTCCAGTTCTTCTCCAGCGGATAGACGCTGAACAGGCCCACGTCGGGGTCCTGTGCCGCGCCTGGGCTGTACGCGGCGATCCGGTCGTTGCACTCCTTGGCGACCTGGTCTTCGACCGCCGCGCCGCCCGGGTAGTCGCCCGCGGGAAGATCGAACACCGCGAACACCTCACCCTCGTGCGGCTGCGAGCAGGGCACACCGGGCAGCGACTGAACGTTGTTGCTGTCCCGAAGGTTGTTGATGCAGTCGCCCACCCGCAGCGCCGTGGCGGAGATGTCGCCGCCCTGGGTGACCGCGCCGCCGTTGTCGCGCTTGGGCGCGGTCGTGATGGCAAGGATGATCGCCAAGATGATGCCGATCGTCCACATCGCGGACAGGATGATCCCGGCGAGCGCGAGGCCTCGCCCGTTCTGACCGGTGCGCTTGGTCTGGCTGAGCGCAATGAAGCCGAAGATGAACCCCAGCAGGACGCCGCCGATGATGCCGAAGATCAGGGCGGCGATGGCGAAGCCGTTGGTGCCCGGTTTCTGCGGTGCCGGATAACCCGGCCCGGGGTAGCCGCCCGGCGGAGGGTAGCTCGTCGGCGCTTGGCCGTAGCCGTTCCCCGGATAGCCGCCTTGGCCCTGGCCGTACGCGGGCTCCGGGTAACCGCCCACCCCGGCGGGCGGCGGCCACGCTCCACCGGCGGGCGGCTGGTTCCACCCGCCGTGCGGGCCGGGTCCGGATGGGGGCGGGACGGTCATAAGCGCACGATAGAGCGCCCGTTCGTGCCCGAACCGGGCGGATCCTGCAATTGACCCCGCCGCGTCCGTTTCGTGACCTGGCGTGATGGAGGCGGGTCGCGCCTCACTTCCCCCTGAGGGTTCCCGACGTCGTGCCGGAGACGGCCTTCGCGATGCAGACCACCTCACGGTCACCGTTCGTCCAGTTCTGCTCCTGTGGGTAGATGAAGAACTGGTCGATCGAATGGTCGCCGGGCGTGCTGGGGCTGTAGGCCGCCAGCCGGGCGTCGCATCCCTTCTCAACCTGGTCTTCGACGGCTGCCTTGCCCGGGTAGTCGCCAGGGGGCAGGTCGAAGACGGCGAACACCTCGCCCTGGTGCGGCTGCGCGCAGGGCACGCTCGGCACCGACGAGACGTCGGTGCTTTCCTGCAGCCCGTTCAGGCACTCGCCGACCTCGAGATCCGTAGCCGAGATGGCGGTGCTCGGGGTCGAGGTGCTGGGTGCGGCCGTGGTCGGCCCGCGGTGAAGCGTTCGGGCGCCATGTAGTCAGGCGTGCCAACGGCCGCGCCGGTGACGGTGAGGCTGGTGCTCGCCGTGCTGTCGCGCGCGATGCCGAAATCGACGAGGTACACCGAGTCGGCCACGCCGGGCGCGTGGTCGGCGAGGAGCACGTTGGCGGGCTTGATGTCGCGGTGGATGAGGTTCGCCTGATGGGCGGCGTCGAGCGCGGCGGCGAGCTGCGACACGATGCCCACCGCCCGCCGCGGCTCGAGCGCGCCCTCGCGAGCGAGGACCTTGCCGAGGTCTTCGCCGTCGACGAGGCGCATGTCGAGGAAGAGCCTGCCGTCGATCTCACCGAAGCGGTGGATCGGGATGATGTGCTGTTCGCGCAGGCTCGCCGCGATCCGCGCCTCCCGTTCGAAGCGCGCCCGGTACTCAGGGTCGGCCGAGAGCGACTCCAGCAGGAGCTTGATCGCGACGACGCGCTGGTGGACGGTGTCGAAGGCGCGGTGCACCTCGCCCATGCCGCCCCGACCGATGAGGCCGTCCAGGCGATAGGGCCCGAACTGACCATCGATCATGAGCGCACGTTAGCGGGGCTCAACAGACACGACATCCGCCAGGTCGTTGACCATCGTGGGGAACGCGTCGTTCTCCTCGGCGGTGAGCGAGACGGTGCATGTCACGCAGCTGTAGGGCACGCCGTCACGGACGTCGACGGCGAACTCGCGAATGGGGAAGCCGAAGTGGCGCAGCGCGTCACCGACGCGGAGCACCGCGTCCATCCCGCCGACGGTGACGATCTCGTGGCGGCGCTGCATCCGGTAGGCGTAGCCGGTGCGGGGGGAATGGTCGAGCACAGTCATGGGAAACTCCGGGACGTCCACGGCGATGAGGAACCCGATCCAGGCCTCGGCGAGGGGAGCGAACGCGCGTCGGGCGCCTGGCTCAGCCGACGCGCAGCCGTACGGCCGCGTCGAGAGCGAGGAGGATGCGCATGACGCAGAGCGTACTCCCGGCTCGGCGGGCAAGCGAGCCGGCACCCGGTCACTCGGTCAGGCAGACCTCAGAACCTCGATGGTCGGGGCCAACATCGCCTCGTCGAGCTCGTAGGGCGTGTAGAACGTGAAGCGGTCCACGATGTCGGCGTAACGCTGCGTGAGCGCAGGCCCGAGCGCGTCCGGCTCGGCCACCACCGCGAACGCGGCGAGCACTTGGTCGTCGATCAGCTCGCCCATGCGCACCCAGCGGTCGGGGTCGGTGCCGCGGGAGAGCCGGTTGAGCTCCACGCCGAGATCGCCCCAGCCGTGCATCTCTAGCACCGACCGGTACGCGGGGGTGCTGCCGTAGAACGCGATCTGGCGACGCACGCCGACATCGGCGGTCGCCATCTCCTCCTCGGTGCGTCCGGTGACGACGAGGCCTTGGAGGCTGATCGAGAAGTCGGCGAGGGTGCGCCCGCTCGTACCGAGGCCCTCCTCCAGCAGCGGGATCGTGCGCTCCCGCAGGTAGCGCTCGGTCGTCAGGGGGTGCGGGATGACCCCGTCGCACACCTCGCCCGCCACCCGCGTCATGTGCTCGCCGACAGCGGCGAGGTAGACCTTCGGCGGGCCCCACGGGTTCGGACCGGGGGAGAAGAACGGCGTCATCAAGGTGTGGGAGTAGAAGTCGCCGCGGAAGTCCAGCCGCTCCCCGGTGTTCCAGGCCGACCAGATCGCGCGCAGCGCCGAGATGTACTCGCGCATCCTGGGCGCGGGGTTGCTCCACGGCATGGCGAACCGGCGCTCGATGTGCGGCTTGACCTGGCTGCCCAGCCCGAGCAGCAGCCTGCCTCGGGAGTGGGTCTGCAGGTCGTTGGCGGTGTAGGCCATCGTCATCGGGGAGCGGGCGAACGCCACGGCGATCGACGTGCCGATGGCGAGCCGCTCGCTGTGCTCGGCCACCGGCATCAGCTGTACGAAGGGGTCGTGCGCGGTCTCGAAGGTCCAGAGGCCGTCGTAGCCCGCCTTCTCCCGCTCGCGGGCCTCGTCGGCCAGCTCGGCGATCGAGGTTCCCTGCACCATCGTGTCGACCCGCACGAAACCTCCTCATACGCCAACCGGCCCTCCGGTCGCACGATAGGCGACCGGAGGGCCGGTGTGGGGGACGATCGATCAGTCGGCGATCTCCTTGGGACGGTTTTCCAGGGCGTCCCTGGCCTCGCCGTTGTGGTTGCCCTCGGCCGCCGCGAGCTCGGCGCGCGCCCTGGCGAGCGCCGCCGTCTCCTCCGGTGGGTCGGGGGTCAGCAGCGAGCCGGGCACCGGTGCCCCGCCCATGCCGAGCTGGTTCATCTTCCGCGGCACCGACGCGCCCTGGTACTCCAGCGGGATCGCGTGGCCGTGCTCGTCGACGCCTGCCAGCGGCTGGTGCACCTCGATGAACTCGCCGTGCGGGAGGCGCTTGATGATGCCGGTCTCGATGCCGTGCTCGAGCGTCGCCCGGTCGGAGCGCTGCAGCCCGATGCAGACCCGATAGGTCACGTAGTAGGCGATCGGCGGCAGTATCAGCAGCCCGATCCGGCCCATCCACGTGGTCGCGTTGAGCGAGACGTAAAAGTAGTACGCGAACCAGTCGTTGGCCGAGCTCACCAGCAGAACTACGTAGAACGCGATCGCCATGACGCCGAGCGATGTGCGCACCGGCGCGTCGCGCGGGCGCTGCAGGAGGTTGTGCAGCGCGTTGTCCTTGGTCATCTTCCGCTCGATGGAGGGGTAGACGCCCGCCACCACGAAGATCAGCGGCAGGAAGAACGCGGTGCCCCAGAACGTGGCCGGGATCCGGTAGTTCCCGAGCACGATCTCCCAGGCGGGGAAGAGCCGGGCCATGCCGTCGGACCAGCCCATGTAGAAGTCCGGCTGCGACCCCGAGGACACGTAGGCCGCGTCGTAGGGGCCGAAGTTCCAGATCGGGTTGATCTGGAACAGCCCGCCAAGCAGGCCCAGCATCCCGACCGTGACGGCGAAGAACGCGCCGCCCTTGGCCGCGAAGGCAGGCAGGATCCGCACGCCGACGACGTTGTGTTCGGTGCGGCCCGGGCCGGGGAACTGGGTGTGCTTCTGGTACCACACCAGCCCGACGTGCAGTCCGATCAGCGCGAGCAGGAGGCCCGGCAGGATCAGCACGTGGATGATGTAGAGCCGCGGGAGGATCTCGTTGCCGGGGAACTCGCTGCCGAACAGCGCCCACTGGGTCCAGGTGCCGATCACCGGCACCGACAGGGTGATGCCGGACGCGATGCGCAGGCCGGTGCCGGACAGCAGGTCGTCGGGCAGCGAATAGCCGCTGAAGCCCTCGAACGTGCCGATGAGGATCAGCAGCAGGCCGATGATCCAGTTGGCCTCGCGCGGCTTGCGGAACCCGCCGGTGAAGAACACGCGGAACATGTGCGCCACCATCGCCGCGACGAACAGCAGCGCCGCCCAGTGGTGGATCTGGCGGACGAAAAGGCCGCCGCGCACGTCGAACGAGATGTGCAGCGCGCTCGCGTACGCCTGGCTCATCTCGACGCCGCGCAGGTTGGTGAAGGGCCCGTCGTAGGTGACGTCGACCATCGAAGGGTCGAAGAACAGCCCGAGGTAAATGCCGGAGAGCAACAGGACGATGAAGCTGTAGAGGGCAACCTCGCCGAGCATGAACGACCAGTGCGTGGGGAAGACCTTGTTGAACTGCTTCCGTAGCCCGGCCGCCGGGTGGTAGCGCTGATCGAGCTCGTCCAGCGCTTCGCCAACCTTCGCGGCGACACCGGCGCCCGCGTTCGTCGGGGTGGTGATCGAACTCATGCGTTGCTCCCAAGCTCCCAGAAGGCCGGTCCGATCGGGCCGGAGAAGTCTCCGGTGGCGATGAGATAACCCTCTTCGTTCACGGTAATGGGAAGTTGGGGCAGAGGGCGAGCCGCGGGACCGAACACCGGCCTGGCGTACTCCGTCGCGATGAACTGCGACTGGTGGCAGGGGCACAGGATCCGCTGGTCCTGGGCCTCGTAGAGCGACGTCGGGCAGCCCAGGTGGGTGCAGATCTTCGAGTAGGCGTAGAAGTCGCCGTAGTGGAAGTTCTCCTGGCCCGGCGCCTGGATCACCGGCGTGCCCGGGCGCAGCCGAATGAGCATCACCGGGTTGTCGGAGCGCTTCAGCGCCGCGGACAGCGCTTCGGGGTTGTTCCGCTCGGACTCGCGGAACGGGAACACCGTCTGCATCGACCCCGCGCCCTGGTCCTCGGGGCGGACCAACCTGACCTCATGCGGGTCGCCCGTGCTAGCGCGGATGTAGACGACCTCGCCCGGGTAGTTGGGCGCCCAGCCGGTGGTCCACAGCGCTGCCTTGTCGCCACCCTTCCACGGGTTGCGCACGAGCGGCGCGATGGCCGCGATGGCCAGGCCGAGGCCGAACAGCCCGGCCGCAGCGCCCGCCGACCGGATGATCAACGAGCGGCGGGCGATGCCGGTGTCCTTGCCCGCCTGGACGACCTGCGCGACCACGGTCCTGCGCGCCAGCTCCGGCGAACCGCCGTCGTGGCGCTGCTGCACGGAGACCTCGTCCGGGAAGAACTTCTTCACGTACGCGATCACCGCGATGCCGAGCGCGAGCACGGAGAGCCCGAAGGTGCCGCCGACCAGCGGTGTGTAGAGCGCGTAGGACCAGTAGCCGGGCTGGCCGGGCGCCACGTATTCGAACGGCCAGAACAGGAAGAAGCCGAGGAACGCCAGGCCCGACAGGGCCGAGATGATGAACCACAGCGCAACCGCGCGCTCGGCGCGGCGCTCGGCGCGCGTGCCGGGCACCGGCCACTTCGGCGCGTTGTGGACGATCTCGACGTCGTCGAGTTCGGCGGCGAGCCGCGCCAGTTCCGGCTGGGACATGTCCTCCAGCTCGGCGGGCGTCGGCTCGTCGCGGTGCGAGGTGGTCACGACTTGGCCCCCAGCCACAGTGCGAATCCGATCAGTCCGGCGAGCCCGACGGTGAAGGCGATGACGCCCTCGGACACCGGTCCGATGCCGCCGAGGGGGTTGCCGCCGGGGCTGTTGTTGTTGCCCTCGACCGACTTGATGTAGGCGATGATGTCCTTCTTCTCCTCCGGCGCGAGCTGCCGGTCGGTGAACTTCGGCATGTTCTGCGGGCCGGTGAGCATCGCCGCGTACATCTGGCTCTCCGACGCCTGGTCAAGCGGCGGGGCGAACTTGCCAGACGAGAGCGAGCCGCCGCGCCCGGTGAAGTTGTGGCACGACGCGCAGTTGAGGCGGAACAGCTCACCACCGCGGGCCGGGTCGTCGCCCCGCAGGGCCTCGCCGGTGGCCGCGGGGACCGTCGGGCCGCCGCCGTTGGCCTGGATGAACGCGCCGAGGGCTTCCAGGTTCGCCGCGCCTTGCTCGGTGGCGGGGTCGAACGTCGGCAGTGGCGGCTTGCGGATGGCCTGCGCCTCCTGGCGGGCCAGCGGCATGCGGCCCGACGACACCTGGAAGTAGACCGCCGCCTGGCCCACCCCGATCAGGCTCGGCCCGTGGTCCTGCACGCCCTGCAGGTTGGCGCCGTGACAGGTGACGCACGCGGTGTTGTAGAGCTCCTGGCCCTTGGCGACCAGCGCCTCGTCGCCCTGTGCGACCGCGAACTGCTCGGTGGGCATGAGGCCCGCGTACAGCACGGCGCAGGACAGCAGGCCGAAGCCGAGCGCCAGCGCGCCGGAGATCCGACGGCGGAACCGCGTGCGCGGCCCTCGGGGGGTGGCGGGGGTAGAGGTGGTCACGTCTCGCCCTCGGGTCGCTAGCGGATGAAGTAGATGACGGTGAACAGCCCGACCCACACCACGTCGACGAAGTGCCAGTAGTACGACACGACGATCGCGGCGGTGGCCTGCGCTGGCGTGAACTTGCTGAGCTTGGTGCGGATGAGAAGGAAGATGAACGCCAGCAGCCCTCCTGTGACATGGAGGGCGTGGAAACCCGTCGCCAGGTAGAAGACGGTGCCGTAGGCGCTGGAGGCGATCGTGGTGTCGTGCTCCGTGACGAGCGTGTGGTACTCGTTCGCCTGGCCGAGCACGAAGAAGGTGCCCATCGCGAGGGTGAGCAGGTACCAGCGGCGCAGGCCGAACACGTCGCCGCGCTCGGCCGCGAAGACGCCGAACTGGCAGGTGAACGACGACGCCACCAGCACGATCGTGACCACGAGCGCGTAGGGGACGTCCAGGTGCGTCGGCGCGGGCGGCCACGTGTTGCCCGGTGGGTTCTGCGCACGGACGGTGAAGTAGACCCCGAACAGGCCCGCGAAGAACATCAGCTCGCTGGACAGCCAGACGATCGTGCCGATGCTGACCAGGTTGGGACGGTTCAGCGAATGGATCCGCGCGCTGATGGTGGGAGCGGCTGTCGTCACGGGGGCATTATGACCCGAGGCGTTCTTCTACGGCCTGTCGGGGACACAAAGATTCCGCATCGAGAACGCACGGGGACCGCGGCTGGTTCCCGCGCACCGACCACTACAGTGCCGTCCGTGAGCAGCCCAGAGGTCAGCGCGCCGACCACCGTGCTCGTCTTCAGTCACCGACCGGAGGTCCGGGAGGCGATCACGATGGCCGTCGGGCGCCGTCCCGCGCCGGACCTGCCCAGGGTGCGCTTCATCGAGGCGGGCGGCGTCGCCGAGGTGCTGGCTGCCGTCGACGCGGGCGACGTCGACCTCGCGATCCTCGACGGCGAGGCCCAGCCAACCGGCGGCATCGGCCTGTCCCGGCAGCTCAAGAACGAGATCACGGACTGTCCGCCGATCATCGTCGCGGTGCGCCGCCGGGACGACCGCTGGCTTGCCACGTGGTCGCAGGCCGACGCGGTGCTCGTCCAGCCGCTCGACCCGCTCGCCGCCGCCGAGACGGTCGCCGACGTGCTGCGGCGCGCCCGCGGCGGGCTGCCCGCGCGGGGCTGAGGGCCGGATGAGCACCGACACCCCGGCGGCGACCCAGACCTGGCCCGCCCTGCTCGCCCGGCTGATCGCGGGCACCGATCTCGACGCCGTCGACACGGCGTGGGTGATGGACCAGGTGCTCGCGGGCGACGCGACACCCGTCCAGCTCGCCGGGTTCCTGGTGGCGCTGCGCAGCAAGGGCGAGACCGCCGCCGAGATCACCGGGCTCGCGGAGGCGATGTTGCGCCACACCCGCCGGGTCGCGGTCGAAGGACGGGCCGTCGACGTCGTCGGCACCGGTGGCGACCACGCGCACACCGTCAACATCTCGTCGATGTCGGCCGTCGTGGCCGCGGCGGCCGGTGTGCCGGTGGTCAAGCACGGCAACCGGGCCGCGACCTCGGCCTGCGGCGCCGCCGACGTCCTCGAGGAGCTCGGGGTGGCGATCGACCTGCCGCCCGAGGCGGTCGCGGCCTGCGTGGCGCAGGTCGGCATCGGCTTCTGCTTCGCGGCGGTGTACCACCCCTCCATGCGCCACACGTCGGTGCCCCGCCGCGAGCTGGGCATCCCGACGGCGATGAACGTCCTCGGTCCGCTCACCAACCCCGCCCAGCCGAACGCGGGCCTCGTCGGTTGCGCCGACGCCCGGCTCGCGCCGGTGCTCGCGGAGGTGTTCGCGAGCCGCGGCGCGTCCGTGCTCGTGGTGCGCGGCGATGACGGCCTCGACGAACTGACGACGACCGGCACGAGCACGGTGTGGGCGGTCGGGGGCGGCGAGGTGCGCGTCGAGACGCTCGACCCCGCCGCCTTGGGCCTGCCCGTGGCGACGCGGGCCGACCTGCGCGGCGGTTCCCGCGACGTCAACGCCGCGGCGTTCCGCGCCGTGCTGGCGGGGGAGTTGGGGCCGGTGCGTGACGCGGTGCTGCTCAACGCGGCGGGCGCGCTGGTGGCGGCGGATGGGATCGGGGTCGGGATCGGCCCCGGCGCCCTCGCCGACGCGTTCCCCGCGGCGCTCAAGCGGGCCGCCGCCGCGATCGACACGGGCGCCGCGCGGGAGGTCTTGGACCGCTGGGTCGCGCTGTCGAACGCGCTCGCCGCCCGCTAGCGGGCCTTGATCGCCGGTTCGGTGCGAACGCGGGCCAGATTCGGCCGCCTTTGCACCAAACTAGTGATCGTGGGGCGGCCGGGCCCGTGGGGCGTCAGGTGAGGCCGACGGAGAACGTGGCGTCGGTGTCGACCTTCGCGTAGGAGCGGAATGCGATGTGGGTGTCGGTGTGCTGCACCCCGGCGACCTTCGAGAGGTGCCCGGCGATGACGTCGGCGAGCTCCTCGTGGGCGCCGACCCGCACGATCGCGACGAGATCGACGTCGCCTGCGCAGGAGTAGACCTCCGACACGCCGTCGAGGTCGGCGATGGCCTGCGCGGTCTCGGGGATGCGGTCGGTGGCGCAGTGCACCAGGACGATCGCGGTGATCACAGCGGCCACCCTAGGCCATGCGCGACCGGACGCGCCGCGGGCCATCCCTGGCGTCCCCGTCCGTGCCGATCGGCCGCGCTCGCTGCGCCCATTCCGCCCAGCCCGCCGCGCTGCGGGCGGGCTCGGCCCACGGCGGGTCGGCGCACACGAGCCGGGTGCCGCCGGTGGTGAGCCAGCGGTAGAGGAGCCAGGCCTCCTCGGCGGGCGCGCCGCGCAGTGGACCCGCCGTGGGCAGCACGACCTGCGCGCCCGCGCGGAGCGCATCGACCACCGGCATCGGCGGCACCCCGCGCGCGGCGACCCCGGCCGCGGCGAGCCGTCCGTGGCGCACGACCGCGATCTCCCAGCCGCCGCGCCCGTCGGGGCGCGCTCCGACCAGCTCGTCGACGGCGGCGAGCGCGGCCAGCCGCTGGCCGCGGCCCAACGCCAGCACCAGCCCGGCGAGCCGGTCGCGATGGCGGGCCGCGGTCTCGAACCGTTCGCGGGCGGCGTGGGCGTCGATGCCTGCGCGGAGCCGCCGCAGGGCCGTGTCGTCGCGGCCGCCGAAGAGGTCGGCGACGGCGACGACCGCAGGCGCGTATTCGGCAGGGGTCTGCAGCCCTGCGCACGGCGCGGCGCAGCGCCCAAGCTCGTGCAGCGCGCAGGGGCTCGCCCGCGCCCCCTGCGCAGGGATGCGTTGAGCGCAGGAACGCACCGGCACCGCATCGAGGACGGTTTCGACGGCCGCGGCCGCCGCCTGCCTCGACCGGAACGGGCCCGCCGCCCCGTCCCTCGGCGTGGCGACCACCGACAGCCGCGGGAACGCCTCTGCTGTCGACGTGACCCACCACGTGTGGTGCGGAGCGCGAGAGCGGCGGTTGTAGCGTGGCCGGTGAGCGGCGATCAGCCGCAGCTCGCGCACCCCCGCCTCCAGCGCGTGCGCGCACACGACCGTGTCGACCCGCTCGGCGAGCGCCACCATGTCGCGCACCCGGCGCCGCCGCTCACCGGAGGTGAAGTAGCTGCGCACGCGGCGCCGCAGGTCGCCGCTGGTGCCGACGTAGAGCACCTCGTTGCGCGCCCCGCGGAACAGGTACACCCCTGGCGCGGACGGCACCGCCTCGGCCAGCGTGCGTTTGCGCCGCTGCGCCGTGGTGGGCCGGTGCGCCGCCGCGTCGCTGGCCAGCGCCAGGAGCTCGGGGAGGCTCTGCACGCCGACGTTGCCGACCCGCTCCAGCAGCCGGTGCAGCACCTCGACGGTGGCCCTGGCATCGGCGAGCGCGCGGTGGTTGGGCGTGGTGGCGGTGTCAAAGAGCCGGGCCAGCGCGCCAAGCCGCACGCTGGGCGCCTCGTCGACCGACAGCACGGCGCGCGCGAGCCGCGCCGTGCACAGCACCGGCGGCCGCGGCCACGCCTGCCCGTGCCGCTCGCACGCGGCGCGCAGGAACCCGGCGTCGAACGGGGCGTTGTGCGCCACCAACACAGCGCCTGCGAGGAACTCAAGGAGCGACGGCAGCACCGCCGCGAGCGGGGGCGCGCCCGTGACCATCGCGGTGGTGATGCCGGTGAGGGCGACGATGCTCGGCGGCACACCGGTGCCCGGATCGACGAGCGTGGCCAGCTCGCCGAGCCGTTCGCCGCCGCGCACCTTGACCGCGCCGATCTCGGTGATCGCGTCGCTCCTCGCGGCCCCGCCGGTGGTCTCAAGGTCGAGCACCACGAACGTGACCTCGCGCAGCGGGGTGCCGAGCTCGTCGAACGACAGCTGCGTCGAGGTCGGGGACACCGAGGTCGGACACACAGCGGGCAAGCTAGCGGCGCACCCCGACAAGAACCGCGCAGCGCCGGGCGGACCAGCGCCCGAACCCCGAGAGCAACACGAACGGCCCATGGGCGCCTACCCTGTGGCAATGTCCGCGTCGCATGCCGAACCGGGAGGAGACGCCCCCGGCGTTCCCGGTGGCGCTGCATGCGTGGACTGGGCGGCGCTGCCCGATCCGTTGCGGGCTCGGCTGGCCGATGCGGCGGCCACAGCGGTGGGCGGCATGGACGCCGCCGACGTGCCGCACGCGCTGCGGCGGATCGCCGGGTTCACGCCCGCCAAGCGGGCCAAGCTCGGCGGCCCTGCGCTGCTCGCCGAGCTCGCGGGCTCCGCGGCGTTCCGGGCCGCCGTCGTGGCGTGGTGGGACGAGCACCGGCCCGGTGAGCTCGTCGTCGATGCCCTCGACGACCCGGTCGCCGACCCGCTCACGACCGCGGCCGCCGCCGTCCTCACCGGTGACCCGAACGCCGTCGACGCGGTGGCGGCCACCGCCCGCCGGGTCGAGGTCGGCGAGGTCAAGGCCGAGCGCGACACGCTGCTGTCCAAGGTCGACAAGCTCACCGCCGAGCTGGAGCGGTTGCGCGGTGAGCTGACCGAGGCCCGCGCGCAGGTTCGGGAGGCGGGACAGCTGCGCGAGGCCGAGTTCCTCCAGCTGCGCAGGCGGCTGTCCGAGCAGGGCGCCACCCTGCGCACCGCGCTGGACGCGCGCAGGGCCGCCGAGGAGCAGATGGCGGCCCTGCACGCCGACACCGAGGGCAGGCTCGCCGCAGCCGCGGCCGAATGCGAGCGTGAGCGCGGCCGGGCCGAGGCCGAGCGCAGGCGCGCCGACCGGGCGGCCACGGAGGTCGCCGCGGCCCGCCAAGCCGCCCGCGAGGCCCGCCAGGCCGACGAGACCCGGCTTTCACTGCTGGTCGACACGCTCGGGGGTGCGGTGGCGGGGCTCCGCCGCGAGCTCGCCCTCGGCGGTGGCGGTCCGCGTCCCGCCGACCTGGTGGTGGGCGCGCAGGCGTCCCGGTCGGGCACCCAGGTCGACACCCTTCCCGGGCTCGATGCCCTGCTGGCGGTGCCGACACTGCACCTCGTCGTCGACGGCTACAACGTCAGCAAGACCGGCTACCCCGACCTGCCGCTGGCCGACCAGCGCAACCGGTTGATCACCCAGCTCGGCGCGCTCGCCGCCCGCACCCGGGTGGAGGTCACCGTGGTGTTCGACGGCGCGGGCGTGATGGCCGCGCCCCCGCGGGGCGCGCGGGGGGTGCGGGTGCTGTTCAGCGAGCCGGGCGTGCTCGCCGACGACGTCATCCGCTCGATCGTGGCGGCCGAGCCGCACGGGCGCCCGGTCGCGGTCGTCACCTCCGACCGGGCGGTCGTGGCCTCTGTCCGGTCATGGGGCGCCTACGCGGTGCCGTCTGCGGTGCTCGTCACGCGCCTGGCCCGCCCGTAAGCCCCGGCTGTCCGCCTGCCCGTCACGGAGCGTGTTCTCACGGTGTCAGGTGCCCGTATGAGAGTTCCCCCGCTCGGGGTAAAGCCACGGCGTCCTGCCACCCGCCCGGGTCAGTATCATCGCCGCTGATCATCGACCATTCGGGCCTACGGCGCGGAAGGGAGCCATGGCGTGATCGCGGAGGAGGCCGCCCGCGCGGCGGGCGTCGGTCTCGTCGTGGTCAGGGACGGGGCGGTCGAGTGGTTCAACGAGTCAGCGCGCGAGCTGGTGGTTTCCGCGGGCGGCGCGTGGAGCGGGCCGAGCGGGCCGCTGGAGGTCCTCGCGGGCGTGCGGTCCGGCGCGCGGCGCGTACCCATCCGGTGGTCGTCGCCGTCGGGCGCGGTCCGCTGGTGGCTGGTTGACGCCCGTCCGCTCGGGCCCGCGCGGACGCTCTACCAGATCACCGACGAGACCGACCGCTACGACGCCGACGGCAACGACACCGGCCCGACAGCCGCGCAGTGGCGGCTCAACCGGGTGGAGTGGATCGGCAGACAAGGCTCCTGGATCTGGAACCTCGACGACGACACCGTCGAGTTCTCCGAGGCCCTCGTCGCGGCGGTCGAGTGGCTCCCGGACGTGCCGCACGACCGCCACGGGCTGGTCGCGGGCCTGCACGCCGACGACCGCGAGAAGCTCGTCGCGGCGCTCGATCGGGCCATCGAGAAGCGGGAGCGGTTCACGGTCGTCGCGCGCGGCTACCTGGACAGGGCGCGCATCGTCGAGCGGGTGTTCGAGTGGCGCGGCGAGGTGCTTTGCGACGCGACCGGCCGTCCCACCCGGGTGCTGGGCACGGTCCGCAACATCACCGAGCACTACCACGACCGCGCCGAGCTGGCCTTCCTCGCCGAGCACGACCCCCTCACCGGGGTGGCGAACCGGAGGCGGATCGGCTCCCGCATCGCCGACTGCGCGGCCGATCGGAGCGGCGGCGCGCTCTTGATGATCGACATCGACAACTTCAAGGACATCAACGACCTGCGCGGCCACGTCATCGGCGATCTGATCATCCGCAGGGTGGCCGCGGCCATCGGCGCGCAGATCGGGCCCGATGCGCTGCTCGGGCGGCTCGGCGGTGACGAGTTCGCGGTGATCGTGCCGGGCGGCACGGCCACGGCGGCCATGGCGTTGGCGGAGCGGCTCTGCGAGGCGGTGTCGGTAGCGACAGCGGTCGACTCGACCCTGCACGTCACGGTCAGCATCGGGGTTGCGCCCATCGCAGCGGGGCAGGCGTCCGACACCGCGTTGGCGCACGCCGACCTCGCGCTGTACGCCGCCAAGGGGGCGGGTCGCAACCGGGCGCGGCTGTTCTGTGACGCGCACTACCGGGCCGCCGCGCACCGGGTGTCGCTGTTGCAGCGGGTCGGCGCCGCGCTGGATGAGGAGACGATGCGGCTGTTCGCCCAGCCGATCGTCGACCTCCGCACCGGGGTGGCGGCCCGCCACGAGCTGCTCATCCGGCTCCGCGACCGGCAGGAGCCGCCCCTTTCGCCCGCCGACTTCCTGCCCGCGGCCGAGCGCACCGACCTGGTGCTCGAGCTCGACCGCTGGGTGCTGCAACGCGCGGTACAGGCGCTGGCCAGCCCGCGCGCGCAGGCGGCGGGGCTGCGGCTCGAGGTCAACGTCTCGGCTCGCTCGCTGGAGAACCCCGATTTGGGTCGGTGGATCCTCGAGCTGCTCAAGGAGGCCGAGGTGGCCCCGGAACGACTCGGGTTGGAGATCACCGAAACCACGGCGATCAAGAGCCTCGACGCCGCACGCCTGCTCGCGACCCGGCTCACCGAGGCAGGCTGTGGCTTCGCGCTCGACGACTTCGGCGCGGGCTACGGCTCGTTCTCCTACCTCAAGTACCTCCCGTTCACCACGGTCAAGATCGCCGGGGAGTTTGTCCGCCAGGCCGACGACCACGCCGTTGACCGCGCGCTCGTGTCGGCGGTCGTCGGCGTGGCCCACCAGCTCGGCATGCGCACGGTGGCCGAGCAGGTGGACCGGGCCACGCTCGTGACGCACCTGCGCGCGCTCGGCGTTGACGACGGCCAGGGCTTTCACCTCGGCAGACCGCGCTCCCTCAGCTCGCTGCTCGACGACCTCTGACCGGCGTCAGCCGCCGTGCGTGGCCCCGCTCGCGTAGTCGGTGTAGGTGTAGGGGTTGTCGAGCACCTTGGTCGCCGGGACGTCGGGGTTCATGCCCTTGACCCAGGCCTCTTCCCCGAGCGTGCCGCGCAGGTGCTCGACCGTGGCCTGCACCTCACGGCGGATCGCGGCGAGGTCGACGTCGACCAGCCGGTGCTCGGACTTCACCACCCGCCCGTCCACCAGCACCGTATGCACGTCGCCGCGCTGGGCCTGGAACGCGACGTGGCCGTAGGGGTTGAGCAGCGGGAACGACACGGGCGACGCGTCGTTCTTGAGCAGCACGACATCGGCCTTCTTGCCCGGCTCCAGGCTGCCAAGCTCGCCGGATCGCCCGAGCGCGGCGGCGCCGCCCCGGGTGGCCCAGTCGACAACGTGCTCGGCGCGCAGCGAGCAGTGGGTGATCGTGTCGCCCTTCTGGTGGGCCTCGAAGTGCTCGCGGGAACGGTCGGCGCCCAGCGTGGTGCGCATCGCGGAGAACAGGTCGCCGCTCCACCACACGCTCGTGTCCATCGACAGCGAGACCGGGATGCTGTGGGCCCGCAGCGCCCACGTCGGCGGGTAGCCCTGCCCCGCGCTCTGCTCGCTCTCCGTCGAGACCGACACCGAGGCGCCGGACGCCGCGATGCGGTGGTACGAGTCGGCCGAGAGCGAGGCGGCGTGCACGAACACGTGGGTCTCGTCGATGAACCCCGCCTCGTGCGCGAGCCGGACCCCGTCGTCGTTGGTGGCGCCCCACACGCCCGCGTGCGTGGTGACCGGCACGCCCAGCTCGCGCGCCACCTCGTAGGCCGCCTTCTCGGGGAACGTCGGGTCACCCGTGACGTCGAAGGCCATCTGGAAGCCGAGCCGGTGGTCGGCTGCGTCGAGCATCCGCCGGGCGAACGCCTGGAAGTCCGCCGACGTCGACCACTCCCACGGGGCCTGCTGGATGTTGCCGTAGGCCAGCACGTAGCGGCCGGGGACGGTGCGCAGCGCATCGACCGCGGCCTCCGCGTGCCCGACGGTCTGCAGGCCGTGCGACCAGTCCACGCAGGTGGTGACGCCCGCGTCGAGCGCCTCGGCGGCGGCGAGGAGGTTGCCCGCACGCACGTCCTGCGGGCGGAAGTGCTTGCCGGATTCCAGGTAGTACCAGACGAAGTACTGGGTGAGGGTCCAGTCGGCGCCGTATCCCCGCATGGCCGTCTGCCACATGTGCCGATGGGTGTCGATCATGCCGGGCATGACGATGCCGTCCGAGGCGTCGATCTCCCGCGTGCCTTCGGGCACCTCGAGCGCCCGGCCGACGGCCGCGATGCGGTCGCCCGTGACGAGTACGTCCGCGCCGGGCAGCACGCCGTGCCGCGCGTCGAGGGTGAGCACCGTGCCGCCGCGCAGCACAACCGAGGTCTGGTCAGCCATCGCCCGTCTCCTGGGTCTCGGACACCTGTCCGGCATACGGTCGTCGGGGGTAGTGTCCGTGTCAAGCATCTGCCTACGGGACCGGATGGGAAGGGGTGCCGATGCCGCGTGCAGGGGCCGGACCCGACTTCATCGAGGCTTTGGCGCGTGGGCTCGAGGTCATCGCGGCGTTCCGGGCGGGCTACGGCACCTTGAGCCTTGCCGAGGTCGCCGCGGCCGCGGGGCTGGCCCGTCCGACCGCCCGTCGGATCCTGCTCACGCTCGCCGAGCTCGGCTACGTGCGCGTACAGGACGGCGGCTCGGGCGTCGGTTGGGCACTCACGCCGCGGGTGCTCGACCTCGGCGTCGCCTACGTGCGCTCGCAGGGGCTGTGGGACGTCGCCCGCCCGCACATGCAGGCGCTCGTCGCCCACACCCGTGAGTCGTGCTCGGTGGCCCAGCTCGACGGATCGGACATCATCTACGTCGCGCGCGTCGCCGTACCCAAGATCGTCGGCCTTTCGGTGCAGATCGGCACGCGTTTCCCGGCCCTCGCGACCTCGCTGGGCAAGGTGCTGCTCGCCGCCCTCCCGGCCGCCGACCTGGAGGCGGCGCTCGCCCAGCCGACCCGCTCCGGCCTCGTCCCTCGCTGGCAGCCGGACCGGGACGAGCGGGACGCGGCGCTCCGCGAGGTGCGCGCCCGTGGCTGGGCGCTCACCGACGAGCAGCTCACCCTCGGCATCCGCTCGGTGGCCGCCCCGCTGCGCGACGGCACCGGCCAGGTGATCGCCTCGGTGAACGTCAACGCGCACGCGGCCGAGACGTCGGTGGAACGGCTCGTCGGCGAGCACCTCCCGTTGCTGCTGGCCACGGCGGGGGAGATCAGCGCGGACTTCGCCCGTCTCGCCGCCGTGCCGCACGAGAGCGTAGCCATCTGACCGGACATCTGTCCGGAGAGCGGAGGAGCACATGGCAGGCCCGCTGTCGGGGGTTCTCGTCGCGGACTTCTCGCGGGTGCTGGCAGGCCCGTACGCCACGATGCTGTTGGCCGACATGGGCGCCGAGGTCGTGAAGGTCGAGTCCCCCGAAGGCGACGAGACGCGCACGTGGATTCCACCCGACCGCGACGGCGTCTCCACCTACTACCTCGGCATCAACCGGGGCAAGCGGTCGGTCGCACTCGACCTGCGCGACGCGGAAGACCTGGCGCTCGCCCGTGAGCTGGCCCGCCGGGCCGATGTCATGATCCAGAACTTCAGGCCGGGTGGCCTCGCCAAGTACGGGCTGGACGCGGCCACCGTGCGCGCCGCCAACCCGCGGCTCGTCTACGCCTCGATCAGCGGGTTCGGGCAGCGCCAAGGCGCGAAGGTGCCCGGCTACGACCTCATGGTGCAGGCGGCGTCGGGTCTCATGAGCCTCACCGGCGCCCCCGACGGGCCGCCCTACCGGGCCGGGATCTCGGTGTTCGACGTGATGGCAGGCAACCACGTGGTGATCGGCATCCTGGCCGCGCTCCGGCACCGCGATGCGAAAGGCGAGGGGCAGGAGGTCGAGGTCAACCTGCTGTCGTCAGCGCTGTCGGGCCTGGTCAACCACAGCTCGGCGTGGGTGGCGGGGGGCGTGGTGCCCTACCGCATGGGCAACGCGCACCCGTCGGTCTACCCCTACGAGCCGCTGCCCACGGCCGACCGCGACCTCATCGTGGCCGCGCCCAACGACCGGATCTTCCGCAAGCTGTGCGACGTGCTCGGCATCCCCGACGTGCCCGACGACCCGCGTTTCCGGCGCAACAGCGACCGCACCGCCAACCGGGCGGAGCTGGAGCCGATCCTCGTCGAGCGGCTCGCCACCCGGGGCGCGGAGGAGTGGTTCACGCTGCTCGTCGACGCGGGAGTGCCGTGCGGGCCGATCAACACCATCGACGGCGGGTTCGCGATGGCCGAGAAGTTCGGCCTGGAGCCGGTGATCGAGGCGGGGGAGGGCGAGCGCACCCTGCCGATGGCCCGGCATCCGATCACGTTCTCGGCCACTCCCGCCAGTTACCCGCTGCCGCCGCCCGAGCTGGACGAGCACGGCGCCGAGCTGCGGAAGTGGCTGGCAGGGGGATCTCAGTGAGCGGCCTGGAGTTCGAGACCGCGCTCGGCGCATCGACGCCGGAGAAGATCACCCTGCTCGGGATGGACCTCGCGCAGGACGTCATGGGCGAGGTCGGGTTCGGTGAGCTGGCGTTCTGGCTGGCCACCCAGCAGCGGCCGACGCGCGGACAGACCAGGGTGTTCGAGGCGGTGTTGGCCGCGCTCGCCGACCACGGGTTCACCCCCACCGCGATCGCCGCCCGCATCACCTGGTTGTCCGCGCCCGACTCCGTCCAAGGCGCGCTCGCCGCCGGGCTCCTCGGCGGCGGCTCGCGCTTCCTTGGCGTCACCGAGGACACCGGCCGGTTCCTGCACGGCGCGCTCCCGGCGCCCACACTCCCGAACGACGATGCCGGGTGGGACGCGCTCGCCCTGGAGATCGTGCGCGCACAGCGGGCCGCCGGACGGTTCGTGCCCGGCCTCGGCCATCCCGTCCACAAGGACGGCGACCCGCGCACGCCACGGCTGATGCAGATCGCGGAAGAGGAAGGCTGCTTCGGGCCGCATCTGCGGCTCTTCGCCGCGATCGGCCGCGTGCACGCCGAGGTGCTCGGCCGCACACTGCCGCTGAACGGGGCGGGCGTCTGCGGGGCCGCGCTGGCCGACCTCGACCTCCCCCTGCCGTTGCTGCGCGGCTTCGCGCTGTTGGCCCGCACCGCGGGGCTGATCGGTCAGCTCGCCGAGGAGCTGCGCCGCCCGATGGCGAACGACGTCTACATGGCGGTCGACCGGGCTGCGGTCCCGGTCGCGCCCGAGCCCTGGAGGCCGTGATGGATCTACCGCTCCTGCCCACGTCGTTGGTCGGCAGCTACGCCCAGCCGGAGTGGCTGATCGACAGGGCTCGGCTCGCGGGTCGGTTCCCGCCGCGCGTGCGGGCGAAGGAGCTGTGGCGCGTCGAGCCCGACCTGCTCGCCGAGGCGCAGAACGACGCCACCGAGGTGGCCATCCGCGCCCAGGAGCGCGCGGGCCTCGACCTCATCACCGACGGCGAGATCCGTCGCGAGAGCTACTCCAACCACTTCGCGACCGCGCTCGAAGGCGTCGACATCGACCACCCCGGCACCGCGCTCGACCGCTCGGGTCACCCCAACCCGGTGCCGCGCATCGTCGGGCCGGTCACGCGCCCGGCCCCGGTCGAGGTGGGTGACCTCGAGTTCCTCAAGGCGCACACCGACCGCCCGGTGAAGATGACGGTGCCAGGCCCGTTCACGATGACCCAGCAGGCGCAGAACGACCACTACCCGGATCTGGAATCGGCCGCCATGGCCTACGCGGCCGCCGTCAACGCCGAGATCAAGGACCTGCACGCCGCGGGCGCCGACATCGTGCAGATCGACGAGCCCTACCTGCAGGCTCGCCCCGACGCCGCCCGCGCCTACGGCCTGGCGGCCCTCAACGCGGCGCTTTCGGGGGTCACCGGCACCACCGCCGTGCACCTGTGCTTCGGCTACGCCGCGATCATCCACGAGCGGCCGTCGGGCTACTCGTTCCTGCCTGAGCTGGCCGGGTGCCCTGTCGACCAGATCTCCATCGAGACCGGACAGTCCGGGCTCGACCTGGGCGTGCTCGCCGACCTTGCGGACAAGACGATCATTCTCGGCGTGCTGGACCTCTCGACGCCGGAGGTCGAGTCGGCCGAGACGGTGGCCGACCGCGTGCGTCGGGCGTACCCGTACCTGCCCGCGCGGCAGCTGGTGATCGCGCCCGACTGCGGGATGAAGTACCTGCCGCGGGCAGCCGCTGAGGGGAAGATGAGGGCGATGGTCGGGGCCGCACGCGCCCTACGACCGGAAGCGGAGAACTGACCGCAGGCCGGAGGATCACCGGCGCCCGGCCTGATCGGGTGGAAGAGGAGTTCCGAGGAGGGGTAGATGCAGCTCGTCACCGAGGACAACATCACCGACCTGGCCGTGGAGCGCTGGGCCACGGCGAAGGACCCGCGGCTCGCGCAGATCATGGCGGCGTTCGTGCGGCACCTGCACGACTTCGCCCGCGAGGTGCGCCTCACCGAGGCCGAGTGGATGACCGCCATCCAGTGGCTGCGCCGCACGGGGCAGATCAGCGACGAGAAGCGGCAGGAGTTCATCCTCGCCTCCGACGTGCTGGGCCTTTCGATGCTCGTCGTGCAGATGAACCACCGGCTCGACGCGGACGCCACGCCGAACACCGTGCTCGGCCCGTTCCACATCGACGGCTCGCCGCCGCTCGCGTTCGGCGCCGACATGTCCGACGGGCTCGACGGCACGCCGCTGTTCATCCACGGTGTCGTTCGCGACCTGTCCGGCGACCCCGTCGGCGGGGCCGTGCTCGACGTGTGGCAGGCCGACGCCGACGGGATGTACGAGGCACAGCTCGACGTGGACGAAGCACGGCTGCGGGCGAAGTACGTCACGCGCGAAGACGGCTCCTACTGCGTGCGCACGGTCGCGCCGCGCGGCTACGCGATCCCGATGGACGGGCCGGTCGGCGAGCTCATCGGCGCCACCGCGATCAGCCACTTCCGGCCCGCCCACGTGCACGTCCTCATCGACGTGCCGGGCTACGAGCCGCTCATCACCCACTTGTTCCAAGAGGGCGCGGAGTACCTCGACAGCGACGTCGTGTTCGGCACGAAGGAGGAGCTCGTCGTCGCGTTCGAGCCGCAGGAACCGGGCCCGACCCCGGACGGCGGCGCGACGGACCGGCCGTGGCTCTCGGCGGCGTACGACTTCGTGCTGCAACGCCGCGGCGCGTGACTCGGGGCCGAAAAATGTCGGTGGGTGCTCCTAGCCTTCGCGGTGTCCGGACGACCTGGATCCGGGGCCGAGGGAGAGACCCACGATGGTCATCGACTGTGAAAGCTGTGCGGTCCGCTTCTCCGCGTGCGGGGAGTGCGTGATCGGCGTGCTGCTCGGTGTGCCGCCTGGCGCGCCGAATGTGTCACTCGACGCACCGGAGCGCCAGGCGCTCGATGTCCTTGCCGAGCAAGGGCTCGTACCCCGGTTGCGGCTCGTGGCCACCCGGCCGAGCGGAGCGCCCCATGATGCACACAGAAAGGAACATAAGCGTGACGCCGGGTGACATTACGGCGTCGTATAACGCCGTTGGGTGACATTTCGCGATCTAATCGTAATGATCGTCGTCCGCCGCGCCGGGGCAACCCGAAGTTGGACGTGTCTACCCGCCCTCCGTAATCTCCGCGAGACCTCGCGGGAGGTCAGTCATTCGATCTTCGGATGGCAACGCGAGGCCGCCGCACGCTGTCCGTTCGGTCCGACCTGAAATCCCACCGGGCGATGCGCGGCGACACGGGAAGGAGACGGGAGCTGCGTGGTGTCGCTCCGGCGTACCTCGGACGGACGTAGCCTGGCGCCGCGTCCTCCTCGGGCTTTGTTCGGTGCTCTGCTGGCGGCGTCGATCGTGCTCGGCGGGCTGCTTCTCGGTGCCGTCCCCGCCGCCGCCGATCCGCCGCCCGGGATCCCGCTGCCGGTCCTGCCGGTGCCACAGATCCCCGGGCTGCCCGCCGCGCCCGGCGCGCCCGGCACCGGCAGCGCCCGCCGAGCCCGCCAGCCCGCCCAGCCCGCCGAGCCCGCAGTCCAGGCCCCTGCGCCCGTCGCGCCCTCGCCGACGACCGCCCCGGCCACCGCTGCCGACGCGCAGAACCAGCTCGACCAGGTGCAACGCGACGCCGAGGCCCTCACCGAGCAATGGCACGCCGCACAGGACGACCTGGGCGCCCGCAAGCAGGACGTCACCAAGATGCAGGCCGCCGTAGGCCCGGCGCAGGCGCTCGCGGCCGCGGCACGGGGCGACGAGGAGGCCTACCGCAAGCAGGTCGACGTCGTCACGATGGCCACGTTCGAGAGCGGCAAACTCGATCAACTCGACGCCCTGCTCACCGCGCACTCCCCGCAGGACTACCTCGACCAGATGTCGGCGCTGGAGACGATCTCGTCCCAGTATCGCGACGTACTCAACACGCTGATCACCAAGGTCGGCGAGGCCGATCGCGCGCAGTCCGACGCCGCCGCGGCCGTCGCGCGCGCCCAGGCGGCCGTCGACCAGGCCACCCAGGCCGAACAGCAGCTCGGCGCCCGCAAGCGCGACGCCGACGCGCGCATCGCCGAGGCGGAGCACCTGCTGCGCGCGCTCAGCCCTGCCGAGCGCCGCGAGCGCAACGGGCCGTTCATTTCCGCGCCCGCGATCAGCGGCGCCGGGATCGGCGTGGCCGCGCTGCGCGCCGCAGCCACCCAGCTCGGCAAGCCCTACGTGTGGGGTGCCGAGGGACCCCGCAGCTACGACTGCTCCGGGCTCACCTCATGGGCGTTCGCCAGGGCGGGCGTCACGCTCCCGCGTTCGAGCAGCCAGCAGGCGCTCGTCGGCACCCCGGTCTCGTGGAACAACCTGCAGCCCGGCGACCTCGTCTTCTACTACCACCCCGTCAGCCACGTCGGCATCTACGCGGGCGACGGCAAGTTCATCAACGCGCCTGAGTCCGGCGACGTCGTGCGCTACCAGAGCCTTTCGCCGTCGGCGTTCTCCGGCGCCCGTCGGCTGTAGGCCCACAGACCACGTCCGCTCCCCAGAGGTCGGGCGGCGGCTGATCGTGCGCGATCGGCCGCCGCCCTCGCAACAGGTAGCGTCCGGACCTTGGGCCGCACACTGCTCGTCACGAACGACTTCCCGCCGCGCACCGGCGGCATCCAGCGCTACCTCCTGGAGCTGGCCACGCGCCTCCCGGACGGCGAGCTCCTCGTCTACGCACCGGCGTGGCCCGGCTGTGCTGCGTTCGACGCCCGCCTGCCCTTCCCGGTGCACCGGCATCCGACTTCGCTGATGGTGCCCGAGCCGTCGGTCCTCAGCCGGGCCGTCGCGCTCGCCAAGGCGCACGCAGCCGACACCGTCTGGTTCGGCGCCGCCGCCCCGCTCGCGCTCCTCGGCCCCCGGCTGCGCCGTGA
This sequence comes from uncultured Actinomycetota bacterium, assembly GCA_963736375.1. Classification (GTDB taxonomy): domain Bacteria; phylum Actinomycetota; class Actinomycetes; order Mycobacteriales; family Pseudonocardiaceae; genus Pseudonocardia. The sequence continues at coordinate 165,044 of CAVTOL010000024.1, forward strand.
AGCGGGCATTTCTCGGGTGCTCGCGAGCAGCCACGGCCACGAGGTGGGGTGGTCAATGCTGCCAGGGGCCCGCCAGGCGTTGCGTCGCATCGGCCGGGACGCCGACGTCGTGACGACCGTTTCTCGCTACACCCGCGCCCGTGTCGCCGCCGCGTTCGGCCCGGCGGCCGCACTGGAGCCGCTTCCACCCGGCATCGACACGCACCGCTTCCGGCCCGACGCCGGTGCCCGCACCGCCGTACGCCGCCGCCACGGCCTTGGCGAGGCCCCCGTCGTCACCTGCGTCTCGCGCCTCGTGGCGCGCAAAGGCCAGGACGTGCTGATCCGCGCACTGCCGCACGTCCGCGCGCGGGTGCCCGGTACGCGGCTCCTGCTGGTGGGTGGTGGGTCCGATGCCGGACGGCTACGCGCGCTGGCCGTTGCCCACGACGTCGCCGACGCGGTGGTGCTCGCGGGCGCCGTTGCCGACGCCGACGTGCCCGCCTACCACGCGGCTGGTGACGTCTTCGCCCTGCCGTGCCGCACCCGCGCAGGCGGCCTCGACGTCGAAGGCCTCGGCATCGCGCTGCTGGAGGCGGCTTCCGCAGGCCTGCCGGTGGTGGCGGGGCGCTCGGGCGGCGCGCCGGAGACGGTGCGCGGCGGGCGCACCGGCCACGTCGTCGAAGGGCGCGACCTTCGTGGGCTCGTCAACGCGCTCGTCGACCTGCTCGCCGACCCGGACCGCGCAGCGACGATGGGCGCCGAGGGTCGCGCCTGGATGGAGCGGGACTGGGAGTGGGCCGACCGGACCGCCCGGCTGGCGACGCTGCTCGGCGCGGCAAACGGGTCCGGCGTAGGTGTGCGCGCAGGCCGGGCCCGCATGGGCGACGGTGCGGGTCAGGCGGGCTGCTTGCGGCCCGCGTAGATGCCCGCGATGTCCGCAGCGAATCTCTCCGCGACGACCGATCGCTTGACCTTCATCGTCGGCGTCATCTCACCGCCCGCCTCGGTGAAGTCAACGGGGAGGATGCGGAACTCGCGGATCTGCTCGGCCCGCGACACCGCGAGGTTCGCGTCCGCCACCGCCTCGCCGATCGCGGCACGCAGGTCCGGGTCGTCCACGAGGTCGGCGAGCGGCGTGTCGGCGGGTTTGCCGGAGCGTTCCAGCCAGCCGGGGAGCGCCTCGGCGTCGATCGTCACCAGCGCCGCGATGAACGGCTTCCCGTCGCCGACGACCATGCATTGGCTCACCAGCGGGTGCGCCCGCAGCCGGTCCTCCAGCACCGCGGGGGCGACGTTCTTGCCGCCCGCGGTGACGATCAGCTCCTTCTTGCGGCCGGTGATCGTGAGGTAGCCCGCGTCGTCCAGCTCGCCGATGTCGCCGGTGTGGAACCAGCCGTCGGTGAGCGCCTCGCCGGTCGCGGTGTCGTTCTTCCAATAGCCGCGGAACACGATCGGGCCCTTGACGAGGATCTCGCCGTCGTCGGCGATGCGAACGGCCTGCCCCGGCACCGGCCGCCCGACGGTGCCGATGCGCTGCGCGTCGAGGGTGTTGACCGTGACGCCCGCCGAGGTCTCGGTGAGCCCGTAGCCCTCCAGCACGGGCAGCCCGACCCCGCGGAAGAAATGGCCGAGGCGCTCGCCCAACGGCGCGCTGCCCGATACCGCCGCCACCACCCGGCCGCCGACGGCCGCGCGGAGCCTGGTGTAGACCAGCCGGTCGAACACGGCGTGCCGCAGGCGCAGGCCGAGCCCCGGGCCGCCGGTGTCGCGGGCGCGGCTCCACGCGATGGCGGTGTCGGCGGCGGCGTCGAAGATCTTGTCCTTGCCGTCGTCGTGCGCCCGCTGGCATGCGGAGTTGTACACCTTCTCGAAGACCCGCGGCACGGCGAGCAGGAACGTCGGTCGGAACGCCCTGAGATCGCCGACCAGGTCCGGGACGTGCGCGGTGTGGCCGATGACCGTGCCCGTGTAGGTGGCCCCGCACTGGATCGCCTTGCCGAATACGTGCGCGAGCGGCAGGAAGAGCAGCACGGACCCGCCCGCGGTGAGCAGCTGGGGGAACATCTCCGCGACCGACCGCACCTCGGTCTGCATGTTGCGGTGGGTGAGCGCGCAGCCCTTGGGACGGCCGGTCGTCCCTGAGGTGTAGATCAGGGTGGCAAGGTCGTCGGCGCGCACCGCCCGACGACGCTCGAGGACGGCGCCCTCCTGCACGGACTGGCCGAGCGCGACGAGTCGGTCCACCGCCCCCTGCTCGCCGTCGCCTGGCTCGATCCGCCAGACCGACAGCTCCCCGAGCCCGTCCCGCGCCCGGTCCACGAGCGCCGCGTGCTCGGCGGTCTCCACGACCACCGCGACCGCGCCCGAGTCGGACAGGATCCAGCGGATCTGATCGGCCGAGGACGTCTCGTAGATCGGCACGGTGGCCGCGCCGACGGCGAGGATCGCGTAGTCGATCAGGGTCCATTCATAGCGGGTGCGCGACAGCAGCGCCACGCGGTCGCCGGGCTGCACCCCCGCGGCGATCAGGCCTCGCGCCACCGCGGTGACCTCGGCCGCGAACGCCCCGGCGGTGACGTCCCGCCACTGCCGGTCGGCGCCGCGGCGGCGATAGGCGACCGCGGAATCGTCGCGCGCGGCGTTGGCGTAGACCGCATCGAACAGGGTCTCGTCGTCGGCGACGCGCAGGGTGGCGGGCACGCTGAACTCACGCACGTCGTCAACGTACCGCTGAGGCCGTGTCCCGTGGGCCAAGATCGATGGGCTTGGCGATCCGGGCGCGAAGACCGCGGTCGTTGGTCCACGGGACGCCTGGGTACCCCGGTCGGGGACGCCACGAATCGGGCATGCTCGCCCGCATGCCGTCGGTCGACGTATGGGACGAGACGTTCGTCGCCGTGCCCCCGGACGTCCTCGCCGCCGAGTTCGCGACGCCCGCGCAGTGGCGCACGTTGTGGCCCGACCTCGATCTGGAGGTGGTCACCGACCGTGGTGCCGCCGGGTTTCGCTGGACGGTCACCGGCGCGCTCGTGGGCAGCATGGAAGTATGGCTGGAACCGGTGCTCGACGGCACGGTGCTGCACTACTTCCTGCGCGCCGACCCGCCGGGCCCTGGTGGCGCTCCCCGGCCTGCGCCGCCGCGGCGCGGGGCCGCGGAGGCGCAGCGGCGGCAGCGGGCCGCCAAAGCGATCGCGTTCGCCTGCAAGGACCGGCTGGAAGCAGGGCGAGCGGCGGGGGAGCCGCCGTCCCGGTAACATGTGAAGATCATGCGCGTGCACGTGGTATCGGACGTGCATGGCCACGCCGAGGCACTGGCCAGGGCAGGCGAGGGCGCGGACGCGCTGGTCGTGCTCGGTGACCTCGTCGATTTCGTCGACTACACCGACCCGGCTCGCGGCATCCTCGGTCGGGTGCTCGGACCCGAGGTCAGCGCCCGGTTCGGGCAGCTGCGCGCCACAGGGCGACCGGGGGAGCTGCGCGCGTTCGTCAGCGAGGCGTGGTCGCGGTTCGACGATCCCGCAGCCGTCGTCGACGAAGCGGTGCGGGAGCAGTACACGGCCCTGTTCGCCGCCATGTCGACGCCGACGTACGCCATCCCGGGCAACGTCGATTCCGCGGCCCTCTGGCCCGAGTTCGCTCGGCCCGGGGTGTGCCAATCCGACGGGCAGGTGGCGACGATCGGGGGGCTGCGGTTCGGGTTCGTCGGCGGCATCCCGCTCGCGCCGGGCCGCACCCCGTTCCGGGGCGGCGCGTGGAACCCCCACGTGCTGGCGGCGCCGGAGTACGCCGCGACCGTCGAGCGGCTCGGCGAGATCGACGTCCTGTGCAGCCACGCGCCGCCCGCCGTGCCCGAGCTCGCCTACGACGTCGTCTCGCGGCGGTTCGAGTCCCCCTCGCAGGCGCTGCTGGCCCGCATCCGCCGCGACCGCCCGCGCGCGGCCCTGTTCGGGCACGTCCACCAGCCGCTGGCGGGGCGCTGCCGGGTGGGTCGCACCGAATGCGTGAACGTCGGCCACTTCCGCCAGACGGCCACGCCGTACGTCCTGCGGTGGTGACCGCCGGTAACCTGCGCCACATGGCCGACGCGACGTCCTCCTCGATCACGATCGCCGCCCCGCCGGAGCGGGTGATGGCGGTGATCGCCGACTTCGCGGCCTACCCCGAGTGGGCTGAGCAGATCAACACGGTCGAGGTGCTCGCCCCCGGCGCCGACGGCCGCGCCCAGCGGGTGCGCTTCACCATGGACGCGGGCCCGATCAAGGACTCGTACACGCTGGACTACACGTGGGCACCCGACGGCCGATCGGTGACCTGGACGTTGGTCAAGGGGCAGATCCAGAAGGCGCAGGACGGCACGTATGCACTCGCCGGAACGGGCGACACGACGACGGTGACGTACTCCCTCGCCGTCGACCTCAACATCCCGATGATCGGCATGCTGCGCCGCAAGGCCGAGAAGGTGATCATCGACACCGCGCTCAAGGGACTGAAGCGCCGGGTGGAGTCTCTGCCGTCTCTGCCGACGTGAGGAAGTAACCTCCGTACGTGAGGGTCGTGCTGTTCACGGGCAAGGGTGGCGTCGGCAAGACGACGCTCGCGGCGGCCACGGCCGCCAGCCTGGCCCGGTCGGGGCGCAAGGCGCTGGTCGTTTCGACCGACCCCGCGCACTCCCTCGGCGACGCACTGGAGGCCGAGCTCGACGGTGAGCCGACCGAGTTGGAAAGCGGCCTTTACGCCACCCACATCGACACCCACGCCCTGCTCGACGACGCGTGGGCGCCGCTGCAGCGGCACCTGCGCACGGTACTGGCCGGAGCGGGCGTCGACGAGCTCGTGGCCGACGAGCTGACCGTGCTGCCCGGCGTCGAGGACCTCCTCGCGCTGTCCGCGGTGCGGCGGGCCGCCGAGTCGGGTCCGTGGGAGGTCGTCGTCGTCGACTGCGGGCCCACCGCGGAGACACTGCGGCTGTTGGGGCTGCCCGAGGCGGTCGCGGGCTACGTCGAGCGGCTCTTCCCCGCGCACCGGCGGGCGGTGCGCGGGCTGCTGGCGGGCCTGGCCGGGGGCGGCCGCGGCGCCGCTGCGGGCTGGGACGCCACCATCGACGCCCTCGACGGGTTCGCCGAGCAGCTCGGCGGGCTGCGGGCGATGCTCGCCGACCACGCGCGCACCTCGATCCGGCTCGTCCTCACCCCGGAGCGGGTGGTGGCGGCCGAGACGCGCCGCACGATGACAGCGCTGGCCCTGCACGGCCTGCGCGTCGACGGGATCGTGGTCAACCGGGTGGTGCCGGGGCCGCCGCCGTCGCTGCGCGGGCCCGCCGCGCGGTGGCTGCGGGAGCGGCACTCCGAGCAGCAGGCCGTCCTCGGTGAGCTGGCGGGTCTCGGCGGGGTGCCGCTCGCCACCGTCGATCACACGGCGGCCGAGCCGACGGGCGTGCCCGCGCTGCTGGAGGTCGCCGACAACCTCTACGGCGGCGCCGACCCGGCCGCCGCAGGTGCGCCCGGCCCCGCGCTGATGCGGGTGCGGCGTACCCGCGGCGAGGGCACGTCGCCCGACTCGGAGTTCGAGCTGGCGCTGGCCCTGCCGGGCGCCGCCGACGGCCCTCTCGAGCTGGCGAGGGTCGGCGACGAGCTGGTGATCGCCGTCGGCGGGGTGCGGCGGCTGGTGGCGCTGCCCTCGGTGCTGCGGCGGTGCACGGTCACCGCGGCGCGGCTTTCCGGCGACGACCTGTGCGTCACGTTCGCGCCCGACCCCGCGGTCTGGACACGATGACGGCCCCGTCCCCAGGGTGCGCCGCGCACACCGGGGCATCCGCCGAGCTGCGCGCGCTCGCGCGCACGGCGCTCGACCGGATCGAGCCCGTGCTGGACCGGCTGCGCATCGAGCCGCCCACCTCGGTGACGGCCGAGACCTGTGCCGTCTGCCCGCTGTGCGCGCTGATGGCCGCGCTGCGCGGGGAGCGTCCCGAGCTCGTGCAGCGGCTGGCCGAGCAGCTCGGCGGTCTCATCACGGTGCTGCGGGCCGCGCTCGACGAGATCCCCGCGCCCGCCCCGACGGAGCGCACGTCGTCGGGCAGCCCCAAGACCGTGCAGCGGATCCCGGTCGAGCGCCCTGACACCGGTGGCGGCCGGTGACGCTCACCGTTGGTGTCGATGTCGGCGGCACCAGCGTGCGAGCGGGCGTCGTCAACGGCGACGGCTCCGTCCTCGATACCGCCCGCACCCCCACCCCCCGTAGCGAGACGGCGCTGGAGGCCGCAGTGGCGGGCGTGGTGAGCACGCTCGCGGGCAGGCACCGGATCGCCGCCGTCGGGCTGGCGCTGGCCGGGTTTATCACGCCCGACCGGCGGGTGGTGCGGTTCGCACCGCACCTGTCGTGGCGGGACGCCCCGGTGGCCGACCGGGTCGCGGCCCGCATCGGCCTGCCCGTCGTCGTCGAGCACGACGCCAACGCGGCCGCGCTGGCCGAGCGGCACTTCGGCGCGGCGTCCGGTGCCGCCACCGCCGTGTTCGTGGCGTTGGGCACCGGCATCGGCTCCGCGCTGCTGCTGGACGGCGTGCTCTACCGGGGCGCGTTCGGCGTGGCCCCCGAGCTGGGGCACCTGCAGGTCGTGCCGGACGGGCGGCCGTGCCCGTGCGGCAAGAGCGGCTGCTGGGAGCGCTACTGCTCGGGAACGGCCCTTGCCACGACCGCGGTCGAGCTGCTGGCGCGCGATCCGGATCACTCGCCGCTGCTGTCGCGGCTGGCCGCAGGCGATCCCGGCCGCGTGACCGGCCAGGGCGTGGCGGCGGCCGCGCGGGAGGGCGATCCGGTCGCGTGCGCGGCGATGGAGGAACTCGCCCGGTGGCTCGGGATGGGGCTGGCGCTCGTCGCCGACGTCTTCGATCCCGAGCTGGTGGTGATCGGCGGTGGGGTGTCGGAGTCGGCGCCGCTGTTCCTCGACGAGGCGCGTGAGCACTACGCGGCGTTGCTCACCGGCGCCGGGCGACGCCCGCTCGCCCGCATCCGCACGGCGCAGCTCGGCGAGGCGGCCGCGGTGGTGGGTGCGGCGCAGCTCGCGCGCGAGCTGGTGGCGGGGGAGACCCAGGCGGGTGCGCGCCCGGCCGCGGGACCGGGTGGCAGGCGAAAGTCGCGGACCGCGCCGCGGCGAACGTCGCCGGATCAGAGCACGGCGCCGCCGTCGGGGTCGTCGGGGTCGTCGAGGTAGAGCGGCGGTGGCACGTCGTCGGGGTCGGGCCAGAGGCGCAGCACGAGCCAGCCCAGCCCGGCCGCGATCGCGACGAGCCCGAGTGGCAGCCCGTACATCTGGGGCACCCCTACCCATCCGGGGAAGGAGACGAGCACCAGCCCCAGCCCGATCAGCGTGAGCCCGACGATGATCGGCGGCCCCATCCGCGGCAGCGGTGGCGGCTCCGGAGGCACGAAGTGCTCGTCGGCGACCGGATCGGCGGCGGACCCCTGCTTCCCATTCGGCAGGTCGCTTCGGCCTGCGGCGGCCTCGTCGGTGGTGTGGGGGTCGCCGGGCGGCGGGTCGGTGCGGCCCGTCTGCTGGCCGAAACGCTCGTCGCGCGCCGTCGTGTCACGTCGGTCGGTGCCCGGGTGGTCGGCGTGCAGGTCGACGCCGGGTCGTCCGGTGATGTGGTCGGCAGTGGGCTCGGGAGGGGGATCGGCGGGCGCCTCGCCGATGCGGTCCTCGGGCCACTCGGGGACGTCGCCGTCGGCCCGCCACGACGCGACGATCGCGTCGAAGGCGGTCGGGTCGGGTTCGCGGGTCACGCGGCCCTCCTGTCCGTGCCGCCGCTGACCTCATCCGGTCGTCTCCATCCTGTCACGCTCCAGCCCGTTGTCGCTGCGGCACGGCCCTCCGTAGGCTGACGGCCATCGAGCTGGAAGGGGCACGCCCAGGTGCTGTACTGGTGGTCCAAGTTCGTACTTCTCGGTCCGTTGTTGCGGCTGTTCTGCCGTCCGACGATCGAGGGCGTGGAGTACGTCCCGGAGCACGGCGGAGCCATTCTCGCCAGCAACCATCTGGCCGTCGTCGACTCGTTCCTCCTGCCATTGCGGGTGCCCCGGCGGATCACTTTCCTCGCCAAGCGTGAGTACTTCACCCAGCCGGGTTTCGTCGGACGGCTGAAGAGGATCTTCTTCACCGGGGTGGGCCAAGTGCCGATCGACCGGTCGAGCGGGTCCGGCGCACAGGCGGCGATGGCCACGGCCGTGCGGATCCTCCGCGAGGGCAGCCTGCTGGGCATCTACCCGGAGGGCACCCGCTCACCGGACGGACGGTTGTACAAGGGCAAGACCGGTGTGGCGCGCATGGCGCTGGAGGCAGGCGTGCCGGTCATCCCCGTCGCGATGATCGGCACCGATCGGGTCAACCCGATCGGCTCGAAGATGTGGCGGCCCCGCAAGGTGCACATCAAGATCGGCGAGCCCCTGGACTTCTCCCGCTACCACGGGATGGCGGGCGATCGGTTCATCGAGCGGTCGATGACCGACGAGATCATGTACGCGCTGATGGAGCTGACCGGGCAGACCTACGTCGACATGTACGCGGCGTCGGTGAAAGCTCGGGCCGCCGCCCTGTTGGCCGCCCCGCGCCCGGAGAAGCAGGCGAGCTGATCCTCGTCGTGTCGTCGCTTGCAGCCGCCCGCGGCACGACGCGGTGAGCGCGGGATAGCCTCGGGAATCGTGCGCTTCTTCTACGACTGCGAGTTCATCGAGGACGGGACCACGATCGACCTGGTCTCCATCGGCGTGGTCGGCGAGGACGGGCGTGAGTTCTACGCGGTGTCGACCGAGTTCGACGCGGGACGTGCGGGGGCGTGGGTGCGGGCCAACGTGTTGCCCAAGCTGCCCTCGCCGGGCGACCCGGTGTGGCGCTCCAGAGACCGGCTGCGCGCCGATCTGCTGGCCTTCCTGACCGGCGCGCCGGGCGAAGTGGAGCTGTGGGCGTGGATCGCCGCCTACGACCACGTCGCGCTGTGCCAGCTGTGGGGCGCGATGCCCGCGCTGCCGCGCGCCCTGCCGCGGTTCACCCGTGAGCTGCGGCAACGCTGGGAAGACGCGGGACGGCCACCCCTGCCGCCGCCCACCTCGGACGCCCACGACGCGCTCGCGGACGCCCGGCTGAACCGACTGCGATGGGAGGCGATCAACGCCGCGATGGTCGCGCCGCCGACCAGCGCGGCATCGGGCTGATCGGCGGCACGACCATCTGGAGTCAGGTGAAGATGCTGACGCCGCCGGGCCCGACGAGCAGGCCGACGACGATGAGCACGATGCCCCAGATCAGCTGACGGCGGATGATCGCGAAGATCCCCGCGATGACAAGGATCACGGCGATGATCCACAGAATAGTTCCCATGCGCGGGAAATAGCCGTTGCCGTCGCCGCAGAATCGGTCCGAACGGGTGACAACACCAACGGGTGGTCCGTCGCCAAACGGCCCGAACGGGTGAGACAGCTTCTTGGCTCTACCCTGACAATGTGAACTGGTCCGTCGACGCCCCGGTCGAAGTGCTGCCCGAGCTGCCGCCCCTGCCCGCCGACCTTCGCACCCACCTGGACGACGCGCTCGCCCGCCCCGCCGCGCAGCAGCCGGACTGGCCGGACACGAAGGTCGTCGAGCACGTCCGCACGGTGTTGGAGAGCGTTCCGCCGGTCACGCTCCCGCCCGAAGTGGACCGACTCCACGACCGGCTCGCCGACGTCGCCAACGGCCGCGCGTTCCTGCTGCAGGGCGGCGACTGCGCCGAGACGTTCGTCGACAACACCGAGCCGCACCTGCGTGCGACGATCCGCACCCTGCTGCAGATGGCGATCGTGCTTACGTACGGCGCGTCCCTCCCCGTGGTCAAGGTCGGGCGCATCGCGGGCCAGTACGCCAAGCCGCGCAGCGCCCCGATCGACGCGCTGGGCCTGCCCTCCTACCGGGGCGACATCGTCAACGCCCTGGCGCCCGACCCGGTTGCCCGCATCCCCGACCCGTCGCGGATGATCCGCGCCTACGCCAACGCGTCGGCGGCCATGAACCTCGTGCGGGCCCTCACCGCCACCGGCATGGCCGATCTCACGATGGTCCACGACTGGAACAAGGACTTCGTGCGCACGTCGCCTGCGGGTGCGCGGTTCGAGACCATCGCGGCGGAGATCGAGCGGGCGCTGGCGTTCATGGCGGCGTGCGGGGTGGACGACTACAACCTGCACAGCGTCGAGTTCTTCGCCTCCCACGAGGCGCTCTTGCTCGACTATGAGCGAGCCATGCTCCGGCTCGACCGCCGCGATCCGGAGAACGCGAAGCTCTACAACCTGTCGGCCCATTTCGTGTGGATCGGCGAGCGCACCCGGCAGCTCGACGGCGCGCACGTCGCGTTCGCCGAGCTCATCGCCAACCCGATCGGGCTGAAGATCGGCCCGACGACCACGCCCGAGCAGGCCGTCGAGTACGTCGAGCGGCTCGACCCCGGCAACCACCCCGGCAGGCTCACGCTCGTCAGCCGCATGGGCAACGGCCGGGTGCGCGATGCGCTGCCCCCGATCGTCGAGAAGGTCGAGAGCTCCGGCCACAAGGTCATCTGGCAGTGCGACCCGATGCACGGCAACACCCACGAGTCCACCTCCGGCTACAAGACGCGCCACTTCGACCGGATCGTCGACGAGGTGCAGGGCTTCTTCGAGGTGCACGCCGGGCTCGGCACCCATCCGGGTGGGATCCACGTCGAAGTGACCGGCGAGGACGTCACCGAGTGCCTCGGCGGCGCGCAGGAGATCTCCGACGCCGACCTCGCGGGCCGCTACGAGACCGCATGCGACCCACGGCTCAACACCCAGCAGTCCCTTGAGCTGGCTTTCCTCGTGGCCGAGATGCTCCGCGGGTAGCCCGACCGGTCAGCAGGACCCGGCGAACGCGTGGATGTCGCGGACCGCTGCCCGACGACCATCCGCTCGCGTCAGAAGGTTTTCAGCTCGATCGTCGTGCCCCGGTCGACCATGCTGCCCGGCCCGTTGGACTGGTCGAGCACGCGGCCGTTGTCCCGGCCGAACTCGGCGTGCTCCTCGGCCTGCAGCCCCAGGTCCTCCAGGATCTGCTGGGCCTCGTCGAACCGCTTGCCGATGAGGAACGGCACCCGCACCTGCCGGACGGGCTGCTCGCCCCGGCTCACCACGAGTGCGACGCGGCCGCCTGGCGACAGTGCCGTGCCCGCCGCCGGATCGGTGCGGACGACGGCGCCCGCGGGGACGGACGAGCTGTACTCCGACCCGGACTGCACCGGGGTGAGCTGGGCGGCGCGGATCGCGGCCTGCGCGTCGTCGACGGCCGTGCCCGCGGCGATCGCGGGCACGGTCGGCAGCGCGCGTGAGACTACGAGGGTGACGGTGCTGCCCCGCAGGAGCGGGGTGGCCGAGTCGGGCTCGGTGGCCGTGACGACGCCGGCAGGCACGTTGTTCACGTAGACGAGCCGGGCCGCGGGCACGAGGTCGGCGCCGGTGAGCAGGCGCTCGGCGGCATCCCGTTGCACGCCGGTGAGCGAGGGCACCGCCGTCCAGCGCCCGCTGCCCAGCCACCACGCCGTCACCCCGATGCCCGTGGCGAGCACCAGCACCACCGCGGTCCACGCGGTGAAAAGGCGACGGCTGCGGCGGCGCGCCCGCAGGTGGCTCGGCGGCGCCGATGCGATGTCGGGATGGGCGTCGCGCTCCAACATGCGGGTGCCGCCCCGCGCGGGCGGGGGCGGGTGGGCGGGAGGGACGGCGTGCGGCGCCGTGGACTGTTCTTCGATCGGCCGTGGCGGCGGCGCGGGCACCGGTACGCGCGGCACCTCCAGCACCGCGGCCAGCTTCCGCAGTTCGGCCAGCATCACGGCGGCGTCGCCGGGACGGGCGGCCGGTTCGCGCCGCGTCGCACGCTGCACGAACGCGTCCAGCTCGGGCGGCACGTCGCCCGCGACCTCGGACGGCGCCGGGACGTCGCAGGTGACGTGCCGGTAGGCCACCGAGATCGCGGTGTCGCCGGTATAGGGCGGTGCCCCGGTGAGCAGCTCGTACAGCAGGATGCCCGCCGCGTAGACGTCGCTGCGCGGGTCGGCCGCGCCGGTGGTGACCTGCTCGGGGGACAGGTACGCCACCGTGCCCAGGATCGTGCCCGCGTGGCTGGCGCCCGCCTGCGCCGCCGCGACCGCGAGCCCGAAGTCCGCGACCTTCGCCTCCCGCGCCTCGGAGATCAGCACGTTCTCCGGCTTGACGTCGCGGTGCACCATCCCGAGCCGGTGCGCCTCGGCCAGCCCGGACAGCACGTGCTCCATGACGGCGAACGCCGCGGGCACGCCGAGGGCGCCGCGGGCGCGCAGCACATCGCGCAGGGTGCCGCCGTCGACGAGCTCCATGACGAGGAACAGCTGGTCACGGTCGACGCCTTGGTCGTACACGTCGACAACGGCGGGGTGGTCGATGCGCGCCGCCGAGCGTGCCTCGCGCTCGAACCGCATGCGAAACGCCGGGTCGCCCGCGAACCGCGCGTCCATGATCTTGATCGCGACCGGGCGGTCGAGACGGGTGTCCACGCCGTGATACACCGTGGACATTCCGCCCGTCGCGATGGGGCTCCCGACGCGGTAGCGCGCGTCGAGCAGCGCACCGGCAACCGGAGCAGCGTGCACGCGCCGACGGTACCGCTGCGCCGAAGTACTGCCCGTGAGGCCCGCTCGTGTGGCATCGTGTCGGGTCGTGAACATGCCGTTGTCCGAGTCGGTGTCTGGGCCGTTGTCTATGCCGTTGTCCCCGGAGGTCGCGACGCTGCCGGTGGCCGAGGTGGCCGCCCGGCTGTCGGTGCCCGTCTCCCGCGTGCACCAGTACGTGCGCGACGGTCAGCTCTTGGCGGTGCGCCGCGACGGCGCCGTGGCCGTTCCCGCCGACTTCCTCGACGGCAACGCCGTCGTCAAGGGACTGCCCGGCACGATCACGGTGCTCCGCGACGGCGGCTACAACGACGACGAGATCCTGCGCTGGCTCTTCGCCGACGACGACTCGCTGCCCGGCACGCCCGTCGCCTCCCTGCGCTCCGGCAGGCACAAGGAGGTCAAGCGCCGCGCGCAGGCGATGGCGCTCTAGCTAGAGGCGCTCGTCCAGCTGAACGGTCACCTCGTCGCCCTCCTGCTTCCCGATCGCCGCACGCACGTCCATGCGCATCGGCAGCTTGTGCCGTCCGTCGCCCAGCGCCATGAACGAGCTCGTGAACGGGTGGCCGTCGACGGTGCCGCGCACCTTGACCAGGCCGCGGGTGCCGAAGAACGAGGCCGACTGCGGCCAGATCACGTAGGTCCAGCCGCCCTTGGCCGGGCTCTTCTCCAGGGTGGCGGTGAACGAGGTCGGGAGCATCGGGTCCTCCTGGGGGCTTGTCGCTCACGGGAGAGACCGGTCGCGGGGTCGCGACTCATCGGTGAGGCCCTCGCTCGCCGTCAGCTCGGCGCCCGCCTGGCGGGCCGCACCCGGCCGCAGCAGCACGACGAGCACGCCGATGACGATCCACACCGCCGACATGGCCGGATACAGCGCCGCGGCTCCGTCAGGGTAGGGGTAGACGTTGCGGAAGAGCGTGTAGCCGATCAAGCCGAGCGCGAGCACGGGGATGGCGACCTCGGCCACCCGCACCTCGCGCTGCCCGGAGAAGAACAGCAGCCTGGCCGCGCCGATCGTGGCGAGCGCGTAGACGACGAGCAGGATCAAGGTGCCGATCGTTCCGGATGCGACGAACAGCGTGGGCGGATCGCCGCCGAGCGCGAACCAGGCCACGGCGATCACGATGTACATCGCGAGCACCACGACCACGGTGGCGGGCACGGGCGTGCCGCGTGCGGGCGCGACGGCACCGAAGACGCGGGGGAGCACGCCGTCGCGACCGAGCGCGAACAGCAGCCGGGCGGCGCCCACTGCGCAGGCGAGCGCGCACCCGAACGCGCTGACCGCGGCGCCGATCGTGATCACGTCGCCGACCCATGCGGCGACGTAGTTGGTACCGAGGTCGCCCATCAGCGACGGCGACTTCGTGAACGCCGCGACCCCGGCGTCGTCGGCGCCGAAGCCCATCACCTCGACGGCCGTCACGACAACGAAGTACACGCCGCCGAAGATCGCGACACCGAGGATCGCCCTCGGGATGGTCCTGCGCGGCTCGCGGGTCTCCTCGCCGAGCGTGGCCGCCGCCTCGAACCCCGCGAACGACAGGAAGCCGAACACGATGCCAAGGAACAGGGCCGAGACGTCGGTGCCCGGCGCGGGCGTGAACACCGAGAAGTCGACCCGATGCCCGTCTGGTGCGGTGCCGGTGGCCAGCCGCACGAACACCACCACGGTGACGATGAGGATCAGCGCCACGGTGAGGCCCTCGATCGTCAGCAGCACGCGGGTGCCGCCGCGCACCCGGAGGAGCGCCAGCACGAGCACGAGCAGCAGAGCGACCGCCGCGACGACGAAACCGGCCCAGGACGGCTGGTCGGGCCACAGGTGCAGCGAGTCGAGGGCCGCGGCGCCGAAGATCCCGGCGGCGGTGGAGGTGACGACCCCGTAGAAGATGTAGGTGCCCAGCAGCGACCAGCCCGCGACGACGCCCGACCGCGCCCCGAGGGTCGCGCCGACGAAGCCGTACACGCTGCCCGCGTGGTGGAACCGCTGGCACAGCCGCACGAACGTGTAGGCGATGAGCAGCACGCCCAACGTGGCGAGCAGGAACGCGAGCGGCACCGCGCGGCCCACCGTGCCCGCGGTGGCCTGCGGGTTGATGTTGGCGGCCATGGACGGCGCCATCAGGGCCAGCGACAGCCCGATGGCCTCCCAGACGGACAGCTCGCGACGGAGCGTTCCCGGCGCGGACGACGGCATCGCATCGGATCGGTGTGCCACGGCAGAATGCTCTACCTAGAGCACCGCGAAAGTCACTCTCCGAACGTCTTCGTCGCCCATCCGGACGCAACGTGCGTATTCGGCCCGGCGCGTCGCGAGCACGCAGCGCCCGAGCAGGTCGCCAAGACCGTCCATGAGGACCGGATCGGCCTCGAGGGCGTCGAGCGCGGCGGCCTGGTCGGCGGGCAACGCCCGGATGCCGCAACGGCGAACGTCTTCGGGATCGAGCCGGGCCGGATCGTGGGCGGCGGGCGCGGGCAACGTGAGCTCCCTGGTCAGCCCGTCGAGGCCCGCCAGGATGAGCCCGCCGAGGGCGAGGTGCGGGTTGCTGCTCGCGTCGCACGTCTTCAGCTCGGCGTTCGGGCTCACGTCCTCCCGACCGCGGAACGGCGAGGCGATCCGCAGCGCGGCCTCCCGGTTGTCGAAGCCCCACGAGACCGTCGAGGCCGCCCACGCGCTGGGCAACAGCCGGGCGTAGGAGAGGTACGACGGGCAGGTCAGTGCGACGAGCGCCGGGAGGTGATCGAGCACGCCCGCCAGGAACGCCCTGGCCGTGTCCGAGAGCCCGAACGGGTCGCCTGCGGGCGCCATGGCGTTGCGGTCGAGATCCCACAGCGAGAAGTGCAGGTGGCAGCCGCTGCCGACGTGCTCGGCGTAGGGCTTCGGCGCGAACGAAGCGAGCAGGCCGTGGCGGGTCTCGGCCACGCCGCGCACGGTGTCGCGCAGCCGCAGCTGACGGTCGGCCGCGGCGAGCGCGTCCGCCCGGGTGATCGAGATCTCCTGCTGGCCCGGCCCGTACTCGTTGATCGCCTGCTCGACCTGGATGCCCTGGGCGTCGAGCGCGTCGACGATGTCGTTCACCACCGCGGCCGCCCTGTCGAGCCCGGCCGAGGAGTAGACCGGCCCGTCGGCCCACGGCCGCGGTCCTTCGGGTGAGTCCTTCGCGAGGTAGAACTCGTTCTCGAACGAGGCCTCGACGCGCAGGCCGCTCTCGGCGGCGAGGGCGTCGACGGCCCGGCGCAGGAACGCGCGGGGGCAGCCGCCCCAGTCGGCGCCGTCGTGGTCGACCTGGTCGCAGAGCAGGCTCGCCACGCCGTCGAGCCATGGCAGGCGGATGAAGGTGGACTGATCAGGCACGATGCGGATCTCGCCGACCGGCTCCATGCCCGCCACCGGCACCAGGTCGTCGAGCAGGTTCAGCGCGTTCTGGGCCCGGGTGAGGCCGAGGCCGGACGTCAGCGCGCCGGGAAGCCGGGCGACGTGGACCTGCTTGCCGCGCACGACCCCGGAGGGGTCCCCATAGAGAAACCGCACGAGCCGAACGCCGCCGAGATCCACGACGGTGAAGGTAGCCCGCCCCGCACTGCAGCAATGTCACCCTGCTGCCACTGAACGTCAGGAGTGTCACCCTGCTGCAGCGCAACGGGCTCGACCGATCGTTCGGTTGGCCCTACGCTGCGGCGTGTGACCGACGAGCCCCCCGTCCTGCTCACCCGTGACGCCGATGACCCCGCCGTCGTCGTGCTGACGCTCAACCGGCCCGCGCGCTACAACGCGCTGACCATCGAGCTGAAGACGGCGCTGCGCGCTGCGCTGGCGTTGCTGGCCGATGCCGACGACGTGCGGGCGGCCGTACTGACCGGCGCGGGCAAGGCGTTCTGCGTGGGCCAGGACCTCGCCGAGCACGCCGAGGCGCTCGCGGCGGACCCGTCGACGTCGTTCAACACGGTCGTCGAGCACTACAACCCGATCGTGACGGGCCTGGTCGAGCTGCCGTTCCCGACGGTCGCCGCGATCAACGGGCCGTGCGTGGGGGCGGGGTTGGGCTTCGCGATGGCCTGCGACCTGCGCGTCGCGGCGGCGGGGCTGAAGCTCGCGACGGCGTTCACCGGGATCGGGCTCACCGCGGACTCGGGCCTGTCCGCGAGCCTCGCCCACGCCGTCGGCGTGCCGAGGGCGATGGAGCTCCTGCTGCTCGGTGAGCCGTTCACCAGCGAGGACGCGTTGGCGTGGGGGATGCTGCGTGCGGTCGTGCCGCCGGAGGACGTCGTGGCGAACGCGGTGGAGCTGGCGCGGCGGTTGGCGACAGGGCCGACCAAGGCGTACGTCGAGGTGCGGCACGCGGTGCGGCTCGGGGTGGTGAGCCCGCTGCCGCACGTCCTCGCCGCCGAGGGCGCCGCGCAGGCTCGGCTGGCGCACACCGCGGACCACACGGGCGCGGTGGCCGACTTCCTGGCCAAGCGCCGTCCCACCTTCCAGGGCACATGACCACCGCCAGGGCCCGGCGCACCCCGCACGGACAGGGCTCCCTGCTGGAGATCGCCGTCGGCGAGTTCATCGCGCGCGGCTACGACGCCACGAGCATGGAGGACCTCTCGCGCGCCGCGGGGATCACGAAGTCGTCGTTCTACCACCACTTCGCGAGCAAGGAGGCGCTGCTGCGGGCGGCGTTGGACCGCTCACTGGCCGGGCTGTTCGCGCTCCTGGACGAGCCGGGCGCGACGACGGGCACCGCGCTCTCCCGATTGCGGCACATCGTCCGGGGTCAGGTCGCGGTGCTGCAGCGCGACCTGCCCTACGTCACGCTGCTGCTGCGGGTGCGGGGCAACACCAAGAGCGAGCGCTGGGCGCTCGCGCGGCGCCGGGAGTTCGACGCGCGGATCGCGGCGCTCGTGCGGGAGGCCGTCGAGGCGGGCGAGCTGCGGCCAGGGGTGGACCCGGCCCTTGCCGCGCGCATGCTGTCGGGCCTGGTGAACTCGGTGGTCGAGTGGTACCGCCCCGGCCACGCCTGCGCGGCGGCCCTGCCCGACGACGTGGCTCGCGCCGCCTTCGACGGGATCCTCCCCGCGGCGGGATAACGCGGGCAGGCCCTGATCGCCCCTCTTCGCACCCTTTGTGGTCTCTTCGCACCCCGCCTGCCGGGTGCGAAGAAGCCGTGGGGGTGCGAAGTGGGCCAGGCGACCGCGGGGTCAGCTGTCGTAGTCGACCGTCACGGCGTCGGTCGTCGGGCGGGCCTGACAGGTCAACACGAAGCCCGCGGCGAGCTCGTCGTCCTCCAGCGCGAAGTTGCGGCGCATGGCGACCTCGCCTGCGGTGATCCGGGCCCGGCAGGTGCCGCAGACCCCGCCCTTGCACGCGAACGGCAGATCCGCCCGGACGTGCTGGGCGGCGTCGAGGATCGGCTCGGCCCGGGGGAGCGTGAGCGTGGTGGAGCGGCCGTCGAGGGTGATCGTCACTTCGCTCGTCGCGCCGTCCACCCCCGGCTCGGCCCGTACGACCTCGGGCGGCGGCTCGTCGACGTAGAACAGCTCCCGATGCACCCGCTTCGGCGCGACCCCGCGTTCGACGAGCACCGTGCGGGCGTCGGTCGTCATGCCGTACGGGCCGCAGAGCCACCACTCGTCGACGTCCTCGACGTCGACGAGCGCGTCGAGGATGCGCCGCATCCGGTCCCCGTCCAAACGCCCCGACGCGATCTCGGCGGCCATCGGCTCGCGGGAAAGTGCGTGGATCAGCTGCAGGCGGGGGCCGTACGCGTTCTTGAGATCGGCGAGATCCTCGGTGAACATCACCGTGTCGGCGCGCCGGTTGCCGTACAGCAACGTCACCTGGGTATCCGGGTGAGCGGCCAGCACGCTCGCGGCGATCGAGAGCACGGGCGTGATGCCGGACCCCGCCGCGATCAGGCCGTGGTGCGTGCCGGGCCGCAGGTCCGGGGTGAAGGTGCCCGCAGGCGGCGCGACCTCCAGCTCGTCGCCCGCCACCAGCCGGTCCACGAGCCACTCGGAGAACAACCCCCCTGCGATCCGACGAACGCCGACCCGAGGGGCCGCGCCCGCCGGTGCGCAGATCGAGTACGAGCGGCGTTCCTCGACGCCGTCGCGCACGGTTCGCAGCGTGAGGTACTGCCCGGGCCGGAAGGCGAAGGCCTGCCGGAGGTGCTCGGGTACGGCGAACGTGACCGCCACCGCGTCGTCGCACAGCCGCTCGACGCCCGCCACCTGCAGCGAGTGGAAGCCCGTGCGGGCGGGCGCCTCGGCGAGCGTCATCAGATCTCCTTCACGTGCTCGAACGGCTCGCGGCAGACGCTGCAGCGGCGCAGCGCGGTGCAGGCGGTGGGGCCGAAGCGCGACAGCAGCTCGGTGGCCTCTGATCCGCAGCGCGGGCACGGCACCCTGGCGGGCGGCCTGTCGAGGGTCAAGGGGATCGGCCCGGCGGAGCGGGGGCCGACCCGGCCCGGGGGGGCGATGCCGTGATCGGCGAGCTTCGCCAGGCCTGCCTCGGAGATCCAGTCGGTGCTCCACGGCGGCGACAGCACTGTGCGCACTTCAACCCGCCCGAAGCCCGCGGCGGCGAGCGCGGCGCGCAGGTCGTCGCGCATGGTCTCGAGCGCTGGGCAGCCGGAGTAGGTCGGCGTGATCGTGACCGTGACCGTGTCGCCCGCCGCACTGACGTCGCGCAACACACCCAGGTCCTCGAGGGTGAGCATCGGCATCTCCGGATCGACGACGGCCGCTGCGACGGCCCGTGCGCTCACCATGTCGCCCCCGGGTGCCTGCGGGCCAGGCTCTGCATCTCGGCGAGCACGTGACCCAGCGCCTCGGTGTGCACACCCTGCCTGCCGCCGCAACCGCCGATCGTCCCCGCTGCGGGGCGCGTCGGGCGGGTCAGCGTGGCCGCGGCGAAGACCTCGTCGAGGACGGCGTCGACCTCGTCACGGGTGTCCGCGGGGTCGGCCGCCACGCCGGTCAGTCGGGCCTCGACCGCGGACGTCCGGAACAACTCCTCGACGTAGGGCCAGACCGCGTCGAGCGCGGCCTGCACGCGGGCGTGGGAGACGTCGGTGCCGTCGCCGAGCCGGACCGTCCAGCGTGCTGCATGATCGCGGTGGTAGGCCACCTCCTTGACGCCCTTGCCCGCGACCGCGGCCAGCACCGGATCCCGCGAGGTGACCAGCCGGGACAGGAGCGCAAGCCGCCAGGTCGAGAAGACCAGCATGCGGGCGATGGCCCTGGCGAAGTCGAGGTCGTCGCCGATCTCGGCGAGCGCCACGTTGCGGAACTCCGCCTCGGCGCGTTGGTAGGCGAGCGCGTCTTCGTCCGCGCCCGCTCCCAGGTGGGCGGCGCGCGCGAGCAACACGCGGGCTTGGCCGAGCAGGTCGAGCGCGGTGTTGACCAGCGCGACCTCCTCTTCCAGCTCCGGCGCGTTGCTGACCCACTCGGAGAGGCGCTGCGCGCAGATCAGCGCGTCGTCGCCGAGCATGAGGCAGTACTGGGCGAGATCGGCCGCGTCGACGCCGTCCGGCACCGGCGCGGTGATCTCTTCCTGGACGTCCTCGAAGCCGGTGCCGAACGCCCACTGGCCGTCCTCATGCTCTTCAGCCAAGGAGTCGTACACGGATTCGTCCGGGTGGCTCATAGATGGGGCACGTCCTCGGGGATGACGTAGAACGTCGGGTGGCGGTAAATCTTGTCGCCCGACGGCGCGAAGAACGCGTCCTTCTCGCCGGGGCTGGACGCGGTGACGTGGTCGGCGCGTACGACCCAGATGGAGACGCCCTCGTTGCGGCGGGTGTAGACGTCGCGGGCGTTGCGCAGCGCCATCTCGTCGTCGGGCGCGTGGAGCGAGCCGACGTGGACGTGGTTGAGTCCGCGCTTGCCGCGCACGAACACCTCGTAGAGCGGCCAGGTGCGCCGCGGCGTGCCCGTGCCGGTGGCGACGCCCGAGGTGGGGACGGCGCCGTGGCCGCCCTCCGCGGCGTAGTCGGTCATGCCGCCGCCTCCTTTCGCGCATGCTTTTCGGCGTGGGCCAGCGCGGCCTCGCGCACCCACGCCCCGTTCTCGTGGGCGCGGCGGCGATGGGCGAGGCGTTGGGCGTTGCACGGGCCCGCGCCGCTGATGACGGCCTTGAACTCGGTCCAGTCCGGCTCGGAGTAGTCGTGGTGGCCGCGCTCGGCGTTCCAGCGCAGGCCGGGGTCGGGCAGCGTGACGCCGAGCGCCGCCGCCTGGGGCACGGTCATGTCGACGAACCGTTGCCGAAGCTCGTCGTTGGTGTGCCGCTTGATCCCCCAGGCCATGGACTGCTGCGTGTTGGGCGAGTCGCCGTCGGACGGGCCGAACATCATCAGGGACGGCCACCACCACCGGTTCGTGGACTCCTGCACCAACGCCCGCTGCGCGTCCGTGCCGTGCACCATGGCCAGCAGAAGCTCGTAGCCCTGCCGCTGGTGGAACGACTCCTCCTTGCAGATGCGGATCATCGCCCTGGCGTAGGGGCCGTAGGAGCAGCGGCAGAGCGGCACCTGGTTGCAGATCGCGGCGCCGTCGACGAGCCAGCCGATGACGCCGACGTCGGCGTACGAGAGGGTCGGGTAGTTGAAGATCGAGGAGTACTTCTGCTTCCCGGCGATGAGCTTTTCGGTGAGCTCCTCCCGGTCGATGCCCAGGGTCTCGGCGGCCGCGTAGAGGTACAGGCCGTGCCCGGCCTCGTCCTGCACCTTGGCCAGCAGGATCGCCTTCCGGCGCAGGCTCGGCGCGCGGAGGATCCAGTTGCCCTCCGGCTGCATGCCGATGATCTCCGAGTGCGCGTGCTGCGCGATCTGCCGGATGAGCGTGGCGCGATAGGCGTCGGGCATCCAGTCGCGGGGCTCGATCCGTTGGTCTGCTGCAATCGTCTCGTCGAACAGGGCCTGGTGATCCACCGCGCCTCCTACCGAATGTTCGTTCGGTCAGTGTGGCGGACGGGTGGTCGGCGCGCAACCCACGGCCGCGCGTTGGTGTCACCGGTTGGGCTGGATTCGCGCGGGCATACGGGCTCGCCGTATCGGGAACGCGGACGTGGCGCGGGAGACGCCGGACTCGCCGTGTCGGGATGGCGGACCCGCCGTCTCGAGAAGGCCGACTACCGTGTGAACGGCCGACTCCTCAGGCGGCTTTGCTCCGGGCGGGTGGCTCGGCGGCTGGCGCCCGACTCGTCGCGCTCTTCGCTGGCGTCGGCCTGCGCCAAGACCCGCTCGACCGCGAGGATGAACGCCGCATCGCCCTTGGCGCTGCCGTAGCGGTAGTCGCTGCCGTACGCGTCGTAGAGGCGGAACTCGCGGTCGAGCTTGCGCGACGCTCGCCGGGCCGCGGCCGCGCGCAAGGCGGGCTTCATCACCCGTGCGATGCCCTCGAGCAGGATCACCGTGACGCCGAGGCCTGCGGTGACCTTGGGGTCGCTGATCGGCGAGAGCCCCACGGCGGCGCCGGTGGCCACCAGCAGCAGGCTGAGGCAGTTGGCGGTGACCCCATTGCGCGACGCCCGGCGCCGGTAGGTGCGGCGCAGGATGTCGACGCGGGCTCGGTACTCGGCCAGGCGGACGTCCTCGTCCGAGGCGGCCGTCTGGGCGACCGGACGAATAGTGGGGGTGCTCATCAGGACCTCCTCGGGTGGTGTCGTGGTTGCCGTCACAGCATGCGGGGCACGGACCCTTCCCGACGATCCCCGCCACGGTCAGGGTTCTGTCACCCGGCGGTGAGGGCCCTAGAGTGCGCGTCATGGCCCGGTACTTCGACGTGCATCCGGTCGATCCCCAACGCCGCGCGATCAGCCAGGTCGCCGACGTCGTCCGGAACGGCGGCCTGATCGCCTATCCGACGGACTCCTGCTTCGCGCTCGGCTGCGCGCTCGGCAACCGCGAAGGGCTCGGCCGCATCCGGGCGATCCGCCACCTCGACGAGCGGCACCACTTCACGCTGGTCTGCCACGACTTCGCCCAGCTCGGCCAGTTCGTGCACGTGTCGAACGCGGTGTTCCGCCTGGTCAAGGCGGCGACCCCGGGCAGCTACACGTTCATACTCCCCGCGACGAAGGAGGTGCCGCGCCAGCTCATGCACCCGCGCAAGAAGACGGTCGGCGTGCGCATCCCCGAGCACGTCGTCGCGCAGGCACTGTTGGCCGAGCTGGGGGAGCCGCTGCTGTCGAGCACGCTCCTGCTGCCCGATCACGATGCGCCGCTCACCCAGGGCTGGGAGATCAAGGAAGAGCTCGACAACGCCGTCGACGCGGTGATCGACTCCGGTGAGTGCGGCACCGTGCCGACCACGGTGATCGACCTGTCCGGGGACGAGCCGGAGATCATCCGGAAGGGCGCGGGGGACCCCACGCGCTTCGTGTAACGGCCGGTCAGGGCTTGCCGATCGGTAAGGCACACCTGGCGGGTGGGCAGGGACGGGTGGCCGTCGCGGAGATCGTGGATCCGTGCGGCGTCCGGCACGCTCGTCACCTCGTGAAGCCCGCCGGAGGAGCCCGATGACGCAGCCGCCCACCCCCTACCGCCCGCCCGGCTCCTCCCCGCCGCCCCACGGCTCCCACCCGCCGCCCCGTGGTGCCTACCCGCCGCCCCCTGGTCCCTACCCGCCGCCCCCTGGCGCATGGGGCCCGCCGCCCGGCCACCGCCTGCCGCCCTATGGGCCGCCGCCGGGGCCGCCGAAGAAGGGCTCCGCAGGCAAGATCGTGGCGATCGTCCTCATCGTGCTCGTGGCGCTGCTGGCGCTCGGCGGCTTCTTCGTGTGGCGGGCGGTCAGCGGGTTCGTTGGCGCCGTCGGCGGCGTCACCAACGGCGCGGGCGCCACGTGCTCGGCGGTGTCCACTGCGGACGTGAACGCCGCGCTGGGCGGTGAGTGGACGGTCTTCCAGCTCGGCGGGCTCAGCTCGATCGCGGGCCCGGCGCTGGACTCCCGCGTGCTCCCCGACGCCCCGACGACCTGCTGGGCGTCACAGGAAAGGGACGGCAAGCTCACCCGGATCGCGCGCTACCAGGGCGCCGATGCTGCGGCCCGGTTCGCCGCCGAGAAGGACAAGGCCAAGGGCGCCACAGTCGACAAGGGCAACGGCCTGTCCGTGTCGACCGAGGGCTACCTCGGCAAGGACGTGCAGGCGGGCGACGAGGCGTTCTGCACGACGGGCGACCCGCTGTCCTCCGCGGGCGCACTCGTGCGCCGCGGCGACACTTTGATCTACGTCTCCACAACGGCCGCAGGCAACGGGGCCGCCGCCGTGCCGGACGTCAACCTTGGATCGGGGAACCAGGTGGGCTTCGCGACCGACGACGCGAACTGCGCGCTGGCGGTGAAGCTCATCGCCGCCGTGCACTGACGTGCTCGTGAGCGGAAACGAGTGCTCGGGCGCTCGTTTCCGCTCACGAGCTACGCTGGTAGGTGTCCCCCAGCGAGGAGTTGTGTGTGAGCCGCGTCCTGACCGAGGCCGCCCGGCGCCGGACGTTCGCGGTGATCAGCCACCCGGACGCGGGCAAGTCCACCCTGACCGAGGCGCTCGCCCTGCACGCCTCTGCCATCGACGCCGCGGGCGCGGTGCACGGCAAGGCGGGCCGCAAGGGGGTCACGTCCGACTGGATGGAGATGGAGCAGAAGCGCGGCATCTCCATCACCTCCGCGGTGCTGCAGTTCGACTACCGCGACCACGTGATCAACCTGCTGGACACGCCGGGCCACGGCGACTTCTCCGAGGACACCTACCGCGTGCTGGCCGCCGTCGACGCCGCCGTGATGCTGCTGGACGCGGCGAAGGGCCTCGAGCCGCAGACGCTCAAGCTGTTCGACGTCTGCCGTTCCCGCAAGATCCCCGTGCTGACGTTCGTCAACAAGTGGGATCGCCCCGGCCGCGAGGCGCTGGAGCTGCTCGACGAGGTGGAGCAGACGATCGGCCTGCGGCCCATGCCGGTCACCTGGCCGCTGGGCATCGCGGGCGACCTGCGCGGCGTCGTCGAGGTCGAGACCCGCGAGCTGCGCCGCTACACGCGCACCGCGGGCGGCGCCACCCGCGGCGAGGTCGAGATCGTGGCGCCCGACCGGGCCGCTGCGGAGGAGTCGGACGCGTGGGGGAGTGCCGAGGACGAGCTCGCGCTCTTGGCCGAGATCGGCGCCGGGTTCGACGAGAAGGAGTTCCTCGCCGGGATCGCCACCCCGGTGCTCTTCGGCGCGGCGCTGCAGGGTGTCGGCGTCGGGCGGCTCTTGGACGCGTTGGTCGATCTCGCACCCGCCCCCGAGGCCCGGGAGGACGCCGAGGGCAACCCGCGTCCGCTCGTCACGCCGCTCTCCGGCCTGGTGTTCAAGGTGCAGGCGGGCATGGATAGGGCGCACCGCGACCGCATGGCGTTCGTCCGTGTCTGCTCGGGCCGCTTCGAACGCGGCATGGTGCTCACCCACGCCGCCACCGGGCGTCCGTTCGCCACGAAGTACGCGCAGTCCGTGTTCGGCGCCCAGCGCACCACGGTCGAGGAGGCGTTCCCCGGCGACATCGTCGGGCTGGTCAACGCGGGCGCGCTGCGCCCTGGCGACACGCTGTACGAGGCTGAGCCCGTCACGTTTCCCCCGATCCCGAGCTTCGCCCCCGAGCACTTCGCGGTGGCCCGTGGCGCCGACGCCGGGCGGTTCAAGCAGTTCCGGCGCGGCGTCGACCAGCTCGACTCCGAGGGCGTCGTCCAGGTGCTGCGCTCGGACCTGCGCGGCGACCAGGCGCCGGTGCTCGCCGCCGTCGGCCCGCTTCAGTTCGACGTGGTGGAGAGCCGGATGGCCGAGGAGTTCGGCGCACCGGTCAGGCTCGACCACCTCGGCTACTCGGTGGCCAGGCGCACCGATCCGGCGGGCGCCGAGTTGCTCGCCACCCAGGCCGAGGTCGAGGTGCTCGAACGACGCCAGGACGGCGCCTTGCTGGCCGTGTTCGTCAACAAGTGGCGCCTGGAGACGATTCGGCGCAAGTTCCCCGACATGACGCTCGAGCCGCTGCTCGCGGGCTCCGTCGATCGTCCCTGACCGGCCCCTCGCGGCGCTGTGTAACCGACGTCACGTCGCTGAGCTCGCGACCGCGGGCGCGGCGCGTCGCGCCATGTCCCCGCCGCCCTCGCGGCGCGCAGGTCGACGCCCGTCCGCAGGCCAGGGCGCGACAACCCGATCGGGGCGGCGGCACCGGCCGTTAAGGTCGCGACGGTGCAAGTCGGAGCAGGTCAAACCGTGGAGGAGGCCCCATGACGGCGACCAGGGAGTCGCTGGAGTCGCTGCTGATGGAACGCGCGCTCGGTGACGCGGAGCTGGCGAAGGCCACCGACGTCGTGCCGGACCGGCGGATCCTGCCCGACGTCACCGTCGTCAAGGTCGGCGGCCAGAGCCTCATGGACCGGGGCCGGGAGGCCGTCTTCCCGGTGGTCGACGAGCTCGTCGAGGTGAAGCGCACGCACCGGATGTTGATCGGCACCGGCGGCGGCACCCGAGCACGGCACGCGTATGCGATCGCCGCCGAGCTCGGCATGCCGACCGGCGTGCTGTCCGACATCGGCTCGGCGGTCTCCGGCCAGAACGCGCAGATGCTCGGCTACCTGATGGCCCGCCACGGCGTGCCCGTCGTCGGAGCGGAAGCGTTCAGCGCGCTGGCGCTCTACCTGGCCGAGTCCGGCGCCGTGATCTTCTCCGGCATGCCGCCCTACGGCATGTGGCAGCCGGTCCCCGGCGAGGGCGTGATCCCGCCGTACCGCACGGATGCGGGCTGCTACCTCGTCGCCGAAACCTACGGCTGCCGCCGCATGATCTTCATCAAGGACGAGGACGGCCTCTACACGGCCAACCCCAAGACCGACCCGGCTGCCGAGTTCATCCCGGAGATCACCGTCGACGAGCTGATCGAGCGGGACCTGCCCGACCTCATCGTGGAGCGACCTGTGCTGTCACTCATGCGCAACGCCCGGCATGTGCGGGAGATCCAGATCATCAACGGCCTCCGGCCGGGCCGCATCCGCCGGGCGGTCGAGGGCGAGCACGTCGGCACGATCATCAGGAGCGCCTCATGACCACGGCGAAGGACGTCCCCAGCGCGCTGGTGCGCCAGACCCTGCTCGACCGCGAGCTGGTGAAGCCCGTCGAGCGTCCGGTGATCAGGGTGCTCCCGTGGCTCACCGTCGTCTGCATCGGCGGTCGGGCGATCATCGACCGCGGACGCGATGTCGTGCTGCCCGTCGTCGAGGAGCTGCGCGCGTTGTTGCCCGAGCACCGCATGCTGATCCTCACCGGTGCGGGCATCCGTGCGCGGCACGTGCTCGGCGTTGGCCTCGACCTCGGGCTGCCCACGGGGGTGCTCGCGAGCCTCGCAGGCGTGGAGTCGGAGCAGAACGGCCATCTGATCGCGGCTCTGCTCGCCGCGGACGGCGTGTCCTACCTCCCACACGGCGGCGTGGCCCATCAGCTCGCCGTGCACCTGGCCGCGGCGCGAGCGGTGGTTGCGAACGCGTTCCCGCCCTATGGCCTGCACGAGTTCCCGCCCGCGGTCGGGAAGATCCCGGTGCACCGCTCGGACGCGGGCGCGTTCCTGCTCGCCGACGCCTACGGCGCCCGCCGTTGCGTGTACGTCAAGGACCGCGATCTCGGCTCGGCGACGCTCGGTGCGGCGGAGGTGCGCGACCGCGGTGACAGCCCGGTAGACCCGCTGGTGCTCGACCTCATGGCGACCGCGAAGCACGTGCGCGAGATCCAGGTGGTGGACGGCCGCACCCGGGGCGCGCTGTCGGATGCGGTGAACGGCAAGCCCGCGGGCACGGTGATCACCGCCTGAGCGGAGCTTGCGGAGCGAACGTCGGCGCCGAGCGGAGCTTGCGGAGCGAACGTCGGCGCCGAGCGGAGCCGGGGCGAACGTTGAGCCGCAGGTCGAGCGTTGTCGTCAGGAGCCTGCGGTGCTCGCCACCACGCCGGTGACCGCGCCGAGCGTGGACCCGGCGAGCCCGTCGACCGAGATGTCGGCGCTTGCGGAGACCGACGAGCCGCCGTTGCTCGAGCCGCTGCTGTCCGAGCTGCCGCTGGAGCTGCCACCGCTGGACCCGCCGCTGGAGGAGCCGCCGCTGGAGCTGCCGCCGCTCGACCCGCCGCTGGAGGAGCCGCCGCTGGAGCTGCCGCCGCTCGACCCGCCGCTGGAGGAGTCGCCGCTGGAGGACTTGTTCGACGCGGACCCGTCCGACGAGCCGCCGGACCCGCTGCTCGACGAGCTGTCGGTGGCGACCGAGTTGGGTGAGTTGGCGGCGGAGTCCGCGCCTGCGCCCGATCCGCCGGACCCTCCTGAGGCGCCGTTGTCGGCGGGCGGGTCGGCCGTCGGCTGCGCCGAAACAGGGGGGTCCACGGGCGGCGCCGCGGGCGCGCTCGTCGGCGCGGGCGGCTCCGGACTGGGCGGAGGCGCAGGCGCGACCGGGTCGCTCGGCGGCGACACGGCGGGGGGTGGGCCCGCCGAGGAGCCGGACGCCGCGCCCGGTGCCGCCGCGGGCGCGGGGTTGTCCACGGGAGGTGGCGCCGACACCGCCGGGTCACCCGCCGGGGCGGCGACGACCGCGGGTGCGGAGGCGTCGCCGCTACCCGTCGGGGCGGTGCCGGACGCCGGTTCCGACGGCACGCCGGACGCCGCTTCGTCGGACCGCCGCGACGGGCCTGCGAGCACGCTCGGCACGGCCGAGGGCGTCGAAAGGGCCTCGGTGGCCCCCGGGGTGACGGCCGGGCTCGAGGGAATGGTGGCGCCCGCCTGACCGGTGGCGATCGGCGGCCCCGCGGTAGGCCCGTCGGTCTGCTCGGTGGCGGCGGGTGCGGCGCCGACCAGCTGCACGGTGAGGTACTCGCTCTGGTGGATGAGCTCGGCGCGTCCTTCGGCGTCGTCGACGTTGCCGAGCTGATCCCGCACGGTCTGGAACGCCGCCCGGGCCTCCTCGATGCGCCCGGTCTCGAGCGCGACGCGCGCGGTGTTCAGCGCGGTGCTGACGACGGTGGCGGCCTCGACGGACCGTGACTTGGCCGGGAAGACGACCTTGGCGACGAGCCACAGCGAGTCGCCAGGGTGCGCGTCGTAGGAGCGCACGACGACGCCCGATCCGATGAGCGCGATCGCCACCAACCCGGCAGCGGCCCGCAGCAGGTAGGGGCGAGCGCCACGGGAGTGCCACCGGGAGGTCGCGACGGGCTCGGCGTCCTCGTACTCCAGCAGCGATCGCCCGGTGGGCGGCGACCCGACCGCGGCGAGGGGCGCGTCCTCGTCGTCCGGTTCGGGCGCGGCGGGGGTGCGCAGCTGAACGGCGACGGGTCGCCCAACGGGGTGTAGAAGCGATTCGGGGCGGACGTCGGCGACCCAGCCCGCGAGGAGGGCGATCAGTTCGCCCTCGACGTCGCTGGGATCCCGGGGCCCTGACGGCGGTGGCACCAGCCCGGCGGCCAGTGCCTCGATGAGGTCGTCGTCGGCGCGCATTGCCGCGAGGTCGAGCGGCAGCTCGGCGTCCTCGGCCGCGCGAGCGGCCTCGTCGCCGATGTCGCCAGAGCGCACGACCTGAGCCTCCGTCCGGTGTCGTTCTTGTTTGCGCTATTAGGGTCGCTTCAGCATCGCACAATGTTTCTTCCGGCACGGAAGAGTCAGGCATCCTCGGCGTTGGGTAGCCGATCATCCACCGCGGACCAGGCGGCGAGCCGCAGGCGCGACGCGAACCGGCGAGGCGTGCCGGTGAGCGGATCGGTGAACGTGAGCTCGGTGGCGAGTAGCTGCAGCGGTGCGCGGTAGTCGTCGAGCGCCCGGTCTCGGATCTCGGGGTAGAGGTCGTCGCCGACGATCGGCACGCCGAGACCGCACATGTGCAGCCGGAGCTGGTGGGTGCGGCCGGTCGCCGGGCGGAGGCGGTAGCGGCCGAGCCCGTCCTGGTGCTCCAGCAGTTCGACGTGGGTCTCGGCGTTCACCGGTCCGTCGACTTCGAACGCGCGGATCACGCCGCGCTCCTTGACGAGCCTGCTGCGTACCGTGCGCGGCAGCGCGAGCCCGGCGTCGTGCGGAGCGATGGCTTCGATAGGTCTTGGTGACGCCGCGGTCACGGAACAGGGTCTGGTAGGCGCCGCGGTGCGCGCGGTGGACGACGAACATCAGCAGGCCCGCGGTGGCGCGGTCGAGCCGGTGGGCGGGTGAGAGCTCGGGCAGATCCAGGTCGCGCCGCAGCCGCACCAGCGCCGTCTCGGCGATGTGGCGCCCGCGCGGGATCGACGCGAGGAAATGCGGCTTGTCGACGACCACCAGGTGCTCGTCGCGGTGCACGATCCCGATCGGGAACGGCACGGGCGCCTCGATCGGCAGGTCGCGGTGGAACCACAGATAGGTGCTCGGCTCGTAGGCGGTCTCCGGGGTGATCGGGCCCGTCAGCCCGACGATGCGGCGTTCGGCGAGCATCGCGTCGATCCCGGCCGCGCCGACGCGCCATCCCAGCCTTTCGACGAGGTGCTCGCGCATGGTCGACCAGCGCCGTTCGACGGGTGTGCACAGGCGCGCCGCGTCGAGGCCGTGGCGCTGTGGCAGCGGTGACGCGGGCCGGGATGCCCGAGCCAGCTACAGCTCCTCGCGGATGGCCAGCAGGGCGGCCTCGGTGCGGTCGGGCGGCTCGACCTGTGCGCACAGCCGGTCCATCACCATCGCGTAGTGATCGACGTCGACCCGCTTGTCCAGGTAGAGCGCGCTGGTGAGCTGCTCGAGGTACACGATGTCGGGCAGGTCGGGCTCGCGGAACCGCAGGATGGTGAACGGGCCGCCCGCCGCGGCGTGCCCGCCGTAGCGCAGCGGCGCGATCTGCAAGGCGACGTTCGACAGCCTGTTGAGCTCGATGAGCCGGTCGATCTGCTCGCGCTGCAGTTGGGTGCCCGCGAGGCCGCGGCGAAGGGCCGCCTCGTCGAGCACGGCCCAGAGGGTGGGGCCGCCCGGGCTGGAGAGGATTGCCTGGCGCCGCATCCGCAGCTCGACGCGGCGCTCGACCTCGGCCGGGTCGGAGTGCGCGAGCTGGGTGACCGCGCGGGCATAACCGCGGGTCTGGAGGAGGCCGGGCACGAACTGCAGCTCGTAGGTCCGGATCATGGACGCGGCCTGCTCCATGCCGAGGTAGGTCTCGAACCAGGAGGGCAGCAGATCGGAATAGCGGTGCCACCAGCCGGGCGCGTTGGCGCGGGCGACGAGCGCGAGGAACTCGGCGCGCTCCTCGGGATCGACCACGCCGTATCGGGTGAGGAGATCGGTGACGTCACGCTCCTTGAAGCCGACGCGGCCAAGCTCCAGCCTGCTGATCTTGGCGGCTGACCCGCGGATGGCCTCGCCTGCATCCTCGCGGGAAAGGCCCGCAAGCTCACGTTTGTGCCGCAGCCGGGCGCCGAGGCCGATGCGCAGCACGGTGGGACCGTTGGCCGCCACACCCGATGCAGGGCGATCGCCGGGGCTGTCGGCCCTGGCGCTGCTGACGACGTTCATCCTTGCTCCCGGCCGATGTGGACCACCTCTGGCGTTCGCAGGGCGTGGCAATCCGGTTCACTCTGCCGGGGTTTTGGTGCGCGTGCAACTCACTCCGCGTGGGCGCGTCCGGCGAGATCGTCGAATTCGCCACCGAGCACGCCCGCGATGAACGCCGCGATCTCGGCCCGGGTGTACACGAGCGTGGGGCCCGCCGGGTGGCGAGAGTTGCGCACCGCAATGTCCCCACCTGCGAGTTCGGCCAGCTCCACACAGTTGCCGCTGGGGTTGCTGGCGGTGCTCTTCCGCCAGGTCAGCTCGCGAGATTGCAGATGCACGTGCAGATGTTCACGCACCAGCACTTGCGGATGCAAGGCAGAATCGACACGATCGTGTTGCAACGATGAATCGGGCGACGGACGGGGACGGAGCGACGATGGGTTACTCGTGGGGGGTGGGTGTCGGCACAGCGCGGGCGGACGGTGCTCCGGTCGTGCGGCCGATCACGGATGTGCGGGAGATCCGCCCCCCGCAGCGCGGCGATCTGAACCAGCTCGCCGTCGAGCTCGCGCCCATGGTGGACGTCTGGAAGCGCCTGCTCGCTCAGCACGTGCCGGACAAGGCAGGCCGCTGCATCGTCTGCACGAAGGGCGGCACCGGCCTCCCCTCGAGGCCGTGGCCGTGCTCGATCCACGCCATCGCCGAGATGGCCCGACGCCGTCACGACGAGGATTGCTCCGACCGCCCCGCCGTCTGACGGTCAGCCCAGCCACTCCAGCGCGGCCGCGGCCGTCCAGGCTTGGTCGTGGCTGCCGAGCGGCGCGCCGGTGAGGGGCTCGTAGTACTCGGCGAAGGTCAAGTCGGCCAGCTGCTCGAGCGAGGCCGTGCGCAGCTCCGCTCGCAGCGCGGTCGCGCCATCGCGGGCGCACGCCCAACCGAGCAGCAGGTTGAGGAACGGCCACACCGGCCCGCGCCAGTACGTGCGCGGCCGGAAGTCGGGGCTCGCGGGCGAGGTCGACGTGGGCAGCGGGTAGCGCAGCGCGGGATGCCCCATCCAGTCGGGCCCGCGCAGCAGCGTGCGCTGGGCTCCCAGCAGCGCGGGGTCGCCGCCCGCGATGAGCGGCGCGAAGCCCGCCACCGTCATCGGGCCCACCCACCCGCCTGCTCGCACGTCGTAGTCGCGGGCCAGCCCGGTGGCGGGGTCGACGGTGGACGCCACGCCCGCGCGGAAACGGTCGGCGACGCCGAGCTGGTCGGCGGCGTCGTCGTGGCGCCCCAGCTCGTCGGCGATCTCGGCCAGCACCTCGGCCGCCGCCGCGAGCACGGCGGAGAAGAACACGTCCCGTACCCGGAAGTCGATCGTGTCGAGCGCCAGCGCGTCGTCGTAGCCGACGGCCTTGAGCCGCTCGACGAGCCACAGGTAGCGGGTGTACTCCGTGTCGCTCGGCCGCTCGGCGGCATTCGCCACGTGGTGGGTGTCGCGGCGGGCGAACGGCGGCACCGGTCCGGGCGTGATCCGCGCGTAGGGGGCGTCCCAGCGGGGGGAGTTGTCGAATCCGGACTCCCAGCTGTGGTGGATCTCGACGAGCCCGACGCCGTCGGGATCGCGGGCCGTCGCGAGCCACCGGTGCCAGGCCAGCAGCGCGTCCAGGGACTCGGCCGCGAACGCTTCGGCAAGGTCCCGGTCGGCACCGCCGCGTTCCCGGGCGCGGTCGAGCACGTGCCGCAGGGCGATGGCGTGGACGGGTGGCTGGCAGATGCCCGAGGTGCGGATGGCAGCCGGGCGGGCCGCGACACCGTCCGTGCCCCACCGGTCGGGGCCGGGGAAGTAGTCGTCAGCGCCGGTCGAGAAGCGGATGTGCGGGACCATCCCGGTGCTCCACTGCCCGGCGAGGATGCTGCGCAGTTCCGTCGCCGCACGGGCGACGTCGACGCGCGCGAGCCCGATCGCGACGAACGCGGCGTCCCAGCTCCACTGGTGCGGGTACAGGTTCGGCGCAGCGGTGGTCATCGTGCCGAGGTCGTTGCGGTGCAGGGCCTCGATCGCGGCGTGCCGAACGACGGCCGCGTCGAGGAGGGTGCCGGTCATGGGGATGCTCCAGACGTGGGTGCCTTATGTTCAAGGAGAAGACAGAAGGGCGGCAGTGTCAAGGCGTCGGGAGCGGGGCATGGCGAGCGTCACCACGAGCCACGGTGAGCTGTTGCAGCTCGTGCGGGCCCGCGAAGGGCTGTCGCGGCAGCAGCTGATGGCCGAGACCGGCATGTCGCGCGGCACCCTCTACAGCAGGCTCGACGTGCTCGTCCGGCTCGGGCTGGTCTACGAGGCCGAGACGCTCGGGGCGACCGGCGGGCGCCCGGCGAGGCGGATCCGGTTCGAGGACCGCGGCCGCGTCGTGCTCGCCGTCGATCTCGGCCAGACCCACGCCAGGGTGGCGGTGACCGATCTCCTCGGAAGCGAGCAGCGCCGCGCAGACCTGCCATTGCGCATCGCCGACGGCGGAGCGGCCATCCTCGGGCCGGTGTTCGCCCACGCCGAGAAGCTGCTGGCCGCCGGGCGCGGGGAGCGGCTGGTCGGCGTCGGGGTCGGGGTGCCTGCTTCGGCCGACCCCGCCACCGGGCGACTGCTTTCCGCCGCGGCCATGCCGGGCTGGCGGGCCGACGAGATCGCGGCCGCCGTCGATGCCCGGTTCGGCCTGCCGTTGGTGGTGGAGAACGACGCGCGCGCGGGTGCGGTGGGGGAGTCGCGGTCGGACGAGGAAACCCTGCTCTACGTGAAGATCGCCACCGGGATCGGATGCGGCGTCGTGGTCGGGGGCGAGCCGCTGAGCGGCGCAGGCGGGCTCGCGGGCGGCATCGGGCACATCCGGGTCGGGCTGGACCGCAACGATGAGCGGGACGCGCCGCGCTGCCGGTGCGGCCGCACGGGATGCCTCGCCGTCTACAGCTCGGGGCGGGCGCTGCTGGAGCGGCTCGGCGGGCAACGCGCCGCGCCCGCCACGCTCGCCGAACTGGTGGCCGCGGCCGACACGCCTCCGGTCGCCACCGCGCTCGCGGCCGCGGCCGATGCGCTGGGCGCGGCGCTGGCGCCCACCGTGGGCGTGCTGAACCCGCACCGGCTGGTGCTGGGCGGTCCGCTGGGGGCGGCACCCGGCGTCGTCGACCGGGTGCTGGCACGGCTGCGGGCCGCCGTGCCGGACGATGGGCTGCCCGTGGTCGAGCGCAGCGCGCTCGGCGCACGTGCCACCCCGCGCGGCCTCGCCCGGCTCGTCGTGCGGCGGGTGTTCGCCCCGGCCGCGGTCGACGCCGTGGTCGAGGCGGCGTTGGCGGGTGGCTGACCAGGTCGCCGGACCCGCTAAGCGGGCTGATGATCCCAGCGCATCCACGGGCGGTTGCCGCTGCGGTACGCGGCTTCCATCGCGGTGCGCTCCTTGATGGTGTCGGCGGGCTGCCAGAAGCCGCGGTGGCGGTAGGCGAGCATGCGTCCCTCGTGCGCCAGCCCGGCGAGCACGTCTTCGACGAGCGCGCTCTGCTCCGGAAGGTGATCGAAGATCTCCTGGCGGAGCACGAAGTAGCCGCCGTTCTCCCACACCGGCATCTCCTGCAGCGTGGCGACGGACGTGATCGTGCCCTCGTCGCCGACGTCGACGAGGTGGAACGCCGACTGCGGCGGTACGGCCAGCATCGCGCCGACCTTGTCCGACGCGGCGCCGAACCGGTCGATCATGTCGTCCAGCGGCGCGTCGGTGAGCAGGTCGGCGTAGTTCGCGAGGAACATCGCCTCGCCCTCGACGAGGTGCTGCACCCTGCGGAGCCGCTCGCCGATGGACGCGTCCATTCCGGTGTGGACGAACGTGATCGTCCAGTCCTGCACGTCGCCACCGAGCAGCTCCACGCCGCCGTCGCGCAACACGAAGTCGTTGGACGCCGTCTCGTCGTAGTGCAGGAAGAAGTCCTTGATGTGATGCCCGCCATGCCCGAGGCAGAGGATGAAGTCCCGGTGCCCGAAGTGGGCGTAGTAGCGCATCACGTGCCACAGCAGCGGGCGCGGGCCCACCCGGTGCATGGGTTTGGGCAGGTCGTCGCCCTCGGTCAGGCCCCCACAGAACAACACGACCTTCACCCTCACCGACTCCTCTCCTCGCGGTCACCCCATCGTGGCACCCGCCATGTGGAGGTCGATCAGCCGGGGCGCCAGATCGCGCATCGCGCAGAATGGGACAGAGTTCTCCTCAGCGTTCTCCCTCAACCTCCGTCCGGAAGGATCGCGATGTCCCTCGGCACGACGGTGGAGGCGGCGGCCACCACCGACTGGTGGCGCTCGGCTGTGGTCTACCAGATCTACATCCGCAGCTTCGCCGACGGCGACGGGGACGGGGTCGGCGACATCGCCGGGATACGGGCACGGCTCTCGCACCTGCACGACCTGGGCGTCGACGCGGTGTGGATCAACCCGTGGTACCCGTCGCCGATGGCCGATGCGGGCTACGACGTCTCCGACTACCGCGCCATCGAGCCCGCGTTCGGCACCGCAGGCGAGGCGACGGCGCTGATCGCCGAGGCGCACGCTCTGGGGCTGCGCGTCCTGCTGGACATCGTGCCCAACCACACCTCCGACCAGCACGCCTGGTTCCAGGCGGCGCTGGCGGGCGACGCGGCGGCGCGGGCGCGGTACCTCTTCCGGCCGGGCCGCGGCGACGGGCCGCCCAACGACTGGCAGAGCGTGTTCGGCGGTCCGGCGTGGACGCAGGTGGCCGACGGGTCCTGGTACCTGCACCTCTTCGACCCCGGCCAGCCCGACCTCGACTGGACCAACCCCGACGTGCGCGCCGAGTTCGAGGCGATCCTGCGGTTCTGGTTCGACCTCGGCGTCGACGGCTTCCGCATCGACGTCGCCCACGGCCTTGCGAAGGCCGACGGCCTTCCCGACGTCGGCCCGGACGACGAGGAGGAGATGCTCGAACCCGCCCACCGCGCGGACCACCCGTTCTGGGACCGCGACGAGGTGCACGAGATCTACCGCGGCTGGCGGCGGGTGGCCGATTCCTACCCCGGCGGGAAGGTGTTCGTCGCCGAGGCGTGGGTGGGTTCCAACGAGCGCCTCACCCGCTACCTGCGCCCCGACGAGCTGCACACGGCGTTCAACTTCCCCTACCTCAACGCGCCGTGGGACGCCGTTGCCCTGCGCGCGGTGATCGACGAGTCGCTGTCGACCTACGCGCCGATCGACGCGCCCGCCACGTGGGTGCTGTCCAACCACGACGTCGTGCGGCACGTGTCACGGCTGGGCCGCCCGCAGGTCGCGGGCAGGCACTCGCTCACGACCCTGCCGCCCATCGAGACGTTCGACCGCGCGCTCGGCACCCTGCGTGCCCGCGCCGCGGCGCTGCTGATGTTGGCGCTGCCCGGGAGCGCCTACGTCTACCAGGGCGACGAGCTGGGCCTGTGGGAGGTCGAGGACCTGCCGGACGAGGTGCTCCAGGACCCGACCTGGCGGCGTTCGGGCTACACCGAGCGCGGTCGGGACGGCTGCCGCGTTCCGCTGCCGTGGTCGGACGCTGCGCCGCCGTTCGGCTTCTCCCCCACGGGGGCGACGGCGACGCCGTGGCTTCCGCAGCCTGCCGAGTTCGCCACGGTGACGGTGGCCGCACAGGAGGCCGACAGCGGATCCATGCTCGCGCTCTACCGGGCCGCGCTGGCGCTGCGGCGCACCCATCCCGGGCTCGGCGGCGGCACGCTGACGTGGCGCCCGGCCGAGCCGGGGGTGTTGGCTTTCGACCGTGGCCATGGCTTCACCTGCGTGGTGAACCTCGCGGACGGACCGGTCGCGCTTCCCCATGGGGCCCGGGTGCTGCTCTCGTCGGTGCCGCTGACGGCCGGTCGGCTGCCCGTCGACGCGGCGGCATGGCTGGAGACCTAACGACCCCGATGATCGCCGGTTGGATGCGTTTCCGGCCGGATCTGGCGCTCTTCGCACCGAACCCGTGATCATGGCGGGGATGAGGCGGCGTGGGGTGACCGGACGGCAAGCAGAGCCTTACCCCACCCGCACGGGATCCGGTCCGTCGCGGTGATCGCGATTTGGCACCCGCAAGGCGGATACTTCTTCTCGCAGGACGCCGATCGGCGCGCACGACCAGGGGAGAGACGATGAACCAGCAAGCCCGACCGGCCGCCAACGCCGTCCCCTTCCGTGCAGGCGCCACGCCTGCCCGGCCTTCGGTGCCCGCTCGTGCCGTGCCCGCCGCTGCCCCGCCGCCCGCCCGCGGAGGCCGTCCGGCCGGTCCTGGTGTGCCCGCCCCGCGTCCGCCGGTCGGACAGCGCCCGCAGGCCGCCCCGATCCCGCAGCCCCCGATCCCGCAGCGTCCGCAGCCCGCCCCCGCACCGGCCCCGCAGCCCGTCCGGCGTCCCCCCGTGTTGCAGCGTCCGCAGGTCGCGCCGCCCCTGCGTCCCCTCCCGCGCCCGCAGGACCCGCAGCAGCCCCCGACGCCCGCGCGCCCGTACCCGCCCGCGCCGCGCGCGTCCCGACCCGCTCCGGCCTCGCCTGCTGCCGCGCCCGAGCAGGTCGGCCCGCCGCCCCGCCCGCGCAAGAGCAAGATCGGCCGCTGGGTCGCCCTGCTGGTGATCGCCGGTGGTGTCGGCGGCGCCGTGTGGTATGGCACGCACGCCGCACCCACGACCGAGGGCGTCGGCGACTGCCTCGCCCAGACCGGCGGCAACCAGCTCACCAAGGTCAGCTGCGGCGACAAGTCCTCGCGGTTCCGCGTGCTGGGCAAGCTGGAGAACAAGACGGTCGTCGACGCCACCCTAGACGCCTGCTCGGCGTTCCCGACGGCCACGAGCGCCTACTGGGAGGGCGAGAGCGGCCAGCGCGGGCTGGTGCTGTGCCTCGAGCCGGTCACTCCCGCCGCCCCCGCGAAATGAGCTCCTCTTCACCCGGAGGTTTCTGACCGCAGCTGGTCGGCGTGCCGGTGGACGATCTTCCACTCACCGTCCTCGCGCCGGTAGATGTGCGTGACGCGTAGGACGTTCGGACCGGCGGGTCCGCCGTCGAGGGACATCGTGGCCCGCTCGAACCCGACCGTGTAGGCGAGATCCCCGCCGACGCCCGCCGCGAGCAGCTCGAACTCGTACTCGCGGCAGTCGCAGAAGCGCGTCGCGATTGACCGGAACCGGTCGCTGATCCCGTCCCAACCGCTGGTGCCTGCCGGTCCGTCGGCGCCGAGGAGGGTCACGGAGTCGTTGCTCGACCACATCCGAAGCCGCGGCCCCGGGTCGCCGTTGCGCAGCGCACGTTCCTCCTCCTCTTGGCGCGGTAGGACGTCGGCGAGAAACTCGTCGACCTCGGTCGTGGCGGCTACCGCTTGGTTCATGGCGTTCCTCCTCGGATGGTGCGATGGTCGGGAACGGTAGGCGGCCGGGCGGGCCGCGGGCATCCGGCGGAGTACTCAACCGGGCTACTCACGCTCCGGTACGGGCGCTCCACGCCGCGATCTGGCTGCGGGTGGTGAACCCGAGCTTGGCGAGGATGTGCTGCACGTGGTTCTCGGCGGTGCGTTCGGAGATGACCAGCCGCTCGGCGATCTGCCGGTTCGTCAGGCCCTGCGCCACCAGCCGGGCGACTTCGGCCTCCCGCTCGCTGAGCCCGGGCGGGCGGGCCCGGTCGAGTCGCGCGACGAGGGCTGCGGTGCGGTCGGCGTAGGCGGACATGCCAAGGGCCTGTACGAGGCGGGCGGCGTCCCGCCCGACCACGTCTGCCCGCTCGCGGTCCCCCCGGGCGTCGCGAGCGAGCAACGCCGCAGCCAGGTGGTAGCGCGCCTCGGCGGCGAAACCGGATGCGCCTGCCCCCACCGCCTGCTCGACGGCGCCGGTGAGCAGCTCCACGGCCCGGTCCTGGTCGCCGAGCGCAAGAGCGCCGCGGCCGAGCGCCAGGTCGACCGGGCCGAGGTAGACCACGCCGTTGCCGCCCATCACGTGCCCACCCCCATAGGGTTCGAGCAGGCCGAGCACGCGGACGAGGTCGCCGGTTCGGTCCAGCCGGGCGGCGACGAGCGCGCCGTAGCAGTAGCCGGGCAGGATGAAGAACGGCGGCAATGTCCAGGTCGTGGATGGCCCCGCCTGCTGGTACGCGGCGCAGGCCGCGTCCGTCCGCCCGGCGCTGAGCAGCAGGAAGGCGCGGTGCAGCAGGGTCATCGTGACGAACGGCGGCGGCTGCTCCCACGACTGCTCCGCGAACGCCGCGGCGTCGTCGGTGAGCCCGACGTGCAGGGCCAGCGCGCACTGCAGCGCGAAGTAGCGGCCCTTCGCCGGGGTGGGTTCGATGGCGTGCATCTTGTCGAACGCCCGCCGCCCGGCCTCGGCCGCGTCGCCGAAGCGGCCCCTGGCCTGGGCGACACACGCGATGACCCGGTCGAGGTGCCACGCGCCGACCGGGCCGCCCACCCGATCGACGGCGATGCGCAACGGCGCCAGCTCGGCCGCCGCGTTGATCAGCCGGCCGCCCTGGACGAGGGCGCCGATGCGCCAGATCTCCCCCCACATCGCCATGCGCGCGTCGTCCGTGCGCCGGGCGAGGGCCAGCATCTCGGCGGCCAGGTCCAGCCGCTCGGCCGCACCGGCCGGACCGGGGCAGGCCTCCTGCCGGGCGTGCAGCGCCTCCGCGAGCGCCCAGTCGTCGCCCAACCCGCGCGCGAGATCCAGCGCGGCCGCGCTGAGCAGCGCGGTGCGGGGCAGGTCGCCGTCGAACAGCGCGAGATGACCGCGTTGGGCGAGCAGCCGGGCCCGTAGCGCCGCGTCGCCGTCGTCGCCCAGCGCCGCGAGCGCGTCGTCGCACAGCTGCTTGGCCAGCCCGCGCAGATCCGGAGTCGCCTCGACGACGAGCGCGGCCTGCCCCATGAGCTCGGGGCTCGCCGCCCGGCGGGCCAGGTCCATCGCGGCCACCGCCGCGTCGGCGCACCCGACGGGATCGCCCGCGAAGTACGCCGCGCGGCCGAGGGCGACCAGCACGCGGTACCGCTCGACCGTCGAGAGCCGCTCGTCGAACGCGAGCGCGGTGCGATACAGCCGCACTCCCTCCTCGTAGGCCAACCTCTGAACGGCCTCGTCGGCAGCACGCACGGCCCAGGCCCGCGCGGTGGGCGCCTCGCCGTACGGGGCCAGCCGCGCCCAGTGACGCGCGATGTCGGCGAGGTGTTCGGACAGGTCGTCGGCGAACAGCTCCTGCAGCGCCTCGGCGACCGCCCGGTGCAGCGCGAGCACCTCCGCCGTGGCGAGCGTCGCCTCGACCGCGTCACGGGTGAGCACGTGGACGAATCGGTAGTCCCTGCCGATGCGGTCCACGAGGCCGTGCCCGACCGCCTCGTCGATGGCCGGGAGCAGGCGTGCGACCGGATCCCGCCGGGCGGCCGCGACGAGCGCGAGGGAGAACTCGCGGCCGACCACCGCCGCGGCCTGCAAAACGCCCCGGCAGTCGGCGGAGACCCGATCCAGCCGGGCACTGACGACGTCGAGCACAGTGCGCGGCGGGCGGTCCGGGCGCCACGTCCCGTCCGCCATCGCCCGTGCGACCTCGCGGACGAAGAGGGGGTTGCCTCCGGTCACCTCGACGACGGCGGCCGTCGACATATCGCTGAGGCCGGGCGCGAGCAGGGAAAGCTGCTCGCGCACCTCGTCGGCGCCGAAGGACTGCAGCCCGATGCGCTCCACCCCAGGCGGACTCAGCAGCTCGGGCAGCATCCGCGACAACGTGCCCGAGGGCTCGCCGTCGCGGAACGCGGCGAACACGAGCAGGCGGGTGTCCGCGATCCGGTCGGCGAGGTGGCGCAGGACAAGAAGCGATGGCTCGTCGCCGTGATGGATGTCGTCGAGGACGACGAGCAGGGCGGTGCCCGCGGCCACCCTTCCGATGGCGTCGCTCACGTTCTCGAAGAGCCGGAAGCGGTCCGCGGGCGACGCCGCCGGACCCGCGAACAACGCGTCGGGATCCACATCGAGGGAGCGGAGAATCTGACGCCACGGCCAGAACGCGGGCGCGCCTTCGACCTCGGAGCAGCGGCCCCAAGCGACGGCGCAGTCGACCGCGAGCGCGATCCCTGCCAGCTCCTGGGCCAGCTTGGACTTGCCGATCCCGGCCTCACCCGAGCAGAGCACGACACGTCCCGCACCGGCGCGGGCGGATTCGAGCCACCGCCGCAGCGCGTCGAGCTCCCGTTGCCGCCCGACGATCCCGTCGTGCCCCACCCTCGCAAGCATCACAGTCCCGGTCGGATCACGGAAGGCACCCGTCGGGGTGAGCGCGGAAGGCTAGAAGCCCGTGCCGTGCAGCGGCTCGCGGTCGGTCAGGAACGCCGCGTCCACCCGCCGTAGCACGTCGGGTGCGCCCTCGGCCCGCCCCGCACGGGCGTAGGTGCTCACCCGGCCCCCGCCGAAGAGCAGCGGGCCCAAGGTCGTCACCGGCAGGGCGAGGTCGGCGG
This sequence comes from uncultured Actinomycetota bacterium, assembly GCA_963736375.1. GTDB lineage: Bacteria > Actinomycetota > Actinomycetes > Mycobacteriales > Pseudonocardiaceae > Pseudonocardia. The sequence goes on from CAVTOL010000024.1 coordinate 206,656, forward strand.
ACGCGTCCGTCGGGCTGCAGGTCGCCCCCTCTGGCCCGCCTTGCAGGCGCACCCGCCCACCGCGGTGCAGGAAGTCGTCGCGGACGTCGAGCACGACGTCGATCTCGGCCGCGTACGTCCGTGCCGAAAGGGCGGCGGGCACGTCGAGCACCCGGGACCACATGCCGTCGTCAAGGCCGGTGGTCTGGACCTGCCGCGGATCGGTGAGCAGCAGCGACAGCGGGTCGTTGACGGCGAGGGACTTCCAGCCCGTCACCTTGTCGACGAGGTCCAGCCCGAGCAGCACGCGCCACAGCGCGGCGTAGGCCTCGTCGGTGGCGGCGAAGAGGTCGACGACCGTGGCCGAGCGGTCCGACCAGCGAACTCGATAGGACGCGAAGCCGTCGACGTGCACGAGGTAGAACAGCGCGCTGCCGCCGCCACGCCAGCGCTCCTCGTCGCGCATGTGCCAGTCCCAGGCCGCGTCGTTGCGGGACACCGCGCCCGGCGTGATCGCACACCAGCGCCGGTGCAGCTCGGGGGCGAGCTTGCGGGCGGCCTCCTGGTCGACGTAGCGGACCCCGCCGGGATCGGGCGCATCGGGCCGAAACGCCGCGCGGCGACGGGTGATCTCGAACGACCGGTTGACCGTGGTGACGCCGTAGCCGAAGCGGCCGTAGATCGCGCCTTCGCTCGCCGTGAGCAGCGCCAGCGCGAGGCCGTCTGCGACGAACCCGGCGTGCTGCTCGGTGAACATCGCGCGGAGGATGCCGCGGCGGCGCACGGTCGGATCCACCGACACCCAGCTCACACCGGGCGCGGGCAGGATCGCGCCACCAGGCAACGCGACCTCAAGCGGGAACGACCCCGTCACCCCGAGGATCGCCCCGCTTTCCGGGTCGCAGGCCAGGAGGAACCGGTCCGGCTCGAACAGCGGCCGGAAGTTCTCCAGATCCTGGTCGGTCTGGTGGTGGCCGAAGGCGCGGCCGTCGACGTCGGCGACCGCACGGAGATCGTCTGCAGTGGCGCGACGGAGCAGCGGGCTGAGCGACAGGGTCACGAACGGGCAGTGTGGCCCGAACCCGACGCCGCTGTCGACGCGTTTGTCCTGCTCGTCCAGGTGTCCAACGCCGACTGGTACACGTCGTGCAACCGCTGCGCCCACGCGCGGGCGTCGTACTCGGCCAAGAAGCGCGCCCTGGCTCCCGCACCGAGCTTCTCGCGCCGGGCGGGATCGTCGGTGAGCGTGGTGAGCGCCCGCGCGACCGCGGCCGGATCCAGTGCAACGAGGATGCCCGTGTCCGACGTGATGACCTCCGGGATCCCGCCGACCCTCGTGGCGATCGTCGGCAGCTCCATGGCCATCGCCCGCAGCATGGCGGTTGGCAGCGCGGCCGCGCTGGCCGTGTGCACGAAGAGGTCCGCGGCCGCGAGCAGTTCGGCGGGCTCGCGGTGGCGATGGGTGAACCGCACCCGGTCTGCCAGCGCGTCGGTGGCCGCGACCCGCGACTCCAGCCACGGCCGCAGCGGACCCTCGCCTGCCAGCGCGAGCATGAGCGGCAGGTCGTCCGGAAGCGCCTCGACGGCGTCAAGCAGCAGCTCATGGCCCTGGTCGCGGCGCATCGGGGCGGTGGAAAGGGCCACCACGTCGTGGTCGTCGACCTCCAGCGCGGCGCGGCGCCGGGCTCGCGTCGCGTCGTCGGGCACACCGGGGTCGACAACGCCGTTCGGCACCAGCAGGACGTCGGTCTCGGGGCCTGCGAGGCTCCGGTACCACTCGCGCTGCACCTTGGAGATGGCGATCGTGCGGGTCATGAACCGCTGGCGGGCGAGGATCTTGGCGCTGCGCTTGAGCCGGTCGACGCGGTCGGCGGGCTCGTTGTGGATGCGGTGCAGGGTCGAGACGGCGGGGATGCGGTTGCGGGCCGCTGCGGCTGCGCCCACGACGTCGGCCTGCGGCAGGTGGGTGTGCACGATCTCAACGTGCTGTTCGCGGAGCAGCTTCGCGGTGCGCGGGACCGCGCGCGGGTCCCACGGGAACAGGTCCAGCTCGGCTACCGGAGCACCCGCCCGGCGCAGGGCGCCGACCTCCGCGGCGTCCGACGAGACCGACAGCGCGATGACGATCATGTCGATATCGGCCTGCCGGGCGACCCCGGCGAGGTCGACCAGCCCGATCTCGGGGCCGTCGGAGTGCAGGGTGGGGACCAGGTGAGCGACCTTCACCGTCGGTTCCGCTCCTCTCTCGGGCAGCAGCACGCCCGATCGCAGGTGGTGACGGCCCCGACCCTATCGGGTGACGTCGTCGGCTCGTCGTGCGCGCCGAACCCTTCGATGATCAGGTCGTGACCGCCGTCGCCGGGTGCGCGAGGATGGGAGGATGGACGGGCCCGTCGTGCTGGTCGATGCCGACAGCGAGACCGAGCGCGGGCTCGTCGCGGAGTGGCTGATGGCCCACGACATACGCCCACGTGAACAGCTCCCCATCAACGCGGACGCGCTGGCTCGCCCGCTCGCCGAGCTTCCCGTCGACGTGCCGGTCATCCCCGTGCGGGTGGCGTGGCTGCCCCGTGAGCGCGAGGGCAACAGGCGGGTGCGCTGGTCGGACGTGGTGTCGCTGGACGCAGGTTCGCTGGGCAGGCGCCCGTCCGCGGGCGCACAGGCGCGGATCGCGCGCCGGGAGCCCGAGCGGGCGCCGGTGGTGGCGGGCGAGCCCGCGACGGTCGGTGACCTGCGCCGCCGCTACGGGCGCCCGGCGTCGGGGGTGCACACGGGGTTCGCCCAGTTCGTCGCCCGCCAGGCCACGCTCGCGCTCGGCAGGGCCGAGCGCGCGCTCCTCGGCAACCACTACAAGGTCCCTCGGCTCATCGCGGAGGCCATCGAGGACAGCCCGGAGTACCGCCACGAGGTGGCCGAGCTCGCCGCGCGGCTGGAGCTGCCGGAGCACGAGGTCGCCCGGCGCGCGGCGGCCGACCTGGCCGGGCTCGTCGCGTCGATGAGCCCGCTGGCCGTCGACCTGCTCACCGGCGCGCTGCGTCCGCTGCACTCCCGGGCGTGGAACGTCCAGGTCGACGACGCCGGCCTGGCTCGCCTGCGGGAGCGCAACCGCAGCCATCCGCTGGTGTTCCTGCCCAGCCACCGCAGCTACGCCGATCCGCTGCTGCTCGCCGACGTGCTCGCCGACCACGACTTCCCCCGCAACCACGTGCTCGGCGGGGACAACCTGAACTTCTGGCCGGTCGGGCCGCTGGCCAAGCGCGCGGGCGTGGTGTTCATCCGCCGCAGCTTCGGCGACGACGAGGTCTACAAGCTCGCCGTCCGCCAGTACTTCGGGTTCCTGCTGGCCAAGCGGTTCAACCTGGAGTGGTACATGGAAGGCGGGCGATCACGCACCGGCAAGCTGCGCCCGCCCCGCTACGGGCTGCTGGCCAACGTGGCCGAGGCGATCGACCAACTCCGCGTCGAGGACGTCTACCTCGTGCCCGTGTCGATCACCTACGACCAGCTGCGCGAGGTGTCGGCGATGGCCGCCGAGCAGGTGGGGGTGCCGAAGACGGGCGAGAGCGTGGCCTGGCTCGCCCGCTACGCCCGCGCCCAGCTCGCCCCGCTCGGCTCCGCCTACGTGCGGTTCGCCGAGCCGATCTCGCTGCGCGCCGCTCTACAGGGCGAGCCCGACCGGCGGCTGGCGCTGCAGAAAGTGGCCTTCGAGGTCTGCGTGGGGATCAACAGGGTGACCCCGGTGGTGGCCACCGCGCTGGTCACCCTGGCCTTGCTCGGGGTGCGCGACCGCGCGCTGACGCTCGCGCAGGTGCAGCGGGTGCTCGGCCCCGTCCGCGGCTACCTGGAGGAGCGCAACCTGGTCGAGGCGGTCGACGCGCTGTCCACGGACACCGGGCTGCGGCGCGTGCTGGGCGCCTTGGCGAAGTCGAAGGTCGTCACGATCTACGCGGGCGGCGAGGAGCCGGTGTACGCGATCGAGCGCGGCCAGCACCTCGTCGCGGCGTTCTACCGCAACTCCGCGATCCACCACTTCGTGGACAGGGCCATCGCCGAGCTGGTGCTGCTCGTCGAGCCGGAGGACCGCTGGGACGCCGCGCTCGCGCTGCGCGATCTGCTCAAGTTCGAGTTCTTCTTCCCCGATCGCGAGACCCACCGCGCCCAGCTCACCGCCGAGCTCGGCCGCATGGGCGCGGGCTGGGAGTCGCCAGAGGGCCCCGACGTGCTGGCGGGCGCGGCGTTCCTCATCGCCGACCGGGTGTTGCGGTCGTTCGTCGACGCCCAGCTCGTGGTGGCGCTGCGGCTGGCGGCGCGCAACCCGCGCACCCCCGTCGTCGAGAAGGACTTCCTCGACGAGTGCGCCGCCTTCGGGCAGCAGATGCTCCTGCAAGGGCGGCTGCACGGGCCGGAGTCGCTGTCGCGGGAGCTGTTCGGGAGCGCGCTGAAGCTCGCCGCCAACCGCGACCTCGTCGACGCGGGCCGCGAGGAGCTTGGCAAGCGGCGTGAGGAGTTCGCCGCGCAGTTGGAGCGGGTGGTGGCCGACGTACGCCGCATCGGTGCGTTGGCCGAGCAGGTTGCAGCGGTGAGCCCGCAGATCGTCTGGGACGCCGAGCGGCTGCTCGGCGATGTCGCCGAGGGTCCTCGCGGGCCCGCGGTCGGCGCGTTCTTCGACTTCGACGGCACGCTCATCGACGGCTACTCGCTCGGCGCGTTCGCCCGCCACCACCTGAGGGCGGGCCAGGTCACGCCGCTCGATGCAGGGCGGATGCTGCTGCTCGGCCTGCGCGGGGTCAGCACGGAGGCGGACTTCGAGACGTTCTTCGTGCTCGGCATGCGCGCGTGGGCGGGGCGCAGCGAGGACGAGCTCGCCGAGCTGGGCGAACGCCTGTGGGTGCAGGGGATCGCCGGGTCGCTCTACCCGGAGGCCTGGCGGCTGGTCGAGGCGCACCGTCGGGCCGGGCACACCGTCGTGCTCGCCTCGTCGGCCACCCGCTTCCAGGTGGAACCCGCCGCGCGTGCGATGGGTGTCGAGCACGTGCTCGTCACGCCCGTCGAGATCGAGAACGGCTTCGCGACCGGCCGCCCAGGCGGGCCCCCGCTGTGGCGGCGCGGGAAGGCCGACGCCGTGCAGGCGTTCGCGCCGCGGCACGGCGTCGACCTCGCAGCCAGCTACGCGTACTCCAACGGCGCCGAGGACGTGCCGTTCCTGTCGACGGTGGGGCATGCGCGGGCGATCAACCCCGAGCCGGGGCTGGCGATCGTCGCGGCCGAGAAGGGCTGGCCCGTCGTGCGCTTCCGGCCGCGCGGCCGGGCCGGGCTGCGGCAGGTCGTACGCACCGCGGCGGGCGCGGCCGGGATGATCGGGGGGTTCGCCGCTGGTCTCGCGCTGGGCGCGGTGAACGGCTCCCGCCGCGACGGCGTCGACCTGGGCATCTCGCTCGCGGGTGAGCTCGGCACCGCGCTCGCGGGCGTGCGGCTCGACGTGCGCGGTGCCGAGCACCTGGAGTCGGTGCGGCCCGCGGTGTTCCTTTTCAACCACCAGAGCCAGCTCGACGTGCTCATCCTCGCGAAGCTGCTGCGCGGTGGCTTCACCGGTGTCGCGAAGAAGGAGGCGGCCAACGTACCGGCGTTCGGGCCGATGTTCCGTCTCGCCGACGTGGCGTTCGTCGACCGCGGCAACACCACGCAGGCGAAGGCCGCGCTCGCGCCCGCGGTGGCCCGGCTGCGCGAGGGGATCTCGCTGGTCATGGCGCCCGAGGGCACCCGGTCGGCGACGCCCGCGCTGGGCCCGTTCAAGAAGGGCGCCTTCCACGTGGCCATGCAGGCCGGGGTGCCGATCGTGCCGATCGTGATCCGCAATGCGGGCGAGCTCATGTGGCGCGGATCGTCCACGATCCGGAAGGGCACAGTGCAGGTGACCGTGTTGCCGCCGGTGCCGACGGACGGCTGGACGGTCGAGGAGCTTCCCAAGCACGTTGAGGAGGTGCGCGAGAGCTACCTCGAGACCCTCGCAGCGTGGGACGCGCCGCAGGTCCCCGTGCAGGTGACGACGGGGCCCACCGGGCCGGTGGCCGCACCGCTTGAGTGGGGCACGGCGACCGAAATGAACCCGCTCGAGACCGCGATGTGGCGCGGCGAGCTGGCCGATCCACGGCTGCGCTCCAACGTCACCCTGCTGGAGCTGCTCGACGTCGCGCCCGAATGGGACCGGTTGCTCGCGGCGCACGAGTGGGCTTCACGGATGGTGCCGCGGATGCGCCAGCGGGTGGTCGAGCCCGCGCTCGGGGTCGGGGCGCCCGCGTGGGTCACCGCCGACCGTGTGGACGTCACCGAGCACGTCTCCCGCGCCCACCTGATCGGTGGCGCACCGCGTGAGCTGCTCGATCTGGTGCAGGAGTTCGCGCGCAAGCCGTTCAACCGCGACCGGCCGCTGTGGCGGGCGCTGCTCGTCGAGGGCCTCCCGGGCGGGGGAGCGGCGTATGTGGTCGTGACCCACCACTCGGCCACCGACGGCCTCGGCGCGATCCAGCTCATGGCCAGGCTGCACAGTCGCGCGCGCGAGCACGACCCGCTGCGGCCCGAGCCCGCGGCATCGGTGGCCGGGGCGGCGAGCCCGGTGGGGATGCTGGCCCACCAGGTGGCGCGCGCGGTCCGTGCGGCGCCCCTCGACGTCGTGCGCCGCGGCGCGGGCTTGCTGGCGCGGCCGGTGGCGGGCCTCGAGCGGGCCGCGCGGTCCGCGCTGTCACTGCATCAGGCCGTCGGGCCCGCGCCCGCGGGCTCGCCGCTGCTGGCCGCGCGCAGCGGCGAATGGCGCTTCGACGTGCTCGACGTGCCCCTTGACACGCTGAAGGCCGGGGCGAAGGCGGCGGGTGGCTCGATGAACGACGGGTTCCTCGCCGCCGTGCTCGGCGGGTTCCGCCGCTACCACGAGGCGCTCGGTGCGCCGGTGCCAGAGGCGATCCCGGTCGGCATCCCGATCAGCCTGCGCACCGAGGACGACCCGCAGGGCGGCAACCGGTTCACCGGCGCCCGGCTGGCGGGTCCGCTCGCCGAGCTCGACCCCGCCGCGCGGGTCCAGGCGGTCCGCCGCTTCGTCCTGCAGGCCCGGGCGCACGCATCCGTCGACCCGGTCGGGCTGCTGGGGCCTGCGCTCGCCTGGCTCCCGGGGCCCGTGCTGGGCGCGCTGTCGAGCCGGATGACCTCCGCCAACGACGTCCAGGCCTCGAACGTGCCCGGCGTGGCACACCCGGTGTACATCGCGGGCGCGCGGATCACGCGCATGTACCCGTTCGGCCCGTTGCCCGGCTGCGCGGCGATGATCACTTTGATCTCGCACGACGGCACGTGCTGCATCGGGATCAACACCGACCCTGCGGCAGTGACGCAGCCCGACGTGCTGGTCGAGGGCTTGCGCGCCGGGCTGGCGGAGGTGACGGCGCTGGGTCGTGAGCGGAAAAGCTCGCTATAGCCCTCGTTTCCGCTCACGACCCTAGGCTCGTCGCATGACCGCTGCGCCTGTCTCCGAGCAGCTCGCCCGACGGGTGTGGGCACTCTTCACCCCGTACCGGACCTCGCTGACGGCGATCGTGCTCGCCGTGCTGCTGTCGAGCGGGCTGGGGATCATCACGCCGTTCCTCACCAAGGCGACGTTCGACAAAGCGCTGTTCCCCGCCGACGGCGTCGTCCGGCTCACCCTGCTGGCCTGGCTGGTCGCGGGCATGATCGCGGTGCCGGTGGTGAGCGCCCTGATCGGCGTCTACCAGACCTGGCAGACCACATTGCTGGGCAACCGGGTGATGGCCGACCTGCGTGGTCGGCTGTTTGAACACCTGCAGCGCCTTGATCTGGCGTTCTTTACCGCGACGCGCACGGGGGCGATCCAGTCGCGGCTGGCCAACGATGTCGGTGGCGTGCAGTCGGTGCTGTCGGAGACGGCGAGCTCCATTCTGGGCAACGTCGTCACCGTGGTCGCCGCGCTGGTGGCGATGGTGCTGCTGTCCTGGCAGCTGACGATCGTCGCCGTCGCGCTCGTGCCGCTGTTCATCGTGCTGCAGGTGCGGGTCGGGAGGGTGCGCCGAGCGCTCGCAGGCCGCACTCAGGAGTCGCTCTCGGACATGACCGCGATCACCGAGGAGGCGCTGTCGGTTTCCGGTGTTCTGCTGGCCAAGGTGTTCAACCGCCAGGCCGACGAGGTGCGCCGCTACAAGGCGGAGAACGCGCGCCAGGTCGATCTGCAGGTCCGCCAGGCGATGACCGGGCAGTCGTTCTTCGCGGTCGTGCAGACGTTCCTCGGCGTGACGCCCGCGCTGGTGTACCTCGTCGCGGGCTTCCTGATCGCCGCGGAGAGCGGGGCGGCGGTCACGGCGGGCACGATCGTCGCGTTCACCACGCTGCAGACCCGGCTGCTCTTCCCGACGGTCAACCTGCTGCGCGTCTCGCTGGACGTGCAGACCTCGCTCGCGCTGTTCGGGCGGATCTTCAGCTACCTCGATCTGGTGCCGCGCATCGTCGACGCGCCCGATGCGCGGGTGCTCAACGCCGCCGCCGTGACCGGGCGGGTGGAGCTCTCCCATGTCTGGTTCGCCTACCCGGGTGCGGACGGCGCGGAGCCGGTGTGGGCGGTGCGCGACGTGTCGTTCGTCGTCGAGCCGGGCCAGCTCGCCGCGATCGTCGGGCCCAGCGGCAGCGGGAAGACCACGCTGTCCTACCTCGTGCCACGGCTCTACGACGTCGACAGGGGCCGGGTCATGATCGACGGCCAGGACGTCCGCGAGCTCACCCAGGCATCGGTCGCCGACGCGATCGGCATGGTCACCCAGGACACGTTCTTGCTGCACGCCTCGATCGCGGACAACCTGCGCTACGCCAAGCCCGACGCCACGCAGGCGGAGCTGGAGGAGGCGGCGCGGGCCGCGAACATCCACGACCGGATCCTGTCGTTCGCCGAGGGCTACGAGACCTTGGTGGGGGAGCGCGGCTACCGGTTGTCCGGTGGGGAGAAGCAGCGGCTGGCCATCGCGCGGGTGTTGCTGAAGGACCCCCGGATCCTCATCCTCGACGAGGCCACCAGCGCACTGGACACGACGAGCGAGCGGCTCGTGCAGGAGGCGCTCGAGCACGCGACGCGGCGGCGCACCACGATCGCGATCGCGCACCGGCTCTCCACGATCCTGGGCGCCGACGTGATCCTCGCGGTGGAGAACGGCCAGGTCGTCGAGCGCGGGACGCATGCCGAGCTGTTGGCGCTCGACGGCCTGTACGCCCGGCTGTACACCGAGCAGTTCGCGGGCGGGAAGGTCGAGGCCCGCTGCGCCGACGGAGTGCTGTTCTGCGACGGCACCGCGCTGGTAGGGCGCGGTGCCGCCGCATGATCGATCGGTCGGCGCGGGTGTTGGCTGCGCTCAGAAGGCGATGATGTAGAGCCCATACAGGACGATCGCGGCTGCGGCGAGCAGGCAGATCGCAGCCACCGTCGTACCCAAGCCGGGGGACATCGCGCTGGTGTTTCGCCCGATGAGTGGCGTGTCGTCCGCCGAGACGAGCTCGCCCTCCGGTGGTGCGGCCTCGCGGGCGGAGAGCCCGACCATCGCCAGCGACACCAGCACTACGACGATCACCCCGACGGCGAATGACACGAGCGCCACGAGCCCGAGCGATCCCCAGTTGATGTTCAACATCGGCGTGTCCCCTCCGCTCAGGCCGCTGCCGAGCCGACGGGCTCGGCGACGGGGAGGTCGTTGACGTTGTCGGCGGTGACCGGGTTGCGCCGAGAGAGGGCGTAGATCCCCATCGCGAGGCCGATCAGCACCAGGGCCACGATGATCGTCCCGACCGGGCCGGTGAACGCCACCCAGCCTGCGACGGCGCCGACCGCCGCTGCTGCGGGCATCGTCACCAGCCACGCCAGTGCGATCTGGCCTGCGACCCCCCAGTGCACGGAGGCCAGTCGGCGACCGGCTCCGGCGCCGAAGATCGAACCGGTGGCGACCTGCGTGGTGGACAGGGGGAAGCCGAGGTGCGACGACACGAGGATCACCGACGCGCTGCTCGTCTCCGCGGCGAAGCCCTGCGGTGTCTGGATTTCGCTGACGCGCTTGCCGAGCGTCTGGATGATCCGCCATCCGCCGAGGTAAGTGCCTGCCGCGATCGCGAGACCTGCGGAGAGGATCACCCAGAACGGCGGCGCCGCGTCGGGGGGCAGCGCACCCGCGGTGATCAGCGTGAGCGTGATGATGCCCATCGTCTTCTGGGCGTCGTTCGTGCCGTGGGCGAGCGCGACCATGGATGCCGACACGATCTGGCCGAGCTTGAAGCCCCGCTTGACGGTGCCGTCCCGGCCGCGCGCGGTGATCCGGTAGGCGAGCCAGGTCGCGCTCAGGGCGATGATCCCGGCGATGATCGGCGAGAGCACGGCGGGCAGCACCACTTTGCCAATCACTCCGGAAAAGTTCACCGCCCCTGCGCCTGCGGCCACCCACGTGGCGCCGATGAGGCCGCCGAACAACGCGTGCGATGAGCTGGAGGGCATCCCGAGCAGCCAGGTCACCAGGTTCCACAGGATCGCGCCGACCAGGCCCGCGAAGATCACGGTCGGGGTGATCAGCGCCTCGTTGACCAGTCCGCTGGAGATCGTCTTCGCGACCTCGATCGACAAGAAGGCACCGACCAGGTTGAGGGCACCTGCGATGAGCACCGCAGTGCGGGGCTTCAGCGCCTTCGTGGCGATCGACGTTGCCATGGCGTTGGCCGTGTCGTGGAAACCGTTCGTGAAGTCGAACGCCAACGCGGTCACGATGACCACGACGACGATGACGGTGATGTCCATGGTCCCGTCCCTTGGGTTCGATGTGCCGGCCGGACGCTACGGGTCGTTAGCGAACGCCAGGTAAACGATCGGCGCAGTTGAGGCATCGGCCCCGGCGATCTACCGCGCGCCCGTCCCCACGGGTAGCAATCGCTGCGAGACCGACGTTTGCGGTGATCCAACCGCGGAGATGTCGGTCTCGCCGCGATCATGTGGTGAGCTCGGCCAGGCGGCCGCGGGCGCGATCGGCGCGGGCGGCGGCGGTGGAGGCCTCGCGGGCCGCGTCGCGCGCGGTGGCGGTGGCCGCCCTGGCCGCCGCGGCGGCGGTCCGCTCACGCTCCCTGGCCGCCTCCAGTTCGGCGGCGAGGTCGGCCACTTGCGCCTTCGCCGCCTCGTGCGCGGCCTCGGCGTCCGCCCGGTCGGCCTCGGTGGACTCCTGACGGCCTCGCGCCTCGTCGGCCGCCCGCTCCGCGTCCTCGACGGCCCGCTCGGCCCGCTCGGCCCGCTCGACGCGCTCCCGCTCGGCCCGCTCCCGCTCGGCCCGCTCGCGCTCTGCGGCGCCCTGACGGTCGCCCGCCTGCTCGGCTCGTTCGCGCTCTGCGGCGCCGGGGTGGTCGCCCGCCTGCTCATCGTCCCCACCGTCGGCGCGGCCCCCGCCTGCCCGCCCGTCACGCTCTCCGCCATCGCTTGCTTGCGAAGCGCGACCAACCCCTGCGCCGCCGGGACCGGGCCCGAACCCGCTGTAGCTCACCGTGCGGGTGAGCCGACCGGAGCGCACCTCGTCGGCGACGGCGGGATCGGCCAGCGCCGCTTCGAGGATCCCCGCCAGGTCGCGGACCACCGACTCGGTGGCGCTGTCGCCCGCCTGCGCGGCCAGCCTGCCGCCCTCGCGCGCCATGGCGGTGACGAGGCGGTTCCGCTGGGCCGACAGCGCTCGCAGCGCGCCCCCGTCGAGCGTGCGCTGGGCCGAGGCGAGGTCGCCCGCGAGCGCGAGGAGACCGTCGAGCTGGTCGGGGCGCTCGCGGGCAAGGAGGTTGGCCAGCCATGCCGCCCTCGTCGGCCTGCGCAGCCGCCCGATGGCCCGCGCCAGGTCGCGGTCACCTGCCTGCCTTGCCTCGGCGACGGCGTCGTCCCGTGCGGGCACGAACGCGTCGGGGTGCAGCCCATACAACTGATCGGCGATGGCGTCAAGAGTTCCCGGGCCATACGGTGACATCACTCACGGAGCGTAGATCCCCTCGGCCCCAAAATCGTGGTTACCGTGGAGTAGCGGATCGGTGCGCCTCGGCCGCCGAGCCGTACCGGCGGCCGCTCCCTCCCACCCCTCAAGGGACGGCCGCCGGGCCCCTATCACCGGTAGCGTCGTCCGGTATGGACCTTGCTGCGCCCATCGTCGCCGTCACCGTGCACCCCGACCGGGCTCGTGTCACCCGTCGGGGCAGCGTGGCGCTCGCCGCGGGCCCGACCGAGCTGGTCGTCGCAGGTCTACCCGAGATGGTGCTCGACGATTCGGTGCGGGTGGCGGGGCGCTCGGCGGCGTCGGTGCGGGTGGTCGGGGTGGACGTGGTGCGCCGCGACCTCGTCGGCGCGCCCGACGACCGGGTGCGCGCGGCCGAGCAGGCCGTAAAGGACGCGGAGCGCGCGCTCGCGGCGATCGACGGCGCCGACGCGGGCGACGCCGCGCGCGAGCAGCTCCTGCAGCGGCTCGCCGTGCGCTCCGGCGACCGGCTGGCCCGGGCCCTTGCCGAGGGCACGGCCGGTCCTGCGCGCGTCGCGGAGGTGTCCTCGGCCGTCGCCGCGCAGCTCGTCGAAGTGGCCGCGGACCGGCGCGGGCACGCGGAGCGGCGGGTCGAGGCCGAACGCGCCCGCGCCGCCGCGCAGGCCGAGCTCGACCGGCTGCGCGCCTCGGGTCGCGCCCGCCGCGACGTCCGGATCGCGGTCGAGGCCGACGCGGCAGGCGAGCTCATCCTCGAGCTCACCTACGTCGTCCACGGGGCGGCCTGGACGTGCGCGTACGACGCCCGCGTGGACGTCGGGGGAGACGGCGCGGTCCCGCTCGCCCTCACCTGGTACGGCATGATCACCCAGGCCACGGGCGAGGACTGGCCCGCGTGCGAGCTCACCCTGTCGACGGCCCGGCCGGGGCTGGCGGGCACGGTCCCGGAGCTCGAACCGTGGTGGCTCGACGTCCGACCGCCCGCGCCGCCGATGCCGGTCGCCGCGGCCGCGCCCGCCGCCTTCCGCGCCACGGAGGCCGTGCAGGACGTCGCCGCCGAAGCCCAGGAGGGCGCCCTGGCCGTCGCCTGGCGGCTGCCGCGCCCCACGGCGGTGCCCGCCGACGGCACCCCGCACCGCACGACCGTCGCCACCGCCACCCTCGACGCCCGCCTCGACCACGTCGTCGCGCCCGCCCTCGACCCCGCCGCGCACCTGCGCGCCACGGTCGTCAACACCGGCGGCCACGCGCTCCTCGCCGGTCCGCTCTCGGCGTTCCTCGACGGCGCGTTCGTCGGTACCACCCACATCGACGCCACGGCCCCCGGCGCCAAACTGGAGCTGCACCTCGGCGTCGACGACCGGGTCGCGGTCGAGCGCGAACTGCTGGAACGGACTCCGCACCGGGCGCTGCTCGGCGGCAAGATCAGCGCGGTCGAACGGTGGCGGATCGAGGTGCGCAACGGCCGTCCGGCGCCGGTTCGGATCGTCGTGCGTGAGCGGGTGCCGGTGTCGAGGCACCCGGACGTCCAGGTCGTCGACGTCGAGGTCAAGCCCGAGCCCGCGGAGCGCGACGAGCTCGGCCGACTCGAATGGATCGCTTCCGTCGAGCCGGGCGGCACGTGGGAGGCGAGCGTCCGGTTCGGGGTGCGACACGCGCGTGACGTTCCGGTCGTCGGGTGGCGCTGAAAACGGCGGCGAGGACGGCAGGATGGGCGGGTGATCGCGCCACTGCCGGACGCCGCCGCAGCCCGATCGCTCGCCCGGCTCCGCCCTGGCCTCACCGAGGACGCCCATCGCGCGCTTCCCCACGGCGACGCCGTCGGCTTCCTCGCCCGCCTCGACCTGTGGTTCTCCGACGTCCACGTGCCGATCTGCCGACTCTACGGCGAGCAGTGCAACGGGCTGGTCGAGCGCCTGCTCCGGATCGCGCTGGCGGCAGCGGCGGCGCGCCCGACCGATCTGCGCGACGTCGACCGGCGTCGCGAGATCGACCCGCGCTGGTACCAGCACCAGCGGATGGTCGGCTATGTGGCCTACACCGACCGGTTCGCGGGCACCTTGGAGAAGCTGTCGGGACGGCTGGATCACCTCGCCGAGCTGGGCGTCACCTACCTGCACCTCATGCCGCTGCTCAAACCGCGCGCAGGCGCGAACGACGGCGGATACGCGGTGGCCGACTACCGCGCGGTCGACCCTCGGCTCGGCACGATGGACGAACTCGCGGCGCTGGCGACCGAGCTGCGCGGGCGCGACATGAGCCTCTGCGTCGACCTCGTCCTCAACCACACCGCGCGCGAGCACCCGTGGGCCCGCGGCTGGATTGACGGGGATCCAGATTACGTCGACTTCTACTACGCCTACCCCGACCGCTCGATGCCCGATGCGTACGAGGCAACGGTGAACGACGTCTTCCCCGACCAGGCGCCGGGGTCGTTCACCTGGGTCGAGGAGATCGGCGACAACGGGGCCTGGGTGTGGACGACGTTCTTCCCGTACCAGTGGGACCTCAACTGGGGCAACCCGCGCGTGTTCGCCGCGATGGTGGAGACGATCCTCTGGCTCGCGAACCAGGGCATCGAGATCTTCCGCCTGGATGCCGTGCCGTTCATGGGCAAGCGGCTCGGCACGTCGTGCATGAACCAGCCCGAGGTGCACGACATCGTGCAGGCCCTGCACGCCCTGACCAAGATCGCCGCGCCCGCGGTCGTGTTCAAGGCCGAGGCGATCGTCGCGCCTGACGACCTCGTCGCTTACCTCGGCGGCCACCACCGCTACCGCCCGGAGTGCGAGCTGGCCTACCACAACCAGCTGATGGTGGTGCTGTGGTCGAGCCTCGCGACGAAGGACGCGCTCCTCGCCGTCCAGTCGCTGCGACGGCTGCGCCCGATCCCGTCCGAGACGTCATGGGCGACCTACGTCCGCTGCCACGACGACATCGGGTGGGCCGTCGGGGACGTCGACGCCCATGCCGTCGGCTTCGACCCGTTCGCCCACCGGGACTTCCTCAACGCCTTCTACTCCGGCCGCTTCCCGATGTCCTACGCGCGCGGGGCGCTGTTCGGGGCGAATCCGCGCTCGGGCGACGCGCGCATCTCCGGCACCGCAGCGGCGCTGTGCGGGATCAGCGAGGCCAGGGAGAGCGGCGACCGCGCAGCCCTCGACGCGGGGATCCGACGGCTCGTGTTGCTGCACGCCGTGACCCTGGGTTGGGGCGGGGTGCCGCTCCTTTACATGGGTGACGAGCTGGCGCAGGACAACGACACGGGCTACCGCGACGACCCCGCGCTGGCCGAGGACAACCGCTGGATGCACCGGCCGTGCTTCGACGACGGCGCGGCCGCCCTCCGGCACGACCCAGCCACCGTCGAAGGGCGGGTGTTCGGGTGGTTCCGGGCCCTCGTCCGCACGCGCGCGGGGCTGCCTGCGCTGCACGCGGCGGGGGAGTCGGCCGTGCTCCAGCCGGATTCCCCGCACGTGCTGGCCTGGCGGCGGCGGCATCCACGCTCCGGCCACTTCGTCGGGTTGGTCAACTTCGCCGAGGAGCCCGCAGGCGTCGACGTGCGTCTGTTCGCCGGGCTTGGCGTGCTCGACACCGTGCTGGCCTCGGACGGGCCGCCCCGCGTGGACAACGGGCGGCTGTGGTTGCCGGGGCTGTCGTTCGTCTGGCTGGCCGAGGAGTAGCCGCCGAGGAAGCCCGTCATCCAGCCCGCGTCGTAGTAGTGGGACGGCGACGGGCAGTCCGCCCAGCCCACGAGCGCCTGCGGATCGACGCGGATCGGCGGCTCCGCGAAGATCACCGGGCCGGAGCTTTCCGCCAGGAACCTGCCGGTGCCGATCAGTGTGAGAAACCTCCCCGGAGCCGCGGCCGACGGCGTCGCGCCAGCTCGCGTTCAGCGTGATGTCGGCGTTGACCTGTCCGACGTGCGCCACGAACGCCTGCGGGTCGACGGTGGTGGTCCGGCCGGGATGGACGGGCAACGCGATCGTGCCGCCGTGGGACAGCACGACCGCGGCGCCGTGCCCGTGGAGCTGCGTGGTGAACAGCCCGTGCCCGCTGACCGCGCCGCGTACCGCGCCCTGATCCCGCCCTGGCTGCCGAGGAACACCAGCGTGGCCTGCAGCGTGGCATCGTGCCCCACCAGCCGGTCGGCCTCCACGGTGAGCGGGCCCGCCGCCCCGACGTCGATGATCGTGAGGTGCATGCCGCGGTAGCCGTAGTGGACGGTGCCCTCGCCCTTGGCCACCATCATCGCCACCTGCTCGCCCGCCATCATCCGGCCCGCCATGCCGCCGAGGCCGCCGCTTGTGGCGCGCACCGGCGCGAACCCGATCTGTCCGGTGTAGGCGAGCATCGCGCGGCGCCGGGCGAACACCTCGCGGCCCTGCGTGACGGGCGCGCTCACGACCTTCCCGTTGACCTGCTCGAACGGCATCGCTCAGCCCTTCTCCCCGGCCAAGATTCGCGGTCGGTTGAGGAGCGGGCGGCGCGTGGGCATCTCCACGCCTAACGCTCCTCGGGCTGGATGTACACCACGCCGTTCCCGTCGAAGCGCAGCGAGAACGCCTCGCCCGAGCTTTCGCCGACGACGTTGCGCCACGACACGTCGGTGACGAACGTCTGGTTGAGCCGCCCCTGGCCGGCGATGAACGCGTCCGGATCGACCACCAGCGGGTACTGCGGCGACACGGCGAGGGCGATCGGCGGCCCTCCCGACGACAGCAGCGCCGCCGTGCCGTGACCGGTGACGGTGGTGGTGAAGAGCCCCTGCCCTGACGACATCCCGCGCAGCCCGGCGAACGCAACGTCCGTCGACAGCTGGTCCGACAGCGCCAAGAGCTGCTCGGACTCGACCTTGAGCGGGTCGCCTGCCAGCTCGACGAGCAGCACCTCCATCGCGTCCTTCGCGAAGTACACGGTGCCGTGCCCCGAGCACTGCATGAGCGACACCGACTCGCCGGTGGCGCGGCGCTTGAGCGCGGCACGCAGCCCGTCGCTGCCGCCGAGCCCCGCGCTCAGGGCGCTGCGCACCGGCTACGTCGAAGCCGTCGCGGTGGCCGCCGATCGGCGCCGCCAAGGCCACGGCGCCGCCGTCATGCGGGCGCTGCACCCCTACGTCGACCGCGCCTACGCGCTGGGCGCGCTCGGGACGTCCGACGACGGGGCGCCGCTCTACGCCGCGCTCGGCTGGACGCGGTGGCCGGGCCCGACCGCCGCGCTCACCCCGGACGGTGTCCGCCGCACCCCCGACGCGGACGGCGGGATCTTCGTCCGACCGGTCACCGCCCATCTCGATCCGGCGCTCCCGCTGATCTGCGACTGGCGCGACGGCGACGTCTGGTGACCGACGTGCGGTGAACGCCGGCCGCGATGCGGTGGGTGGCGTTTGCGAGCACGGCGGTTCGTGGAACCTGGAGGTATGGAACCCGGCCGCATCGAGTTCGTCCACCGCAGCTGGCCAGCCGACCCGGCGCAGCTCGCGGTGATCCGCCACGAGCTGACGAACTGGCTCGCGCCGCTTCGGCTCACCGAGGAGGAGACCGCCGACGTCGTGCTCGCCGTCGACGAGGCCGCCGCCAACGCCGTACTGCACGCCTACGGGCCCAAGGAGTCCGGCGCCGTCGAGCTGACGCTGTGGACCGAGCACGGGCCCGAGGAGGCCGACGCCACGCTCTCGATCGAGATCGTGGACCACGGGCACTGGCGGCCGCCGAGCGAGCCGACCGTCGGCGGCGGGCGCGGCATCCCGCTGATGAGCAACGTCGTCGAGTCCGTACTGATCCACTACGACGACCGCGGCAGTCGGGTGCTGCTGCGCCACCGACTCCCGGTGCGCGACTGACCCGTGAGCGGGCGGCGACTGACTCGTGAGCGGATAACAGTGTTCTAGCAATCGTTTCCGCTCACGACCCTCAGCGGCCGCAAGCGGAACCCGTCGTGGGGTCGGCGCCGAGGCCGAGCGGGTCCAGCTCGCGTGGGTCCGGCGTCGGGGCCCAACGGCCGTCGACCGGCGCGTACGTCCAGCTCGCTCCCCGCGTGACGAGCGCGGCCAGCGCGTCCACCAACCGGTCGACCTGTTCGGCGGTGGTGCCGAGCCCGATACTCACCCGCAGCGCCTCTCCGCTCGGCCCGCACAGCCGCGCGAGCAGCGGATGGGCGCAGAACCGCCCGTCGCGCACGCCGATCCCGTGCTCGGCCGACAGGTAGGCCGCCACGTAGCCCGCGGGCCGGTCGGCCACCGTGAACGATCGCACGGCCACCTGGTCGGTCGAGTCCGCCCACGCCCGCAGCGGCGTGACTCCCGGCACGCGGGCGAGGCCCGCGTCGAGGCGTGCCAGCAGCTCGCGCTCGTGGTCGGGACCTGGTCCGGCGAGCACCGGCCCGAGCGTGCGGCACGCCTGGGCGAGCGCCGCCGCGCCGACGACGTTGGGCGTGCCGCCTTCGTGCCGGTGCGGGGCCGCCGCCCACCGCGTCGCGTCGTGGCCCACGTCGGTGACCGCGCCGCCGCCCGCCAGGTGCGGGGGAGCGGCGTCGAGCCAGTCGCGGCGCCCGACGAGCGCCCCCGCGCCGTACGGGGCGTAGAGCTTGTGCCCGGACACCGCGACGTAGTCGACGTCCCACGCGGCGATGTCGACGCGGCGGTGCGGGGCGAGCTGGGCCGCGTCGAGCACCACCCGCGCGCCCGCCGCGTGCGCGATGTCCACGATCGTGGTGATCGGCAGCACCTCGCCGGTGACGTTCGACGCGCCCGTCACCGCCACCAGCGCGGCGGGCCGGGCGCGCAGCTCGGCCGCGAGCGCGGCGAGCGTGGCAGCGACGGTCGGGCGCCCGGTCACCAACCGACGAGAGCGCCACGGCAGCAGGTTGGCGTGGTGCTCGACGTCCAGGCACACGACGTCGCCTGGCACGGCGCCCGCCAGGAGGTTCAGCGCGTCGGTGGTGTTGCGGCCGAACACGACGACGTCGTCGGGCCGCGCGCCGAGGAACGCGCCGACCGTGCCACGCGCCGCCTCCAGCACCCCGGTGCACACCTGCGAGGCGTAGCCCGCGCCGCGGTGGACGCTCGAGTAGTACGGCAAGAGCCGCGTGACGTGCGCGGCGACGTCCTCCAGAGCAGGTGCGCTGGCGGCGAGATCGAGGTTGGCGTAGGGCGCGTCACCGCCGGTGACGAGCGGCACGCGCAGGTGGGCGCCCACGACGGCGGGCAGGCAGCAATCGACAGCAGCGGTCATCACAAGCTCCAAGGCGTTCGCGCTTGCCGCGGACCCTGCGCCCGCAGCCAGGTCGTCACCCGGAGCACCCCACCGCGAAGGAGGGTTGCCGATCAGCGAGCCGGGGCTTGACGCTGATACTCATGACCCGACGCGGAGATTAGACAGCCGATGCCGCCTTGCGCAACTGCTCCCACAGCGCGACGACGTGCCGCCGCTCCGTCGTCACCCCGCCGATCGCGACGCGGATGGCCACTCGCCCGTCCACGACGGTGTGCGTGAGAAACGCCTGTCCCGACGCGTTGACCTGCGCCAACGCGGCGCGGGTTCGCTCGTCGGAGTCGAGGCGCAGGCACACGAGCCCGAGCGAGGGCGGCGCGGCCAGTGCGAAGCCCGGTTCGTCTGCCACCCATCCGGCGAGCTCCGCGGCCAGCGCGATGTGACCGCGCAGGTGCGCGCGCAATCCGGCAAGGCCGTAGCCCGACAGCACCGACCACAGTTTGAGGGCCCGGAACCGGCGGCCCAACGGCACCTGCCAATCGCGGTAGTCGACGACCGTGCCGGAGTCCGACGCCGCGTTGCGCAGGTACTCCGGGGTGATCGACAGCGCGTCCGGTAGCGCGCGGGCGTCGCGCACCCACAGCAGCGACGCGTCGAACGCGGTGCCGAGCCACTTGTGCGCGTCGGTGCAGAACGAGTCGGCCCGCTCCACGCCGTCGAGCAGGTCCCGGTGCTCGGGGCAGAGCGCCGCGACCCCGGCCCATGCCGCGTCGACGTGCACCCAGACCCCGTGCGCCGCGTCCACGATCTCGGCGACCGGGTCCATCGCGCCGGTGCCGGTGGTGCCGATGGTCGGGCACACGAGCACCGGCCGCAGCCCGGCCGCCCGGTCCTCGGCGATCAGCGCGGCCAGCGACGCCGGGTCCATGGTCAGGGTGCCGGGGCGGAACCCGACCGTGCGCAGCGCCCGCCCGCCGAGCCCGGCGACCCGAGCGGCTTTGGCCAGCGACGAGTGCGTTTCGGCGGTGACGTAGACGCGGTCGCGACCGTCGACGCCGTCGTCGCGCCAGGTCGGGTTGGCCCGGTGCAGCGCCGCCAGCAGCGCGACCAGCGCCGCCGAGGACGCCGAATCCTGGATCACGCCCCCGCCCCCGCCCGCGAACGTGAACGCCGGGTCGAGGCCCAGCGCGCCCGCGAGGGCGTCCAGCAGCGCCTGCTCGACCTCGGTGGCCGCGGGGGAGGTCGACCACAGCATCCCCTGCGCGCCAAGACCCCCGGAGAGCAGGTCGCCGAGCAGGGAGTGCAGCGAGGCGTTGGCCGGGAAGTAGCCGAACCAGCCGGGGTGCTGCCAATGCGACGAGGCGGGGACGACGGTGTCGTCGAGTGCCGCCAGCAGCGTGTCGAGCGGCTCGGGCTGTTCGGAGAGCGCGGCCGGGAAGCCCGCGCGCACCGACCCTGGCACGACGTCGGGCTGCACGGGCCGGTCGGGCAGGCCTGCGCGGTAGGCCGCGACCCAGTCGACGACGGCGTAGCCGCGGCGGCGGAACTCCTCGGGGGTCAGGTCGGCCATGCGGCGCCTCCGGCGCTCGTGAGTGAAAATCGTCGCGGGAACAGTGTCATCCGCTCACGACCCGGAGCGCGCCTCGACATCCGCAGGCGTGGTAGGAACGGTCACGGTTGACGGTTCGAGTGCGGAGGCGGGCAGCGTGGACGTCACGGGTGCGGTTGCACTGGTCACCGGCGGGGCCTCGGGCCTCGGCCTCGCCACCGCCAAGGCGCTGCTCGGCGTGGGCGCCAAGGTCGTGATCCTGGACCTGCCGACCTCGCAGGGCGAGCAGGTGGCGAAGGAACTGGGCGACGACGTCCGGTTCGCGCCCGCCGATGTCCGCAACGAGGCCGAGGTCACGGCGGCCCTCGACGTCACCGACGCGTTCGGACCACTGCGTGTGTGCGTCAACTGCGCGGGCACCGGCAACGCCATCCGCACGGTCGGCAAGAACGGCGCGTTCCCGCTTGCCGAGTTCACGCGGATCATCGAGATCAACCTGATCGGCACGTTCAACGTGCTCCGTCTGGCCGCCGAGCGCATGCTCGCGCACGACCCGGTGGGCGAAGAGCGTGGCGTCATTGTCAACACGGCGTCCGCCGCCGCGTTCGACGGTCAGATCGGCCAAGCGGCGTACTCGGCGTCGAAAGGCGGGATCGTCGGCATGACGTTGCCGATCGCGCGCGATCTGGCGAGCCTGCTCATCCGGGTCGTGACGATCGCGCCAGGCCTTTTCGACACACCGCTCATGGCGGGCGCGCCGGAGGAGGTCAAAGCCGCGCTGGCCAACCAGGTGCCGCACCCGGCCCGCTTCGGAAATCCCGCCGAGTATGGCGCGCTGGCCGTCCACATCGTGGCCAACCCAATGCTGAACGGCGAGACGATCCGTTTGGATGGTGCGATCCGGATGGCGCCGAAGTAGCGCGTCGCCTCAGTGCGCGCTGTGGTAGGCGGTGAGCACGTTCGTGGGGATCCGGCCGCGCTCGGACACCTTCATGCCCTGCGCGACGGCCCATTCCCGAATGGCCTGGTTCTGCGCCCGGTTGGAGGTGCCCCCGGACGGCGCGCTGGCTGCGCCGCTGCCGCGTCGGGCCGCCGAGCGGCGCGCCGCCGAAATGAACGGTGCGAGCGTGTCGCGCAATCGTCCGGCATTGGCCGTTGACAGGTCGATCTCGTAGGCCCGGCCGTCGACCGTGAACTCGACTTGCTCGTTGGCTTCGGAGCCGTCCAGATCGTCGACCAGCGTGATCGTGGTCTGTCGTGCCATGGGGGTGCGCCCTTTCGGACAGGAGGCAGCGGGGCGAGAGTTTGCGGAAATGTGCTGGGGATGAGGATAAAGGACAGGGTCCGACATTGTCTAACGCCGTCGAACGTGCCGTCCTATCTTTTATCCCAACCGTGACCACCAATCGACTTGGGCGTTCGGGGCGTGTACGTCGATGCGCTGGCCGGGTCGCGGAAGTGCGATCCGTACGTCCGCGGTTCCGGCCGCGGACAACAGGCGTCGCACCGGTTCTGCCCACGTGTGGAATCCGAGATCGAAGGTGGCCCAATGCACGGGCACCAGCAGTCCGCCGCGGAGGTCGAGGTGGGCTCGCACCGCTTCCTCGGGGGTCATGTGGACGTCGGGCCAGAGGTCGGCGTACGCCCCGATCGGCAGCAGGGTGAGGTCGAACGGACCCAGCGCGGCGGCCGTGCCGGCGAACGCCGTCGTGTAGCCGGTGTCGCCGCCGAAGTACGCGCGGTGCGCCGGGCCGGTCACCGCCCAGGCCGACCACTGCGTGGTGTTGCGGGCGGCGCGGCGCCCCGAGAAGTGCCTGCACTCCACGCAGGTCAGCGTGAGACCGCCCACCCGGGTCGTGCCGCCCCAGTCCAGCTCCACGACCCGGGCTCTGGGCACCCCCCAACGCCGCAGGTGCCCGCCGATGCCGAGCGGCACGACGAACGGGGCGGCGGAGAGGCTCACGAGCGCCGTGACCGTCTCCTCGTCGAGGTGGTCGTAGTGGTCGTGCGAGATCAGCACCGCGTCGACGGTGGGCAGCCGGTCGAGGCCCGTGGGCGGCGGGTGCAGGCGGCGTGGACCGATCCGCCGTGACGGCGACGCCCGCTCGCTCCACATCGGATCGGCCAGCACCCGGTGGCCGTCGACCTCCAGCAGCACGCTGGAGTGTCCGAACCAGGTCACCGCGAGCGCGGCCGCAGATCCGTCAGGAGCGCCCGGCACGAGCGGGACCGGACCGGACGGGCGACCGCCGCGCCCACGGGTGAGCAGCCGTCCGACGATGACCGGGATGCTCGCGGGCGCGACCAGCCCGCTCGGCTCGGTGTTCGCGAACCGCCCGTCGGTGGCGTGCGGGGATCGGCCTGCTGCCGCCCGCATCTCGGCTGTGCTCGCGCCGAGGGCGGACGGGACGCCGCGAGCGGCCCTGGTGAGCCGGAACGCGACCCCGAGGGCCGCCGCCGTGCCGAGAACGGGGAGCACACGCACGGCCAGAGCTTAGAAGCGCGTTGAAGATCTCCGCCCAACTGGACGACGCCCACGTGGCGCCCTCGCTGCGTTGGCCGCCGCCACCGGGGTTCGGCGGTGGCCGCCTTTGCGATGACACCACCCGACCGCCGCTCGCCACGGGCGGCGCCCTTCAGCACCCTTCTACAGTCGTCGTCCATGGACCCCACCGTGACCACGGAGCGGCACGGCCGCGTCCTGCTCGTGCGCATCGACCGCCCGCAGAAGCGCAACGCGATCGACGCGGCGACCACCGCAGGGCTCGACGCAGCGCTCAACCTGCTCGACGACGACCCGGACCTGTGGGCCGGAGTGCTCGTGGGCACGCCGGCGGCGTTCTCCGCGGGCACCGACCTCGCGGCGGGCGCGGGTCCGGCCACCCCCCGCGGTGGCAGGTATGGCGTCGTGCGTCGCAACCGCGCGACCCCGCTGATCGCCGCCGTCGAAGGTGTGGCCTACGGCGGTGGGTTCGAGATCGTGCTGGCCTGCGACCTCGTCGTCGCGGCGCGCACGGCGCGGTTCGCGCTGCCCGAGACCGCGCGCGGGCTGGTCGCCAACTGCGGCGCGTTGTTCCGGGCTCCGCGCGCGCTGCCGCTCAACGTCGCGCGCGAGATGCTGCTCACGGGCGAGCCCCTCGACGCCGAACGGGCCTGGTCGTTGGGCCTGGTCAACCGGCTCGTCGAGCCGGGTGAGGCCGAACGGGCGGCGCTGGAGCTGGCCGAGCGGGTGTGCGCGAACGCGCCCGTCGCGCAGCGGCTGTCACTGCTGGCGGTGGTGGCGGCCGAGGCGGAGCGGGAGGCGCTGGGCTGGGCGGCCACCGAGCAGGCCGACGTCGACGTCAACGCCTCGGCCGACGCCGCGGAAGGGGTCGCGGCGTTTCGGGAGAAGCGGGCGCCGCGCTGGACCGGACGCTGACCTCCGCATGATCGGTGCGACCTGCACAGCACGCGCCTCAATACCGGCGCCAGTTGCCGCTCGCGCCGATCATCGACCCGACTCGGGCGCAGGCGGCACGACGACCTCGATCTCCCCGCCGAGCGCGAACCCCGGCGCGAGGTCGAGATCGTCGCCGCTCCAGAAGCGGCCGGGGTCGTACCAGCTCGGGCGGCGGTCGTCGCCGAGCAGGCCCATCTCGACGAACGTGGCGGCGACGACCTCCGCGCAGTAGGCCGTGGCCAGCGACGCCTCGTCCGTGCCCTCGGGTCCGGACGGGTGCCGCAGCGGGGGCACCCGACCGCGCAGCCATCGCCCGGCCAGCGCCGCCGTCGACGGGAACGGCGTGCCGTCCAGACGGGCGATCGCGCGCAGGAGCCCGTCTTCGTGCTCGCGGGTCAGCTCGCCCGACAGCTGGCGCACCCAGCCGCGCTGCCCGTAGCGCTGCCCCCACTGCAGCACGGCCGCGCGCAGGTCGTGCAGCTGCACGCCGCGCTGCCGCTTGCCCGTCCACAGGTCCGGCAGGCTGCGCCCGAGTTCGGCGTGCCACATCAGCGGCGGAAGGTCGTCGAGCGCGACCGTCATCCCGACGTGGTTGACCGGCGCGTTCGTCAGCCCGCGGATGGCGCGGTCGGCCCTGCTGGTCCCGCGGAACAACCAGATGTCACCCGTGCGGGCAAGCTCGATCGCCCTATCGAGCGTGATCACATTTCCCGGCACCGCGCTAAATTAGCCTCCATGCGCTGGTGGAAGTGGGTCGGTCTGGCCGGGCTCGCCGGAGTGGCGGCGACGGGTGTCGTTGCGGTGCGCGCGGAGCGTCGCCGCCGCGCCTACACCCCCGACGAGATCCGTGCGCGCCTGCATGAGCGCGCGGCGGAGGCCGAGGAGGCGCAGGACGAGGCTCACAAGTCGGCGGTCACGGCGTCCAAGTAGGCGGCGAACTTCCTTCGCGCCGCCTCCGCGCGGGTGGGCACGTGCTCGGTGGGCACGTCCCGCGGCGGGTAGCCACGCAGGATGCGGCGGGCCACGGTGGCCTTGTGCACCTCGTCGGGTCCGTCGTAGATGCGGGCGGCGCGCGCGGCCCGGTACATCTGCTCCAACGGCAGGTCCCCTGAGAAGCCGAGCGAGCCGTGCACCTGGATCGCGCGGTCGATCACGTCGTGCAACACCCGCGCGCCCCAGTACTTGATCATTGCGATCTCGACGCGCGCGTTGGACGCGCCGACCTGGTCCATCGTCCAGGCGGCGTGCAGGGTAAGCAGCCGGGCGGCCTGCATCTCGGCCGCGCTCGTGGCCACCATGTCCTGCACCATCTGCTTGTCGGCGAGGACCGAGCCGTGCGCATAGCGGCTCACCGCGCGTTCACACAGCATGTCGAAGGCCCGGCCGCTCTGGCCGAGCCAGCGCATCGCGTGGTGGATGCGGCCGGGGCCGAGGCGCTGCTGGGCGAGCCGGAACCCGTCGCCTGGGTGGCCGACGAGGTTCTCCTTCGGCACCCGCACGTCCCGGTAGATCACCTCGGCGTGGCCGCCGTCGAGCCGTAGCCCGGACATGGGGTGGTCCATGGTCGGGATGTCGCGCACGATGTCCACGCCGGGCGTCTCCACCGGCACGATGATCATCGAAGAGCCCTGGTACGGCGAGACGTCGGGGTCGGTCACGCACATGACGATGAGGAAATCGGCCACCGAGGCGTTCGAGCTGAACCACTTGTGGCCGTTGATCACATAGTCGTCGCCGTCGAGCACGGCACGCGTGGCCAGCAGCGTGGGATCGGCGCCCGCGCCGGGCTCGGTCATCGAGAAGGAGCTGCGCAGCTCGCCGCGCAGCAGCGGGTGCATCCACCGCTCCTTCTGCTCCTCGGAGCCGCCGATCGCGAGCAGCTCGGCGTTGCCGGAGTCGGGCGCGTTGTTGCCGAAGATCCCAGGCGCGAACCGGCAGCGGCCGAGGATCTCGTGCATCAAACCCAGCTTGACCTGCCCGAACCCGCCCCCGCCGAGCTCAGGCGGCAGGTGCGCGGCCCACAGCCCGTGCTCCTTGACCTGCTCCTTCATCGGAGCGGTGATGCGGTCGAACGTCGTCTGGTCGATGTCGAGCGTCTCCAGCGGGATGATCTCGTCGCGGACGAAGCCGCGCATCCACTCGAGCTGCGCTTCGAACTCGGGATCAGTCGCGAAGTCCCACGCCATGCACCGTTCCTAGTGGAGGGCGGACAGCTTCGTCCACTGGTCCCACGGGACGGCCCAGTCGTAGACGTCGCCGTCGGCCGCGGAGAGCGGCACCGGGGTGCCGCTGATCTCCACCGGGTCGCCGAAGACGGCGGTGTCGAAGTAGCTCTTCGCGTTGGTGGTGCTGAGGTTGATGCAGCCGTGGGTGACGTTGCTCCTGCCCTGTGCCCACGACGAGGCCGGGTTGGCGTGGATGAACTCGCCGTTGTTCGAGATCCGCACCGCCCAGTGCTCGGGGATGTCGGTGTAGCCGAAGTCGGGGTTGCTCATGAGGACGGTCTGCGCCTTGGCCATCACGATGTGGGTGCCGCTGCGCGTGACGCGTCGGAGATCGGAATCGGCGCCGTAGCTCGCGGGCAGGTCCATCACGACCTGACCGTCGCGGACCACCTGGATCCGATGGGTCCTGGCGTCGGCCTTCACGATCTGGGAGCGCCCGATCGTGAAGTCGGTGGTGAGGTTGGCCTTGCCGAACCCGGCCGTGCCCATGTCCACGCCGTAGAGGTGCGCCGCCATCTTCACCGTGGTGCCGACCGGCCAGTAGTCCTTGGGGCGCCAGTGCACGCGGGATCCGCCGTAGGCGTCGGTCAGCCAGGCCCACGACCCGGTGATCGGTGTCGAGGTGGTGACCGAAAGCGCCCGCTCGACCGCCGCGCGGCTCGACTGCGGGATCGAGCGGCTGAACTGGATCATGATGGGAGCGGCGACGCCGACGGTCTGCGCGTCGCCGATCGTGGTGGTCGCCGTGACGTACTTCCTCGGCGCGACGGTGGTGAACGTGCTGGTGACCGGCGCGGTGCCGCCGGGCCCGGTGACGGTGCCCGTAAAGTGGTAGGCGGTGTCGAACTTCGGGGCTGCGGTGGCTCGCCACGTGGTGCCGCCCGTGGCGAGGGCGCCGGGCACGACGCTGCCGTCGTCGGCGGTGAGCGTGACGCCGGACAGGGTGCCGCCGCTCGCCGTGATCGTGACGAGCTCGGAGGGCGCGACGGCCTTGGCCCCGTCGGGTGGGTCGACGGTGACCCGCGGCGCGGGCGCCGCCACCGCAGCGGGTGGCGCAGCCGGTCCGGCTACGGCGGGCGCGGTGCACCCCGCCACGAGCGCCAACGCCCCGAGCGCGACCATGCCGCACGCCGACCTGCCAAGCCGTCGTCGACCAACACCCGGGCGCAACAACGTCACACGCGTCACCGGTTCCCCCGTCCCCCCGAAACTCCCCGAGGTCATGAGACCAACCCGGGGAACGTGACGTCAATTCTGCCGCGGCTCGCTTTGCGATGTCGTAACCGTGGCGTCCGTAGTAGACGGCGGCTCCGCAACGGGAGGCGGGTGCGGCGTCTCCGCTGCAGGGGGTGCATCGTCGTTCGCCCGCAGCTCCGACTTGAGGATGCGGGCCGACCGGCCGAGGCTGCGCGCGGCGTCGGGCAGCCGCCGTGCCCCGAAGAGCACCACCAGCGCGATGATCACGATCGCCCAGTGCCAGGGACTCAGCTCACCCATGGCGGGCCTCCTTGCTCGGTCACCTGCCCATCATGCCCCGCCCAACGCGCGATAGACCGGGCGCAGCAGCTCGGTGACCGATATGCCGCGTATCTCCACCGGAAAGGGGGGAACCTGGTCGAGCAGGGCGTCCGGCGGGGTGTCCGGACCCGCCGTCGGCGGCGGCAGGGGGCCCGCGGTGTAGAAGGTGGACAGTGCCTCGGTGAGCGGGCTGCCGTGCGCGGGGGCCGGGCCAGCGCTCGCGCGCCGCGCTCGCAGATCGGCGAGCAGCGTCTCCCGGTCGCGGCCGCGCAGCGCGAGGATCGCGAACGGGTCGGCGTCGAACCGCTCGGCGAGCACGTAGCAGACGGCGGCCAGGTGCTTGCACGGAACGGCCTGGTCGGGGCACGTGCAGTCGAGGGCGAGGTCGCGCGCGCTCGCCGGGAAGAGCGAAAGCCCCACCCGGGTGAACACGTCCTCGATCTCGTGCGGCAGGTCTCCGGCGAGCAGCGCCGCGGTGAGCGACGCGTCGGCGACCATCGCCTCGGCCACCTCCGCCCACTCGGCTTTGCCGAACGCCGGGACGCCGACGCGCACGGCGTACGGGCGCGGTCTGCTGCCCTGCACCTTCGCCGCCGCGCCGCCCGCGTCGATGTCGAGGGCGACGATCTGGCCCTGCCGGGCGTACGCGCGGCCTCTGGCCATCCGGCCGCCGACCCCGATCTGTTCCAGCACCGACAGGAAGCGCTTCGACCACCATGTGCGGGCCACGGCGCCGCGGGTGGAGTTGATCTGTATGCCGCCCGTGACCCTGATCGGCCGGGTGGCGGCATCGGCCCACCACGGCTCGCTCATGAGTCGTCCACCGCCGCCTCCTCGTCGAGCATGAACAGCGATCGGAGGCTGTCGGTGGACAGCTCGGTGAGCCAGTTCTCGCCCTCGCCGACGACCATTCCCGAAAGGGCTGTCTTCTGGGCAATCATGGCCTCGATCCGTTCCTCGACGGTGCCGGGGCACAGGAACTTGCGCACCTGGACGGTGCGCCGCTGCCCGATGCGGAACGCACGGTCGGTGGCCTGGTTCTCCACCGCCGGGTTCCACCAGCGGTCAAGGTGCACCACGTGGTTGGCCGCCGTGAGCGTGAGCCCGGTGCCGCCCGCCTTGAGCGAGAGCAGCATGACCGGCGGGCCCTCGCCCGCCTGGAACCGCGCCACCATCTCGTCTCGCCGCTTCTTCGGGGTGCCCCCGTGCAGGAACGCGATGTCGGTGTCGAACCGGGCCGACAGGTGCGGCACCAGCAGGTGGCCGAACTCGGTGAACTGGGTGAAGCACAGCACCCGGTCGCCCTCGGCCAAGATCTCGGCGAGGATCTCCTCGAGGCGCACGACCTTGCCCGAGCGGCGCCCGACCGCTGAGCCGTCGTGCAGGAGCTGGGCCGGGTGGTTGCACACCTGCTTGAGCTTGGCCATCGCGGCGAGCACGTTGCCCCGGCGCTGGATGCCCTGCGCGTCCTCGATCTTCTCCATCATGTCGTCGACGACCGTGCGGTAGAGCGTGGCCTGCTCGGGCGT
This sequence comes from uncultured Actinomycetota bacterium, assembly GCA_963736375.1. Lineage (GTDB taxonomy): Bacteria > Actinomycetota > Actinomycetes > Mycobacteriales > Pseudonocardiaceae > Pseudonocardia. The sequence continues at coordinate 236,123 of CAVTOL010000024.1, forward strand.
GAGCCGGTAGTGCTGCGTGATCTCGATCTTCTCCGGGAGGTCGTCGATGATCGTGGGATCGGTCTTGACCCGGCGCAGAAGGTAGGGCCGGGTGATCGTGCGCAGCCGGGACGCCGCCTCGTCGCTGCCGTGCCGCTCGATGGGCACCGCATAGCGCTCGCGGAAGCGGTCGGCCGTGCCCAGCAGCCCGGGGTTGAGCACGTCCATCACCGACCAGAGCTCCGACAGGCGGTTCTCCACCGGGGTGCCGGTGAGCGCGACCCTGTGCTCGGCGCCGATCCGGCGCACCGCCCGCGCCGCGGACGCCCTGCTGTTCTTGACGGCCTGGGCCTCGTCGAGCACGAGCCGCCGCCACGCGATCGCGGCCAGCTCGTCGACGTCGCGGGTGGCCGTGGCGTAGGTGGTGACGACAAGATCGGCGGCCGCCACCGCCTCCTGCAGCGCGGCGCCGCGCGGGCGCCCCGGCCCGTGCAGCGCGAGCACCCGCAGCTCGGGGGCGAACCGCTCGGCCTCCCGCTGCCACGTGCCGACCAGCGACATCGGGCACAGCAGCAGCGTGGGTGGGCGCGGCGTCGTGCGGTCGTGCGTTTCCAGGGCGAGGAGCTGCACCGTCTTGCCGAGCCCCATGTCGTCGGCCAGCAGGGCGCCCAGACCGAGCTCGGCGAGGAACGCCAGCCACGACAGGCCGCGCTGCTGGTAGGGGCGCAGCTGTGCGCGGAAGCCCGCCGGGGTGGCGACCGAGGTGATCGCCCGGTCGGCCCGCCCCTCCAGAAGATCGCCGAGGAAACCCTGCGCGCGCACCGCGGTGACGGGGAGCGGCACCTCCTCGTCGGCGGCCCAGTCGTCGGGATGACGGCCTGCGAGCGCCAGCACCTCGCCGACCGTGGGCGGGCGCTGCGGCGCAGTGCGGCGCAGGAACGCCAGGCCCGCCCGCAGCTTCTCGGCATCGACGCTCACCCACCGGCCGCGCACCCGCACGAGCTGTGCCTTGGCCGCCACGAGCTCGGCCAGCTCCTCCTCGCCGAGCTCCTCGTCACCGACGGCCACCGACCAGCGAAAATCGGCCAGCTCCTCGCGGCCGAGGCCGCTGCGCGTGAGCACGCGGTCGGCGGGGGTGCTGCGGGCCGACAGCGCGAGCCCCACCCGGCGCGACCCGTCCCACCCGCGGGGCAGCTGCACCCCGAACCCGGCGTCGGCCAGCAGCGGCGCATCGACGGTGAGGAACTGGTGCGCGCCGCCGTTCTCCAGGTCGAGCGACTCCGGACGGGCCGCACGAAGGGCGGGTGCGAGGTCGGGCATCACGCGGGCGGCCCGCCCCAGCTCGGCGAGCAGCAGCTCCTGCGGATCGGCCAACAGCCGCGCGGCGCGGCCGTCCCAAACCTGCCCTGCAGGCACGAGCAGGCTCAGATCGGCGGTGGACTGGAGGAAGAACTCCAGGATCCAGTGGGTGCCGTCGCCGGTCTGATCGTCCTGATCGTCGCCGGGATCGGCGGGGTCGTGCAGGGTGCGCACCTCGGACAGCCGGAAGCTCGCCCGCCCTGCGCCCGGCGGGCCCGCGCCGACGGCATCCCACTCGTGGAGGGCGTCGGCGAGCTCGGCCAGCTCGCGCTCGCCCGCCTCGACCCGCGCGTCCGGTGCGGTGAGCGCACGCAGCCACGCCGCGACCGCGGGGCCGCCACGGGCCCGCCCCGGAGGCGCGAGCGTGACGCCCGCGCGGGCCAGCCGGTCGCGCACCGCCGCGTCGGTGAGCACCGCGAGCGCATCGTCCACGAGCGCCTGTGGATCGGCACCGCGCTCGTCGCGGGGCGCGGCCTGCTCGGCCCGCCCGACCGGCGGCAGCGCCTCGACGAGCGCCTCGATCGCCACGGCATCCAGCCCACGGACGATCGGCCGCCACCGCGCGTGGGGCGCGCCCGACTCGCGGACCAGCGTGGGCAGGACGCGGCCGCGGGCGGCGAGATCATCAGCGAGCTCGGCGAGGGCGCGCAGGTGCGCCACCGAGGCGCCGTAGCGGGCCTCTTCGGCGGGATCGGCCAGCTCGGCGACATCGACGGCCAGTGCGGGCACCGTCCACGGCCGCAGCACCGGCTCGGCACGCGGCGCCCCGTGCGGCCGCGCGCGCACCAGCTCCGGCGACGCGACCGGGCCGCCGGGACCCGAAGGGAGCAGCAGCGTGAGCGTGGCGGGCTTGCCGGGGTGCAGCGCCGTGAGCGCCGCTGGATCGGCCGCGAACGGGTGCGGCCGGGCCGTGCGCAGCGAGCGCGCCCCCGACGCGGCGGGGCGATCTCCGTCTTCGGCCCACAGCAGCACGCCGCGCCCCGGCGACCAGAGGGCGTGAACGGCGAGCACGGCCTCAGGCTACGGCCGGCCACCGACGTTTCCGGGCGCCCGGGCGCCGAGCGTGCGCGTGATCGCTGCGAACCGCACGTCAGGCAGGCGGTCGCCGTCGTCAGGTGCGGATCGGCGCGATCACCTGGGGAGGTGCGCGCCTGCGTCGGTGTCGTAGGGGAGGGTGGGCCGATGACCGCGATGACGCAACCGATCTCCTGGAACCGCGTGCTGACCGATCAGCTCGTCTTCCACTGGGAATACCAGCTCCGATCCCGCCTTTTGGGGCTCACCGACGCGGAGTACCTGTGGGAGCCGGTGCCGGGGGGCTGGAACGTGCGCCCCCGTGCGCGGGCCGACCAGCCGGGCAACGGCCCGTTCACGATCGACTGGATCCATCCCGCGCCCACTCCGCCGCCGGTCACCACGATCGCCTGGCGGATCGCGCACATCGTCGTCGGCGTCTTCGCGGTGCGCACGGCGGCGCATTTCGGCGGCCCCGCGGCGGCGTACGACACCTGGCCTTATCCGGGCACGGCGGCGGAGGCGCTCGACCAGCTCGACACCGCCTACGCGGGATGGTTGGTCGGGGTGCGCGGGCTGGGGGAGGAGGGCCTTGCCCGTCCCTGCGGACCTGCCGAGGGCCCGTTCGCCGAGTCGCCGCTGGCCGATCTCGTCACCCACATCCACCGGGAGGTGATCCACCACGGGGCCGAGGTCGCGTTGTTGCGCGATCTCTACGCGCACCGCGCAGCCACTGGCAGGTGACACCGCGCCCGTGTTGTGGCACTCCGCACCCCTACCGTCACTTCGCACCCCGCCGACCGGGTGCGAAGTGGGTGGAAAGGGTGCGAAGCCGCGCGGCGGCGGCGGTCAGGCCACGAGGGTGGCGTAGTCCGGGTGCTTGGCGATCCAGCCCGCGATGAACGGGCAGTCCGGTCGCACGGCGAGACCACGGGCCCGGACGTCGTCCAGCGCGGCCCTGGCCAGCTTCCCGCCGAGGCCCTGCCCGGCGTAGGCGTCGTCGATCTCGGTGTGCACGAAGATGATCCGACCGGGCGCGAGCCGGTAGACGGCGAACCCGGCGAGCGCCCCGTCCACGCTGATCTCGTACCGCGAGCGCTCCGGCGCGTCGGCGACCAGTGTCGATTTCGGGGTGCTCATCCGCGCGCCCCACCGTGCGGCACGTAGGTAGCGGGCACGACGCCGAGCTTGCCCTTCTGGTAGTCCTCGAACGCGGTCATCACCTCGGCCTTGGTGTTCATGACGAACGGGCCCGCCCACGCGATCGGCTCCCCGATGGGCTGCCCGCCGAGGATCACCACGTCCATGCCCGCAAGGCGCGACTCCTGCGTGGCGTCAGCGGCCACGGTGATCGCGTCGCCTGCCCCGTAGAGGACGGCCTGGCCGGTGCTCACCGGCCGCCGCTCGCCTCCGACTGTGCCCGACCCGGAGAGCACGTAGACCAGCGCGTTGAAGTCGCGCCGCCACGGCAGCCGCACGGAGGCGCCGGGGGAGACGGTGGCGTGCGCCATCGTCATCGGCGTGAACGTGGTGCCGGGGCCGGTGTGCCCGCCGAGCCCGCCCGCGATGAGCCGGATCAGCGCGCCGCCGTCGTGGCTGGTCAGCAGCGTGGCCTCGCCGCCGCGCAGGTCTTGGTACTTGGGCTCGAGCCACTTGTCGGCCTTCGGCAGGTTCACCCACAGCTGGAGGCCGTGGAACAGCCCTCCCGACACGACCAGGCTCTCCGGCGGCCGCTCGATGTGCAACAGACCGCTGCCTGCCGTCATCCACTGGGTGTCGCCGTTGGTGATCACCCCGCCGCCGCCGTGGCTGTCCTGGTGCTCGAACGTGCCGTCCATGATGTAGGTGACGGTCTCGAAGCCGCGGTGCGGATGCCACGCCGTGCCCTTCGGCTCGCCGGGCGCGTACTCCACCTCGCCCATCTGGTCCATCATCAGGAACGGGTCGAGGTCGCGCAGGTCGACGCCCGCGAACGCACGCCGCACCGGGAACCCCTCGCCCTCGAAGCCGGACGGGGCCGTGGTCACCGAGCGCACGCCGCGCTCCACGGCAGCCGCGCCGGGCTCGGGCACCCGGGGCAGCACGGTGACATCGGAAACGGTGACGGCGGGCACGGCGACCTCCAAGATAGTTGTGTCTGCAATTAACGGGTGCGCGGCCCGTTCTCTTCCCACGCGGCAGACTGACCCCATGCCCGCGCTGGATCCCGACGAGCAGCGTGCCCGGGTGACCGTGGCGCGAGTCGCACGGCTGGCCACGCTACGCGCCGACGGCACCGCCCGGCTGGTCCCGATCACGTTCGTGCTGCTCGACGGCCTGGTCTGCTCGGCCGTCGACGAGGTGAAGCCCAAACGCTCGACGCGGCTCGCCCGCCTCACCGACGTGCGCCGCGACCCGCGCGCGGCCGTGCTCGTCGACCACTACGCCGAGGACTGGACGCAGCTGTGGTGGGTGCGGATCGACGGCACGGCCGCCGTCCACGAAGCGGGGGAGCTGGCCGACCGGGCCCGGACGGCGCTGGCCGCGAAGTACCCGCCCTACGCGGCGGCGCCGCCTGGCGGCCCGCTGCTCGTGCTCACCCCGAACCGTTGGGCAGGCTGGCAAGGAAGCGCACCACCGCCGCGGTGACCGGCTCGGTCGCCTCGAGGTGCGGTGCGTGCCCGCAGTCGAGCACGAGCAGCTCGACCGGCCCGGACACGCCGTCGCGCACCGCCTCGACGTGCAGCACCGTGCCGTACGGATCGGCGGTGCCCTGGATCGCGAGCACCGACGCCGTGATGCTCGGAAGAAGCGGGCGCAGGTCCCATGACCGGAACTCCTCGGACAGCCACACGTCGTTCCAGTTGCGGAACGTCACGCCCGCGTCCCGGTGGTGGCGGCCCATCCGGGCGGCCAGGCCGCCGTCGCGAAAGGCGTCGCGGGCGGCCATGATCTCGACCAGCGCCGCCGGTTCGGCGATCACGTGCGGGGCCAGCACCACCAGACCGGACACGGGGTGCCCTGCTGCGTGCACCAACGCGATCGAGGCGCCGTCCGAGTGCCCGACCAGGACCGGCGCGGTCAGATCCAGCGCGGCCCGGAGCGCGGGCACGACGACGGCGGCCTCCTGGTGCATGAACGCGACCGTCCTCGGGCCGGGCGGGAGGTCGGAGAAGCCGTGTCCGAGCCGCGAGTAGGCGACGACCCTGCGACCCGTCGCGGCCGCGACCGCCGCTGGCCAGCCACGCCACAGGCGCACCGAGCCGAGGCCCTCGTGCAGGAACAGCAGCGGGGCCCGGTTGGGGTCGCCGGGCACGTCGAGGTACTCGACCCGGCCGCCGGGTACGGCGACGAGCGGCAGCTCCGACTTCTCCGCCATCGGGGACACGGAGCCCTTACTCGACGCCGACGGTCGTCGGCCGCGGTGATTGGCTCAAGAGTGGTGCGCGGCCGTGTGCGCGGCAAGCACGTCGAGCCCGAAGTCGGCCCCCGGGTCGCGCCACGCCGCGTGCGCATGGTTGACGTTGCGCTGCGTGTTGTCCCACTCGATGAGCAGCCGGGGGCCCTGCAGCCGGTAGTAGTGCCGCTCACCGGGGGCGACGCTGCCCGACCACGCGAAGTGCACGGCGTCAAGGGCAGCATTGCCGTCCACGTCGTCGGCGTAGCGGCCCATCACGCTGATCTCCTCGGGCACCCGGTCCAGGTAGGTGGAGAGCAGCCGACGCAGGAGCTCACGCTGTTCGGCGCCGAGTTCGGCGGCGGGCAGGCCTTTCGGAGCCGCGGTCAGCGCGAGGACGGCGTGCTCGGCATCGGAGAGGTTAGCGAGGTCGTCGATCGCGTCGCTGGACTTCTGCAGGGCCGCCTGCTGTACCGGATCGTCGAAGGGCGCCCGCCAGATGTCGAGGAGGGTGAGCACCCGGTCGCCCTCCGACAGCGTGGTGCGGTTGCCGCCGATGATGTCGCCCGGCGCCTTCGGCAGCAGCAGCGCGCGCCCGGCCAGCGGGGCGGAGAGCGAGCGCATCAGGTCGCGGGCGATGTCCTCGGGGCCCGCGAGCGGGCGCAGCACCGAGCCGAGCAGCGGCGCGGACGCCGGGTCGGCGCCGAGGAACGACGGCGTGGACGCGACGACGGCCCGGTCGACGATCAGGTGCGACACCGACACGTGGTGCCCGCCGAACCGCCAGCCCCACGCCGAGCCCGCCGGGTCGCCGAACACCCGCAAGTAGTACATGCCGGGGTCGCGGCCGCGCTCCCGGTCGAACATCGCGACGAAGCCCTCGCTGCGATCGAGGACGTTCTCAAGGCCCATCACCGTCGCGGCAGAGATGAAGCCCGCCTGCGACGTGCCCGTGCTCAGGAGCGCCATCGCCAGCCGCTGCTGGGCGGGGCGCTGGGCGTGCAGGGTGAGGCCGCCGTGGTCGGTCGGCGTGTAGAACCAGCGGCGGCGTTCGCCGTCGCGCTCGGCGTCGGCTTCGGGGCCCGCCCCGACCGCCACGCCGCGTTGCTCATCGGTGAGCGTGTCGAGCCAGGCCAGAGCGGCGGCGGACATGCCTGCGGCGACGACCCGTGCGCCATCGGAAGCGGGTTCCACCCGGCTGACCTTACGGACGACGCCCGCCGCGCTCAACGCAGCGACGGCGGCCCGCCAGGGACCCGGCCAACCTCGATGTCGCACTGGATCGCCGACTCGGGGATTCCCGTCAGATCGGCGATCAGCGACCGCGCGGCGGCGTCGGCGTCGGGCATCGCAGGCACGGTCGTGGCGGCCTCGATCTCCGGCACGTACAGCACGAAGCGTCGCTCCGACACCCAGGCGAGCACCCGGAACCGATGGTCGTCCCCCGACACGCCGCCCACGGTAGGCGGCCCAGGCCGGGTCCGGTAAGCCCTTGGCCGCGGCGTAGGCCGTGTCCCGTGGATCAGCGACCGCGGTCTTCGCGCCCAGATGGCCCCGGGCTGCGTTGTCGGGCGAATCGAGTACGCCCGGTACGAGCGCCGCCCTCCGCCTTACCGGGAACCACCTGGATCACGAAGCCCATCGGCCGTGGTCCACGGGACGTGGCCTACCCGCAGGGCGACGACAAGGTGCAGGTGGAGCCCGCTTCGGCGGTCGTCGTCGGTGTCGCTGTCGGCGGCTGCGTCGGCGCGGCCGCCGGGGTCGGGACGGCCGTCGGGGTCGGGGTCGGGGCGGCCGATGTCTCCGCGACCGGTCTGCGCGGGTCGGCGCCGGGCGGCAGGTCCGAAGGGGGCGACCCGATCGGGCGGAACGGGGCGAAGTCCTGCGCGGGACGGCCCGCGGTGGCGTCTGCCATGAAGTCGTGCCAGGCCGTCCCCGGCAGGCCCTTGCCCTCGATCGGACGCCCTGACGCGCTGCGGATCGGCTCGTTGCGGTCGGTGCCCAGCCACACCGCCGCCACGACGGATGGGGTGAACCCGGCCATCCACGCGTCGTTGTTCTGGCCCGCGACGTGCGACTGGACCGTGCCGGTCTTCGCCGCCACCGGCCGCCCGCCCGGCAGGGCGAGGTCGTCGTGCGGGGCGACGTCGAGCATCGTCTCCGTGACGTTGCGGGCCACCCTGTCGGAGAAGCGGCGCTCGCCGTCGGTGGGGGACTGGTAGAGCACCCGACCGTCGGTCGTGACGACCGACGCCACCAGGTGCGGCTGGTGCCAGACCCCGCCCGCGGCGATCGTGGCGTAGGCGCTGGCCAGGTCGACGGCGGTGATCTCCTTGTTGCCCAGGGCGATGCGTTCGTCGGGGTGGTCGAGCGGGGTGGCGATGCCCGCCGACCGGGCGGCGTCGGCGACGGCTTGCGCGCCGACCTGCTTGGCGAGGGAGTTGAACACGACGTTGTTCGAGAGCGTCATCGCCTGCTTGAGGTCGCAGCGGGTGCAGTTGGCGCCGTCGTCGTTGCGCAGGCCGGGCACCGGTTCTCCCGCGAACGTGGTGCCCAGCCCGACCGGCGGGTCCTCTTGGAGACCCGCGAGCACGGCGAAGGGCTTGAACGTCGAGCCTGCGAGCCGCTGGACCCGTGCGTAGTCGAGGCCGAGGCCGTTGTCGCCACCGTAGTAGGCCAGAATTCCGCCGGTCTGGGGGTCGATCGCGACCAGCGCGCTGCGCAGGTTGGTGGGCTGGCGCCCAAGCGCGTTGTGGACGGCGTCGACGGCCTGTCGCTGCCGGGTCGGGTCGATGGTCGTCGTGATGCGCAGGCCCTCCTGCGCCACGTCCTGCTCGGTGATGCCGAGGTCGGCCAGCTCGGCGGTGACGGCCGACACGATGTGCCCGTCGGCGCCTGCAGGCACACCGCCCGGCTGCGAGGTCCGCGGGGCGGCGACCGGGAAGCGCTGCTTCGCGCGCTCGGTCGGCGTGAGCCAACCCTGGGCGACCATGCCGTCGAGGACGAAGTTCCAGCGCGCCACCGCGCCGTCCGGGCTCACGGCGGGGTCCCACCGCGACGGCGACTGGATCACGCCTGCCAGCACCGCTCCCTCGGCGACCGTGAGGTCCTGCACGTTCTTGCCGAAGTACGCCTGGCTTGCCGCCTGGATGCCGTAGGCGCCGCGGCCGAAGTAGATCGCGTTGAGGTAGTCGCCGAGGATCTGGTCCTTCGTGTGCTCCTGGGAGACCTTGACCGAGACGATCAGCTCCTTGTACTTGCGCCACAGCGAGCGCTCGTCCCCGACGAGGGTGTTCTTGACGTACTGCTGAGTGATCGTCGAGCCGCCGCCGTCGCCGCCACGGACCTGGCTCCACGCGGCCCGCGCGATGCCGATCGGGTCGAAGCCGGGATTGGAGTAGAAGCTTCGGTCCTCGGCGGCGAGCACGGCGTCGCGCACGCGCTCCGGCACGGCCTGGATCGACACCTTCGTCCGGTTGCCCTGCTCGGGCACGAGGCGGGTGAGCGGATCGCCGTTGGCGTAGGAGAGCAGCGCGACCTGGTTGTTCACGACGTCGTCCGGCGTGGGGACGGGCAGCAGCGCATAGCCGACGGCGAACGCCAGCACCGGGCCAAGCACCACGGTGGCCGCCAGCGCGAGCAGCACGATCCGGAGGCGGCTCCGGCGGGTCTTGGCTCTGCGTGGCCTGCCGCTGCCTGCGTCTTCCGGAACGCGATGGCGGGCGCCGTCGACCCGCGGACGCGCCTTCGGGGGATGCCACCAGCCGACTCCGCTGCGGTGCGCGCTGCGTGACCGGCGGGTCGAGCCTGCTGCCACCGTCCGATCCGGACTGTCAACATCGGACGTCGGGGCGGCCGGTGCGGTGGGAACGGTCGAGCTGCTCGGGCCGTGGTCGCCGACTTCTTCAGACGGGGCGCCGATCGTCGGCTCCGAGGCGGGGGCGCGCAACGGTCGTCACGGGGAACGCAACGGTCGGGGCGGTGGGGCTCACGACGACGGCGGTGCGGGCGGCCGTGGGGCCGAAGGCGGCTTCGCGGGCCGCGGCACAGGGGTCCGATGTCTGGAGCGTCGGACTGTCGTCACCGGGTCGGCGCGGGTCTACCGGACCGGGCGCGGGGCGCGCGCGGCCTGCCCGTGGGTCGTGCCCTGGATGGCGCTCCGGCGTCCGGGTGCTCGGCACGGTCCCCACCTCCCGTTTCGACCCGTTGAACCCCGTCTTGTCCGCCCCAACTGATCGCGGACCGACGCAGGTATGGCGGATGGCGGGAGATCACCCGATGGAGAGGCCCGGGTGGGTTGGGCCTGCACAGTGCGGTCACGCCCGGTAGTCGTGATCGACCGTCCGGCCCAGCGGAAGGCGGGACCGGGGCGGCGTGCCGCCGGGGGCGTGACTACGGCATCACCCGGCGGCCGTCTGCTCGCGGGGAGTCCGACGGGTGGCCGACGGTACGCTCAGTGGGCAGGAGCAGGCGCGAGCGCGCTGCTCAGCAGCTCGTACGAGCGGATCCGGTCGGCGCTGTCGTGCGTGTTGGTGGTGACCATCAGCTCGTCGACGCCCGTACGCTCGACCAGCGCCCGTACCCCGTCACGCACGGTGTCGGGCGATCCGATCACCTGGCCCGCCATCCGGTGCTCGATGAACGCCCGCTCTTGGTCGGAGTAGGGATACGCGGCGGCTTCCTCGACCGTGGGCACGAGCCCTGGCGTGCCGAGTCGCAGCTGCAGGAACTGCAGCGCCGACGGCAGCGCCAGCCGTCGGGCCTCGGCGTCGGTCTCGGCGGCGAGCACGGCGGCGCAGATCATCGCGTAGGGCTTCTGCAGCACCGCGGAAGGCCGGAACACCTGGCGGTAGAGCGCGAGCGCGGCGTCGGTGTTCTCCCCGCTGAAGTGGTGGGCGAACGCGAACGGCAGCCCCAGCAGCCCCGCGACCTGCGCGGAGTACCCGCTGGAGCCCAGCAGCCACAGCGCGGGGTGCTGCCCCTTGGCAGGCACCGCGAGCACGGGCCCGTCGCCGTGGAAGTAGGCCATCAGCTCGGTGAGCTGCTCGGGGAAGTCGTCGGCGCCGAGCGGGTCCGTGCCGCGGCGCAACGCCCGAGCGGTCCGGGGGTCGGTGCCGGGCGCGCGGCCGATGCCGAGGTCGATGCGGCCGGGGTGCAGCGCGTCGAGCGTGCCGAACTGCTCGGCGATCACCAGCGGCTGATGGTTGGGCAGCATCACGCCGCCGGATCCGACGCGGATCCGCGACGTGACGCCCGCGAGGTGCGCGATCAGCACCGCGGGCGACGAGCTGCCGATGCCGGGCATCCCGTGGTGCTCGGCCACCCAGTAGCGGGTGTAGCCCAGCTCGTCGACCCGGCGGGCGAGCGCCGTGCTGGCGGCCAACGCGGCGGTGGCCGTCGAGCCGGATCCGATGGGGACGAGGTCGAGCACGGAGAGAGGCACCACGCAGCGTGCAACGACCAAGCGGCCGAGGTTCTTCCGTCGCTGCTCAGCGCGGTCGCACCGTCACTTACAGCGCGTAACTATACGCCGTTTGGTTCAATTCATTCGCTGATCCGCACAGTCTAATAGCGGACCCTGAAAGGGTTGAAGAATGTCCGCGGCTCGGCATGTGCCATCCTCTCAGCAGCGGAAGGATTTCTGCGCGTGACGATGCGTGACATGGTTCTGGGTCTACTCGATCTACCGGGATCGAGATACTCATGTGTGGCCGAAAGTGAAAGCGGCCGGATATTGATCCAGTTCGGTTCAGCGGCGGTCGATCCGGCCGTCGTGCTGCGCTGGGGAATGGAGGCGACAACTGCGCTTGGGATGGCGGGCGACGGTGGTCTCGAGGATTTTATCCTCACCTCAGGCGACCATTACCATCTCGTACGCCCGATCGGTGCGGCGCATTCCTTGCTGCTCTACCTCTGCGTCGAACGGGCACGAGCCAACCTCGCGTCGGCGCGGCGCGAACTCGCGTCGGCGCGCCCGGACGAGTCCGGCGGCGCAGTCCCTCCTGCACCACAACGACGGCGTCCACCTGCGGTTTCGCGGAAGATGGCGATGCCGCTCGCCGCAAGTCCGCCTGCCAGGCGGCGGGTCACGGATCCCCGACCGGGCGCCGTGGCCGTTCCGCTTCCACGGCGCACCGGATCGACGGCCGTCCCCGCTCCGGCGCCCGCGCCACCACGGCCGCGGGTGTCGTCCGATCTGGTGCTGGCGCAACCATGGGCCGACGACATCGCAACGATGAATCGACTCTTGACGGCGCTACGCGCGTTGAGCAACGATGCCAATTCGACCTGAGAAACGCGAGCGAGGCGGTCTCCTGGTCGTTCACCCCCGATGAAAAATGGCCGCGGCGCTCTCGCCCCGAACGCGCCGACGGTCCGCCCTTGGAGGCACTGGCAATGAGCAGCATTGAATACACCCTGGATATGGCGGCCAACATCAAGGGCGCTTTCGCCGTCGCCATCGTCGACTACGACAGTGGGATGACGCTCGGCTCTCGGGGCGGCAGCCCCGAGTTCGACCTCGACGTCGCCGCCCCCGGCAACAGCGACGTCGTGCGCACCAAGCTCGAGGTCATGCAGAAGCTGGGCCTTCGCGAGGCGATCGAGGACATCCTGATCACCCTCGACAGCCAGTACCACCTCATCCGCCCGATCCACGGGAACAACGACGAGAAGCTGTTCTTCTACCTGGTGTTGAACCGGGCGCAGGCCAACCTGGCGATGGCCCGGCGTGACCTGCGGATGATCGAGCAGCAGTTCTACATGACCAACCCGACTCCGGGCCGGACGCCCAGCCAGCAGGACGGCCAGGCGTTCTTCTCGGCCAACGCGGGCCACCGCTGATCGCGTCGGCGAGCGGTCGTGGCGCGCCACCGGCGACCGGTGAACGTCCGGGACGACGGGCTGCCTGCCGTCCTCGGGCCGCTGATCACGGCCGGTGGGATCGAGCGTGCGGTGCTGCTTGAGGTCGACAGCGGCATGGTGCTCGACGCCTGGGCGAAGGGCGGCGAGGCGGAGACACCCGACGCGGAGGCGCTCGGCGCCCGGCACGCGGACGTCGTGCGTGCCTTGCTCGCCCTTCCAGGCTCGCCGCCCGCCGAGCTCGCCCTCACGGTGGACAGCCGCCACCACCTGGTGCGCTGCGTCGCCGATCCGGCAGGCGGCCGCCTCGCCCTCGCCGTCGTCGTCAACAGCACGCCGTGGGTGGTGCGGCGGGTCCGTCGGCACCTGCGGCAGTTGCCCGACGCGGGCCTGACGACCGGACCGTGGATGCTCTCCTTGGCGATCGGCCCGCGGCCCCAAGCGCGGCCGATCGCCCAGCGACCACCCGCCGCCGCGCCCCCGGGCCCTTCGGCCGCGCATCCGGCTCGGTTCCCATCCCACGGGCCGCCGTCGATGGTGACGGTCGGCGACCCCGAACCCTTCCTGGACGCGGGCGGGCACGCGACCGCCGTGCCCACCACGGGCCCGACGGCGACCGTGCCCGACCCGCGACGCGGCCCTGCACCGCCGTCGGCCCTCCCGCCCGCACGCAGCGCGGGCTGGTGACCGTGGGCGAATCGCGATCGACCGCCCGACTAGCATCGATCGTGCATTCCCGCTCACCGTCTCCGGAGGTCCGCAGTGTCCGCGCCAGCATCGTCCCCACCGCCGCCCGTCGTCCGGGTGCAGGCCGGGACGACGGCCGGTGCCGCCGTTCGTGCCGCGGGCCTTCCGTCGAACGGACCGAGCGCGGTGGTCGTGGTCCGCGCCGACGGCGCTCTGCGTGACCTCGCCTGGGCGCCCGACGTCGACGTCGACGTCGAACCGGTCGCCGCGGACACCCAGGACGGCCGCAGCGTCATCCGCCACTCCGCCGCCCACGTCCTCGCCCAGGCCGTGCAGCAGATGCGACCCGACGCCAAGCTCGGCATCGGCCCACCCATCACCGACGGCTTCTACTACGACTTCGACGTCGACACCCCGTTCACCCCCGACGATCTCGTCGCGCTCGAGTCCGCGATGAAGAAGATCATCAAGGCGGGGCAGCGGTTCTCGCGTCGGCGGTTCGCGTCGGTCGACGACGCCCGCAAGGAGCTCGCCGACGAGCCCTACAAGCTGGAGCTCATCGACCTCAAGGGCGCTGGGGTGGGCGGGGATTTTGCGGATGCTGCCGTCGAGGTCGACGCGTCCGGCGAGCTGACGATCTACGACAACGTCCACGCGCACACCGGCGAGACCATCTGGTCCGACCTCTGCCGTGGCCCGCACCTGCCCACCACGAAGTACATCCCCGCGGTGAAGCTCACCCGCAGCGCGGCGGCGTACTGGCGGGGCAGCGAGAAGAACCCGCAGTTGCAGCGCATCTACGGCACCGCGTGGGAGTCGCAGGAGGCGCTCGACGCCCACCTGGAGCGGGTCGCCGAAGCCGAACGGCGTGACCACCGCCGCCTGGGCTCCGAGCTGGACCTCTTCTCGTTCCCCGACGAGATCGGGTCCGGTCTGGCCGTGTTCCACCCCAAGGGTGGCGTCGTCCGCCGCGAGCTCGAGGACTACTCGCGCCGCCGTCACATGCAGGCGGGCTACGAGTTCGTCAACACCCCGCACATCACCAAGGCCCAGCTGTTCGAGACCTCGGGGCACCTGTCCTGGTACGCCGAAGGCATGTACCCGCCCATGCATCTGGACGCCGAGTACGGCGCGGACGGGCAGCTGCGCAAGCCAGGGCAGGACTACTACCTCAAGCCGATGAACTGCCCGATGCACAACCTGATCTTCCGGTCGCGCGGCCGGTCGTACCGGGAGCTGCCGCTGCGGCTGTTCGAGTTCGGCACGGTGTACCGCTACGAGAAGTCCGGGGTGGTCCACGGCCTCACCCGCGCCCGCGGATTCACCCAGGACGACGCGCACATCTACTGCACCGACGAGCAGATGCAGGACGAGATCCGCTCGCTGCTGCAGTTCGTCCTCGACCTCCTGCGCGACTACGGGCTCGACGACTTCTACCTCGAGCTCTCCACCCGCGACCCGGAGAAGTCGATCGGCAGCGACGAGGACTGGGAGCGGGCCACCGACGCGCTGCGCGAGGCCGCCGAGGCGTCCGGCCTCGACCTCGTGCTCGACCCCGGCGGCGCTGCCTTCTACGCCCCGAAGATCAGCGTGCAGGTGAAGGACGCGATCGGGCGCACCTGGCAGATGTCGACCATCCAGGTCGACCTCATGGAGCCCGACCTCTTCGGCCTGGAGTACACCGCCGCCGACGGCTCGCGGAGGCGTCCGGTGATGATCCACCGCGCGCTGTTCGGCTCGATCGAGCGCTTCTTCGGCATCCTCACCGAGCACTACGCTGGCGCCTTCCCCGCGTGGCTGGCGCCGGTGCAGGTGGTCGCGATCCCGGTCACCGACGAGCAGCATGGCTACGTCGCCGACATCGCGGAGCAGCTGCGTGCCCGGGACGTGCGCGTCGAGGTCGACGCGGGCGACGACCGCATGCAGAAGAAGATCCGCACCCACACCCTGGCCAAGGTGCCCTTCATGCTCCTCGTGGGTGCGCGGGACGCCGAGGCGGGCGCGGTGAGCTTCCGTTTCCGCGACGGCACGCAGCGCAACGGCGTAGCCGTGGCGGAGGCCGTCGAGCTGATCGCAGGCTGGATCGCCCGCCGCGACAACACGAGCCCGACGGCCGAGCGGCTGACCTGACCTGGGCCCGCCTAGGATCGGCCGTCATGAGCGAGCCGGTCCTGGAGCCGCAGGACGGGGTGGGCACCCCGGACGGCTTCCGCAGGCTGTGGACGCCGCACCGGCTCGCCTACATCAAGGACGCGGGCGAGGGCGGGTGCCCGCTCTGCCGCATCCCGACCCTGCCCGACGAGGAAGGGCTCGTCATCGCGCGGGGTGCTGTCGTCTACGCCGTCCTGAACCTGCATCCCTACAACCCCGGCCATCTCATGGTGCTGCCCTACCGGCACGTCGCGGCGCTGGAGGAGCTGACGGCCGCCGAGTCCACCGAGCTGATGGCGTTCACGCAGGACGCGCTGCGGGCGATGCGGACGGTCGCCGCGCCGCACGCATACAACGTCGGCATGAACCTCGGCGCGGTCGCGGGCGGGTCACTGGCGGCCCACCTGCACCAGCACGTCGTGCCGCGCTGGGGCGGCGACGCCAACTTCATCGCCGTGATCGGGCAGACGAAGCCCATCCCACAGCTGCTGACCGAGACCCGCGCGCTGCTGGCCGAGGCGTGGCCGGGGCGGGCGCGGAGATCCGGATAGGCTGGCGGGCAGCCCGAGACAAGCAGGAGCAGATGCTCAACGTCGTCGCCCGCGTGTACGTCAACCGCGTCACCGAGCCGCTCGGCCGGTGGCTCGTGGGGCGCGGGATCACACCCGACGCCGTCACGGTGGCGGGCACCGTTGGCTCCGTCGCGGCGGCGCTGTGGTTCCTGCCGCGCGGGACAGCTGTTCATCGGCACGCTCGCCGTCACCGTGTTCGTGCTGTTCGACCTGGTGGACGGCGCGATGGCCCGCGCCCGTGGGCGAGGCACGCCGTTCGGGGCGGTGCTCGACTCCACCTGCGACCGCATCGCCGACGGGGCCCTGTTCGCGGCGCTCACCTGGTGGGCGCTCGGCGTCGGAGATGACCGTGTGCTCGGCGTGGCGGCGCTCCTCTGCCTTGTTGCGGGCCAGTTGATCTCCTACATCAAGGCCAGGGCTGAAGGGGCGGGCCTGCGCGTGGTCGGCGGCCTCGTCGAACGGGCCGAGCGGCTGATCCTCGCGCTCGTCGGCACCGGGCTCGCCGGTCTGGGCGTGCCCTACGCGCTGGACATCGCGCTGTGGGTGCTCGCGGCGGCGTCGGTGTGGACCGTGGGGCAACGCCTGGCCGAGGCCCGCCGCAGCGCGCGCGACCTCCCCGCCGACCCCGCCGCACCGTGAACCCGCGCCTCGCCGACCTGCAGTACGCCGCCGCGTGGCGCCTCGTGCGGCTGCTGCCCGAACGGCTCGCGCACGCCGTGTTCCGGGTGGGGGCCGACCTGGCTGTGTGGCGCGACGGTGCGGGCGTGCGGCAACTGCGGGCCAACCTGGCGCGGCTCGGGGCGGCCGCGCTCGTCCGGGACGGCATGCGCAGCTACGCCCGCTACTGGTGTGAGACGTTCCGGCTCACGGCCGCTGACGCGCCGCGCATCGTCGCGGCCACCACCGTCACGAACCGCGCGCCCTTCGACGAGGCCCTCGACGCGGGCCAGGGCTTGATCATCGCCCTGTCGCACAGCGGCAATTGGGACGCGGCGGGCGTCTGGTTGGTCGAGACCCTGCGCCGTCGCGGGTTGGACCCGGTGTTCACCACGGTCGGACAGCGCCTGCGGCCCGAGTCGGTCTACCGCCGGTTCGTGGCGCACCGGGCGGCGCTTGGCTTCGACCTGGTCACCGACGGCGCCTACCGCGCGCTGCTGCGACGGCTGCGCGGCGGCGGGGTCGTCTGCGTACTCGCCGACCGGGACGTGCTGGGCGCAAGCCTCGACGTCACGTTGCTTGGCGAGCCCGCCCGGCTGCCGTCCGGCCCGGCGCGGCTCGCCGCGCTCACCGGGGCCACGTTGCTGCCCACTCGGCTCGGGTTCGCGCGGGACGGGTGGACGGTCGCGTTCGGTGCGCCGATCCCGGTGCCAGGGCCTGCCGACGTGGCGAAGGCGACGCAGGCCCTCGCCGACGCGCTGGGTGCGCTCGTCGCGGACGACCCGACCGGCTGGCACGTCCTGCAGCCGCTCTGGACGGCCGATCGCGCGTGACGCTCCGGATCGGCATGGTCTGCCCGTACTCCCTCGACGTGCCGGGTGGCGTCCAGGCGCACGTGCTCGGCCTCACCGCGGCGCTGCGGAGCCGCGGTCACAGCGTGCGGGTGTTGGCCCCCGCCGAGGGCCCGGTGCCGGAGTTCGTCACGCCCGTCGGCCGAGCGGTGGGGGTGCCGTACAACGGATCGGTGGCGCGCGTCGCGTTCGGGCCGGTGGCGTACGCACGGGTGCGGCGGTGGCTCGTCGGGCACCGTTTCGACGTGCTGCACCTGCACGAGCCGACCACCGCCAGCGTCTCGGCCATCGCGCTGATGCTGGCCGACGGGCCGGTGGTGGCCACGTTCCACACCGCGACCGAGCGCTCCCGCGCCCTCGCCGTGCTCGGCGGGTTCATCCAGCCGCTGATGGAGAAGGTGACGGCGCGCATCGCCGTCTCGCCGTCGGCGCGGCGGGTGCAGGTGCGCCACCTCGGTGGGGACGCGGTCGAGATCCCCAACGGCGTCGACGTGGCGGCGCTGGCCCCGACGGGTCCACGGACGACCGACACGGTGGCGTTCGTCGGCCGGTTCGACGAGCCGCGCAAAGGCATGCCGGTGCTGCTCGACGCGCTGGCCCGGCTCGGGCGGCCGGACCTGCGGCTCGCCGTCGTCGGCCGAGGCGACGCCGCGGCGTTGCGCGGGCCGGTGCGGGTGGACGTGCTCGGCGCCGTCGACGACGCGACGAAGGCGGCTGTGCTCGGGGCGGCAACCGTGTTCTGCGCTCCGCACACCGGTGGGGAGAGCTTTGGGATCGTGCTGACCGAGGCGTTGGCGGCGGGTGCGCCGGTGCTGGCGAGCGACCTCGACGCGTTCCGCGCCGTGCTCGGCGACCCGCCCGTGGGCGCGCTGTTCCCTGCGGGGGATCCGGCGGCGCTGGCCGCCGCGTTGGGTGCGTTGCTCGACAACCCTGCGCGGCGCGGCGCGCTCTCGGCCGCCGGGCGGGCGCGGGCCGCTGAGTTCGATTGGTCGCTCGTCGCGGCCGAGGTCGAGCGGGTCTACCGGGCGGCCGTTGCCGCCGATCCGCGGCGGTGGGCGTCGTGACCACGTTCGGCGTTCTCGTCGGCCTCGTCGCCGTGGCGTGCGTGGTCGCGCTCTGCTCTTCGCGCGTAGGGCGGTTGCACCGGCTGCACATTCGGGTCGATGCGGCGCGGGCGGGGCTGGCCGTCGCGCTGGCCCGACGGGCGGCGATGGCGGAGCAGGCAGGGGTGGCGGCACCGGCGTTGCCGTGCCCGCACAAGCGTCCAGACACCGGTGCGGACATCCCAATGCCGGTGCCGTCGTCCGCGATCGACGCCGAGACCGCAGCCAACGCGCTCGGCCGAGCTCTCGCCCGGCTGGACCGGGCCGCGTTGCCCCCCGACGTGCGCGCCGCCCTTGCCGACGCCGAGCAGCTGCTCGTCCTGGCTCGGCGGGTCTACAACGACGCCGTCCGCGACACCCTCGGACTGCGCTCCCGTCGTCTCGTCCGGTGGCTGCGGCTTGCGGGCACGGCGCCGATGCCCGCGTACTTCGAGATCGCCGATCCGCCACCTGCGCTGACGTACGATCGGGTGTCACCGTCGCAGGAGTGAGAGGTATTGCCGTGTCGTCCGACCAGCACGTTTCCGCTACGCCGAGCGCAGGCCAGCAGCAGGGCACCGCGCGCGTGAAGCGCGGGATGGCCGAGATGCTGAAGGGCGGCGTGATCATGGATGTCGTCACCCCCGACCAGGCCAAGATCGCCGAGGATGCGGGCGCTGTCGCCGTCATGGCCCTCGAACGGGTGCCCGCCGACATTCGGGTGCAGGGCGGCGTGGCCCGCATGAGCGACCCCGACATGATCCAGGGCATCATCGACGTCGTCTCGATCCCGGTGATGGCCAAGGCCCGGATCGGCCACTTCGTCGAGGCGCAGGTGCTGCAGTCGCTCGGCGTCGACTATGTCGACGAATCCGAGGTGCTGACGCCCGCCGACGAGGCCAACCACATCGACAAGTGGCCCTTCACCGTTCCGTTCGTGTGCGGTGCCACCAACCTCGGTGAGGCGCTGCGGCGCCTCTCCGAGGGCGCCGCCATGATCCGCAGCAAGGGTGAGGCGGGCACGGGCAACGTCGTCGAGGCCACCCGGCACATGCGGTCGATACGCTCCGAGATCCGCAAGCTGGCGGCGCTGGACCAGGCCGAGCTCTACGGGGCCGCGAAGGAACTGCGGGCGCCGGTCGAGCTGGTCACGGAGGTGGCGCGGGCGGGCAAGCTGCCGGTCGTGCTGTTCACCGCGGGCGGCATCGCGACCCCGGCGGACGCGGCGATGATGATGCAGCTCGGCGCGGAGGGCGTGTTCGTCGGCTCGGGCATCTTCAAGTCCGGCGATCCGGCCCAGCGCGCGGAGGCGATCGTCAAGGCCACCACGTTCTTCGACGACCCCGCCGTGATCGCCAAGGTCTCGCGCGGCCTCGGCGAGGCGATGGTCGGCATCAACGTCGCGGAGCTGCCCGCCGATCAGCGGTACGCCCAGCGCGGGTGGTGACCTCCGTTCATCCATTCGGGACGGCCCGGCGCGGAGTGACCGCTCGTCGCGCCTAACGCTCCGGCCGTCGGCGGAGGACGTTACCCGCGACTCCGGACGGTGATGCACCGTCGCCGCGAAGTCGCACTCGATGGAGTGTCTTCTGCTGATCTCGGTAACGGACCCGCCCTACTGTGCCTCCTGCCAATCCGTGTGACACGAGGGGCAGGAGAGCTTGATGAGGCGAATCGTGACGGTCGGGGGGATCGTCGTCACGGCCATGCTGGCGGGTTCGATCGCTGCCGCTGCCGAGCCGCGGGCCGGTGGTGTCCCGCTCACCGCACCCGCTGGGTGCGTGGCTCCCGCGGAGCCCGGGGCGCGGGGGGCGCCGCCCACCGGACCGGCGCCGGTGGTGCCCGCCGTACCCGAACCGGCTGTGCCCGACCCGGCCGCTGTTTCGGCGGTGCCCGTCCCAGCCCCCGTTCCCGGAGCGCCCGCTGCTCCGGCGGCTCCGGCGGCGCCCGTGGCTCCCGCGGCTCCCGCGGTGCCGGGCGCACCTGCTGCTCCTGCGGCGCCCGTCCCAGCCCCCGTTCCGGTGGTGCCCGCAGCTCCGACGCCCCCTGTTCCGGCGGCGCCCCCAGTTCCGGCGGCGCCTCCCGCTCCGGCGGCACCCGTCCCGGCAGGCGTCCCGGATCCCGCCACGCCCGCGGTCGGGCAAGCCGCCGCCGCTCCCGCCGTCGCCGCCGCTCCCGCCGTCGCCGCCGCCCCCGCCGTCGCCGCCGCTCCCGCCGTCGCCCGCCGTCCTCCCGCCGTCGCCGCCGCTCCCGCCGTCGCCGTCGCAGGCGCTCCGGCGGCGCCCGTCCCAGCCGGCGCTCCGCCTGCTCCAGCACCCGTCGTCCGGGCTGTGCCCGCGGCGCCGTCGGCCTTCTCGACCTCCACCAGGGATATGGCGGCCACCGGTGAGCAGGCGACAGTCCCGGTCGGTGCTGCGACGGCCGTTCCTGCCGAGCGGACGGACGCCACAACACCGGTGGCGCCCGCGCGTCCCACCTCGCCAGCGGCCGGAACCCCCGGCCCGGTCAGCCCGCTGGACGCGCTCACCGCTCAGGCCAACAAGCTGGTGAGCTCGGCTGCCGCATTGGCCGCATCGTCGACCGACGCCCTCGCAGACCCGGTGTCTGCGGTGACGACCTCGGCGTCGCTCGTCCTGCATTCGGTCGGGGCGCTCGCGCACGCGGCTCTGGGCCTGACGGCCCAGGCTCCCTCGGGTGCCGGACCAGCGCTGCCTGCCGCGGACGTGCCCGGCGTGTCCCGACCTGCCGCGCTCGCTGCGCCGGTGGCCGCTCCTGCTCAGCGGGCTGTGGCACCCGCGGCGCAGGCTGCTGCCCTCTCGACGCCGACGCCGACGCCGACGCCGACGCCGACGCCGACGCCGACCGTTCCGGCCGCGCCGTCGGTGCCTGCTCCGGTCACGGTTCGCGATCCGGTGGCGGTGAACGCGACCGGTCCCGGCGTCGCGCTTCCCGCGCCGCAGCCGCCCGCACCTACGGCCCGGGTCGAGGGCGCCCGTGATCCCGGGACCCCACCGCGCGTCGCGGGTGGCGGCGCCGACCGCGCTTCGACGCCGCACGGAGCCGTCGACCGGCCGGACGCGGCTGCGGAGCCCACCCCGTCGCCGTCCGATGATGCGCCCGCGCAGCGGCAGGCGGGCGGGTCCGACCCGACCCCCGTCGACCCCTGCCAGCCCAACGAGCCCGCGGGCTACGCGACAAGCGCGGCAGTGAAATACGGCTGGGGCAAGCCCAACCGGGTCGAAGACTTCGACGGCTCGCTCGACAAGTCCTGGGGCCTCTACGACGGACCGGGCCACGGGGGCAAGGGCAGGCGCACGCCCGACGCGGTGACCCTCGACAACGGCGTCATGACGATCACCGGTGACCCGAACGGCAACACCGAAGGCATGGCCTGGAACCCCGGCCAGAAGTACGGCCGTTGGGAAGGACGGGTCAAGGCGCCCGCCAGCGACCGCTCCTACAACGCGCTCCTGCTGCTCTGGCCGGACGCCGAGAACTGGCCGGTCGGCGGCGAGGTCGACTTCATGGAGATGTCCGACCACACCCGCCAGTCCACCGACATGTTCCTGCACTACGGGCACGACAACTCCCAGCTACAGGGCAACGTGAAGATCGACGCGACGCAGTGGCACAACTGGGCGGTCGAGTGGACGCCCGACCACGTCGCTGCCTTCATCGACGGCAAGCAGTGGTGGCGCACCGACAACACCAAGGCGCTCCCGCCGGGCCCGATGCATCTGTGCATCCAGCTCGACTGGTTCCCGCGCGGCGGCGCCGTCCAGACCTCGCACATGTATGTCGACTGGGTACGTCAGTACCCGCTGCACTCGGGCGACACGTCCGGCGACACGTCGAGCTCCGAGGGTACGTCGGTGCGGGCCAAGCCGGGCCTGGTTCGGGCGGCCGTCCCGGCGCCGTGACACTGGGAGCGTGCTGACTGTCAGCGGAGCCGACCTGGTGTGGACCGGCGCAGCGGAGGTCCCCGGCGGGGTCGTCCGCTGCGCCGGTGGCCGTGTCGTCGCGGAGGCGGTGCCGGGCGAGGTCCTGGACGCTTCGGGGTGCGTCGTGACGCCGGGCCTGGTCAACGCCCATCACCACCTCCTGCAGACCGCCTTCCGCACGCTCCCCGGCACGCGCGGGGTGCCGATGCGGGATTGGCTGCCGCGCATGGCCGCCGCCTACGCCGCCGTCGGGGTGGACGCGGAACTAGCGAGGGCGGCTGCATCGGTCGGTCTCGCCGAGGCGCTGCTCTGCGGGGTGACGACGGTGGCGGATCACCACCTCACCTGGCCGCACGGCGACGGGGTTGACCTGGCGCTCGCCGTCGCCTCCGCCGCGGCCGAGCTGGGCGCTCGGCTGGTTTTCGTGCGGGGGAGCGCCCGTGACGACCCTGAGCAGGCGGCCGTCTCGGCCGACGCGATCGCGACCGCCCTCGGCGGCGACGCAACCGGAATGGTGCAGGTCGCAGTCGGCCCCGCAGGCGTCCACAGCGACGGCGAGCAGACGTTCGCCCTGCTCGGTGAGGTGGCAGCTCGGCACGGGCTGCGGCGCCGGACCCAGGCGGGCGAGCAGGTGGACGTCGAGGTGGCCGAGCAACGCTACGGTCGACGACCGCTGTACCTGCTCGACGAGTGGGGCTGGCTCGCTCCGGATGTGACGCTCGCGCATCTGTGCGGGACAACGGTGGAGGAGATCGAGGCCGTGGCGGCCGCGGGCGTGAGCGTCACCCACGCGCCCGGCTGTGACGTGCCGATGGGCTGGGGCATCGCCCCGGCAGCGGCGTTGGCGGACGCGGGCGTGGCGGTCGGGCTCGGGACCAGCGGCGGCGGCAGCAACGACGCCGGGCACCTCCTCGCCGATGCCCGTCTCGCGTTGCAGGTAGCTCCGCTGGTTGGACGGCCGGTGACGGCGCGTGAGGTGCTCGGCTGGGCCACGGCAGGCTCGGCGTCCGGGCTGGGACGTCCTGAGCTGGGCGTTCTCACCACGGGCGCCGCCGCGGACCTTGTGTGTTGGGACGTCACGGGAGTCGCCGACGCGGGCGGCGCGGACCCCTTGGCCGGGTTGCTGTGGCGATCACCGGGGCGGCGGCCGCGACACGTGGTCGTCGCGGGGCGGGTAGTGGTCCGCGACGGCGAGCTGGTGGCTCGGTCCGAGCGCGAGATCGGTGGGCAACTGCGGGCGCTCCTGGCCTCGCGGACGGGGGCGTAGCCCGTCGGCGCCGAGATGGACATCAGCGGGGTTTTGCCGCCGCAAAACCCCGCTGGCGTCCATCTCGACGGGTGCGAAGGTTGCCGATTACCCGCCGCTGAGGGCGCGGCCGACCGTGGCGAGCGCGCGGGTCGTCGCGTCCTCCAAGCCTTTGACGGGCACGGCCCCGAGGTCGATACCGCGCACTCCGGGCACGTCGAGCAGCTCTTCGGCGAGCCGGACCGCCGCGTCGATCCCCGCGACCGCAGGATCGGGCGCGTCGAGGATCCCGTCGAGGAACCCCGGCGGCAGGACGAGGCCGGGGAACGCGGTGAGCAGCCGGGCCTGTGCGGGTCCGAGCACCACCGGGACGCACGCGATGTACGGGATGTCCGGGCCCGCTGCGACGAACTCCGCGACCGGCGCCCGCCCACCTGCGTGGTTGACGACGCACACCTGCGCCCCCGCACGCACCTTCTCGGCCAGCCGCGCAGGACGTCGGTGAGCGGGCGGCGCGCACGGTGACTCCGCCACCGACACCAGCAGGCCCGCGGCCCGCGCCAGCGCCGCCAGGCGGGTGGCGTCGAGGTCGAACACCGGTGCGGCGTCGGGCCGGTGGCCGATCGCGGTGTGGTCGCCGGTGACGCAGTGCACCGCGGCCACGCCAGCATCGGCGAGCGCGGCGAGCTCGCCTTCGAGGGCGACCCGGTTGCGGTCGCGGCAGTTCAGCCCCGCCCAGACGGCGACGCCGCGGTCGCGCAGCAGGATCGCCCGGTAGGACGGCGGGAACTGCACGCGCGCGCCGGGATGGTCGCCGACGAGCACGCCGTCGACGCTGCCCGCAAGCCGGTCGGCGCCGCGCAGGAGCGCGTCCCGATCCAGCGCCGCCGTCGGCAGGTCGGCGAGCACGAACGGCCGCGTGGCAGGCCATAGCGGCGCATTCGGCGCGGCCGCGGGTCGGGTGTGCGCGGCGCCGGGCTGCGGCGCCGCCGTCGGGGCGGTCGCCGGTCCGGCCTGCGGGCCGCGCGGTGTGCGATCGGGCCCGTCCCACGCGACGGTCGGCGCATCGACGAACGGGCACGGCAGTGCGGCGTCGACCTCACACCCGCCCGCCGCCGTCACACCCCCGCACGGCCCGTACACCATGTGCTTCGGGCAGGTCACCGGTGCTCCATCACCAGCACCGCCGAGCTGCCCGCTTCCAGCGCCTCGTAGGAATGCGGCCGGTCGCCGGGGAAGCGGGCGTAGTCGCCGGGGCCCAGATCGACCTCGGCGCCCACCGGGCCCGCCCGCCACCGGCCCGCGGCGACGACGATGTGCTCAGTGGTACCAGGGAGGTGGGCGTGCGCGTCGCGGACGCCGCCCGGCTCGGCCGTCATCACGTGCAGGTCGCGCCGGGCGCCGGGCGGACACGCCGACAGCAGCACGGCGGCGAACGGCGCGTGGTCGGACCGCATCACGTTGCCGCCGCCCGCGCGGATCACCTGCACCGGCTCCTCCTGCGGGTCGACGAGCCTGCTGAACGGCACGTCGAGCGCCACGGCGAGCGCCCAGACGGTCTCGATGCTGGGGTTGCCGATCCCCGCCTCCAGCTGGGAGAGCGTGGACTTCGCCAGGTTCGCCCGCCGGGCCAGCTCGGCGAGCGAGATCCCATGGCGCTCCCGTTCCTTCCGCAGCGACGCGGCGATCACGTCGAGGGGTGCCGTTCGTTCCATCGGTCTCCTCGTTCGCCTTGACGGACCGCACACTGGGCGTTCATTGTAGTGGACGTGTGTTCGCCAGATCGAACAATAGGGGACATCCGGGCCGATGTGCGCGACGCGCTGGCCCTCGCGGTCGCGGTCGGCGTCGTCGGCGTGTCGTTCGGGGCGCTCGCCGCGGCGGCGGGCGTGCCGTTGCCGCTCACGATGGCGATGTCGCTGCTGGTCCTCGCGGGCGGGGCGCAGTTCCTCGCGGTGGCCGTGGTCGCCGCGGGCGGGGGCCCGGTCGCGGCCGTCGCGGGCGGGCTGCTGCTCAACGTGCGGCACCTGCCGTTCGGGCTGGCGGTCGCGAACGTCGTCGGCGACCGCTGGCCCGCTCGTGTGCTGGGCGCGCACATCCTCATCGACGAGGTGGTGGCGTTCGCCAGGGCGAGGGGGAGCGGCGTCCGCGCTCGCCGCGCCTACTGGACGAGCGGCATCCTGCTCGCCACGTTCTGGAACGTGGGCACGCTCCTGGGGGTGATGGCTGGCTCGGCGGTCCCCGATCCCGGGGTGTTCGGCGTCGACGCGGCGTATCCGGCTGCTCTGCTCGCGCTCCTGCTCCCGACCCTGCGACGGCCCGACGCGCGACGGGTCGGCCTCACCTCGGCGCTGATCGCGGTCGTGGCGACGCCGTTCCTCGCACCCGGACTGCCCGTGCTCGTTGGGCTCCTGGGCCTTGGCGCCGCGGGACGGAAGCGCGGCATTGTGACCGCGCCGACCAACACCACGGCCGCGCCCCCGGCCGAGGAGCACTGGTCGTGACCTCGCCGACCACCATCACGGCCCCGGTCTCGGCCGCGCCCCCGGCCGAGGAGCACTCGACATGACCTGGCCCGCGGTCCTCTCGCTGGCAGCGGGGACCTACCTCATCCGGCTCACCGGGCTGCTGCTGCGCGGCCGGGTGCACGTGCCCGCGCACGTCGAGCGGTACCTCGACCTCGGCGCCACGGCGTTGCTGGTCGCGCTCGTCGCGGTGAGCACGTTCACCCAGGACAGCGGCTTCGCTGGATGGGCGCGGCCGCTGGGCGTGGCCGTCGGTGTGCTGGCGGCGTGGCGGCGGGTCCCGTTCGTGCTGGTGGTGATCCTCGCAGCCGGGACGACGGCGCTGCTGCGGCTCGCAGGCCTGCACTGACCCGGCTGGCGGCGCCCTCCCCGCGCGGGCACTCTGAGGCGGTGCGCTGTCTGGTCATCGGGGCCACCGGCTATGTCGGCTCCCGTCTCGTCCCTCGCCTGCTTTCCGACGGGCACGCCGTGCGCTGCCTCGTCCGGAACCCGGCCAAGCTGGCCCGACAACCGTGGGCGGGACGGGTCGAGGCGCTGCACGGCGACATGACCGACCCGTCGTCGGTCGGCGCAGCATGCGCGGGTGTCGACGCCGTGTTCTACCTCGTGCACGCCATGGACGGCCCCGGATTCGTCGAACGCGACCGCCACGCGGCGGCCACCCTCGCCGCGGCCGCCGCCGACGCGCGCCGCGTCGTCTACCTCGGCGGCCTGCAGCCGGAGGGCCCGCGGAACTCGGCGCACCTGGCGTCGCGGCGTGAGGTTGGCGAGATCCTGTTGGCCGGGCGGGCGCCGACCGCCGTCCTGCAGGCCGGGATCGTCATCGGCGCGGGCTCGGCGAGCTTTGCGCTGATCCGCACCTTGGCCGGGGCAGGCCCGGTGCTCGTGCTGCCCGACCGCGCGTGGAACCACACCCAGCCCATCGGCGTCGACGACGTGCTCCACCACCTCACCGCCTGCCTCACCCTTCCGCCCGAGGTCAACGCGACCTTCGACGTGGGCGGCCCGGATGTGCTGACGTTCGGCGAGCTGGTGGCGGACTGCGCGGTGGCGGCGGGCCTGCCGAGGCCGGTGCTGGTGCCGGTCCCGGTCTCCGCACCGCGGATGACCGCGCGGGCGCTGGGCGCCGTCCTGCCCGTCGACCGGCATCTCGCAGGACCGCTGCTGGAGTCGATGGAGTACGAGTTGGTCTGCCAGGGCGCACCGCCCGCGGGGCCGCCGCCGGGCGGCCCGACGCCGTACGCGGAAGCGGTGCGGCGGGCCTTGCGCGAGCGACCGACCGCACCGCTCGTCGGCGAGCACGTCGAGGAGGTCGCCGCGCCTGCAGGCGTGCTGTGGGAGGTGATCACCGGGCTCGGCGGCGATACCGGCTGGTACACCGTGCCCGGCGTATGGGCGCTGCGCGGCGGCGTCGACCGCCTCCTCGGCGGGATTGGCGCGCGCCGCACCCGTCCCGACCGGATCGAACCCGGCGTGGCGTGGGACTGGTGGCGCGTCGAGGAGGTCGATCCGGGCGAACGGGTGCTGCTCCACGCCGAGACCCTGCTGCCCGGCACCGCTCGGCTGGAGCTGCGCGCCGAACCGGCCGGGCCGCGCCGCAGCCGCTACGTGCAGCGCGTGCTGTTCACCCCCGACGGTCTCGCAGGCCGCCTGTACTGGCACGCCATGCGCCCTGGCCACGACTTCGTGTTCGGGGTGATGGCGCGTACGGTGGCGGGCGTCGCTGCCCACCGTGCCCGTGCCCGTCGGCCATGATCACCAGTTCGGCGCGAAACCAGCCGGAAATGGCCGCTCTGCGCACCAACTGGTGATCATGGCGGGTGGTCAGCGCTGGGGTGGGGCCTCCTCGTAGCGGGAAAAGTGCCGGGTGAACGCAGCGGCGCCGCTGGTCATCGCGCGCAGGTCCACCGCGTAGCGGATCAGCTGGATGGCGGGCACCTCGGCCCGCACCAGGGTGCGGCCAGGGCCTGCCACCTCGGTGCCGAGCACGCGTCCTCGCCGTCCCGAAAGATCGCCGAGGACCGCGCCGAGGTAGTCGTCAGGGATGCGGATCTCCACCTCGTCGACCGGCTCCAGCAGCACCACCCCGCACGCCGACGCCGCTTCCCGCAGCGCCAGCGCACCGGCGGTCTGGAACGCGGCGTCGGAGGAGTCGACGCTGTGCGCCTTGCCGTCGACGAGCGTTGCCTTGAGGTCCACGGCCGGGTGCTTGGCGTCGGAGAGGCCGCGATCCAGCTGCGCCCGCAGGCCCTTCTCGACGCTCGGGATGTACTGCGTGGGCACCGAACCGCCCACGACCTTGGACTCGAACGCGAACCCTGCTCCGCGCGGCAGGGGCTCGAACTCGACGTGGCACACGGCGAACTGGCCGTGCCCGCCGGACTGCTTGACGTGGCGGCCCGTCACCCGCGCGGGCTTCCCGATCGTCTCCCGCATCGCGACCTGCACCGGCTCGGTGTCGACCTCCGCGCCGCCCGCCCGCAGCCGGGAGAGCACCACGTCGGCGTGCGCCTCGCCCATGCACCACAGCACGGTCTGGTGGGTCTCCTGGTTGCGCTCCAGCCGCAGTGTCGGATCCGCCGCGACGATCTTGGCGAGCGTCTTGACCAGCGCGTCCTCGTCGCCGCGGGTGTGCGCGGTTATCGCGACCGGCAACAGCGGCTCCGGCAGGTTCCAGCAGGCGAGCAGCAGGGGGTCGTCGGACGCCGACACCGTGTCGCCCGTCTCGGCGCTGCCCAGCTTGGTGAGCGCGCAGATGTCGCCCGCACCGCACGCCTCCACGGGGTTGAGCGTGGCGCCCATCGGCGAGTAGACGTGCGCGAGCCGTTCGTCGGTGTCGTGGCCGCTGTCCTCGGAGGACGAGGTGCGCTGCGTCGGGACGAGCGTGTGCCCGCTGATGTGCACCGTGGTGTCGGCCCGCAGGGTGCCGGAGAACACCCGCACCAGCGACACCCGGCCGACGTAGGCGTCGGCCGAGGTGCGCACGACCTCAGCGGCCAGCGGCCCCTCGAGATCGGCCGTGAGGGTGTCGCGGTCGGAGCCGTCGATGCCCGAAACCCTCGGCAACGGGTGTTCGAGCGGCGACGGGAACCCGCCGATCAACACCTCCAGCAGCGCGTCGAGCCCGATCCCGCTGGAGGCGCAGAGCGGGATCACCGGGTGGAACGTGCCGCGCGCGACCGCCGTCTCCAGATCGTCGATGAGGGTGGTGACCTCGATGTCCTCGCCCTCGAGGTAGCGCTCCATGAGCGTCTCGTCCTCGGACTGCTCGATGATCCCCTCGATGAGGGCGGCGCGTGCCTCCTCCGCACCCTCGGGCGCCTGGTCCGCGGGCGTCTGGGAGAGCAGGCCGTACAGGCCCTTCATCGACTCGCCGTCGCGGATCGGCAGGTAGAGCGGCGCCACGCCCGCGCCAAAGCTCTCCTGGCAGGCCGCGATCGTGGCCTCCTGGTCGGCCCGCGCGTGATCGCACCGCGCGACGACGACCGCGCGCGGCATCCCAACGGCGGCGCACTCCTCCCACTGCGCGACCGTGGCCGGGTCGATCAGGCCCTCGCGGCCCTCGCTCGCGGGGATGACGAACAGGGCGGCATCGGCGGCGCGCAGCCCGGCGCGCAGCTCACCGACGAAGTCACCGTAGCCGGGGGTGTCGATCAGGTTGATCTTGTGTTCGTCGTGCTGGACGGGGGCAACGGCCAGCGCGACCGAGCGCTGCTGGCGCACCGCGGCGGGATCGTGATCGCACACGGTGGTGCCGTCGACGACGGTGCCCGCGCGGGGAATCGCGGACGTGTGGGCGAGGAGGGCCTCGACGAGGGTGGTCTTGCCGCCCCCCGAAGGCCCGACGAGAACGATGTTGCGCACTTTTGCCGGATCGGTGACGCCCGTGCTCCGGGCCTCGGTTCGGCTTGCTGCTCTGACGGTCATGGGACGACCACCTCCGCGTCACTGCGTAGAAGCCAGTGGTTCATCTCACACCCGGTCACGGTGGGGTCACAACCCCCGTGGACGGAATGGCCAGAACTCTGACGGGCTCGCCGACCGGCAGTATCTTCACTCCACCAACCCACGGCGGGCCTTCCCGAGCGAGGCACGCCTGCATCACGTCTCAGAAGGGTTCGCCGTGCCCGTTCCCGGACCTGGATACGCCATCACCGCGCGCGTCGAGGTGCCCTCCTCCGCCAGCGCGGCGGGGGATCTCACCGTGGCCGTCGGCCGCGTCGGCGGCGTCGTCACCGCGTTCGACGTCGTGGAGGCGACCGGCCGCACCCTCGTCGTCGACATGTCGTGCAACGCCCGCGACGAGGCGCACTCCGCGGAGATCACCGCGGCGCTGGAGGGGCTTTCGGGCGTGCGGGTGCGCAAGGTGTCCGACCGGACGTTCCTGCTGCACCTGGGCGGCAAGCTCGAGGTGCACTCGAAGGTCAGCCTGCGCAACCGCGACGACCTGTCCCGCGCCTACACGCCGGGGGTCGCCAGGGTCTGCCAGGCGATCGCAGCCAATCCCGCCGACGCCCGCCGTCTGACGATCAAGCGCAACACGGTGGCCGTTGTGACCGACGGCTCGGCCGTCCTCGGGCTGGGCAATCTCGGCGCGGCGGCGGCGATGCCGGTGATGGAGGGCAAGGCGGCGCTGTTCAAGCGATTCGCGAACGTCGACGCCTGGCCGGTGTGCCTGGACACGCAGGACACCGAAGAGATCATCCGTACGGTCCAGATCCTCGCGCCTGCCTACGGCGGCATCAACCTGGAGGACATCGCCGCGCCGCGCTGCTTCGAAATCGAGGCGCGGCTGCGCGAGATGCTCGATATCCCCGTCTTCCACGACGACCAGCACGGCACCGCGATCGTCGTGCTCGGCGCGCTGCGCAACGCCCTGCGCGTAGTCGGCAAGCGGCTCGCCGACTGCAAGGTCGTCGTGTGCGGGGTGGGCGCCGCGGGTTCGGCGATCATCCGGCTCCTGGCCTCGGACGGGCCGTGTGAGGTGCTCGCCGTCGACGTCGACGGGATCGTGCACCGCGGTCGTCCCGGCATGGACGCGAACCTCGTCTCGATCGCCGAGCAGACCAACCCCGCGGCGGTGTCGGGCACGCTCGCCGACGCGCTCGTCGGTGCCGACATCTTCATCGGCGTGTCCGCCCCGAACTTGTTCGGCGAAGCGGAGCTCGCCACGATGGCGTCCGACGCGATCGTGTTCGCGCTGGCCAACCCGGATCCCGAGGTCGACCCGACGCTGGCGTTGCAGCACGCGGCGGTCGTGGCCACCGGCCGGTCGGACTACCCGAACCAGATCAACAACGTGCTCGCGTTCCCGGGCGTGTTCCGCGGGCTGCTCGACGCACACGCCCGCGACATCACCGACAAGATGCTGCTCGCCGCGGCGTCCGCGATCGCCGACGTCGTCCACGAGCCCAACCCGAGCTTCATCGTGCCCAGCGTCTTCGACTCCACGGTGGCGCCCGCGGTCGCCGAGGCGGTGCGCACCGCGGTCTGAGCGGAGCTTGCGGAGCGAATATCAGGCGCTGAGTGCGCGATCTACCCTGGAGACATGTCCGTCATCGGTGTGTTGGCCCTGCAGGGCGACGTGCGGGAGCACGTCGCTGCGCTCACCGCGTGCGGTGTGCGTGCGGTGTCGGTGCGCCGCGCCGCCGAGCTGGACGGCGTCGACGCGATGGTGCTCCCCGGCGGCGAGTCCACCACGATCAGCAGGCTGCTCACGACGTTCGAGCTGCTCACCCCGCTGCGGGCGCGCATCGCCGCGGGCATGCCGACCTACGGCTCGTGCGCTGGGATGATCTTGCTGGCCAGGGAGGTGCTCGACGGGCGGCCCGACCAGCAGCAACTCGGCGGCCTTGACGTGGTGGTGCGGCGCAACGCATTCGGCCGCCAGGTCGACTCGTTCGAGACCGACCTGCGGTTCGACGGGCTCCCCGGCGCTCCCGTGCGTGCGGTGTTCATCCGCGCGCCGTGGGTGGAGGAGGTCGGCGTCGGGGTGCAGGTGCTCGCCACGGTGCCCCGCCTCACGGTGGCGGGCTCGGACACCGGTGCTGCCGCGGGCCGGGCGGTCGCCGTACGGCAGGGCCCCGTGCTCGCCACGGCGTTCCATCCGGAGCTGACCGGCGACCTGCGCGTCCACGCCCTGTTCTGCGACCTGGTGAGGGCGACGGCCGCCGCGGCGTAGCCCCGCCCGCCCCCACGTCTTGCAGCAGGGTGACATTCCTGCCACTCAACAGCAGCAGTGTCACCCTGCTGCAAGTGGCGGCGGAGCGGACGGCCCGCACCGGCGGTCGTGGGCGGGCGGTGGCGTGCCGGTGCGCCTCCCGCAGCTCGCGGAGCTACCGCAGCGGAATCATCGGCGAGCCGCTTCGGCAGCGTGGGGAGTACCGGGATTCCTGCGGCCGTGAAGCGGGCGGTCCTGGCCTGCTCGCGGGCGTAGTCTGCGGGGGCGAGGTGCCAGGCGAGCGAATTGATCTCCCAAGCCAGCGCGGCGTCTTCCCACCAGGCGTCCGCGATGCCGAGGAAGCTGCCGTCGCTGTCGTACACGGCAGCGTTCCACCAGGGCGCAGGCAGCCCGCTACGACGCCACACTGCCTTGGCCGCCCGTTCTGCGGCCGATCGGACACCGACGCTGACATCCCGGAGCACCGCCCGCGGTATCGCGGTGCCTCGCCGTTGCGCAGCCTCGATCTCGGACCACAGTTGGCCGACCGTGCAGAGGCCGCGTTGCACGGCGTCGGCCAACAGTTCGGTCGCCTGCTGTGGTGAGGACAGACGGCGCGCCCCGTCGACCACGGCGCGCGGAACCGGCGCCAACGGCATCCCGGCACGAAGAGCAGTCTGTGGCATCCGGTGCGTGCGCTCGATGACGACATGCCTGGTGCTCGAGGGTTGTTGCTCATGTGGGACGAGAAGGTGGAGGCGGCCGTCGGGATCGGGCCCGCGCCGTACACCGTGTCGGCGGGCGGCTTCGAGGCCGGTCACTACGAGCGTCCGGTCCCGCGTAGAGGAGACCCGCGACCACCAACTGATCCGGCGTCGGCCGACCGCTGGCGAGCAGGACGGTCGCGGGCAACAAGAGCTGCCACGGACCGCCCGGCCGACAGCGTGCGTACACCGTTCGCTCGGGTACACCCAGCCCCACGAGCTCGGATGCGCGGATCACACCGTCGCGCGCCGCCGCGTGTAGGCGCGCCAATTCGGGCCCGTCGGCCCAGGGACCTCGTCTCACGGCACGAATGCTGCCCGGCTGCCCCGGCTCTCCGCGGGCGATTGGCGAAACGCGGCCCATCGACTGCGTCCCCGTAGCTGCAGCAGGGTGACATTCCTGCTGTTGAGTGGCAGCAGTGTCACCCTGCTGCAACGACGGGCGCGCAACCGACGGGCCCAACGCCCAATGCGCGCCCGTGTGCTTCCACGGGCGCCGGTAACATGGATGGGGTTTGCACGGGCGAAGGGACAGGCATGAGCGGGCACTCCAAGTGGGCGACGACCAAGCACAAGAAGGCCGTCATCGACGCTCGCCGGGGCAAGATGTTCGCCAAGCTGATCAAGAACATCGAGGTGGCCGCCCGCACCGGCGGTGGCGATCCCGACGGCAACCCCACGCTCTACGACGCCATTCAGAAGGCCAAGAAGAGCTCGGTGCCCAACGACAACATCGACCGCGCGGTCAAGCGCGGGTCGGGTGCCGACGCGGGCGGCGCGGAGTACCAGACGATCACCTACGAGGGCTATGGCCCCAACGGCGTCGCGGTGCTCATCGAGTGCCTCACCGACAACCGCAACCGGGCGGCCACCGAGGTCCGGCTGGCCATGACCCGCAACGGTGGCACGATGGCCGACCCCGGCTCGGTGTCCTACCTGTTCACCCGCAAAGGCGTCGTGATCGTGCCCAAGAACGACCTCTCCGAGGACGACGTCCTGCTCGCCGTGCTTGACGCGGGGGCGGAGGAGGTCAACGACCTCGGCGACAGCTTCGAGGTCGTCTCCGAGGCCACCGACCTCGTCGCGGTGCGCACCGCGCTCGTCAACGCGGGCATCGACTACGACTCCGCTGACCCCATCTTCATCCCGTCCGTGCAGGTGCCGCTGGACGCCGAGGGGGCCCGCAAGGTCTTCCGCCTCATCGACGCGCTCGAGGACAGCGACGAGGTGCAGAACGTCTACGCCAACTTCGACGTCTCCGACGACGTCATGGCTCAGGTCGACGCGTAAAGTCGAGCGCCAGGACGAGATAGCCGTCCACCCGGTGGACCGTGCCGGTGTCGGGGTCGGGTGGGAGGGCGTGGCCGAGGTCGTCGGCGCGGACCTCGCCGATCCACTGGTCGTGCTGGTACTCATGGTTGATCACCGCCGTCAGGAGGTGGGTGGCCACGATCGTGAGCTGCCGGGGAGCGCCCACCCGACCCGCGCCGATGTCGCCGATGCGGGCGTGCACCCGTTCGGCCACCACGTCGCGGAACGCCGTCAGCCGGGCCACCGTCGGCAGGGCGCCCCGGAACCGCTCCGGCCGGCCCGAGTCCATGAGCCCGTCGAGCTCAGGGTCGGGGCTGGGTTCGGCTGCGGTCAGGTTGCGGATCATGAAATGGGCGACGTGCGCCTGGTGGCCGAGGTGCCAGCCAATGGCGCTGGAGTTCTCGTGTGGGCGCCATGTCAGCTCGTCGGGGCTGAGGTCGTGCCACAGCGCATCGGTGTAGGCGCGGGCGCGGTCGTACTCGCGCAGGAGCGCGGCGATCTCGTACATGCGTACCAGTGCAGCAGGCGGAATGGCGCCGCGTCGCACAAGCGCATCTGCGGCAACGGGCAGCTCCGACGTTCTCCGACACCCGGTGGAGATCGAGGCCGTCTGAGATCGTTCATCTGTGGCCACCTACATCGTCAACAAGGCAGGCGTCGAGCACGCCCGGCGCCTCATCGACAAGCATCAGATTGTCCTGTCGAGCCGATGGTCCGACGTCCAGCCCGACGCCGAGGCCGAGAACGCCTACCTCAAGCGCCACTCGTGGGAGGAGTACGGGGCGTGGCACCTCGCGCTCACGGAGGGCCCGGGTGACGAGACGAAGGCGCGGTACGCGTTCGTCTACGGCGACCTCCGCCGCCTGCACCGCATGGGCCTGATCGCCTGCCACTACCGCGCCGCCGAGTGGGGACACAAGGAGATCGAGCTCGCCGCTCACGAGTTGCTGCAGTACTTGGACGGCAGGCAAGGCCGGTGACGACTCCGCTCACGACGTAGCGGGCCCCGGGTCGCGGGCTCGGTACGTAGCCTGGGGGAATGACCGTCGCGCAGCCGTTGATCCAGCTCGACGCCTCCTACGCCCGCGCGGTACCCGGGCTGTCCGTGGCCTGGTCGGCCGCGCCGGTTCCCGCGCCGGAGCTGCTCGTCCTCAACGAAGAGCTCGCCGTTGAGCTGGGTCTCGACCCGGCGGCCCTGCAGACCCCTGCGGGGGTGTCGCTGCTCGTCGGGCACGGGCTGCCGGACGGGGTCACGCCGATCGCCCAGGCCTACGCGGGCCACCAGTTCGGTATGTACCAACCTCGCCTCGGCGACGGCAGGGCACTGCTGCTCGGCGAGGTCGTCGACCGCGACGGTCACCGCCGCGACCTGCACCTCAAGGGGTCCGGCCGCACGCCGTTCGCCCGTGGCGGCGACGGCAAGGCCGCGGTGGGTCCGATGCTGCGTGAGTACTTGATCGGCGAGGCCATGCACCGGCTC
Organism: uncultured Actinomycetota bacterium; assembly: GCA_963736375.1. Classification (GTDB taxonomy): domain Bacteria; phylum Actinomycetota; class Actinomycetes; order Mycobacteriales; family Pseudonocardiaceae; genus Pseudonocardia. The sequence continues at coordinate 272,139 of CAVTOL010000024.1, forward strand.
GGCATCCCTACGACGCGGGCGCTCGCGGTCGTCGCCACGGGCGCGCAGGTGCAGCGCGAGGAGCTGCTGCCGGGCGCGGTGCTCTGCCGGGTCGCCGCGAGCCACCTGCGGGTCGGCACGTTCGAGTACGCCGCCGCGACCGGCGACCGCGAAGTGCTGCGCGCGCTCGCCGACCACGCCCTCGCCCGCCACCACCCCGACGCGGTCGAGGCCGAGAACCCGTACCTGGAGCTGTACCGGCGGGTGATCGCCGCACAGGCCGAGCTCGTGGCCCGGTGGATGCTGGTCGGGTTCGTGCACGGCGTGATGAACACCGACAACATGACGATCTCGGGCGAGACCATCGACTACGGCCCCTGCGCGTTCATGGACGCCTTCGACATGGCCACGGTGTTCAGCTCCATCGACGAGCGAGGCCGCTACGCGTACGGCAACCAGGCCGCGGTGGCGCAGTGGAACCTCGCCCGCCTCGGGGAGGCGCTGCTCCCCCTCATCGACGATGATGCCGATGCCGCGGTGGCCGCGGCCGTGGAGGCGGTCAACGGGTTCGCGGAAGCCTTCCGTCGGCACTGGGCCGACGGCATGGCAGCGAAGCTCGGCCTTCCCACGCCCGACCCGGAGCTGGCCGACGACCTCGCGGGCCTGATGCGCGCCCAGCACGTCGACTTCACGCAGTTCTTCCGCGCGCTCTCGGCGGGCACCGCGCGTTCGCTGTTCAGCGACCCGGCGCCGTTCGACGAGTGGGCCGCCCGGCGCGACGCGCTGCTGCCCGCCGACCGGGCCGCGGTGGCGGCGGCCATGGACCGGGTCAACCCCGTCTACATCCCCCGCAACCACCGCGTCGAGGAGGCCCTCACCGCCGCGACCAAAGGCGACCTCGGCCCGTTCCGCACGCTCCTCGACGCCGTCTCGGCCCCGTACACGCCGCGCCCCGGCCTGGAGGATCACACCGGGCCCGCTCCGGAGGGCGGGCCCCCGTACGTCACGTACTGCGGCACCTGAACGAGCCACGCGGGCACCGCCTCACTCTTCGTGCCGCACGACCACCGCCTCATGAACCCGCAAGGAGGATCGGTCGCGGGTCGCATGGCCGCGGTGGCTACGCTCCGGAAGCTGTGGCGGCAACGCCCGACCGCTCCGGCTACCCCAGCGCCGGATCGGGACCGCCTGCTCGGGCCTGAAGCCAAGCGAGTCGGAGACTTCGGCGCCTCGGCGCCACCGGAGGTGCCCGTTGAAGCTTGTGACCTGCCTGGTGGTCGGGCTGGCCCTGCTCGGCCCCACCGCCTGCTCGGCCGCCTTGCCGGGTGCGGCCGCCCCCACACCCGCTTCCGCCACGCCCAGCCCGCCGCCACCCGTGCGGCCCGCGTTCGGGGCCTATCTGGACCCGTCGGTGTCGATGCCCAACCTTTCTGCCATGGCCGAGCAGACCGGGCTCAAGCACGTCGTGCTCTCGTTCGTGTTGGCCAAAGGGAGCGCCTGCGAGCCCGCGTGGGGCGGTACCGAACCGCTGGACTCGCTGAAGGCCGACATCGACCTGTTCCGGGCCGCGGGCGGATCCGTCACCATCGCGACGGGCGGGGCGGAGGGCGCCTACGTGGAGAACACCTGCGGCAGCGCCGCCGATCTGGCGGCCGCCTACACCAAGGTTCTCGACGCCACCGGCACGAACCTGCTCGACATCGACATCGAGCAGGACGTGCAGATCGACAAGGTGATCGATGCGCTGGGCCAGGTGCACCGGGCGCGCGGCACCGACATCACGCTGACCCTCCCGGTCGACCTCGACGGTCTCGGCCCCGGCCAGCTGAACCTGGTGAAGAGGGCCGCGCAGACCAACCTCCCCATCACGGTCAACATCATGGACATGGACTTCGACGCGAGCGGCAACTGGGGCACGGCCCTGGTACGGGCGGCCAAGGCCATGCTGGCCCAGCTGCGCAAGGTCTACCCGAAGGCCACGGACGCCGAGCAGTACCGCAGGCTCAGCATCACGATCATGATCGGCCGCAACGACAACGGGGTGATCACCCAGCCTGCCGACGCGCAGACGGTGCTGAACTTCGCCAAGGCCAACGGCGTGGGACGGCTCGGGATCTGGTCGCTCGGGCGGGACCTCGGCACCTGCTCGCGACAGGTGGAGGCGCAACCGGACTGCAGCGGGATCGTGCAACAGGACTACCAGTTCACCCGACTGCTCGCGGTCTACACAGGTCCGACGCCCGCCTGACGGCCGCTCATGGGCGAAGGACGACCCGCAGGTGCTCGGCCATGTCCGACGCTCACAGCATCGCGTCGATCTCGGCGCGGTGGAACGACAGCGGCGTGACCGGGAAGCCGAACTCGTCCTTGTGCAGGGTCGTCGACCCGCACCAGCCGCAGCGGCCAGACGCGTCGAGCACCGCTCGGCCCTCCAGCTCGGTGCGTCGGTCGCCGGACACGCCCGATCCGCCGGTGACGGACCGCGGGTCCGGCGACCCGACCGCGGGCTTCGCGTCCCGTCCCGAGACGTTCTTGAACAGCCACCACGCGCCCGCGACGATCGCCACGATCACCACGATCCCGATCAACCACTGCACCAGCCCGACCACGATCCCGATGGCCAGCCCGGCCAGCACGAGTACCCCGATGATCTGCGCAATGCGCAGGATGATCCGCGACACGGCGGCCCCCTATCGAAACCTGCGGCACCCCGGCATCGACGCTACCCGGTCGCAGGACCCTCGACCATGCGCCGAGCCGATCCACAGTGACCAGGGCCCCCGCCTCCGGCCTATCCGGACATCACCCACCGGATGCCCCGCGTGACGACTCGGCCGCCGCCGCGGACCACTGTCGCCTCCATGATCGGGAGGTAGGGCAGCCGCAGCGGCGCGCGGGCCCACCGCGGAAGCAGCTCCACCGCCGCCGCGGCCAGGAGCGCGTACGGCGCACGGGCGGCGACGGCCAGCGGCGGGTTGAGCAGCAGGAACCGGGCGGTCGTCCGGGCCTCTGGCGTGCCCGCGAGCTCCGGCCGGAAGGCGGCGATCCGGTCGGTGAGCGCCGCCTCGGTGTCCGGGGGGTCTACGACGCCGAGCTCACGCGCGATGCGGGCGGTGTCCGCGACGTACCCGTCGCGCCCCGCCTGGTCGAGCGGGCGGGCGCCGTAGCGCTGGTAGGCGCGCAGGAAGCTGTCGATCTCCGCGATGTGCACCCACTCCAGCAGGTGCGGGTCGCCAGCCGAGTAGACCCGGCCGTCGGGCGCCCGGCCCCGGACCCTGGCGTGCACGGCTTTGATCCGCTCGATCGTTTCGCGCGCCTCGGCGTCGGGCCCAAACGTGGTGGCGGCGAGAAAGTAGCTGGTGCGAGCCAGCCGTCCCCACGGGTCGCCGCGGTAGCCCGAGTGGCCCGCCACACCGGCCATCGCGAGCGGGTGCAGCGACTGCAGGAGCAACGCCCGCAGCCCCCCGACGAACATGGACGCGTCGCCGTGCACCCGCCGGATCGGGCGGTCCACGGTGAACCAGCGTGGGCCGGGCGCGCTGTGGATCCGCACCCGCCGGTTCGGCCCCTCGTCGCCCGCGACCTTCCGGAACACGTCGGCACCCAGCCGCGCGCGCAGGTCTGCCACCCGGCCCCCCAGCGACCCGACCCCGGGCACCCGCAGCTCGACCACACCGCCATCATCGGTGACCGGGCCGACCCCGACCACCCGACATGTCTCAGCGCAGCTTCAGCGCCTCCGCCAGGCCGCGTAGCGCGGGAAGCGGGTCGGCATTCTCGCCCTGGTCGAGCACCTGCACGCACACGTGGTCCGCGCCTGCGGCCAGATGCTCGTCCAGCCGGGCGGCGACGGCCGCGGCGTTGCCCTGCGTGACGAGCGCGTCGACCAGCCGGTCGCTGCCGCCGTCGGCAAGGTCGGCATCGGTGAAGCCGAGCGTGCGCAGGTTGGCGACGTAGTTGCGCAGGCCGAGGTAGCGGCCCAGCCACGCGCGGGCCGTGGCCCGGGCTGCCGCCGCATCGCCGTCGGTTCCGACGTTGACGACTGCCGTCTGCTCCGGCGCCAGCAGCACGCCCGCCCCGAGCTGCCTGCGGGCCGTGCGCGTGTGCTCCGGTGTCGTGAGGTACGGGTGCGTGCCCGCGGTGCGCTCCGCCGCCACCGCGAGCATCTTCGCGCCCAACGCGGCCAACGCCCGGTCCGCGACCGGCACGCCGTGCTCGTCGAGCGTGTCCAGGTACGCGACGACCGTGCGGTACGGGCTCGTGTACTCCCGTGTTGCCTCCGGATGCCCGATTCCGACGCCCAGTAGGAACCGGCCAGGGTAGCGCGCCGCGATCCTATGGTAGGACGCCGCGACCTCGGCCGCCGAGCTGGCCCACATGTTGACGATGCCGGTGGCGACGGCGATGTGGTCGGTCGCCGCCAGCAGACCCTCCACTTCCGTGAGGTCCGCAGGCGGCGAACCGCCGATCCACAACGCCCCGTAGCCGAGCGCCTCCACCTCGCGAGCGAGCTCGGGTGTGAAGGCCGCCTGCCGCCGCCAGAATCCGTACCGGCCCAGTTCCACGGTCATGGCCGCGGCAACGATCGGCCGGTCGCGCGCATTCCGGAGACCGGTTCGGATACTGTCCGGCTGGTTCGGGCGAGCGCTGTCGGAACGGAGCACGTCTTCGATGAGTCGCGACATCCAGGTCACATTCGACGCCCACGACCCACGGGCGCTGTCGACGTTCTGGCGGGACGTGCTGGGCTACGTCCACCCCGCCCCGCCCGGTGTCGACCTGCCAGCGGGCGCCGACCCGCTGGCCGCGTGGGACGACTTCCTCGCCCGGATCGGCGTCCCCGAGGATCGGCGCAACGGGATGTCGGCCATCGAGGACCCCGACGGCGATGGCCCACGGCTGTTCTTCCAGCAGGTGCCGGAAGACAAGGTGGCCAAGAACCGCGTTCACCTCGACGTCCGTGCGGCCCCTGGGCTGCAGGGCGAGGAGCGGATGGCGGCGCTGGAAGCCGAGTGCGACCGCCTCGTCGCACTCGGAGCGACGAGGCTGGTTCGGCACGAACCCGATCCCCCGCTGAGCTCAGGCTTCATCGTGATGGCCGACCCCGAAGGCAACGAGTTCTGCCTCGACTGACGCGTCAGCGGCAGAGCGCCATCAGCTCACCCTTGCCGACGCCGACGGTGGTGGTCACCAGGCCGGGCCGCATCCGCAAGCCACAGCGTGGAAACCCCGCGCGACGTGCCGATCTCGACGATGGTCCGAGCGGGCAACGCCTGCACGAGGAACCAGAGCAGCCGACCCGCGTCCGGCTCCAGCACCCGCCACCGGTCCAGGCGGTCGGCCTGCGCGGCATCGTGTTCTTCGGCCGCCACCATCAGGTCGTCGATGATCTTCTGCGTCGTCGCGTCCATCGGCCGATCATGCCTCGGCGAGTGCGGCCGGACAGCGCGCGCACGGAGGGTGTCGACCCGTCGACGGCCGCCGTGGCCAGCGCCTCGCCGAGGACCGGCGCGAGCTATCGGTAACAAATGCGCCGTGGTGGACCAGCGGGAATCCCGCTTTGGACTAGGTTGAAGGGCCGAGGAAGCCCGCACCGAGCCGCCATTCCGGGCCGAGCACGTCGGCAGCCTGCTGCGCCCCCGAGACCTCGTACAGGCCCGTCACGACTTCGCGGCCGGCGGCATCGACGCCGACCGTCTCCGCGCGGCTGAAGACGACGCCATCCGCGAGGTCGTCGCCCTCCAGGAGGACCTCGGCTTCCGCGCGGCGACCGACGGGGAGTTCCGCCGCAACTCCTGGCACATGGACTTCATCTACCAGCTGGGCGGCGTCATCCGCACCGACGAGGAACTCGTGGTGCAGTTCCGCAACGACGAAGGCATCGGCCAGTTCATCGCCGCGGGACTGGCCGTCCGCAAGCCGCTGCACCTCGACGAACCGATCTTCGCCGACGACTTCCGGTTCCTCGCGGGCGCGGTACGTACGGCGATGCCGAAGATGACCATCCCGTCGCCCAGCATGGTGCTCCTGCGCAGCGGCACCGCCGCCGTCGACCGCAGCGGCTACCTGGACCTCGACGCGTTCTGGGCCGATCTCGCCGCCGCGTACGCCGACGAGATCAACGCCCTCGACGCGCTGGGCTGCCGCTACCTGCAGCTCGACGACACCAGCCTGGCGTGCCTCAATGATCCCAACCAGCGCGCCGCGCTGGCTGCCCGTGGCGACGACGCCGACCACACGCACGAGCGCAACATCCGCACGATCAACGCCGCCGTCGCCAACCTGCCGCAGGCATGCACATCGCCGCCCACGTGTGCCGCGGCAACTTCCGCTCGTCCTGGATCGCCGAGGGCGGCTACGACTACGTCGCCGAAGAGCTGTTCGGCGGCCTCGACGTCGACTCCTTCTTCTGCGAGTTCGACGACGAACGCTCGGGCGGCTTCGCCCCGCTGCGTTTCGTGCCTGCAGGCAAGCGGGTCGTGCTCGGGTTGGTCACCACCAAGCGCGGGCGCATGGAAGACCCCGACGAGCTCAAGCGCCGCATCGACGAAGCCGCTCGCTACGTGCCGCTCGACCAGCTCTGCCTCTCGCCCCAGTGCGGGTTCTCCTCCACGGTGGAGGGCAACGTGCTCAACCCGTACCAGGAGGTCGACAAGCTGCGCCTGGTCACGAAGGTCGCCCAGGACGTCTGGGGAAGCCTCTAGCTGGGTACCCGGTCCTTGACGTCGTCGTAGCCGACCTTGCCGGGCGCCGCGGACGGCGCGTAGATCACGCGGATCACGCCGGTCGGGAACGTCTCCGCCGCCGTCACGGTGAGGTGGTAGGGCGTGTCGCCGTCGTCGAAGA